>NZ_LNSA01000025.1 GCF_001468465.1 Sphingopyxis sp. H115
GGGTTCGGGCGTAGGCGGCGGCGGTGCGGCGGCGGCCGTCGTCGGCGCATTCGCGGGCTCCTGAAACCAGCTATGCCGGCAATTGGCGCAGCGCACCGTGCGGCCCGTCGGGCCGATCGCCGTATCGGGAACGACATAGCGTGTGTGGCAGGACGGGCAGGCAAGGATCATGGGGTTCCTCTAAACACGCTGATTCGCGGTGTTGCAAGCCTTGCGTCGCACTCCCGGCTTGTCCTCTGTGGACAGCCGTGCGACAGGCTGCGGAATGAGCGGACCAGCGCCCCTGTTCCTTGCCCCAACACAGGCGCACTATGGCGCGCGCGTGACGCCATGACCGATGCAGCTCCCGCGCGGCCCGGCGGCGCCATGGTCGAATTCGACGGGGTCGGGCTACGGTACGGCCCCGATGCCGAAGTGCTCAGTGATATCAGCTTCAACCTCCAGCCAGGCAGCTTCTATTTCCTCACCGGCGCATCGGGCGCGGGCAAGACGTCGCTTTTGAAGATGCTCTATCTCGCGCAGCGGCCGAGCCGCGGTATCGTACGCCTGTTCGGCGAAGATCTGGTCGCGATGCCCCGCCACCGCCTGCCTGGCTTTCGCCGGCGCATCGGCGTGGTGTTTCAGGACTTCCGCCTGATCCCGCATCTGTCGGCGCGCGACAATATCGCGCTCCCCTTGCGCGTCGCGGGCGTCGGCGAAGAGGATTTGTCGGGGCCGGTCGGCGAAATGCTGAGCTGGATCGGGCTCGGCGATCGCGCCGACGCGCGCCCGGCCACGCTGTCGGGCGGCGAGCAACAGCGCGTCGCGATCGCACGCGCGGTGATTGCACGCCCGCAACTGCTTGTCGCCGACGAACCGACGGGTAACGTTGATCCCGACATGGCGATGCGGCTACTCGGCCTGTTCGAGGCGCTGAACCGCCTCGGGACCACCGTCGTCGTCGCAACCCACGACATCCACCTGATCAGCCGGATTGAAAATGCCCAGATGATGCGGCTGGAAAAGGGGCGCCTGTCCGACCCGACCGGCGCGCTGCGCTATCCGCCGGCGAACCGGGTCTGACCGATGATCATCCCGCGCGTCCCGGTCCAGCATCGCCGCCTGCTTCCCGATCGCCGCCTGTCGGGTCCGACGCCGTGGGTGATCGCGATCCTGATGATGCTGACCCTGCTCGCCGCCGCCGCCGGCGTAGGCCTCGCGCGCTCGGCCAATGCGATCGGCAGCGCGATCGCCGGGCGCGTCACGGTGCAGATCGTCACCGCAAATCCCGTCACGCGCGCCCAGCAGGCCGCGTCGTTACGCCGCGCCGCCGCCGCGCAGCCCTTCGTCCGCTCCGCGCGCTCGGTCGAACAGGAGGAGCTCCGGGCGACGCTCGGCCAATGGTTCGGCAGCGAAGGAAGCGGCGAGGGTAGCGACGACCCGGTGCTGAAATCGCTTCCCCTGCCGGCGCTGGTCGATATCGATTTCGTGGGCGAGGACCGCAGCGGCCATATGCGCGACCTGCAGGCGCTCGTCGCGCGCGAGGCGCCCGGCGCGCGCATCATCCCGCATGCCGAATGGCTCGGCCCGGTCGCGCGGCTGATCCGTTCGCTCGCCTGGATCGCAGGCGGCATGGTCGTGCTGATGACGCTCGCCAGTGCGGCGGTGGTGATCATGACCGCGCGCGCCGCGCTCGCCACCCATTATCCGACGATCGAGATGCTCCACCTGATCGGCGCGACCGACCGCCAGATTACACGGCTGTTCCAGCGCCGCATCGCGATCGATACCGCCTATGGCATCGCGCTCGGCAGCGCCGTCGCCGCGGCGATCCTGCTGCTGATCGGCTGGCAATGGTCGGGGGTCACCGCGGGGCTCGCGACGACCGCGTCGCTCGGCCCCGCAGGCTGGGTGCTATTGCTGGCGCTGCCGCTATTGGCTATCGCGCTCGCAGCCCTGACCGCGCGCCAGACCCTGCTCGCGGCGCTCAAGAAGATATTATGATCAAGCGCCTCTTTTCCCTGTTGTTTCTGGCCTGGGTGCTCGGCTTCGCATGGTTTGCGCTGCTGTTGCCGCTGCCGGCGGGAGCGCAAAAGACCGACGCGATCGTCGTGCTGACCGGCGGCCCCGGCCGCATCGACCGCGCGCTCGAACGGCTCGAGGCGGGTGATGCCAAGCGCCTGCTCATCAGCGGCGTCGCACGCGAGGTGAAACCGCGCGAACTCGCCGCCGAATACAAGCGCCCGGTGTCGCTGTTCGACTGCTGCATCGCGCTGGGGTTCGAGGCCGAGGATACGCGCTCGAACGCGACCGAAGTCGCAACCTGGGCGCAGCGCCGCAAATATAAGAGCATCCGGCTGGTCACCACCGACTGGCACATGCGCCGCGCCGAGTATGAAATCGGCCGCGCGGTCGGCGACACGGTGACGATCCTGCCCGACGCGGTGCGCAGCCAGCCCAATTTCGCGACGCTGTTCCGCGAATATCATAAATATCTCGCGGGGCTGGCGGGCGGCCTCCTCGGCCTTTAAGAAGCGCGCCGATGCGCTATACCGTCGCCCTTCTCCGCTCGATCCTCTTTTGGTTGCTGTTCGTCCTGATGAGCAGTGTCAGTTCGATCGGCGCAGTGATCTCGCTGCCCGTCTCGCACAAGGCGACGATCTGGTTCGTGCGCATCTGGGCGCAGTTCCATCGGTTGATCTGTCGCTTGGTCCTTGGCCAGACAATCGTCGTCGAGGGCGACATGCCCGATATTCCCGTGCTCTATGTCTTCAAGCATGAGGGCGCGTTCGAGACGATCGAACAGCCGGGGCTGTTCGAACATCCGGCCGTCTTTGCGAAAGAACAGCTCTTCAACATCCCCGTTTGGGGACAGGCGGCGCATTTCTATGGCCTGATTCCCGTCGACCGCGACGGCGGCGGCAAGGCGATGCGCGCGATGCTGAACGCCGCCAAGGCCGCGCTCGCCAAAGAGCGGCCGCTGGTCCTGTTCGCCGAGGGAACGCGCATCCCGCATGGGCTGGCGCCGCCGCTGCGTTCGGGTTTCGCGGGCATCTACCGCCTGCTCGGTGTGCCCGTGATCCCGGTCGCGGTGAACAGCGGCATCGCCTATCCGCCGCGCCGCTGGGTCAAATGGCCTGGCACAATCACCTACAAGGTCGGCGAAACCATCCCCGCGGGCCTGCCACGCGAAGAAGCCGAGGAACGCGTGTGGCGTGCGATCAACGCGCTGAACCCGCCCGAAGCGTTATTGGAAGGCTACACAGCCTCCTAATCCCGTTCGTGTCGAGCGAGGGTTCGAGTTGATTCGGCGGACTAATGTTTGCGTCCGAAATCGGGCGCCGCATCATCTTGGCCCTGTTCGATGATCGAGCGGCGGATCGCGCGCGTGCGCGTGAACCAGTCCTCGAGCTTCGCGCCGTCGCCGCGCCGGATCGCTTGCTGGAGCGCCGTCAGATCCTCGTTGAAGCGCTGCAGGGTCGCAAGCACGGCCTCCTTGTTGGCAAGGAAGACGTCGCGCCACATCACCGGATCGCTCGCCGCGATACGCGTGAAATCGCGAAAACCGCCCGCCGAATATTTGATCACCTCGCTCTCGGTGACCTCTTCGAGTTCGCTCGCGGTGCCGACGATCGTATAGGCGATAAGGTGCGGCAGGTGGCTCGTCACCGCCAGCACCATGTCGTGGTGGGCCGCATCCATCGTCTCGACCCGCGCGCCGAGCGCCTGCCAGAAGCCCGTCACCGCCGCCACCGCTTCGCCGGGCGCGCCCGCGCCGGGAGTGACGATGCACCAGCGGCTGTCGAACAGGGTCGCAAAACCCGCTGCGGGTCCGCTATTTTCGGTCCCTGCGACCGGATGCGCGGGAATGACGATATGATCGGGCAGCGCTTTCGCCAGCGCATCGGCTACCCCTGCCTTCGATGAACCGACGTCCGAGATGATCGCGCCGGCCTTCAATCCCGGCGCGATCGATGCGGCCGCATCGGCCATGCGCCCGACCGGAACCGCAAGGATGACGAGGTCGGCGTCGACCGCCGCCGCGGCTGCATCGTCGGCGATCGTATCGCAAAGCCCGAGTTCGCGCGCGAGCGTGCGCACCTCGGCGCTTGCATCGTGGCCGGTGACCGCCACATGCGGCAGCCGTTCTCCGACCGCGCGCGCGATCGACGAGCCGATCAGGCCTAGCCCAACGATCGCGACGCGCTGGAACGCCATCAGCCGTTCAGCGCCGCGCGGATCGCCGCCGCGAGCCCGCGCGTCTCGTCCTCGGTGCCGATCGTCATGCGCAGCGCATTCGGCAACCCCTGGCCGGGCAGCCAGCGCACGATATAGCCCGCGTCCATCAGCCGGTTATAGACGGTCTCGGCGCTGACATCGCCCTCGAACAGCACGAGCAGGAAATTGCACGCCGACGGCACCACGCGCACGCCATGGTTGCCAAGGCTTTCGAGTTCGCCCGCCAGCCAGGCCCGCCATTTCGCATTATGCTCGCGGCTGTGCGCGACGAACTCCGTGTCGCCGAGCGCCGCGACCGCTGCGGCCTGCCCCGCGCGCGTGACGTTGAACGGCAGGCGAATGCGGTGCAGCGCCGAAATCACCTCGGCCGCAGCATAGCCCCAGCCGATGCGCTCGGACGCCAGCCCGTGAATCTTCGAAAAGGTGCGCGTGACGAACACGTTCGGCTGCGTCTTGGCGAGCTCGAGCCCGCCATCGTCCTCGGCTTCCGAGAGATATTCCGAATAGGCCTGGTCGATCACGAACAGCACATTCTTCGGCAGTCCGGTATAGAGCCGCTGAACCTCTTCGCGCGTCGCGAGCGTGCCGGTCGGATTATTGGGGTTGGCGAGATAGACGACGCGCGTCTTGTCGGTCACTGCGGCGAGCAGCGCATCGACGTCGGTCGCATAATCCTTGTCGTCGGCCTCGACCGGCACCGCGCCGACGCGCCGCGCCGCGATCTCGTAGACCGCAAAGCCGTACCGAACATAAAGAATCTCGTCGCCCGCCCCCGCATAGGTCCCCGCCGCGAGATGGAGCAATTCGTCGGAGCCGTTGCCGCAGATGATCCGCGCCGGGTCGAGGCCGAACTTCGCCGCGATCGCAGCCCGCAGCTCGTTCGAGCCCGGATCGGGATAGCGCGACAGCGCATCGGCCGCACCCTGTGCCGCCGCGAACGCCGCGCGTGCCTTTTCGCCCGTCCCGAGCGGATTTTCGTTCGCGCTGAGCTTGATTAGCGGACGCCCGTCGACGCCTGCGGACTTGCCAGGGACATAGGGAGCGATGCCGCTGATCCACGGCTTGGGCGTAAGGGTCTCGGTCGCGTCGGTCATGCCGCGCCGTTTAACGGCTGTGCGCCCCGAGTCCAGCACCTAGTCCAGCACGTTGACACGCCCCGCCCGTCCGCTTAGCCCCGCGCGCACCATGGCGAGCCTGCTCCACCAGATTCAGCATCAAGGCGTGACGATTAACGCGCCGCTGCCCCTCGACAGCGGACAGGTGCTGCCATCGGTGACGATCGCTTGGCAAAGCTATGGCACGCTCAACGCCGACAGGTCGAACGCGGTGCTGATCTGCCATGCGCTCACCGGCGACCAATATGTCGCGAGCGACCATCCCGCGACCGGCAAGCCCGGCTGGTGGGCGCGCATGGTCGGCCCCGGCAAGCCGATCGACACCGACCGCTTCCACGTCATCTGCGCCAATGTGCTGGGCAGCTGCATGGGGACAAGCGGCCCCGCCACGCCCGATGCCGCGACCGGCGCGCCGCTCGGCATGGCCTTTCCCGTCATTACGATCACCGACATGGTGCGCGCGCAGGCGATGCTCCTCGATCATCTCGGCATTTCGCGGCTTCATGCCGTCGTCGGGGGGTCGATGGGCGGCATGCAGACGCTCGCCTGGGCGGCGACCTATCCCGAGCGGCTCGCCTCGGCGCTCGTCATCGCGAGCGCCGCGCGTCATTCGGCCCAGAATATCGCGTTCCACGAGGTCGGGCGACAGGCGATCATGGCCGACCCCGACTGGCAGGACGGCCAATATTATGGCAGCGCGCGCGCGCCCACCAAGGGGCTCGCGGTCGCGCGCATGGCGGCGCACATAACCTATCTCTCCGAGGAAGGGCTGACCGAGAAATTCGGGCGCCGGCTGCAGGCGCGCGATATCAAGAGTTTCGGTTTCGATGCCGATTTCCAGGTCGAATCCTATCTGCGACATCAGGGGCTGGCCTTCACCGACCGCTTCGACGCCAACGCCTATCTCTATATCACGCGCGCGATGGACTATTTCGACCTCGCCGACCCGCACGACGGGCGCCTCGCGGGCGCCTTCGCAACGGCGAAGGACGTGCGCTTCACGCTCGTCAGCTTCGACACCGACTGGCTCTATCCGACCTCCGAATCGCGCCGCGTCGTGCAGGCACTGCAAAGCGTCGGTGCCGCGGCGAGCTTCGTCGAACTGTCGGCGCCCTTCGGCCACGACAGCTTCCTCCTCGACGTGCCCGCGCTCGACCGTCTCGTCGCCGGCGCGCTCGGATCGGGCTTCTGATGGCGCTGCGCCCCGACCTTGCGATCATCGCCGACGCCGTGCCGTCATCGGCGCGTGTGCTCGATGTCGGCTGCGGCGACGGCGAGCTGATGGTTGCGCTGCAGGGCAAAGGGGTCGACGCGCGCGGGCTCGAAATCGACCCCGCGAACGTCACTGCGGCGATCGCGCGCGGCCAGTCGGTGGTGCAAGGCGACGCGAACCGCGACCTTGCCGATTACCCCGACGATGCTTTCGACTATGCGATCCTGTCGCAGACGCTACAGACGACCGAGCGCCCCGACCGGGTCGTCGACGAACTGCTCCGCATCGCCCCGCGCGCCTTCGTCAGCTTTCCCAATTTTGCCCACTGGCGCATCCGGCTCGCGCTGCTGTGGGGCGGGCGGATGCCGGTGACGCGCCTGCTGCCCGTCGCCTGGTACGAAACGCCGAATATCCACCATGTCACGGTCAGCGACTTTCGCGACCTCGTCCGCGACAAGGGCATCAGGGTCGAGCGCGTCTGGCACCTGTCGGGCGACAAACCGGCCAGCGACGCCGCCGCGAGCTGGCGGGCCGAACATGCGATCTTTTTGATCGCGCGCTAGCTCTCCGGTCATCCGCAGGCGCGCAAGCTTTCCGTTGACGTCGAACGAAAGTTTAATTTTCTTCCGTTTATCAGGCGCAAAACGCTTGGAGGATTCGGCAGGCCGATGGATGACTTGCATGACGAGGAGCGCGATCGTCTCACCGCGAATATCGCTTGACTCAAAAACGCCGACCCGGACGACTGGCACCGGGTTGCTCTGGATTTCAACTGGTGCGAGCCTCTCTATTTGCTCGACTGGATCGTGCGGCAGGCCGAATGCGACGTCGCGACCGCGCTGACGATTTTCTGGAGGGGCCAACCTGCATGCTGGATCGGCGACGCGGGGTCGACGCCGGATCGACCGAACGGCTTCTCCTACCTCAACAGACGTATCTGCGCCTATATCGCAAACCGCATCGGCGAGGGCGGCTATCCGCGATCGAAAATCGCCTATGCGCCGGACACATGGACGAAAAAGGATTATGTTGATCTTGCAGAGCAAGAGAAGCGACTGGATAATCCGCTATTTCGCACCCACCCCGATCTTATCCACGACCGCAACGGCCGGACGATCGAGAATGACGCAGCATTTTATGCGCGTCAGGATTTTCATCATTCCTTCGACTGCGAACTGCCCGGCGACACGCCCCGGTCGGATGCCGTGATGGAACGGGTGGGAAAAATCGAACGGGCAATGGTGTCGCTGCTGCCATCATGGCTTCGGCGTTGAGGCGCCGACCGGCGGGGCGATAACGCTAGCCCCGCGTCTTCAGCCCGTTCGCGAGCATATCGTTCGCGACCCGCGCGACCTCTTCGATGTCGGCCCTGTCGTCCCAAAGGCCATAGCGCATCCCCAGGAACACGTTCATTCCGGCAATCGCCCAGGCATGGACTTCGCTCGCATCCGTGCGGATTTCGCCGCGCGCCGCGCCCGCTTCGAGCCGTTGGCGCATACGCTCGACCGTCGTCTCATAGTGGCGGCGATAGCTCGCATAATCGACGAATTCGGCCTCGTCGATGATCCGATAGATTTCCTTATGCTCGCGCACGAAGCCCAGATAGGATTCGAGCCCGATCCGTTCGGCACTGATCTCGTCGGGCGCGGCCTGGACCAGCGGCGTGACATGGTCGCGCAACTGTTCGCTCATGTAGCGGACGAGCGCCTGGAAGATCTCCTCCTTTGAATCGAAATAGGTGTAGAAGCTGCCGAGCGCGGTGCCGGCGCGGCGCGTGATCGCGCTGATCGACGCTTCGTGAAAGCCGCGCTCGCCGAATTCGACCGCCGCCGCGTCGAGCAGCTTGCGAAGCGTCCGGCGGCCACGCTCGGTACGCGGCGTCTTGTCGCGCGCATCGCTTCCCGCATTTCCTGTCGCGACTGGCGGTTGGTCCATGGCTGCCTTCGTCTCCCCTCCGTCGCTGCCCCGACCCTGCATCGTGGCTTTTCGGCACCACAGGCAAGCAAAAAACGACCGATGCATATTCCAAGTTGAAACTTGGTTCATGTTTCATTATTGGATGCGGCGCGGCTTGGCAAGCACCGGCCCAAAGAAAAGCAGAATCAGGGTGGCGCGGGGTCACCCGAGACATGGGAGACTCATATGCGTCCTTTCGCCCCCCGGCTGCGTCGCGCGGTCCTTGCCACCAGCGCCCTTTCGATGATCGCCTTCACGCCCGCAGCCTTTGCGCAGGACGCCGGCGCCAGCGATGCCGGTGACGACGAGATTATCGTGACGGCACGCCGCCGCGACGAACGACTGCTCGATGTTCCCGTCGCGGTCACCGCGATTTCGGGCGATGCGCTCGAAGCGCGGGGCGCGCTCGATCTGACCGATGTCGCGAATATCACCCCCAATACGACGCTCGAAACCTCGCGCGGGACCAATTCGACCCTCAGCGCCTTCATCCGCGGCGTCGGCCAGCAGGATCCCGTCCCCGGTTTCGAGGCGGGTGTCGGCATCTATCTCGACGATGTCTATCTGAACCGTCCGCAGGCGGCGGTCCTCGATATTTACGATGTCGAGCGGATCGAGGTGCTGCGCGGCCCGCAGGGAACGCTCTATGGCCGCAACACGATCGGCGGGGCGGTCAAATATGTGACCAAGGCGCTGCCGCAGGATTTCAGCCTGAAAGCGCGCGCGACCTATGGCACCTACGACCAGGCCGAAGGCGTGCTGACGGTCAGCGCGCCGATCGGCGACATGTTGCGCGTTGGCGGGTCGCTCGCGCGATTGTCGCGCGGCGGATTCGGCGACAATCTCAACATCCCCGGCGTCGAAAATTACAACAAGGACGTCTGGGCGGGCCGCGGCACGATCGAATTCGGGGGCTATGACGCGCCCGTCCTCATCCGCCTCTCGGGCGACTATACGCGTGACAAGTCGGATCCGCGCAACGGCCACCGCCTGATCCCCGGCCTGCTGTCGGGCGCGCCCGTCCTCGACGATGTCTATGACACGCGCGCCGGGCTCAACGCGCCGAAGCAGGATGTCGAAGCGTGGGGCCTCGCGCTCAACGTCACCGCCGAACTCAGCGACAATCTGACGCTCCGCTCGATCAGCGCCTGGCGCAAGGACGACAGCTTCACGCCAATCGATTTCGACGCGCTGCCCGCGGTCGACGTCGATGTCCCCGCCGTCTATCGTAATGAACAGCTGAGCCAGGAATTCCAGCTCCTTTATGAAAGCGACCGGGTGCACGGCCTCGTCGGCTTCTATTATCTCGACGCGCGCGCCTATACCAAGTTCGACGTGATCCTTGCGGAAACCGGTCCGCTGCTGCCGACGCCGGTTCCCGTCGCGCTGGGTTTCGGCCAAAAAACGATCGGCGACGTACGCACCGATAGCTGGTCGGTGTTCGGCGATGTCACCTTCGACGTGACCGACCGGCTGCACCTGTCGGTCGGCGGGCGTTACACCGTCGACAATCGCGACAGCTATATCTTCAAGACCAACCAGATCCTCGGCGCCGATCCCGAGTTCGGAGGCGAGAGCGTCCCGATCGGCGCGCCGATCACCGATTTCGACGGCAAGGCCCGTTTCAAGAAATTCACCCCGCGCGCTTCGGTGTCGTTCGACATCCACGACGACCTGATGATTTACGCCTCCTATTCAAAGGGCTTCAAGGGTGGCGGTTTCGACCCGCGCGGCAGCGCGAATGTCCGCGCGATCGATATCAACAACGACGGCATCTTCGCCTATGACGAAATCTACAATTTCTTTCTGTTCCAGCCAGAAACGGTCGACAGCTACGAAGCCGGGATCAAGGGCGCGTCGGCGAATGGCGACATCAATTTCGCGCTGACGGGATTCTACGCCGATTACAAGAATGTCCAGATTCCGGGATCGGTCGGCATCGACGCGAACAACGACGGGGTGTTCGAGGGCTTTTCGGGCGTTACCACCAACGCCGCCTCGGCAACCTTCAAGGGCCTGGAGCTCGAAACCTCGGCGCGCTTTGCGCATGATTTCGCGGGCGCGGGGTCGCGCATGACCTTTGCCGGCACGCTCGGTTATATCGATGCGCAATATGACGAGTTCATCGGAAACCTCGGTACCGACGTGTCGGATATCACCGATATCCAGAACACGCCGACCTGGACCGCATCGGGCACGCTCGGCGCGCTGGTCCCCGTGGGCGACGGCGACGTCAACCTGTCGACCACTGTCTCCTATCGCAGCAAGACGCAGCAGTTCGAATATCCCAGCCCCTATCTCGATCAGAAGGGTTACGCGCTGTGGGACGCCAGCCTCGTCTATAATTTCGCCGGCGACCGCTATTCGATCGGCCTCCACGCGAAAAATATCCTCGACAAACGATATAAGACGTCGGGCTACCAGTTCCTGCTGACCAGCCCGACCACGGGTCTGCCGCTTGCGGCACCGAACGGCAATCCGATCCCCTCGCTCGGCCGCGAAGGTGTCGCAACCGCCTTCTACGGCAACCCGCGCCAGTTGTTCGTGACCGGCACCGTAAAATTCTGACCGGCGGTTTGTCAAAAAGGGGAAAGGGGCGCTGGCAACGGCACCCCTTTTCTTTGGCCGCGTAACGGCCGTTTTGGGGTGGTGAGCGGACGTTCCTCCCCATCTTCGTTATTCCCGCGAAAGCAGGAATGACGAAGAAAGGAAATGGCAACTAACGGTCGGAGCCCGCCGTCAATCGCCCAGCGCCGGCGCGCCTGTCGATGCCACCATGCGCTCGCCATCGATCACGATCGGACTCGCGACCCCGTCGATCGACGCGCCCGCGCCCTCGGGCCGGAAACGCATGCCGCGCGCGATAACCTGCGGGTCGGAAAATACCTGCGCCAGATCGTTGATCGGCCCCGCCGGCACGCCTTCGGCCTCGAGCGCGACCGACAGGGGCTGCGCGTTCCACGCGGCAATCTTCGCCGCGAGCAGCGGGATCAGTTCGGCACGGTTCGCAAGCCGCGCGGCATTGTTCACGAAACGCGGATCGTCGGCCCATTCGGGCACCCCCAATATCCCGCAAAGCTTTCGATATTGCCCGTCGTTGCCGACCGCGATCACGAGCTGGCCGTCGGCGGTCGCAAAGACCTGATAGGGAACGACATTGACATGGGCGTTGCCCATCCGTTTCGGCACAGCGCCGCTCGCGAGGTAATTGGCCGCCTGGTTGGCGAGCACCGCGACCTGCGAATCGAGCAGCGCCATATCGATATGCGCTCCGCCCCCGGCGACGTCACGACGTCGCAAGGCGGCGAGGATCGCCACCGCCGAATACATGCCGGTAAAGATGTCGGCATAGGCGATACCCGCCTTTTGCGGCGGCCCGTCGGGTTCGCCAGTGAGCGACATGAAGCCGCTCATCGCCTGCACGATATAGTCGTAACCCGCCCGGTGGGCATAAGGCCCCGTCTGGCCAAAACCAGTGATCGAACAGACGACCAGCCGCGGAAAATCGGCGCGCAGCCGCGCCGGGTCGAGCCCATATTTGACAAGCCCGCCGACCTTGTAATTCTCGATGACGACATCGGCGTCGGCGAGCAGCGCGCGCACCGCCGCCTGGCCCTCGGCGCGCGCGATATCGATCGCGACGCTGCGCTTGCCGCGATTGCAGCTGTGATAATAGGCCGCGCCCAGAGCTTCGCCGTCGGCGCCGGTGACGAAGGGGGGCCCCCATTGGCGCGTGTCGTCGCCCGCACCCGGCCGTTCGACCTTGACCACCTCGGCGCCAAGGTCGGCGAGCAATTGCCCGCACCAGGGGCCCGCGAGCACACGCGCCAATTCGACGACGCGGATGCCCTCCAGCGGTTTAGGCAAAGGCCGAAATGCCCGTGATCGCACGGCCGAGGATCAGCGCGTGGACGTCGTGCGTGCCTTCATAGGTGTTCACCGTCTCTAGGTTCACCGCGTGGCGGATGACATGATAATCGGCCGAAATGCCGTTGCCGCCGTGCATATCGCGCGCGACGCGCGCGATATCGAGCGCCTTGCCGCAATTGTTGCGCTTCAAAAGGCTGATCGCATCGGGGACCAGGCGCCCCTCGTCGATCAACCGGCCGACGCGCAGCGCCGCCTGGAGTCCGAGCGCGATTTCGGTGAGCATGTTGGCGAGCTTCAATTGCACGATCTGGTTCGCCGCAAGCGGACGTCCGAACTGCTTGCGCTCACCGGTGTAGTTGCGCGCCGCTTCGTAGCAGAATTCGGCTGCGCCCATCGCGCCCCAGCCGATGCCGTAACGTGCGCGATTGAGGCAGCCGAACGGACCCTTGAGTCCCGACACATGCGGCAACAGCGCATCTTCGCCGACCTCGACCCCGTCCATCACAATCTCGCCAGTGACCGAGGCGCGCAGGCTCACCTTGCCTTCGATTTTCGGCGCCGACAGCCCTTTCATGCCCTTTTCAAGCACAAAGCCGCGGATCGCGCCGTCATGCGCTTCGGACTTCGCCCACACGACAAACACATCGGCGATCGGCGAATTGGTGATCCACATTTTCGCGCCCTTGAGGCGGTAGCCGCCTTCGATCTTTTCGGCGCGCGTGCGCATGCCGCCGGGGTCGCTGCCGGCGTCGGGTTCGGTGAGGCCAAAGCAGCCGACGAGGTCGCCCGAGGTCAGGCCGGGCAGATATTTGCGTTTCTGTTCCTCGCTGCCATAGGCGTTGATCGGGTGGATCACGAGGCTGCTCTGCACCGAACAGGCCGAACGATATCCCGAATCGATGCGTTCGACTTCACGCGCGATCAGGCCGTAGCTGACATAGTTCAGCCCCGCGCCGCCATATTCGGGGTCGATCGTCGCGCCGAGAAGGCCGAGCTGGCCCATTTCCGACATGATCTCGCGGTCAAACCGTTCGTCGAGAAACGCCGAGGTCACACGCGGCAACAGCGCATCGGTCGCGTAGGACCGCGCGGTGTCGCGCACCATCCGCTCCTCGTCGCTCAGTTCGGCGTCGAGCTGGAGGGGATCGAGCGGATCGAGCGCTTCGATGCGTTGCGGGTCGGCGAGGGCCATGGAACGGGCTTCCTTAAAAGGGCGGGCAGCCCTTACGGAATGCGCGCTACGGGGTCGGTTCGGCCGTTTTGCGGGCCATTGCGGCAGCGGGGCTGTCGCGCGGCTCCAATATCGCCGCGGTCTCGATCAGGTCAAGCGCGCGGCGCGCTTCATGATAGCGCCGTGCATCGATCAGCCAGTCGGTCGCCGCCGCCGATCCGGGCATGGCTTCGACCTCGGCGATCGCCTTGTCGGCCTGGCCCCCGGCAAGATAGCGACGCGCGCGTTCGAGCCGTTCGGACGCGCGCGGCGATTGCGTCCCCGCGGCGCGTACGACGAACAATTCGCCGAGTTCGCGGCGAAGCCCGGTCCACAGGCTGCCGTTACTGTCGCCGCCGCGCCCGACCAGCTGTGGTGCCAGCGTATCGAGTTCGGCACGCAATTGTTCGAGCGTAACCGGTTCGCGCGACGTGTCGATGATGGTTTTTACCGCATTGGGCTGGTCGTCGCCGAACCGCAGGCGGAGCTGCGCGTCGAGATAGCCGAGCGACAAGCCGCGATCGAGCGCGCGGCGCACCGCAAAGGCTACGAGCAGGCCTTCGGCACGCGACGCGTTGCCCGACGCCGATTCGGCTTCGAGGGTGATGCGCGAGAGCCGCTGCTCGAGTTCGGCGACGCGCGCGGCGAGCGCATTGGCACCGTCGATCGGCGCAACGACCAGCGGTTGGCCGGCGGCGGGGGCTTTTACGGCCCCGCTGGCGACTACGACCGGGGTCGGTGCACCGCCCGGCGATTCGATCATTTTCGTGACCGGCACGCTGTCATTTCCCGTCAGCCAGCGATTCACCGCCCATCCACCCCCGACGACCCCGATCAGGAGCAGGAGAAAAGCGCCAATGGCGAGTGCGCGAAACGATAATCCTCGCGCAGGAACCCCCTCGTCCTTCGCGGGCAAGGAGGTGTCGATGCTGTCGATTGCCATGTTTCTCTTTCGAACGACCCTATTTGGGGACCTTGTGCCACAAAGCATGCGCTTGTGCCAACATTGCGCCGTCGTCGGGCTGTCCCGCGATGGCGAGGTCGCCCCAGCCGTCGCCCGCCGCAGCGGCAACCTGCGCGCTTATCGCGACGAGCGCCAGATGCCCGCGGGCCGCACCGACCAGCTCGGAAACATAGGCGGCGGCGCGCACCGAATGCGCAAGCAGCAGCGCCGGCCTGTCGATCAGGTGCGCCCATTCGGCGGACGGCGCAATCGGGTCGACGGCATAGCAGGGCAGCGACGTGATCGCGGCGCCCCGGGCGTCGAATTCGGAGCGGTCGCGCCCGCAAAGCCATAATATACGGCGAATATTTCGTGACGCCATACCATCAAGAAGCTGCTGCGCGCCGGCTGTGCCCACTGCATCCACCGCCAGACCCGCCGCGTTCGCCGCGTCCGCAGTCGCCGCGCCGACGGCATGGACGGGCAGCGATGCCAACGCCGAAAGCCCCGGACCGGCGAGACGCGGCGCGGACGCGCTGGTCAGCAGCAAGGCATCGAACGCGCCGGCCGCAGGGACCGTCCAGTCGAGCGGCCGCGCAGCGAAAAGCGGGAGTGAGCGAGCGTCAAATCCCATCGCGCGGGCGCGCGCGACGGTTGCGCCATTGCCCGGTTCGGGCCGCGTGACGATCAGCGGCGCGCCGCTTTTCATGCCCCGCCGAACAGGCGCCGGACATTGTCGGGCGCGGCGGCAAGCAAGCGTCGCGCCAGCGCTTCCGCCGCTTCGGGGCCGTCCAAAATGGCATGTCCCGCGCCATGGTCGGCGCCGTCATCCGAAAAAATCTCGGCGTCGAGACGCAGATTCCCGTCTGCCTGCCAACTTGCGTGCGCGGCGACGGGCGACCGGCAATCGCCGCCCAGCGCGGCAAGAAATGCGCGCTCCCCCGCAACCGCCCGGTGCGTCGGTTCATGATCGATCGCCGCGAGCAAGGTGCAGGCCGCATCGTCGTCGGCGCGGCATTCGATCCCGATTGCCCCTTGCGACGCGGCGGGAAGCAGCATGTCGGCCGCCTGCACCGATCCGACGTCATGCATCCCGAGCCGGTCGAGCCCCGCCGCCGCGAGCAAGGTGGCATCGGCGTCGCCATCCGCAATCTTGGCGAGCCGCGTCGCGACATTGCCGCGCAGCAGCACCGTTTCGAGGTCGGGACGGATGCGCTTCACCTGCGCCGCGCGGCGCGGGCTGCTCGTGCCGAGCCGCGCGCGGTGCGGCAGGTCGGCGATCGTCGCCGCAGATATCCCCTCGCGCACGACGAGCCGGTCGCGCGGGTCGGCACGCTCGAGCATCGCGCCAAGGAAAAAGCGCGCGTCGCGCAGCGTTTCGACGTCCTTCAGCGAATGGACGGCGATATCGATCCGTCCCGAATCCAGCGCGGCGTCGAGCTCGCGGGTCCACAACGCCTTCCCGCCGACTTCGGCGAGCGCGCGATCCTGGATCTTGTCACCCGTCGCGGTCATGGGCACGATTTCGAGCGCCGCCATGTCGATGCCATGGCTGGCAATCAGCGCCGCCGCCGCCATATGGGCCTGGGCCATCGCCAGCGGCGAGGCCCTTGTGCCGATACGCAACGGGTTTTCGGGGGTGGGAATGCCAATCATGCCGATGCTGCTAGCGCGGCTTGCCCTCGCGATAAAGGGGCGGGTAAAGGAGCGCGCAACAATATGACTCTCATCCTCGGCCTTGAATCGAGCTGCGACGAAACCGCGGCGGCGCTCGTCGACAGCGAACGGCGCATATTGGCGCACCGCGTCGCGGGGCAGGAAGCGGAGCACAAACCCTATGGCGGTGTCGTGCCCGAGATTGCAGCACGCGCGCATGTCGACCGGCTCGCGCCGATCGTCGAGGGCGTCCTGACCGATGCCGGCGTGACGCTCGCCGAGGTCGACGCGATCGCCGCAACCGCCGGGCCGGGGCTGATCGGCGGCGTCATGGTCGGACTCGTCACCGGCAAGGCGCTCGCGCATGCCGCGAACAAGCCGCTGATCGCGGTCAACCATCTCGAAGGCCACGCGCTGAGCCCGCGCCTCGCCGATCCGACCCTCGCATTCCCATATCTGCTGCTGCTCGTCTCGGGCGGGCACTGCCAGCTGCTGCTCGTGCGCGGCGTCGGCGACTACCGCCGCCTCGCGACGACGATCGACGACGCCGCGGGCGAGGCGTTCGACAAGACCGCGAAGCTGCTCGGCCTCGGATATCCCGGCGGTCCCGCGGTCGAGCGTATCGCGAAGGACGGCAAGCCGGACGCCGTGCCGCTGCCGCGACCGCTTGTCGGCAGCGCCGAGCCGCATTTCTCCTTCGCAGGGCTCAAGAGCGCGGTTGCGCGCGCAGCCGCGAGCGGCGAGCATAACGTCCCCGACCTCGCAGCGTCCTTTCAGCAGGCGGTCGTCGATTGCCTCGTCGATCGCAGCCGCATCGCGCTCGCCGCTTGCCCGGAAGCGACCGCTTTCGTTGTCGCCGGCGGTGTCGCCGCGAACGGAGCGATACGCACCGCGCTCACCGCACTCGCCGCGCGTTTCGACAAGGCCTTCGTCGCGCCGCCGCTCTGGCTCTGCACCGACAATGGCGCGATGATCGCGTGGGCGGGCGCCGAACGCTTCGCCGCAGGACTCACCGACCCGCTCGATACCGCCGCGCGCCCGCGGTGGCCGCTCGATCCCGATGCCGAGACGGTCCGCGGAGCAGGAGTGAAGGCATGACGTCCTATTCGAACTTCGGCGTCGTCGGCGGCGGAGCGTGGGGCACCGCGCTCGCGCAATTGCTTGCCGCGGACGGGGCACCGGTGCGCCTGTGGGCACGCGAAGAAGATGTCGTCGTTTCAATCAATAGCGAGCATCGCAATCCGCTCTTCCTTCCCGGCGCAGCGCTGTCGCCGTCGCTCACCGCGACGACCGATCTCGCCGCCATGGCCGGCCTCGACGCATTGCTGGTCGTGGTCCCGGTTCCGTTTCTGCGCGCGGTGCTTGGCGATCTGCCCCCCGGCGATGCCCCGCTGATCTTCTGCAGCAAGGGCATGGAGGCGGACAGTTTCGCTTTCCCCATCGACATGGCGCAGGATCTTGCACCCGGCCGGTCCCATGCCGTGCTCTCGGGCCCGACTTTCGCGCACGAGGTCGCCGCGGGCCTGCCGACCGCGATCACGCTCGCCGCTGCCGACGCCGCGCTCGCTACCTCCCTCGCGCAGGCGCTCGCACGCCCGCATTTCCGCCCCTATGTTTCGACCGACGTCATCGGGGCCGAAATCGGCGGCGCGGTCAAGAATATCCTCGCGATCGCCTGCGGCATCGTCGACGGGGCCGGGCTCGGGCTCAACGCGCGCGCGGCACTGATCAGCCGCGGTTTCGCCGAAATGACGCGTTTCGGCCTAGCGCGCGGCGCGCAAGCCGAAACGCTTGGTGGACTCGCCGGCCTCGGCGACCTCGTGCTGACCTGCACCTCGTCCAATTCGCGCAACTTCGCGCTCGGTCAGGGGCTCGGTCGCGGCGAAGAGGCCGCCACGCTGATGGCCGATCGCCGCACCGTCGCCGAAGGGGCGTTCAGCGCCCCCGTTGTCGCTGCGGCCGCGCGCGCCGACGGCATCGACATGCCGATCACCGATACCGTCGCGCGCCTCGTTGCGGGTGAAGTGCGCGTCGCCGACGCCATTCATGCCCTGCTCAGCCGGCCGCTGCGATCCGAAGGCCGATGATGGGCCGCACACAATTGCCTGCTCGCCTGCGCCACGCTAGACTGACCGGCAGGGCGAGGCAGAAGGGGCGCGAGGCTTGAGCCAGACGGACAGCGCAGCCGCGCCCGCTTCGCCGGACGGTCCCCCGCGGGACGCGGATACTGCGGCCCTCGCGAAGGGCGGGCGCACCAACTTCTTCGGCTTCATCCTCCGCCTCGTCGCGCGCCTGCCCTTTCTGTATGTGGCGGGCCGTTGGTACGGGCCAGAAGCGGTCGGGCGCTTCGCCTTTGCCGTGCTTGTCATCGAACTTGTCGCACAGCTCGCGACGCTGGGACTCAAGCGCGGACTCGCCGAACAATTGAGCGCGCCTGGCGCCGACCACCGCACCGTCGTCTGGGACGGCATGTTCGTCGCCTTCATCGCCTCCTCCGCCGGGTCGCTACTCCTTGTGCTCTTCCCGCAGATCATGTTTCCGTCGGGCGGCATCGACGGCACCGACCGCTGGATGGCGCTGCTCGTCTTCGCGATCGCCGGGACCGACATCGCGCTTGCCGCCTGCGCCTATAAATTCGATATCGGCGCGACGGTGCGCGCGCGCGCGGTCGTCGAACCTTGGGTCATCAGCGCCGCCGCCGCCGGATTCTGGTTCGTGTCGGTGCGCGACGGCCTCATGCTCTCCTATGCCGCCGCGATGCTCGGCGCCTTCCTGACCGCGCTGATCCCGATGCTTCGCCATTATGGCGGGCCGCAGGGGTGGCAACCACACCCTGCACACCTGATCGCAGTTGCGCGGCGCAACGCGCCGCTCGCCGCCGCCGACGCAATCGAATGGGGCACCCGCCGGCTCGACCTATTCATCCTGGGCCAGTTCACCTCGCCGACGATCTACGGCATCTATTATATGGCGCAGCAGGTCGCCTCGCTGCCGCAAAAGCTGAAGACGAGCTTCGAGCCGATTCTCGGCCCCGTCATCACGCGCAACCTCGCCGAAAAGCGGCTTGCCGCCGTGGCCGCGCAAGTGAGTCAGGTTGGGTTCTGGATCATCGCGGCGCAGGCGGGCGTCGCGCTCGCGCTCGGCATCCCGGGTGAGGCGGTGATGGGCCTCGTCGGCCCCGAATTTGTGAGCGGCACCGCTGCGCTCGCCTTCCTGCTCGCAGCCGAAGTGGTGGCGGCGACCGCGGTCGTCAGCGAAGCGGCGCTCGTCTATGTCGCGCGCCACCGCAACCTGCTGATCAGCATCGCCACGCTCGCGCTGCAAGCCGCCCTCAGCGTCGCGCTGATACTGGTCGCACAATCGATGGGCCTGCCGCCCATCTATTACGCCGGCGCGGTGGCGCTGGCGCTGATGCTCGCGCTCGGTTTCGCCTCGGTGGTCAAGGCGCGGCTGCTCGCGCGCGTGCTCGGCGCGCCGGTCAACAGCCTGCGCTGGGCGCTTGTGTGGGCGACTGCGGGCGCCGCGGTGCTCGGCTGGGGCGCGACCCAGCTTCCCGAATGGGCCGAGCTGCTAATCGGCGTGCCCTTCATCCTTGGCGTTTACGCGTGGCTGATCTGGACGCGCGGTTTCGGCCCTGCCGATCGCGCGCTGTTCAAGAAGCACCCCGATCCGGCCGAAGCGGCCGCCGCCTGACCCTTATTCGACCGCCTTCTGGGCTGCGTCGCCTACATCCTCGGCAGCATTGCCGACCTTTTGCGCGGCCTCGGTGATCGCCCCGCTTTGCGCCTTGTCATTGGCGAGGAACTGGAAGGCGAAAAAGGCGGCGATCAGGATCGCGGCGAGAAAAATCAGGCCCAGGCCCATCCCGCCGCCGCGGCGCGGTTCGCGGTCGATAACCGTGGTGGTGTGCGTTGTCCCGTCGGGATCGCGCGTCGTGTGGATTTCGTCGGCCATAAGAAACTCTCCCTATGCTGATGGCGCATAGGACGCTTCGGGACCGGCGAAAGTTCCTATCCCAACCGCGCGGCAACCTTCGCCTTGAGGTCGGTCTGCGCTCGCGGGCCGACCTGCGCGATGATTTCGCGCGCGCACACCGCGCCCATCGTCAGGCAGTCGTGCATCGACCGGCCCTCGGCATGGCCCGCGAGGAAACCGGCGGCGAAGAGGTCGCCGGCGCCGGTCGTGTCGACGACCTGGTCGATCGGTTCGGCGCCGACCTCGGTGCGCACCCCGTCATGCAGCGCGATCGCGCCATGCGCGCCCCGCGTGACGACGAGCAGCGGAACCTGCGGCGCGATCTTGGCAACCGCCGCCTCGAAGTCGTCGGTTTCGGCAAGCGCGCAGATTTCGACTTCGTTCGCGAAGAGGATGTCGAACAGCCCTTCGGCGATCAGCTTGCGGAAATCCTCGCCATGGCGGTCGATGATGAAGGCGTCCGACAGGGTGAAGGCGACCTTGCGCCCGGCGGCGCGCGACACGTCGATTGCGCGGCGCATCGCGGCGCGCGACAGCGGCGGATCCCACAGATAGCCTTCGAGATAGAGGATCTTCGCATCGGCGATCCACGCCTCGTCGATCATCGCCTGGTCGAGCAGGTGGCTCGCGCCCAAAAAGGTGTTCATCGTGCGCTGGCCGTCGGGAGTGACGAGGATCAGGCAGCGCGCGGTCGGCGCGCCTTCCTTCAGCGCCGGCGTTTCATAGGCGACTCCGAGCGCGCGCAAATCGTGGGTAAAAACTTGCCCGAGCTGGTCGTCGGCGACCTGGCCGATGAAGGCGCACCGTTCGCCGAGCGCCGCCATACCCGCAAGCGTGTTCGCTGCGGAGCCGCCCGAGACCTCGACCGCCGGGCCCATCGCCGCATAGAGCCGTTCGGCCTCTTCGCCATCGATCAGCCGCATCGATCCCTTGGTCAGGCCTTCGGCTTCGATCAGCGCATCGTCGGCGCGGGCAAGAACATCGACGATCGCATTGCCGATGGCGACGACATCGAAACGGGCGGTGGCGGCCATGAAAAATCCTGTGCTGTATGGGAAAAGCTGCGCGCGCCTTAGTGGGGAGCGCTCCTCAAGGCAAGCGGAAGCCTTGACGAACGCCCCCGCCACGCGCCATCCCCGGCGCATGGCTCGCGCGCTTCAGGCTTTCCTCCTTGCCGTCAGGGACCTGGACAATCCGCGCGTGCTGCGCGTCCTCGCGCAAAGCCTTGCGCTCACGCTGCTCATCTTCATCGGCGCCGGCGCCGCGATCTTTTTTGGCGCGCGCTGGGCGCTCGCGCATTGGCAATGGCTCGGCGGCGACAGCCTCGACATGGCCGGCGTGTTGATCGTGCTGGCGCTGATCGCGGGGAGCTGGCTGCTCTTTCGCGCCGTGGCGATCGTCGTGGTCGGCCTGTTCGCCGACGGCATCGTCGCCGATGTCGAGGGGCGCCATTATCCGGCCGCCGCCGCCCGCGCCCGCGATGTCGGCTGGCGGCAGAATATCGCGCTCGCGCTCGCGTCGCTGGGGCGCCTGATCGGCGGCAACCTGCTCGCGCTGCCGGTCTATATCCTGCTGCTCGTCACCGGAATCGGGACGCCGATCTTCGCGCTGCTCGTCAACGCGCTGCTGCTCGGCCGCGACCTCGAGGCGATGGTCCTCGCGCGCCACCCCGAACGGCCGCGCTTCGGCCGCGCGGCGCGCTGGTCGATGGGCCTGTTATCCGCCGCAAGCTTCGTGGTGCCCGTCGCCAATCTGTTGGCGCCCATCGTGAGCGCCGCTATGGCCGTGCACATGCTGCACTTGCGCAATGGGGACCCCGAAAAATGATCAAAAACCGCCGCCTGGCAGCCGTTGCCATGCTTGCCTTGACGCTCGGCGCCTGCGCGGGCCCCGCGATTCCCTACGCAACGCCGCCGAAATCGCCATCGTCAACCGCACCGGTCGCGTCGCCGCGGCCGGTGCAGAACAACAGTCTGATCGGTCGCAATGCCAACGCCGCGCTCGGCCTGTTCGGCAAGCCACGGCTCGATGTCGCCGAAGGGTCGGGGCGCAAGCTGCAATTCGCCGGGACCCCCTGCATCCTCGACGTCTATTATTACGCGCCCAAACAAGGCGCGGACCCGCTCGCCACGCATGTCGACGCGCGCACGCCCGACGGTCGCGACGCAAATGTTCCGAGCTGTATCGAGGCGCTGCGCCGCTAAGCCGGCGTCATGGCGTCAGCTCGGCAAGCGCCCAGAATGCCGCGTCGACGACCATCGGCGATTCGTCGCCGGTCAGCCGCTCCAAGGCCGGAACGAAACGTGTGTCGCCGCTGTTACCCGCCGCGATCGCCGCGTTGCGAACCATGCGGTTGCGCCCGATCCGCTTGATCGGCGATCCCGCGAACACCTGCCGGAATCCGGAATCGTCGAGCGCAAGCAGGTCGGCGAGCGATGGCGCGACCAGCTCGGCGCGCGGGAGGAAGGCACGGTGCGCGTGCGCCCTGTCAGCGAATTTGTTCCACGGACAGGCGGCGAGGCAATCGTCGCAGCCATAGATGCGATTGCCGATCCCGCGCCGCAGCTCGATCGGGATCGGGCCATTATGCTCGATCGTCAGATAGGAAATGCAGCGTCTGGCATCGAGCCGGTAGGGCGCGGGAAAGGCTTGTGTGGGGCACGCATCCTGGCACGCCGTACAGCTTCCGCACGTGTCGCGCCCGGGCTTGCGGCCTTCCAAATCGAGCGTTGTGTAGATCGCGCCGAGGAACAGCCAGCTGCCATGCTCGCGGCTGACGAGGTTGGTGTGCTTGCCTTGCCAGCCGAGCCCCGCCGCCGCCGACAGCGGCTTTTCCATCACCGGCGCGGTGTCGACAAACACCTTGACCTCGGCGTCCTTCGCTTCGGCGACCAGCCAGCGCGCGACCGCCTTCAGCGCCTTTTTGACGACGTCATGATAATCGCCGCCCTGCGCATACACCGAAACGCGGCCGCGATCGGGATGATCGGCAAGCAGCAGCGGGTCGAACGCCGGCGCATAGCTCATGCCGAGCGCGATCACCGATTTGACCTCGGGCCACAACCCCTTGGGCGACCCGCGCTGTCCGGCCCGGCTTTCCATCCAGATCATGTCGCCGTGCCGCCCCTCGGCCAGCCACTGGTCCAGCCGCGCGGCAGTCTGCGGCGCCGCGTCCGCATCGGCGATGCCAAAGGCGACGAAACCATGCGCACGCGCGACGGCTTCCAGGCGTTCTTCCAGAGGGGGCAAGGCTTCCGCAACCATTGGCGCTCTATACGCGAGCCGTCTCGCCGTGCCATAGCTTGCACGTGCGCCAGTCGGGGACCATGATTTGAACGATTTCAGCGTAGAGGCGACCGGCCTCACCAAATATTTCGGCGATTACAAGGCGGTCGATCAGGTCAGCCTCACGGTGCCGACGGGCAGCATCTACGGCGTGCTCGGCCCCAATGGCGCGGGCAAGACGACCAGCCTGCGCATGACGCTCGGCATCATCGATCCCGATGAAGGATCGAGCCGGGTCTTCGGCGAACGACCGCAGACGGTGCGCAACCGCATCGGCTATCTTCCCGAAGAACGCGGCCTCTATCCGGGCATGAAGGCGCGCGAAGCGATCGCCTTCATGGGCGCGCTGCGCGGGCTCGAATGGCGCGAAGGCCGCCGCCGCGCCGAAGCCTTCATGACCGAACTCGGGCTCGAGCGCGTCGTTGATGAAAAAATCCGCAAGATGTCGAAGGGCATGGCACAGATGATCCAGCTGATCGGCTCGATCGTCCACGCCCCCGACCTTATCGTGCTCGACGAACCTTTCTCGGGGCTCGATCCGGTCAATCAGGAGCGGCTCGAAATGCTCGTCCGCCGCGAGCGCGACCGCGGCGCGACGATCCTTTTTTCGACGCATGTCATGGCGCATGCCGAACGCCTGTGCGACCGCATCGCCATCATCGCACGCTCGGCGCGGCGGTTCGAGGGCACAGTCGACGAAGCGCGCGCGCTGTTGCCGATGCAGGTCCGCTACATCCCGCGCGACCAGGCCGATCCAGCCGCCGTCGCCGCGAACCTGCCCGCCGGCGCCGACCGGCGCGGCGACGCCTGGCATTTCGCCATCGACGACGCGGGCGTCGAACCGCTGCTCGCCCGCATCACCGCGAGCGGCCATGGCGTCACAGGCCTGTCGATCAGCCGCCCCGCCCTTCACGACGCCTTTGTCCATATCGTGCGACAGGTCGACGCAGGCTTCGATGCCGACGCCGCCGAAGACGCCATCGAGGAGGCGAGCGCATGACCCCCTTCATCCAGAGCCTGTTTGTCGTTGCGCGGCGCGACTTTCTCGCGATCGTTGCGACGCCGACCTTCCTCCTTTTTCTGCTCGCCCCGCTCTTCATGGTCGGCATGGGGCTTGCCGGCGGCATGGGCGCATCGCAGCTTGCCGACAGCGCCCGCGGCGCCGGCCGGATCGTTGTCGTTGCCGATGCGGCGGACGTCGACGCACTGCGCGCAGCCGACACCCGGCTGCGCGCCGCGCTCGGTCGCGATCTCGCGACGCTCGATATCCGCATCAACGGCGCCACGGCCGCCGATCCGGTCGCGATCGCGCGCGAAAAGGGCAGCGACACCTATGCGGTGATGAGCGGCGACCTCGCCGCTCCGCGCATCGTCGAACGCGAGACGGGCAGCCGTTCGGGCCGGTATCTCGCGCTGCTCGCGGGCGAGGTCCAACGCGCGCGTGCCTCCGGCCCCGTGGCTGCCGTGGCACCGCGTTTCGAGGCCTTGTCGCGCGGTGGCACATCCATCGCCCTGCAACAATCGCTGGGGTTTGGCGCGGTCTTCGTCATTTTCCTGCTGACCCTGCTGCTCGCCGGCCAGACGGTCAGCTCGCTGGCGGAGGAAAAGGGCAACAAGGTGATCGAGATATTGGCTGCCGCCGTCCCGCTCGAAAGCGTCTTCCTTGGCAAGCTGCTGGGATTTCTCGGCGTCGCGGTGCTGTTCATCGCCTTCTGGCTTGCGATGGCAATGGGCGGTGGGCTGGTCGCCGCGCTCTTCGCCGATCCGGCCCTGCTCGCCGCCGGGGGCGGCGCCGGCAAGGCCGCAGCGGCGGTAGCAGCGATGCCCGCGACGGGCTGGGGCTTTTTCCTTGGCATCGGCCTGGTCTATTTCGTCATGGCCTTCCTGCTGCTCGGCGCAGTTTTCCTTGGTGTCGGAGCGCAAGCGGCGACGGTGCGCGAAATCCAGATGCTCAGCCTGCCGATCACCATCTTCCAGGTCGGCATGTTCAGCCTCTGTGCGGCCGCCGCAAGCGCGCCCGACAGCGGCCTTGCCCGTTTTGCGCAGATCTTCCCCTTTTCGTCGCCGCTCGCGATGGCCGCGCGCGCCGCGACCGACGATTCCAGGGCGGTCCACCTGCTCGCGCTCGGCTGGCAGGCGCTCTGGGTTGCCCTTGTCGTCTGGATCTCGGTGCGTCTTTTCCGTTCGGGCGTTCTCGGCAGCGGCAAAGGCTGGCGATTCTGGAGGCGAGACCGGCCGGCGTAATCGCCGCCGCAGCATTGTTCCGCTTCCATTGACAAAGCTGTAAATAGTGGCATTCTGCAACTTAATCGGCCGCGCCCGACGGCCGCTTGAGAGGAGCAGTCCATGGCCACCCAGATGCGTATCGCCCCCGAAGTTGCCAACCCGCTCGATGTCAGCCGCGCCGAGCTGTGGAGCGAGGATCGCTGGCAGGAACCGATGCGCCAGCTGCGCGCCGAGGCGCCGATCTATCGCTGCGAAGATTCGAAATTCGGTCCCTATTGGTCGGTGACGACCTACAAACCGATCCAGCATATCGAAGCACTTCCGAAAATCTTCTCCTCTTCATGGGAGTATGGCGGGATCACGGTCGCCGGCGACGGCATCGAGCATCTTCAGGAGGGAGAAATCCCGATGCCTATGTTTATCGCGATGGACCCTCCGCAGCACACCGCACAGCGCCGCACCGTCGCCCCCGCCTTCGGCCCTTCTGAAATAGAACGTATGCGCGCCGACACCCAGGCGCGCACCGCCGCGCTGATCGACACGCTCCCGGTTGGCGAGACTTTCGATTGGGTTGAACGCCTGTCGATCGAACTCACCACCGACATGCTTGCGATTCTGTTCGATTTCCCGTGGGAAGAGCGCCACCGGCTCACCGGCTGGTCCGACGCGCTTGGCGACATCGAAAGCTTCGACACGCTCGAAAAACGCCAGGCGCGCCTCGCCCAGGCCTTTGAAATGGGCGCCGCCTTCAAGCAATTGTGGGACAAAAAGGCCCAGAACCCTGGCGAGCATGATCTGATTTCGATCATGCTCCAGTCCGATGCGATGAAACATATGAGCGAGAATGAGTTCATGGGGAACCTCATCCTGCTCATCGTCGGAGGCAATGACACGACGCGCAATTCGATGTCGGCCTACGCCTATGGCCTCCACAAATTTCCTGAAGAACGCGCGAAGCTCGAAACGAATCACGACCCGGAACTCGCCATCAACGCGATGCACGAGATTCTGCGCTGGCAGACCCCGCTCGCACATATGCGCCGTACCGCGACCGAGGACACCGAGCTGTTCGGCCACCAGATCAAGGCGCGCGACAAGATCGCGCTGTGGTATGCGTCGGCGAATCGGGACGAGAGCGTATTTCCCGACGGCGACCGCATCATCGTCGATCGTGCGAACGCACGGCGCCACCTCGCCTTTGGCTACGGCATCCATCGCTGCGTCGGAGCGCGTGTTGCCGAATTGCAGCTCACCACGCTGATATCCGAAATGCAGCGCCGCCGTCTGCGCGTCAACGTCCTCGCCGAGCCCGAGCGCGTGCATGCAAGCTTCGTCCACGGCTATCGCCACATGCCGGTCCAGCTCGAAAAATATTGACGCGCCCCTGTAACCCCGGGGCCGCGGCATGCGTATCGAAGATATGATCCAACGTCGCTATCTTCTCGGCGGACTTGCGCTCGGCGGCGCCATCATCGGCGCACCGATGCTCTTCGCGAAATCGGCGCGGCCCAAGGCGCAGGCCGGCTGGCAGCTCAGCGATGCCGAGTGGAAAAAACGCCTGTCGCCGCTGCAATATCGCGTGCTGCGCGAGGCGGCGACCGAACGCGCCTTCACCAGCCCGCTCGACAAGGAAAAGCGCGCCGGCATCTTCGCCTGCGCGGGCTGTGCATTGCCGCTCTATTCGAGCAAGACCAAGTTCGACAGCGGCACCGGCTGGCCGAGCTTCTGGGCGCCGCTGAAAGGCGCGATCGGCACATCGACCGATTACGACCTCGGCTATGCGCGCACCGAGGTCCATTGCCGGCGCTGCGGCGGCCACCTTGGTCATGTCTTCAACGACGGGCCGAAACCCACGGGCAAGCGCTATTGCATGAACGGCGCGGCGCTGCGCTTCCGCCCCGCCTGATTCAGTCGGGTTTCACCCGCCACACCGAAAGCCCCGTGTCGGCACCGATCGGTACCGCTTCGAGCCAGGCCGGGGGCATTCCCCCGTCGAGCTGCGCCGCCAGCGAATCCTTGCGCGCGCGGCGATAGGCGACGAAATCATTCGCGCCGCGACAGAATATGACCAGCCCCGCCCCGTGCCCGCGAACGATCGCCTCGGCCTTCGCGGGATCGCCCGCAAAGGCGCGGATCGTGTCCGCCATGGCCGCCTTGTTGCGATGATGCGGCGTTGCGACAACGCTGTGCGGCGTCCAGAACAGCAGCGGCGCGCCAAGGTCGATCGGCGTCAGGATTGTCGTTGCCGGCAGGCGGGCGAGCGCCGCGGTCGCCGACGGCGCAAGGCAGGTCTGTTCGGCCGCCGGCCCTGCCGGATCCTTTTCGCTATCGGCGGAAACGAGGCCGAGCAGTGCGGCTGCCGCTGTACCGCCGAGCAGTGGCAGCGTCAGCGCGGCGGCCACCGAAGCCAATATGCGTGGCACGGTCGAGGCGATCGTCCGCGCCCGGTCCCAGATACGCAGCCCGAGCCAGGCGCAGCCCGGCAAGGCAAAAAGATGCGCGGTCGAAACGCTGCGCATGACAAGCAGCGACAAGCCGCCAGCTGCGGCGAGCGCGACGATCACGGTCGTCCAGTTCCGGCGGTCGGCGTCATCGGCGGCGGCGCGCCAGGCAAGCCACGATCCGGCAAGCCCGACGAGCGTCGGCACGAGCACATGGACGGCGACCCGCGGTTTCGAGGCCCATAGGGGCTGGCCCTCAAGGACGTGCCGGTACCAATATTCGACGACGATCGGGTCGAGCGAAGCGAATGGCCCCTTTGCGCATTGCGGTTCGGTCCACAGCAGCGCGCCCGCGGCGGCGGCGGCGGCCCCGCCCAGCAGCAGAAAGCGGCTCACGCGATGCGCGGGATTTGCGCGGGCGGCCGCGAATGTCACGGCTGTCGCCGCGACGAAGGCCGCCATATAGGGCGCCGAGAGCGAATCGCACCATGCCCCGGTCAGCCCCAGCGGCCCGCGCGTTAGGAATTGAAGCAGGATCGCCCCGCCCGCGAGCGCGCCCAGATAGCCGCACAATCGGTCGCGATCGGCATAATGTCCGCGTAGCATCCAGCGCAGCGCGGCGAGGCCCGCGAACAGCGCAACGATCGGTAGGCCCTCGATCGAAATCGCAAGCAGTGCCGCTGCGCAAAGCCCCCCGGTCAGGCCTGCGCGCAAGGTCGCGGGCCGCAGCGCCTGCCCCATCACCAGCATCGCAAGAAAGACCTGCCAGCCATGATGATCGACCCGCAAGGGCCGGAATTGGGCGGCAATGAACACCGAAAAGACGAGGAACAGCGGTACTGCATAGCCAAGGCGCCGGTCGGGCAGATTGCGGTAGCCAAGGACACAGGCGACGCTCAGCGCCGCGCCGAGCAGCGGCGGCCACAACGCCATCACGATGCGTTCGGCCATCGCCTGCCCGAAAAATGGCTTGAGGAGCAGGATAGCGGCAGCGATCGGCGCGTCGACGATGCGCGACCAATGCATCAGCACGCCGCCGCCGGCGGGATTGACGCGATATTGCGAAAGGTCCCACCAGCCCTGCCCGGCGAGCAGGTCGCGGACCTGCACCATGCGCATCGCATCGTCGGTGTCGGCGAGGTCGAGCGCGCCGATCGCGCGCCATTGGACGATGATCGTGAGCAGGCTCATCGCCGCCCAGACGATCAGCGCGATCCGTACCGGCGTCAACCAGCGCAACCGCTCGATCGCGCGCGCTTCGGATGCGGCGGGCGGCGGCGGCGCGGCGGCGCCCCCCGCATAGGCGGGGGCGTCGGTCATGCCGCGGCGGCCCGGAACACGATATGACGGCGCAACAAATAGGTGGTCTGGAAACTCACGAGGATCGCCGCGAGCTTCGCGAGCCGCGGATCGAGCCCCAGCGCGCTGCCGCCGCCGACGATCGCGGTCGTGACCGCCAGGCCAACGAGCGCCGAGCCGACGAAAAGCAGTTTTTGGCGATGCCGCTCACCGGTGCCGCGCGCCGCGGCGCCATCGGCGAAGACGAGCCGGCTCGAAATCATCCAGTGGACGAGGATGCCCGCGCAATAGCCGGTCGCCGATGCCGGCACCGGCGCCAGCCCGGCGTCGAGCAGAAGCAGGAACAGCCCCGCGTCGCTGCCGAGCGCCAGCCCGCTCGCGAGCAGATAGTTCAGCCAGCGAATTTCGCCGCGCCGCACCGACGCGATCAGCCGCGTAACGGGTTGCATGGCGCCGCTCCCCTCGCCAAGCCTCAGGCCGCCTTCGCGACGCGCACAGGCACCTCGCGGACCGATGCCAGCGCGGCCTGTTCGCCCTCGGTGCCGCTTTCATGATATTCGGCGTCCTCGTTAACGCCCCAGATGTCATAGATTTTCTCGCCCGCGACGATGTTGCGCACCGTCAACATCGCGGTCATCATCGCATGATCCTGGTTGTTGTACCGGTGCATGCCGTTGCGCCCGACCATGTGCAGCGTCGGATAGCGCGCCTCGAGCTCGCCGCGCATCGTTTCGACATGCGCGGCATAATCGTCGTCATAGACGGGATAAGCCTTTTCCTGCCGCACCACCGCGCCGCCGACGACATCCTCGGGGTCGCAAAGACCCAGGATTTCCATTTCCTTCGTCGCCAGCGCGACCAGCTTCTCGTCGCTCGCCGACCAGAGCCCGTCGCCCTCGAAACAGAAATATTCGAGCCCGACACAGGCAAGTTCGGGGTCGGGCACCATTTCGGGCGACCAGCTGCGGAAATTCTGCACCCGGCCAACCTTGACCTTGCTGTCGTGGATATAGATCCAGTTGTCGGGGAACAGGTCCTCCGACCGGATCTTGAGCGCGACCGTCAGGAAGTCGCGATATTTGAGGTTCGGCGCGGCGGTCAGCGCGCAGGCAGGCAAGGGATGAATACGCGCCGCCAACTCGCGCATCGGCGCCGAACTGATGACATGCGCCGCGTCGATCACGACATCCCCGTCGGGGCCGGTCGCGGTCATCCGCCAGCGCCCCGTCTTTTGATCCTGCGTCAATTGCTTGAAGCTGTGCCCCATCAGCACATGGTTGCCGCCCGCGACGACCTTGCCTGCCGCTGCCTCCCACATCATGCCGGGGCCAAGCCGGGGATAACGAAAGGTTTCGAGCAGGGTCTTGGTCGCCATGCCGTCATTGGGTTTCTTGTTGAGCCCCAGGCTGCGTTTGAGCCCGTCGATCACCGCCGCACCGAGGCTGAGCCCCTTGATCCGCTGTGCCGCCCAGTCGGCCGACATTTCGTCGCACGGCATGCCCCACACCTTCTCGGTATAGGTCTTGAAAAAGATCGAATAGAGCTTCTTGCCGAACTGGTTGATCGTCCAGTCCTCGAAACTGCGGACATTCCTGTTGGGAAACAGTTTCGCCTGCGCATAGCTCACCATGCACAAGGTCGAGCGTACGACCCCGAGGTTCCACAGCGCCTCGAATGCCCGCAACGGATAAGAGTAGAATTTGCCTTCATAATAGATGCGGCTCATCCGCGGGCGCTCGATGAAGTCGTGCGGAAGGATTTCGTTCCACAGATCGACGACCTCGCGGCTCTTCGAAAAGAAGCGGTGCCCACCGATATCGAAGCGAAACCCCTCATGCTCGACCGTGCGGCTGATGCCGCCGACATAGACGGGGTCCTTTTCGATCACCGTGACGCTATAGCCTTGCCGGGTCAGCAGATAAGCAGCGGTCAGCCCGGCCGGCCCCGCGCCGATGATGGCGACGTCGGCGCTGGTCGGTCGGTTCGTAGAACCAGAAGCATCGGTCATTCGATTGTTCCCCACAGGCAATTCAGCTCCTGTCCGCTGTGACCAATCATGGATAAAAACTGGTTAACGCGGGCCCCGTTTCTCGCCGAAAGGCGCCGTTTCCCGCCCCGGCACGTCTCGAACGCCCGAAAAGCCGCGCACCTCATCGAGCCGGCGCACCGCCCTTTTCGCGCGGCACCGGCGGGCCGCGCGCACTGTTCGCTCCCGGCGGGGTGTCATCGTCCTGCATCGCGACATCGCGGTGCAGCGGCTTCAGCGCGAGTGTGCCGAGCCGGACGCGCGGCGTTGCCTTGCCGGGTACCGCGCCGATCGCGAAGCCCGCATCAAGCCTCAGCGCAGCGGCCGAGGCCTTGCCCAACCTTACCGTGTAGCGCCCGTAAGCGACCGCTTCGAAAAGGAAATATCCGTCGAACTCGGTCAATGTCGTTGCGCGCACGCGGCCTTCGGCATCGACCAGCTCAAGGCTCAGCCCCTCGATCGGATTGCCGCCATTGCGGCGGATGCTGCCTTCGATTTCTCCCGCCGCCGCCATCGGCAGTGCGACGCGCGTCGCCACGCCCGGACGCGGCGAGACGACGACGCCGGGCAGCGCGGGCTGGATATAGGGATCGGGCAGGCTGCCGGTGTCGATGCCGATCATCACCGGGCGGAACGGCTCCAGCCCGTCGATCGTCCCCCGCCCTGCCTTGTCTGTCGACGCTTCGACATAGGCATGCCCCGCGGTCAACGGCACCCCCGGCAGCGCCGCTTCGCCGGGCTGGCGGACGCCGTCGCCATTATCGTCCATCCACACGTCGGCGATCACCTGACCACGGCTTGCGAGTTTCTCGCTCGACACGCGCCAGCCGCCATCGGGCTTCGGCCCAAAGCTGAATGCGAGCGCCAGCGACGCGGCGACCGATCCGTCGCTCGCGATTTCGCCAAAGCCCGTTAGCTGCAACTTGTTGAAACGGCGCGTATACCCAACGCCTGCCCGCGCGCGGTCGAGCGCGCGGTCATAGCCGAGCTCGGCGCGCCATTCGGCGTCGCCCTCGCGCTTTCCGGCGCCGGCCCATTCGCCGATCACGGTCATGCGCGTGTCGCCATTGTCGCCCGACAGCGCAAAACGCGCCTCGCCACGCACGCGGACGCGGCCGATGCGGGCGTTGGCGAGCAGGCTGGCGGTCAGATTGTCGGGCGGGTCGGGCCCGACCGGCACCTTGGTCCGCGCCCAATCGAGCTGGCCGGTAAAGGTCATCGCGCGGAAACTCGCCGACGCACGTGCGCTCGCTTCCAGGCTCTCGATGCCCGAGCGCCGGTTGACCTGCCGCACGTCGAAATGGAGCGGCAGGATCGTTCGGCCGAGTTTCACCGACTGGTCGACCGAGATCGCGTAAATGCCCGTGATATTGTTGATGAACCGGTCGGACACGAACCCGCCCCACCCGCGCATGGCATCGGCGCGGACATAGGTTTCGCCGAATGCCGCAAGCCAGCTGGCGCGCGCGGCGGCGCCGCCATTGTCGGCGAAGGAACCGGCGACTTCGAGCAGGGTCGGACCGATCGATCGGCGCAGCGCCGCCTCCCCATAATTGTAACGGACATTCTCGATCATCAGGCTGTGGACATAGGCGGCGGCCGAGGTCCGCGTGTCGAGTCCGCGCTCGATCCCCAATGTTCCGCGCCAGCCGCGCCGGAACGCGCCGCGGCGCGGGTTCCCGAATTCGATCAGATCGGCATTTTCCTGCGCAAAGCCCGCCCAGTACCAGGTCTGCTGCGGCGGGATCGAATCCATGCCGACCTGCACCTGCCGGATCTCGCGCCGGACCTGCCCCTGCGGCCCGTAAAGCACGATTTCGAAGCGATTCGCACCATATTGCAGCGGCACGTCGATGAATTCATAGCGGCCGTCGCCATTCGGGCTGGTGAAGGCGAGCAATTGGCCGTTGCGATAGAGCTCGGCATCCCAGCCCGCGGGAAGGTCGCCGCGAAAGTCCGTCTTGTCGAACGCGTCGGGGCGCTCGATCGGGCGATTGGTGAGCACCGCGCCGCGCCCCGGCGCCGACGCCGCGACGATTCCCGTCGACAACAGGCTGACATCGCCCACCGCATAATGCGTCGCCTTCAGCGGCCCGAGCAGCCGCCCCTCCGCGTCGGTGCGGTACAGCCGCATCCGCAAACTGTCGGGCACGCCCTCATTGTCCGATGACAGCCGCGCGTCGAAGCTCTGCCCGAGCAGTTCGCCCGCGGCGAACAGCTCGTAGCGCGCCTGGACATAGGATCCGCCGCGCTTGTCCGACACCATCCCCGCCGACGCGACGACATCGACCGACGGCGTCGCCCACGCACGATAGGGCCGCGCCGCCTGCGGCAGGCTGGCAAGGTCGAACGACGCCTGCGGCCGAATTCCCGCAGCGCGCGCGCGGCGTTCGGCGGCGAGCTGGAACGGCAGCTTTTCCTTGGAATCGATGCGCAGCACCGCGTTCGACAGGTCGGCGGCCAGCGGCACGCCGAGCCAATTGTTGAGGCTGTCCAGATCGACGCACCAGCCGGCGGGCGTGTCGCGGATCGTCGTCGGGGCGAGGCGGAACCGCTGGCTGCCCGCGCGAACCTCGCCCGTGTCGCGGTCGATCGTCAGGCTACGGCGCTCGTCGAACACCCAGCCGGTTGCGCGGCGCAACTTCTTATCGACGCGCACCGCGAGGTCGAGCGCGAGCACGACATCGGCAAGGTCGACGCAGATTCCCTGCGGCGTTTGATAACCGCGCACCCCGTCGCCGAGCCGATACTGTCCCGATCGCACGTCGAACAGCCAGCTATCCTCGTCGTTCGGCGCCCAATTGTCCGGAGCGATCGCGGCCGGTGCCTTGTCGACGGCCTGCGCGCCGGCGGGGACAAGCCCGGCCAGCGCCAGCCCGGCGAGGATCGCCGGTTTCCATCGAGCCAGCGCCGCGTGGATCATCGCCCCGCCCGCTTTCCTTCCGGCCGGTTCCCGCTATTTCACGATCCGCTCGGCCTCGTCGATCGTGCCGCCGCCGATTTCGCGGTCCTCGGTATAACGAATCCGCACCGGGCCCTTCAGCTTCGCGGCGAGCTCGCCGGGTACGCGCAGCGATACGTTGCGCTTGGCCACTTCGGGGTAGACCGCGATACCGCGCGCGACGAGCAGGGGCTCCGCGACCCCCGGCCGTGTCACTTCGATATCGCCATAGACCGAACGATTGCCCGTACGCGCCAGGTCGAAGTTGAAGGCCGGGCCGTCGGGCGTCTCGCCGACCCACGCCTCACCAATCGAGGCTTCGGCGCCGAGGTCGCCGACGCGGACGATCACCGGGATGGTGATGCCGTAAATCGGGGTCAGCGCGATCGACACGCCTTCGCCCGCGGGCTTGGCCGCGGCGGCTGGCGCCGCGGCGGCCGCATCGGGCACCGCGCGAAACAGCATATGCGCGCGATACTCGCCCTGCGGCGTTCCTTCGGGAACGCGCACGCCGACGCGGATCACCTGCGGCTGGTTTGGCGGCAGGGTAACGCGACGCGGGCTGAACGCGATCATGTCGAGCGCGGCCCGCTCGGCCGGGTTGGCCTCGTCCTCGGCGATCTCGTCGAGCCCGCCTTCGGCGGTCATCCGCTTGATCTCGAGACTGATGCGATAGGTTGCCGGTTCGGAGCCGATATTGTTCAGCACAACCTCGGTGCCACGTGACCCGTCGAGGATGACGCGCGTCGGCGCCACCAACAGGTCGCCCGCGGCATGGACGGGAGCAGCGGCGACGCCCAGCGCAACCGCGGTAAACAGGCCGAAGCCCTTCACAAAACGCAACATGGATACGATCCCCACAATCGTTTCGGGATACGGCCCCACACCGTCCCGATGGTCGCATCCTGCCTGCGCCAACATGGTTGATATTTCGCTAACCATCGGCGCCGCCCGTACAAAAAGAAGGCCGCCAGACGATCGTCCGGCGGCCTCCCTTCGTTCGGCCGGCGAGCGCAGCGCCCGCCGTCCCCCCTCAATTACTGGTAATTGGCGGTGACGTTGAACGTCCCCGAATAGTCGCCCGATGCCTGGTTGGCGCCAACGTTCAGCGTGCCGCCGACCTGGAAGCTGCCGCCCGTGGCGCCGAGCGTGATCGTCGCCGACGAATAGGTCAGCGACGACGTCATCGTGCCGCCGAGCGACCCGTTGAGCGTCACGCTCGAATCGCCGCCGACGACGACCACCGCGCCGTCGGTGCCGGCGACGTCGAAGTTCGCCGCCGTGGCGGTGCCGGTGCAGGTCAACGAACCGCCGCAGGTGCGCGTGCCGCCGGTCGACACCGCGACGGTCGAAGCGGTCGCGCCGCTGATGATCGTCGCATATTGCAGGTCGCTGGTATTGGTGAGCGTGATCTGGCGCAGGATCTTGGCCTTCGCCGTGCCCGTGGCCGACGCCGCATGCGCCGCCGAGGCGTTCATGGCGAGGGCAGCAATCGCGGCGCCAACGATGGCGCGCTTCATTCCAAATTTGCGCATAAGTTTTGGTCCCTTGAAACAGTCGAAATTCGAATGGATATCCCACCCCATTCGCCGACCCGTTTAGAGGACGACCCGTTCAGCTTTTGCCAGCAAGCATGGTTAACGGCGCGGTAGCAATTGACGCACCCAAACCGAGATAATCGTTGTAAATCAAAAACTTGATTCCATGTCGAGTGGGCTTGGGCGACCGTTTATCCCGCCTCGGCGGCCCGGGCTGGCACAATATGAGTAGGTGCCCCGCCGATTCGCCCAACTGGACATGGCGCGCGAATCGCTGCTCCTGCGCCGGGGGGAAGGCAAGGCCTTTTCGGGCGTCGTCGGTCCGACGCGAGGGATCAGATCGCTTCGCCCGATAGCCGCTGGCAAATCATGTCGAGCTGGTCGAGCGACGCGAATTTCAGCGTCAACGACCCCTTGCCCTCGCCGGCATATTGAATGCCGACGCCGATACCGAGCAGCTCGGACAGATGGCGTTCGACCGCGACGATATCGGGGTCGCGATTGCCGTCCATGCTCTTATATTCGAGCGGCGCCTGACGCGGTGCGGCCCCGCCCTTGCCGGCGCGCACCAGCGCCTCGACCGCGCGTACCGACAGGCCTTCCTTCGCGACGCGGCGTGCGATCGCTTCGGCGTCGTCGGCGCCGATCAGCGCGCGCGCATGGCCCATCGCCAGCGACCCGTCGCCGACGAGCGCCTGCACGCTGTCGGGCAGGTCGAGCAGGCGCATCAAATTCGCGACATGGCTGCGCGACTTGCCCACCAGCTTCGCCAGCGCCTCCTGGTTGTGGCCGAAATCCTCGATCAGGCGGCGATAGGCACTTGCCTCTTCGATCGCGTTGAGGTCCTGCCGCTGGATATTCTCGACCAGCGCGATCTCATAGGTCGCGGCATCGTCAAGCTCGCGCACGAGCGCGGGGATCTGGTGCAACCCCGCGCGCTGCGCCGCGCGCCACCGCCGTTCGCCAGCGACAAGCTGGAAACCCTCACCATCCGGCGACCGGCGCACGATGATCGGCTGCAACAGTCCGCGCAGGGCAATCGAATCGGCGAGTTCGGCGATCGCCGTCTCGTCGAAATGGCGCCGCGGCTGGCCGGGGAGCGGGCGGATCGACCCGACGGCGACATGCTGAACGGCGTCGCCCGCCACCGGGGCAGCCTTGGCGGCGCCGCCCGGCGTTGCGAGCACCGGCGCCTCGACCGCGACATCGCCGAACAGCGCGTTTAGCCCGCGACCCAGCCCCGACGGCCGCTTGCGCGCCGGCGTTGGTCCATTTTCATCTTTACTATCAGTCATTTATGCTGCCTTGCGGATTTCGGGGAGCCGATCGATCAGCTCGCGCGCAAGGGCGATATAGGCCGCAGACCCGGCGCAGCGATGATCGTAGATCAGCGCCGGCAGCCCGTGGCTGGGCGCCTCGGACAAGCGGACATTGCGCGGGATCACCGTTTCGAACACCACCGGTCCCAACACTTCGCGCACATCGTCCGAGACCTGGTCGGTCAGACGGTTGCGGCGGTCGAACATCGTCAGCGCCACGCCGAGGATCGACAATTTCTGGTTGAAACGCTCGCGCACGCGCTCGACCGTGGTCAGCAGCTGGCTGAGCCCCTCGAGCGCGAAAAATTCGCATTGCAACGGCACGATCAACGATTCGGCCGCGATCAGCGCGTTGAGCGTCAACATGCCGAGCGAAGGCGGACAGTCGATCAGGCAAATGTCCCACTGCCCCGCCTCGGCGCCCGAGAGGGCCTGTTGGAGCCGGTGCAACCGGTCCTGAAATTCGATGAGTTCGATTTCGGCGCCTGACAGATCGACCGTCGCGCTGACGATGTCGAGCCGAGGTACGGCGGTCGGAATCGCGCATTCGGCGACCGTCGCGTCGCCGCGCAGCAATTCGTAGCTCGAAAGTTCGCGTTGCGACTGCTTGATCCCCAGCCCTGTCGAAGCGTTGCCCTGCGGATCGAGGTCGATGATCAGCGTGCGCCAACCCGTCGCCGCGAGCGCGGTCGCCAGATTGATCGCGGTCGTCGTCTTGCCGACCCCACCCTTCTGGTTCGCCACGGCAATGCGGATCATCGCTTTCCTCGCTGTTTTTCCGCAATTTTCCCGGTGCCGACCAAAATTTGGCTCTCGGCGTCGGTGCGGCTCTGTTCCACGTGGAACATTCTCTGCCATGGCTGGGGCAGCAAAGCCAGTTCCTTAACCGCGTTTCGGCCTTTTGGCAGCAGCCAGTGCGTCGATTCGGTGGAAAAACGGGCGGATAAGTCGACGAGCTTGTCGAGCGGGGCAAAGGCGCGAGCACTGATCGTGGCCGCGGGCCGCGTTTCGACGCGCTCGAGCGGCGCCTCGGCGACCTCGACATGCTTGAGATCCAGTTCAGCGGCGACCACGCGCAAGAAATCGCACCGCCGTTTGCGCGATTCGACGAGCAGCATCGGCCGCTCCGACAAGATCGCGACAACCAGCCCTGGCAACCCCGGCCCGCTCCCCAGGTCGATCCAGAGCCCCCTTCCCTCACCCGCATCGAGCGCCAGCAACTGCGCGCTGTCGGCGATGTGCCGCACCCAGATCGTCGGAATCGTCGACGCCGCGATCAGATTCTGTTGCGCATTCTCGGTAACGAGCATTTGAGCGAATCGATCGAGCCGCGCCCATTGCGCCGCGGTCGGCGAAAGCTCATTCGCGATCCAGGCCCGCGCCTCATCTTCGCTCATCAGAATCACGCTGCCTGTATTCACCAGCTACCCGCCCACCTTTCGTCATTCCCGCTGAAGCGGGAATCCAGCCACTCTTCGCGCCCTAGCGCCTTTGCATGCGGCAGTGAAAGTCCTCATGCCCAAAGGAGACGGGAAGCACCTCCCCGTCACCCCGGATTTGCTCCGGGGCCCATGACTTCGGCGCTACAACGGATCCCGGATCAAGTCGAACAAGTCACCTGTCGCGTTCGAGGATGGCAATGAGAGTGAAACGACAGGGAACGCCCATTGTGCACCCCGGCGAAAGCCGGGGCCCAATTGCGCGCCGGATGAGCGCGCTTTCGTCCGGGGACCAATCAAGCGACTACTCTCGACCGATTTTTGACGTTCGCTAATCGAACGCCGGGCCGACATATTCCACCATTCCGGTCGCAGGCTCGAAGCGCATGATCACGGCTTCAGGCATGTTCTCCATCGTCAGCAGGACTGGCTTGGTCGTGGCCTCTCCCAGCAGCCTGAAGAAGTCGACAAGCGTGGCAAAAAACTCGGGTTTCATCTCTCGCGGGTCCAGATCGAACTCAACCTCGTCTTCAGTAAAGAAGTGGCAGTTCAAGGTGGTCATGCCCATTGGAACATGCAGCTCAAAACCCACATCACTAGTCTGCCTACGGAACAATCTTGAAATGTCAGTGGGCGGGTCAACTGCCTCGCCGGCCATGCGATATTCCAGCCCGGGAACGTGGGTCGTCAACACGTTGATGACGGCTTGCCAATCAGCAATCGTGGTGTTGCGAATGTTGATGTCTCTGAGCGCGCCATCTGGCTCAAAGCCAGTTGAAACCAATTCCCAGTCCATGCCTCGTTATGGCTCGGAAAGGGCGGGCGAGCAAGGTCCGCTCCCACCCCCTAACTAACGCTCTCCCACGGCACCCGAAAGCTCAAGCCGCGCGCCGCCGGCTATGCACCATGATCGCGGTGAGCGCCGCCGGCGTCACCCCGTCGATCCGGCCCGCCTGCCCCAGAGTTTCGGGGCGTGCCTTGGTCAGCCGCTCGACCATCTCGCGCGACAGTCCGCCGATCGCGGCATAGTCGAGCCCCTGATCGAGCAGAATCGCCTCATTTGCAGCGAGCGACCGCAGTTCGGCGTCCTGCCGCGCAATATAGGGCGCATAATGCGCGTCCTCGGCGACTTCGGACAGGATCACTGGATCGATCGATGCCAGCTCGGGCGCGAGCAAAGCGAGCCGCGCCATCGACATATCGGGATAGCGCAGCAGGTCGATCCGCTTGCGCGCGGTTCCGTCGCCGGGCAGCGCCAGTCCGATCGCCACATAGTCGGCGGTCGCCACCGGCGCATCGAGCAGCGCTTCAGCCCTCACCCGCTCGGCCTGCCGCCCGGCAAACAACGCCGCGGTCGCCGGACGCACCAGTCCGAGCGCGATCCCCTTGGGCGTCAGCCGCGTCGCGGCATTATCCGCACGCAGCCGCAGCCGATACTCTGCGCGCGCGGTGAGCATCCGGTACGGCTCGGTCACGCCCTGCAGCACCAGATCGTCGACCATAACCCCGATGTAGGATTCGGACCGGTCAAGGATCAGCGGTTCGCGACCCTGTGCCGCAAGCGCGGCATTGGCGCCCGCAACAAGTCCCTGCGCCGCGGCCTCTTCATATCCCGTCGTGCCGTTGATCTGCCCCGCGCACCACAGCCCGGCCAAGCCACGCACCTGCAGCGTCCGGTCGAGCGCGCGCGGGTCGATATGGTCATATTCGACCGCATAGCCCGGCACGACCATCTCGACCGTTTCGAGCCCCTCCATCGTGCGCAGCATCGCGAGTTGGACGTCGGCGGGCAGCGAGGTCGAAATGCCGTTCGGATAAACAAGATGCGTATCGAGACCTTCGGGCTCAAGAAACACCTGATGCCCGTCGCGATCAGCAAAGCGGTGGATCTTGTCCTCGATCGACGGGCAATAGCGCGGCCCCGCCGCACCGATCGCGCCCGTGAACAAGGGCGAGCGGTCGAGGTTCGCCGCAATGATCGCGTGGCTTTCGGCGTTAGTCCGCGTGATCGCGCAGAAAATCTGCGGCACCATGCGGTCGCTGTTCCACGTGGAACAGGTCCAGCTCGCCCCCTCGGCGCTGTCCGACGCCTGTTCGGCGAGCCGCGCCCAATCGATCGTGCGGCCGTCGAGCCGCGGCGGCGTGCCCGTCTTGAGTCGTGCCATCGGCAGGTCGGCGGCGCGGAGCTGCTGCGCCAGCCGATGCGCGCCGGCTTCGCCGATGCGCCCGCCTTCCATACGTTCCTCGCCGCGGAACAGCTTGCCGCCAAGGAAGGTCCCCGTCGCGAGCACGACCGCGCGCGCGGTGAGCGCCGTTCCGTCGGCGAGCTCGAGCCCCGCGACGCGCCCATTCCCCGACAACCGCAGCGCCGCCGCTTCGCCCGCAACGACGGTGATCGTCTCCTCGGCGGCAAGAAAATTCTGGATCGCAGCGCGATACAATTTCCGGTCGGCCTGGATGCGCGGTCCCTGCACCGCCGCGCCCTTTGACGCGTTGAGCATTCGATAATGGATCGCGGCGCTGTCGGCGGCGCGCGCCATCCACCCGTCAAGCGCGTCGACTTCGCGCATTAGATGGCCCTTGCCGAGCCCGCCGATCGCCGGGTTGCACGACATTGTCCCGATCAGCGCGGGATCGAAACTGACGAGCCCGACGCGCGCGCCGAGCCGCGCCGCAGCCGCGGCGGCCTCGGTCCCGGCGTGCCCGCCGCCGACAACGATGACATCGAAAATCGCGCTATCTTGCATGATGGCGGCGCGCATAGCGTAAAGCGCGCCTCGAATCCACCGCCCCGCGACCGATGCGATGTTTCACGTGGAACATCATTTCCCGATGCAGAAACGACCGAACAGCGCGTCGAGCATCTCCTCGACCCCCGCGCGCCCGGTGATGCGGTCGAGCGCCGTAGCGGAGAGCCTAAGTCTTTCTGCAAGAAGGATTAAATCTCTAGCCTCGCGCGAATCAGCTTCTACCGTAAGCCATAGCTTCGCTTCGGCGAGTGCAGCGCGCTGGCGCTGACGCAGCGCGGCCTCGCCCTCGCGCGGCAACAGCGTCCGTGCCATCTCGACGATCATCCGGTGCAGCCTGTCCATCCCCTCGCCCGTCATCGCCGACAGGGTGAGGTCGCATCGTGCGGCATCGGCTTCGGCCGCCGCATCGCCTTTCCAGCGGTCGGCCTGCGCCGCGATCAGGATCGCGCGCGGGTGATTGGGCACCGCTTTCGGCGGGCCCAGCCATAGCAGGATGTCCGCGGCCTCGACCGCCGCCTTCGCGCGGTCGATACCGATCGTTTCGATCGCATCGGCACCTTCCGCCCTGATCCCCGCCGTGTCCGAAAAGCGCATCGCGATTCCGTCCAGCGCCAAGGGGGTTTCGATCACATCGCGCGTCGTTCCTTCGATCGGCGACACGATCGCCAGCTCGCGCTGCGCCAAGGCATTGATCAAAGTCGATTTTCCGGCGTTGGGCGGCCCCGCGATCACCACCGACAGCCCCTCGGCGATCACCTCCGCCGCCGGCCGTGCCAGCCAAAGACCGAGCTCCTCGGCCAGCCCACGCATCCCCGCAATTAACCGCTGCACGGCACCTTCGACAACTTCGACATCATCCTCATCGGCAAAATTCAGTTCGGCCTCCGCCCCCGCCATCAGTTCGAGCAGCCGCTCCTGCCATCCCGCCACCGTGCGCGACACATGCCCGCTCGCCATACCGAGTGCCTGCACGCGCTGGCTTTCGGTCTCCGCCGCGAGCAGGTCGGCCAATCCCTCGGCCTCGGCAAGGTCGATCCGTTCATTCTCGAACGCCCGGCGCGTAAATTCGCCCGGCTCGGCGCGCCGCAATCCGTCGATTGTCGCCAGTGCCGCCTCGACCGCAGCGACCACCGCACGACCGCCGTGCAGATGCAGTTCGGCGAGATCCTCGCCCGTCGCCGTCGCGGGTCCGGGAAACCACAGCAGCAATGAGCGATCGAGCGGCGCGCCTGCGGCGTCCTTCAACAGGGCGAGCGAGGCTCGGCGCGCCGGCGGCAGGCGGCCCGCCAGCGCCGTCAATGCGGCCCCCGCCATCGGCCCGCTCACGCGCACGACAGCAATCGCCGCCGGCGGCCTGCCGCTCGAAAGCGCAAAAATCGTATCCTTTACAGAAGTTTGACTCAGGTTTTGCGTCCCTTGCCGGGCTTATCGTCATCGGTCGCGTCCGCCGATTTGGCCGCGCCACCCATCAGCCCGCCGCCGAACTGGCCGAGCAGCGATTGGACGAGTTCAAGCCCGCTGCCTCCCATCGGCACCCAGGTTTTGACCATCGACTGCACCATGTCGGGGGTAATCCCCTTTGCCATCAGCTCCTTGACACGATCAAGGTAGATGTCGTGCAACGGTTCGAGGTCGGGAAGCCCGAACAGGCGCCGCGCCTCCTCGGGGGTGCAATCGATCTCGATATTGAACTTCATCGCCTGTCTCCGCCCCGAAAATGCCGGTTAGCCGCTTGAGCCCTGCTCATTGCCCCGCTAGCTTCGCGCTTTCACAGCAAAGAAGCAAGAGACAGGAGAGCTCCCCACATGGCCGCGACCAACACCGACATCCCGAAGCTCGACGGCGCCGGTACGCTCCCCGCCTATGTCGCGCGTCCCGATGCCGACAGCATGCGTGCGATCATCGTTATTCCCGAGATATTCGGCGTGAACGAAGGCATCCGCAAGAAATGCGACGACTGGGCGGCCGAGGGCTATCTTGCGATCGCCCCCGACATCTTCTGGCGTTTCGCGCCCGGGGTCGAACTCAATCCCGATGTCGAAGCCGAATTGCAGGAAGCCTTCGGCTATTTCGGCCAATATGATGCCGACGACGGGGTCAAGGATATCGAGGCGGCAATCCGCTGGCTTCACGCGCAAGGCGCCGGCAAGGTCGGGGCGGTCGGCTTCTGCCTCGGCGGCCGTCTCGCCTATATGACCGCGGCGCGGACCGACATCGACGCGTCGGTCGGCTATTATGGCGTCATGATCGACCAGATGCTGGGCGAAAGCCACGCGATCGCGCGGCCGCTGATGCTCCACATCCCGACCGAGGACCATCTTGTCGACCACGAGGCGCAGAAGAAAATCCATGAAGGGCTCGATCCGCATCCGAAAGTGACGCTCCACGACTATCAGGGGCTCGACCATGGTTTTGCCGCGACGATGGGCAACCGGCGCGACGAGGACGGCGCGCAGCTCGCCGACAGCCGTACGCGCGCCTTTTTCGCCGAGCATCTCGCATGAGCGCAAATATCGGTCTCGCCGCCTGGCACGCCTATATGGCGGGCGGCGGCGATCCGCAGGCGTTGCGCGACCTGCTCGCCGAGGATGCGGTTTTCCATTCGCCCGTCGTCCACACGCCGCAGGCGGGGCGCGACAAGGTCTTCGCCTATCTCCACGCAGCGAGTCATGTCCTCGGGGGGGACGATTTCCGATATCTGCGCGAAATCGTCGATGGCGATCAGGCCGTGCTCGAGTTCCAGAGCAGCCTCGACGACATCCAGATCAACGGCGTCGACATCATTCGCTGGAACGAAGACGGAAAAATAAGTGATTTCAAGGTGATGGTCAGGCCGCTAAAGGCGATCAACAAGGTGTGGGAAAAAATGGCCGAAATGCTCACGGCGCAGTCTGCCAGCTAGATCAGGCTCAGTCCGGCGAGTTCGCGATATAGCTCGGGCGGCAGGTCGCCGACACCGTCCGCATCGTCGATGCCCTTTGGCGCGTCGGCGTCGATCAGGTAACGCCATCCCTGATGCGCGCGTTTCGGCTGCGGGTGCACCCGCTCCAGCGATGCAACGCACACGATATCGACGCGCCCGTCGCTGCGATCGTCGAAGCGCAGGATTTCGACGCGCGCGACGAGCGTATGCTTGACGATGAAATGCAGCTTGCCGCCGATCAGCTCATCGGCACGCTTCGGCTTAAAGCGCGTCGTGAACCGGATTTCGCCATCTTGCGCATAGTTGGCGATCCGCGCCTCAAGCGCCGGATAATCGGAACAGCCGACGGCAACGCGAGTCATGTGGAGCTGGGACATGGCAGCGAGATGGGAAGCTAACACGAAAAAGCCAGCCCCTTCCGGAGCTGGCCTCTTCATTTCACGCCGAAAAAGCTTCAGCCGAACAGCGTCCCGACGCCGACGCTCGGGTCGATCCAGCCTTCGTAGATCATCTTGACCGCAACATAGACGATCACCGCGAGACCAAGATAGGCGATCCAGCGGTAACGTTCGATATATTTGGCGATGATGTTCGCCGCGACGCCCATCAGCGCAACGGCAAAGATCAGGCCGACGATCAGGATGCCAGGGTGTTCGCGCGCCGCACCCGCGACCGCGAGCACATTGTCGAGGCTCATGCTGACATCGGCGACTGCAACCGCCCATGCGGCGCCGGCAAAGCTTTTTGCCGGTTTCAGGCCCGAATGCTCGTCGCCCGCAATCTCAGGCGACCCTTGTGATTGACCCGCGTGGCGCAGCTCGCGCCACATTTTCCATGCCACCCAGATCAGCAGCAGCCCGCCGACGAAGATCAGCCCGACGATCTGCATCAGCTGCGTCACGACGAGCGCAAAGGCGATGCGAAGCACCAGCGCGGCCAACACGCCGATCAGAATGACCTTCTTGCGCTGATCGGCGGGCAGCCCAGCGGCGAGCGCGCCGACGACGATCGCATTGTCGCCCGCCAGGACGAGGTCGATCATCAACACCTGCAGGAAGGCGGCGAAGGCGGCGGGCTCGGTAATGTTCGAGAAATCCTTGACGATCGCGTCCCACATTCCCGCAGGACCGCCGAAACCGCCGGCATGCGCAGCGGCCTGAGTCAGAAATTCCAAAATCACAGCGGCTCTCCGAAATAGCTGACCTCTGGCATAGGGTCATAAAAGTGATGCAGCAATGCCCGCCACTGCTTGTAGCGGTCCGATTGCCGGAAGCCGTCGCGGTGATCCGCGACCGACCTCCACCTCACCAAAAGCAGATAGGCCTGTCCGGTTGCCACAGGGCGACGAATTTCGAGAGAAATAAAGCCCGGCGACGCTTCGATCAGCGGTTTTGCTTTGGCTATGGCCGCCTCGAACGCTTCCTCACTGCCCTCCCTGACGGGCAGCAACGCGTGTTCGATGACGGCCATGATCCAGGCTTACTGGTTCATGCTGTCGAAGAAATCCTCGTTGGTCTTCGAATCCTTGATCTTGTCCAGCAGGAATTCCATCGCGTCGACGGTGCCCATCTGCATCAGGATGCGGCGCAGTACCCACATCTTCGAAAGCTTGTCCTTCTCGACGAGCAATTCTTCCTTGCGGGTGCCCGACTTGCCGACGTCGAGCGACGGGAAGATGCGCTTGTCGGCGACCTTGCGATCGAGGACGATTTCCGAGTTACCCGTGCCCTTGAATTCTTCGAAGATCACTTCGTCCATTCGGCTACCGGTATCGATCAGCGCGGTCGCGATGATCGACAGCGAGCCGCCTTCCTCGATGTTGCGCGCAGCGCCAAAGAAGCGCTTCGGGCGCTGGAGCGCGTTGGCGTCGACACCGCCGGTCAGCACCTTGCCCGAGCTCGGCACGACGGTGTTGTAAGCGCGGCCGAGACGCGTGATCGAGTCGAGCAGGATGACGACATCCTTCTTGTGCTCGACGAGGCGCTTCGCCTTTTCGATCACCATTTCCGCGACCTGGACGTGGCGCGTCGCGGGTTCGTCGAAGGTCGAGGATACGACCTCGCCCTTCACGCTGCGCTGCATGTCGGTGACTTCCTCGGGCCGTTCGTCGACGAGGAGGACGATCAGGTAGACCTCGGGATGATTGTCGGTGATCGCCTTGGCGATATTCTGCAGCAGCACCGTCTTGCCCGTGCGCGGCGGCGCGACGATCAGCGCGCGCTGGCCCTTGCCCTGCGGGCTGACGAGGTCGATCACCCGCGCCGACTTGTCCTTGACGGTCGGGTCGACGGTGTCGAGCGACAGTTTCTGGTTCGGATAGAGCGGGGTGAGGTTATCGAAATTGACGCGATGGCGCACCGCTTCGGGATCGTCGAAATTGACCTTGATCAGCTTGGTCAGCGCGAAATAGCGTTCGCCATCCTTCGGCGCGCGAATCTCGCCCTCGACGGTGTCACCGGTGCGCAGGCCATATTTGCGGACCTGGTTCGGCGAGACGTAGATGTCGTCGGGACCGGCGAGATAATTGGCGTCGGACGAGCGCAGGAAACCGAACGAGTCCGGGAGAACCTCGATCGTTCCCGATCCGATGATTTCCTCGCCCTCTTCGGCGAGCTCCTTCAGGATTGAGAACATCAGGTCCTGCTTGCGCAGCGTCGATGCACCCTCGACACCCAGTTCTTCTGCCATTTCGACAAGCTGGGCGGGGGCTTTGGTTTTAAGTTCTTTGAGATGCATGGATGGATTCCAGATAGGTATTCGGGAGAAATTAAGACATAATCATATGCACCGCCGGGGTGCCTATCCGGTCGTGGGACGACCGTTTCGATAGCATCGGCGCGGGGGACGCGCCGCCCGCACGGAGCGGGATTGACCGGCCCCTATAACCGGGCCGGGTGCAAGTCAATCGGGCTGCGCCGGACAACCAAGATTTAGGGTCGGACGACGACGAGGATGACGATGATCGCCGCGGCGATGCCGGGAACCTCGTTGAGCAGGCGCAGCTGCTTTTCGCTCAGCGGCCGCTCGCCCCTCTTGAGCTTCTTGAAATAGCTGATCATCCAGCCGTGATAGCCCGACAGTGCGATCACGAGCAGCAATTTGGCGATGAACCAGCCCTCGCGCCAATAATCACCGTTGAAGGCGAGCATCAGCCCGAAAATCCAGACGATGACCAGCGACGGGTTCAGGATGATCCGCCGCAGCCGGTCCTCGCGCTCGATCCATTTCCTGTCCTCTTCGGATCCGACGGGCGCTTGGTGATGATAGACGAAGAAGCGCGGCATCATGAACAGCCCGGCCATCAGGAAAATCACGAAAATGATATGCGCCGCTTTGACCCAAAGCATCGTCGCCCCCAAAAAACCTGCCAGTTCCATAGATTATCCGCCGCGAACGCGTTTGATGAGATGTTCGACATGCGCGATCGGCGTGTCGGGCACGATGCCATGGCCGAGATTGAAGATATGGGGACGCGACGGGAAAGCCGCAAGGATGCGGTCGATCGCCGTGTCGAGCGCGGCGCCGCCAGCGACGAGCGCGAGCGGGTCGAGATTGCCCTGCACGGGCAGATGTGACGGCAGGATCGCGTCGGCCCAGGCTGGATCGACCGTCTCGTCGAGCCCGATCGCGTCTACGGCGGTTTCATCGGCATAGGCGCGCAGCTTGCCGCCCGCTCCCTTCGGAAAGCCGATTATCGGCGTGTCGGGATGGAGCGTGCGCAAGCGGCGCACGATCTCGGCGTTGGGCGCGATCACCCATTGCTCATATTGGGCGGGAGACAGGCTGCCCGCCCAGCTGTCGAACAATTGGACGGCATCGACGCCATTTTCGATCTGGCCCGACAAATAGGTGACACTCAAATCGACGATCGCATCGATGATCGCCTGGAACGCGGTCGGATCGCCGAACGCCATGCGCCGCGCCGCGGCCTGATCCTTCGACCCCTGCCCCGCCACCATATAGGTCGCGACGGTCCAAGGGCTGCCCGCGAAGCCAAGGAACGTCGTCTCGCGCGGCAAGGCTGCGGCAACGCGCGAGACCGTCGCATAAACTGGATCGAGCCGCTGCGGCGCCGCGTCGAGCGACGTCAAGGCGCTGTCGACCAGCGGCGGTGCGAGCCGCGGGCCTTCACCGGCTTCGAACCACAGATTCTGACCAAGCGCGTGCGGAATCACGAGGATGTCGGAAAAGAGGATCGACCCGTCGAAACCGAAGCGTCGGATCGGCTGCAACGTCACCTCGGCCGCCGCTTCGGGATCGTAGCAGAGTTCGAGAAAACCGCCCTTGGTTTCGCGAAGGGCTCGATATTCGGGCAGATAACGTCCCGCCTGACGCATCAGCCAGAGGGGCGGACGCTCCTGTCGCACCCCGCGCAGCACTGCCAGCAAGCTTTTCGGTGACGCCTTCACGCGGCCCTTCTTTCTCTCTTCACAATATAATACTTAATAAGATTGTGGTGGTTTGTTGGTCGGCGGACAATCGTGGCTTTAGGGCCGGGCGTCCCTTTTGCCAACAGCTTGACTCCTGGACGGGCAGGAGTTGCAGCGGAGTCGTCTCCGGCTTTCCTCCTTATTCACAGCCTGTGGATAAGATTCATCCCATGTGGATAAGCGGTGGCGCGGAATCGACGCGTCCGGGGATGATTCCTGCGTGCCGAATTTGTCCCTGCGCTTATGCCTAAACTTATCCACAGGGCCGCTGAACGCTTCCTGACTTGCCTTTTTCGGGGCTTTCCCGCCATGGTGCCGCGATGGGCCGGCTTCACCTGCATCTCATATCCGACTCCACGGGCGAGACACTCGAAAATATCGCCAAGGCGGCGATCGCGCAGTTCGACGATGTCGAGGTCGTGCGCCATTTCTGGCCGATGGTGCGATCGGAATCGCATCTCGACCGGATCATGGCTGAAGTGCAGGCCAGCCCCGGCATGATCCTCTTCACGCTGGTGAATGGCGAGCTGCGTGCCAGCCTCGAACGCCGCGCGGGGGCGCAGGGTCTTCCGACCGTCGCGGCGCTCGACGCGGTGACCGATGCCTTGTCGCGCATGCTCGGCCAGGAAGCCAAGGCGCGCCCCGGTCGCCAGCACCAGCTCGACGCCGCCTATTTCGCGCGCGTCGAGGCAATCCAGTTCACCGTCGCGCACGACGACGGCATCGGCTGGGAAAATTGGGAACAGGCTGACATCGTCCTTGCAGGCGTGTCACGCACCTCGAAAACGCCGACGAGCATCTATCTCGCCAACCGCGGCTTCAAGACCGCGAATATCCCGATCGTTCCCGAATCGCCGCCACCGAACGCCTTGTTCAACCTGAAACGGCCGATGGTGGTCGGGCTCACCACCGGACTCGACCGGCTCGTGCAGGTGCGCCGCAACCGGCTGCTCTCCTTGAACCAGGCGCCCGAGACCGCCTATGTCGACGACGAGCGCGTCAAGGCCGAACTTGCCTATGCGCGTCGCATGTTCGCCGACAATGGCTGGCCGGTGATCGACGTGACGCGCCGCTCGATCGAAGAAACCGCCGCAGCGGTGATCAAGCTGGTCGAAGATCGCAGCGCGGCATGACGCTGCTTCTCGCCTCGCAAAGCAGCGGCCGCGCCGCGATGCTCCGCGCCGCCGGTCTCGCCTTCGAAACCAGCGCCGCGCATGTCGACGAGGAAGCGCTCACCGCCTCGCTGCGCGTGGCAGGCCAGACCCCGCGCAACATCGCCGACGCGCTTGCCGAGGCAAAGGCCGTAAAAATCTCGTCCCGCCTGCCCGGCGTGACCGTGATCGGTGCCGATTCGACCCTTGCGCTCGACGATGGATCGATGCTGTCGAAACCGGCGAGCCCCGACGATGCGGCCGAGCATCTCCGCCGCATGGCGGGCACCCGCCACCGGCTGTTCAGCGCCGCGGTTGCTGCGCGCGACGGCGCGCCTGTCTGGCGTGCGATCGGCGAAGCGAAGCTGTGGATGCGCCCCTTGTCGGACGCCTTCATCGCCGACTATGTCGCGCAAAACTGGGACAGCATCCGCTGGACCGTCGGTTGTTACGAAATCGAAGGAGCGGGCGTGCAATTGTTCGACCGGGTCGAAGGCGACCCTTGGACCATCATCGGCATGCCGATGCTTCCGCTGCTGGCTTGGCTCCGCGCGATCGGGCTGGCGCCGGAATGAGCACGCCTTACGCAGAGGTGATCGGCGATCCGATCGTGCAGTCGAAATCCCCGCTGATCCATGGTTTCTGGCTCCGCGCGCTCGGCCTTTCGGGCGACTACCGTCACGCGCATTTGAAACCCGACGATCTCGCGGCCTATATCGCCCAGCGCCGCGCCGATCCCGACTGGCGCGGCTGCAATGTCACCATGCCGCATAAGGGCGCGGTGATGGAACTCGTCGATGATCCCGGCGACATCCGCAGCACGATCGGTGCGATGAACACCGTCGTCCGCCAGCGCGACGGTGCGCTGATCGGCACCAACACCGATGCTGCGGGTTTCTATTCGCCGCTCGCCGAACTCGATCTTGAGGGCGCGCCGGTCGCGGTCGTCGGCGCCGGCGGCGCGGCGCGCGCGGTGCTGTTCGCGCTCGCACGGGCCAATGTCGGCCCGGTTACGATCCTCAATCGCAGCCCGTTGAAAGCGATGGGCCTGCTTGCGACGTTCGGGCTTAAAGGCGACGTCGTCGCGCTCGACGCGCAGCTTCCCCCGGCATCCCTGCTCGTCAATGCCAGCAGCCTCGGGATGAAGGGTCAGCCGCCCCTCGACCTCGACCTCTCTCCGCTTCCCGGCGACGCGATCGTTTACGATCTTGTCTATTCACCGCTGCAAACGGGGCTTCTCAAGGCGGCCGAAGCGCGCGGGCTCGACACGGTCGACGGGCTCGACATGCTGATCGGCCAGGCCGCGCTCGCCTTCGAGCTTTTCTTCGGCGCCGCGCCCCCCGAGGGCCGCGACGAGGAACTCCGCGCGCTGCTGACCGCATGACCCACTGGCCGCACCCCGGCTCGCGGCTGCGCCGCCCGTTCATTCTCGGCCTCACCGGCTCGATCGGCATGGGCAAGTCGACCGCGGCGGCGATGTTCGAGCGTGAGGGCGTTCCCGTGTTCGACGCCGATGCCGAAGTGCACCGGCTGCAAGGGCCCGGTGGCGCGCTTGTCGCCGCGATCGAGGCGCGCTTTCCGGGGACCACGGGCCCAAACGGCGTCGACCGGCAGGAACTCGGCGCGCGCGTGATCGGCAACCGCCATGAGCTCGCCGCGCTCGAGGCGATCGTTCACCCGGCGGTCGCCCAAGCGCAGAAGCGATTTCTCGCTCGCCACCGAGCGCGCGACGTCGTCGTGCTAGACATTCCGCTGCTTTTCGAAAAGGGCGGCTGGCGCAAGGTCGGCGCGATCGCCGTCGTCTCGGCGCCGGCGTGGATGCAACGCAAACGCGTGATGCGACGCCCCGGCATGACGCCGGCGAAATTGAAAGCGATCCGCCGCCTGCAGGTTCCCGACCGCGTCAAGCGCTCGCGCGCCGATTTCATCATCGAAACGGGCCGTCCCAAAAGCGAGACGCACCGCCAAATTCGTTTCATCACCTCTTGTTTCCACGCCCGATAGGGTCCAGATTATAACCTCGATGCGCGAGATTATTTTCGATACCGAAACCACGGGTTTCGATCCCAGGAACGGGGACAGGCTGGTCGAAATCGGATGTGTCGAGCTGATCGACCGTCGTGAAACCGGCGTCACCTTTCACGCCTATTTCAATCCCGAGCGCGATATGCCCGCCGCCGCCGAAGCGGTGCACGGGCTGTCGATCCAGTTCCTTTCGGACAAGCCGCTGTTCGCGACTCGCGTCGACGAACTGCTCGAATTTCTGGGTGACGCGCCGCTCGTTGCGCACAATGCCGCGTTCGACTTCGGCTTCGTCAATGCCGAACTGGCGCGTGCCGGGCGCGGCGCGCTCGACATGGCGCGCATGTGCTGCACGGTGCAGATGGCGCGCAAGCTCCATCCAGGCGCCAAGCACAGCCTCGACGCGCTCTGCACGCGCTACGGCATCGACCGCAGCCACCGGGTCAAGCATGGCGCGCTGCTCGACGCCGAACTGCTCGCGCATCTCTATATCGAGATGACCGGGGGCAGGCAGATCGGCCTCGGCCTTGCCGCGTCGGCCGTGAGCATCACCCCGTCGGTGGCGGTGGCACCCGCGCCGCCGCGTCCCGACCGTCCCTTTCGCGAACCCCGTCCCCATATGGCGTCGGCCGCTGAACTCGCGCGCCATGCCGAATTTGTCGCAGGGCTGAACCAGCCGCTGTGGCTCGATACGGTGTGATGACGCTCCCTTAAGTCATCACACCGGCCAAGAAGGAGAAGAAAAATGGAAATCCGCGTCTCTGGCCACCAGATCGAAACCGGCGAAGCGCTCCAGGCGCATGTGTCGGACCGGATGAACGCGATTGCCGACAAATATTTCTCGCGCGCGATCGGGGCGCACGCGACCTTCGGAAAAGGACCACACGACAGTTTCCAATGCGACATCGTCGCGCATGTGATGCAGGGGTTGGTGCTCAAGGGGCATGGCCAGGCGCAGGACGCGCATGTCGCGTTTGAGGGCGCGGCCGAACGCATCGAAAAGCAGCTCAGGCGCTATATGCGCCGACTAAAGGATCGCAACAACGGTCCGGCCGAGCCGTCGCCGACGATCGACGAGATCGAGGATAACGCCAGCTACACGGTTTTCGATGGCGGCGCCGACGAAGAGGATGCGGGTGATGCGCCCGCGATTATCGCCGAAACGCGGGTCGATATCCCGAGCAGCAGCGTCTCGGACGCGGTGATGATGCTCGACCTTCGCAACACCAACGCGCTGCTTTTCGTCAACAGCAAGACCGGTGCGCATAATATGGTCTATCGCCGCGACGATGGGACGATCGGCTGGGTCGAACCACGATAGGGCTGGATTTTCTCCGCCATCCGGCTTAAGGGCCGCGCCCAACGATGCCCGAAGCCGGGATGGCGGGGGGCCTGCCACGACAGATCCGCGATCGCTTGCCAGCCAAGTTCCTGGCGGCGGCCGGCGTTATACAAGATTTGACCAGAGCAATGAATCTTTCTTCCCTTCTCTATCCGGCGACCGTGCGCGCGCATGTTCAGCTCGATTCGAAAAAGGCGCTTTTTCCCTTCGTCGGCGATCTCGCCAGCCGTTCGCTCGGCCTCGATGCCGGCGAAGTCAGCGAGGCGCTGCTCGAACGCGAACGCCTCGGCTCGACCGGGTTCGGCCGCGGGATCGCGCTGCCGCATGCCAAGATGGCCGACCTCGGCGGGGTTCGCGGCCTGTTCCTGCAGCTCGCGCGGCCGATCGACTTCAACGCGGTCGATGGGCTGCCGGTCGATCTGCTCTTCGTGCTGCTGTCGCCGTTGGATGCCGGCGCCGATCATCTGAAGGCGCTCGCGGGCGTATCGCGGATGCTACGCAACGAGGCGATCGCCGACCGGCTGCGCGGCGCGAAGAACGACGAGGCGCTCTATGCGCTGCTCGCCGACACCGAAACGCGCGACGCGGCCTGACAAGGCGACGCGCTCAAGCTGGATATTCCCTGTGCCGCAAACACGGGGAGGGGGACCGTTCGCGAAGCGAATGGCGGAGGTGCTGCAACGTGGCGTCCTTGCCCCGCCGTCAGTGGCTTCGTCGCTGCCATCTCCCATCGCTGCGCGCCAGGGGTGATCATTATGACCCGGCTTAAGAGCCGTTTCCTAGTCGATTTGCTGCTCCGCAGTACCGAAGCGGCCGGCGGTTTCGCGACCGTACTCGCCAAAGGCGACGACACATCGGGAATCATCCTCGTCCAGTGCAGCGAACGCGGCGAGCCGGGGCCGCTGCTCGAACGGCGCTTTTCGGCGGACGGACGCTATATCTGGGAAGCTGTCGGTCCTGACGACGCAAAAGATGGTGAATTGCGTAAAAACTATCAGGACAGGCGGCAACGGGCCGATCCCGACCTGTGGATCGTCGAACTGGATATCGCAGATGCGCCACGACTCGTCGCGGAGTGGGCTGCGTTAACTTGACTCTGTTGCGGCGCACAATAACTGGCGCTGCTTCGATAACGCGTAGGTCGTTCCGCGGGTTCCCTGCCCTTTGCAAGGCCCCGGCAAAACGGATTGGACACGCAGTCGGACGATGACCGCAGGCGGCGATACTGGACCATAGTCCCCCGCCTGTTTTGAGAGGTTCGGTTCATCGGCCGCACGTTTGACGGACACTATGAGTCGCATTCTGAATGCTGCCGGTATGGCCGCCGTCGGCATGACTGCCGCCGCCATGCTGCTTTTGGCTGAACCGGGCTTTGCAAGCAATCTTGCCGCCGAAGCCAATATTCCTGCGATCCTCCTGCCGGACGCCGAAGCGCCGACAGTCGAAAAAGCGGACCTTTCGACCGAAATCGAAACCCCGGTTGAAGACAACAATATCATCGAGAGCGAAACCGCTCCCCCGCCTGCCCCGGCCCCGGTGACCGCTGCCTCGCTCGCCGAACTCGTCGCCGCGACGCCGAAACCGGCCGAAATCGATCCCGAACTGCGCTGCCTTGCCGGCGCGGTCTATTTCGAATCGCGCGGCGAATCGCTTCCGGGCCAGCTCGCGGTCGCGCATGTCGTGATCAACCGCGCGCAGTCGGGTCGCTTTCCAAAGAGCCTATGCGGCGTCGTCCACCAGAAAAGCCAGTTCAGCTTCGTACGCGGCGGCCGGATGCCCGCGATCCGGAACGGGGCGCAGTGGAACAATGCCCTCGCGATCGCGCAGATCGCGCGCGACGGCACCTGGAAGAACCATGCGCCCGGCGCGCTTTTCTTCCATGCACGCTATGTTTCGCCGGGCTGGCGCAAGACGCGCATCGCGCAGATCGACAATCATATCTTCTACCGTTAATCTTTGATTCTCCCCATGCCCCCGGGCATGGGGAGGATTTTCACTCCGTCCCGTTCATTGCCAAGCCAGAATTGCTGGCGCATGATGCGCGGATGACGCGTCCTCTTTCCGCCGCCCTGCTCGCTGCAGCGGCCTTCGCCCTCGCAGGGTGCGCGACGGCGGTTCCGCCGGTCGAAGTCACCCGTTTCCACACCAATGCGGTCGCCGGCTGGGCGCCGGGCACGCGCTACGCGATCGCGACGGCGCCGCTCGACAGCCCGGCGGCCGGGGTTCCGGGGGCAGCGCCGGGGGTGCCGCCAGGCACGGCGATGCCCTCGCTCGAATGGAACAGCTATCGCACAGCGGTCGACCAGCAACTCCAGCGTCAGGGGCTCGTTCCCGCCGGAACGGGCGAACGCGCGCCGCTCCTCGTCCGTATATCGTTCGACCGCGCCGAACAGCTGCCTGAAGGTCGCCGCTCGCCGGTGTCGGTCGGTGTTGGCGGCTCGACTGGCAGCTACGGCTCGGGCGTCGGGCTCGGCATCGGCATCAACCTTGGCGGCGGTCCGAAACGGATGGCCGATTTGCAGCTGTCGGTTCGGATCGACGACGCCGCAAGCGGGCAGGCTTTGTGGGAAGGTCGCGCGCTGACCGCGGTGCCGGTCAAGGCGCCGGCCAACCAGCCCAGCCTCGCCGCGGCAAAATTGGCCGAAGCGCTATTCAAGGACTTTCCTGGCGAATCGGGACGCACTATCAGCGTCCCATGACCATCACCATCAACGCCGCTTTCGACAGCGGCAATATCGTCGTGGACGCCATTGACGGCACGTCCGCCCGCCTGTCGATCCGCAAGGATCGCGAATCGGACTTTTTCCAGTGGTTCCATTTCCGCGTTGCGTGCAACGTCGGCGATGCGCTCGACCTTGCGATCGGCGGGCTTGGCGCATCGGCCTATCCCGACGGCTGGCCCGACTATGCGGCATGCGCCAGCTATGATCGCGAAAACTGGTTTCGCCTCGATACCGCCTATGATTCGGGAACGCTGACCATCCGACACAATGCCGAAGGCCCGATTCTCTGGGTCGCCTATTTCGCGCCCTATTCGATGGAGCGCCATCACGATCTCGTTGCCTCGGTCGCAGAGTGCGAGGGCGTGACCTATCGCTGCCTCGGCACCAGCCTCGAAGGCCAGTCGATCGACTGCCTCGAAATGGGAAGCGGCGATACGCAGGTCTGGCTCTACGCCCGCCAGCATCCGGGTGAGAGCATGGCCGAATGGTGGATGGAGGGCGCGCTTGAAAAGCTCGTCGATTCCGCCGATCCGCACGCGCGTTCGCTACTGAAGAAATGCCGTTTCCATATCGTCCCAAACATGAATCCCGACGGCTCGCGGCGGGGGCATTTGCGCACCAACTATGCCGGGGTGAATCTAAACCGCGAATGGGACAATCCCACCGCAGACCGCAGCCCTGAAGTGCTCGCGGTCCGCAACGCGATGGACGAAAGCGGCGTCGACTGGGCGATGGACGTCCATGGCGACGAAGCGATCCCCGCGGTCTTCCTCGCGGGATTCGAGGGCATCCCTTCGCTGAAAGCCGAACAGTTGGCAAAATATAAGGCGTTCGAAACCGCGCTTGCGGCGAACACCCCCGATTTCCAGGTCGATCTGGGGTATGAACAATCCGCGCCGGGTAAAGCCAATCTGTCGATGTCGACGACGCAGCTTGCCGAACGGTTCGGCGCGGTGACGATGACGCTCGAAATGCCGTTCAAGGATAATCGCGACCTGCCCGACCCCGAACGCGGCTGGTCGCCTGAACGATCGAAACTGCTCGCCCACGCCTGTCTTGCGACGCTGGACCAGATGTTGTGAGCGAAGCGGGCGGCGGCTGGCGGATCGTCGAAGATGACCTGTCGGGCGCCGCCATCCGCGCGCTGCTCGAGGTGCATTTCGCGGGCATGCTTGCCAATTCGCCCGCCGAGAGCTGCCACTTCCTCGATTTCGACGGGCTGCGCGCGGGCGACGTGACCTTCTGGTCGATCCACAAGGGCAATGACCTCGCGGGCTGCGGCGCGCTGAAAATGCTGGGCTTGCGGCATGGCGAAATCAAGTCGATGCGCACTGCCGACGCTTTCCTGCGGCAGGGTGTCGCGGCGCAAATGCTCGGCCATATCGTCGCTGTCGCGCGCGAACGCGGCCTCGATCGTCTCAGTCTCGAAACCGGCTCGGGCCCCGCCTTCCAACCCGCGCTCGCGCTGTACGCGCGTCACGGGTTCGAGGAATGCGCGCCGTTCGCCGATTACGAGTCCGACCCGTTCAGCCGCTTCATGACGCGTGCGTTATAGCGAAACGAAAACGGGGTCCGGAAGGGACTCCGGACCCCGCAATTCGATCAAGCCGGAAAGGCGGTGCTTACGCGGCCTTCTTGTCCTCGATCACCGGCGTTGCAGTGCCGCCGATCGCAATCTTGTGCGGCTTCATCGCCTCGGGCACTTCGCGCACCAAGTCGATCGTCAGCAGCCCGTCGGCGAGGTCGGCCTCGCTTACCCGCACGAAATCGGCGAGTTGGAAGCGGCGTTCGAACGCACGCGTCGCGATGCCGCTATAGAGCAACTGGCGGCCCTCGCCTTCGGCCACCGGCGCCTTGCGGCCGCTGACAGTCAGCATATTCTGCTGCGCAGTGATATCGATCTCGTCCGATTTGAATCCCGCGACCGCCACGGTGATGCGGAAATGGTCGTCGGCGACCTTTTCGATATCGAACGGGCGGGTAGTTTTCGGCGCCCGAACCGCCGGTTTCGAGGAAATCGAACAGCCGGTCGAACCCGACGGTCGAACGGCGATAGGGGGTCCAGTCGAAGCTGTTACGCATGGGTCATTCCTTCCTTGTAAAAAAGCGAAGCAAAGGGACCGCGGCGTTCGCCGCGATCGCCGCCCGACCCCGTATCGGCGGCCGGACGATCCAAATCTGGGTGCAACCGAAACCATTTCAAGAGGGCGGTTGGCGTTCGGCAGAAAGCCGCGCTAAAGGGCGGCACATCTCTCCAGCGCAAGGATCCGAAATGCCCCAGCTCATTCTCATCCGTCACGGCCAGTCGCAGTGGAATCTCGAAAACCGCTTCACCGGCTGGTGGGATGTCGATGTCACCGAAAAGGGCGCCGCCGAAGCCTGGACCGCGGGCAAGTTGATGAAGGCAAAGGGCGTCGCCCCTGACACCTGCTTCACCTCGGTCCAGACGCGCGCGATCAAGACGCTCAACCTCGCGCTCGAGGCGATGGGCCGCCTCTGGCTGCCCGTCACCAAGGACTGGCGACTTAACGAACGCCATTATGGCGGGCTTACCGGGCTCGACAAGGCGGAGACTGCGGCGAAGCACGGCGACGAACAGGTCAAGATATGGCGCCGCAGCTTCGATATCCCGCCGCCGCCGCTCGAATCCGGTTCGGAATGGGACCTCTCGACCGACCCGCGCTACGCCGGCATCGACATCCCCGCGGCCGAAAGCCTCAAGGATACGATCGAACGCGTGCTTCCCTATTATGAAGCCGCGATCGTTCCCGAACTCGCGGCGGGCAAGACCGTGCTGATCTCGGCGCACGGAAACAGCCTGCGTGCGCTCGTCAAGCATTTGTCGGGCATTTCGGATGCCGACATCACCGGCCTCGAAATCCCGACTGGCCAGCCGATCGTCTACGACCTCGCCGACGACCTCAGCGCGCGCGCGCGCTATTATCTCAGCGAGCGCTGAGCGCCCCAACCATAGCGTCTTGCATCGCTGCATATTTTCTACATGATGTCAGGAAATTGCGGGGGGATCGAATTGCGCGCAACGGGTTTGATGGTGCTGGCGCTCGCGCTTGCGCTTGCGGCAACATCGGCAAGGGCCGATGACAGCGAGGTCCAGCGGGGACCGGTGCCCGACTGGGTGGTTCCCTCCGACCTGATGCCCGTCCCGGACGGGGCGAGCGGGATGCTTTTCGTTCGCGGACAGGACATCGTCGCGCATCTCGACGACCGGGGGCAGGCACAATATCTGGGCTATCGGATGCGCATCCTGCACCCCAATGCCCTGCAACTCGGCAATATCTCGATTGCCTGGAATCCGGCATCGGGTCCACCGGTCGTTCATATGATCAACGTCCATCGTGACGGGGCGACGATCGATGTGCTCAAAAATGCGGCCTTCGAAATATTGCGCCGCGAAGACCAGCTCGAAGCGGCAATGCTCGATGGCGTGTTGACGGCCGTGCTGCGGGTGCCCGACCTGCGTGTCGGCGACGAGCTCGAGGTCGCCTTGACCACCAGGTCGAACGATCCGACGCTGGCGAAGAATGATTCGGGCCTGCTCTTCCTGCTACCCAGCCCGCAGCCCGGGCGGTTCCGCCTCGGGCTCAGCTGGGACGATGGGCAAAAGCCCAATATCAGGATGACACCGGACATGGCGGCGGTCGTGAAAGAGGGGCGGCACAGCATCGATTTCCTGTTCGACAATCCCGCGACGCTGACCCCGGCAAAGGATGCGCCGGCGCGGTACCAGTGGCGGCGGATGGTCGAATATAGCGACTTTGCCGACTGGGCGGCGGTGTCGCGTCATTTTGCCCCGCTCTATGCCAAGGCGTCGCTCCTGCCCGATGGTTCGCCGCTCAAGGCCGAGGCGCGCCGGATCGCCGCCGCTTATCCGCGCCCGCTCGATCGCGCGGCGGCGGCGCTCAAGCTGGTGCAGCAGGATGTCCGCTATATCTATGTCGGGCTCGGCGACGGCAATCTGACCCCGGCCCACGCCGACGAGACGTGGCAGCGCCGCTATGGCGATTGCAAGGGGAAGACTGCGCTGCTGCTTGGGCTGCTCACCGAACTGGGTATCGAGGCCGAGGTGGTGGTCGCCAATAACCAGGGGACTGACGATGGTTTTGACGAACGGCTGCCGAATCCCGGGCTGTTCGATCATGTTCTCGTCCGTGCCCGGATCGACGGCAAACAATATTGGCTCGACGGCACGATGCCGCCCGGCGCGACCCCCTCGCTCGATCCGGTGATCGACTATCGCTGGGTCCTGCCGCTCAGCGCGCGCGGCAGCGGCCTGGAAAAACGCGAATGGCGGCCGGCGCGTCGGCCGGACGAGATCAGTCTGTATGAAATCGACGCGCGCGCCGGATTCGATGCGCCCGCGCGCGTGACGAACACCACGATCACCCGCGGCATCGCCGGCCTCCAGCAACATGCGCAGCTGTCGGGGCTCAGCAAAGACCAGTTGCTCACGGGCATGCGCCAGCAAATCGTCGGTAGCACCTGGCGGACGGTCGATGAGGTCAAGTTGCGCTATGACGAAAAGGCCGCGGCGAGCGTGCTGACGGTGATCGGTTCGTGGGAGGTCGATTGGGAAAAGGACGGCGCTTCGCGGTCGCTGGCCTTGCCGGGGGGCGGTTTCAACCCGCCCGAAAAGCGGATCCGGCCGGCCGATCATGATCAGGACCTGCCTTTTGCCAATACGCCCGAATTTTCCTGCAGCGTGACGACGCTTCGCTTTCCGTCAACGACCGGACCCGCGAACTGGACGTACAAGTCGGGCTTCGACACCCGCATCTTCGGGCAAAACTATTATCGTGCGTTCGACATTCGCGACGGTTCGATCCGCATGGTCCGCGGCTTCCGCGTCGACAGCAAGGAAATCGACGCCGCCAGCGCGCGGCGTGACAATGGGCGGATCGCGGCGTTCGACAACAGCAAGGGCTGGATCTTTTACGAACCGCTGGGCGAGTCTGTGCCGAGCCAAGCGCGCAAGCCCGTCCCCGCGACCTATGATATCGACTGGACGGCCGACGACGTACCTTGCTTGTCGCCCGCAGCGGTCAGTCGCGCAGCAGCTCGTTGATCCCGGTCTTGGCGCGTGTCTGTGCATCGACGCGCTTGACGATGACGGCGCAGTAAAGCGATGGCCCCGGCGTTCCGTCGGGCATTGGCTTGCCCGGCAGCGATCCCGGCACGACGACCGAGTAAGCGGGGACCTCGCCGACGAATATTTCGCCCGTCGCGCGGTCGATGATCTTGGTCGATGCGCCGAGGTACACGCCCATCGACAGCACCGCGCCCTCGCGCACGATCACGCCCTCGGCAACCTCGGCGCGCGCGCCGATGAAGGCGCCGTCCTCGATCACCACCGGGCCGGCCTGCAGCGGTTCGAGCACGCCGCCGATCCCCGCGCCGCCCGACAGGTGGACGTTCGCGCCGATCTGCGCGCAGCTGCCGACCGTCGCCCAGGCGTCGACCATCGACCCCTCGCCGACATAGGCGCCGATATTGACGAAGCTTGGCATCAGCACCGCGCCCTTGCTGATAAAGGCGCCGCGGCGGACGATCGATCCGGGCACCGCGCGAAAGCCCGCGTCGCGGAAACGATTCTCGCCCCAGCCGGCGAATTTCGATGGGACCTTGTCCCACCAGGTCGCGCCGCCCGCGCCGCCCTCGATGATCTCCATGTCGTTGAGGCGGAACGACAGTAGCACCGCCTTCTTCAGCCACTGGTTGACTTGCCACGTCCCCGACGCATCGCGCTCGGCGACGCGGTAGCTGCCGTCGTCGAGGCCCGCCAGCGCGCTCTCGACCGCCTCGCGCACCGCGCCGGTCGTGGTCAGCCCCAGCGTGTCGCGCGCGTCCCACGCGGCTTCGATCGTGCTCTGCAGGTCGGTCGTCATGAAATTCCCCAAGGTGAAGGCAAGGTATCGAGCCAGTCGGCAATGTCGATTGCGTGAAAATCGACATGGTCGGGCAGGTGGTCGCGATGGCCGCTTTCGCTGCCATTGTCCAGCCACACGGTTGTCATCCCCAGCGCCTTGGCGGGGGTCAGGTTGCGCGCCATATCCTCGACGAACAGACTCTTCGCCGGGTCGATGCCGAGGTGCTCGACCATCATGCCATAAGCGGCCGCGTCGGGCTTTGGCACATAGCGGGTGACGCGAATGTCGCAGATGCCGTCGAACAGGTCGGCGATCCCGCGCGCCTCCAGCACGCGTGCCGCATAATCGGCGTCGGCGTTGGTGAAAACGAGTTTGCGCCCGGGCAGCCGCTCGAGTCCCACGCGCAGCCGCGGGTCGGCGGTCAGCCGGTCGAGCGCGATGTTATGGACATCGACCAGGAAATCCTCGGGGTGCACGCCATGATGGCGCATCAGTCCCGCCATCGTCGTGCCATGGTCGTGGAAATATTGCTTCTGCACGCGCCGCGCCTCGACCGCGTCGACGTTCAACAGGCGCATGATGAAGGCGCCCATGCGCGCATCGATCAGGTCGAACAGCTTCGCCGACGGCGGATAGAGCGTGTTGTCGAGATCGAAGATCCAGCTGTCGATATGGTCGAGCGCGGGGGGCATGGGCGGCGCATAGAGGCGAGGGTGCGCCGGGGCAAGGCGCGGATCGGGAACGCGCAATTAACCGCATGATGCTACCCCTTGCACCGTCGTCGCGTTAGAAGCGTGCGATCAAGGTAAAGGGGGACGGCGATGGCCGAGGCGAACCGACGCAGCTGCATCCGGTGGATGACTGGGCGGCCTTTACCCCTTTTCCTAGGAATCATAGCGTTTTCGCTCGCAGGCTGCGGCGGTGGAGGCGGCGGCGCGCGCCCTTCGCCGACGCCCGCCCCACCGCCGACTCCCGCACCGGTACCTACCCCCACGCC
>NZ_LNSA01000026.1 GCF_001468465.1 Sphingopyxis sp. H115
GCGGCGGACGGTCGCGGGGCGGGTCGGGCCGTCGTTCAGCGTGACGCCGCGGGCGAGCGCCGCCAGCGCGTCGTCGTCGGGCTCGCCCTCGACCTGCGCCAGATAGGTTTTGGGCGTCTTGTGCTTCGGCGACGAAATTCGCGCCTGCAGCGCGCCGTCGTCGGTCAGGATCAGCAGGCCTTCGCTGTCGCGATCGAGCCGCCCCGCGGGATAGACGCCGGGCACGTCGATATAGTCCGACAGCGTCGCGCGCGGGCCATCCGCGGGTGCGGTCATGCCCATGTCGGTGAATTGCGACAGCACGCCATAGGGCTTGTTGAACAGGATCAGGCGGCTCACGGCTTCGCTCCTCGCATGGGCCTTGCCCCTCTTCCTTCGTCACCCTCGAACGAGACAGGTGGCTCGGTCGACTTCATCCGGGGTCCATGACTTCAGCGCTGCGATGGATCCCGGGTCAACCCCGGGATGACGAAGGCGGGAAACGACCGGAACAAGCCGCCAGAAAGAAAGGGGGCGACCATCGCTGGCCGCCCCCCTCAATTCTTAACAGCGATCCTTACGCCGCTTCCTTCTTGCGCGACGCCTTCTTGCGTTCATGCGGGTCGAGCAGCGCCTTGCGGATGCGGATATTCTTGGGGGTCACTTCGACCATCTCGTCATCGTCGATATAGGCGATCGCCTGTTCCAGCGTCATGCGGCGCGGCGGGGTCAGGCGGATGGCGTCGTCCTTGCCGGTCGAACGAAAGTTCGTCAGCTGCTTCGACTTCATCGGATTGACTTCCAGGTCATCGGGCTTGGCATTTTCGCCGATGATCATGCCTTCGTACAGCGCTTCGCCCGGCGACACGAACAGGATGCCGCGCTCTTCGAGCGGGCCCAGGGCGTATGCAACCGCTTCGCCATTGCCGTTCGAGATGAGGACGCCGTTCTTGCGGCCCTCGATCACGCCTTTGTAGGGCCCGTATTTCTCGAACAGGCGGTTCATGATCCCGGTGCCGCGCGTGTCGGACAGGAATTCGCCATGATAGCCGATCAGGCCGCGCGACGGGCCGCTGAAGGTGATGCGCGTCTTGCCGCCGCCCGACGGGCGCATGTCGGTGAGGTCGGCCTTGCGGATCTGCATCTTCTCGACGACCGTGCCGCTATGCTCGTCGTCGACGTCGATGACGACGGTTTCATAAGGTTCGGTGCGCGCGCCGCTCTCGTCGGTACCGTACAGCACCTTGGGGCGGCTGATGCCCAGTTCGAAACCTTCGCGGCGCATCGTTTCGATGAGCACGCCGAGCTGGAGCTCGCCGCGGCCCGCGACGTCGAAGCTGTCCTTGTCGGCGCTTTCGGTAATGCGGATCGCGACATTCGTCTCGGCTTCGCGGTACAGGCGGTCGCGGATCATACGGCTCGTGACCTTGCTGCCTTCGCGGCCCGCCATCGGGCTGTCGTTCACGGCAAAGCGCATCGACAGCGTCGGCGGGTCGATCGGCTGCGCGGCGATCGGTTCGCTGACGCTGGTGTCGGCGATCGTGTTCGCGACGGTCGCGTTGGTCAGGCCCGCGATCGCGACGATGTCGCCCGCTTTCGCTTCCTCGACGGGCACGCGGTCGAGCCCGCGGAACGCCAGCAGCTTCGACGCGCGGCCGGTCTCGATGACCTTGCCATCCATGTCGAGCGCGTGGATCGGCTGGTTGACCTTGACCGTTCCCGACTGGACGCGGCCGGTCAGGATGCGGCCGATGAAATTGTCGCGGTCGAGCAGGGTCGCGAGGAAGGTGAAGGGCGCATCTTCGTCGAGCCCCGGCGAGGGCACGTGACGGACGATCGTCTCGAACAGCGGGGTCAAATCGCCTTCGCGCGCGTCGGGACTTTCGGAGGCATAGCCGCCGCGGCCCGAGGCGTAGAGGATCGGGAAGTCGAGCTGTTCGTCATTGGCTTCCAAGGTCAGGAACAGTTCGAACACTTCGTCGAGCACTTCGGCGGCGCGCGCGTCGCTGCGGTCGATCTTGTTGACGACGACGATGGGCTTGAGGCCCAGCGCGAGCGCCTTGCCGGTGACGAACTTGGTCTGCGGCATCGGGCCTTCGGCGGCATCGACGAGCAGGATGACGCCATCGACCATCGACAGGATGCGCTCGACCTCGCCGCCGAAGTCGGCGTGGCCCGGCGTATCGACGATGTTGATGCGCGTCTGCTCGGTGCCTTCGCCCCACTCGACCGAGGTGCACTTCGCTAGGATCGTGATCCCACGCTCTTTTTCCAAGTCGTTGGAGTCCATGGCCCTTTCCTCGACGCGCTGGTTGTCGCGGAAGGTGCCCGATTGGCGGAAAAGCTGGTCGACAAGCGTCGTCTTGCCATGGTCGACGTGTGCGATAATCGCAATATTGCGCAAAGACATGCGGAAATGGGCCTTTTGGAGAGGGCAGCGCCCGGAGCGCCGCGAAACGCCGCGCCCCTAACAGAAGTGGTGCTGCGGCGCAACATGATTGCCGAGATCAGGAAGCGTCAAGCGCAGGGCGAGGTCGCGCCGCGATAGTCGGCGCCCCAGCGGCGATAGCCCGCCGTATCGATGTGGAAGCGCGTGACATTATAGATGCCGAGCCCGACCGCGAAGCGCGAACCCGTCCGCGCGTGGAGCGGGCAAAGCGCCGCTATCAGTTCCTCGCGCTGCAAAGGCCGCTCTGGCATCAGGTCGAGCGCCGCGAAGCGCAGGTGACGGCTCGCACTCGCCCCCTTGAAACAGATATTGGCGGCCGGATCGCGATAGCCCGACACGACGCGCACCGGGCCGACCGCGGGGACGACATGATCGCGGACATAGCGCAGCGTCGGCACCATCGCGGGCCACAGGCGCCGCGGCGGCACGGCGAAAGGTTCGGCGGCTTCGCAGCGGCGCCAGCGCGCATCGCTGCGCAGGATATCGGCGATGGGCAGCACGTCGCCGACGCCTTCGCCCGTCAAATAGGCCTCGATCGCCGCGACGTCGGCCTTGGCGGTGCCGCCGCGCCATTTGGCGAACAGGTCGGCGTCGTGCGGCACGAAATGATGGCGGATCGGCGTCGATACGAACAGCAGCAGCAAGGCCGCAATCAGGCCGACGATGAGCCGGCGCCTCACAGCATCGCGACCAGCCGCTCGACTTCTTGCGCGGCGGCCCGCGCGGAGCGGCGCAGGTTCGCGTGGAAATCGCCGCCGCTCGCATCGTTCGCTTCGTCGGTCACCGCCTTGATCGCCGCCCACGGCTTGCCCATCCGCATCGCGGCCTGCGCCAACGCGCCGACCTCCATATCGACGAGTGTGGCGCCGAGCGCCTTCAGGTCCGCCGCCGCCGCAGGACAGGCGATGAAACTGTCGCCGCTCGCGATGCGCGCATGCGGCAGGCCGAGCCCCGGATCGGGCATCGCCGAAAAATGCGCCTCGCCGGGCTCGCCCATCGGCCAGTCGCCGGCACGATAGCGTCGGAAACGACCGGGCTCGTTCGCGCCATAATCATGCTGCAGCGCCTCGGTCAGCCAATAAGCGCCGGGCGCAGCGCCGAGCGATCCGCAGGTCCCCGTCATCAGCAGCAGGTCGGCATCGGCGCCGAGCATGCCCGCCGCGAGCGCGGCGTTGACCTTGCCGAGCCCGCAGGTCGCGACGATCAGCGCGTGGCGGTGCGCGTCGATCCGGCGCACGCCAAGCGGCCCGTCGGTTGGCACCCCGGCGCCGGGGCACAGCGCATCGGCCTCTTCGGGCAGCGCGGCGAGAATCAGTATATCGGCCATCGGGCCGGTCTATCGTTTCGTGCGCTCTTGCCAAGCGTGTGCGGCACCGCCATCGCTTGCCCAATGCTTGCGCGCATCTTTCCCGACCGCTTCGTCCCTATCCTGCTTGCGACGATCCTGATCGCCAGCCTGCTGCCGGTGCGCGGCCCTGCGGTGCCGATCGCGCAGGCCGTATCTACGGCCGCGATCGTCCTGCTGTTTTTCCTGAACGGCGTCCGCCTGCCGCGCGACGAAGTGCTGCACGGTATCCGCAACTGGAAATTGCAGGGCGGCGCCTTCCTGTTCTGCTTCGGCGCCATGGCGCTGTTCGGGCTCGGCGCGTGGCTTGCCGCCGCCCCCTTTCTTCCCGCTCCGCTTGCGCTCGGCTTCCTCTTTCTCGGCATCCTGCCCTCGACCGTCCAGTCGGCGACTGCGGCGTCGAGCCTCGCCGGCGGCAATGTCGCGGCCAGCGTCGTCGCCGCGGCGCTGCTCAACCTGACAGGCGTGATCGCCTCGCCGTTGTTGTTCGCCGCGCTGGCCGGGAGCGCGGGAGCGATCCACGGCGAGGCGGCGCTGCGCATCGTCGCCATATTGCTGCTGCCTTTCATCGCCGGGCAGATCGTCCAGCGCTGGCTCAGGCCGTGGGTACTCGCGCACCGCGGCCTTGCGACCCTGATGGACCGGACCGCGATCGCGGTCGCCGTCTATGTCGCCTTTTCGGCGGCGGTGGTCGCCGGGATCTGGCAATTGTTCGATGGGCGCGAGGTCGGCATCGTCCTCGCGCTGGTGGCCGCGCTGCTCGCGCTGTCGTTCGGCGGTGCGTGGCTATTCGGCCAGCTGCTCGGCCTCGCACGGCCCGACCGCATCACATTGCTCTTTTCGGGCGCGCAGAAAAGCATCGCGGTCGGTGCGCCGCTGGCGGCAACACTGTTTGCGCCCGCCATCGCCGGCATGGTGCTGGTCCCGATCCTCGTCTATCATATGGCACAGCTGATCCTGTCGGCGTGGATCGCGCCCGCACTCCAACGCGGCGGACAGGTGTAGTGCTTGAATAATACAGGCCTGCGTGCCATATGGGTATGCGGCATCGGGGTGGAAGGAAGACAAATGAGCGAAGTGACCGCAACGGCGACTGCAACCGACGATTTGAAATTGACGCCGCCCGAACCCGTGCCGTCCGTCGCCCCCGAAAAGGCCGCGGGTCTTGTCCCGCTGTCGACCGAGCAGAAATCCAAACTCGAAGAGCGCGTCGACGGCTTCATCGATGACCTTGTCGCGCAGGACGTCAATTCGCCTGCCTTCGGGCAAAAGGTCGATCAGATCACCAACATGGGCCGCAAGGAAATGCTCGAGGCAGCGAGCCATTCGAACCGCTTCCTCGACCGGCCGATCAAGGCGATGGACCGCGACAGCGACATCGGGATGAACCTGATCGAACTGCGCAACACCGTCGAGCGGCTCGATCCTTCGGCGAACGGCAAGCTGCTGTCGAAACGCGGCTTCCTCGACAAGATTTTCGGCAGCAGCGTCACCAATTATTTCGCGCAATACCGCAGCGCCCAGACGCATATCAGCGGCGTCCTCACCGCCCTGTCGAACGGCAAGGACGAGCTGTTAATGGATAACGCCGCTATCGACGTCGAACGCCGCAAGCTTTGGGAAGCGATGGGCAAGCTCGAACAGATGATCCACATCGCCCAGACGCTCGACGACAAGCTCGAGATGAAGGCGGCCGAACTCGACGGCACCGATCCGGCCAAGGCGAAGGTCCTTCGCGAAAATGCCCTTTTCTACGCTCGCCAGCGCACGCAGGACCTGCTCACCCAGATGGCGGTGACGGTGCAGGGCTACCTCGCGCTCGACCTCGTCAAAAAGAATAATGTCGAGCTGGTGAAGGGCGTCGATCGTGCTTCGACCACCACCGTCGGCGCGCTCAAGACCGCGATCACCGTTGCCCAGGCGATGACGAACCAGAAGCTGGTACTCGAGCAGATCACCGCGCTCAACACGACGACCGCGAACATCATCGACGGCACTTCGAAGATGCTGAAAGACAATACCGCGCGCATCCACGAACAGGCGGCATCGAGTACCATCCCGATGGAGACGCTGAGCCGTGCGTTCCAGAATATCTACGACACGATGGATGCGATCGATACCTTCAAGCTCAAGGCGCTCGACAGCATGAAGACCACGGTCAGCGCGCTTGAAGGCGAGGTTGCGAAGTCGAAGGGCTATATCGCGCGCGCCGAAGGGGCGAGCCAGGCGCAGGCGAGCGTCGGCGGCGCCGACAGCCCGCTGGCGTCGATCGAAGGCTAAGGCGCGCTATGACAATGAGCGAAGTCGACAAGATCCGGCTGTCGGCCGAATCGGCGATCGAACGGTCGCGCGAGCGCCGCCGCCCGATCGGCACCAAGAGCGTCGCGCTGCGCCGCCAGCATCTGTTCAAGAAGCTTGGCCGGATGCTGATCGCAGGCGGCGTTGTCCTGCTTGGCGCCGCGCTTTTCGGGACGCTGATCCAGCCGCTCGGGTTCACCGGGCTGCTCGCGCTGTTCGTCCTGCTGGTCGGCGTCGCGGTGCTGTTCGGCCGGTCCCCCTTCCCCGAACCGCGTCAGGCGGATCTGCCGAAAACCGACCTCAGGCAACTCGCCGGCCGCACCGAAATCTGGCTCGAAGCGCAGCGTCCGGCGCTCCCCGCGCCGGCACGCCAGCTCGTCGACGGGATCGGCGTCCAGCTCGACCTGCTTGCGCCGCAACTCCAGACGCTCGACGCGTCGAGCCCCGCAGCCGCCAATATCCGCAAGCTCGTCGGCGAAGACCTGCCCGAACTCGTCGCGGGCTACCAGCGCATCCCCGCTGGGCTGCGCGGCGAAGCACATGCCGGGCGCACCCCCGACGAAACGCTCGTCGGCGGGCTCAAGATGCTCGAAAGCGAGATCGGCAGCGCCGCGCGCAGCCTAGCGGCGGGCGAACTCGACAAGCTCGCGACGCGCGAACGCTATCTCCAGCTCAAATATCAGGGCGTCGACGGCGAAGACCCGGTTTAACCGATGCACGCCGCGGCGCCGGACAGCTTGCCAATGCCTGCGGTCGCGGTCACATAGGCGCTGATGCTCGACCTGTTTCTGGCCCCCGAAAATATCGTCTTCAGCGCGGCGTTGCTGTTGATGCTGTTGATCAGCGCTGTCCAGGCCATCGGGCTTGCTGGTGACATCGATGCCGACCTAGATGCCGACGCCGATGGCGAGGTTGGATTTGCCGATACGCTTCTCGCCTGGGCCGGCATCGGGCGAATACCCTTCCTCATGTGGCTCGTGATCTTTCTTGCACTGTTCGGCGCGCTGGGGCTGGGCCTGCAGCACTTGCTGACCGCACTCACCGGCGGCCCGGGCACCAATCTTCTGGTGGTGCCCGTTACCGCGATAGCCGCCACTCCGGTTACCGGCGCCGCCAGCCGCCTTGTCGCCCATATTCTCCCGGGCATCGAGACCACCGCGATCGAACGCGAAGAACTGATCGGCCTCTATGCCGAGATCAGCATCGGCACCGCCAGCGTCGGCAACCCGGCGCGCGCGCGGGTCACCGACCGACACGGCCAGCCGCATCAGATCATGGTCGAACCCGACTCCGCCGACCAGCATTTCCAGACCGGCGAGAAAGTGCTGCTGGTAAAAATCGAAGGCGACATCTTCAAAGCCTTCACGCGCGGCGATTTTTATTTACCGCAGCTCGACTGACCCTAATATCCATGTCGGGGTTTCCAATCACGGAAGCGCGAATCGACAGCAACGGGTGGGTTCATGATTGAAATTGCGATTTACGCCGGCATCGGGCTTGCCGCGCTCCTGATTTTGGGATTGATCGTCACGCGGCTTTATCATCGCGCGACCAAGGAAATTGCCTTTGTCCGGACAGGATTTCGGGGCGAACGCGTGATCATGAACGGCGGCGCGCTCGTTCTTCCGGTGCTCCACGAAACCATGCCGGTCAATATGAACACCGTCAGGCTCGCCGTCGAACGCAAGAATGTGGACGCGCTGATCACGCTCGATCGTCTGCGCATCGACGTGAAGGCGGAATTCTATGTCCGCGTTCGTCCCGACGCGGGGTCGATCGCAATGGCGGCACAGACGCTCGGTCTGCGCACGATGAACCCCGAGGCGCTCAAAGACCTTGTCGAGGGCAAATTCGTCGACGCGCTGCGCTCGGTCGCTGCGGGCATGACGATGAACCAGCTCCACGAACAGCGCGCTGACTTCGTCCAGAAGGTGCAGCAGGTCAGTTCGAACGATTTGTCGATGAACGGGCTCGAACTCGAATCGGTGTCGCTGACGGGACTCGACCAGACGTCGATCGAGCATTTCAACGCCAATAACGCCTTCGATGCCGAGGGTTTGACCAAGCTCACCGAGCAGATCGAACTCCGGAAGAAAACCCGCAACGATATCGAGCAGGACACACGCGTCCAAATCGAGACCAAGAATCTGGAAGCCGACAAGCGCAGCTTCGAAATCGCGCGTGACAATGAATTCGCGAAGCTCGGCCAGCAACGCGAGATCGAGATCCGCCGCGCCGAGCAGGCCGCCGAGGTCGCGCGCGAACAGGCGCAGCGCAATCAGGAGGCCGAGAACGCCCGCATTCAGGCCAAGCAGCTGGTCGACGCCAAGCAGATCGAGGCCGACCGCGCGATCGAGGAAGCGCGCATCGCGCAGGAGCAGGCGATTGAACTCGCGCGGCAGGAACAGCAGATCCTGATCCAGAACAAGAGCCGCGAGGAAAGCCAGGCGCGCGGCGAAGCCGACGCCGCGCGCGCGGTCGCCGTCGCGGCCGAGGAACAGGTCGCCACCGCCCGCGAGACCGAGGTCGCCGAACGTTCGAAGCGCATTGAGCTGATCGAGGCCGCGAAGGAAGCCGAACGGCAAGCAATTTCGGTCAAGGTCGAGGCCGAGGCTGAAAAGGAAGCCGCAGCGAACCGCGCCGCCGCTCTGCGGCTTGAAGCCGAGGGCGAGGCCGAAGCCGAAAAGCTGCGCGCCGAGGCCGCGCGCATTCGCTTCGAGGTCGAGGCGGCGGGCCAGCGCGCGATCAACGAGGCGGCGAACCTGCTGTCGTCGAACCAGATATCGCTCCAGACCAAGATGGCGCTGCTCAAAGTACTGCCCGAGGTTGTGCGCGAAGCCGCCAAGCCGATGGAGGCGATCGATTCGATCAAGATCATCCAGGTCGACGGGATCAACCAGAACGGCGGCGGCGCTGCGGCGAGCGGCGCGAACGGCGACGGCGGCAACCTTGCCAGCAACGCCGTATCAGCGGCGCTCGCCTATCGCGCGCAGGCGCCGGTGATCGACAGCCTGATGAAGGAACTCGGCTTCGACGGCGGGTCGCTCGACGCGCTGGTCAAGGGTGCTGCCGCGACAGAAGCGGCAGAGGAGCCCACGATCCCGGCGCCGCGCGGGCGCAAGCCACGCCCGGCCGCGCCAGCCGAGGACGAGGACGGTAAGGAAGACGCTTGATAGGAGCGCTGGCGCCGGTCAGGCTTGGCGCCAGCGCTGCGTCCCGAACCAGAGCAGCAGGATGAGCAGTAGCGGCGGCGCGAGGCCCCAATGCGACGCCCCGGCCAGCGGTGCCAGCAGCGGCGCCGAAGACAGAAACCAAATCGCCGCGAGCAGCGCGCCGATGGCCAGCGCCTCGAATGCAAAACTGCGCCAGAAGCGTCGGCGCGCGCTGGCATAAGCGACGCGAGCGTCGATCGCGCGCTCGACGCTCGCTGCGAAGCCGCGGTCGCCGCCGCGAGGGGGCGGCGCCAGCAAATCGGCAAGCATTGCATCGATGCCGGGATCGTGCGGGACCGTCATGCGTCCATTCCTCCGCCGCTCATCTTCTGCGCTTTTGCGCGGCCGCGCAAGACCAGCGATTTGAGCGTGCCAAGCGGTACACCCATGATCCCGGCCGCCTCGCCGTGCGACCAGCCATGGCCGAAACACAGGATGAGCGCGGCGCGTTCCTGTACCGACAACCCCGCGAGCAAGCGGTCGGCATCGATCGCGGCGTCGCTGGCTGGCTGCGGGTCGGTCGCATCGACGGGCGCCTCGCCCGCCGCGAGTCCCTCGCGCCGCTGCGCCGTGCGCCGCTGGTCGAGGAACAGGCGCCAGCCGATCCCCATGACCCATGCGGCATAGCTTCCCTGCCCCCGGAAATCCCCCGCCCGCTGCCAAGCGCGGACGAAGGCCTCCTGCGCCAGATCGTCGGCGTCGCTCCCTGCGGCACGCGCGAGAAAGGCGCGGAGCCGACCCTCGTGGCGCAACACGAGAAGCCGGAAAGCCGCGCGATCTCCCCCGGCAACGCGCTGGTTGAGGGCCCAGTCCTCCTCATCACGCAGCGCTGTGCTCCCCGGTAGTCCGCGCAAGGCGGCGGCGGACGAAAAGCGCGACACCGACAAACGCGGGGAACAGAGCCGCGCCGACCGCGACGCGGATCAACTGCTCATGTCCCTGGATCAATCCAAAGCCCGCCATCGCAAGGCCGATCGCGATCAGCACCAGCGCGTTTCGGTCGTCGGCCGGGGCCTCGGCGCTCTGCGCCCCGATATGTTCATAGGGCTTGTTGAGCTTGTCGATCAGCGGACCGACTGCGTCCGACTTGCCTTCGAGGGCGCGCCGGATCGACCGATGCAGCATCCATGCATGGAGCAGCCGCGCGAGCAGGAAAAAGCCGACGACGAACAGCGCGACCATCGTGATATTTTCGATCAGATGGAAAAAATGGGTGCTCACCGCGACCAGTTCGGTGGTTGGCGGTGGCGCCGGCAGGTAAGCGGCGATGTCGCGCGGATCGATATAGGCGGCGACGTCCGCGGGATTGATCGTCTGCGGCGGCAACGTGACCGGTGCCGCAGCGACGGCCTGCGGCACGGCGGCGGGCGCCGGCGCGGCGGCGGTGGCCGCCGTGGCTATCAATTGGTTCAAAATCTCTCACTCCTTCACGCCGCGCAGGGCCGGTGAAACCACAGGCGGCGACGCCGGGCAAGCAAGGATGATCCGCACCGGGGAGAGCCGATCAGCCGCCGCACGATGTCGCCGCCGGGACCGGCGCAAAGGCCGGTCATCGACTGGACGGCGCCAGCGGCGGGGATGGATGCACGGCCGCGAAAGATTTATTGAACCATGTGTGGGCGGCCCATCAGGCCGGTGCCGTCCTGGCCAGACGCCCGCGACCGACGGGCCTATCACCCGGTCGCGCCCGCATAATGGCGCCCGACAATCGGCGTCGTCGGAAGGTCGCGCAAACGTGTCGGTATGGTCATCCTTGTCGCGCGCGGCAGCCGCGACGGGGCGGGGCCGGCCGGTAAAACGGAGGACGCGCCAGTATTCGCAACATAATCGCCGCAGAAAGACGCCGGCCCTCTACATCAGATAACGCGCTGGAAAATGTGAAGAAAAATGGATGCCCCGTGAGGATTCGAACCTCAATAGACGGAATCAGAATCCGTAGTCTTACCATTAGACGACGGGGCAATGAGGCGGGCGCAATATGATTGCGAGCGGCTGCTGTCAAGGCCGCTGGGGCCGTCCGAACAAGTCCGCTTGCCCTGGCGCATTTCGCCGCTAGCATCGCGCCAACAACAAAGGGGGCTGCGCCCCGGCGCAGGACACCCGCAAGGAGTGGGCTGATGCGTCATGTCGCAATCGTCGGGTCGGGTCCCGCGGGTTATTATACCGCCGAAACATTGCAGAAAGCCGACGATATTGCGGTCGATGTCATCGATCGCCTGCCCGTCCCCTATGGCCTGATCCGCACCGGGGTCGCCCCCGACCACCAGTCGATCAAGGCGGTCTCGCGTCGCTACGAGGGCACCGCGCTCACCGACAATGTCCGCTTCGTCGGGCATGTTTCGGTCGGCAGCGACGTGACGATCGACGAACTGATAGACCTCTACGATGCGGTTGTGCTCGCGACGGGCGCGCCGAACGACCGGCCGCTCGACATCCCCGGTGCCGACCTTCCCGGCGTGATCGGCAGCGCCGCCTTCGTCGGCTGGTATAACGGCCATCCCGATTTTGCCGATCTCGATCCGCCGCTGGAAGCCCCGGGCGTGGCGGTGATCGGCAACGGCAATGTTGCATTGGACGTCGCGCGTATCCTCGCCAAGACTCCGCAGGAATTCGCCGGCAGCGATATCGTCGCTCATGCCCGCGAAGCGCTGTCACACAGCGCGGTGCGCCATATCCACATCCTCGGGCGGCGCGGCCCGCACCAGATCGCGATGACGCCGAAGGAACTCGGCGAACTCGGCCATCTCGAACGCGCGAGCCCGCGCGTCGACCCCGCCGACCTGCCGGGCGAGGGCGACGACGCGCTGCTCGAGCCCGGGATGCGCAAGTCGGTCACCCACCTCCGCCAGTTTGCCGCCAATCCGGTCGCCAAGCCGGTAACGATCGACTTCGATTTCTTTGCGATGCCCGTGGCGATCGAGGGGGACGGCAAGGTGCAGCGCGTGATCGTCGAGCGCACGACGCTCGATACCGACCTCCGCAGCCATGGCACGGGCGAAACCTATGCGGTCGACGCCGGCCTCGTGATCAGTTGCATCGGATACCAGACCCCACCGATTCCCGGCGTGCCCTACGAACATGGCCGCGGCCGCTTCGCGAGCGACGAGGGGCGCATCCTGCCCGGCCTCTACGCGGTCGGCTGGGCGCGGCGCGGGCCGTCGGGGACGATCGGCACGAACAAGCCCGACGGCGCGCGCATCGGCGAAATGGTGCTCGAGGATATCGGGCGCGGCGCGGGCAAGGCGGGCCGCCCTGGTCTCGACGCGCTGCTCGCCAGCCGCGACATCGTGCCCGTCACCTTTCGCGACTGGCGGCGCATCGAGGAGGCCGAGGTTGCCGCCGCGCTCGATGGCCATCCGCGCGAGAAATTCACCAGCGTGGAGGCGATGCTCGCCGCGATCGGACGGTGAGCGAACGATTTCGCCCTGCGCTGCGCTGGCTTCTCGCGCTCGCCTATGGCTATGCGGGCTATCTCCATCTCGTGCGGCCCGCACCCTTTCTCGCGATCACTCCGCCATGGGTGCCCGCGCCCGGGCTGATCGTTACCGCAACCGGCGTCGCCGAAATCGCCGGAGCGATCGGCTTGATGATCCCGTGGACGCGCAAGGCCGCCGGCTGGGGCCTCGCGCTCTATGCCCTGTGCGTCTGGCCCGCCAATCTCCATCACGCGCTCTCCGATATCGCCATAAACGGCGAGACCTTGAGCTGGTGGTACCACGGCCCGCGCCTTGCCGTGCAGCCGCTCATCATTTGGTGGGCGCTGTGGGCGAGCGGCGCGACCGACTGGCCGTTCCGCCGCCGCGCCTGATCCCTATTTCGCGACCGGCGTTTCGATCGGCGGCTGTCCCTTCTGGCTCGCGGCATAGGCCTCGACCGCCTTCAGCACGCGCAGCATGTTGCCGCTCGCGATCTTCTCGAGTTCGGCCTGGCTGTAGCCGCGCTTTGCAAGTTCGGTGAACAGCGCCGGATAGCCCGAGACATCCTCCATCCCGACGGGCGCAGAATCCATCCCGTCATAATCGCCGCCGAGCCCGATATGATCGACGCCGATCATTTTTTTGAGATGGTCGATATGATCGGCCACCTTCGCGACATTGGTCGTCGGGACGGGGTTTGCCGCGTCCCATGCCTTGAGCGCCGCCGTCTCGGCCGCCGGGTCGCCCGGATACATCGCCTTCAGCCGTGCCTGTTCGGCGGTCCGCGCGAGCCCCTGCGCGCGCACGTCGGCGTCGAGGAAGCCCGGCAACAGCACGATCATCACGATGCCGCCGTTCGCCTTGACCGCGGGCAGCACGCTGTCGGGGACGTTGCGCGGGTGCGGATTGATCGCGCGCACCCCCGAATGGCTGAACATCACCGGCGCGTGCGAAGTTTCGAGCGCGTCCTTCATCGTCGCTTCGCTGACGTGGCTCAGATCGACGATCATCCCGATGCGGTTCATCTCGCGAACGACCTGCCGCCCGAATTCGGTGAGCCCGTCGTGCGCCGGCGCGTCGGTCGCGGCGTCGGCCCAGCTCAAATTCTTCGAATGCGTCAGCGTCATGTAGCGCGCGCCAAGGTCGTACATCTGGCGGAGAACGGCAAGCGACGAGCCGATCGAATGGCCGCCCTCCATCCCGAGCATCCCGGCGATCTTGCCGGCCTTCATCGCCTTTTCAAGCTCGGCCGAAGTCGAGGCGAGCGCGAGGTCGTTTGGATAGCGCTGGGCGAGCCGCTTCATCACGTCGATCTGTTCGATCGTCTGCTGCACCGCCTCTGCCTCATCGGGGTTGCTCGGCACATAGACCGACCAGAATTGCGCGCCGACATGCCCCTTGCGCAGCCGCATCAGGTCGGTGTGCATCGCGATTTCGGGCGGGGTCGCATCGGGCTTGGCGGTGTTGGTGGTGTCGCGGAAATCGAAATCGTTGATCATATTGCTCTCGCGCCCGCGCAGCGCCCACGGCACGTCATTATGTCCATCGAACACCGGCGCCTGTCTGAGCGCGGCTTCGGCCGTGGCCTCGGGCGATTTTTGCGCCATGCCGGGAGTGGAAACAAGGGCGAGCGCGGCGAGGCCGGTGAGCAGGACGGGTTTGTTCATGGCGCGCGACCTTAAGTGCTTGGCGCCGCGGCGCAAGTCTCCGCCTCATGCGCACGACTTGACGTGCGCGTTAACCCCGCGCAGCATCGCGCCATGACAGCTTTCGACGACTGGCGCGCACGTTCGCCCTATTATAACGAGACTCACGAGGCGCTGGCGCAGAGCGTCCGCCGTTTCGTCGCGCGCGAGATCGCGCCCAACATCGACCGCTGGGAGGCCGAAGGCGAACTGCCGCGCGAACTCCATCGGAGAGCCGCCGAAGCGGGCATTCTCGGCCTGCGCTACCCCGAAGAATATGGCGGGCACAGCGAGGGTTTCGACAATTTCCACGGCCTCGTCCTGACCGAGGAACTCGCCGCGGTCGGCGCGGGCGGGCTCGGCGCGTCGCTTATGACGCACGGCATCGGCCTGCCCCCGATCCTCGCGCTCGGTTCGGACGAGCTCAAACAGCGCGTCGCGCCGCCGGTGCTCGCGGGCGAGAAGATCATCGCGCTCGGCATCACCGAGGCGGGCGGCGGCAGCGATGTCGCGAACCTCAAGACCACGGCTGTGAAGGATGGCGACAGCTACGTCGTCAACGGCGGCAAGATGTTCATCACCAGCGGCATGCGCGCCGACTGGCTGACCTGCGCCGTGCGCACAGGCGGGCCAGGCGCCGCGGGCATCTCGCTGCTACTGATCGACATGGATGCGCCCGGCGTCGAGCGCACGCGGCTCGACAAGATGGGCTGGCGGTGCAGCGACACTGCGGCGATTCACTTTAGCGACGTGCGCGTCCCCGCCGCGAACCTGATCGGGCCGGAGAACGGCGGCTTCATCGGCATCATGCGCAATTTCAACAGCGAGCGGCTCGGCATGGCAATGGGTTGCTGCGCTTATGCGCGCGTTGCAATGGCCGAAGCCGCCGAATGGGCGCAGAACCGCGAGACCTTCGGCAAGCCGCTTGTCGGCCACCAGTCGATCCGCATCAAGCTCGCCGACATGGAACGCCAGATCGAGGCGACACAGGCATGGGTCGACCTTTGTGCGTGGCAGGTGAAAGAGGGCAAGGACCGCCCCGCCGATTTCGCGATGCTGAAGGTTCAGGCGACGCGCATGCTGGAAGCCGTCGCGCGCGAGGCCGCGCAGGTGCTGGGCGGCGCATCCTATATCACCGGCAGCAAGGTAGAGCGCATCTACCGCGAAGTGCGCGTCAATGCGATCGGAGGGGGCAGCGAGGAAATCATGCTCGACCTCGCTGGCCGGCAATTGTTCGGGGGGAAGCGTTAAGCCGCAAGCCGCCGCGCGTAGCGATCGAGCCGCGCGAGCTGCGCCATCAGCACGCCGATCAACACGAGCTCCACCAGCGCCGTCCCGACGATCAGTGCCTGCGCCGAATCGCCGCTCGCACCTTGAAACGCGCGCACCACACTGGCCCCGACCGACAGCGCCAGACTGCCCGCGGCGAAATGCAGCCAGCGGCGCACCAGCGCGATCCGGCGCCGCGACGCCATACACCAAGCCGCGCCGATGCACGCGAGCGCCGCGAGCAGCCCGCCGCGGTCGAACCAGGTCAGCGGATCGCCGCCGCCCGGAAGGTCGAGAATGACCGTGCGCAGCCGCATCAGCAGCAAGGTTACGCCGCCGAGCAGCGCAGCGGCGACACACGAACGCCGCAGCCGGTCGGGCAGTGCCGCCTCGGCATATGCGCGCGCAATGTCGGCGGGCCGTCCAAAGCGGCGCACCGCATCGGCCTCCCCCACCTGTTCGGCGGTGTCGCACAGATGCGATTCGATCTCGTCGCGCACCCGTCGCGACAGGCTTGGATCGAACGCCAGCACGTGGTCGAGCTCGTCAAGATAGGCGGCGATCGGCCCGCTCATGTCCGCGCCCCCAGCACCAGATCGATGCCGGAGGCAAAGCTTTGCCAGCCCGCGCGCCGTTCGACCAGCGAACGCCGACCGCTGTCGGTCAATGAATAGACCCGGCGTTTGCGCCCGCCATCGGGCTGAACCCAGCGACTCGCAAGCAGCCCGGCGAGTTCGAGCCGGTGCAGCGCCGGATAGATCGTCCCTTCAGGCAGGTCGAAATGGCCGCCGCTGCGCGCGCGGATGGCCTCGATGATCGCATAGCCGTGCAACGCGTCGTCGCCGATCGTGGCGAGCAGCACGGCATCGAGGTGCCCCTTGAGCATTTCGGCAGACATGCCGACCGATTTAGCTTTGCAACGCTAGGTATGCAAGCTATGCCTAGTGTTGCTAGGCTTAAATCGGAGGATGCGATGACCGCGACGACAACCGGAACACCGGCGAAAACAGGCTGGGCCGAGGGATGGGGGCTGTTCCGAACGCTGACTCTGGCGCTCTCTGCGATGGCGCTTGGCTTCCTCTTCGCTATCGGCTGGGACACCGAGGGCTATCGAATGGTGATCCGCGCCACCGCGCGCACGTCGCTGGTGCTATTCCTCGCCGCCTTTGCCGCGTCGGCGGCCTTCAAGCTGTGGCCCGGCTCCTTCACCCGATGGCTCCGTCGAAACCGCCGCCAGCTCGGGCTCGGCTTTGCGATGTCGCACTTCATCCATGCGCTCGCGATCATCGCGCTGTGGAGAACCGATCCAAGCACGTTCTGGCTGCTGTCCAATCCAAGATCGATCGCCACCGGGGGCGCCGCCTATGTCTTCATCGCACTCCTCGCCGCGACGTCGTTCGACCGCATGGTCAAGCTACTCGGTCCCAGATTGTGGTCGCGGCTGCACTGGTGGGGGGCGTGGATCGTCGCGCTCAGCTTCATCTTCACCAACGGCAAGCGCATCCCGGTGAGCGGCTGGTACGCACTGCCGGTCACGCTGGTCATTGCGGTGATCGTGCTGCGGGTGGTCGGGGGGCGGAAGCAACGGCGGGCGGCGGCGCCCTAGTGCGCCGCGGAGCTATTTGCTGCCGCGCTTGTCCGCCAGCGCACGCGATTCGGCCTTGAGCGGGCGTGACACCGGGCAGACCTCCTGCACATAGCTGTTGAGCACATTGGTCAGCGTGTCCGGGATCAGGCGGTAAAAGACGAACTGTCCGCGCTTCTCGCTGGTGATCAGCCCGGCATTTTCAAGCACCGACAGATGCTGCGACACCGCCGGCTTGCTCATCTCGAAGCGCGCCGCGATGTCGCCCGCGCTCAGTTCCGCATGCGCCAGATAGGCTAGAATCTTGCGCCGCGGCGTCGATGCCAATGCCTGAAAGACCCGTTCCATGGCCCCGAAATGGGCATCGCAGGCCGACTTGACAAGCAATAATTTATTTAAGTAATTACTTATATTATTTGAATGAGGAATCGGGCGATGCGCAGCGAACTGGATCCCCATGCGGTCAATTTCCTGATCGACGAAGACGGCCCCGATCCGCGCGAGGGCCGCGTGCGCGCCGACATGCCGAGCATCCTCTGGAACGGCGGCATGGCGGCGACCGCTCTTGTCGCCGGCCCCTTCTTCGTTACTCCCACGGCGATCCTGCTCTTCCTGGTCACTACCGGTGCCGCGCTGCTGCTCGGGCACAGCGTGGGCTATCACCGCATGATGATCCACGGCAGCTTCGCCGCGCGCCGCTGGCTCGCCCGCACGCTGATCTGGTTTGGCGCCTTCGTCGGCATGGCGGGCCCCTATGGCATCGTCCGCGCACACGACACGCGTGACTGGGCGCAAAGGCAGGCGGACTGCCACCCCTTCCTGCGCCACGGCACGCATATCGCACGCGACGCCTGGTGGCAGACCTATTGCCGGCTCGACTTAGACCGGCCGCCGCGCTTCGACTTCGCGCGGCTCGACCGAGACCCCTTCATCCGCTGGCTCGAGAAGACCTGGCGCTGGCAGCAATTGCCCGTCGCCCTGCTCTTCTTCGCGATCGGCGGCTGGGGCTGGGTCATATGGGGCGTCGCGGCGCGCGTCGCGGTCGCCAACCACGGGCATTGGCTCGTCGGCCATCTCGCGCATAATCGCGGGCCCCAGCACTGGACCGTCGATGCGCATGGCGTGCAGGCCTTCGACGTCCCATGGGCTGCGATCCCGACGATGGGCGAGGCGTGGCACAACAATCATCACGCCTATCCGGGCTCGGCGCGAATCGGCCTCCACCCGGGGCAGAGCGACTGGGGCTATGCCGTCATTCGGCTCTGCGCGCGGCTGGGTCTGATGTGGGATGTCCGTACGCCGGACACGATGGGTATCCGCTCCGGACTCTCCGAGGTCCCTCGACAGGGCGATGGCTTCGCGGCACAGTCACGGAATGGACAATCTGACGCACAGCTGGCCCACTGAGGCCGACACCATCCTTCCCGACCTCGTCGATTTGCGCCGCGCGATCCACCGCGAACCCGAACTGGGCCTGCAGAACCCGAAGACGCTTGCGAAGATCAAGGACGCGCTCGCCGGGCTGCCGCTCGAGTTTCGCGAGGGACCCTCGACCACAGGCCTCATCGCTACCTTACGCGGACCCGCCAACGGACGTACCGTGCTGCTGCGCGGCGACATGGATGCGCTGCCTTTGCTCGAAGAAACCGGGCTCGACTTTTCCTCCGAGATCAGTGGCGCGATGCACGCGTGCGGGCACGACACGCATGTCGCGATGCTCGTCGGCGCGGCGAAGCTGCTGTGCGCCGCGCGCGACCGCCTGCCCGGAACCGTGATGTTCATGTTCCAGCCGGGCGAAGAGGGCCATCACGGCGCGCGCTTCATGCTGGGCGACGGGTTGATCGACCCGCTGCCCGATGCGGCCTTCGCGCTCCACATCATGCCCAACGCGCCGCACGGCATTTTCGCCGGGCGCGCGGGCCCGCTGCTCGCCTCGTCCGATGTGCTGAACATCTCGGTCAAGGGCGCCGGCGGCCACGCCTCGATGCCGCACGACGCCATCGACCCGATCCCCGTCGCCTGCGCCATCGTCACCGCGATCCAGACGATGGTCACGCGGCGCATCTCGGTCTTCGACCCCGCGGTCGTCACCATCGCAAAAATCGCTGCGGGGACGACCAACAACATCATTCCCGAGAGTGCCGAGATGCAGGGCACGATCCGCACCCTGTCGCCCGAACGCCGCGCGATGGTGGCGCGCGAGCTGAAGCGCCTCGCCCCGGCGATCGCAGAGGCGCATGGCTGCACCGCCGAGGTCGAGATCATCGAGGGTTTCCCCGTCACCGTCTGCGACGCGCGCGCGGTCGCCTTCGGCCAGTCGGTCGTCGAAGAGACCTTCGGCGAACAGGCCTGGCTGACGATGGACAATCCGGTGATGGGCGCCGAGGATTTCTCCTATGTCCTCGAAAAGGTCCCCGGCGCGATGTTCTGGCTCGGCGCGAGCGAAGCGGGCAGCGACTGGCGCCAATGCTGCGGGCTGCATAGCAACCATATGGTGCTGGACGAAAAGGTGATGGCACGCGGCGCCGCCTTGCATGCGGCGCTGGCAGAACGGTTTTTGAACGAAGGATTCAACGCATGATCAACATCATCGGCGCCATTCTCTCGGGCCTCATCATCGGGGCGCTTGCGCGCTTCTTCTATCCCGGCGCGGTCGAGATGGGCTGGCTCGCAACGATCCTGCTTGGCATCGGCGGTTCGCTGCTCGCGGGGCTCGTGACGTCGCGCGGGCAGCGCGATTTCAGCCGCGCCGGCTGCCTCGCCTCGGTGATTGGCGCGATCGTGCTGATCTTCGTCGGACGGCTGCTCGGCGTCGGCGGCTGATGCCTATTCGGTCATCGCCTCGACGGTGTCGTGCGGGTAGAGGATGAATTCGCGGTAGAGCCGGTAATGCGCCGTCTCTTCGAGGGTCGCCGGCTGGATCGCGAAGGGATCGATCTGCCACAGGTCGGCGTCGGGCAGCGCCATCAGGATCGGCGAGTGCGTCGCCATGATGACCTGGCAATTCGCCGCACGCTGCATCCGGCGCAGTATCTTGAGGAAATCGAACTGGCGCTGCGGTGACAAGGCGGCTTCGGGTTCGTCGAGGATGTAAAGGCCCTGCTCGCCAAGGCGCTCCTCGAAAAAATCGATAAACCCCTCGCCATGCGATGCCGCCAGAAAATTGGCGCGCGGCGAGCCCGCTTCGTCCAGATAGCGCGCCACCGAAAAGAAGGTCTCGGCACGAAAGAACCAGCCGCGCTTGACCTGCGGCAGCCACGCGCTCCGCAACACATGGCCGAGCGCGCCGCCGTCGGCGCCCGAGGCATAGCCCTCGCCGACCGCCGCCATGCCCTGCGCGCCGCCGCCCTCGTTGAACCCCGCCGTCGTCGCAATCGCCTCGAGCAGCGTCGATTTGCCCGAACCATTCTCGCCGACGACGATCGTCACCGGACGCTCGAACCGCAGGTCGAGCCCGTCACGAAGCAACGGCATGCTGAAGGGATAGTCCTCGGGATCGGCCCAGTCGGGCCAGTCGACCCCGCCGGCTCCGCCCTCGGGCAACCAGACGCGCTTCAGGAAAGGCGGCGGAAGACGCGTATCGCGCGGCCGCCGCGCCATTTACGGCACCAGCACCGTATCGACCGCCTGCGGCAGCAGGTCGGGATAGTCGAGCGTCGAATGCAGCCCGCGGCTTTCCTTCCTGTGCAGCGCGCTGCGCACGATCAGCTCGGCGCACTGGAGCAGGTTGCGGAGCTCGATCAGGTCGGTCGTGACGCGGAAGTGGCCATAATAGTCGCCGACCTCGTCGGTGAGCATCTTGATCCGATGCTGCGCACGTTCCAACCTTTTGGTCGTGCGCACGATCCCGACATAATTCCACATGAAGCGGCGGATCTCGGTCCAGTTCTGCTTGATCACGACCTCTTCGTCCGAATCGGTCACGCGGCTTTCGTCCCAGGGGCGGATCGGCGGCGGCGCGTCGAGTTCGTCCCAGCGCGCGACGATATCCTTTGCCGCCGCTTCGCCGAAAACGAAGCATTCGAGCAGCGAATTGGACGCAAGCCGGTTGGCGCCGTGCAGCCCGCTCTCGGTGCATTCGCCCGCCGCATAGAGGCCGGGCAGGTCGGTTCGTCCGGCAAGGTCGATCAAGATGCCGCCGCAGGTATAATGCTGCGCGGGGACCACCGGGATCGGCTGCTTCGTCATGTCCAGCCCAAGCGTCAGCAGCTTGTCATAGATGTTCGGGAAATGGCCCGCGACGAAATCGGGGTCCTGATGGCTGATGTCGAGGTGGACATAATCGAGGCCGTAACGCTTGATCTGGTCGTCGTTGGCGCGCGCGACGACGTCGCGCGGCGCGAGTTCGGCGCGCGCGTCATAATCGGGCATATAGCGATGCCCGGTGACCGGGTGCTTCAATATGCCACCCTCGCCGCGCACCGCCTCGGTGATCAGGAAATTCTTGACGTCGAGATTATAGAGGCAGGTCGGGTGGAACTGCATCATCTCCATGTTCGAGACGCGGCAGCCCGCGCGCCAGGCCATCGCGATGCCGTCGCCGGTCGCGCCGCGCGGCGCCGTCGAGAACTGGTAGACGCGTCCCGCCCCGCCGCTCGCGAGGATCGTCGCGCGCCCGACATGCGCGCGCACCGTGCCGCTCTTCTCGTCGAGCGCATAGACGCCCCAGACGCGGCCCGATCCCGAATAGCGTTCCTCGTGCCTCCCCGTGATCAGGTCGATGCACGCCTGCCCCGGCAGCAGCGTGATGTTCGGATGCGCCTCGGCGGTCTTGAGCAGCGCTGCCTGCACCGCCCAGCCGGTCGCGTCGTCGACATGGACGATGCGGCGGTGCGAATGCCCGCCCTCGCGGGTGAGGTGGAGCGCTTCGGCTTCCTTGTTGAATGGGACGCCCATCTCGATCAGCCGCTCGATCGCGGTCGGGGCGTTCTCAACGACGAACTCGACGGTCTCGCGGCGGTTGAGGCCGCCCCCCGCGACCATCGTGTCCTCGATATGATTTTCGAACGTGTCGCCCGCATCGAGCACCGCGGCAATCCCGCCCTGTGCCCAGGCGGTCGACCCGCCGGTGAGTTCGCCCTTCGCGAGCACGAGCACGCGACAATGGTCGGCGAGCGCGATCGCGGCGGTGAGCCCCGCAGCGCCCGAACCGACGATGATGACGTCGTGAGAGAGGTTTTCAGCCATTCCATGTCCGTTCGTGTCGAGCGAAGTCGAGACACCCCGCGACCTTGCGCCACATCGATAGGTATCTCGACTTCGCTCGATGCGAAGGGAAAGAAACGCTATCCATTCGCCGCGCGCGTCAGGTTGAGGAACACATCCTCCAGATCGGCTTCGCGGGTCGAGACGTCGACAATGCCGTGCCCCATCGCGTTCACCGCGGTCAGCACTTCGCCCGCGTTGGTGCGGTCCTTGTTGTAACTGATCGCAAGGCCCCGTTCGCCCTCGCGCTCGACCTTGTCGAATGCGGGGTGCGTCGGCAGCACCGTGACATCGGCGTCGAGCGTCACCACGACGATCTTCTCGCGCGCCATGTCGACCAGCTCGCGCGTCGGCTTGTTCGCGATCAGCTTGCCATGGTTGATTATCGCAATCCGGTCGCACAGCTCCTCGGCCTCTTCGAGATAATGCGTCGTCAGCACCACCGTCACGCCGCGGTCGTTGAGGCTCTGCACATATTCCCAGAGCTGCTGTCTGAGCTCGATATCGACGCCCGCGGTCGGCTCGTCGAGGACAATGATCGGCGGCGAATGCACCATCGCCTTGGCGACGAGCAGGCGGCGCTTCATGCCCCCCGAGAGCGTCCGCGCATAGGCGTCGCGCTTGTCCGAAAGATGCACCGCGGCGAGCAGCTCGTCCGAAATGCGCTTGTCCTTGGGCACACCGTAAAGCCCGGCCTGATTCTCCAGCGTCTCGAACGGCGTGAAAAAGGGATCGAAGACGATTTCCTGCGGCACGATGCCGATCGAATATTTGGCGTTGCGGGGGTCGGCGTCAATGTCGAAACCCCAGATGCTCGCATGGCCGGCCGTCTTGTTGACGAGCCCCGCGAGGATATTGATCAACGTCGATTTTCCCGCGCCGTTGGGCCCGAGCAGCCCGAATATCTGCCCGCGCGGCACGTCGAAACTGACGTTGTCGAGCGCCTGCTTGCCGCCGGCATAAAGTTTGGAGACGGCGTCGATGCGGATGGCGGCTTCACTCATGGCCGCCTCCATAGCCGCGCGTCGCCGCCCGCGAAAGCCCGCTAATTTTTCGTCAGGGCCGCGTTAACGCTATATTGGAAACTCGCCGCTAGACCGAAATGCGTGAGGACCAGCCACATCTCTTGCCCGCTGCCCGTGCAGCGCGGCCTAGCCGCCTTTGCGCTCCTGATCGCTCCCGTCGCCGCTTCGCCGGCGCTGGCGCAGGGCAGTGCGCAGAGCGAGGCCGAAGCCATCGTGCTTCGCCCGCTTTCCTTCTTCAAGGTCAACGATCTCGATTTCGGCGACATCATCCCGTCGAATACCGCGGGCACGGTCACGATCGGTCCCGACGGATCGCGCAGCCGCACCGGCGGCGTCACGCTCGCCGGAGACGGCGGCGAGCCCGCGCGCTTCGCCGGGCTCGGCAGCTTCAACCGCCAGGTCAATATTTCGCTGGGATCGAACAGCATCTGGCTGACCGGTCCCGGTACGCGAATGCGCGCGCGCACTTTCGAAATCGGCAGCACGCCGACCGCAATCCTGTCGACCTCGCCGACCCGCTTCCGCATCACCTCGTCGCTCGGCAACTATAATTTCCCGGTCGGCGCAACGCTCGAAGTCGGCGCCAATCAGGCACCGGGCGATTACAGCGGCACTTTCACGATCACGCTCAATTATCTTTAGGCCTTCCTGTGGGGGGAAGACGGCACCGGGGGACCACTTGCGCCAATATGGCGCCTGCACCGGTGCCGTCACGGCCCTCCCGTCTTCGCGCAGATCCGATTGCCGAGCGTTTCCGGCCTTGCTATGGGCGCCGTCGATGACCCAGCCCGCACCCGAAACCATCCGCACGCCCAAGACCCGCATTGCCTGCGACGGCACCGGCGACGGGCTCGCGAACGCCGCCCTCGGCCATCCCCGCGTATGGCTGGAGATCGATCCCGACGAAGGCTTCGTCGATTGCGGCTATTGCGACCGGCGCTTCGTCCTCATCGGTGGGATCGCCGATAAAGTTTGAACCCCGGCGGGATCGCCGATCCGGGCTGAGGTCCGGACCGCCAGTAAACAGCCCCTTTACCAAACTTCTGCATCAACGACTCATGCCCCTCTGGCACAAATGTGCCAGACAGGAGCAGAATCTGTGGGGATTCAAGGGACCAGAAACTGTCGGGGCGCACTGCGCGTTCTGACCATCGCTGCGGCAGCGGCAAGCACCACATGGTGCGGCGCGGCGCATGCCGCCGACATGAACGGCATCGTCAATGCGGCCGTCGTTCGCCCCAACACGCTGATCAAGACCGACGATCTCGATTTCGGCACATTGGTCAGCGGACCGGCCGGCGGTACGGTGACGATCAACCCCCTCACCAACGCGCGGAGCGCGACCGGCGGGACGACGCTCGTCGGCAACGACTCCCGCCGCGCGGTGTTCCAGGGCACGGGCGGCATCCTGCTGATCCTCGTTTCGGGCAGCACATCGGTCACGCTGACGCGCGCCGGCGGCGGAGCGCCCTCGATGACCGCAAGCCTCGTCCGCGCCGCCAGCACCAGCGGCGGCGGCATCACGCTGCTCGGGTCGACCCTGCTGCCCAGCGGGGTGCAGACCTACTATATCGGCGGCACGCTGACCGTTCCGGCGAACCAGCCCCCGGGCGACTATAGCGGCACCTTCACGCTGACCGTCAATTATCTCTGAGCGCTGGCGCCGCGGCACGGGCGTCCCTATATCGGCTCCATGACAAGCCCGACCGATCCCCGCCGCTTTCTCTACCGGGCCGACGCGCTCGACCCCGATCTGGCGCAGAAGCTCGCACGCGAAGCGCTCTCCAAGGCCGACGACGGGGAGCTTTACCTGCAATATCGCGCGACCGAGAGCTTCGGCTTCGATGACGGGCGCCTCAAGACCGCCGACTATTCGACTGACGCCGGTTTCGGCCTGCGCGCCGTGTCGGGGGAGATGACCGGCTTTGCCCATGCCAGCGACATCAGCGCGGGGGCGATTCGCCGCGCCGCCGAGACGCTTGCACTGCTCGATCCCGCCAAACAGGCGCCCGCCGGCCCGCCGCCGCGCACCAACCGCCACCTTTACGACGAGGCGAATCCGCTCGACCTCATCCCCTTCGCGAAGAAGGTCGCGCTCTGTCAGGAAATCGACGCCGCCGCGCGCGCGCGCGATCCGCGCGTCGTGCAGGTCTCGGTCGCTCTCGCGGGCAGCTGGTCGGTGGTCGAGATCGTCCGCGCCGACGGCTTCCTCGCGACCGACATCCGCCCGCTCGTCCGCCTCAACGTCTCGATCGTGGTCGAGGAGAATGGGCGCCGCGAATCGGGCTATTTCGGGCTCGGCGGCCGCTATATGTACGACCATCTGTTCGAACCCGCACAGTGGAACCGCGCGGTCGACGAAGCGCTGGCGCAGGCCCTCGTCAACCTGCGCGCGGTCGACGCGCCCGCGGGCGAGTTCACCGTGCTGCTCGGCCCCGGCTGGCCCGGAGTGCTGCTCCACGAAGCCGTCGGTCACGGGCTCGAGGGCGATTTCAACCGCAAGGGCACCAGCGCCTTCTCGGGCCGGATCGGCGAGCGCGTCGCGGCGCCCGGCGTTACCGTGGTCGACGATGGCGCGATGGACAGCCCGGTCGGCGGCGGCCGCCGCGGCTCGCTCAGCATCGACGACGAAGGCACCCCGACGGGCGAGACCGTGCTGATCGAGGACGGCATCCTCAAGGGCTATATGCAGGACCGGCTCAACGCGCGGCTGATGGGGGTCGAACCCACCGGCAACGGTCGCCGCGAGAGTTTTGCGCACGCGCCGATGCCGCGGATGACCAACACCTTCATGCGCGGCGGCAACGACGACCCCGCCGAGCTTCTCTCGCGCGTCAAGACCGGCATTTTCGCCAAGAGCTTCGGCGGCGGACAGGTCGATATCGTGTCGGGCAAGTTCGTCTTTTCCTGCACCGAGGCGTACAAAATCGAGAATGGCAAGCTGGGCGATTCGATCAAGGGCGCGACCCTGATCGGCGACGGTCCGAGCGTGCTGACCAAGGTCGCCGGCATCGGCAACGACATGGCGATCGACGAAGGTATCGGCATCTGCGGTAAGGCGGGGCAAAGCGTGCCCGCGGGCGTCGGCCAGCCGACCTTGCTGGTGAGCGGGCTGACGGTGGGCGGGACGGCCTAAGGCCGACACCCCTTCATCATGCCGGACTTGATCCGGCATCCAAACAGCGGCGGCGTCATGGACCCCGGATCAAGTCCGGGGTGACGAAAATATGGCTTTACTTCCCTGTGATCGCCCTCACTTGGCGTTCGCCCGATCCACGCATATAGAGGCGCAAACAAGAACAGATTTCGGTCGCATCATCCGCGGGGGCACTCCGCAACAGGGAGGTTTGCATGCGTTCGAGTCTGCGTTTCGTTTCCGTCGCCGCCATCGCCGCGATGCTCGCCGCCGTTCCGGGCTCGGCGCAAAAAACCACCGGGCCCAAGGAACGCTATGAAATGGACGTCGCGACCGCGTCGGGTTTTGCCGCGATGACCGCGGGCGGGCGCAAGCCCGGCGTCGGCGGGATGATGGGGATGATGTTCGGCGGCGGCCCCGACAACCAGGTCGCGCGCACGATCGAACTGCGCCTCGGCGCGAACCAGCCGCCGACGAAGCCACCCGTGCGCGCCGATCATTTTTTCCAGCCGCAGGCGAAGCTCGGCGCGTCGCTGCCGCTGTGGGGCCCCGAGCCAGGAAAGCCCGCCCCGCACGACGATGGCAACGAAATGCCCGACAATTTCGAGCGCCCGAAGGGCCGCCTGCTGCTCTATTGGGGCTGCGGCGCCAAGGCCGGACCGGGGCAGCCCGTCGTGATCGATTTCGCGAAGGTCGCGGCGGGGCAGGTTCCGCCGAACCTCTTCACCTCGACCGTCCCGCGCATCCGCGAGGTGATGGCGTCGAACAGCGCCTCCTACGCCGGATGGCCGAATAGCAAATCGTCGAAGGCGGTGCCGAAGGACAGCTCGCTCATCGGCGCGCACCGCATCGCCGGCAATGTCGGACCCGAGATCAATTTCACGCTGGCGCAGGATTATATGCCCGCGCTGAACGCATCGACCGCGATGCAGGGCGACGGGTCGGTGATGATTCGCTGGAACGCGCTACAGCCAGCGACCGGCTATGTTGCCTGGGCCTTCGGCGGGATGGACCGCGGCGGCGGGAATAGCGACATGATATGGTGGACAAGCAGCGCGTCGCAGCAGTTCGGCGGCGGCCTCTGGGACTGGCTGCCACCCGCGACGGTCGGCCGGCTCGTCACGCAAAAGATCGTCATGCCGCCCGCGCAGACGAGCTGCCAGATTCCGGCGGAGGTCAAGAAAGCGTCGGGCGAGATGATGTTCGGCAACCTCAACGCCTTCGGTCCCGAGGCGAGTTTCGCTTATCCGCCCAAGCCCGCGGGCAATGCGGTGTGGAACATCGACTGGACCGCGAAGGTCCGTTTCCGCTCGCACACCATGCTGATGATCGGCGCCGATTTCGGCGGCATGGGGATGCCGAACGACGGCACCCCCGCCGAACCCGCGAAAAAGAAGAAGAAGTGCAAGGGACCGCTGGGCATTCCGCTCCCCGACGGAGCGTGCTGAAACCGCAATAGTCAGCCCCCGTTCACGCGCGATGGCCTAGAAGGGCGCCGGGTAGGGTATGATGAAGACAGGAGTCGAACCATGCGTCACCTAATCCCGGCGCTCATTGCCGCCGCAGCCGTAGCAGCCGCCCCCGCCGCCACCGCGCGCGAGAAGCTCGCGCCCGAAGCCGAGCTTGCCAAACTGCTCGAAGGCCGCGTCGCGGGCGAGCCGCAGCATTGCATCCCGCTCGCCACCGCACGCAGCTCGCAGATCATCGACAAGACCGCGATCGTCTACAAGGTCGGAAGCACCTATTGGGTCAACCGGCCCAAGGCCGGCGCCGAATCGCTCGACGACGACGACATCCTCGTGCTCAAGACGTCGGGCAGCCAGCTGTGCAGCATCGACACGCTCGAACTGCACGACCGAGCCAGCCGGATGTACAGCGGCTTCGTGTCGCTCGGCGAATTCGTGCCCTACCGCAAGGCGAAGGGCGAGTAAGAGCCATCCGTTCCCGCATTGCGAGGAGCCGAAGGGACCCGGCAATCCAGAGCTTGCATAAATCGCTCTGGATTGCTTCGCTTCGCTCGCAATGACAAATGACTTGGACACACCGCCCGCCTCGCCGCCCGCCGACTGGGCCAAGCAACTGCTCGCCTTCTGGTTCGACGACCATGACAGGGACGACTGGTACGGCGGCGGGCCGGACTTCGACGCCGATGTCCGCGATCTGGCCGAAGAATGGCACCAGGCGCTTCGCTCGCAACCCGCCGAGACCTTCCTGACCGATCCCGACACCGCACTCGCGGCGACGATCCTGTTCGACCAGGTGCCGCGCAACATTTACCGCGGCCATGCGGACGCCTTTGCGACCGACAGCCTCGCACGCGCGATCGCGCAGGGCATCGTCGCACGCGGCTGGCACGAAAGCTGGCCCGACGAGCGCCGCCAGTTCGCCTGCCTGCCCTTCCAGCACAGCGAGGACATCGGCGACCAGCGCGAATCGCTGCGCCTGTTCGCAGCGTTCGATGACCCGATGTTCCAGGATTATGCCAAGAAACATTTCGACATCGTCGACCGCTTCGGCCGCTTCCCCCACCGCAACGACGCGCTCGGCCGCGCGACCCGGCCCGACGAGGAAACCGCGATAGAAGAGGGCAAGAATTGGTGATAGGCACGTCGCGATACGGAGAGCAGCCATGGCCGAATTCACCGATACGCTGACCGACAAGCATATCGCCTTCATCGAAAGGCAGCCGGTCTATTTCACCGCGACCGCTGCCGACGGCGCGCGCATCAACCTGTCGCCCAAGGGCTATGCCGACAGCTTCCGCGTCCTGTCGGATACGCAGGTCGCCTATCTCGACCTCGGCGGGTCGGGGAACGAAACCCACGCGCATCTCGCCGCCGACGGGCGGATCACGATCATGTTCTGCGCTTTCGACCGTAGCGCGCTGATCCTGCGCATCTATGGCCGCGGGCGGCCGGTGCTGCCGCAGGACGGAGAATGGGACGCGCTCGCGGCCAACTTCACGCTGCTTCCCGGCACACGCCAGATCTTCGTGATCGATGTCGAAAGCGTGCAGACGAGCTGCGGCTGGGGCGTGCCGATGATGGAATTGCAGACCGAACGCGAGACGCTGCAGAAATATCACCGTCAGGCCGATCCCGTGCTGTGGGTCGAAAAATTCCAGGAACGCACGAAGAGCATCGACGGACTGCCGACGCGACCGACCGACCGCTTCATTGCGGGCGAACCCGTCTGATGCCATTGGTCGAGCTTGTCAGGCTTCCCAACGGCGCCGAAGCCGAATTGCTGCGCGGCCGGCTCGAAAGTGCCGGCGTCCACGCCGTTTGCTTCGACGCGGGCATGAATATTGCCGAAAGCGTCGGGCTGCTCATCCCGGTGCGCATCATGGTGCTCGACGAGGATCTGGACGAGGCGCAGGCGCTGATGGCCGAATTCGAGGGCCGCGGGAACGGAAACGCGGCCTGAGCGCTTGAAAAGCACATCATGATCAAGGTCGCCAGTTACAATATGCGCAAGGGCATCGGGCTCGACCGCCGCCGCGATCCCGGCCGGGTGCTGTCGGTGCTCGGCGAACTCGACGCCGACATCGTCGCGTTGCAGGAAGCCGACCGGCGTTTCGGCACGCGCGCGAGCGCGATCCCGCCGCACATGTTCGAAGAGCATAGCGATTACGTCCCCGTCGACCTCTTGAGCGGCCGCCCCTATGCGATCGGCTGGCACGGCAACGCGCTGCTCGTCCGCAAGGGCGCCGAGGTCGAGGAGAGCCACGCGCTCCATCTGCCGACGCTCGAACCGAGGGGCGCCGTCGCGGCGACGGTACGCATCGGCGACACGCGACTCCGCGTCGTGGGCATGCACCTCGATATTTCAGGGCTCCGCCGCCGCCAGCAGGCGCGCGCGATCCTGAACCATGTCGCCGAGGGCGAAGTGCTGCCGACCATCCTGATGGGCGACTGCAACGAATGGCGCGCGAACGGCGGTTGCCTTGCCGATTTCGGCGCGCAGCACCGCCCAGTCGATACCGGCCACAGCTTTCACAGCCGCCGCCCCGTCGCCCGGCTCGACCGCATCTTCGCTACCCCCGATCTCGAAGCGGTCGAGGCGGGCGTGCACCGCAGCGCGCTTGCAGCGCGCGCATCCGACCATCTGCCAGTCTGGGCTAGGTTCAGGGCAACAAAATAGCAATCTTTGCCTAAAATTTAGGCACGGCACTGCCTGCGTTGCCCATCGCACGACCGATCAGGCGCGTTGCAAGGGCCAAAACCGTCACAAAATGTTAACTTTCAGGCGCCCCGCGCAATCTGGCACGCCCGTTGCAGTGCAACATGGTGCCATTAGCAAAAGGGGGCGTCATGAAGCTGATCCTGGCCATCATCAAACCATTCAAGCTCGACGAGGTGCGCGAAGCGCTCACCGGATTGGGCATCGCCGGCATGACCGTGACCGAGGTCAAGGGCTTCGGCCGGCAAAAGGGGCAGACCGAAATCTACCGCGGCGCCGAATATGCCACCAACATGGTGCCCAAGGTGAAGATCGAACTCGTCTGCGACGACGCGCTTGCATCGAGGGTCGTTGAAACGCTGCAGCAAAGCGCCGGCACCGGTTCGATCGGCGACGGCAAGATTTTCGTCCTCGACGTCGGTCAGGCCGTGCGCATCCGCACCGGCGAGACCGGCGAGGCGGCTCTCTAAATGACGAAGGGGGAAATTATGACGTTCGCAAACAAATTTGCGGCGGGCGCCGGGGCCGTGGGCCTTTCGCTGTTCGCCGCCCTGCCCGCCTGGGCGCAGGAAGCGGCGCCCGCCGTGGCGGAAGCCGCCGCGCCGACGCCCGACAAGGGTGACACCGCCTGGATGATGATCTCGACCGTGCTCGTCATGGCGATGATCGTTCCCGGCCTCGCGCTCTTTTACGGCGGGCTAGTCCGCACCAAGAATATGGCGTCGGTCCTGACGCAGATCCTGGCGGTCGCAGCGCTGGCGATGATCATGTGGGTGATGTTCGGCTACAGCCTCGCCTTTGGCGGCGATGCCAACCGGTTCGTCTCGGCGGGCAAGTGGTTCCTGGAAGGCGTCACCGCCGATTCGACCGTCGCGACCTTCACCGACGGCGTCGTCATCCCCGAATTCGTCTTCATCGCCTTCCAGATGACCTTCTCGGCGATCACCGTCGCGCTGGTACTCGGCGGGCTTGTCGAGCGGATGAAATTCTCGGCGGTGATGGTCTTCGCGATCGTCTGGCTGACCATCGTCTATTACCCGATCGCGCATATGGTCTGGTATCTCGGCGGTGACGATGCCTCGACCGGCCTGATCTTCGGCTGGGGCGCGCTCGACTTCGCGGGCGGCACCGTCGTCCACATCAACGCGGGTGTCGCGGCGCTCGTCGGCGGCTTCATCATCGGCAAGCGCAGCGGCTATCAGAAGGACATCATGGCGCCGCACTCGCTGACCATGACGCTGATCGGCACCGGCCTCCTCTGGGTGGGCTGGTTCGGCTTCAACGCCGGCTCGGCGCTCGAAGCCAATGGCTCGGCCGGCCTCGCGCTGATCAACACCTTCACCGCGACCGCCGCCGGCGTCCTCTTCTGGATGCTCACCGAACGCGCGCTCGGCCACAAGGGCTCGCTGCTCGGCGCCTGCTCGGGTGCGATCGCCGGCCTCGTCGCTGTCACCCCGGCGGCGGGCAATTCGGGTCCGTTCGGTGCGATCCTTCTCGGCGCGGTCGCCGGCATCGTCTGCTGCTGGTTCGTGATGAAGATGAAGCCCAAGCTCGGCTTCGACGACTCGCTCGACGTCTTCGGCATCCACGGCCTGGGCGGCATCATCGGCTCGGTCGGCACCGCGGTGACGATGCTCGCCGCGCTCGGTGGCCCGGCGGGCGACGATTATGTCCTCGGCACGCAGCTCTGGATCCAGATCAAGTCGGTCCTCGTCGCGATCCTCTGGTCCGGTATCGGGTCGGCCATCGCCTTCTATATCGCGAAGCTGGTTACCGGCGGCCGCGTCTCGGAAGAGGTCGAACGCGAGGGCCTCGACCTCGGCGAACATGGCGAACGCGCCTACAACTACTGACAACGAGACAGGATACCCGCCGCCGCACGCTCTCTCTCCTTTCAAACGGCGGCGGCGGGATCCTCACCAGGTTCCTCCTGCGAACCACTGGCCGGGGTTTCACCCCGGCCTTTTTTTGAACTGTGGCCCGGACGGCCACGGTTCGGGGGCTCGCTTCGGCTTTTTTGCCCGCGATACCCACTGTGGCTGGGGTGCAACATGTCGCAGCAATTTTGTTGCGCAAGATTCACCCCCCATTGCGAATTGATGACAGGAGGCGCACTCCTCGCGCCGGACCAACGAAAAGATTGGCCACATCAGGAGGAGGATTATCATGCATTCACGTGCATCCATGCTCGCGGGCTTGTCGCTGCTCGCGCTGACGATCGGCGTTCCCGCAGCCGCGCAGGACGCCGAGGACGAAGGCAATATCATCATCGTCACCGCGACGAAGCGCGACGCCAATCTTCAGGACATTCCATTCTCGATCAACGCCCAGACCGCCGAGGATATCCAGAAATCGGGCGCCGTGACGCTCGAGGATCTGTCGCGCAACGTCGCGGGCCTTTCGGTCCAGAATCTCGGCCCCGGACAGAGCCAGGTGTCGGTGCGCGGCGTGTCGGCGGGCCAGGTCGTGCGCGACCAGCCGGGGGTCAAGGAACAGGTCGGCGTCTATCTCGACGAAAGCGTGATTTCGCTCTCGCTCTTCACCCCCGACATCGACCTTTACGACCTCAACCGCGTCGAGACGCTGCGCGGCCCGCAAGGCACGCTCTTCGGTTCGGGCTCGGTCGGCGGCACGATCCGCTACATCACCAACCAGCCGAAGATCGGCGTGATGGAGGGCAGCGTCGAGGCGAATCTGAACCTTGTCGACGGCGACGACCTCGGCGGCCACCTCAAGGGCGCGATCAACATTCCGATGGGCGACAATGCGGCGCTCCGCGCGGTCGGCTATTACACGCGCTACGGCGGCTTCATCAACGCGATCGGCCCGGCGGGGAAAGAGGATATCAACAGCGGCGAACGCTATGGCGGACGTCTTGCACTGACCTTCGAGCCCACCGACAATCTCTCGATCACCCCGCGCATCGTCTATCAGAAGGTCAAGGCTGACGGCTTCAACCGGCAGGATGTCTACAACCTCTATGCCAATGAATTCACGACCACACGGCCGCAGGTGACGTTCGACGAGCGCGAGCAATATCTGCTGCTGCGCGAAGGCTTCGACGACGAAACGCTGATCGCCGACCTCAACATCAACGTCGGTCTCGGCGGCGCCAAGCTGACCTCGGTGACGAGCTATATCAACCGCGACATCCTCGTCAGCCGCGACGCGAGCGCGCTGTCGGGTTCGGTGTCGGTCGACCTCGGCTTCCCCGATGCGGGCGTGCTGTTGCCGTCGAACCTCGTGGATACCACCGACCTCGAAACCTGGACGCAGGAAGTCCGGCTGGCGTCGGACAATGACAGCCCCTTCCAGTGGGTCGTCGGCGGCTTTTATTCGAAGGTCGATCGCGTCTATACCCAGACGTTGCCGACGCCAGGTTATGATGCGGTAACCGACGCGACGCTGGGCGAGGGAACCTCCGCCAGTGTGCGCAACGGCTTCGGCCCCGATTCGCCCTACAACGCGTTCCTGCCCTACGACATCAAGCAGTTCGCGATCTTCGGCGAGGTCAGCTACGATATCAGCGACGCCTTCACCGCGACCGCGGGCGGGCGCTATTACGACTTCAAAGAGACGCGCAGCTTCGTCTCGGGCGGCCTGTTCGCCAACGGCGACAACCGCACCGACAGCACCAAGTCGAGCGGCTTCACCCCGCGCTTCCTGTTGTCCTACGACGTCAGCGACGACGTCACGGTCAATGCGCAGGCGTCGAAAGGCTTCCGCCTCGGCGGGGTCAACGATCCGCTCAACCTGCCGCTCTGCTCGGACGAAGACGAGGCACTGTTCGGCGGATTCCAGGATTATGACGACGAAACGCTGTGGAATTACGAACTGGGCGTGAAGTCGCAGGGACGCGGCTTCACCTTCAACGCCGCGGGCTTCTATAACGACATCAAGAATCTGCAGGTGACGCTCGATGCTGGCACCTGTTCGTCGCGCGTCGTCTTCAACGTTCCCAAGGCGCATTCGATGGGGGTCGAATTCGAACTGGGCCTGCAACCGGTCGATGGGCTCGACCTCAGCCTGTCGGGCAGCCTGATCGAAGCCGAATTCGATTCGACGCTGCCCGGCGTCCTTGCTGCAACGACGGGCATTCGCGAAGGCAATCGCCTGCCGTCGGTGCCGAAGTTCCAGCTTTCGGCAGCGGGCAGCTACGAATGGCCGATCGGCGACGCCGCCAGCATGTATGTGTCGGCATCGTTCCAGCATGTCGGCACGCGCTATACGCAACCGGCGGACCAGGAAAATAATCCGCGGACCTTCGTCCACGGCCTGCCGTTCGGCGGCGCCCCCGCCGACGCCGCGACGACGATCGACCTGCAACTACCCGATTACCAGCTGGTCAATCTCAGCGCCGGGGTCGATTTCGACAATGGCCTGTCGCTGATCGCCTATGTCAACAATCTCTTCGACGAAAATGCGCTGCTGTCGTTCGACCGCGAACGCGGCGGGCGGGCGCGGCTCGGCTATACCGTCGGCCAGCCGCGGACCTTCGGCATAACCGCGCGCAAGACCTTCTAGGTCTATAGGTCAGGGACCGGTCGAGGCGTCGACCGGTCCCATTTACCGCATGCTGCGATGCACAAAAATCAGGCAGCGCTGCCGCAAATTTAGGCCTTTTCAACATGACATTAATGTGGCATTCATTGCGTCAACAGTTTCAGGAGGGGAGAGCCTGAAAGGCTGGGCCGGGACGAAAGTCCCGGCCCTCTTTTTTTGTGCGCAGCATGCGCACACTCCAAAACCCTTGGATTTCAGCCTTTGTTGCGGCGATAGTGCAGCACGGCAAAGACGCGCCAGCTGCCATCGTCCTGCAGCACCGAATCGCTGACGATCAACCTGTCGGGCGTTTCCAGCCGATAGGTCGACCGGCCGATTTCGACGTCGGCGCTGCCCCAGTTTGCAGTCCATTCGCGCGGCCCGATGCGACCCGAAACCGGGCGTGTACGGCCATGGCTGTCGGTCCAGTTTCCGCATACGCGGCTCTTGCCGTCGACGCGGCAAATCCCCTCCGCCGCATAGGCCGCAACCGGCGCGCCGGCGATCGACAACCGATAGACGAGCTGCGTCGCGCCGGCGTCGGGCGCCTCGCCTATGTCGAGCGTCGCCGTTGCGGGCTCGCCAAAGGCCTCGCCCTCGCCAATCCAGTTGCCATGCCACGCGGCAAGCGGCGGAGACTCGGTGGGCGCAGCCGGCACGACGAGTGCCGCCGCCACCCACCAGAGCGATGTTATGCCGCCATCTCGGACTGCGAGAACATGAAGGCGTTGCCGTCGGGATCGTAGAAGGTGATCAGCTTCACCAGCCCCGGGATATGCTGGATGTCGCCGTCCTGCCGCACCCCTTCGGCATCGAGATGCGCTTTCGCCGCATCGATGTCTGCGACCTCGAACACATTGGTCGCCCCGCCCCCCTGCACCACCGCCTCGACCTGGCTCAGCCCGATATTCACCCCCGCCATCGGGGTCTTGAGTTCGCACCAGCCGATGTCGTCGGCGCGGTAGAGCAGTTCGCACTGCATCACCCGCTCATACCAAGCGATCGATGCGGTCATGTCCTTCACCCCCATCGAACAGGTGAGTTCGGATCCGATCTGAAGCGCCATGCCATTCCTCCCGTCTGGTGCAGCGGCCGGCCAAGGCAGGAATCACCCAGCTCAAGTCGCTTGCCTCTATAGTCCGGTTTATATATTTAGTTGCAAATGCAGTCAATCACGCCCGACCTCCTGCTCGTCCAGCTCGGCAGCCATCGCTGGCTGATCCCGCTGCTCGCCGATCTGGCGGCGCATAAGGGCGCCCGGTTCGTCGAGCTGGTCCACCGGCTCGGCCTCTCGCGCGACAGCCTGGTGCGTACACTCGAAGCCGCACAGACGGTCGGCTGGGTGCGGCGCAATCCCGGCCACGGGCACCCGCTCCGTCCCGAATATATCCTCACCGAAAAGGGACAGGCGGCGGCGGCACGCGCGGCGACGATCGCCGAGGCGCAGGATGCGATCGGCCTGCCTCCGGGTGCCGCCACGCGATGGGGCCTGCCGCTCGTTGCCGGAATCCATGCGGGGCACGACCGTTTCAACGCGCTCTCGCGGCTGCTCGCGCCCGCGACACCGCGCGCGCTGTCACAGGGGCTGACCGCGCTCGGGCGGCATGGGCTGGTCACGCGCGAAATCCTCGACCAGCGGCCGCCGGCGAGCCGCTACGGCCTGACGAAAAGCGGCGCGCTGCTCGCCGTTGCCGCCTGCGCTGCATGATTCCCGGCGAAAGCCGGGGCCCGTTCAGTTCAACGCCGCCCTTACGAAATCGGCCGCGCGTTCGCCGATCATGATGCTCGGCGCGTTGGTGTTGCCGCTGACCAGCCGCGGCATCACGCTCGCATCGGCCACCCACAGCCCGTCGACGCCGTTCAGCTTCAGCGCCGGATCGACCACCGCATCGGCGTCACTGCCCATGCGGCACGTCCCGACCGGGTGATAGACGGTGTCGGCGCGGCTGCGGATCAGCGCATCGAGCGCAGCGTCGTCATCCAGGTCGACCGGATGGCGATCGACCCCCGCATAGTCGGACAGCGGCGGCGCCGCGGCGATCCGGTGCATCATCCGCACCCCCGCACGCAGGGTCGCGATATCGCGATCGTCGGTCAGGAAACCCGGATCGATCGCGGGCGCCGCAGCCGCGTCCCCCGATGCCAGCCGCACCGTGCCGCGGCTCTCGGGCCGGAGCACACAGGCGTGGCACGAAAACCCGTGCCCCTTCACCTTGGTGCGCCCATGATCCTCGAGCATCGCGGGCACGAAATGATATTGAATGTCGGGCGCCGGCAGGTCAGGGCGCGATTTCCAGAAACCACCCGCCTCGGCGAAACAGGTGGTCATGATCCCCGTGCGCTGCCGGCGATGCTCGAAGATCGCCTTCACCATCCGCCACGTCCCGCCCGCACTGTCGCCGAACGGATCGGCCGAGCGCGTTTCCCAGCTTGACACATAATCGATATGGTCCTGCAAATCGGCGCCGACGCCCGCACGATCGGCGACGACATCGATGCCCTTGTCGCGCAAGTGCGCGGCCGGCCCGATGCCCGACAGCATTAGGATTTGCGGGCTGCCGAACGCGCCCGCCGACAGCACCACGCCGCCGCGCGCATGCAGCGTCTCGCGCTTCGATCCGCGGCGGATCACCACGCCGGCCGCGCGGCCGTCCGCAACGACGATCTTCTCGACCAGTGCCCCCGTGCGCACCGCGAAATTGCCGTGCTCGCGCAGCGGCTCGACATAGGCGCGCGCCGCCGACCAGCGTTCGCCGGCTTTCTGCGTCACCTGATAGAGGCCGAATCCTTCCTGGCTCGCACCGTTGAAATCGGGCGTGCGCGGCAGTTGCAGCGCCGCGGCGCTTTCGACGAAGCGCCGGCTCGTCACATTGGGCCAGCGCTGGTCCATGACGTTCAGCGGCCCGTCGGCGCCATGATATTCGTCGGCGCCCCGCTCGTTACCCTCGCTGCGCTTGAAGTAAGGCAGCACGTCGGCATAGCTCCAGCCGGTGGCGCCGAGCGCCGCCCACTGGTCGTAATCGAAGGCGTGCCCCCGGATATAGACCATCGCGTTGATCGCGCTCGACCCGCCGAGCCCGCGCCCGCGCGGCTGGTATCCGGTGCGCCCGTTCAGCCCCTTTTGCGGCACCGTCTCATATTTATAGTTCGACGCGTTGCGAATGAACGGCATGAAGCCCGGCGTCTTGATCAGCATATTGTCGTTGCGGCCGCCCGCCTCGATCAAGCAGACGCTGCGCTTGCCGTCCTCGGCCAACCGTCCCGCCGCCGCGCTCCCCGCGCTGCCCCCGCCGATGACGATGATGTCGAACTGATCCATGCGACTCTCCCTCGCGCCGCCTCATGGCGGTCGCCCCGGGTGCTTACATGAATGTCATTAGGAAGCGAAGCAAGGGGACATCGGTACCCGCCGATCAGATGCAATCGCCCATCAAGCAGGCGCTCAGCATCAGAATCAGCCGCGACGCGATCAGCGTGGCGAGCAAAATCAGCAAAGCACCCGCCGCCGCCAACCGGCCGTCGCGCTGACGCCAAGCAAAGAATGTGGCTACCGGATAGATCATAAGCGCAGCGACGAGCAGAACCGTATTGAAGGCCGCTGGCGCCACATCGGTGTAAAAGAGGGTCAGCACCAGCAAGGGGACCGCCCCCGCGCCGAAGGCCGCGGCATCCCAATGCCGCCAGCGCGCGACACCCCGCGCCTCGCCTCCTTCGCTCACTCCGCCGCTTCCTCGGCCGACCGTCCCGCCGCCCAGCGCTCCTTGATCATCGTGCTCGTCGCGCGGCTGCCGTCGTGGCTCCAGCCGGGTTCGCGCCACATGTAGCTGAGCTTGTGCTTCCACGGCGCGTGCCACACATCCTTCGCGATCCCGACCCATTCATGCACCGCGGCCCACAATATGTTGAAGCTGCCGAGCTGCTTTACGATGCCATAGCGCACCGGCTCGTCGTCGCGTTCGGGGACGAAGCTGCCGAACATCTTGTCCCAGATGATGAAGACCCCGGCATAATTGGCATCGAGATAGCGCGGGTTCACGCCATGATGGACACGGTGGTGCGACGGCGTGTTCATCACCGCCTCGAACCATTTGGGCAGTCTTTTGATCGCCTCGGTATGAATCCAGAACTGGTAGATAAGGTTGAGCCCCGCGCAGAAGAATACCATCGCGGGCGGAAAGCCGATCAGGAACAAAGGCAGGCGGAACAGGAAGGTCAGGCTGAAAAAGCCCGTCCATGTCTGCCGCAGCGCGGTCGACAGATTATAATGCTGAGAGCTGTGGTGGATGACATGGCTCGCCCAGAACCAGCGCACGCGATGCGCGCTGCGGTGAAAGGCGTAATAGGCGAGGTCGTCGAGGAAAAAGCAGAGGATCCACGCCCACCACCATTCGGCAAATTCGATGCCGATATCGAACAGGCGATATTGATAGACCCACACCGCCATGCCGACGACCGTGGCGCCGACGAGCGCACCCGCGACCTGGCTCACCGTGCCGAGCATCAGCGAGGTCAGCGTATCGCGCGCCTCGTACCGGCTCTTGTCCGCGCGCAGCGAAAAGACCATCTCGGCGATCAGCAGCAGGATGAAGGCCGGGACCGCATAAATGACGGGATCGGGAAGCTCAGGCACGCACGATCTCCCGCATGCGCGATGCCCACATCCCCGCATCCTTCCCCAGTTGCAACGTCACCGCGCCGAATGTTCGCTCCGGCATCGTCAATGTCAGGAAATCCTTGTCGAGCCGTCCGATCACGCTGGCATCGATCGGGCGCGCGGCAAAGAAATTGCCATGCGCCCGCAGGAGCATCATCCGTCCCTCGGCATTTCGCACGATCGCCGCAAATCCCGCGCGGTCGCGCCCGACCTCGATCGCGCGAAAGCCCGCCTCGGCCTCTTCGGCAAGGCGGATGGCATGCGCCTCGTCCTCGATGCGCGGATCGGCGCCGAGCCCGATCCGGCCGACCAGCCAGGCAACGAACAGCACCGCGACGAGCGACGCGCCCGTCTGGACGATCAGCGCCGTCATTTTTCCCCCGCGAGCGCGTCCAGCATCGGCCGCAGGCCCGTCAGGTCATAACCCGCCTTTGCGGCCGCATCGACGATACCGCCGACATCGTCGCCGGCGCGCGCCCGCGCCAGGGCCCAAAGGTGCGTCGAGCGTGTCCCCGACCGGCAATAGGCGAGGATGGGGCCCGTCGCATCGTGGAGCAGTTTGTCGAGCGCGTCGATCTGCGCATGGCTGAACCCCGCATGGCCGATCGGGATCGCTGCATAGGCAAGCCCCTCGGCCGCCGCGGCGTGTGCAATATCGTCGCCCTGCGGCGCCGATGGCTCCTCGCCGTCGGGGCGATTGTTGACCAGCATCGCAAAACCCGCCGCCCTCGCCTCGGCCACATCCTCGATGCTGATTTGCGGGGCGACGCTGAAGTCGGCGGACAGGGGACGAAAATCGCTCATGCCAGCGATCTACTCCCGCCGCGCATTGGCTGACAAGCGTGAAGGTGCGTGCGCGATCGAAGGACGGCGGCTTTGGGGTGGGAGGCGGACGGTGCGGCCTCCAGCTTCGTCATCCCGGCAGGGGGCTTACGCTGCCATCTCGTGCAGTTCGGCGACGATCACCGTCACCGCTTCGTGCAGCTTTGCCGCGATTGTCGCGGCCTGCGCCGCGCCGAGGCCATCGACCGTCACCTCGATCCGCATCAGCCCGCGCTCGACCCGCATCTGCATCGCTGCGGGCATGATCGCCCGCTGTGCGAAGAACCCGGCGACGCGCGGCAGCGAATGCGGGTCGGGCGTCGCGTCGATCCGGAACCGGTGCATCAGGCGGCGACCCGTTCGGCGCCGGCGATCACCGCTTCCGCCATTTCGTCGGCGACGATCGCGGGCGATCGGGCTTCGCGCGCCGCGCGTTCGAGCAATGCCCCGACCCGCGGGGCGATCGCCGCCACCCGCGCTTCGACCTCCGCCTCGGTTTCGCCCAGATATTCCGCCGATACATTGATGATCCCGCCCGCATTGACGACATAGTCGGGCGCATAGGCAATGCCGCGCTCGAGCAGCAGCGCCGCGACATCGGGCGCCGCGAGCTGGTTGTTTGCAGCGCCGCAGACCAGCTTTGCCTTCAGCTTGCCGACCGTTTCATGGGTCAGCGCACCGCCGAGCGCACAGGGCGCGAAAATGTCTGCGTCGACCCCGGCGATGGCATCGGTGTCGACAACCTCGGCGCCGAGGATCGCGCGCAGCCGGTCGCGGCGCGCGGGGTCGGGATCGGCGATTACCAGATGCGCCCCGGCATCGGCGAGACGGCGGCAGAGGTCGGCGCCGACATTTCCCGTGCCCTGTACCGCGACGGTCAGCCCCTCGAGGTCGCGGCCGAGCGCGAAGTCCGCGGCGACGCGCATCGATTCGAACACGCCTTTTGCAGTCCAGGGCGACGGATCGCCCCCGGCGCGGCCTTCGGCGGACGGCAATCCGGCGACATGGCGCGAGACGCTGGCGACCTCCTGCATGTCGGCGACCGTTGTCCCGACATCCTCGGCGGTGACATAGAGCCCGCCGAGATTTTCGACCGCGCGGCCAAAGGCGCGGAACAGCGCGACGCGGTCATATTCGCCCTCGGGACGCCGCAGCACCGCCTTGGCCCCGCCGAGCGGCAGTCCGGCGAGCGCATTCTTGTAGCTCATGCCTTCGGCGAGCCGCATGGCATCGCCGAGCGCGTGGCGCATGTCGGGATAGGACCACAGCCGACAGCCGCCGGCGCCCGGCCCGAGCGTCGTCGAGTGGATCGCGATGAAGCCGTCGAGCCCGGATTCGAGATCATATAGGCGCACGCATTCGAGCGGCGGGGCCAGGCGGGCAAGACGAACGACCATGAGACACTCCTTCGAACAAGGAATGCATGATCGCATCGAAGCGCAGGACGATCTTGCCTTGAATCGCGGGGCAAGGCGATATTTTGAGGATTATCTATCCCCATTATTCACGATATAGGGAACAGATGACCGACCTGGACCCATTCGAGATAAAAATCCTCCGCGAATTGCAGCGCGACGCGAATCAGACGACGGCCGAGGTCGCCGAACGGGTGGGCCTGTCGGTGTCGCCGTGCTGGCGGCGGATCGACCGGCTTGAACGCGACGGCTTCATCCGCAAGCGCGTCGCGATCGTCGACCGGCGCAAGGTCGGGCTCAACGCGCATGTGTTCGCGCAGGTCAAGCTTAACGCCCATGGCCGCGCCAATCTTGACGAGTTCAGCGCGGCGATCCGCGGCTTTCCCGAAGTGCTCGACGCCTATGTACTGATGGGCACGACCGACTTCATGCTACGGATCGTTGCCAGGGACATCGACGCTTATGAAAGCTTCTTCTTCGACCAGCTAAGCAAATTGCCGGGAGTGCAGGAAATCAATTCGACCGTCGCGCTATCCGAAATCAAGGCGACGACCGAACTGCCGCTGGGATAGGGGCCGGGGTTCCCGCCGCGGCGCTATTTGCGGCGATAGCGGAAATACCACACCTCGTGTCCCTGCGCGCGCGCCTTGGCTTCGTAGCGCGTTTCCGGCCAGCCGCCGGGACGGATCTGGAAGTCGCGCGCATCCTTCGCCAGCCATTCGAACTGGTTGCGGTGGCGGCGCATCACCATCAGCGCATGCCGGAGGTAGACCGGATGGTCGGTGCCGAATCGGAACTCACCGCCGGGCTTCAGCTTCGCCGCGATCAGGTCGAGCGGCCCATCGTTCATCATCCGCCGCTTCGCGTGGCGCGCCTTGGGCCAGGGGTCGGGGTGGAGCAGATAGGCGAAGGAGAGCGCGCCGTCGGGAATCCGCCGCAGCACCTCCAGCGCATCGCCATGGTGGATGCGGACATTGCCCAGCGGCAACTTCGCGCCATGATCGCCCGCGACATGGACCAGTGCCTGGGCAACGCCGTTGATGAACGGCTCAGCGCCGATAAAGCCATGATCGGGCAGCATGTCGGCGCGTCCCGCCATATGCTCGCCGCCGCCAAAACCGATCTCGAAATGGAGCGGACATGCCTGCCCGAACAGACGCTCCGCCGAAACTTCGCCAACTTCCGGCACCGCGATCTGCGGCAGCAGCGTGTCGACCAGATCCTGCTGGCCGGCGCGCAGGGGCTTGCCCTTCGAGCGGCCGTAGAGGCGGTTGAGGGTCGTCGGGTCGCCGGGTTTGTGCGCAGTCATGGCGCGCCCGTTAGCGTGCCGGGGCGGGGGCGGCAAGCGCCCGCGCTCTCCGTGGGCGGGGGCGGCAAGCACCCCCGGCTCGCCTCAGGCGGCGAGTGCCGCCTTCAGCTTGTCGACCAGGTCGGTGCGTTCCCAGGGGAAAGCGTCGCCTTCGGCGGTGCGGCCGAAATGGCCGTAGGCCGCGGTCTGCTTGTAGATCGGCTTGTTGAGGCCGAGGTGGGTGCGGATGCCCTTCGGCGTCAGGCGCACGAGCTGCGGGATCGCGGCTTCGATGCGGCTTTCCTCGACGGTGCCGGTGCCGTGCAGGTCGACATAGATCGACAGCGGCTCGGCCACGCCGATCGCATAGGAGAGCTGGATCGTGCAGCGGCGCGCGAGCCCCGCAGCGACGATATTCTTGGCGAGATAGCGCGTGATATAGGCCGCCGAACGGTCGACCTTGGTCGGGTCCTTGCCGCTGAACGCGCCGCCGCCGTGCGGGCTGGCGCCGCCATAGGTGTCGACGATGATCTTGCGGCCGGTCAGGCCGGCGTCGCCGTCGGGGCCGCCGATTTCGAAACGCCCCGTGGGGTTGATGTGATAGACAGTGTTCGCGGTCAGCAGCTCGGCGGGCAGCACATCGGCGATCACGCCGAGCACATATTTGCGCAGCTCGGTATATTTTGCCTCGTCGCCTTCGCCCTTGTGAAAGAAGTAACCCGGCGCATGCTGGGTCGACACGACGATCGCGGTCGCCTCGACCGGGCGCTCGTTGGCATAGCGCAGCGTGACCTGGCTCTTGGCGTCGGGCTCCAGGAAGGGCGCGGTGCCCGCCTTGCGGTCGGCGGCCATGCGCTCGAGGATCTTGTGGCTGTAATCGAGCGTCGCGGGCATTAGGTCGGGGGTTTCGTCCGACGCATAGCCGAACATGATGCCCTGGTCGCCGGCGCCTTCGTCCTTGTCGCCGCTTTCGTCGACGCCCTGCGCGATATGCGCCGACTGGCCGTGCAGATTATTCTCGAAGCGGAAGGTCTTCCAGTGGAAACCGTCCTGTTCGTAACCGATCTCGCGCACGGTGTTGCGGACGGTGGTCTCGATTTCCTCGAGCGCACCCGGTGCCCATTCGTCATTCTCGAACACGCCCTTGCAGCGGATTTCGCCCGCCAGCACGACGAGTTGCGTCGTGGTCAGCGTTTCGCACGCGACGCGCGCTTCGGAATCCTTCGACAGGAACAGGTCGACGATCGAGTCGCTGATCTGGTCCGACACCTTGTCGGGATGTCCTTCGGACACGCTTTCGGAGGTGAAGAGGAAGCTGTTGCGCATGGAGAGCCTTCTTGGATCGGGTAAGAGGGGAGTCGAATATAAAGGAAGCTTTATGTGAGGGTGCTGTTAGCGCCCGCGCCGGCGAAAGGCAATGGCCAGCGCGAGCAGCAGCAGGCCGAATGCGACCGGCAGCATGTTGCCAAAGCGCGCAAAGGGCGTCGGTGCATGGGCGCGCGGGACCGTCGTATCGATGCGCCCGGCGGCATGCATCGGCAGCGATTCGAGTATGCGGCCGTTGGCGTCGATCACCGCGCTGATCCCCGTCGGTGTGGCGCGGACGACCGGCAAACCCTCTTCGATCGCGCGAAGGCGGGCCTGCGCCAGATGCTGCGGCGGGCCCCATGCGCCGAACCAGGCGTCGTTCGACGGATTGAAGATGAAATCGGGTCGGTGCGCGCGGTCGACGACCTGGCCCGAAAAGATGATCTCGTAGCAGATCTGCAGCCCGATTTTTATCGCTGGGCGCAATGTTTCGATGGAAGGAGGAGGCATGACGGAGGGAGGCGCGTGCCTTAGCCGGTGCCGAACTGTTTCGGGATAATAGCTGCGTGTTACGGCTGGCAACGACAGCGTGCGCGGCCCCGGTCCCGGCCAGAAATCGATATCGCCGGGGGCAAGCCGCGACAGGCCGATCGCCGACAGGATCGGCCGCATCGGCAGATATTCGCCATAGGGGACGAGGTGCGACTTGTCGTAACGCGGGCCGAGCGTGCCGTCGGCATGGATGGTCATCACCGCATTGCGCGCGCCGACGACCTCGCCCGTACGGTCGAGTTCGAGCTTGAGCGCGCCGAGCAGCATGACATCACCGGAATTCATCAGGCTCGTGATCCGGCCGCGCGCCTCGGCGGGCGAGCGGTCGTAATAGACGGACGGATATCCGGTCTCGAGATAGTCGGGCACCGCCGCTTCGGGCCACAGGATCAGGCGCGGCGTGTCGTCTTGCGGTGCGGTCAGCCGCGCGAGTTTGGCGAAATTGGCATCGGCCTTGCTGCCCTCCCACTTGTCCTGCTGCCCGACATTGGGCTGGACGACGGTGATGGGGACGGATTTGCGCGCCGCTTGTGCCGCATCGTCACCGGGTGAGCCGGTCAGAATGCCGACCTGGGCCATATAGAAAAAGGGGACGGAAAGAATAAAAATGGCCGCGAGCCCCCCGCCAAGAATGACGGTCGGAAAGGTGCCTTCCCGCAAGGATGAGCCCAGCGCCTGCCACCATGCCGGCACCCATCTTATAGCTTGCACCAGAATGAAGCTCGCGATCAACATGACGACCGCCGACATTCCATAAGAACCGACAAACCGGGCGGGCGACAGGAGAATCATATTCGGCGTCAAAATGGCGCTCAAGGGATTCCAGGCGAAACCGGTGAACACCCAGCTGCGCAGCCATTCGGTGAGCGTCCACAGCGCAGCGAAGGCAAGAATGGAGGAGAGCGAGATGGCGGTGCCGGTGCCGCCGCGGAACCGCGCGACCATCCAAGTCCCCCACGCCGCGAGCGCTGGATAGACCGCAAGATAGAGCGCCAGCAGCAGCACCGCGATCCACCCGAGCCACGCTGGCATCGCCGCCTGATAGGTGAAGGCGGTGGCGATCCAGTTCAGACCGATGGTGAAATGCCCGACCCCAAAGGCCCAGCCAACGCTGAAGGCGTGTCGCCCCTTGGCACTGCGCGTGACAAGCGTCATCCAGCCCGCCAGCGCGAGCAGGGTCAACGGCCACAAGCCCAGCGGCGCGAAACCCGTCGCCGAAACGGCACCTAGCAGCAGGGCGAAAAGCTTGGGCCTGCGGTCGGCGAAAGCAGCGATGCGGAGAAGGGGCGCGGTCACGTGCGCTGCCTTAGCTCGCCCCGCGCGCGCTCACAATGGCGCTTGGCTCCCGGCGGCTTTCATCCGATTGCAGCCCACCGATGCGCAAGGACGAAGGCGAACGCCGCCTTCGCAACCAGTGCCGGCGGAGCGGGGATTGGCGTCCAAGGACAGCTAGCGACCGATTGCCGACATTCTCTTCGTCGTCATCCCGGACTTCATCCGGGATGACGAAGCTGGGAGGTGCACCGTCCGCTTTCCACCCCAATGCCGCCGTTGTTCAATTCGCGGGCTTGGTCTCGTCGATCTTGTCGACCCATTCAGGATAGAAGCTCGGCTCGCGCGCCGACCAGCCAGGGGCGGTGGCGGCGGCTTCGCTGATCGACTGGAGCAAGACCTTGCGCTTGTCGGGATGCAGGTGCGGCAGCGAGGCCGCGGCGCAAAAGGCGCCGGGCAGCCACGGCCGCGCATGCGCGCCAAGCAGCCGTTCGTAAAGGAAGCGATAGGAGGCAAAACCGGGCAGGCGATCCTGTCCCAGGTCGAAAGCCGACACCGCGATGAGCGGGGCCATGAAACCTTCGAGCGCGTCGAGCCCGCTGTCGTCGGGGATATGATCGCGAATCTCTTCGAGCCGCTGGTAAACGCGCGCCTGAACGCGGATCGCGGTTTCCTCAACCATGTCGCGCGACCAGCGCGCGATCGCGTCGTCGCGTTCGAGCCCGATGTCGAGCGAACGGCGGATGTAGCGCTGGGTGGCTGCGGGAAAGCCCGCAAACTCCTTGATTTCGGAAAGGGACAGGTCGCCTGCGGCCGGTCCTGAACGCGTCGCCATGGTCATGCTCCCGCACGGCGCCCGGGGAGCCATCCCCCCGGAGGCCTGCATCTGACAGTCTGCCACCAAATTGGTTAGTGACAGGTTAACCATGATGTCGGGACGCGTTCAGCTAATCACGGGGCGTTGCGCGATGCCGCGACGGGGCCTAATCAGCGTGTCTTGAAACCATAAGACACACGCAGGTCCATCATGTCCAACGCACCGCAACCGGTCATTTCGGCAACCGGCCTTTTCACCCCCGCCGAAGCGATCTCCAACGAAGAACTTGTCGCCAGTTTTAACGCCTATGTTGCACTGCACAATAGGGAAAATGCGGCCGCGATCGCGGCGGGCGAAGCGCCCGAACTGACGGAATCGAGTGTCGAATTCATCGAGAAGGCGAGCGGGATCGGGTCACGTTTCGTCGTCGACAAGGCGGGCATTCTCGATCCGCATCACATGGCGCCGCGCATTGCCGAGCGCAGTAACGACGAAATCTCGATCCTCGCCGAAATCGGCGTTGCGGCGGCGAAAGACGCGCTGGCACGCGCCGGGCGCGACGCAGAGGACGTCGATGCGGTGCTGTGCGCCGCGTCGAACATGCAGCGCCCCTATCCGGCGATGGCGGTCGAAATCCAGGACGCGCTCGGCATCGACGGCTTCGGCTTCGACATGAATGTCGCCTGCTCGTCGGCGACCTTCGGCATCCAGACCGCCGCCGACTATATCCGCGCGGGGCATGCAAAGAGCGTACTCGTCGTAAACCCCGAGATCTGTTCGGGGCATTTGAACTGGCGCGACCGCGACAGTCATTTCATCTTCGGCGACGTCGCGACCGCAATCCTTGTCGAGGCCAAGGACATCGCGCCCAAGGGCCATTGGGATATCCTCGGCACCAAGCTGAAAACGCAGTTCAGCAACAACATCCGCAACAATTTCGGTTTCCTCAACCGCGGCCACGGCGGCATCGACCAGTCGGGACCGAAGAGCGACAAGCTGTTCGTTCAGGAAGGCCGCAAGGTATTCAAGGAAGTCGTGCCGTGGGTCGCGAACCTGATCGTCGAGCAGATGGACGTGCTGAAGCTCCAAGGCAGCGATATGCGCCGCCTGTGGCTGCATCAGGCGAACACCAACATGAACCGGCTGATCGCGCAGCGCGTGCTCGGCCACGAGGCCAGCGACGACGAAAGTCCAACGGTGCTCGACACCTATGGCAATACGTCGAGCGCGGGATCGATCATCGCCTTTCACCTGAACCATGAGGATATGGCGGCAGGCGATACCGGGCTGATCTGTTCGTTCGGTGCGGGTTATAGCGCGGGGACGGTGTTCGTTCGCAAGACTTGATGTTCGAGGCCGGTGCCGCCTCCTTTCAGCAAAGCTGAAACCGAATTATGGCACGAAGGTCGTGAAAAGGTATATCGCGAACAACATCAGGTGAATCACCCCCTGCAGCACCGTGGTGCGGCCGTTCGCCAGCGTCTGCACCGACACGATCAGCGACAGGAACAGCAGCACGGTCGACTTGGCATCGAGCCCGAGACCGATCGGCATGTTGGCGGCGATCGAGAGGATCGCGACCGCCGGAATCGTGAGCCCGATGGTCGCGAGCGCCGAGCCCAGGGCGAGGTTGAGGCTGGTCTGGAGGCGGTCGGCCTTCGCTGCGCGCACCGCCGCGAGTCCTTCCGGCGCGAGGATCAGCGCCGCGATCAGCACGCCGAGCACCGCTGGCGGCGCGCCCCAGTCGGCAAGCAGCGCGCCCATCACCGGCGAAAGATTTTTGGCGAGCAGCACGACCGCGACGAGGCTGGCGAGGAGCAGCGCGCCCGAAATGGCAGTGCGCTGCACGCTCGGCGGCGGGGCGTGCGCGTCGGGCACCCCATCACCGTCGGCATCGCCGTCGGGAAGGAAATAATCGCGGTGGCGCACTGTCTGGACGAGCGCGAAGGTCGCGTAGAGGATCAGCGACACCACGGCGACGAAACCGAGCTGGGTTGCCGAATAGAAGGGGCCCGGCACGCTCGAGGTAAAATTGGGCAGCACCAGCGTGACGACCGTCAGCACGGTCAGCGTCGCAAGCGCGGCGCCCATGCCGGTGCGCTGGAAACGCTGTTCGTGATGGCGGATCGCCCCGCTCAAAAGGCAGAGCCCCATCAAGAGATTGAGGATCACCATGACCGCCGCGAACACCGTATCGCGCGCGAGCGTCTGGGCCTTTTCGGGTTCGGCCTGCATCAGCGTAAGGATCAGCCCGACCTCGATCACCGTCACCGCGAGCGCGAGGATCAGCGTGCCGAAGGGTTCGCCGACGCGGTGCGCGATCACCTCGGCATGATGGACCGCGGCGACGACCGCACCGCAGAGGATGAAGGCAACGAACCAGGGGTTTAGCGGCATCGCAAGGCTCGCCATTGCCGCAACAAAGCCGAGGATCGGGAAGATGTCGTTGGTGCGATCGGCGAGGCGGAGCTTTGCGGTCATCGGGCTTCTATTGCAGCCGCTTTCGCGCCTGAATACCCCTTGGGACACAATTTAATGCGCGCGAACGGGCAATCCCGCGGCCGCCAGCCGCGCGTGCGCGTCGGCGATCGTCGCTTCGCCAAAGTGGAAGATGCTCGCAGCGAGGACAGCGCTGGCGCCGCCTTCGACCACGCCGGCGACCAGATGGTCGAGATGGCCGACGCCGCCCGATGCGATCACGGGCACGCTGACCGCGTCGGCGATGGCGCGGGTAAGCGCGAGGTCGTAGCCGTCCTTGGTGCCGTCGCGGTCCATGCTGGTGACGAGCAATTCGCCCGCGCCAAGAGTGGCGAGGCTCACGGCGTGGTCGAGCGCGTCGATGCCCGTGGGGTTGCGACCGCCATGAGTAAAGATTTCCCACCGGCCGTCCCCGACCCGCCGCGCGTCGATGCTGCCGACCGCGCATTGGCTGCCGAAGCGGTCGGCGATGTCGGCGACGAGTTCGGGGCGCGCGACGGCGGCGCTGTTGACCGCGACCTTGTCGGCGCCCGCGAGCAATAGCGCGCGCGCATCGTCGGCGCTGCGCACCCCGCCGCCGACGGTGAGCGGCATGAAGCACACCTCGGCGGTGCGCGCGACCATGTCGAGCAGGGTGCCGCGACCCTGGTGGCTCGCGCTGATGTCGAGGAAGCAAAGTTCGTCGGCGCCCGCGGCGTCATAGGCGCGTGCGGCCTCGACCGGATCGCCCGCGTCGCGCAGGTCGACGAAATTGACGCCTTTCACGACGCGCCCGTCGGCGACATCGAGGCAGGGGATGACGCGGACGCGGACGGTCACAATACCAACCTTTCAACCCCGTTCGTGTCGAGCGAAGTCGAGACACATTGAACGGTAGCGACCAACCAAGACGTGTCTCGACTAAGCTCGACACTAGTGAAGAAGGAGGCGTTTCTCACGCCCGCCCCGCCGCGATCGCTTCGGCGAGGTCGAGGCGGCCGTCGTATAGCGCCCGGCCGGTGATGACGCCTTCGATCCCGTTTGCGACATGCGGGCGCAGCGCGTGGATATCGCCGATATCGGCGACGCCGCCGCTCGCGATCACCGGGATGGCGACCGCCTGCGCAAGCGCAACCGTCGCCTCGACATTGCAGCCCTTGAGCAGGCCGTCGCGGCCGACGTCGGTGAAGAGCAGCGCCGCAACCCCGGCATCCTCGAAGCGGCGCGCGAGGTCCTCGACGCGCACGTCGGAGACGTCCGCCCAGCCCTCGGTCGCGACCATGCCGTCACGCGCGTCGACCCCGACGACGATCCGGCCGGGCAGGTCGCGCGCGGCGGACTTCACGAATTCGGGGTCCTTGAGCGCCGCGGTGCCGATGATCACGCGCTCCACGCCAAGCGCCAGCCAGCGGTCGACGCCGGCACGATCACGGATGCCGCCGCCGACCTGCACCTTGCCGGGGAAGGCCGCGACGATCGACTCGACCGCGGCGCCGTTGACGCTGGCACCCGCGAAGGCGCCGTCGAGATCGACGACGTGGAGGTGGTCCGATCCGGCTTCGGCGAAGAGGCGCGCCTGCGCCGCCGGGTCGTCGCCGTAGACGGTGGCGCGCGCCATGTCGCCCTCGGCAAGCCGCACCACCTGCCCGCCCTTGAGGTCGATTGCAGGGAAGATGGTCAGGGCCGCCACTGGAGAAACCTTTCAAGCGTTGCGAGGCCGTAGGCCTGGCTCTTTTCGGGGTGGAACTGGACACCAACGATATTGTCCTTCGCCACCGCCGCGGTGAAGGTCGAACCATGGCTGCTGGTCGCGGCGACATGCGCGGCATCGGCGAAATGATAGCCGTGGAGATAATAGGCCTCACCCGCAGCGATCACCGGATGCGCGAAGGTTGGCACCACGTCGTTCCAGCCCATGTGCGGGATGCGGAGGCCCGGCGCGGGATCGAACGCGCGCACCGTACCGCCGATCCAGCCGAGCCCTTTGTGCCTACCGTGCTCCTCGCCCGCGCCGGCGAGCAATTGCATGCCGACGCAGATGCCGAGGAAGGGCGCCCCTTCGCCACGCACGCGCTGGTCCATCGCCTCGATCAGACCCGCGATCGCCGACAGTCCGCTCATGCAGGCCGCAAAGGCGCCAACGCCGGGCAGCACGATGCGGTCGGCTTTCGCGATGGCGTCGGGATCGGCAGTGACTGCAACATTCGCGGCGCCCGCCGCAACGAGCGCGTTATGCACCGAGCGAAGATTGCCCGCGCCATAGTCGATCAGGGCAATAGCACTCATAGGCTGGTCCTAGAGGACCCCCTTGGTCGAGGGGATAGCGTCACCCTTGCGCAGGTCGATCTCGACCGCCTGACGCAAGGCACGCGCCAGCGCCTTGTACATGCTTTCGGCAATGTGATGGTTGTTCTCGCCATACAGCATTTCGATGTGCAGCGTGATCCCCGCGGTTTGCGCGAAGCTGTGGAACCAGTGCGGAAACATCTCGGTGTCCATCTCGCCGAGGCGCGGCTGCGAGAAGCTGGACTTATAGACGCAGTGCGGACGTCCCGAAATGTCGAGCACGCAGCGCGTCAATGTCTCGTCCATCGGCGCATGCGCCTCGCCGTAACGCGCGATGCCGCGCTTGTCGCCGAGCGCCTTGGCAACCGCTTCGCCGAGCGCGAGCGCCGAATCCTCTACCGTGTGATGCTGATCGATATGAAGGTCGCCCTTCACCTGCATCGAAATGTCGATCAACGAGTGGCGCGACAATTGTTCGACCATATGGTCGAGGAAACCAATGCCGGTGGACACCGAATAATCGCCCGTCCCGTCGAGATTGACGGTGATCGCGATGTCCGTTTCCTTGGTCGTGCGCTGGACGGTGGCGGTTCGCATGAAATGCCCCATAGCAGCGACTTTTCGCGTTGCAAGGCCGCTCTCCCCCGCTTGACCCCCCTTGACCCGCACGCGGCGCGCGTTCATCCCGTCGCCCCATGAGTGACGATGTACGCGACAGCCTGATTCCCTACGACGAAATCGTGCAGGACGCGCTGCGCGCCGTGGTCGGCCGCGTGCTGAGCCAGATCGAAGGCTATGACAGCCTGCCCGGCGAGCATCATTTCTATATCACCTTCAAGACGCAGGCAGCCGGGGTCGATATTCCCGCGCACCTGATCGCCAAATTTCCCGACGAAATGACGATCGTACTGCAAAACCGCTTTTGGGATCTGAAGGTCGAGGAGGATCATTTCAGCGTCGGCCTGTCGTTCAACCAGACGCCGTCGATCCTGACGATCCCCTATGCCTCGATCACCGCCTTCGTCGATCCATCGGTCGATTTCGGCCTGCAATTCCAGGTCAGCGACGACGAGACGGTGCAACCCGAACCGCATGACGAAGCCGACAACGACCGGCCCGAGGTTACGACCGAGGATGGCTCGAATGTCGTGACGGTGGACTTCGGCAAGAAGCGGTAGCGCGGTGGGTGCCAACTGGCCCCCCAGCCGTTTCTGGCAATTTTGGGCAATCGCGGGGATGGTCGTGCTGACCGGTGCCTTTTGGTGGGGCGTCGAGGGCTATGCCCTGTTCGAAGGCCAATATGCGCGCGGACAGATCGCCGACGGGCTGCTTCGCTTCAGCCTGCTGGTGCTGACACCGGCGCTGGTCCTCGTCTGGCTTGCCGCCGCATGGCTGCGCCGCCGCATCGGCGAGGGCGGCTATTGGCAGTTGCTCGGCCTCGTCGCGATGATCTGGGCCGGGGCGATTTTGGTGACAAGGATGCTGGTAGCATGAGCACGCGAATTGAAAGCGATTCCCTTGGCGAGATCGAGGTGCCCGCCGATGCCTATTGGGGCGCTCAGACCGAGCGCAGCCGCCACAATTTCGCTTTTCCAGCGCACGAACGCATGCCGATGCCGGTTGTCCACGCGCTTGCGCGGATCAAGGGCGCGGCGGCGCGCGTGAACCGCAACCATGGGCTCGATGCGGGCCTCGCCGACGCCATCGCAGAGGCCGCCCAAGCGGTGGTCGCGGGCACCTACGACGACCAATTCCCACTCGCGATCTGGCAAACGGGCAGCGGCACCCAGTCGAACATGAATGCGAACGAGGTGATCGCGGGGATCGCCAACGAAAAGCTGGCGGGCACGCGCGGCGGCAAGGCGCCCATCCACCCCAACGACCATGTCAACATGAGCCAGTCGTCGAACGACAGCTTTCCGACCGCGCTGCACGTCGCGGTCGCGGTCGAGACGACGGTGCGGCTGATCCCGTCGCTTATCGAACTGACCAACGCGATCGCTGCCAAAGCCGAAGCCTGGGGGGACATCGTCAAGATAGGCCGCACCCATTTGCAGGACGCGACCCCGCTGACGCTCGGTCATGAATTTTCGGGCTATGTCGCGCAATTGATCGCGTGCCGCGCGCGGATCGAGGGGGCACTGGCGCACAATATCTGCAAGCTCGCGCAGGGTGGCACCGCAGTCGGCACCGGCCTGAATGCCCCCGCGGGCTTTGACACCGCCATGGCAGAGGAGCTGTCCAAATCCACCGGCATCGCCTTCGAACCCGCACGCAACAAGTTCGAGGCGCTGGCCTCGAACGACGGGCTCGTCTTCTTCTCGGGCGCGCTCAATACGCTCGCCGTCGCGCTGACCAAGGTCGCGAACGATATCCGCTTGCTCGGATCAGGGCCGCGCGCGGGGCTTGGCGAGCTCGACCTGCCTGCGAACGAGCCGGGCAGCTCGATCATGCCGGGCAAGGTCAATCCGACGCAGTGCGAGATGCTGACGATGGTCGCCGCGCAGGTGATCGGCAACCATCAGGCGGTGACCGTCGGCGGTTTGCAGGGCCATCTCGAACTCAATGTGTTCAAGCCGCTGATCGGGTCGAATATATTGCGTTCGATCGAATTGCTGAGCATCGGCATGGCGGGCTTCACCGAGCATTGCGTCGTCGGAATCGAACCCAATCGTGCGCGCATCGACGAGCTGATGAACCGCTCGCTGATGCTCGTAACCGCGCTCGCGCCCGAAATCGGCTACGACAAAGCCGCGAAAATCGCGAAACATGCGCATGAAACGGGCAGCACGCTGAAGGAAGCGGCGCTCGACCTCGGCTATGTCGATGCCGCGACCTTCGACCGCGTCGTCGATCCGCGCGCCATGCTGGGATCGGAACCCTGAGCCGTCCTTGGGAATTGAAGAGGGGAAGGAGAGATGAAGATGATCGGTCGGATCGTAGGCGGCGTCCTCGGCAGCGCCATCGGACGGAAGAAGGGCAACCATCCCGTCGCGGGCGCGGTGATTGGCGCGGGCACATTGTTCGCCGCGCGGCGCCTGTTCCCGCAGCGATACGCCGTACTCGCCGCGACGGTCGCGGGTGCCTATCTCACCAAGAAATGGGCTGAACGGTCCGAAGCGCGCAAGGCCGCGGCGGAAGCGCATGCGCTCGACCCCGAACTCGCGAATGCGGGCGTGGTCGATACCTATGCGGGCGCGGCGGAATTGCCGACCGATGGCGAGACGATCGGCGACGCGCTGCCTCCCGCCATCCCGGTCGACGCAAATGGGCGGAGCGGCGCGCTTCATTGATCGGCGTTCCGGGCGATTAACCCGATTCTCACCATGGCCGACTATTGAAGGCGGTCATGGCTTTCAATCCGCCCGGCTTTCGCACGCTCACGCTGATCGCGCTCGGCTTCGGGCTGCGAACGCTGAGCAAGGCGCTCGAACGCGCGGGAGATCTGGCCGGCGATCCGGGCACGCGTCTGTTCCATCATGTGTCGGCGCTCGTCTTGCTGATTGCTGCCGTGGCCTGTTTCATCTGGGCCTTGAAACGGATGTTCTTCGCCAGACCGCGCGGGTCGGATGAAAAAACCGCCACCGCCGCGCCCCCGCAACCAGTCGGAATCCGTCCCGAAGAGACAAGCTTCGATCCCGACGCGGCGCTTGCTCGCTACATGCGCAACCGGACCGGCGGCAAGCCCGGCGACTTGTCCGCACCCAAACCATCCGGGGGATTCGGCCGCAAAGGCCTGTAGACTATGCGCCGGCCTGCCATTCCTTCACCGCCTCGATCGGCGACACCAGCATCAGTACGTTGAGCGTCAGATTGTCGCGGATCGTCCAGAGCGTGAAGAGTTCGAAAGCGATCGCAATCGCGACCGTCGCCCACCAGCGCATCCGGCTCGCCGCGAGGAAGCCGAGGATCATGAAGAGCGCATCGCTCACCGAATTGAGGATCGAATCGCCCGAATAGCCATAGGCCATCGTCACTTCGCGATAACGGTCGATGATGATAGGCGAATTTTCGAGGATTTCCCACGCCGCCTCGATCCCGATCGCGAGCGCGAGCGCGACCCATAAAGGCTGGCGCGGGATCAGCCAGCGCGAAAGGCCGAAGAAAATAAAGCCGTGGATGATGTGACTGAAGCTGTACCAGTCCGACACCTGCTGGCTGTTCTGGTTCGATTGGACCACGCCGTGCCACAGGCTGACCGTGCCGCACGGACAGATCGGTGGGCGCCCCATCGCGAAAAGGATCGCGGCGAAGGCTGCGAGAAGTCCCGCGGCCACCAGCCAGCCCCGTCTCGAAACCCCCAGAATCATCGATGCCCCTTCCCGCTTGACCGCGCTCGTCTCACGCGCAATTAGCGCCCATGGCTGAAAGCGTCCACCTGAACCGCCGCGGCGTGTTGTTCGTCCTCTCCTCGCCATCGGGCGCGGGCAAGACCACTATTTCGCGCATGATGCTCGAGGCTGACAAGGATATCGCCCTCTCGATCTCCGCGACGACGCGGCCGCCGCGTCCGGGTGAAGTCGACGGCGTCCATTATCATTTCGTCGACACCGAAACCTTCAAGAAGATGGCCGCCGACGGCGAATTTCTCGAATGGGCGCATGTCTTCGGGCATCGTTACGGCACGCCGCGCGCGCCGGTCGATGCGCTGCTCGAGGCGGGCAAGGACGTGCTGTTCGATATCGACTGGCAGGGCGCGCAGCAGCTCTATCAGGAGGCAGGCCCCGACGTCGTGCGCGTCTTCGTGCTGCCGCCGACGATGGAGGAACTCGAACGTCGCCTGCGCGCGCGCAAGACCGACAGCGACGAGGTGATCAGCGCGCGCATGGAACGCGCCGCGAACGAGATCAGCCACTGGGACGGCTATGACTATGTCCTGATCAACGACCATGTCGCGGGCTGTTTCGACGAGGTCATGGCGATTTTGCGTGCCGAGCGACTGAAGCGCCGCCGCCAGATCGGCCTGATCGGCTTTGCGCGCGACCTGATCCGCGCAGTGCCCGATGCGGACAAGAAGCTCTAGGCCGGCGTCACCAGCTTCGCTTCGAGTTCCGTCACCATGGCCGCTCTCAGCGGCTTCGCCTGCCCGTCGGTGCGGCACACCACCACCGTGTCGCAGGTCGCGATGCAACCGCCATTCTGGAACATTGCCTGCACGATCGTCCAGCTCGAGGTGCCGAGCCGGCCGATACCCGTCGCGATCTGTACCGGGTCGGGGAAATTGCCCTCAGCGAGATAGTTGATCTCGACCGCGGCAACCATCGTGCGCTCGTTCGCGGGGCGCTCCTCGAGCGGACGAACGTCGCGGTTTAGGAGGACGCGTCCGCTTTCGAACAAGGCGGCGAAGGCCACATTGTTGAGATGACCGTTGATGTCCATGTCCTGGAACCGCGTCTGCAATTCCAGGTGGACGGGGTAGCTGGCGGCGTCGAGCCGCCAGCTCTCCGGTTTGGGCATATCAGCGCGGGCCCATGCGGATGCCGCCGTCGAGGCGGACGTCCTCGCCGTTGAAATAGCCATTCTCGATCATGCAAAGCGCGAGATTGGCATATTCTTGCGGATTGCCGAGGCGCTTCGGGTTGAGCACCGAGGCACCCAATGCATCGCGGACATTCTGCGGCGCGCCGGCGAGCAGCGGGGTATCGAAGATGCCCGGCAGGATCGTGTTGACGCGGATATTTTCCGACGCGAGGTCGCGCGCGACGGGGAGCGTCATGCCGACGACACCGCCCTTCGACGCCGAATAAGCCGCCTGGCCGATCTGGCCGTCCTCGGCCGCGACGCTCGCGGTGTTGACGATCGCGCCGCGCTCGCCGTCTTCCATCGGATCGAGCGTCAGCATCCCCGCTGCCGACTTGGCGATGCAGCGGAAGGTGCCGACGAGGTTGATCTGGATGATCCAGTTGAACGCATCGAGCGGGAAATGCTTGATACTGCCATCTTCCTTCGAGCGGCTGGCGGTCTTGATCGCGTTGCCGGTGCCGGCGCAGTTCACGAGGATGCGTTCCTGTCCGATCGCTTCGCGCGCCTTGGCGAAGGCGGCATCGACGCTGGCGTCGTCCGTGACGTTGCATTCACAGAAGACGCCGCCGAGTTCCTCGGCGATCGCTTTGCCCTTTTCTTCCTGCAGGTCGAAGATCGCGACCTTGACGCCTTTCGACGCGAGCAGGCGCGCGGTGGCGGCGCCGAGGCCCGAGGCGCCGCCGGTGACGACGGCGGATACGGTGGAATCGAGTTTCATGTTGGTCTCCGTTTAAGCCCTCCCCTTCAGGGGAGGGTTTGGGTGGGGCATGTTGGGAGGATAGGCATAGGGGCCCTCCCGCAAGCGGGAGGGGGGATTCTTATCAAAGCCGCTCGATGATGGTGACGTTGGCTTGGCCGCCACCTTCGCACATCGTTTGCAGGCCATATTTGCCGCCGGTCGCGTCGAGCACGCCGAGCAAAGTCGCCATCAGCTTGGTTCCCGAAGCGCCGAGCGGGTGGCCGAGCGCGATCGCGCCGCCGTGCTGGTTGAGCCGCGCGTGATCGCCGCCAAGATATTTGAGCCACGCCAGAGGCACCGGGGCGAATGCCTCGTTCACTTCATAGGCGTCGATGTCCTCGATCTTCATGCCTGCCTTTTTGAGCGCGCGTTCGGTCGCGAACAGCGGCTCTTCGAGCATGATCACCGGGTCGCCCGCGGTCACCGAGACATGGTGGATGCGCGCGCGGGGCGTGAGATTGTGGTCCTTCAGCGCCTGTTCCGAAACGACGAGCGCCGCCGAAGCGCCATCGCAGATTTGTGAGCTGGTCGCGGCGGTGATCGAGCCGCCTTCCTGCAGGATCTTGACCCCTGCGATGCCTTCGAGGGTCGCATCGAAACGGATGCCTTCGTCGACGAGGTGCATCTGACGGCCTTCGGGGGTGTCGATCTCGACCCCGACGATCTCGCGCTTGAAATGGCCGGCTTCGGTCGCGGCCTTGCCGCGGCGATGGCTTTCGAGCGCATAGGCATCGAGGTCGTCCTTGGTCAGCCCATGCTTCTTGACGATCATCTCGGCGCCCATGAACTGGCTGAACATGATGCCGGGATATTTTTCCTCGAGCCGTTCGGACTTATAATGGCCGAGCCCTTCCTTCATGAACAAGGTCGCGACGCTGCCCATGGGCACGCGCGTCATGCTTTCGATGCCGCTCGCCAGCACGATGTCCTGCGTTCCCGACATCACCGCCTGCGCGGCGAACTGGATCGCCTGCTGCGACGATCCGCACTGGCGATCGATGGTGACGGCGGGGATCGAGTCGGGCAGCTTCGAAGCGAGCACCGCATTGCGGCCGACGTCCATCGTCTGCTGGCCGCCCTGCGACACGCAGCCGGTGATGACGTCGTCGATCGCCTTGGTGTCGAAATCGTTGCGGTCGGCAATCGCGTCGAACACCGCGGCGCCGAGGTCGACGGGGTGGACGCCGGCGAGACGGCCGCCGCGCTTGCCGCCGGCAGTGCGGACGGCGTCGACGATGTAGGCTGTGGCCATGGGAGAATTCCTTTCCTGCGATTTCAGACGATCAGAGCTTGCGCCCGATCAGTTCCTTCATGATTTCGTTCGTGCCGCCAAATATCCGCGTCACGCGCGCGGCGCGCCACGCGCGGGCGATCGGATATTCGTTCATATAACCGGCGCCGCCGAAGAGCTGGAGGCATTTGTCCATGACTTCCCACTGGAGGTCGGTGTGCCACAGCTTCGCCGCGGCGCCCTCTTCGGGAGTCAGTTCCTTCTTCAAGTGCCGCGCCAGCGCCCAGTCAAGATGCGCCCAGCCGACCTGCAGCTTCGCCTTGAGGTCCGCCAGCACGAAGCGGCTGTTCTGGAAATCGAGGATCGGCTTGCCGAACGCCTTGCGGTCGCGCGTATATTCGACCGTGTCGTCGAACGCGCGCTGCGCCGACGCCTGCGCGCTGACTGCGATCGAAAGCCTCTCTTGGGGAAGCTCGCTCATCAGATAGATGAAGCCCTTGCCCTCTTCGCCGAGGCAGTTGGTGATCGGCACACGGACGTCGTTGAAGAAGAGTTCCGACGTATCGGCCTCGTCCTGCCCGATCTTGTCGAGATTGCGACCGCGCTGGAACCCTTCGCGCTCGGCCTCGACGAGCACGATCGACACGCCTTTCCACGCGGGTTCGACCTCGGTGTCGGTCTTGACGCAGACGAGGACCAGGTCGGCATTCTGGCCATTGGTGATATAGGTTTTCGACCCGTTGATGACATAATGATTGCCATCCTTCTTCGCCGTCGTTCGCATCCCCTGAAGGTCCGAGCCGGTGCCCGGTTCGGTCATCGCGATCGCGGTGATCACCTCGCCCGACACCATCTTGGGCAGCCAATGCTTCTTCTGCTCTTCGCTGCCGTAGCGGACGATATAGTTGGTGACGATATCCGACTGGAGCGAAAAGCCCGTCGTGACGCGGCCGTAATAGGCGCTTTCCTCGTCGACGATCGCGTTATAGCCGAAGTCGAGGCCGAGCCCGCCATATTCTTCGGGAACCGTCGGGCAGAGCAGGCCGAGCTCGCCCGCTTTAGGCCAGATCGCCTTCGGCACGATGCCGTCCTCGGCCCATTGCGCCTGATTGGGGGCCACCTCCTTTTCGAGGAACTGGCGGACCGTTGCGCGGAACGCCTCATGATCGTCGGTGTAGGCGGAGCGCGAAAGACTATCGAGCGACATCTTGTTCCTTTCCCTGAGCGCAGCCGAACCAAGCGGGGGAGCCGGCCGCATCTTTCCCCGCCAAGAGACCTTACGTTTACGTCCACGTCAAGTGGAAAGACGCTACGGCATGAGACTCTTTTGTTGCCGCCTAGTCTTTCCTCGCCGTCGCCGACTTGATCCGGGTTCCATCTGCGCAACGCTGTGTGAATGGACCCCGGATCCAGTCCGCGATGGCGAAGCAGGAAGCCGCACCCTTTCGTTACGGCCGAATAGGTTTGCAGTCGCTGGGCAGCCCGGCCCCGCCGCGCTAAGACCCCGCTATGGTCGAATTGCTTCTCGACGCCGGGGCCTTGCTCGGCGAATCGCCCGTCTGGCACGCCGCCGAATCGCGTCTCTATTGGGTCGATATCGACGGCCGCAAAATTCACCGCACCGATCCTGCTACGGGCGTCGACGAGGTCATGGAACTGGCCGAACAGGTCGGTTGCATCGCGCCGCGCGCCGGAGGCGGGCTGGTCGCGGCGCTAGAAAACGGTTGCGCGTTGATCGACAAATGGGGCGATACGCCCCGCCCCTTCGGCCCCGCGGTGCTCGCGGACAAGCCCCACCAGCGGTTCAACGACGGCCGCGTCGATGCGGCGGGCCGCCTTTGGGT
>NZ_LNSA01000027.1 GCF_001468465.1 Sphingopyxis sp. H115
CGCATCCGACAAATCCCCGCGACCCATGACTGATCCTCAAAAAGCAGTCTTGAATCAGAAGGAGGAGGATTTGGGAATCCCTTTTGTCAACACGGCCTAACGATTGTAAGCCGAAGCGACGGAATGATATAGAGGCGTTGATCGCCCGCGCCGGCGGCGACGACCATATCCGCCGGGAGTTCGTTGGCATGACTGGTGATATCGGTGGACCGGGTAACAATATCGACAGCCGGCGTGCTACGGGGCAACCACCAGGTGAGACCGTAGGCCGGATTGGCCTGGCTACCCTTGAACAGCTCGGCGAACGCCAGTTCATCGACAAGCGGCTTGCCGTCGAGCTTCCCACCGCCGCGGACGAACTCGCCGATCTTCGCCCACTCGGACGCTGCCAGCACGAGGCCCTGCGGCATGAGCGGTGCGCCATCGGGGCCGCTGCGCCAACTGCCTATGGTAACCCCAAGCGGAGTGAGAATGCGCCGCTCCACATAATGGCGAGCGTTGCCGTCTTGGCCCTTGGCAACGAGCTTGCGCCGCATGATCTCTCCAAAGATTTGCATCGGGGCGGGACCATATTGGAATTTGCTGCCCGGCGCCGCCGTGAGCGGTGCCTTCACCGAGTCCAGATACCCTTGGGCCCTGCCGACGGTCGATGCCTGGCCGCCCGTCATCGACAGCAATTGCCGAAGCGTGATCTGTTCCTTTTTGGGGTCGCCCCTCCATTCAGCGAGTGTCTCCGATGCCCGCTCGTCGAGGGTTAGAAGTCCATCCTGTGCGCCCGCCGCCGCCATCAGCCCGACAAGGCTCTTGGTGCCCGACCAGAGTTCCTGCGGCGTCGCGATGTCTGCCGATCGGCAGCGCACTTTGCCATCTTCAAGTATCAGCAGCGCAACGCCGGAATTAGCCTCAGAATAGGCGATCGCTTCGGCACAGCCGGGAAGAGGGGCGGGTTCGCCTGCCGCGGCTGGCTGTGCCGCAACCGCGGCTGCGAAAAAGAGGATGGTGCGCTTCAAGATCCGACTCCGATTTTCCGATGCTTGTCATTCTCCATATTATCGATAATAAATTCATTCGCAATCATCGATTGCTCGTGTGCGCTGCCCGATTAGGATGGCGCCGCGAGCAGGGAAAGCCGAACGGAGAGACATGGCCGCGACGAAGACCGACGACGACAGCGCGCCGACGCAGGACCGCGTGATCGCGCGCCTTTTGACCGACGACATCGTCGAATGGCGGATTCCGCCCGGATCGTGGCTGCGCGAGCGCGAAATCGCCGCGCGCTTCGGAGTGAGCCATGCGCCGGTGCGCGAGGCGTTCCGGCATCTCGCGCGGATCGGGCTTGTCAAGGTCGTGCCGTGGCGCGGCACCTATGTGATCGATATCGACGAGCATGCTGCGAACGAGGTCTATGAACTGTGGAAATCGCTGTTCGGCGTCGTTTGTCGCCTTGCGGCCGCCGAAATGACCGACCGCGACGGGCGCGAACTGATGCACCGGCTTGTCGAATATAAGGATGTCACCCAGCGCACCGACAATACGTTCGAGCATATCAAGGTCTCGAACCGCATCGGTCGCTTTATCGCCAAACGCAGCAATGCGCCGCTCGCGCTCGAGCTCCTCGATCGGGTCGCGCTGCTCGCGCGCTGGCAGCACAATGTCTATACTGACAGCTATATCGAGACGCATGGCAACGAGGCGGCGAAGCGATCGGCCATCCTCTACGACGCGCTTTGCCGCCATATCGTCGCGCGCGATGGCGATGCCGCCGATGCGGTGGCGCGCGATCTGATCGGGGTTACTCAGAATAGTTTTGGGCGCGCACTCGAGGAATATAAGGCCCGCCACGCAAAGCCTAAGCCCAGCCGCCGCCGCGCAAAAGTGACATGAGCCGTCTCCCGACCGACCGCCGCACCTTGCTTAAGGCGGGCCTCGCGGCGCCGATCGCATTGCAGGTTGACTCCGCTGCCGCTGTATCCCTGGATTTGACCATGTTCGGCCCCGGACGCCTCTTCGCCGACGTCCAAAGCTATGCCGAGGCCGGCAACAAGCAGTCGGGCGGCGCGGGCGATCGCTGGACCGCCGACTGGACAGCGAAGCGGCTGTTCAGTGCCGGATTCGAAGTGGATCGCCAGACGTTTGACGTGCCTTGGTTCGAGGCGTCGCATTGCGAACTTACGCTCGGCGACCACACGATACCGCTCGTCGCACAGCCGCTCGCCGTCGAAACCGGCGAGGCCGGTCTCGCTGCGCCGCTGCGCCTCGCAGAAATCCCTGAACGCCTCGACGGCGCGATCGCCGTCGTGCGCCTGCCTTTCCGCCGCTGGTCGAGCCTCGTAGATCGTGCAGTGCGCGAGCCGCTCGCCGATGCGCTTGCGCGCGGTGCGAACGGGGTCATTCTCATTACGACTGGGCCGACGGGCGAGGCCTTGCTCCTCAATGTCCCGGCCGGTCATCCTGTATCGGACAAGCCACTTGCCTTGCTCGCGCCGCGACTCGCCGCCCCGGTGATTGAAGCCGCGCGCCACGGTGCCGCGGCGAAATTAGCGCTTCGCGGGCGCGGTGGGATTCGGGCAGCGCAGAATATAATCGGGCGACGCGTTCGCTCCGGTCGCCCTTGGCTCGTCGTCTCTACGCCGCGTTCAGGCTGGACCGATTGCGCCGGCGAGCGGGGGCCGGGTATCGCGATGTGGCTCGCGCTTGCCGACTGGATGCCCCGAGCGTTTCCGCAACACAGCCTGCTCTTCCTGTGCAACAGCGGGCATGAATATGAGAATCTCGGTGCGAGCCATATCGCCGACAAGGTGGGTCCAGCCCCCGGCGAGACCGCTTTCTGGTTTCATCTCGGCGCCAATGCGGCAGCACGTGACTATCAGGAAATGCCGGGGCGCTTGCTGCCGCTGCCAAGCGCCGATCCCTATCGTTTTCTCATGACATCGCCCGAATTCGTGACGTGTGCGCGCGAGATATTCAAAGGCCAGCCGGGGTTGGAAATGGCCTATCCTTCGGCGGAAGGCACAGCGGGCGAACTCTCGGAAGTGATAAAGGCCGGCTACGTGCGTCATGCCGGCATCTTTGGCGCACACCGTCATCACCACGCTGTGACCGACGATTTATCGACGGTCACACCTGACCCCCTTGCCGCTACGGCGCGGGGCGTCCGCGACCTGCTGAGCGCCGTCGTCTCTTAGACCAGCGAACCACCTGCAAAGACATTGCGCTTTCCGGCTTGACTTGCCGACGGTTTTGCACAAAATTATCGATAATAATTGCGATAACAAGATGGGGAGAGTGACCATGGGACGCAGAGCGAACCTTCTTTTCTGCACGGCCGCGATTTGGGTAGCCGTCGCTCCGCCTGCTTTCGCTCAAGACGCACCGTCCGAAGCTCTTCCGGACGCGGCTGAAGCGGATGATGACGGCGCCATAGTCGTAACGGCGCGCCGCCGCGAAGAGCGGCTGGCCGATGTGCCGACCGCGGCGTCGGTCATCGATATCACGTCGCTCACCGATCGCGGCGGCGCCACGGGCAGCGGCGAACTCCTCGCCGATCAGCCAAGCGTTCGCTTCAACAATCTGAACTCGTCCGTCACGTCGGAGATCTCGATCCGCGCTTCGTCGACCGCGCGTGCCACCAATGGCGACCCGAGCGTCGGGCTCTATCGCAACGGTGCCTATATCGCCGGCGGTCCGGTGGGCGGTCGCAACTTCACGCGGCTCGACCTGCTCGACATCGGCCGCGTCGAGGTTCTGCGCGGGACGCAGGGCGCGCTGTACGGCCGCAACGCGGTCGGCGGCGCGATCAATATCATCTCGGCCGAGCCCGAATTCGATCTCTCGGGCTGGGCGAGCGCGCGCTATGGCTTCGAGAACAACAGCTTCCAGACGCAGGGCGCGATCAATGTCCCGCTCGCCGATGGCCTGGCGATCCGCATCAGCGGCGATCTCGTCGAGCAGGACAAGGGCTTCTTCTACAATCCCGACAACGACGTCTATTTCGACCAGCAGAAGGGCCACGGACTGCGCGGCCAGATCCGGCTGAAGCGCGGGCCGGTCGACGCGATCATCACGGCCGAGACCCAGCGGCTGACCACGCCGACGATCCATTACCAGATATCCATTCCCGCGGGCACGCCAGGCTTTCCCGGCGGTTATACGCAGGATCGCTTTCGCTACCCCTGGAACACCGCGCCGCGCGCCAGCCAGGACGTGGACGGCCTTCAGGCGCTCGTCCGCGTGGATCTGGGCGGTGCCGACCTGACGTCGACAACCTCCTTTCGCAAGCGCACGTCCGAATATGATCTCGACAATGACGCGATCAGCCCCGCCGAGCTGGCGCGTGCGCGCGCCGCGGGGCAGATCGGCGCTCTCACGCCGCTCGATGCCAGCACCGCGTCCTACGTCGTCGACACGACCGACAATTTTTCGCAGGATATTCATGTCAGCGGGGCGAGCGATCGCTTCACATGGCTGGTCGGCGCCGAAATGCTGTTGCTCGACAGCGATTTCTCGGTGGCGACGACGCGCACGCCGACGCTCGCCAATCCGTCGCCGGGCAATATCGCGCCCGCGCGGCTGCATTTCGAAAGCTATGCGGCCTATGGCTCGCTCGGTTTCGACATCACCGACAGCCTCAACCTGACCGGCGAACTGCGCTATACCCGCGACAGCCGGAGCATCTCGGCGCGGCTTTACGATTTGGGGACTGGCCTGCCCACCGGCGGGCCATCGCGGATCATCGACGACAGCATCAACGCCGACAATCTCTCCTACAATGCGACCCTCTCGTACAAGCTCACGTCGAACATCCTCGCCTATGGCAAGGTCGGCAGCAGCTATCGGGCCGGCGGGTTCAACACGCGCCTCTCCGATCCGCGCGCGCCGAGTCCTGTGCAGGTGCTGTTCGGCAACGAAAACAGCACGTCTTACGAAGTCGGCATCAAGGGCAGTCCGATCCGCCGCGGCTATTTCGCAATCGCGGGCTATTACACCGAGCTTGAAGACCTGATCGCGCAGGTCGACGATGGCTGCGCGCTCACCAATCCGGCGTGCCCGATCGCCGCGGTCGCCTATCTAACCAACGCAGGCGATGCGAAAAGCTGGGGTATCGAGGCCGAATATAGCCAGGGCTTCGATCTCGGCGAAGGCAATGGCCGCCTCGCCTTGAGTGGCTCGCGGCAAGAGGGCAAGGTCAAGAGCGGCCGCTATGACGGGCTGGACCTTGCGCAGGTTCCCGACTGGCTCGCCTCGGCCAACCTCAATCTGCGCTACCCGGTCACCAAGGATGTCGCGCTGACCAGCAATGTCCTGATCAGTGGTCAATGGGGCGGCAAACAGGAGCTGACAGCGACCTCGGTCGACCTCGATGATTATGTCCTCGTCAATCTTCGGGTCGGCGTCGACTTCGGCAAGATCAGCGTCAGCGCGTTCGCGAACAACGTCTTCGACAAGGTTTATTTCGTCGCGCAGGCGCCGACGATCAACCGGTACAGCCAGCCTCGCGTCGTCGGCGTCGAAGGACGCATTTCTTTCTAGGTCGCGCTCCCGTCCGCGGCCTCCAGCCGCTGGTCGGGAAGGGTAGGAGGGCGCAATGCGGCATTTGGTGATGGCAGCACTGTTCGGTGCCGCGATGCTGACCGGATCGGTGTCTGTCGCGGCGGCGGAGACGGCCCCCGCGGCGACAATCGCGCAGGGGCGCCTTGCGGGCGCGCGCACGGGGGACGTCGAGCGCTTCCTTGATATTCCTTTCGCCGCCGCACCGGTCGGCGCTCTTCGCTGGCGGGCGCCGCAGGCACCGCCGCGCTGGCGGGGCGTCCGCGATGCCGCAAAACTCGGCCCGGCTTGTCCGCAGACGGTGCGCCCCGCACTTGTCGCGGGCGGGGTAGCCGAGCATCAGTCTGAGGATTGCCTCCAGCTGAACATCTGGCGCCCGGCGGGGGCGCGAAAGCTGCCAGTGATGGTCTGGATCCATGGCGGCGCCCATGTGGTCGGTTCGGGCACCTTCCCGGTTTTCGACGGCACCGCCTTCGCGCGGCAAGGTGTGGTTTTGGTGACGATCAACTATCGGTTGGGCGCGCTCGGTTATTTCGCCCATCCCGCGCTCAGCGCGGCCAAGCCGCGCGGCGAGGCGCTCGCCAATTACGGCCTGATGGACCAATTGGCCGCCCTGCGGTGGGTGAAGAAAAATATCGCCGCATTTGGTGGCGATCCGCGCCAGATCACCTTGTTCGGCGAATCCGCCGGGGCGATCGGAGTGACGACGATCCTTGCCCAGCCCGAAGCCAAAGGCCTGTTCGCCAAGGCGATCGTTCAGTCGGGCGTTGGTCTCCTCGATCCGCGCCCGCTTGGCGAGCAAGAAGCGCTAGGCGCGGCGTTGGCAGCGCGCGCAGGTGCGCCGCCTTCAGCATCGCTCGACGCGCTTCGCGCGCTGCCCGCCGCCGCGCTCGTTGCCGCTGGCGAGGTCCGGACGCCGGGCGCGATGACCGGCCCCATCCTCGACGGCGACCTGGTACGCGAAGCGCCTTGGCGCGTCTTTGCGCGTAGCGAGCCGATCGACGTTCCGCTCCTCGTCGGCGCGAACAGCAACGAGGCGAGCGTCATCCTTGCCATGGGCGTGCCGCCATCCGCCGCGCTCGCCTATCTAGGGCGCGACCAGGCGGCGGGCCGGGCCGCCTATGGCATGGGGCTGGCCGATGATGAACTGGCGCGCCAGGTGTTGGGCGACGCCTGGTTCGTCGCCCCGGCGCGCTGGCTCGCGGCCCGGACGGCGGGAGGGGCGCCTTCGTATCTCTATCATTTCGACTATGTCGCAGCGGCGCGGCGCGACCGCGCCAAGGGCGCCGCGCACGGGTCTGAAATCCCCTATCTGTTCGGGACGCTCGACTATTTCGCGTCGGTCGCCGGCGCCGTCGGTGACGAGGATCGCCGCTTCGGCGAAGGCATCGCCGCCTGCTGGGTTGGCTTCGCCAAGACGGGCGTTCCTGGCTGCGCACTCGTTCGCGACTGGCCGCGTTACGATGCGGCAAGCGACCGTCTCGCAAAATTTGCGCCCGAGTCTGGCGTCGTCGCCGGCTTTCGCAAGGCGCAGCTCGACCATCTGCTCAATGTTCACTTCGGGAACGGCCAGCCCAGGCCCTAGCCCGTCCGGCCGCGCTAGGCCCTCCGTTTCGACGATGTGCAACGAAGCTGGGAGAGAGAAAATGGCTGGAAGAACGAAATGGATGTGGCTTGCCGCTGGTGCGGCGATGGCTGGGGCTGCGGCCTTTGCGGCGCAGGGCGGGTTCGGGGGCAACGGCGGCGGCGAGGCGCGTCCCATGGTGCAGCTTCCGCCTGCGGCGCCCGCTGCTAAAGCGTCGACGTCGGCGGCATCGGCGCCCGCGGCCGCCAGCCTTTCGGCCACCGTCGGCGGTTATACCTATGACTGGACCGCGTTACAGTCGGCAATCGACGCTGATACCGAGGTCGATAACGGCTATTTCATCGTCGGGAATGCTTCGGATCCCGACTATCTCTTCGCTTACGAGAAGGGCAGCTTTGGTATCGATCGGGTGACCCCGCTTGCGTCGGCCTCCAAATGGTTCGCCGGCGCGCTGGGGATGCGCATGGTGCAGGCTGGCATCGCGACGCTCGACGATCCGATGCGGCCGCCGCTTGCCTTCTGGACCACGATCGGAACGAAGAAGGATGTCCAACTCAAGCATGCGCTGTCGATGACGTCGGGCTTCAATGCGAGCCCGCTCGTTGGCGGCTGTCAGCTGCTTCCGGCCATGACGCTCTACAATTGCGCGAAGAGCATCCACGATTTGCGCTATGATATTTTGCGCCCGGGCAACGCGCCCGGCGCGCAATATAGCTATGGACCGCACGGCCTTCAGGTCGCCGCTGCCTATCTGGAGGCAAAGGATATAAGCATCGCGCCCGGCACGTCACCGGCACGCCAGCGCAATTTTCACGAACTGTTCGCGCAGCATGTGACGACCCCGCTCGGGATGACGAGCACGACCTGGTATGACCCTGCGGGAAGCGCTCCCACCAACCCGTGGGTCGCGGGCGGCGCCTATTCGACGCCGCGCGACTATGCGAAACTTCTGCGTGCCTTCCTTGGCGGCAGCTTTATTACCGATATGACAAGCTTCACCCAGCAACGTACCGCAGGCTTGCCGCGCGTTTTCGTGCCGGCGAGCGCGGGCAATTGGGAATATGCGCTCGGCTCCTTTGTCGAATGCGACACGCCTTCGGCCTGCGCGACGTCCAAGATCAATTCCTCACCGGGTGCCTATGGTTGGACCGGCTGGATCGATCGCGAGACCGGCTATTACGCTTTGATCGCCACCGAAATATCGAGCGGAGGCGACCGGAAAGGCGTCGAGCTCGAACAGGTCATGCAGGATCTGATCGAGGATGCGATCGCGAATCGCACCCCGGCGCCCTGACCTGACCCAGCAGTCTAGTCACGCAGCACAGGAGAACTTGATCTCCATGCGCTGCGTGGCTGGCCTGTCGGACTAGGCAAAGTCGACGGCTCAAAGGCGAGCGGCCAAACCCGCGTGTGACCGGCAGGGAGCCGATTTGACTGAATGGCCGATGCGCGGCCGTCCGGTCGTGGGTTCGGCCTAGGGACACGTCGCCAAAAAGCGTGTCGCTGCCGCCACTGCCTCGGCTCCGAAAGCTGCTGGGCATGCATCTGGCCGCGCAGATTGGCTCGCCTCGGGCGGTTATCAGGCGACGTAGGCCCCTCTACCACTCGCCACCAAGGTTCCGTCTGCGGCTAGGATCCGGGTAGCCGCGACGCTTATCTGCCGCCCTAATTTCACCGGGCTGCCGATCGCGCGAAGCGGCCCCAGCTTGGCCGGTCGGTGAAAATCCACATGGAGGTCCGCCGTCGCCCGCGCAGCACCCCCCATCGCGATGATCGTATAGAGGCCGGTCAGATCGATCAAAGCCGATACGATGCCACCATGCGCCGCGCCGACCGTCGGATTTGAGATGATTTCGTCTCGCCAAGGCATGGAGATCACCAACTCGTTGGCGCCGACCTCAGCGATGCTGAGCCCGAGCCAGCGGTGAAAAGGGGCCAGCGCCAATAGGTCACGTAATTCCTCAAGCCCCGGGACGGCGGGGGCATTCATGATTTCATTTCCGCTTCATGGATGCCGAGCAAAAACTCTAGGATCGATTGCCCGAAAGCGTCGTTCTCGTCCCCCACCACCATATGAGTCGCATTCGCAATGTCGCTATACGCCATATGAGGGACAAGGCCCTGGAAATGCTTGACGGCTTCCAGCGAGACGAGATCGCTTGACCCGCCGCGGATCAGATGCACCGGCAAGGTCAAGCAGGCAGCGGCCGCGCTGAGCTCGGTGCGGCCATGGTCGCTGGAAACGCCGCCGCCCTGCTGCGTCACTCTTTCGATGAAGGCGGGGTCCCAGTGCCAATAGAAGCGTTCATCGTCCTTGCGGCGCAGATAGTGTGCTAGCCCGGCCGAAGCCTTCCGGCTGGGGCGATGGGGCAGATAGTCGGCAATGACCTGTGCGGCCTCTTCCACCGACGCAAAACCATCGCGCGCATGCGCCGCCATGAAACCGACCACGCGGGCGACGCCGCTCGGTTCCATCTGAGGTGTGACGTCGACCAGCGTCAGCGATCCGAAACTTCCCGGTGCGCATTTTCCCTCGGCGATGATCCCGGCCAGGCCACCAAGAGACGCGCCAATCAGCGCCGGTTTGCTCGCCGTCGCCGCAGCGATCTCGACGAGATCGGCCGCAAAATCGGAGATATCATAGGCTCCGTCGCTGGCCCATGCACTCTCGCCGTGCCCGCGCATATCGACTGCGATGGTCCGGAAACCATGGCTCGCGAGCCGGTGGGCTACCGCCCTCCATGCCCTTCGGGTCTGTCCGCCGCCGTGCGCGAGGATTACCGGTAATCCGAGTTCCGGGCCATCAACCGACGCTGCGATTTCATGGCCCGCTTTCCCGGCAAGCGTGATCGACTGATCAATCATTCCACGATCATACTATATCATATCTTACAGTAAAGGGTTTTCAGAATATGATGTTGGCTCTACAGTCCATGACGATGGTTGAACCTCGCAATACAAGCGGCATCTCTCCCGCGAAAAGTCTTCTGACGGCCTCAGACGAGTTTGTCTTTCTCATCGAGGAAGTGCCCCGCAAACTGCGTCGGAAGTTTGATGCCTCAACGGCGCGCTTCGGATTGACGCGAACCCAGTGGCGCGCGCTCGTCTATATCTATCGGACCCCGGGCATGACCCAAACCGACCTCTCCAAATGCCTCGAACTGGAGCGTGCCAGCGTTGGCCATGTTGTCGACCAGCTGGAAAGAATGGTACTCGCGGAACGGCGCGCTGCCAAGGGCGACCGGCGCGTCTGGGAACTTCATCTTTTGCCCCGAGCGATCGAAATCCTGCCTCAGCTGCGCGCCGAAGCCGACATGATCTACGCGCGACTGCTCCATATGATTTCCCCAACTGAGATACGCGCGATGCGCTCATTGCTGACGAAAATGTCCGGCAATCTCGAAAGCGGATCGGAAGACATGCCTCCTCGATAGGAGCCGTGGAAGATTTGAAATGGCCGACGCCATTCATCGTCAGCAAGCCGATATCCCCAACTGGCACCGCTCGCGTCTGAGGCGGCGCGCCGCGGCCGTTCTGCCCCCGCTGCATCAGGTTGCCAGCACTGACGGCTAACTAATTGCGAATATCGCGGCACGGAGCCCTACCTGCCTCCCGCCGTGTTGCAGAATAGTCCGATCGAGCCGGCAATCGTTCGGCGGTGAGCGCCCTCCCGCGAGGCGGGCCGCTCTTGGCTTCGCGTGCCAGCGCCAATTGACCGACGAGCTATTTCGTGCAACGAGTTGTCTACCAAGAAACGAACCTCTGCGTGGAGACCGACATGGCTCAACCCGAGCGCTTCATGTGAGGGCGGATTGCCGGTGCTGTCCGCCGTCAGCACCAATGGCACAGATTTGAGGTTGTGATTTAAGGAGGATTTGGGCTTCGTCGTAGTGACTAAGGAACGAGGATGAAGCCCAATCCTCCTTGAAAAAATCGGCGCCGAAGGCCCCTGCTGAGCGGCTGGTGAAGGACATACGGCGTGCGACGCGCCGGCACTTCTCTGCAGAGGACAAAATCAGGATCGTGCTGGAAGGCCTGCGCGGCGAGGACAGCATCGCCGAGCTGTGCTGCAAGGATGTCATCGCCCAGAGCTTGTATTACACGTGGTCGAAGGAGTTCATGGAGGCGGGCAAGCGGCGCTTGGCGGGCGACACCGCCCGTGCCGCGACCACCGGCGAGGTGCACGACCTGCGCCGCGAAGCCCGTGCCCTTAAGGAATGCGTGGCCAATCTGACGCTGGAAAACCGGTTGCTCAAAAAAAGCATGATCGCGGATAGGGCCGACGACGAATGAGGTAACCCGCATCCGAGAAGCTGGAGATCATTCGGATCGTCGAGCAGTCGCACCTGCCGGCCAAGCGCACGCTGGAGCAGTTGGGCATCCCGCGCCGGACCTTCTATCGCTGGTACGGCCGCTACCTCGAGCGCGGGCCGGAGGCGCTGGAGGATCGGCCATCGGCCCCGAGGCGGGTGTGGAACCGCATCTGCGATGATATCCAGCAGCAGATCATCGACATGGCGTTGGATACAACCGACCTGTCACCCCGCGAGCTCGCGGTGCGCTTCACCGACGAGAAGCGCTACTTCGTGTCGGAAGCCACGGTTTACCGTATGTTGAAAGCCCATGACCTGATCGCCAGTCCGGCCTTCATCGTGATCAAGGCCGCCGACGGGTTCCACACCAAGACGACGCGGTCGAACGAGATGTGGCAGACCGACTTCACCTACTTCAAGATCATCGGCTGGGGCTTGGTGTACCTGTCGACCGTGCTCGACGACTTCTCCCGTTATGTCATCCTTTGGAAGCTGTGTACCACCATGCGGGCCGGGGATGTCACCGACACGCTGGAGCTGTCCCTCGAAGCTTCCGGATGCGCGTCGGCCAGGATGATCCACAAGCCGAAGCTGCCAATGGGCCCGGCCAGCATATTGCCCGCGCCCCTTAATTCGTCAGGGAAATGGGCGGCGAGGAATTGCCGCATTTCGGTGCGAAATGCGTCTTCGCTCGTCTAGACATCAGGTTCTAGCTGAGTTGGCACTGAAACCTCCGTTCAAAACTGAATTTGCGACGCCGCACGCGCACGACAGGGCTGCGCTCTGTCTGGTCAGTATTGCTGCTCGGGAACGTGCAAAATCAAACCTTCCACTCCTTCCACCATGGGTATCTGGCAGGCGAGGCGACTGTATTCGTTGGCACCTTCGGCAAATTGCAGAAGCTCTGCCTCCGCTGCCCCTTCGACCAGGCGACCAACCCTGTCGATCCAGGCCGGATCGACATGGACATGGCAGGTCGCACAGGCGCAGACACCGCCGCAATCGCCGTCGATGCCCGGTACATCATTGAAGAGCGCCGCCTCGCGTGCGGTTTCGCCCTCGGCAATTTCGACTTCCCGCCGCGTTCCATCGCTGGATACGAACGTCACTTTGACCATCATACACTCCGTATTTCTGCTTCAGCAAATCAGCGCGCGTGCAGCCGCACCGGCAGATTGGTGATCCCGCGCACAAGGTTTGAGAAAAGGCGCTCGGGCTCGCCGGTCACTTCGACCTTGGCGAACCGCTTGTGAATTTCTTCCCAGATGATCCGCAACTGCAGTTCTGCCAGCCTGTTACCCATGCATCGATGGATGCCATAACCGAATGACAGGTGATGGCGCGGATTCTTGCGGTCGATGATGAACCGGTCAGCCCGGTCGATGACCGTTTCGTCGCGGTTGCCCGACAGGTACCACATCACGACCTTGTCGCCCTTCTTGATCTGCTTGCCGCCAATCTCCCAGTCCTGCAGCGCAGTGCGGCGCATGTGAGTCAGCGGCGTCTGCCAGCGGATGATTTCCGGCACCATGCTGGCGATCAACGAAGGGTCGTCATTCAGTTTGCGATATTCATCGGGGTTCTGATTGAGCGCCAGCACACCGCCGCTTATCGAATTGCGCGTGGTGTCGTTGCCGCCCACGATCAGCAGCAGCAGGTTACCCAGAAATTCGAGGAAGGGCATATCCCGTGTCGCCGGGGAATGCGCCATTATGGAAATCAGATCGTTCTTCGGTTCTTCGTTGATGCGCTGCTCCCACAGTCCTTTGAAATACATCGCGCACTCGATGAGTTCTTCACGCCTCGCTTCGTACGATTCGACGATGCCGGTTTCAGGGGCGGCCGTTGTGACGTCGGACCAGCGCGTGAGCTTGCGGCGTTCCTCCCACGGGAAATCGAATAGGGTAGCAAGGGTCATCGTGGTCAATTCAACTGAGACCTTGTCAACCCAATCAAATTCCTCGCCTATCGGCAGATCATCGAGAATCTGACACGCTCGTTCGCGGATTGTCGGTTCGAGCAACAGCAAGTTGGACGGCGCTACAGCGGGGGTGACGGCCTTGCGTTGCTGGTCGTGCTTTGGAGGATCCATAGCGATGAACATTTCAAGTTCGAGCGCGCCTTCCACCGAATGCATGTCCTGAATGGCGATACCGCCGAGCTTTGCCTCCGACGAAAAGACTTTGTGGTTGGTGTCGACAGCCATGATATCGTCGAACTTGGTGATCGACCAGTAAGGCCCAACATAGCTTTCGCGGCAATAGTGGACCGGCTCCTCTTTGCGCAGCCGGTCGAAATACAGGCCGATCGTGTCCTGCTGAAAAAGACTCGGCCGTGCGACATCAATTTCGTCGATCGGAATGGCTGCAACTTTTCCGGCAGTATCCAGCTCCATCGTGTCGATGCTCATGTCTCGTCCTCCATCCCAGGCAAGCAGACTCACCTTGCTATCAAACAGGTAGATGTTTCGCAGGGTGTGGTCAATAAAGCTTATAAGGATTGTTGCGACATTTGACCGCACTGCAAACTTCATAGACTGATGCTGGACATGCCATCCGATAAACTCTTATAAGGTTTTATCAGAGGAGCGATTCCCAGTGATGCAACCGAAGGTCGATGATTCGAGGAAGGCCAAGCGTGCGCTCACGCTTGCGCAGGACATCGTACGCGATATCGAAGCCGGGGCGCATGTTGCGGGCGACAGGTTGGCGCGCGAGGACGAAATGCTTGCGCGATACGATGTCGCCCGAGCGACCTTGCGCGAAGCGCTTCGCTTCCTTGAACTCCAAGGCGTTATCCATCTTCAACTAGGTCGCGGTGGCGGGCCGGTGGTCGCTCGCCCGCAGACTGGCGATTTCGCAAACAGCCTCTCGCTGATCCTGCATTTCATGGAGGCGGACTTGAGGGGCTTGCTCGAATTGCGCGAAGCGATTGCGGCGGATGTTGCAGCCTATGCCGCCCAGCGCGCGACCACGGGTGATCTGAGCGCACTTGCCGATTGCCTCAAAGAGCTGGAGCGAAACGAAGCGAGCAGCCAGTTCGAGGAACTGAATCGCCGTTTTCACGATATGCTCGGCTGGGCCAGCGGCAATCCGCTTTTCGGCCTTCTGACTTCCGCGTTGCATATGCTTACCCGCGAATTCTCGCTCTCGCTGGGGTATTCGGCGCAAGAGCGTGCGGTCCAGTTGCGTTTCTTGCGCCGCGTCCTTGAAGCTGTGCGCAAGGGCGATGCCGAAGGAGCGCGGCAGGCTATGGCGCGTCTCGTGGCGGGCTCCGCCTCCTATCTCGCACAGAGAAGCCCTGAGCTTGTGTCCCAGAAGGTCAGGTGGGGACAGACGTAAAAAACGGGCGCCGGTGGGTGGCGCTGGATGGAGAGGGTATTACGATGGCACTCAAGAGCCGCATATGCGAAATTCTCGGGATCGAATACCCGATCCTTCTGGCCGGAATGGGCGGGGCGAGTGTCCCCGCGCTCGCGGCCGCAGTATCGAATGCCGGGGGACTTGGCGTTCTTGGCGCTGCGGCCTGCTCGCCAGACCAGTTGCGCAGCTGGATCCGCCAGACCCGCGAACTGACCGATAAGCCATTTGGGGTCGACACCCTTCTGCCTGCCTCCGTCAGGCGCGGTTCGGCACCGCAGAGCGGCGCCTCGCTCGAAAACCCGATGGCACTGCTTGGCGAATATCAGCAGTTCACCCGCGATTTCATGGAACGCGAGGATCTGCCCGAAGTGGATGCCGCAATGGCCATGCGCGCGGCTGGCGCGCCGGAAATGGGCAAGGGCGGTCCGCAGCTGTTCACGCGGGAGTTTTTCGAGGCGCAGATGGAAGTGGTAATCGAGGAAAAGGTGCCAGTCTATGCCGCCGGCCTCGGCAATCCCGGACCGTGGATGGACCGCCTTCATTCCAATGGCACCAGGGTCATGGCGGTGATCGGCAAGGTCAAGCACGCCCAGCAGGTGGTCGATTCCGGCATCGACATGATTGTGGCGCAGGGCCACGATGGCGGCGGGCACAACTCCCCGATCGGAACCTTCTCGCTGATTCCGCAGGTAGTCGACGCGGTGGGCGGTCGGGTTCCCGTGATCGGAGCAGGTGGAATCTCCGATGGCCGCGGAGTCGCCGCAGCGATGATGCTGGGCGCTCTGGGCGCGTGGGTCGGAACGGCGTTCCTGGCAACCGAAGAGGCAGGGATTGAACGGTTCCAAAAGGAAGCAATAACCGACGGCGGCGATGCAGATACCGTCGTTAGCCGTTCGTTGACCGGCAAGCCTGCGCGCATGATCCGCAACAAATGGGCCGATGCTTGGGTTGCGGCGGGCAAGGAGCCGCTTCCGATGCCTTACCAGTCGATGATTTCAGGGCCGGTCATGGCTTCGGGCATAAAGGCTCAGCGCAAGGATATCATGCCCGGCTTCGCGGGGCAGGGAATTGGATTGATCCATTCGATCCGTCCAGCGGCAGAGGTCATGCGCGATCTTGTCGAAGGGGCCGAAAGGGCGCTGGCCGATGCCAGATTCTATTCCTGAATTGCGGCAAGACGGGTACGCTGTATGAACGCTTCGCAGACCTTATCCTTTGCCGACAAGGCCGCCATAACCGGTGTGGGCGAAACCGCATTCGTCAAGGGCACCGAACGGACCGCGGTGGACATGATGCTGGAAGCCTCGCGCCGCGCAATCTCAGATGCCGGGCTGAAACCTTGCGACATCGACGGCATGGTGCCGCCGCCGATCTATACGACCTCGGAGGAAATGGCCGCCAATCTCGGCATTGATGTGCTGCGCTATGCGGCCACCGTTCACATGGGCGGCGCCAGCCCGACGACGGCGCTGCAGAACGCGGCAATGGCGATCGCCAGCGGGCTTTGCGATCACGTGCTGGTGACGCTCGGTTGGAACGGCTATTCCGCCCTCAGGCCCAAGCCGGGTGCCCCGCCCACTCGGGCGATGAACATGAACACGCTGACCAATACCATCCAGGGCTATTACATCCCCTATGGTGTGTTCCTGCCGGTGCAGATGTATGCTTGGCTGGCGACCCGTCACTCGAAGCTTTACGGCGTGGGCGCGGATGCGATGGCAGCGGTAGCGCTAGCCTGCCGGCGTCACGCGCAGTTGAATCCGCGCGCCTTTACCTATGGGCGCGAACTCGACGCGGAAACCTATCATTCGGCGCGCTGGATATCCGAGCCCTTCCGCCTTTACGATTGCTGCCTTGAAACCGATGGCGCCTGCGCGGTAGTCATATCGCGAATGGATCGGGCCAGGGATATGCCGCATGTGCCCGTCAGCATCGCCGGTGCCGCGGAAGGCCACCCCTATCCCGCCGACGACATCCCCTCGCGGCCCGATCCCTTCAAGATTGGCCTCAGCTATGCTGCCCCGCGCGCTTTCGACATGGCGGGCGTCAAGCGCGAGGACATGGATTTCCTGCAGATTTACGACTGCTTTACCTATGTCGTTCTGCTGCAACTGGAAGCGATGGGCTATTGCGAACCGGGTGCACAGTTCGAATTCGTCGCCAATGGCCAGATTGAGCTGGGTGGCCGCTATCCGATCAACACCCATGGCGGCTTGCTCAGTGAGGCGCATGTCTGGGGACTCAACCACGTGGTCGAGGCAGTGCGCCAGCTTCGTCACGACTGCGGCGAGCGCCAGGTGCTGGGAGCCCAAACTGGTCTTGTGACCGGCTGGGGTGACCTTGGCGATGGAAGCATTGCCATTCTCAGGAGGTTTGCATGAGCAGCGAGAGCGATCTGCCTCCCAAAATGCGGCCCTCCGCGCAGGTTGCGCCGCCCAAACCGCGACCTCGCCCGCAAGACCCGGTTGAGCAGGAATTCTGGAAGCGGTGCCAAGACGGCAATCTCTATTTCCAGCGCTGCGGCGGCTGCGGCTGCTTCCGCCACCTACCGCGCTATATGTGCGCAAAGTGCGGCTCGCCGGAATTCTCCTGGGAACGCAGCAGTGGCAAGGGCACGCTGTTTTCCTGGACCGTTACCCACCAGGCCCTCCACCCGGCTTTTACCGACGAAATTCCCTTCGTGGCGGCGGTGGTGGAATTGGAAGAGGGCGTACGCATGGCCACGCGCCTGATTGGTTGCGATCACGAGCGCCTAGCGCTCGACCTTCCGGTGGAAGTGGAATTCGAATTGATCGGTGAGGACTTCCGCCTTCCTGTTTTCCGCCTGCGTGAAAGTTAGAAGCGTCATGGATCTTGATTACGGGCCCGAATACGATGTCTTCCGCAAGCAAGTGCGGGCTTTCATCGAAGCGCACCGCCATCTCGCGCCGCCTTCTGCTGACCGGGCGGCCCGACCTTCGTCCAAGGCAGTCGAATGGCAGAAGCTGTTGATCGAGCATGGGTATACCGCGCGAACGATCCCGCAGGAGTATGGAGGCTATGGAGCGGAGCCGGACATTCTCCAATCGCGCATCATCGCAGAGGAATTTGCGCGGGCCAGGGTGCCGGGCGGGCTTTCTAATCAGGGAATCTCGATGTTCGTGCCGACCCTGCTTGAACTCGGCACCGAGGAACAGAAACGGCGCTGGATCGAACCCACGTTGAAAGGCGATATCGTATGGTGCCAGGGCTATTCCGAACCCGGTGCCGGGTCGGACCTAGCCAACCTCAAGACCAGCGCGCACATCGAAAACGGCGAATTTGTTATCAATGGCCAGAAGATCTGGACCAGCACCGCCAAGCAGGCCGACATGATCTTTTGCCTGGTCAGGACCGAACCTGACGCACCCAAACATGGCGGCATTTCCTACCTGATCTTTTCGATGGACACGCAGGGCATCGAGGTTCGCCCCTTGAAGACGATGACCGGTCACGCCGAGTTCAACGAGACGTTCTTCACCGATGTGCGCGTCCCCATGCACCAGATCGTCGGCCAGCGGGGCCAGGGCTGGTTCGTCGCGAACGCAACCCTAGGCCATGAGCGCGGAATGCTGGGCGATCCCGACGCGCTCGAAAACCGGCTGCAGGCGCTGATCGCACTGATGCAGGAAGAGCGTTTGGGCCAGGGTCGCGCGATCGACAATCCGGTACTGCGCGACCGGCTAGTGGCACTTCAGGCCGAAGTAGCGGCGATGAAATACAATGGGATGCGCATCCTTTCGAACAGCCTTAGGGGAGAGCCGGGCGGCATGGCGAAGCTGATCGTCAAGTTGCAAAGCTGTGAACTCGCTCACCAGATATCCGCGCTGGCAATCGACGCCATGGGCGAACTGGGCATACTCTATCACCACAGCCCGCGTGAGCGGGACGGCGGGGCGTGGCAATGGAACTATATGTTCCAACTCGGTCTCATCATCGGCGGCGGGACCGCTCAGATCCAGAAGAACATCATCGCCGAACGCGGCCTTGAAATGCCACGTGAGCCGAACCCCGCGGACATGGCGCGACAGAAGCAGGGAGCAGACTGATGGACTTTGGACTTTCGCAGGACCAGCAGATGTTGCGCGACGCCGTTTCGCGGTGCCTCGCCGATACCAGCCCGCTCAGTCACGTCCGCGAATGTGCGGAGCGGGACAATCCGTTGAGCGACCAGGTGTTGCGCGCCCTCCACGATCTGGGCGTTGCCGGAATGCTCGTCCCCGAAGAGCATGGCGGGCTCGGCATGACCTTGCTCGACGCGGCGGTGGTGGCGGAACAGCTTGGCTATGCGGTCGCACCGGTGCCGTTTCTCGCCAGTCAGGTTCTCGCACCGATCGCCTTGCGCGAAGCTGGCAACGAGGAGCAAAAGGCCCACTGGCTGCCAAAGATAGCGAGCGGCGAGGCGCGTGTCGGTGTCGCGATTTCCGAGACGATCGAGGTGCGCGACGGCGCGGGAGTTTCCTCTGCCGGCGGGAAGCTCAACGGCACCGCCCTGTTCGCGCTCGATTTCGAAGGAGCTGATGCCTACGTCGTCGCCGATTCCGGTGGCAGGCTGCACCTTGTCGGTGCCAAGGCGTCCGGGCTGGAAGCTATCGCGTTGACGACCATCGATCGCACCCGTAGCGTCGGGGAATTGCGGTTTGACGGGGACGAAGCGGAACCACTGGCTGACGATGGCGGAGCTACAGTGGCCCGGCTGCGCGATGCGGGCCGCGTGATCCTCGCCGCAGACAGCCTTGGCGCAGGTCAGGCCATGATCGAAAGGGCTGTCGATTATGCTGGTCAGCGCGAACAGTTCGGCCGCCTGATCGGTAGTTTCCAGGCCGTAAAGCATATGTGCGCCGAGATGGCCGCGCGGCATGAACCGTGCCGTTCGCTCGTCTGGTACGCCGCCCACGCCTTCGACGCGGTGCCGAATGAGGCATCACTGCTTGCCTGCCATGCCAAATCGCACACGGCCGAGGTCTATCGATTTGTCGCACGCACTTCCACCGAAGTGCACGGCGGAATGGGATTCACCGACCTGCTTGGCCTGCATTACTGGTTCAAACGGATCGGATTCGACCGGCAGGTTCTGGGTGGGCCAGAAGCGGTCCGGGCGGAGGCTGCGGCACTTCAGGGCTGGACCAAAGCTGCGTGATGTTTCTTCCAAGGGAAGTGCGCCAAAGCCGCCACCCCGTTCGGAGAGGGGAACTAATGTGATCGACTGGAATCTCGGCGACATTCTCGACGCTATCGAGCCCGTCATGCCAAAGGATGCGCCGGCCCTGATACACGGCGACCGGATCATCACCTGGCCCGAAATGTCGGGACGTTCGAACAATGTTGCCCGCGCGCTCCGGCAGCGCGGAGCCGGCAATGGGGCCAAGGTTGCCTTTTATATGCGCAACCGACCCGAATATGGCGAGTTGATGGCAGCCTGCTTCAAGGGGCGCCTGATCCATGTGAACATCAATTACCGCTATGTCGCCGAGGAGGTCTTCTATATCTTCGACGATTCCGATAGCGAAGTGATCGTCTACAGCTCGGAATTCCGCGACTGTATCGTCGAGCTCGAGGATCGGCTCGAGAAGGTTCACACCTTTGTGGAAATTGGCGAGGCTTCGCAAATCGCGCCTTTTGCGATCCCTTACGAAACACTCGCGCAAGAAGGCGACGGATCGGCGCTCGGCATAGTGCGCTCTCCCGAAGATCAGCTCTTCATCTATACCGGCGGCACGACGGGCATGCCCAAGGGCGTGATGTGGCATCACGACCAAATGCGCAAAGCACAGCTCGAGGCCCAGAAGCTGCTCGCCCCCGTTCCTCAGACACTCGAAGAACACGTCGCGTTGATCACAAGTCAAGGGCCCGGCAACCGCACCCTGCCATCCTGCCCGATGATGCACGGGACCGGCTTCATCACCGCGATCGGCACACTTATGTCGGGCGGCGCCATCGTTACACTCGCAGACTCGTCCTTCGATGCGACGGAGTTGTGGGAAACAGTTGATAAGCATAAGGTGCAAAGCATCGCAATTGTGGGCGATGCCTTTGCCAAGCCAATGCTGCAGGCGCTGGACCGGAATCCCGGCCGCTGGGATACCAGCAGCCTCGTCACCATCGTTTCATCCGGCGTGATGTGGAGCAAGGAAGTCAAGGCTGGGCTGTGCAAGCATATCCCCCAGGTGGTGCTGATGGACAGCTTCGGCGCTTCCGAAGGGCTCGGCTTCGGCCGCTCCATCACAACCGCGCAAGGGGGCACCAACACCGCGAAATTTGCGATTGGCGAATTCTGTCATGTCTTTGATGAAAACGACCAGAAAGTGACGCCGGGAAGCGGCGTACCGGGATTTATCGCCCTCATGGGTGCGATCCCAGCGGGTTATTACAAGGATCCCGAGAAATCCGCCAAGACCTTCCGCACAATCGATGGGGTCCGCTATTCGATTCCGGGCGACTGGTGCACGGTCGAGGCCGATGGCAGCCTGACCTTGCTGGGCCGTGGCAGCGTTTGCATCAACACTGCTGGCGAGAAAGTTTACCCCGAGGAAGTCGAGGAGATTCTCAAGACCCATCCCGCGATTGGTGACGCGCTGGTCGTGGACGTGCCAAACGAAAAATGGGGTCAGGCCGTCACCGCCGTCGTCCACCTCAGCGGCGACGTTGCGTTCGACGAGCAAGCCGTCAAGGATCATGTGCGGGGGCAGTTGGCAGGCTACAAAACACCGAAGGCCATATATCCAACGAAGATCCCCCTGCGCGCATCGAACGGCAAGGCCGACTATGCAACGGCGAAGGCAATTGCCGAGAGCCTGACTGCCGCTTCATGACGAATCAGACTTCGCCCGATTATGACGCTGTGATCATCGGTGCTGGCTTCAGCGGGATCTACTTGCTCCACAAGTTGCGGGACGCCGGGTTCAACGTGCTGCTGGTCGATGCTGCGACCGATCCGGGCGGCATCTGGCACTGGAATTGCTATCCCGGCGCACGCGTGGATTCGCAGATTCCGCTCTATGAATTCTCGATCCCCGAAGTGTGGCGGACATGGACTTGGAGTGAGCGCTTTCCCGGCTGGGAAGAACTCAGGGCCTATTTCCGCCATGTCTGCGATACGCTGAACCTTTGGCCGCTGATGCGGATGGGATCGAGGGTCGAAAGCGCCGATTTTGATGCAGGGCGGGGACTATGGAATCTACAGCTTGAGGGCGGGCAATCCGTATCGACACGCTTCTTGCTCCCAGCCCTCGGTTTTGCGTCGAAGCCGTATATCCCCGACATTCCGGGCATTGAGGATTTCGAGGGCGAATGGTGCCACACGGCGCGCTGGCCGCAGGAGGGTATTGATCTCGATGGGCGCAAAGTTGCCCTGATCGGAACCGGAGCGAGCGGTGTGCAGGTCGCCCAAGAAGCAGCCAAGCGGGCTGAAGCGCTGATCCTGTTCCAAAGAACCCCGATCCTGGCCCTGCCGATGCGGCAGGAGCGGCTGACGCGGGAGGATCAGGAACGCGAAAAGCACAGCTATCCTGCCCTTTTCGAACAGCGCAGGCAGACGAGCGGAGGATTTGAAAGCCAGTCACTTGAAGTCTCGGCGCTCGAAGTCGACGAGATTGAGCGCAATGCCCACTTCGAAGATTTATGGCAGCGAGGCGGATTGAGGTTCTGGTACCACAACTTCGCCGACTTGCTTACCAATCGCGCAGCCAATCGCCACGCCTACGATTTCTGGCGCGACAAGGTTCGCGCGCGGATCGCCGATCCCGATCTGGCCGAGAAACTCGCCCCATCCGAACCGCCGCATCCGTTCGGCACGAAGCGACCTTCGCTGGAACAGGGATATTACGAGATTTTCGCGCAGGACAATGTTGCGCTGGTTGATCTGAAGGCAAACCCGATCACCCGTGTCGGGCCGCACGCAATCACAACCGCAGACGGCGAGGTCGAATGCGATCTCATCGTTTTCGCCACCGGCTTCGACGCGGGGCGGGGCGGGTTGATCGACATGAACATCACCGGCAGGGGCGGCCTGTTACTGTCGCAAGCTTGGGACAACGGGCTGCGCGCCTATCTGGGAATGGCGGTATCGGGTTTCCCCAACATGCTGTTCGCTTACGGACCCCTGAGCCCCTCGGGTTTTTCCAACGGCCCGACAAGCGCGGAAATGCAGGGCGACTGGATCTGCGATTTCATGGTCTGGCTGCGAAACAACGGTTACGATCTTTTCGACGCCGATCCGCAAGCAGAGGCGGACTGGACCGAAATGGTCGCTCAGGTTGGCGCTATGACGCTCTTTCCCGAAGCGGACTCCTGGTACATGGGCGCAAACATCCCGGGTAAGAAGCGCCAACTCATCAATTTTCCAAGCGTGTCGACCTATGCTGCGATTTGCGGCGATGTGGCACGCGATGCCTACCGCGGCTTTGCCGCCAGCACACCAGCGAACAAGGACAGCGCAACCTGATGAATGAGATGTTCAGAATAAGTGACTTTCCAGTGGACATTGATCCTGTTTGGGCTGGCGACGGCTCACATCTGCCCGAATGGTTCGTGTCGGCGCTCAAGGTGCCCCGCGAAGAAGGTTATGTGGAAATAGATGGGGCCAAGGCGCACTATTTCCGCTGGGGTGACCCCAGCAAGCCCAAGGTATTGATGACCCATGGCTTTCTGGCACATGCGCGCTGCTTTGCCTTCATTGCACCGTTTCTGGCAGAAGATTATGACGTGGTGGCGTTTGATCTGGCCGGCATGGGCGACAGCGACATGCGTGGTCGCGCCGACCTCTTGGCGAGAGGGGGCGAGTTTCGCGAGATTGCCGAGGCGCTGAATATGTTTGCGGATGGCCAAAAGCCGACAATCATCGCGCACAGCTTCGGGTCGGGCGCAGCCCTGACAGCCGTGACCCAGTGGCCCGAGGCCTTTGCCGGAGTGGTGGTTTGCGATCTCATGATCATGCGGCCCGCTCTCCTGGAAGAGTACTGGAACCTCAGGCGGTCAAGCCCTGGTTCCGGCGATCCGGACAAGCCCAGCAAGCGTTATCCTTGCTATGAAACGGCACGTAAGCGGTACATCCTTTCCCCGCCCCAGCCGGTCGGCGAGCCATTCCTTCTGGACTACATGGCCTATCATTCCCTGCGACAGGATGGAGACGAGTGGACGTGGAAGTTTTCAACCGAGGTCTTTCGGAGGAGCAACAAGCCCAACGAATGGCTCACCATGGGCGAGCGTCTGGTGCAGGCACCGGGCCGGAAGGCCATCGTGCACGGCGGTATGAGCCAACTCTTCACCCCGGAATCGGCCGAATACGTCCGCGAGCTGGGTGGAGGTGACATTCCGATCATCGCGGTGCCTGAAGCCCGTCACCATCTGATGCTCGATCAGCCTTTGGCCTTTGTAACCGCACTCCGCAGCATTCTTGCCCTTTGGGATACGCACACTGCACCGCCACTTGCAGCCTGATCCTGGTTGTCCTTCGCCCCGGGTTCCCGCAGGTGCGGTGCTTGCCAGACCTTGCCTGCCGGGAAAGGGAGCTGCCACTCAGCGTTCGCCGGCCATGCCGTTGCGGCGTTCAAGCCATCGTTCGCGCCGCACCAGATAGAACGGGAAGGCGAAACAGTGCCAAGCAGCGAAAGCATGTAACCGGTGTTTTCAGGCCACGGTGGACCATGGCATGAGTTGGGCGAGATTGTTGGCGGGATGACCGTTGGCAAGTTTCACGAGGGTCTGGGTCATCCAGCCGTGCGGGTTGACGCCGCTGATCTTGCAGTTTTCGATGAGCGTGGCGATCACCGCCCAGTTGTCGCCGCCTTCGTCGGAACCGGCAAACAGGGCATCTTTGCGATTCAATGCGAGGGGGCGGATCGAGCGTTCGACGGTATTGGAGTCGAGCTCGATGCGGCCGTCGTCGATGAACCGGGACAGTCCATCCCAGCGGGTGAGCGCATAGCGGATCGCCTCGCCGAGCTTGCTCTTGGCGCTGACTTGGCGGCCAGGGGCGGCAAGATATTGATGAAGATCACCGACGATGACGCGGCTGCGTTCGGTCCGAGCGGCACAGCGTTGCTCGGCGGGTGAACCGCGCACCTCGTCCTCGACACCATAGAGCAAGGCAATGCGGCGCAGCACTTCGGTGGCGACCGGCGACGTGTCGGCCAGTTCGTAGAACTTGCGGCGGACGTGCGCCCAGCAGAAAGCGAGCCGGATCTGCTGGCGCCGCCGGGCGAGCGCGGCGTAGCCGCCATAGCCATCGACCTGCAGGATGCCCGCGAAATCACCAAGGTGCGTGTGAGGGCGTTTTGCCTTGCGATCTGGCGCATAGACATAGGCAACGATCGGCGGATCGCAGCCGCCCCATGGTCGATCATCGCGAGCATAGGCCCAGAGCTGTCCTGTCTTGGTCGGCCCGCGCCCGGATCGAGGACCGGGGCGGTTATCTCGTCGGCGAACAACCGCTCGGATCGTCGTAGCTCGTCGAGAATGTGGTCACGCAAGGGGCGCAGATACCAGGCCGCTCGCCCGACCCAGTCGGCCAAAGTGGATCGGTCGAGCCGGACGCCCTGCCGGGCGTATATCTGGGCCTGCCGGTAAAGCGGCAGGTGATCGGCATACTTGGATACCAGCACCTGGGCGATCAGTGCCTCGGTGGGAGTACCGCCCTCGATGATCCGCGCTGGCGCCGGAGCCTGCACGATCGCGCTCTCGCACGAACGGCAGCCATAACGCGGCCGCCGGGTGACCAGGACGCGGAAGGTGGTCGGCACCACATCGAGGCGCTCGGCCACATCCTCGCCGATCTTCCGAATGTGCCGATGGCAGGATCACACCCTCGGCCTCAAGCTGTTTACGCAAATCCCGCCGCCAGGCGTATAGCTGCGAGGGATCCAGCCCATGCCGGCGCGCCACAGGACTGACGCCCTTGCGGCCCGAATAGCACTCCGCGACAATCGAGGCCTCCACCTCGGGCGGCCACTCCCGCCGCTTGCCCGCGCCGATGAACACCTCAAGGCGGCGCGCCAAGCTGGCCGCCGGACGCCCACCCAGCGCCAGCCTAAGGTGATGTACGATAGAATCCAGGCGGGCCGTACGCCGGGCAAATGTTGCAGTCACATCTGGAGGAAAGCGTTCAACGAAGATCCGCGTGGTGCAGCGGGATGTGGCGCAGCGAAAACGCCGGGCGACAAGAGTAATCCGAACCGGTCGGCCATGAGAGAGTAGATCGGCGAGTGTACAGTGATATCGACTGTGGACACGCGCAGATGGGCGGCAGCAGTTCGGGTAAATCGAAACTCGAAATCGGGATCGCCGGGTGATCCGTATCTGATCGGCGGCATACTCGACCTTGTCGATCACCAATCCTGTTGGCGCAATGGCTTCGCGAAAACCTCTCCCATGCATGGCGATCTCCTCCTTCGGGGAAAAACTCGCCACTATCAACGCACTTGCACCAAAAGTGAGTCAGAGCCCCATTCTGGCGCTAATCCACATCCTAACGCGAAGGGCTCGGGCGCTTTAGCGTACGAAAGCCTCTGATGGGGGAACCCGCGTGGGCTCTGGGATTGAGCTATGGGATTTGTTTTGGCCTGGTCGGAAGGGCACCGTACATAGTTGCAAGACGACCCGGGCGACAGCGCGAGGCGCGAACTCGACCGTTATGATCGACGCTCAAAGCCTCCATTTGTCGTCCTTTGGCGGATGTGCGGCAACTCTCTGAGGCGATCGGCGCAAGGCGGCCCGTTGGCCAGCGCCGGGCGCGCGCGGTCGTTCTTGGGAATGGGGGCAATTGCCGCACTGGCCGAACTCGAACGCGTGGTCTCGACCTTATTGGCCTCGTCAACAGGACTGGGCCGCAATAGCTAGCAAGTTGCCAGCTCGAATTCGACGCTCATAAAATGATTACTCGGTCGGCGATTTTTCTGCCGGCGAGCTTGAAAAGCTGCGACTGCGATCGCGAGCGAATTTGCAACCAAAAATCGGCTTCCGATATCGTCCAGCCCTTGCCAAATTTTGTGATGGTTTCTATGATGGTTTCAGCGGTATCTCGTTGTTGATTGCATCGGATTTCCGCCGCTTTGATGCCCAGTTCAGTTCCTCTTCTGGGCACCACTACTCAATCTAAGTATATCAGATACTTGGATTTTTAGGCGAGTTAGAAAGCGCCGGTGACCATTTCAGTCACCCTTTTCGATTTGGCGCTCAAACAGCAGCACGCCGTCTTTCTCGACGCCATTTCCGACTTTTTCCAAGCCAGCGTTCTTCTCGTACCATTCCAAATGCACTGCTGATGACAGATGCAGGTCGGGCGCTTCGTCAAAGTGGGATTTGAAACCCGACCACATCGAGTAGGCTTTGTCGGTGTCTGGGGCATCCATGACGGTAGCCAGGTCAATGTCGCTGTCAGCACGATCGTCGCCACGAGCACGACTGCCGTAGAGGTATACTCGCACAATCTCATGGTGCTTCTGCGCCCACTGCATGATTGCTACTTTGTCGGCATCTAGCAAGCCACTCACACCACGCTCCTAGGCACGCGCGTCACGAGGACGAGTGACGCCAATTGCCGACCCCGCCGTTTCAGTAAGCTTCGAGGCGGCACAGCGCTCACAAACCATCCGGCGCTGTTCCTTCCGAACAGTCCCTCGCGATATGGTCCGTTTGAGGGATGTGGGAAGTTTACCACCTGCCTAGGACGAGGGGAAATCCGAAACAGGCAGATGGAGTGGGATGACCGTGCAACGCAATCTGGATTTGCGCTTTGTCGTAATCGGCGCAGGCATGTCGGGAATATTGGCGAGCATCCGGTTGCGCGAAGCGGGCTATCGCAACGTCGTCTTGCTTGAAAAAGCGGATACGGTCGGCGGCACTTGGCGCGAGAACCGCTATCCGGGGCTCAACTGCGACGTGCCGGCGCACGCCTATACCTACAGCTTCGCGCCGAACGCCGAATGGAGCAGCTATCTTGCGCCCGGCCCCGAAATCCAGGACTATTTCGAGGATGTGACCGACCGCTTCGGCCTGCGCGAGATCGCGCATTTCGGGCAGGAGGTCGACAGCTGCACCTATCAAGGCGGCGTCTGGACCATCATGACCGGCGCGGGCATGAGCATCGAAGCCGACGTGGTCATCGCGGCGACCGGCGTTCTTCACCATCCGCGAATGCCCGAGATCGAGGGGCTCGACAGCTTCGCCGGCACCGTTGCGCACAGCGCGCGCTGGGACGAATCGACCCCGCTCGACGGGCGGCGGATCGGCGTCGTGGGCAGCGGGTCGACCGGAGTGCAGCTCGTGTCGGCGCTTGCCGGGCGCGCGGCCAGGCTCGGCCATTTCCAGCGCTCGCCGCAATGGATCATGCCGATGCCGAACATCCCCTACACCGAGGAGCAGCGCGAAGCTTTCCGCCGCGATCCCGCGCTGATCGATGCGATCCGCTACGATCCCGAATATCTGGCGAACGTGCTGCGTTTTACCGAGGGGATCATCAAGCCTGACAGCGAAGAGATGCACATCATCGAGACGATCGTGCGCGACAATCTGGAGCAGGGGGTCGCCGACCCGGTGCTGCGCGAAAGGCTGCGCCCCAATTACCGCGCGGCGTGCAAGCGGCTCATTTTCTCGCCCGACTATTATCAGGTCGTGCAGCAGCATGACGTCGATATCGTCGTCGAGGGGATCGAGCGGGTCGAGCCCGCCGGGATCCGCACCTCCGATGGGATTCTCCATGAACTCGACCTGATCATTCTCGCGACGGGTTTCCACGCCGACCGCTTCATCCGCCCGGCGGTGGTGACGGGGCGCGGCGGCGTGTCGATCGACGAGATGTGGCGCGATCACGCGACCGCGTACAATGCGATCTCTCTTCCCAATTTCCCGAACTTCTTCTTCTTGAACGGCCCAACGGGGCCGGTCGGCAATTTCTCGCTGATCGACGTCGCCGAGCGCCAATGGGGTTATATCGAGCAGCTGCTCGACAGGGTGACGAGCGGCGAATGCGCCGAAATCTGCGTCACGCCCGATGCTATGGCACGATACGACGAAGCGCGGACCGAGGCCGCGAAGGGTACGATCTTCGCGTCGGGCTGTTCGAGCTGGTATCTCGGCAAGGATGGCGTGCCGATGACCTGGCCGTGGAGCTATGGCCGTTTTGCCGAAGTGATGGCGAAACCCGACTTCGCCGATTTCGAGATGGTGGCGGCGAAGCTCCCGGCCTGAACCGGACGCTTCGCGCCGGGCCTATTGCCGCTGCGACGAGATATTGCCGCCATCGACGACCAACTCGGCGGCGGTGATATAGCTCGCCTCGTTCGACAGCAGGAAACGCACGACACGGCCGATCTCCGCAGGGTCGCCAAGCCGTTCGAGCAGGATGCGCCGTTCGAACCAGCCTTCGGGAAGGTTGTCGACCGCAGGCTGCATCATCGGTGTCTGGACCTGCCCGGGCGATACGGCATTGATGCGGATATTGTCGCGCGCAAGCCGGTCGGCCAGCGCGCGGATCAGCGCGAGCATGCCGCCCTTCGCCGCGCTGTAGATCGGGTTGACCGCATTGCCGAGCGTTGCGTTGATCGAGGCGATGCCGACCACGGCCGAACCGGGGTTGGCCGCGAAATCGGCGTAAAGCTGCTGGGTGAGCAGCGCGAGCGGGCGGAGGTGCGTGTTGATCCCTGCGTCCCAGCTTTGCGGCGTGATTCCCTCGAGCGAACCAGTATCGACGATCCCCGCCGCGTGGACGAGCCCGCCGAGCGGCCCGAGCGTCGCGCGGCACGCGTCGATCGCCGACGGATAGGCGGCTATGTCGGTGAGGTCGATCGCGACCGGCAGCGCCTTGACCCCGAAGCGGTCGGCGATCGCGCCGGCCTGCGCCGTGGCCCTGCCGCCGTCGATATCCCACAGCGCGACGTTGCGCCCGACCGCGGCGAGCGCTTCGGCCGAGGCAAGCCCGATGCCCGACGCGCCACCGGTGACGATGACCGCTGTGCCGGGCGCGCCGAGCGCGGGGGAAAGGCTGTCCTCAACCATGAAACTGATTCTCCAACGTGCGAATAGATGGAGGCACCATGTCACGCATTTGAAGCGAGAGGGAAGCCAAAATCGTCATATTGCGCAAATTTCTATGGATTCATTCTGGCAATAGCGTAGCATATTCCCGAAAATTCTACGCAAATGATCAATGATGGGAGTGGGTATGACGAATCCGGCAATCGCAGTCGTGACGGGCGCCAGCCGCGGCGCGGGCAAAGGCATTGCCATCGGGCTCGGCGAACAAGGGATGACGGTGTTCGTCACCGGGCGCAGCATCGACCATAGCGACGCCACCGGCTGGGACGGCAAGCCACTAGCCGGCACGATCCATGAAACCGCCGCGGCGATCACCGCGGCGGGGGGCAGGGGGATTGCGGTCGCGTGCGACCATGGTGACGACGCGCAGATCGCTGCGCTTTTCGACCGTGTGCGCGCCGAAGCCGGGCGGATCGATATCCTCGTCAACAATGCGACGCACATCCATCACCAGCTGATCGAGCAGGCGCCCTTCTGGGAAAAGGAACTGGCGGCGGTCGGGATCATCGATGTCGGGCTGCGTTCGGCCTATGTCGCGAGCTGGCATGCCGCGAAGATGATGGTCGAACAGGGCTCGGGATTGATCGCCTTCACCTCATCCTTCGGTGCGAGCTGCTATATGCACGGCCCCGCCTATGGCGCGCAGAAGGCCGGCGTCGACAAGCTGGCGCACGACATGGCGGTCGATTTCCGCCCGTATGGGGTCCGCGCGGTATCGATCTGGCTGGGGCCGCAGATCACCGAGCGCGCTCTGGTCGCGGCCGAGGTCAACAAGGAGCAATATGAAGGTTTCATGGCGATGGCGGAGATGCCGCAGTTCACCGGGCATATCGTCCATGCGATCGCCGCCGATCCGAACGGCGACGAGCTTTCGGGGCACACGCTGATCGGGGCGGAGATCGCGGGGCGCTACGGCATCACCGACCGCGGCAAGACGCCGCCGTCGCACCGCGAGATGCTCGGCAGCCCGCGCGATCCCAATCCGGCGGTGGTGTATTGAACAGCGAGCTTGGGTTTCCGTTCGTGCCGAACTTGACGAAGGACCGTCCTTTCTTGCGACGTCAAAGAAGGAATGGCGCTTCGACAGGCTCAGGGCGAACGGTTTCGATTTAGGACAAGTCAATCCCGGCGGCGCTACGCCCTGCCATCCTTCCGAAAAAGGTGCAGTCGGCAAGGCTCAGCCCCGAACTATAGCCATGCCCCCAACGCGGCAGCCCCGACGTGGCGCGGCCTGCGGCGTAAAGCCCGGGAACGGGTCTGCCCGCGCGGTCGAGTACCTCGCCCGACGGCAATGTGTTGAGCCCGCCGAGCGTGAAGAAGGAAAAGAAGCTGGTGCGGATATTGAGTTCGAGCGCCGCGAACGGTCCTTCGTCCAGCACCTTCAGCCATTCGGGCGCCTTGCGGAAGACGGGATCGTGCCCTTCGGCGGCATAGCGGTTGAAGGTGCGGACCGTGGCCGCGAGCGTGTCTTCGGGGAGGCCGAGCTCGCGTTCGACCTCTTCCCAGCTGTCGCCGACCGCCGCGATCTCGATCCGTGCAAGGTCGAGCGGGCGCGCAAAAATTGCATTGTCGACGAGCAGGAAGACGCGGTCGCCGGGCTGGTCGAGCATCGTCCGGCTGACACGCCCGTGATAGCAATCCTCATTGATGAAGCGCTGGCCGCGCTCGTTGACGAAAATGCCCTTCACTAGGCTTTCGGGCATGATCCAGGGGCAGGTGGTAAAGAACTCGTCCATGTGGATCGCATCGCCGCCGACGCCCATGCCCATCAAAATGCCCGAGCCATTGTCATTCTCGCCGATCGGTTCGCTGAGGCGTAGCGTCTGCGGGGCGTAGCGGCGGAGCATGTCCTGATTCATGCAGAAGCCGCCGGTTGCGAGGATGACGCCCTTGCGCGCCCGCACAAATTGCGGCGTGCCGTCGATACGCACGATGAGGCCGGTGACGCGGCCGCTTGCGTCGGCAATCAGCGACAACACCCGCGCATCGCAGCGGACATCGACGCCGAGCGCGCGGACGCGGCCTTCGAGGATGTCGATGAGCTTGCGCCCGCCGCCCCAGCCCATGAACTGGATGGTATGCCCGCGCGGGGCGGGGGCCGCGGCGGCCGAAAAGGGCCACGCCGCCTCGCTGCCCGACCAGATCAGCGTGTCGTCCTCGGCGGGCTCGATGATCTTGCCGGGCAGGAAGCTGCCCTTGTACGGCACGCCCTGATCCTTGAGCCATTGATAATGGGCGAGGCTTTCGCGTGCGTAGAGCGCGATCTTCGCGGCATCGGCGTCGGGGCCGCCCGCCATCGTCAGATAGGTTTGGAGCGCTTCGGTCGTATCATCGTATCCTGCCGCGCGCTGTGCATCGGTGCCGCCGCCACCGCCGAGATAGATTTCGCCGCCCGACAGCGCCGAGGCGCCGCCGTTGCCCGACCCCGCCTCGAACAAGGTCACCGCGGCGCCGGCCTCGGCCGCCTCGATCGCCGCGCACGCACCCGCGGCGCCGAAGCCGACGATCGCGACTTCGGTCGCGGCGTCCCAGTGCTCGACCCGTTCGTGGGGAAAGGGGCGCGCGGTGGTGAAATCGCTCATGCGGCGGTCTCGCGCGCCTTCAGCATGTCGAGCGCGACGTCGACGATCATATCCTCCTGTCCGCCGACCATCTTGCGGCGCCCGAGTTCGACGAGGATCGTGCGCGTATCGAGGCCATAGGTTTCGGCGGCTTTCTCGGCGTGACGCAGGAAGCTGGAGTAGACGCCGGCGTAGCCGAGTGCGAGCGTCTCGCGGTCGACACGCACCGGGCGGTCCTGGAGCGGACGCACCAGATCTTCGGCGGCGTCCATCAGCTTGTTGACGTCGCAGCCGTGGTTCCAGCCCTTGCGATCGGCGGCGGCGATGAAGACTTCGAGCGGGGCATTGCCCGCGCCCGCGCCCATGCCGGTCAGCGAGGCGTCGATGCGCACCGCGCCCGCCTGCGCCGCGACGATGCTGTTCGCGGTGCCGAGCGACAGATTATGATGCGCGTGGATGCCGCGCTGCGTTTCGGGTTTGAGCACCCGGTCATATGCTTCGAGCCGCGCCTTCACCCCGTCCATGTCGAGCGCGCCGCCGCTGTCGGTGACATAGACGCACTGGGCGCCATAGCTTTCCATGAGCAGTGCCTGGCTCGCCAGCGCCTCGGGCTCGATCATATGGCTCATCATCAGGAAGCCCGCGACGTCCATGCCGAGGTCGCGCGCGATGCCGATATGCTGTTTCGAGACATCGGCCTCGGTGCAATGCGTCGCGACGCGCACCGAACGCACGCCGAGATCGTAAGCGTGGCGCAGTTCGTCGACGGTGCCGACGCCGGGGAGGATCAGCGTGGTGAGGACTGACTTCGTCAGCACCGCGGCGACCGCTTCGAGCCATTCCCAGTCGGTGTGCGCGCCGAAGCCATAGTTGAAGCTCGCGCCGCTGAGGCCGTCGCCGTGCGCGACCTCGATCGCGTCGACCCCGGCTTCGTCGAGCGCCTTGGCGATCGCCTGCACATGATCGATGCCATACATGTGGCGGATCGCGTGCATCCCGTCGCGCAGCGTGACGTCCTGGATATAGAGCTTGTCGCCCGCCTCGACGTTGAAGCGCTTGGTGTTTTGGGCGCTCATGCCGTCACCTTCTTTCCTTCGCGGATGCGCTCCGCGAGCAGTTCGCCGGTCGCCTTGGCGGCGGCGGTCATGATGTCGAGATTGCCCGAATAGGGAGGCAGATAGTCGCCCGCGCCCTCGACCTCGAGCAGGATCATCGTCTTGATGCCGGTAAATTCGCCGCGGCCGGGAATCTTGAGCTTGTTGTTGTCGCCGAAGCGCTCGAACTGCACTTCCTGCTTCAGCCGGTAACCGGGCACATAGGCCTGCACCTTCTTGACCATCGCTTCGACGCTCGCGCGGATCGTCTCCTCGTCGGCGCCCTCGGACAAAGTGAACACAGTGTCGCGCATGATCATCGGCGGTTCGGCGGGGTTAAGGATGATGATCGCCTTGCCCTGCGCCGCGCCGCCGACCTTCTCGATCGCGCCCGCCGTCGTGCGGGTGAACTCGTCGATGTTGGCGCGCGTGCCGGGCCCGGCCGAGCGCGACGAGACCGATGCGACGATCTCGGCATAATGGACGGTCGCGACCTGGCTGACCGCCGCGACCATCGGGATCGTCGCCTGTCCGCCGCACGTCACCATATTGACGTTGCCGGCATCGAGATTGGCGTCGCCATTGACCGTCGGGATCGTATAGGGGCCGATCGCGGCGGGGGTCAGGTCGACGACCTGCTTGCCGTCGGCGCGCAGCGCCGCATCATGCACCTTGTGCGCATAGGCCGAAGTCGCATCGAAGACGATGCCGATCTCGGGATAGACGTCCATCGCCTTGAGGCCGTCGAGCCCCTCATGCGTCGTCGCGACGCCGCGCTCGCGCGCCATCGCGAGGCCTTCGGATTTCTCGTCGATGCCGACGACCGCGACCAGTTCCATATTCTGCGGATATTTGATCATCTTGATCATCAGGTCGGTGCCGATATTGCCCGATCCGATGATCGCTGCCTTCACGCGGGTCATCATGGTTCCTTATACAAAGCGCGCGACGCAATGGCCGAGCGTGCGGTGGCCGTCGCCGAGGATCATTTCGAAGCAGTCGCCCTTTGCCGCAGCCGCGAGCGGGACAAGGCTGCCCGACAGGATGATGTCGCCCGCATCGAGCGTCACGCCATACGCGCCCAATGTGTTGGCGAGCCACGCGACCGCCTCGGCGGGGTTGCCCTGTACCGCGTGGCCATAGCCTTCGGAGAGCGGGGCGCCATTCTTCGCGACGGCGACATGCAGGTTCGGCAGGTCGAGCCCCCGCGGGTCGAGCCGCGCCGCGCCGAGAATGAACACGCCGCACGACGCATTGTCGGCGACCGTGTCGACGATGGCGATCGTCCAGTCGGTGATGCGGCTGTCGACGATCTCGAAACAGGGGGCGATGCTTTCGGTCGCCGCGATCACGTCGGCGGCGGTCACGCCGGGACCGTTCAGGCTGTCCTTCAGGATGAAGGCGATCTCGGCTTCGGCACGCGGCGCGATCAGCGCCTTCGCATCGATGTCGATATCGCCCTCGACATGCATCCAGTCGGTGAGGAAGCCGAAGTCGGGCTGGTGGACGCCCAGCATGTCCTGTACCGCCTTCGACGTAACCCCGATCTTCTTGCCGACGACGCGTTCGCCGTCCGCCAGTCGCCGCGACAGAAAATCGAGACTGATCGCATAGGCGTCGTCGATCGTCAGCGCCGGATCGCGCGCGATCAGCGGCGCGACGGTGCGCCGGCCGCGCAGCGCCTTATAAAGCTCGCTTCCGTAAGTTTCAGCGATGCTCATCGAGGAACTCTATCGAATAGCGGTTGAACTCGCTTGCGCGCTCGACCTGCACCCAGTGCCCGACCTTGTTGAAGGTCACGCAGCGCACATCGTCGCAGGCTTCAAAGAAATACTGGATGCCCGATAGCGGCATGAAGCGTTCGTTCTGGCCCCAGAAGAGCAGGATCGGCACCTTGATCTCGCCCAAACGCGGACGGACATTGTGCGTCCGCATCCGCGTGATCACTTCCTTGGGCTGCTTGCTCGCGACCGCGAAACGTTCCTCGACGAGCGCGTCGGTAATGTGCTTCGGGTCGTGGACCAGGCTTTCGCCAAGGCGGCGTTGCGCGGCAAGGTCGAAATCGGGGCTGCCGAAGGAGGAGCGCATGTCGGCGATGCCGGGCATCGCGAAATAGACGTCGAGTTCTTCGATGCAGCCGGGCGCCATCAGGATCAGGCACTCGGTGAATTCGGGATGGTCCTGCGCCATCTGGATCGCGACGCCGCCGCCCAGCGAATTGCCGATCAGCGTCGCACGCTCGATGCCGTGCGCCTTCAGCGCCTCATACAGCGTATCGGTGAACAGGGTCAGCGTATAGTCTATGTCGTCGGGCTGCGACGAGGCGCCGTAGCCGATCATGTCGGGTAGGATGACGCGGTAGCCGGCGTCGACGAACGCACCGACATTCTGCCGGAAGTTCGACAGCCCCGACGCGCCCGGACCGCTGCCGTGGACGAAGACGAGGGCGGGGCCTTCGCCCGCCTCCTTGATGTGGATGTCATATCCGCCCGCGACGCGGTGCGTCGCTTCCTTCATCTCTCCCATCGTTTCGGTCCTTTTACATGAAGGTGAAGGCGGGCGGTTCGCCGAGCATCGTCATCACGACGTCGGTGGTGCGATTGCCGGGGTCGTTCGCAACGTGCGCGCGCGCGGCGTTGAGGTCGAGCCACGGCTGGATGATCGCGCTCGACATATAGATGGCGCGACCGCCGAGGAGTTGGACCATGCCGTCGACGAGCTCGGCAAGGCGCCGCACGACGGTCGAGCTTTGATAGGCATAGAGTGCGCGCTCCTCGAGCGTGATCGGTTCGCCGCTCTCGCTCTTCGCCATCAGCCGGTCGAAAGTCGCCTGATGCGTCAGCTCCATCTCGAGGATCTGCGCATACGCCTTGGCGATCGCGCCGTGGAGCAGCGGATCGGCCTTCGACGCCTTGCCGGTGTTGGTCGAAATGCGCCCCTGCATGATCTCCATCGCGGCATTGACCGCCGCGCGCGCGCCGCCGAATGCCGCGGTCGATACCGAGCGGACGAAGACTTGCGCCCACGGCAGGCGATAGAGCGGGCCGTCATTCTCGGCCTGGCCGGGGTTGCTGCAGGCAAAGCCGTCGGCCGCGCGGTGCGTGCGATGCTCAGGAACGAAGACGCGTTCGACGAGGATGTCGAAGCTGCCCGTACCCTGTAGCCCGAATACGTCCCATGTCCCCTCGATGACCTGATAGTCGCTGCGCGGGAGGAGGAAGGTGCGCATGTCGGGCGGGCCGCCGTCGGTATCGAAATTGAGCGCGCCGAGCAGTACCCAGCCGCAATGCGTCGAACCCGACGAAAAGCCCCAGCGGCCCGACAAATAGAATCCACCCTCGACTTTCTCGACCTTGCCCACCGGCTGATAGGTTGACGAAACGAGCATTTCGCCGCCATTGTCGCCCCACACCTCGCGCTGTGCCTCGTCGTGGAACAGCGCAAGCTCATAGGGGTGGCAACCGAGCACGCCATAGATCCAGCCTGTGGACATGCAGCCTTCGGCGAGCGCCTTCTGCACTTCGAAAAAGACGTTGGGGTGCATTTCATAGCCGCCCCAGCGTCGCGGTTGAAGGATCCGGAAAAAGCCAGCTTCCTGCATCTCGGCGACCGTTTCCGCCGGCACGTTGCCGTCCAGCGTCGTCTGGCGCGCGCGCGTCTTCAGCGTCGGGATCATCGCGCGTGCGCGCGCAATCAACGCTTCGGGGGTGGGTAGCGCGGTCTCGCCGGCTTGCTTCGGGGCGGTGGCCATGTGCTCTCCTCGAGTTTTTGTGCGCTTGCGGTCGCACGCATCGTGTTGTTGCTTCTATATTCGTAGCGAATGATGCGTTTTTCTACGCAAGTTGTCAATCGACTTTCTATGCAAAATGTCGCTGGGACTGCTTTGGAGGAACGGGCTGCGTAATATGGTCCCGGCTGCGATACGCAAAGCGCAGCCTGCCGTAGCGGCGGTTGGATGTCGGGGCGATGCGCGCGAAGCGGTGCTGAGTGTCAAAATATACGGTTTGCGTAGATTTTGATGCTAAATTCTACGTATTGCACTTGAAGTGATGGGGTTTCGCTTGTAGCTTGCGTTCAACTTGGTGCGCGGGATGCGCACATGGACGCAGAGGATGAAGCGAATGGCAATCAGGTCCCTGGCCTATGTCGTGGTCGATACGGCCGATGTCGAAGCGTGGCGCGCCTATGGCGAGAATGTTCTGGGGATGCAGGCGATCGATCATGACGGCGGGCTGCGCCTGCGCATGGACGAGCGGCCGTTCCGCATGCTGATTCGCAAGGGCGATGGCGAGCGTTTCCACGCCGCCGGTCTCGTCTATCCCGACAAGGCCGCGTTCGATCGCGGCATCGCGGGGCTCCGTGACGCGGGCGTCGCGGTCGAACCCGCATCGGCCGACGAGGCGAAGGATCGGCATGTCGTCGAATTCGTCCGCTGCGCCGACCCGTCGGGCAACCGGCTCGAAATCGGCTGGGGCCGCGTCGTCGACGGCGACCCCTTCGTCTCGCCCGCGGGCGTGCCCGAATTCGTCACCGGCGAGATGGGGATGGGGCATGTCGTCCTCCCCGCCGCGAAGCTCGCCGAAACGCGCGCCTTCTATATCGAGCTGCTCGGCTTCGGCGACACCGACGAAATGCGCGTCTATATGCAGGGCGGTCCCGACGATCCGGGGCTCGGCCTCCATTTCCTTCACTGCGACAACCCGCGCCACCATAGTGTCGCGCTCGCCGAATTCCCGGTGCCGAGCGGGCTCGTTCACATGATGGTCGAGGTGCCGGGGCTCGATGACGTCGGCCGCGCGCTCGATCGCGCAAAGGCGGCGGGGGTCCATATCTCGTCGAGCCTCGGCAAGCATATGAACGACAAGATGGTCAGCTTCTATATGCGCAGCCCCGGCGGCTTCGACATCGAATATGGTTTCGGCGGCATCCAGCCCGACTGGAACAGCTTCACCCCGACGATCAGCATCAAGGAAGACGAATGGGGCCATCAGTGGGATTTCGGCGGCTGACACTGCGCTGACCCTTTGCCCCCTATTGGAGAGAGACATCATGCCCAGTCACGAGGAAATGGTCCGCGCCGTCGAGCGCTATGTTGAGGCGTTCGACAAGGCCGATGCCGACATGGCCGCCGACCTCTACGCCGATGATGCGACGGTCGAGGACCCGATCGGTACCCCAATTCATCAGGGCCGTGACGCCATCCACGCTTTCTATTCGATGTCGATGCAGGCGAAGGCGAAGCTGCGCCTCGACGGCCCGGTGCGCACCGGCGGCGACTACGCCGCTTTCGCTTTCACCGTGATGGTCGATTTCGGCGGGCCGAAGGAGATCGAGGTGATCGACACCTTCAAATTCGACGCCGAGGGCAAGGTGACCGAGATGCGCGCCTATTGGAGCCCCGCCAAAATGCGTAGCATCGAGGCATAAGGGCTGTGCGTGAAGCCGCTATCATTTCGACCGCGCGCACCGGGGTCGGCAAGGCCTATCGCGGGGCGTTCAACGACACCGAGGCGCCGGTGCTCGCGGCGCATGTCGTCAACGCAGCGATCGAACGCGCCGGGATCGATCCGGCGCGCGTCGACGACGTCTATCTGGGCGTCGGCAACCACTGGAACACGCAAAGCTATAATCTGGGGCGGCTTGCGGTCCACGGATCAGTGCTACCCGATTCGACCGGCGGCTTCACGCTCGACCGCAAATGCTCGTCGGGGCTGAACGCGCTTGCGCTCGCCGCGCGCGGGATCATGTGCAACGAGATTGATGTCGCGGTGGCGGGCGGGATGGAAAGCATCTCGCTGACGCTGGGCAAGCACGCGCCGCAGTTCCGCAACCGCTCCGAATTCGTCAAGGCCGCCGATCCCCACGCCTATATGGCGATGATCGAGACCGCCGAGATTGTTGCCGACCGCTATGGCGTCAGCCGCGAGGCGCAGGACGAGTTTTCGGCCGTCAGTCAGCAGCGCGCGGGCGCGGCGCAGGCCTCCGGTCGCTTCGCGCAAGAGATTGTCCCGATCACCGTCGCAAAGGCGCTGTTCGACAAGGAGGGCAATGAGGCGGGCAAGGAAACGGTCACGCTGGCGTACGACGAGGGCGTGCGCGGCGACACCACCGCCGAAAAGCTCGCTGCGCTCAAACCCGTGTTCAGGGACGGGCTCGTCGTCAAGGAAGGGCGCCACATCACCGCGGGCAATGCCAGCCAGCTCTCCGACGGCGCCTCGGCGCAGGTCGTGATGGACCGCGCGATGGCCGAGAAGGAAGGCCTTCCGATCCTTGGGCTCTATCGCGGCTTCCAGGTCGCGGGCTGCAAGGCCGAGGAGATGGGCATCGGCCCGGTCTTCGCGATCCCCAAGCTGCTCGAACGTAATGGCCTCAAGATCGACGACATCGGCCTTTGGGAAATCAACGAAGCCTTTGCGAGCCAGGCGCTCTATTGCCGCGACAAGCTGGGGATCGATCCCGATAAGCTCAACGTCAACGGCGGCGGCATCGCGATCGGCCATCCGTTCGGCATGACCGGATCGCGCCTCGTCGGTCATGCGCTGATCGAGGGCAAACGTCGCGGAGTCCGCTATGCCGTCGTCTCGATGTGCGTCGCGGGCGGCATGGGCGCCGCCGGGCTGTTCGAAATCGTCTGAGAGGAAGCGCGCCATGGCTTTGCTGACCGGGAAAATCGCGTTCGTCACGGGCGGGGGCAGCGGCATCGGCCGTGCGACCGCGCTCGCCTTCGCCGCCGAGGGCGCGCGGGTGGCGGTCGCCGACCTCAACGCCGACGGCGCCGCCGAAACCGCGGCGCTGGTTGCCGCGGCGGGCGGCGAGGCGCGCCACGGCGCGCTCGACGTCACCGACGGTGCGGCGGTCGACACGTTCGTCGATGCGCTGGTCGCCGACTGGGGCGGGCTCGACTGCGCGTTCAACAATGCAGGCGTCGCGCTCGAAGGGATGGAAACGCCGTGGGGCGATCTCGACGCCTATGACCGCAGCATCGCGGTCAACCAGCGCGGGCTGCTGCTCTGCATGGCTGCCGAGCTTCGCCACATGGAACGCGCGGGGCGCGGCGCGATCGTCAACACGGCTTCGATCGCGGGGATGTCGGGCGCTGGCGGCGCGGGCTATTGCGGATCGAAACATGCCGTCATCGGCCTGACGCGCTCGGCGGCGCTGCGCTATGCCGCGCAGGGGATCCGCATCAATGCGGTGTGCCCGGGCGCGATCCGCACCCCGATGGTCGAGGCGGTCGCGCAGGAGGAAGAGGCCGCGCGCTTCATCGCCGCGATGCACCCGATGAATCGCATCGGCGAAGCGCAGGAAGTCGCCGACGCGGTCGTGTTCCTCTGTTCGGACAAGGCAAGCTTCATCACCGGCCATCCACTCGCGGTCGACGGCGGCTATCTGGCGCGCTGAGCGGCCTCAGTCGTTGACCCGCATCGCGTGGCGCGCGGCGCGCCAGCCGAAGGTCATCGCCGGGCCCAGCGTCGCGCCCGCGCCCGGATAGGTGCGTCCCATCGCCGCCGCGGACACATTGCCGACCGCATAGAGCCCGCCGAGCGGCCGACCCTCGCTATCGAGCACCTGCCCATCGTCGTCGGTCTGGAGGCCGCCATTGGTGCCGAGGTCGCACGGATAGATCGGAATCGCATAAAAGGGCGCCTCGGCGATCGGTGCCAGCGTCGGATTGGGACTGACCGAGGCGTCGCCATAATGGCGGTCGTAGGCCGAGGAGCCGCGGCCGAAATCGGGATCCTCGCCCTTCGCCGCGTTGCTGTTGAAGCGCCCGATCTCCTTCGCGAAGACCGCGGGATCGACGCCGATCTGCCGCGCAAGGTCGGCAAGGCTGTCGGCTCGCTTCAATATCTTGCGCATATTTTCGGGCAGGCGGGCGTCGGCCGACGGCTTGCCCGCCATCATCGGCCCCAGCATATATTTGCCGCGATAGCGCGCGTCGAACACGAACCATGACGGCACCGTCGGCGCATCGGGGCGGTTGCAGCGGTGCATCTCGCCGCCCGCGACGTGATAGGAGGCGGCCTCGTTCATGTAGCGTCGGCCGGTCTGGTTGACGATGATCGACGAAGGCAGCGCGCGCTCGACGAACAGGATACGCGCGCGGTCCTCGCCCTCGAGCAGGAAACCCGGACCCCACCACGCCGAATCCATGAGGTCGGTTACCGCACCCGCCTGCAATCCGGCCTTCAACCCGTCGCCGGTGTTGCTCGGCACACCCGCGCTCCAGTCGGCCGAGGTCGGCTGCGGCAGATATTCGCGGCGCAGTTCGTCGTTGTGATCGAAGCCGCCGGTTGCCAGCACCACGCCCTTGCGCGCATATATTTCGGTGGGCTGGCCGTCGCGCTCGACGATCGCGCCGGCGATTTGTCCCTTTTCGGTGATCAGCTCGACCATCGGGCTGTTCAGCCAGATCGGCACGCCCTTGGCGTCGAGCGACAGCTTCAGCCGTCCGATCAGCGCGTTGCCGCCGGTCAGCCGCCGCGCGCGCTTGGTCTTGAAGCGCCAGGGCAGGTCGAAGGCATATTTCAGCATCAGCTTGAACAGCAACGATTTGGCGCCCGGGCTCATCGTCAGGAGCAGCTTCGCCTCCTCCATCGTCCAGGTGAAGCGGCCGAAGGTCAGCGTCAGCGTGTGCGGCGGCTCCATCTTCCAGAAGTCGTCGCCCAACTCGTCGGCCATCAGGGGGATCGGGTCGTGCGTCCGCCAGCCGTCGCGCGCGCCCGCGACGTCCATATGATAGTCGGAATAGGCATAGGCGGTGTAGCGGACGTCCGACCGTTCCTCGAGATAGCTCAGCATCCGGTGCGCGCTCGCGACATAGGTTTCGAGCTTCGATTCGGGTACATCGTCGCCGATCAGCGCCTTGATATAGCCGAGCGCTTCCTTGGGGTCGTCGGGATGACCCTTGGCGCGCGCGTCGGCGCTGGCGGGGATCCATATGCCGCCGCCCGACGTCGCCGAAGTGCCGCCATAGCGTGAATTTTTTTCGACGACGAGCACGTCGGCGCCAGCGTCGGAGGCGGTGAAGGCCGCGGTGAGGGCGCCCGCGCCGGAGCCGACGACCAATATATCGACTTCGTGACGTGCCACTCTTGCTGCTCCTCTGCCCGATCTGCCGGAAAATTTGCCATTCACCGACATTTATGTATCATTACCTAATAATTGCGTTTTTGAAAATCGATTTTTCTACGCAAAAGCATAATTTGCTCGGTACAGGGCGACGGTGTTGACAGGGGTGCGGCGATGCGGTCTGTGGAAGGTCATGCCCGCGCGCTGCGGGCCTTTTGGGCGGGACGGGAGTAACGACGTTGCGAAACGCGACCAAAGCCGGAAAAAGGACACGCGGCAAGGCTGCGGGCACGGGGCAGGACGCGGGGCCGTTCGCGCTCGACGATGTTGACGAACAGATTATCGCGGCGCTCCGTAAGAATGGCCGCATCGCCAACCGCGACATCGCGCGCGACATGGGGCTGAACGAGGCGACGGTGCGCACGCGCCTGCGCCGGCTCGAGGATGCGAGCATGGTGCGCGTCGTCGCGATGCGCGATCTTTCGGCGATGGGCTTCGGCTATCTGGCCCCGGTCGGCGTGCAGGTGAAGGGGCGGCCGGCGGGCGCGGTCGGCGCCGATATCGCCGAACTCGAGCGCGTGATCACTGTCAATGTCGCGATCGGCACGCATGATCTGGAGATTCAGGTCGTGGCCGAGACGCTGGAGGAAATGCAGCATCTGCTCACCCATGTTATCGCAAAGATTGACGGGGTCGAACGGATATTCCCGAGCCTCGCGCTCAAGGTCTTCAAATATAATCCGGAGTGGGCGCCGCTATGAGCAAGGTCAGCCTCGACGAACTCGATCACAAGATCATCGAACGCCTCGGCCACGACGCGCGCGTATCGAACCGCGAAATCGGGCGCGAATTCGACCTGACCGAAGGCACGATCCGCTCGCGCCTGAAACGCCTGCTCGACAATCGCGTGATCCGCGTCGCCGCGGTCACCAACGCCAACCGGCTCGGCAACCCGATCCTCGCCTATCTGTGGGTCGAGGCTGATACCGCGGCGGATATCGAAGGGGTCGCCGAACGCCTCGCGGCGCTGCCCGAGATCGGCTTCGTCGCGACGACACTCGGCCGCGCCGACGTGCTCGCGATGACGCTGGTCGAAAATGGCAACGAACTCACCGATTTCCTGCACCAGACGATCGACAAGATCCCCGGCGTGCGGCGCGTGCATTACAGCCTGGGCCAGAATTTCATCAAGCACGACTATCGCTGGTGCGCGCTGGTAGATTGAGCGTTATCCCGCGACCCAGTTCGCTTTGATCCCGTCCTCGGCCAGCACGCCGTCGACGATCGCGCGCGGTTCCGAGCGCGTGTAGCAGATGCGCCAGCCGCCCGCGGTGCGGCGGTAGCGGTCGTTGTAGAAATTGGCGAGCAGGCGGAAGCTGCCCGCGCGCGGGTCGTAGGTCGCGTAGCCGAGGTTCCAGCGCGCGCGCGCCGCGTCGCCCTCGACCTCGATTTCGGCATTATGCCCCTGATGCACGTCGACGATCGGCGTGGTCGCGGCCATTTGCGTGAAGGCATCGATCAGCCCGTCGAGACCGAATTCGCCGATCGGCGGGAAATCGATCACCGCGTCGTCGGTGAAGCAGGCGCGGATCGCATCGACATCCTTCGCGTCGCAGGCGTTGAGGTAACGCGCCTTCAGCCGGCGGATGTCGCTTTCGGCTTCGAGCCGGGCGATGCGGGTTTCGAGGTCGGTTTCGGGATCAGGCATCGATGCGGATCACTTTCGTTTCGGGAACAGGATGGTCGGTGGCGCCGGTCCAGCGCAGCAGCATCGTGCCCTGATGATGCCCCGCCGTATCGATCCAGTTGCCGAAGCCCGGATCGCGCGCAGCGACGATCAGCGTCAGCGTGCCGTCGTCGTTCAGTTCAGCGCTGTTGCCGTTCACATGGATGCGGTGGTGGCGGTAATCGAGCGATTCCATCCAGACATTATCGAGCTGGAAGTTCCAGAAGCTGCATTGGGGAATGCGCGTGTCGATGCGCAGCGCCTCGCCGCGGCCAAGCTGCCACCAGCCGTGAAGATAGAAGATCGTCGGATCGCCGCCCGCGCGGAAAAAGCGCGCCTGGTCGACCGTCGCCAGCTTGTTCATCTGGTCGGCGCGGAAATCTTCGGCCCACTGGACGAAGGTGCGCGCGGTGCCCGCGACGAAGCCGGTGACGCGTTCGAGCGCGGCTTCGAGCCCGTCCGGCGACAGCGGCGGCGGATGCGCGGGGCCATCGATTGCCTCGATCGTCACCGACGCCTGAACCTCGTTCGCGCGGTCGAGGAAGGTCTGGCGGACGAGCAGCATCGAGCTGTCTTCGGCAAGCGGCAGCCAGTTGCCTTCGGCGCGTTCGCGGCTGACGATGATCTCGAACGATCCATCAGGGGCGAACGCCATGTCGGCGGCATCGAGTTCGCCGGTCGACGCCATCGTGCCGTCGACCGCATAACGGTTTGCCTTGGTGCCGAAGCTCAGGATCGGCACGGTGCCGCGCGCGCCGCGGATGCGATAACTGCGCGCGCCCGACACGGTCGCGTTCATATAGATATTGTCGGGATTGTCGGCGCCGATCTTCGCCGTCGCGTGCGACGCGGCATAGAAGACCGGGAAATCGGGATCGGCATGTTCGAGCTGCATGTCGAGCGCGATGCGCAGCAGACGGGTGAGGTAGCGATAGCCCTCGGCGCGGTCGAGCGGGTTGGCGGCGGCTTCGAAGCCCGTCGCGATCTCGCCCGCGGCTTCGAGCCGCCGGCAGAAGGCGCGCCAGACGTCGGGCGAGAGCAGGCGGTCGTCGGCCATCGTCATGGTGCCATATATTGGCCGCCGTTGACGTCGAGCGTCGCGCCGGTGACCATTTTCGCATAGTCGGAAAGGAAGAAGAGGACGCTTTTGGCGCAATCCGCTTCGGGCGGGATGACGCCGAGCGGGATGCGCGCGGTGATCCCCGCGACCAGCGCCTCGCGGTCGGCGCCGCCCGCGACCTCGCGGTCGATATAGTCGTACACCGGCTTGCCGCCGATCCAGCCCATGCGCGCCGCGTTGACGCGGATGTTCCAGCGCCCGAAATCCTGCGCCATGTGGCGCGTCATCGTGGTGAGCGCGCCCTTGGCGCTCGCATAGCCGCCTTCGCCGGCGAAAGGGGCGACCTGCGACATCGTCGCGACATTGACCACCGCGCCGCCGCCCGCCGCCTGCATCGCGGGGAGCGCCGCCTGCGTCATGCGCAGCGCGCCGAGCGCGTTGACGTCGAACACTTTCGCCCAGTCCTCGGGATCGGCCTGATCGACCGTCGTCCACGCGCCGTGGATATAGGCGCTGTTGACCAGCCCGTCGATCGTGCCGAACGCTTGCGTTGCGGCGGCGGCGAGCGCGCGACATTGACCGGCGTCGCCGACATCGACCGGCACCGCGATCGCCGCACCGCCGCCAGCGCGAATCTCGCTCGCGACCGTTTCGATGAAATCGCCGGTCCGCGCGCCGAGCACCACCTTCGCGCCCTCGCGCGCCGCGATGCGCGCCAGCGCCTGACCCATTCCGGGTCCGGCGCCGCTGACGACGACGACCTTGTTCTCAAGCAGCATCGGCGATCCCTTCTCCAGCAAATATATCCTTGAGCGCCGGGTCGAGCGCATTGCCGGCGACGGGGCAATGCGTGCCTGCGGGGCCGTACATGACGGCGACGCAGCGGTTGCACGCGGTGCAGCCCGATGCCGTACTCGCGCCCGTCCGCCACGCCTCGATCAGCGCGGGATCGTGGATCAGCGCGCGGGCGAGGGCGACCGCGTCGAAACCCGCCTCCAGCGCCGCCCCGGCTGCGGCGAGCGACTGGACACCGCCCAGATAGGCGAGCTTCATCGCGCTCGCGCCGAGCCCGGCCTTCAGCGCCAGCGCCTGCTCCATCAGGTAATTTTCGCGAAACGGCGGCAGCTTGGGCACGCTGCGCTTGAGAATCGCGAATTGCAGCTTTGCGAACAGCCCGCCCTGCATCGCGGCGAGGTCGTCATAGGGCAGCGAATTACCGAAGATCGCCCAGACGCTCTCGATATTGCGGCCTGCCGACAGCACCAGCATGTCGGCGCCGGCCGCCTCGAACGCCTTGGCCGCGACAATTGCATCGTCGACCGTCGCGCCGCCGGGGGCGCCGTCGAACAGGTTGATCTTGGCGAGGATCGCGAGCCGCCCGCCGGTCGCCGCCTTGACCGCCGCGAGGATTTCCGCCGGGAAGCGCGCGCGGTTCTCGGGCGAGCCGCCATAATCGTCGCGGCGCTTGTTCGACAGCGGCGACAGGAACTGATTGAGCAGATAGCCGTGGCCCATATGGACCTCGATCGCGTCGAAACCCGCTTGCTCGCAAAGTCGCGCCGTTTCGGCGAATTCACCCGTCACGCGGTCCATGTCGGCGCGCGTCATCGCGCGCTGGAACAAGCGGCCCTTGAACACGCCCATCTTGTCGATCCCGCCGCTCGCCGACATCGCGCGCGGGGTCGACAGGTCGTCGATCTGGCAGAAGCTGCCGCCGTGGGTGATCTGCGCCGACGCTTTTGCACCGTGGGCGTGGATCGAATCGGTCACCGCGCGGTAGTGGGGCAGGCTGTCGGCGTTCATCACGCCCTGCCCGGGCAGGGTGCGGCCGTCCTTCGACACAGCGATATATGCGAGCGTCGTCATGCCGACCCCGCCCCGCGCGTAGGCGGTATGGAATTGGGCGAGCGCGCGCGTCGGCTTCATCTCCTTGCTCATCATTTCGTTCGCGCCCGAACGGATGAAGCGGTTTTTCAGCCTGACCGGGCCGATCGTCACCGGGCTGAACGCATCGCCGCTCATCAGGCGGGCTCGGCGATCAGCGCCGCGGGTGCGTCCTTGGCCCAGAAATCCTGCTCGACGCGCTTCGCGATGCGCCAGCCGTCAGCCGTGCGGACAAGTTCGTCGGCATAGGTGCAGCCGACGAAGAACAGCGCTTCGCCTTCTTTCTGCTCGACGCGCATCGGGTTGAGCAGCATCGTCCGCGCGCTCGCGCGGTCGCCCTCGACCCGGATCAGCGGCAGCCCGATCAGATGCTGGGTCAGCGGAAAGGGTGCGAGCGCGCCCTTCAGCCACGCCTTCATCGTCGGCCAGGTGCCCGCGGCGCCGCCCGCCGCGCGATAGTCGACCGTCGCGCCGGGCAGGAAGACGGCGTCAAGCGCGTCATAATCCTTCGCGTCGATCGCGAAGGCATAGGCGGCGAGCAATTGCTGGATCGCGATGATGTCGTCGGTCGTCCGCATCATCGGCTCCTCAGTCGAAATTGGCCTGCCCGCCGTCGAGCGGGATCGTTGCGCCGGTCAGATAGGCGAGGTCGGGTCCGCACAGCGCCGCGACGGCTTGGCCGATATCGCGCTCGCAATCGCCGATGCGGCGCAGCGGGATCGTGCGGAAAAAGGCTTCGGCCTCGTCCGGGTTATTCTCGACCCAGCCTTGCAGCCCGGGCGAATTGGCGTGCGGCGCGATGGTCAGCACGCGGATGCCCGCGGGGCCCCATTCGGCCGCGGCCGCACGGGTGAGTGCGCGCGTTGCCTGTTTGACCGCGGCATAGGGGCCATAGCTGCTCATGTCCCAGCGGATGCCCGCCGAGCTGGCGAGGTTGATCATCGTGCCGCCGCCGCGTCGTTCGAGATAGGGATGGCATGCCTTCATGAAGCGGAAGCTGGCGAGCGGGCCCGAGGCGAAGCCGGCCTCGAACGCCGCATCGCTCACTGACAGCAGCGGGCCGAGCGGCACTTCCTGCGCATTGTTGACGAGGATGTCGATGCCGCCGAACCGCTCTGCCACCGCATCGACGGTCGCGCGCACCGCATCTGCATCCTTGACGTCGCAGGCGAAAGCGACGGCGCCCGCGCCGATCTCGTCCGCTACCGCGTCGATTTTGGCGCGGGTGCGGCCGAGCAGGGCGACGGTGGCACCGCGGCCGGCGAGCGCGAGCGCGATCCCGCGTCCGACGCCTTGCCCGGCGCCGGTGACGATCGCAACCTTGCCGCCGAGCGGGTTCATTTGCCGAGACCGGCGGGCGCGCCGGGCAGGAAGGGCTGGTAATAGCCCGCCGACCAGCCGCCATCGACCGCGAGTTCGGCGCCGCTGATATAGCTCGCCTCGTCCGACGCGATGAACAGGCTCGCGCGCGCGATTTCCTCAGGCTCGCCGATGCGCTGGAGCGGCACGCGCTCATAGCCGACGTTGAGCGCGTCGCCCTCGAGCCCGGCGGGGTTGCCCATCTGCGTGTTCACGCCGCCCGGATGGACAGTGCAAACGCGGATGCCGCGCGGCCCCAGTTCAAAGGCGAGCGATTTCGACAGCCCGCGCACCGCCCATTTGCTCGCGGTATAGGCCGAGAGGCCGTTGCAACCGCGCAGGCCATCGACCGAGGAGATGTTGACGATCACCCCGCGTCCCGCCGCGGTCATTGCGCGCGCCGCATGCTTGGCGCCGAGCATCGTGCCCATCACATTAATCGCGAGCACGCGCTCGATATCCTCGGCGGGCATCGCCTCGATCGGGCTGAAATGGACGATCGCGGCATTGTTGATCAGGATGTCGAGCTGGCCAAAACGTTCGACGGTTTCGGCGACCACCGCCTCCCACTCGCTGTCCGAACGGACGTCGAGCTTGCGGAACCAGGCGTCGCCGCCGATCTCCGCCGCCGTCGCCTGTCCCGCTTCCTCCAATATGTCGCACAGCACCACCTTCGCGCCCTCGGCTGCGAAGAGGCGCGCGGTCGCGGCGCCCATGCCCTGCGCCGCGCCGGTGACGATCGCGACCTTGCCTGTCAATCTTGCCATATTTTCCTCTGCTTTTTCCGTGTGTCGCCGGTCAGGCGATTTTCGCTTCGAACGGCGCCGACAAGGTGCCGCGGGTGACGTGGGTGCCGTTGACGCGTTTCTGGAATTCCTCGGCGCGCGCGCGCGGGTTGTAGAATTGGCGGTACCAGATGCGCAGCTTGCCGATCGGGCCGTCGCCCTGCACCGCCATCGGGTTGACGCACGGCTTCTTGTTCGACCAGATTTCGAAATCCTGCGCGAAGGCGGCGCAGGCCGCGGCCTGATAGGCGCGCGCCATCGCGACATCTTCCTCATTCGGCTCGGCATTGGGCACCTTGACCAGCAGCGCGTGCCACACCTTCACGACGCCGTCGTCGACGGGGGTGTGTGCGATCATGATGATCGAGGGGAATTGCCCCGACATATGCGACTGGAGGATGCCCGGTCCGGTGTACCAGGTGTCGGTTTCGAGCGGGGCTTCGCCCTGCAGCGTGCGGTGGCCGGCGCGCAGCCGCTGGACGACGCGGTGGCCGTCGAAGTCATTTTCGAACACATCGACCGCATCATTGCCGTGGACGGGCTCGAAATGCGCACGGTCGGCCATATTGTCGAGAATCTCGACCGGGTGGCTCGCGAGTTCGCCGAGCCGGTCGATCTCCCACTTCACCCAGTGCGGCTCGTCATATTCGGCGAAGGGCGGCAACTCATATTCGGGTTCGCCGCCTTCGGGGTCGTGCCACATCCAGACGCAGCCCGCGCGCTCGATCACCGGCCAGTTCTCGAGCTTCGCGGCCGCGGGGATGCGCTGCGGCGAATAGGGGATCTGGTTGCAGCGACCGTCGGGGCCGAAGCGCCAGCCATGATAGGGGCAGCGGATCGAATCGCCCTGCACATGTTCCTGGTCGCGGATCACGAAGCTCGTCTCGTTCTTCGCCAGATGCGCGCCCATATGGGGACAATAGGCGTCGACCAGATACACCTGCCCCGACTCGCCGCGATAGAGGACGCGGTCGCGCCCGAAAAAGCGCACCGCGAGCGGCTTTGTGCCCTCAAGTTCGGCGGCAGCGGCGATCATGAACCAGCCGCGCGGAAAGACCTGGTCGCCCAGTCCATAATCTGCGGTTGTTGCCATGGGAAAACCTCTCTTGAATCTTATTTTTGCATTTTGCGTTGCAAATCATCTCATTTACATCGCATTTAGGTGATATATCTCACATTGAATGACATCATGCAAGATTGATCAAGGAGGATGACTATGGGTTCGGAGCCGATGTTCCCCGCAGGGGCGGTGCTGATTTTCGGGGCGACGGGCGGGATCGGCGCCGCCGTCGCGCGCGCGTTCGCGAAGGCGGGAAGCGATGTCGCGATCGTGTGGCGTTCCAAGGAGGTGGCGGCGAAGGCGCTCGCTGCCGAGATCGAGGCGGCGGGGCGCAAGGCCAGCTTGCATCGTTGCGACGTCACCGACGAGGGCGCGCTTGCGTCGACGGTCGCCGACGCGATTGCGGCACACGGCCGCGTCCATACGCTGCTTTGGGGCGCGGGGCCGCTGGTCGAGCAGGTCGGGCTCGCCGACACCACGACCGAACAGTGGCGCGGCGCGATCGATGTCGAGGTTCACGGCTTCTTCAACGCCGCACGCGCGATCCTTCCGCATATGCGTCAGGCGGGCGGCGGCTCGCTTGTCCATCTGGGATCGGCGGGCGACCTGCGCTGGCCCGACAAGGACGGGCTGTCGGTGGCGCCGAAGGCGGCGAACGAGGCGCTGGTAAAAGGTTTCGCGCGCGAAGAGGGGCGGCACGGCATCCGTGCCAATTCGGTCCTCGTCGGCGTGATCGAGGCGGGTATGTTCCTCGAACTGTCGCGTCAGGGCGTGTTCGACGAGGCGTGGACGAAGGAGGTCCACAAGAATCTCGCGCTCAAGCGCTGGGGCCAGCCGGAGGAAATCGGTCATGCCGCTGTCTTTCTTGCTTCGTCCAGGGCTGCGTATGTCACGGGACAGCAGATCGCGGTCGCGGGCGGATACGGGGTCTGATCCACCCGCGCGCATGTCATTCTGCCGCTTCGAGTTCGAAGGCGCGCCGCAGCCCTTTAGCGGCGGTGCCCACGGCGATGTCGGCCTGCGGCAGCATGCCGAGCATCGAGGCAAAGCCGTGGATCACGCCCGGGACTTGGGCGTGGGTCACCTCGACCCCTTCGGCCGCGAGCCGCGCGGCGTAGGCGTTGCCTTCGTCGCGCAGCGGGTCATATTCGGCGGTGATGACCGTCGCCGACGGCAGACCGGCGAGGCTCGCGGCGCGGATCGGCGCGGCAAAGGGTCCGGCTGCGGCATCGGCATCGCCCAGATATTGCGCCCAGAACCATTGCATCATCGCGCTGCTGAGGAGGTAGCCGGAGGCATTTTCGCTGTGCGACGCGCGGCTGAAATCATTGTCGATGACGGGGTAGAGGAGCAATTGATGCGCGATCGCGGGGCCCCCCTTGTCGCGCGCGGCGAGGCAGAGCGCGGCCGACAGATTGCCGCCGGCGCTGTCACCGCCGACCGCGATGCGCGCGGGATCGATGCCGAGCGTGCCGGCCCGATCGACCGCGGTCGCCAGCGCCGCACGCATCGTATCGAGCGCGACCGGATAGCGATGTTCGGGCGATAGCGGATATTCGAGCGAAAGGACGGCGATTTCGGCCGCCGACGCGAGCGCCCGGCACAGCGGATCGTGCGTGTCGATCGTGCCGAACACCCAGCCGCCGCCGTGCATGAAGAAAAGCAGCGGCAGGGCGGTGCCGGGGGCGGGATGGTAAAGGCGCCCGCGGACCGGACCCGCGGCGGTGTCCAGGGTCAGGTCGCGCACTTCGGCGACGTCGGCCCTGAACGCCGGCATCGGCTGCTCATCGCCCATGCGGAAGGCCGCGGCATCGAACGGCGGGTTCATGTGCGGCAGGTTGTTGATCATATCGAGCAGCGGCACGAGAACGGGATCAACGGGCATGGCAAAGCTCTCCTGTTTGTGGGATGGAATGGATGGAAATGAGGGGATGGCGGTGAAAACGGACGGGATGAGCGCGGCGTTTTCCGGCCTGCTGTCGGATCTGTTCGGCGGCTTGCTGGCGGAGACGCCGTGGGAGGATTTCCTCCGCAGCCTCGCGCTCTATCTCGACGCCAGCTATGCGACGCTGATCCTGACGATGCCGGGTGCGAGCCGGCCGGGAACGCTGGTGACGCCCGGCGGCGACCCGCAGACCGCCGAGGATTATATCGAGAGCTTTTTCGTCGACGACCCGTTCAAGGGATTGCCCGAAGGCAAGGTGACCGCGTTCACCGACTTTGTGCAGGGCGACACGCGGATGAGCGATTTCTGGCGCGACTTCCTCGAGGCTGCAGGCGGCGATCAGATCCTTGGCGTCGACCTGCGCTTCGACAGTGGGTTCGAGGCGCGGCTGCGCGTGACGCGCGACAACAGCCGCAGCGATTTCGCGGCGGCGGAGCGCGAGGCGCTGCAGGATATCGTACCGCACCTGCGCAATGCGATCCGCCTGTTCGAACGGCTGCAGGCATCGGGCGCCGAGCATGGCGTCTATCGCGGCGCCGTCGAGCAGCTGGGAGTCGCGGCGATCATCCTCGACCATGACGGCAAGGTGATCCGCGCCAACGCTGTCGCCGAACGGCTGCTCGCCGCAGCCGATGGTATCGTTGTCGCGGGTGGAAGGCTGCGCCTCGCCGCCGCCGACGCGCACCGCGCGCTCGAAAAATTGCTCAAGATGCTGCGGTCGGATGCCGATGCAATCGCGGCGCCGCCGCAGCGCTTCCGCATCGAACGGCCGTCGGGCGGGCGCGACCTCGGCGTCGTCGCCAAAGCGGTGACGACCCCAGCATTCATGCGCGGCGGCAAGGGCGCCGCGCTCGCGCTGTTCGTCAGCGATCCGGGGCAGGAGGCGGCGCCCGATCCCGAGGCGATCCGCGACCTGTTCCAATTGACGCGCATGGAGGCGATGCTGGCGGCCGCGCTTGCCGGCGGCGGTTCGCTGGTCGAGGCGGCCGACCGGCTCGGCATCGCGCACAATACCGCGCGTTCGCACCTGCGTTCGATCTTCGCGAAAACCGGCGCGCGCCGCCAGTCGCAACTCGTCCATCTGCTCCACGCCGGAATGCCCGAACGCGGCGGCCCTTGACCTTCGTGCGATATTTTGCGTAGATAATATCCAGTATGAGTACGAATATTGTATCTCATAGATGATATTATCTACATAATGCGGAAGGCTTGTGAGATGGGAGAGATGGTTGGCCGCGTGCCTGATCGCGCGACTCTGGTGGCGCGTGCGTGCGAGCAGACAGGGCTTTCGGATTTCGGCGACACATGGTTCTTCGCCAATATCGATGCGCTGATTCCGGCGCTGAACGACGAGGCGCGCCTTAGCGAAGCGGGCGTCGGCAGTGCTTCGGCGATGATCGTGAACGGCCTCGTCAACCGCCTGCGCCATGTCGAGCTGATCAAGCGCCATCCCGAGATATTGGACGAAAAGGTCGAGGTCGCGGCGGTGGTCGTCGGATTGCCGCGCACCGGCAGCACGATGCTCCACCGGATGCTCGCCTCGGCGCCCGGCATGACCGGCACGCGCTGGTTCGAGACGCAGAATTATGCGCCTTTTCCCGGCGAAGTCCGCGGCGATCCCGAACCGCGGCGCGCGGCAGCGCGCGGTTTCCTCGACTATATGGTCGCGACGATCCCCGACCTGATGTCGATCCATCCGATGAGCATCGACCAGCCCGACGAGGAACTGATCATCCTCGGCCAGCTTTATTCGAGCACGATGATCGAGGGCACCTATCATGTACCCGGCTACGCGCGCTGGCTGACCGAAAACGACCGCGTCCAGTGCTACCGCGACCTGAGGCAGATCCTCCAGTCGCTGCAATGGCAGGACCGCCGCCGCGCGGGCGCCAAATGGGTGCTCAAGACCCCCGGCCACCTGCTCGCGCTCGACGCGGTGATCGAGGTGTTCCCCGAGGCGAAGATCGTGATGACGCACCGCGATCCGGTGGCGACGGTGCCAAGCTATTGCAGCATGGAGCACAGCCTGTACCAGATGGTCTCCGACCGCGTCGACCGCGCGAGCGTTGCCGCCTTCTGGGTGCCGCGACTCGCCGAACTGCTCGAACGCTTCATGACGGTGCGCGGCGAAGTCGCGGGTCAGAACTTCGTCGACGTCCGCTATGCCGACCTTTTGAACGATCCGATCGGCGAGGGGACGCGCGTGCTCGAGGCCGCGGGGATCGCGGTTACCGGCGAAGTCCGGGCAGGAATGGCCGAGTGGATCGAGGCCAACAAGCGCGAAGATCGCGCGCCGCACAAATATGCGCTTGAAGATTTCGGTCTGGTCCGCTCCGATGTCGAACAAAGTTTCGCGGCCTATCGAGCCGCCTTCCTGGAGGGGAAATAGATCATGACCGAAGCCGTCAACCTCGCCGCCATCGAGGAAATACGATTGCTCAAGGCGCGCTATCTGCGCGCGCTCGACACCAAGGACTGGCCCCTGTTGCGCAGCCTCCTGACCGACGACATGGTCGGCGATTTCCGCGAAATGCCCGGCGGTGAACCCGACGAGCAGTTGCTGACCACCGGCGCCGATAACTTTGTGGCGGGAGTGACCGCGGCGCTCGAAGGCGCCACGACGGTCCACCATGTCCACAGCTTCGAAATCCGTTTCACCGGCGCGCGCGACGCGGAGGGCATCTGGGCGATGGACGATCATTTCTGGGCGGGCGAGGGAAGCGACCTTGCCGGTCGCTCGCGCCACGGCTTCGGACATTATCACGACTGTTACCGCAAGGCGCGCGGGCGCTGGCTGATCGCCAGGACCCGGCTCAGCCGCATCCGCGTCGAGCGCGAGTGACGCGCTCGCCGGCTCATTCGGGCATCGGCGGATAGCTGGCGAGGAAGCCCGCATCGGCGATGATTTCCTGCCCGTTGATCCCGCCCGAACGCGGGCTGGCGAGGAACAGCGCGACCTCGGCGATATGCTGCGGCAACAACAAGCCGTCGGCGGGCAAGGCGAGGGCGTCGGCGGGCTGGATCGGTGCCGACTCGGTCACGCCGAGGATTGCGGTCGCGACCGGGCCGGGGCAGATCGCGTTGACGCGCAGCCCGCGCCGCGCGAAGCTTTGCGAGGCCGAGCGCACCGCGCCGATCACGCCGTGCTTGGCGGCGCTATAGGCTGCGGCGACGTTGAGGCCGATGATCCCCGAGGTCGAGGCGGTCACCACTGCCGCGCCGCCGGCTTCGAGCGCGGGCAGCACCGTCTTTAGTCCCAGCCAGGCGCCTTTCAGATTGATTGCGATCATCGCGTCGAGCGTCGCGGCATCGGTGTCTTCGAAGACGGTCTGCGCATAGGCGCCGGCGTTGAGGAAGGCGGCGTCGAGACGCCCGTAATCCTGTTTGGCGGCGGCGACCATCGCGTCATTGTCCGCTGCGCTGCTGACGTCGCAGCGGATTGCGCGGGCGCGGCCGCCCGCAGCACGAATCTTTTCGACAATCGCCTCGGCGCCGGCTTCGTTGATGTCGGCCACGACGACCGCGGCGCCTTCTTCGGCAAAGCGCAACGATGCCGCCACGCCGATCCCCGAAGCGCCGCCGGTGACCAGCGCCACCCTGCCATCGAACATCCCCATCGCAATTCCTCTTCCTGCCGATTGTTGCGCCCTGCCTAGCACCGGCGGTGCGGCGCGAATTGATCCAATTGGACGAGGAGAGGCGCCGATCCGCCGCCCTATGCAGCCGCCGAAGAAAACGGCGGAGAGGATCGGACGGCATGAAATTTTCGATCATTTATGAAGCGCAGATGGTGGACACGTCGCGCGAAAACGAAGCGCGCTGCTTTCACGAGATTATCGAACAATCGCTGCTCGCCGAGGAGATGGGCTTCGACACGGTGTGGGCGGTCGAACATACCGCGCTCACCCAATATGCGCATATGTCGGCGCCCGAGACTTTCCTCGCGTTCCTTGCGGGCAAGACCACACGCCTCGGCATCGGCCATGGCGTCGTCTGCTTGCCGCCCGCGATGAACCATCCGGTCAAGGTCGCCGAGCGGATCGCGACGCTCGACATCCTCTCGAACGGCCGCGTCCATTTCGGCATGGGCAAGGGCGGCACCCAGCAAGAGGCGGGGACCTTCGGCTATGACCTCGCCGAGCTCCAGCCGATGATCGACGAAAGCATGTACCTGATCCCGAAGATCATGGTGCAGGAGGAGATCGAGCATGACGGCGCGCATATCCGCATCCCGCGCCGCCCGATCCATCCCAAGCCCTATCAGGACCCGCACCCGCCACTCTATATGGCGTGCACGCGCGCCGACGCGCTGACGACCGCGGGCGCGCGCGGCATCGGCGCGCTGGTGCTTGGGTTTGCGGGGCCCGATGACATCGCGAGCAAGAATGCGATCTATCGCGCGGCGTGGGCGAACCGGAAGGTCGAGGATCAGGTCGGGTTCCGCCCGACCGAACATCTCGCTGCACTCTGTCCCGCTCTCGTACTCGACGACCGCGAGAAGGCGCGCAAGATCGGCCTGCGCGGCCAGCGCTTCTTCGTCGAATCGCTTGGCTACTGGTACCAGGGCGGGCCCAAGCCGACCGTCGAGGATTTGTCGGGCGACGCGCAGGCGGCGATCCTGCAGCAGGAAAAGGCGGCGGTCGTCGCCTATCTGTCCGAGGAAAAGATCAGCATCGGGACCGAGCATACCGGCGCCTATGAAGAGGTGCAGGATGCCTATGGCACGGCCGAGGACTGCGTTCGCTACGTCCAACGGCTGTTCGATGCGGGCGCCGACGAAATCCTCTTCCTCTTCCAGATGGGCGCGGTGCCGCACGAGGCGATCATGGAAACGATCCGCAACATCGGAACGCATGTGATCCCGCACTTTCGGGCGCAGGCGGCACTGGCCGCCGAGTAGAAGTGATTTATAATCAGGGGAATAGCGTGAAGAAGTATAAGCATATCGTACAAGCGGCAGTGGCTTTCGGGGGGCTTTTGGCAGCCCATCCGGTTCAGGCGCAGGAGCAGGCTTCGGCAGCCGAAGGCGTGGACGAGGCGGAGTCGACCGAGATCGTCGTGACCGCGCGGCGGCGCGAGGAAAAGCTGCAGGACGTGCCGATCGCGGTGACCGCGATCGGCGGCGAGGCGCTCGACCAGCGCGGGTTCGACGGCGTAACCGACGTCGCGCAGGTCGCGCCGAACCTGCAATTCACCCCGGGGCAGGGCGGCAACAGCGGCGGCGTGTCGGCGTTCATCCGCGGCGTCGGCGAGAATGACTTCATCATCACCTCCGACCCCGCGGTCGCGCTTTACATCGACGGCGTCTACGTCGCGCGCAGCTTCGGCGCGACCACCGAATTGCTCGGCATCGACCGGATCGAGGTGTTGCGCGGGCCGCAGGGTTCGCTGTTCGGCAAGAATACGATCGGCGGCGCGATCAACGTCGTCTCGCGCATCCCTGACGGCAACCGCGTCGAGGGCGACATTCGCTATGGCTCGTTCAACGACCTGCGCCTCCGCGCCAATGTCGAGGCGGGATTGTCCGACACGCTGTCGGTCGGCGTCGCGGCGCTCGGCGAATGGGGCGAGGGCTGGCAGAAGGTGCCGTCGGGCAAGAACCTCGGCAATCGCAACGTGCAGGCCGGACGCTTGTCGTTACATTACGATGCGTCGCCGGTCGACGCGGTGCTCACGGTCGACGGCCTCCGCCGCCGCCAGAACAGCAGCCCGCACGCGATGCTCGCTTTCACCCCGACCTTCTTCTCGGGACTGCAGTCGACCTTCCTTGGCGCCTGCTGCACCGTTTCGGACAGCATCAAACGCACCGACACGACCGCGGAACTCAACCGCGACGATACCGATGCGGCCAATGCGACGCTGACCTTGTCGGTCGACGCGGGTGCGGGCACGATCAAATCGATCAGCGCGTATCGCTGGGTCCATGCGATCTTCGGCCGCGACGGCGATGCCTCGGCCGCGGTCAACTATGCCGGCGATATCCACGACGAAAGCGCACGCCAGCTGTCGCAGGAACTGCAATATTCGACCGACCTGTTCGGCGATCGCGGTACGTTGCTGCTCGGCGCCTATGCGTTTCGCGAAACGACGCGCGACGACACGCGGCTGATCGTCGCCGACGGGCTCTATCCCGCGCTCATCGGTGCGGGGTTCGACCCGGCGCTGGCGACCGCGCTCGATTTCAATATCGATTTCGCGAACCGCCAGACCACGACCAATTATGCGCTGTTCGGGAACGCGACCTACGACATTTCCCAAGCACTGACGCTCGAACTCGGCGCGCGCTATACGTGGGAGAAGAAGGCGTTTCGGCAGAGCGCGACGCGGATTTATAGCGGGCAGCCGTTGCTGCCCTCCTACCGTCTCGTCGAGGACTGGAAGGCCTTCACGCCGCGCGCGTCGCTGGCGTATAAATTCGCCCCCGACGTTCTCGGCTATATCTCCTTCTCGCGCGGTTTTCGTAGCGGCGGCTTCAACGGGCGGCCGACCTCGGTCGAGGAGATCGGCTCTTACGATCCCGAATATCTGACCGCCTGGGAAGCGGGGCTCAAGACGATGCTCGGCGGGCGCGTGACGCTCAATGTCGCGGCTTTCCGCAACGATTACAAGGACCAGCAGTTGCTCGTCTCGACGGTCAGCCCGACCACCGGACTGATCGTCGTGCGCACCGACAATGCGGGCAAGTCGCGCATCCAGGGGATCGAGGTCGAAACCGACGTCCGCGTTTCGCGCGGCCTCCGCCTCAGCGGTTCGTTCGGCTATCTCGATGCAAAATATCGGCGTTATACCTCGGTGATCGGCGGCGTTCCGACCGACGTCAGCTTCCGCAAGCCCAAGCAGGCGCCCGACCTGACCGCGAGCGGCAGCATCGTCTATTCGGCCGCGCTGTCGGATGCGGTCGACGCGAGCTTCCGCCTCGATGCCGCCTATCGCAGCCTCACCTATATCGATGTCGAGAATACGCCGATACTGCGCGCGCCCGACCATGCGATCCTGAACGCTAGCGCCGAATTCACGCTGCCCGCACGCGGGCTGTCGCTTCGCCTTGCGGTCGACAACATCACCGACAAGCGCGTGTTGACCGCGGGCTACGACGCTTCGACCAGCTTCGGTTTCGTCGAGGGCTATTTCAACGATCCGCGCCGTTACTCGGTGACGCTCAGCTTTCGTCGCTGAGCGCCGCGACGGGCAGGAGGGGAAATCGAATGCGAGCGATGGTGATCGACGGTTTCGGCGATGCGGGCGTGCTGCGCTGGGGCGACCTGCCGCAGCCCGTTCCGGGTCCCGGCGAGGTGCTCGTGCGCGTCGTCTGCGCCGGGGTGAATCCCGCCGACTGGAAGACGCGCGAGGGCAAGCTCTCGGCCTATATCGACTATCATTTCCCCTTCGTGCTGGGCTTTGATCTCGCGGGCCTCGTCGAGGCGGTGGGCGAGGGTGTCGAGGCGTTCCAGCCCGGCGACCGCGTCTTCGGCATGTCGCGACAGGGGCAGGGACTCGACGGCTCTTACGCCGAATATTGCATCGCCGGCGCCGCCTTCCTCGCGCCGCTGCCGCCGCGGTGGAGCTTCGCACAGGCGGCGGCGCTGCCCGTCGCCGGGACCACGGCCTATGGCGGGATCGTCGATGCCGGCGAACTCGGTGTGGGCCAATCGGTGCTGATCAACGGCGGCGCGGGCGGCGTCGGCAGCATCGGCATCCAGGTCGCAAAAGCGCTCGGCGCGCGCGTCGCGGTGACGTGCGGCGCCGATAACCAGGCCTATGTCCGGGGGCTCGGCGCCGACCTCGCGATCGACTATCGCGGCGGCGACCTTGCCGGCAAGGTCCGTGCATGGGCGCCGGGCGGGGTCGATCTGGTGCTCGACGCGGTCGGGCTCGACACGCTGCTTCCCGCCGCGCTCGATATCGTCGCGCCGGGCGGGCGCTATGTCGAGATCGAGACGCTGATGTCGCGTGCGAGCGACGAGCTGGTCGCCGAAGCGGCAAAGCGCGATATCCGCATCCTGTCGAACATGGTCGCGGTGGCCCGGCTTCCCGAGCATCTGAAGGGTCTCGCCGCGCTGTGCGCTGCGGGCGGCGTCAAGCCCCCGGCGATCGAGGCAATGCCGCTCGGCGACGCCGCCGAGGCGCACCGACGCGTCGAGGCGCAGCATGTCCGCGGCAAGATCATCCTCGACGTGGCCGACCATGACGCAGGGTGAACGACGGATGATCCACACGATCGACGAGATCGTCGCCAAGCCCGGCGAGGGCAGGGCGTTGCTCGGCGACTATCTCGCGCGTTACGCGCCCGGCGCGCGCGAGCGCGGCATGCACCTCGAACAGATCCTCGTGAGCCCGCCGA
>NZ_LNSA01000028.1 GCF_001468465.1 Sphingopyxis sp. H115
GCCCGCCCGCCCGTGCAAAGTTGACCGCGACGCTCAATGCCGCCGGCGGGATCGACGCGCTGGTGACGCGAATTGCGGTCCCCGCGACCAGTCACGAGGTGCGCGACCGCCTGTTTGACAATACACCCGCCGACGTCGCCCAGCGCGCCGCCGCGGGACGCCCCGACGCCGTTGCGGTCGAGGGCGCGGCGAGCAGCTATGCGATTCGCCATGCGGCGGTCGATCATTGCCCGGCCGACATTGGCCTGCCCACCGGACGCTGGCGCGGCAATGCCGACAGCTACACCGCCTTTTTCACCGAATGTTTCGTCGACGAAATGGCGGCGCGCGCAGGCACCGACGCGCTATCCTATCGCATGGCGATGCTTGGCGATGCCCCCCTGCTCGCGCGTTGCCTGCTCACCGCGACCAGCCTTGGCGGCTGGGAGGGCGGGCTGCCGGGCACCGCGCAGGGCTTGGCCTGCCATTCGATGCGGGGCAGCCATATCGCGTTGATGGCTACCGCGCGGCAGAGTGAGCGCGGGTTGCAGGTCGAACAGCTTGTCGCGGTCGTCGACGCGGGGCGGCTGGTCAATCCCGCGATCGCGCACCAGCAGGTCGAAGGCGGGCTGATCTTCGGCCTCGCCGCCGCGGTCGGCGCAACCACCGATTATGCGGGCGGCGTCGCGACCGCACGCAAGCTCGGTCAACTAGGACTACCCCGCCTGTCGCAGACCCCGCAGATATTGGTCGAGTTCGTCGACAGCGACCGCGAACCCGGCGGACTCGGCGAAATCGGGGTGCCGGTCGTCGCGCCCGCTATCGCCAATGCCATGTTCGCCGCCACCGGCCGGCGCATCCGCCGCATTCCGCTTTCGGGGCACCCGTCATGACCCTTCCTTCCGGCCACCCCCCCGTCGCGTCGCGGCGCATCGGCGTGCTGCTCGTCAACCTCGGCACCCCCGACGCGCCCGACGCCCCTTCGGTGCGGCGCTACCTCGCCGAATTCCTGTCCGACCGCCGGGTCGTCGAGATTCCGCAAATTGTCTGGCAGCCGATCCTGCGCGGGATCATCCTTACCACACGGCCGAAAAAATCCGCGCATGCCTATGCCCAGGTGTGGACCGACAAGGGATCGCCGCTCGCCGCCATCACGCAGGCGCAGGCCGATGCGCTGCAGGCGGCGCTAGGCGAAACGGTGCAACTGGCCCATGCGATGCGTTATGGAAAGCCCGCGATCGGCCCCGCGATCGATGCCCTGATCGCCGCGGGATGCCGGCGCATCCTCGTCGCGCCGCTCTATCCCCAATATTGCGCGGCGACGACCGCCACCGTCGTCGATGCGGTGGGCGCGCATCTCAAGACGCTTCGCTGGCAACCCGCGCTGCGCTTCCTGCCCCCCTATCACGACGATTCAGCCTATCTGGCGGCCTTGAAGACATCGGTCGAAACAGGTCTCGCGGCGCTCGACTTCGCGCCCGACGTACTGCTCGCAAGCTTCCACGGCATGCCCGAGCGCACTCTGCGCCTGGGCGACCCCTATCATTGCCAGTGCCAGAAGACCGCGCGGCTGCTGGCCGAAGCGATCGGCCGCCCGGTCGAGGTCGCCTTCCAGTCGCGCTTCGGCCGCGCCAAATGGCTCGAGCCCGCAACCGACAGGGTACTCGAACGGCTGGGCAAAGACGGCAAGAGCGTCGCGATCTTCGCGCCCGGCTTTTCGGCCGATTGCCTCGAAACGCTCGAAGAGCTGGCGATTCGCGGCAAGGAGCAGTTCGAGGCGGCGGGCGGGCGGCAATTCGCCTATATTCCGTGCCTCAACGCGGGCGGTCCGGGTATGGCGATGCTCGAAGCGCTCGTCCGGCGGGAGCTTGCGGGCTGGCTCTGACCGCCGCCGCTTACCAACTGTTTAGGTCCATGCGTTAAATTGCTCCGATGTGGTGCCGAAAAGGTGTGGCGCCGCCCGACTCCGGAGGTACGTCATGAACCAGCTTCAATCGGCAGCACTGACGCTTGCCGGCGCCGTGCTGGTCTTCGCGGCGATCCTGTTCGCGATCTGGTGGATGCGGCGTCCGCGAACCGCCCCCGCCGCGCCGCGAGCCCCGCGTGCGCCGCGCCCGCCCGGCGAAAGCCGGTTGCCCAAATTGTCGCGCACCGCGAAACCCGAATATGAGGACGTCGAAATCGCGCCCGAACGGCTCGCGCGGATTCGCCGCAAGACTGCGCCGTCGCTGCTGGATGCGGAAGCTCAGCGTCTCGACCCAGAGCCGCTCGCCGATATCGAATCCGAAACCATCGACGCGGCGCTCGATTTGGTGGCGGAGCAGGTCGAGCGGGACACGCAGCGCGCGTCCGCCCCGGTCGACGCAAGCCTGTCCGAAACGCTCGACACCAACACGCGCGACCCCGACGGGACCGACACCGGCGATGCGGCCCTTGGAGAGGTGACGCTCCGCCTCGTCCCCCAGATTCCTCCGCGCGACGCGATCCTGACGACGAGTTGGCTCGGCGGCCGTCCGCGCCTGCCCCGCGGCATGGAATGGCCGGCGATCGGCGGCGAACCCGCCATCTTCCTGGCGCAGGTCGACTGCACCGGGCTGCCGCTGGATCTGTGGCAGGGAATTGGCCCGCGCGACGGGTCACTCGCCTTTTTCGTCCACCCGCGCAGCGCCGACATGCGGGTGTTCCACCTCCGCGATACCGATGTCGCGTACGCGCCGCCGGTGCCACTCGACCAAGACGCGGGCTGGTTCGAGCCCTACGGCGATCGCAGCTCCGACGGGCTTGTCCGCTTTGCCGTGCGCGCCTTCCCGGAATGGCCGGTCGACCTTGTCGCGCTTCGTCCCGGCGACGCCGACCTCGACGACACCGACGCGACGGATGCATCCGACAATATGCTGTTCGAGCGCGGCTATGACATCGCCGATCCGGCGTTTCATCCGTTCGACTGGGGCAGCATGACCGCCATGGTCGCGCTACTCGAAATGCGGCTCGACCGGCTCGAAACCGATCCCGCGCCGGTCGCCGGCGACGAGGGAACGATAGCGGAATCGGAGCATCGCGCGGCGATTAACCGCGAGGCGCGGGCTCGCGCCGAAGAGATCATCGCGATCGTGCACGACAGCGCGGCACGCGATGCCTTCGCGCCCGGCGACGCGACCGCAGTGATGTCGGCGCTCCATGCGATCCGCTGGGCCAAGGCGGTGCAGTCGGTCGATCCCGAAACCGGCGACGCGCGTGTCGAGACGATCACCCTGCCGCTGACGACGCATCGGCCCGATGCCGACCTGTGGGTCCATGATTACCAGACAATCCTGTTCGACCGCGCCAAACATGCCTGGTGCGGCAACCCGAGCAGCCTGTCGGCGCCCGCCCGTGCTTTCTTCGAACCGCGCTGGCGCGACCTCGCCGCGCGCGCGACGGCGTCGATGGGCGGAGTCCCGTCGCACTCCACCGGCCGCCACAACGAGGCGGTGCTGATAGACCTGCCGACAAGCGCGCTGATGAGCCACCGTTTCGGAAGCGGCGGCCATCTGGTCGTGACGATCGACAAGGCCGCGCTGGCAGCGGGCGATTTTTCAGCACCGCGCGCCGCGTTGATCGATTGACGCCGTCGAGCCCCGTCGCCGCCTGAATAGCTTTGCGATTGACGTTCCGGTCAACTTGCAGCCGCCCGCAGCGCGGCCTAATCAAGATAAGATAACTCTGTGGGAGAGCTTGATTTATGGCACGCGTAGCAATCGTCACCGGCGGCAGCCGCGGTATCGGCGAAGCGATTTCGCTGAAACTAAAGGAACAGGGCGTCACCGTCGTCGCCAATTATGCCGGCAATGAGGAAAAGGCGCGCGAATTTACGGAGCGCACGGGCATTGCCGCGCGCAAATGGGACGTCGGCGACCATCAGGCGTGCCTCGACAATTGCGCTGCCATCGCCGACGAGTTCGGCGCCATCGACATCGTCGTCAACAACGCCGGCATCACCCGCGACGGCACGCTCGCACGCATGAGCTATGACGATTGGGATGATGTTATGCGCGTCAACCTCGGCGGCTGCTTCAACATGGCCAAGGCTACCTTTGGCGGGATGGTCGAACGCGGCTGGGGCCGCATCGTCAACATCGGCTCGATCAACGGTCAGGCGGGCCAGTACGGCCAGGTCAATTACGCCGCCGCCAAGTCGGGCATCCATGGCTTCACCAAGGCGCTCGCGCAGGAAGGCGCGAAGAAGGGCGTCACGGTGAACGCGATCGCCCCGGGCTATATCGACACCGACATGGTGGCTGCGGTGCCCGCCCCGGTGCTCGAAAAGATCGTCGCGAAAATCCCCGTGGGACGCCTTGGGCAGGCCGACGAGATCGCGCGCGGCGTCGCCTTCCTGTGCAGCGAGGACGCGGGCTTCGTCACCGGATCGACGATGTCGATCAACGGCGGCCAGCATATGTACTGACGATGGCGGACGCCGGTGCCGCGCTGCGGCAGCCGGCGGCACGGCCAGCGGGGCGGCGATTCGCTCGAAGAATCGCCGAACACGTCTGCCCCCGCGTTCGCGGGCGCAGGCCGCGGCGGCTTTGCTGCCGCCGGCCAACCCGCTACACCCCCTTCATGACCGACACGCCGCTCGCCGCCGCCCAGCACGACCTTGCCCGCGCCTATGCCGGCGGCGCGCCCGGCGTGCTCGTTTCGGGCCTCGTCTGGCTGGTCGCCGGCGCGATGTGGCAATTGCACGGCACGATGGCCGCCTTTGCCGCGCTCTTCTTCGGCGGCATGGCGATCCACCCGCTCGGCGTGTTGGTCGAGCGCGTGGCGTTCAATGCGCCCAAGGCGACGATCGGCAAACCGCTGGAGACACTGGCGATCGAGGCGACGGTCCCCCTCTTCGCCGGCGTGCTGATCGCGTGGGTACTGCTTGTCCGCGCCCCCGACCTTGCGATTCCCATCTTCGCCGCGATCGTCGGCACGCGCTATTTCCTGTTTCGGACGATGTATGGCGAGATCGCCTATTGGGCGCTTGGCGCTGTCTTTCTGCTGATCGCCGCGCCGTCGCTGTTCGGCTTTGCCTGGCCGGTCAATATCGGCTTCCTCATCGGAGTCGCCGAACTGATTTTCGCCGTCCTGATCCTGCGGCGCTGGCGCAGCCGGACGTGAGCGCGCCGCTCCACCCCCCGGTCAAGCGCTCGGTGACCATCGCGGGCCACCCGACCTCGATCAGTCTCGAGCCGATGTTCTGGGACGCGCTCGAAGCCGAAGCCGCGCGGCGGGCGCTCCCCGTCAACGCGCTCGTCGCGCGAATTGATGTCGAACGCATGGAAGCCGCCGCCCCGCCGAACCTGACCTCGGCGATCCGGCAGTGGCTTTGGGCCTGCCGATCCCGTCAGATGGCGCCGTAAACCGCCGATCCGAACGCCGCGCCCTTGTCGGGAGCGTGGTGCAGGAACAGCGACGGTTCGATCAATTCGAGCTCCATGATATGGAGCCGCCCCGAGGCGTCGCCGACCATATCGACGCGCGCATAGACGGGCGGAGCGGGCGCGGCCGCCAGCGCCGCCGCGGCGAGCGCTTGCGCGGCGCCACTGGCGTTCCACAGCGTCTCGCGCCCGCCAAACTGTTCCTGCACGCGAAAGTCGCCCAACGCGGGGCGTTTGACGATCGCATGGCTGAACCTGCCCGCGAAGAAGAAGAGCGAAAATTCGCCGTCGGTCAGGATGCCGGGCATCAGCGGCTGGACAAGCCGGCGCTGGCCGATTGCGTCTGCGGGGACCGGCGCGCCGCGGGCGATGCGGTGCGTGCCGTCGGCGCCGCCCGAGATCGCGGGCTTGATCACGACTTCGTCGACGCCGAGTTCAGCCATCGCTTCGGCGAGGCGCGCGTCGTCGAGCGCCGCGACCTCGACCGTCGGCACGACCGCGACGCCCTTGCCGCCGAGCTCGGCGAGATAGGCCTTGTCGCTGTTCCAGCGTAGCACCGGGACCGGATTGACGACCGGCAGGCCTTCGCTCTCGAGCCGGTCGAGCAGCGCGTACCAGGCCGCGACATCGCGCTGATAGCCCCAGGCGAAGAGTGGCAGCACCAGATCGTAGCCCACAAGGTCGCCCGGATCGGTCCATACGCGCTGCTCGACAATCAATCCGGCCGCTGCCAGTGCCGCCGCCTTGCGGGCGAAGGCGGGCTGCCACCTTTCTTCATAATCGGGCGCCGGGACAAGGATCGCGACGCGAGGCTGGAAGGGCATTACCGCGCCAAGAGCCCACGCGCCTGCCCGGCGATATGCGAGAGCATCGCGCCATTGGGGTTCGGGATCATCCGCGCGCGATCGACCGTGCTGCGGAACTGCTCGACGCGCGGCTCGTGGTCGGCGAGCCATTTGGTCACCGCCGCGTCGAGGTCGCCCTTGGGCAACCCGGCGAGGAAGGCGAGCCGCATCTGCTGGAAATCGCGCGCAAGGCTGTTGACGAGCAGGCGTTCCCACGGATCAGCGGGGCTCATATGCGCCGCGAGCGTCTGCGCCCAGTCGAGCCCCAGCGCTTCGCCCAGATGGGTGAAGGCGCGCGTTACCGCGACCTCATCGTCGCCGCGCCGTTCGGCCAGGTCGACGATGCCGATTGCGCCGTCGGTCTTGAACAGCCGGACGACCGCCGACGTCAGCGTCTCGGGAGCACCGGCGTCGAGCAATTGCTGCGCAAGCATGTCCCACTGGCGCTTGACCGAGGGGCTGAGCAGCGTGTCAACGCCTGCGGTCAGGCGATCGACGCCGGGCTCGAGGCGGGCCACGACCGGTCCCGCCTGCGACAGCGTCTGGGTGACGCGCAGCAGGTCGGCCATCTGCGAGGTCATCGCCGACGATGCCTGGGCAAAGAGCGACAGGCGAACGCTCTCGTCGATCTTCGCGGTGTCGAGCGCGCCCCAGATCGCCGGCATGTCGAGCAGGCGTTCGACGGCGACGAAGGCCGCCGCGATGTCGCCGAGCGCGCAGCCTTCCTCTTCGACCAGCTCGAACGGATGAACGATGCCCATGCGATTGATGATCCGGTTCGCGATCTTGGTCGCGACGATCTCGCGGCGCAACTGATGGTCGGCGATCGCTTGCGCATAGTCGCGCTGCATCTCGTCGGGGAAGGCGGCGGCGAGGTCGCTTGCCAGCGCCGGATCGTCCGGCAGGTCGCTATGCTCGATCGCATCCTGCAGCGCGAGCTTCGCGGTCGAGAGCAGCACCGCGAGTTCGGGGCGCGTCAGCCCGCGTCCTTCGCCCGCGCGGCGCAGCAGTTCGTCGTTCGCCGCCAGCCCTTCGACCTTGCGGTCGAGCCGACCCGATGCCTCGAACGTCTCCATGATCCGCACCAGCGACGGCACCGCCGCCGATCCGCCCTTTTCGGCGATCGACAGCGCGAGCGCCTGAAGCCGGTTGTCCTCGAGCACCAGGTCCGCGACATTGTCGGTCATCCGGACGAGCAGCGCGTCGCGGTCGTCCTGGCCGAGGCGACCTTCGGCCATCTCGCGATTGAGCGCGATCTTGATATTGACCTCATTATCCGAGCAGTCGACGCCCGCGCTATTGTCGATGAAGTCGGTGTTGATCCGCCCGCCATGCGCCGAGAAGGCAATGCGCGCCGCTTGCGTCACGCCCAAATTCGCGCCCTCGCCGACCGCCTTGACGCGCAGATCCTCGGCATCGACGCGAAGCGCGTCGTTGGCGGGATCGCCGACCTCGGCATTATTCTGGCTCGCCGCCTTCACATAGGTGCCGATGCCGCCGAACCAGAGCAGGTCGACCGGCGCTTTCAGGATCGCCGAGATCAGCGAGCCGGGGTCGATTTCGCTGACCGACAGGCCGAGCAGCGCCTGCACTTCGGGAGAGAGCGGAATGCTCTTCTGGCTGCGTGGGAAGACACCGCCGCCCTTCGAGATCAGCTTCTTGTCATAATCATCCCAGCTCGATCGCGGCAGCGCGAACATCCGCTCGCGCTCCTTCCAGCTTTTCGCGGGATCCGGGTCGGGGTCGAGGAAGATGTGACGGTGATCGAAGGCGGCGCAAAGCTTGATCGCCTTCGACAGCAGCATGCCGTTGCCGAACACGTCGCCCGACATGTCGCCGCAGCCGACGACGCGGATCGTATCGGTCTGCACGTCGACGCCCATTTCGGCGAAGTGACGCTGGACCGAAATCCACGCACCCTTGGCGGTGATGCCCATCGCCTTGTGATCATAGCCTTTCGACCCGCCGCTCGCGAACGCATCGCCGAGCCAGAAGTCGCGCTCCATCGCGAGCGCATTGGCGACGTCGGAGAAGGTCGCGGTCCCCTTGTCGGCGGCGACGACGAAATAGGGGTCGTCGCCGTCGAGGATCGCCACGCCCTTCGGATGCACGACCTTGCCGCCGACCAGATTGTCGGTGATCGACAAAAGCGAGCGGATGAAGATGCGATAACATTCGGTGCCTTCGGCGAACCAGGCATCGCGGTCGAGCGCCGCGTCGGGCAGCGCCTTGGGATAGAAGCCGCCCTTCGCGCCGGTCGGCACGATCACGGCGTTCTTGACGCGTTGCGCCTTCATGAGGCCGAGGATTTCGGTGCGGAAGTCGTCGCGGCGGTCGGACCAGCGCAGCCCGCCACGCGCGACCGGGCCGGCACGGAGGTGGATGCCCTCGACCCGCGGCGAATAGACCCACACCTCGCGCCAGGGCAGCGGCTTGGGCAGGCCGGGAACCTGCGCGCTGTCGATCTTGAACGCCAGCGCTTCCTCGGCGGCGGGCGCAAAGGCGTTGGTGCGCAGCGTCGCGCCGATCACGGCGTGGAACAGACGCAGGATGCGATCCTCGTCGATCGACTTGATGTCGGCGAAGTCGGCAAGGATTTCATCGGCGAGCGCCTGGGCGCGCTTCGCATCGCGCGCCTTGGGATCGTGGAGTGCGCGAAAACGCTCGATCAGTGCGGCCGTCAGTTTGGGTGCGTGGCGTAGCGCGCTGACCACCGTGTCCATGCCATAGGCCGAACCACCCTGGCGCAGGTAGCGGAACCAGGCGCGTAGCCATATGATCGCGCGCGGGTCGGTCTGGTTCGTCAGCACCAGCTCGTTGAACGCATCATTTTCGGCGCGGCCGTCAAGCACCGCGGCGATCGCGCCTTCGAGCACTTCGGCATAGGGAAGCAGCGCCAGCTCGTCGACATTGGCGGGCAGCCGCAGGGTGAAATCGTGGATCACGATCGGCAGGTCTTCGTCGCCGTCGGCACCGGTAGGGCGCGCGGGGACGAGCGCGGTCGGAATTTCCTCGAGCACTTCGAACCCAAAATGTTCGAGCGCGGGAACGACGTCGGACAGCGCCAGCGGACCGGCGGCGCTGTAGACCTTCAACCGCAGGCGGTCATCGCCGTCGAGGCTTTTTTTTGCGAGGCGGACGCTGCGCGGATTGTCGGCATCGAGGTCGCGCAACCGCAAGATGTCGCGCGCCGCTTCCTCGGGATTATAGAGGTTGCGGTAGTTCGGCGGGAAGGCGGGCGCGAAGCGCGCCGCGAGCGCCGCGGCGCGGCCCGGATCACCGCGCTTCGCCAGCGCCGCCTCGACTTCGGGCTGCCAGCCGCGCACCATCTGTTCGAGTTGCGCGCCCAGCGCCTCGGTGTCGGGGACGACGCCGCCGCTGCGCAGGTCGAGCGTGTAGCGCAGCAGCGCCGCGCCGCCATCCTCGAGCACCATCGTCCAGCCGATCACCCCGGCCTTGGCTTCGCGGACCAGCATCGCCTCGACCGCTATGCGACGGCCGGTCGATACTTCGTCGCGCGGCAGCCAGACGAAGGCGAACAAGTGTCGGCCAAGCGCGCTTTGCACCATCACCAGCTTCGGCCGCGGACGGTCGGTGATCGACATCGAGGTTAGCACCAGCTCTTCGAGCGAGGCGCTGTCGAACGCGATGAGCAGGTCGTGCGGCAACGCGGTGAGCGCGTGCGCGAGCGCCTTGCCCGCATGGCCCGACGGATCGAACCCGAATTTCGCCATCAACGCGTCGAGCTGCGCGCGGAGCACCGGCACCTTGGCAGGCGGAGTCGACAAGGCTTGGCTCGTCCAAAGGCCAGCGTGAATCGACAGGCGCTCGACCTTCTTGCCCTTAAGTTCGGGCACGATGACGAGGTCGAGCAGCACGCGGCGGTGCACCGCCGACAGGCGGTTCGACTTGATCAGCAGCGGCGCCGTGCCGCCCCGATCGAACCAGGCAAAGGCGGCATCGAGCGCGGTGGGCGACAAAAGCTGGCTGTCGCTGCTCTCGCTGATACCGAGCCGATCCTGCGCCTTGCCGTCGCGCGCGCGCCATTCATGGCCGAGCTGCGTCATCGCTCCGCCCTCGAACCAGCGCAGCAGTTCGGCGCCTTCGCCCTCGACGCGCATCGCGGCGTCGGCGAGCATCGCCGCGCGCATCGCGCGCCAATCGCGCACCGCAGCGCGCACGTCGCGCAGCGCCGCCTCGATCCCGTCGAGCAGGCGCCGGCGCGCGCGCGCATCGCCGCGCTCGAGCTCCATATAGATCACCGACTCGCGTGCGGAGCCTTCGCCGGCTTCCTGTAAATGCCCCTTGGCATCGCGCTTCACCGCGACAACGGGGTGGAGGATGCGGTGAACGACGAGTCCCTGCGCCGCGACCGCCTGCGAGGTCGAATCGACGAGGAAGGGCATGTCGTCGTTGATGATGGCAAGCCGCATCCGGCGGTCGGTGCCGTCGGCGGCAATCGGTTCGAGCAGCAGTGACGGCGTTTCGGCGTCGCGGTCGAGCGCGGCGCGCGCGGCGAACTGGCTCGCCTCGCTCAGCGCGGCCTTGTCCATGTCGTCGCCTTCGCCGGGCAGCGCGCTGCCGGCGAGCGCGGCCAGATAGGCTGCGGCGACTTTGGGCGGGATTTTGACGGTGGAGGTCGGCGTGTCCGTTTCCGGCGTGTCGGACTTAGTCTGAGGCATAAAGTGCAGCATCCCGAACCAAAGAGGGGGACCCAGCCGACGATCGGCGGGGGTCCGTTCGCTGCCGCCCCCTATGCGCCTGTGGCGCGCGCGGCTCAAGGCCTCGTTCGCCAGTGCGCGTAAAAATATTTCAATTTTGGGATTGTCTGTTGCGTGAACGCTCCCAGCCCGCGGTATCAGCCGCCCGGCGCGATCGGCACCGCCTTTTTGGCCAGCTTGGCGACCAGCGCCGGGTCGTCGGCCGCCTTGGCGACGATCCCGATATGCCCCCCCGGCATCGCGCGCGCGATCAGCATCACGAATTCAGCCTCACCCGCATCATGCTCCAGGATGACCGCGGGCTGCGCGCGGCGGAGCTCGTCCATCCTCGCGTCGGTTCGATCAGCGGGCGCGGCCGGCTTGCGGCGCGCGCGCGCATCCTTGACCAACCCTTTGAGTCCGCCCGGATAGCCATCGAGATAGGCGGCAAGGTCGCCGCGCCCGATGCCCTCCTGCTTTGCGTGGCCCAATACGCAGGCATATTCGGCAAGGCGCGTTTTGTCATAGGTGGCGCCGAAGACCAGCTTCACGATCGGGGTCATCGGGGCGCGTTTCTGCGCCGCCAGCCCAGCATCGTCGAGCAGAGCGGCAAAGGCATCGGGCTGGTCTTCGGCCGCGAGCGCGAAATCCCACGCCTTGCCGACCGCTTGGTAAAGCGCCCCGCGGCTGCGGCTGTCGGCGGCGATCGCCCGTTCGGCAGTTTCGCGCGCGGCCGCCAGCCAATCGGCTAGTTCGGCATCGTCGCCGGGCTCGGCCGGGCTGATATCTTCGGACATCGGAACCATTTCGCCCTTGCCGCCGCCGTCCAGCGCCGCGAAGCCGGGGACCGCGTCATCGTCGAGATGTTCCGAATCGGGGCCGTCGGCCCAGACGGGGACTGGCGCTGTCAGCGGCGCCGCGCTGCGCAGCGCCTGTTCGACCGACAATTGCAATTCTTCCGCCTGGTCGGCGTCGACCGCTTCCTTCCAGTTGATCACGCCCATGATGAAATCGATCGTGTCATCGTCCGACGAAAAAGGCAGCAAGATGCCGCGGTACATGATCGTGACGCCGCGATCGCTTTCGAACTCGGCCTCGAAACCGATCGGCGCGCGATTGGCGATGATCTGGAGATAATGGTCGGTCAGCCGCGACAGCAGCGAGCGGCCGGGTATCTGGCTGATATAGTGGACGTCGTCGTCGATTTGGGATTCGGCGCGGAGCCGCTCGCCCAGAAACGCAATACCGGGATTGTCGACGCCTGCCGTGAAATCGAGCAGCACCGAATGCGGACCGAAATCGGCGCTGTCGAGATCGAGGTCCTCGACCGAAGGATAAGCGCGGTCGGCCAGCAGCGACGCCCAATAATTATAGGCGCGCACCTGCATCCGCCGTTCGTCGACGCCAACCACGGCGGGCGCGTCGATCGCGCCATCATCCTGGTCATAGCTGCCCGAAAGCAGGCCGCGCATGCTGTCCATCATTCATCCCCAGCCACAAATATCGGTAAATCCTATGCACCAGGACTGGTAAAAGCGGCGTAAACGATGCGCGGGACCACCCCATCTTTCGGCTTCGACAGCGTCCCGCCGAAGGCCAGCCTGTGCGGACTGACAGACGGCGTCGCCGGACATTGCACGATGCCCAATTCTGTATGGCATAATCAAATCAAAATCGCCGTATAATGGGTCGATTTTTTAATTTATCTCTTTAAACAAACACGAAAATTTGCCTCTTTAATCTGCGATCGATCGAATCCATATGCGATGTGCATGGCATACAATGTGCCTATTGGAGTCGAAAATGGCGATCGGCGATGTCGGCAGCGAAAAGCTGCGCTGGATTCTCTGGGCGGGCTGGCACGGGAAATGTCCCGAATGCGGCAAAGGCGCAATGTTCCGTTCGTGGCTCAAGCTCGCTGATCGCTGCGACCATTGCGGGCTCGATTACAGCTTCGCGGCCCCCGACGACGGCCCGGCCTTTTTCTCGCAATGCATCGTCGCCTTTCCGCTGACCTTCGTGATCGTCTGGCTCCAGATCGCCTACGGCCCTCCGCTCTGGGTTCATCTGGTCTTTTCGATCCCGGTCATGGTCATCGGCTGCATCCTTCCCTTGCGCGCGATCAAGGGCTGGCTCGTCGCCTCGCAATATGTGAACAAGGCGCAGGAATCGGGGACCGAGCATTTGTGGGCAAAGCTCAATGCGCGCGCCAGGGGCGAGACGGACGAACGGCATGGCGGTTAGCTGGACGCCCGACATAACGGGCGCGGCGGGTCCCAAATATAAGGCGGTGGCCGCCGCGATCGCCGCCGCCGTCGCCGGCGGCGAACTTCGCCACGGCGACCGTCTGCCCCCGCAGCGCGACCTTGCCGCGCGGCTCGGGATCGACCTGACCACCGTCACCAAGGCCTATGACCTGGCCCGTCAGCGCGGCCTGATCGTCGCGCGCGGACGCGCCGGCAGCTTCATCGGCGAAGACGCGCGACCGGGACAGGTCGCCACCGCAGCGCAGAACGACATTGCAATGAACAGCCCGCCGGTCGCCGACGGTGCTGGCCTGCCGGAGGCGATGGCGACCGCGCTGGCGGCGCTGGCGCAGGGCGGCAATATGGCGCGGCTCCACTATCAGCGCCCCGGCGGCGCGGCGGCGGATCGCGAAACGGGCGCCGCGCTGATGGCGCGAGTCGGCCTATCGTCCGACGCCGAACAGGTTGTGATCACCGCAGGCGGTCAGAATGCACTGCACGCGATCGCGACCACCATCCTGAAACCCGGCAATCGCGTCGCGTGCGGTCGCTTCGTCTACCCGGGCTTTCTCGCGCTGGCGCGGCGGATCGGCGTCACGCTCGTCCCGCTGGCGCGAATCGGCGCGGACACGCTCGAGGCGGCGCATGCCGCCGCGCCGCTGCGCGCCCTGTACGTCGTGCCGACGAACGACAATCCCTCCACGGCGACGATCGCGACCGCGGAACGGCGGGCAATCGCGGGGTGGGCGCGCGAAATGGGCGTCCAGATCATCGAGGACGACGCCTATGGCCTGCTGCCCGATGCGCCGCTGCCCGCCATCACCAGCTTCGCGCCCGAAAGCGGCTGGTATGTCGCGAGCATGGCGAAGATCATGTCGCCCGCGCTGCGCGTCGGCTTCGTCCGCGCGCCGCGCGTCGCCGAAGCGATGCAACTCGCGGCATGCCAGCATGAAAGTGCGGTGATGGCGCCGCCGCTCAACGTCGCGATGGTCTCGCTCTGGCTCGCCGACGGCAGCTTCGATCGGCTGGTCGGCGCGGTCCGCAAGGAAGCGGCATGGCGCCAGAAGCTGGCGCGCACGGTTCTAGGCGACGGTCGCCACGCGGGTCATCCGCAGGGTTATCACCTGTGGCTCTCGCTGCCCGAAGACGGCAATCCCGACATGCTTGCCACCACGCTCGCGCTCGAGGGGCTGTCGGCGGTGGGATCGGACCGATTTGCCGTATCGGCGGACGCGCCCAAAGCGCTCCGCGTCTCGTTCGGCGGCACAATCGACCGCCGCACGCTGTCGCGCGCGCTGCACCGGCTCGCCGCCGGGCTCTGGTCGCCCGGCGGCACGGCCAGCCATATCGTCTAGCGCGGGCTCAATTGCCCGGATGCAGGCGGATCGCCGCGCCGCCTCCGGGGGCAAGCCACAGCTTGTACGTATCGCCCTTCTTCACCTTGATCGTTTCATAAGCGATCCGGTGCCGCGCGTCGGTCAGATAGGTCGCGCCCTCGCCGTCCTTCCAGACGGTCGCGGTATAGCTTTTGCCCGCATCGAGGAAATCGAAGGTCAGCGTCAGCGTGCGTTCGGTCGCGTCGTTGACCCCGCCGACATACCAGTCGGCGCTGCCCCGGTCCTTACGCGCGAAGATCGCATAGTCGCCGACCTCGCCCGCGATCAGCTTGCTTTCAGCCCAGTCGGCGGGAACCGCCTTGATGAATTCCAGTTCGCGCGGATGCGCTTCGAGGCTTTCGATGAAGTCGGCCGCCATCTGGATCGGCGAATAGATAGCAAGGTAAAGGCCGAGCTGCTTGGCGAGCGTCGATGCGAACGGCGCCTTGTTCGATCCCTCGAGGCCCAGCACCCCCGGCGTATAGTCCATCGGACCCGACAGCATCCGCGTATAGACCAGCGTCGGCTCATGATCGGGGCCGCTGCCGAAGTCGCTCCAGGCATTATATTCCATGCCGCGCGCGCCTTCGCGCGCAACCCAGTTCGGATAGGTGCGACGCAGGCCCGTATCCTTCACCGGCTCATGCGGATTGACCGCGACCTTGTATTTCGCTGCGCTCTGCACGACCTTCAGATGGTGCTGCACCTGGCGCTGGCCGTCGTGCCATTCCATCCGCGTTTCGCCGGGTGTGTCGCCGGGCGCAATGATCCCCCCGGCGTCTGCAACATAGCCGGTCTTCACCGCCTTGACGCCGAGCTGGCCGTACAGCTTCATCGCATCGTCGAGCTGCGCTTCGTAGACCGCGATATTCCCGCCGGTCTCGTGGTGACCGATCAGCGTCACGCCCTTTTTGCGTGCATAGTCGGTGACAGCCTTGAGGTCGAAATCGGGATAAGCCTCTATGAAGCTGTAATCATGGCCATGGCCGAACCAGTTGCTGTTCCAGCCCTTGTTCCAGCCCTCGACCAGCACCCCGCCAAAACCGTGCTTTGCCGCGAAATCGATATATTGCTTGGTCCGCTCGGTCGTCGCGCCATGCTCCGGCCCCTCGGCCCAGCTCCACGGACCGCGGATCATACCCCACCAGATGCCGATATATTTCATCGGCTTGACCCAGCTCACGTCACCCAGCTTGTTGGGTTCGTTGAGGTTGAGTTCTAGGTCGCTTTCGACCAGCCCCGCCGCATTGTCGGTAATGCGGATCGTACGCCAAGGCGTGTTGAACGGCAGGTCGCGGATCACCCGCGCGCCCCGCGACGATGGCGCCAGCGTCGCGCGGAACTTGCGCCCTTCGATCCGTTTCAGCCACATGCCCGAATAGTCGACCAGCGCAGCCTCGTGGAACGCGAGGTGCGTCCCGTCATCGAGCCGCATCGTGATCGGCGTATGCGCGGTGGCAACCGCGTCGATCGGCGTCTTTTGATACATCTGCTCGTAACGGTTCCACTCGCCGCCGGCGATCCACCAGGCGGTGCCGGCCGGAGCGATGTCGAACTCGGTGATCTCGTCGGCGATTTTCGCGGTCTTCAGCCCCGCCTGTTCGGGCAGCTCGTAACGAAAGCCGATGCCGTCGTCGAACAGGCGAAAACGGACGTTGATCGCGTGCCCGCCCCAGCTTTCATGCTGGCGGAAACGGACGAGCAGTTCATTGTGGCGGTCGCGCACGAAGCGGCGCTCGCCCCACGGTTGTTCCCATTGGCTGTCGGCGCTCGCCTTTTCGGCACCCTCGATGGCAAAGCCGCGCTGCAAGCCGATACCGTCGGTCAGGAGGAAGCCAAGCTTCGACGGCGCGATCAGCAGCTTGCCCTTGCGCGACAGCGACCAGGTCGGCCGCTGGTCAGTGTCGGTCGAAACGGTGAGCACGAGATTGCCGTCGGGCGAGGAAGCCGTCTGCGACGGCCGGGCGTCCTGCGCGACAGCGGCGGGCGACACCGCGACCGCCAGCAGCGAAAGGGGGGCGAGCAGGCTGCGCATCAGTTTTTTCCTTCAATTATGAGCCAGAGGGCACCGCAAGGCGGCAGCGTAGCCACCTCGGCACCGTTAAGCGCGATGAATAGGTCACCGGCTGCGGCATGCGCCACGATGTCGATCGTCGTTTCGCCAAGATTGAACAGGCAGCGGATATGCTGCCCGTCGGCGATCCGGTCGAAAGCGAGCAGGTCGCCGTCGGCAACCCAGCGCGCGTCGCGGCCGATGCGCAGCGCCGGGCTCGCGGCGCGCAGCGCGACGAGCCGGCGCGTCAGGTTGAGCAGCGACGCCGCATCCTCCTGCTGCCGGTCGACAGCAAGGTCGCGGTGCGCGGGTCCCAGCGGCAGCCAGGGTTCGGCGGCGGAAAAGCCGGCGTTGGTTTCGGCCGCTGCCCACGGAAGCGGGGTGCGTGCGCCGTCGCGCGATAGCGTCAGCGGCCAATTCTTGAGCGCCTCTGGATCCTTCACCAGCTCGAACGGGATGTCGACCTGGTCGAGTCCCAATTCCTCGCCATTATAGAGGATGATGTTGCCACGGAGCGCGCAGAGCAGCGCCATTTTCATGCGAGCGAACGCGGCACCGTCGACCCCGTCGGGAGTCCAGCGCGACACCGCGCGCGGTGCATCGTGATTTTCGAACGCCCAACTCGGCCATCCGATACCCGGCGTATCGGGCCATTGCTCGGCCGCCTCGCGCACCAGTTGCGGGGTCAGCCGGTCGGCGTAGAGGAAGTCGAAGCCATAGGCGCTGTTGAGACGGTTTTCGCCCGCAGTGAACAGCTTCATTTCGCGTACCGCATCGTCGCCGCCCACTTCGGCGACGGTGAAGCTGCCCGGATATTCGTCGGTCAGCGCACGGATGCGTTCGAGGAACAGCGCGATATCGGGGTGCGACTGGTTGTAGATTTTCTGCTGGAAATCGAACGGCCGGGTGCGGACCTTGTTCGACGGCGGCGCCGGCGGATTGTCGCGCAGTTCGGGGTCGTGCATCGCAAAGTTGATCGCATCGATGCGGAAACCATCGACGCCGCGGTCGAGCCAGAAGCGTACCACGCCGAGCAGCGCGTCCTGCACCTCGCGGTTGTGGACGTTGAGCTGCGGCTGGGTGGCGAGGAAATTGTGCATATAATATTGGCCGCGGCGCGCGTCCCACGTCCACGCGGGGCCGCCGAACACCGACTGCCAGTTGGTCGGCGGCGACCCGTCGGGTTTCGCGTCGGCCCACACATACCAGTCGGCCTTGTCATTATCCTTGCTCGCGCGGCTTGTCGCGAACCAGCCGTGCTGGTCCGACGTATGCGCGAAGACAAGGTCGGTGGTGACTTTCAGTCCCAGCGCATGCGCGCGCGCCACCAGCGCGTCGAAATCGGCGAGCGAACCGAATATCGGATCGACACCCTCATAGTCCGAAATATCATAGCCGAAATCGTCCATCGGCGACGGATAAAAGGGCGACAGCCAGATTGCGTCGACGCCGAGTGACGCGATATAGTCGAGCCTTGCGGTGATACCCGCAAGGTCGCCGATCCCGTCGCCGTTCGAATCGGCGAAGCTGCGCGGATAGATCTGATAGATGACCGCGCCCTTCCACCATGGCGCTGTGGCAACGGCCGGGGTCGGGTCCTGAACGAGGGGCTGGTTCGTCGTCACGCTTGCTTTCGCTTATTCGCTGGCCCGGCAGATGATCGTGCCGAAGGCGGGGAGGGACAGGTGGAGGCTACCCGGTGCGGCAGGGGCCGTGGGGCAGTCGCCGAGGAGCGCGGTAAAACCCGCGCTTTTCATATCGATGGCAATATTCCCCGCGAGCGGCGCCGCCGACGTGTTGAAGGCGAGCAACACCTCGCGCCCGCTATCGGGATCGAAGCGCGACACCGCGAGCAGGCCGGGCTTTTCGGAGAAGGCACGGACCTTCGTCTTGCCGCGGGTCAGCGCCGGGGTGTTCCGCCGGATTTCGGACAGCGCGGCGATATGGCGATAGAGCGGATGCGCGGTGTCGAAATTCGCGGCCGCCGTCGTCGCGTCGCTTCCGATCAGGTCGTTGTCGTTATAGGCGTCGACTTGCGACGCGAACATGTCCTCACGCGTGAGCTGGTCCTTGTCGTCGGAGACGAACCCCTGCTCGTCGCCATAATAGATCGTCGGCACCCCGCGCAGCGTCAGGAGCATCGCATGGCCGAGCCTCACGCGCTGGAGCAGTTCGGCCTCGCTGGCCTCGGGGTTCGCCGCTTTCACGAACATCGCGAAACGGCCCATGTCGTGATTGCCGAGGAAGGTCGGAAGGCCGAGCGCCGTGCCTGCCCCGCCCTTGTAGAGCGTGTCGCCGTCGAACAGCCTTGCGAAATCGCCGGTGCCCTTCGTCCCGCTCGCCGCATCGATCGCGGCGCGCGCAAAGCCGAAGTCGAGCACCGCAGGTAGCCCCGCCGCATGCGTGTACCAGGCGAGCGCACCCGGATCGACGGCGTCGACATAGACTTCGCCGAAGATGTGGAAATTGGGGATGCCGCGCGCCTTCGCACGCGCCAGCATCGCGGGAACGAACGCCTGCCAGAATTCGGGATTCACATGCTTGGCGGTGTCGATGCGAAAGCCGTCGATCCCAAACTCGTCGATCCAGCGGCCGTAGATATCGATAAAGCCCTGCACAACGCGCGGATCTTCGGTTGCGAGGTCGTCGAGCCCGGAGAAGTCGCCGTAAAGCGCGGACTCGCCGACCCAGTCGCTATTGCCGCGGTTGTGGTAATAGATGGGGTCGTTGAGCCAGGCAGGCACTTTCAACCGCTCCTCGCCCTTCGGCACGACGGGCGTGTAGGCGAACGCCGGGTCGGTCAGCTTCTGCCAGTTCCCGGCATCGGCGACATGATCGCCGGCGAAACCCGGATTGATCGGCGCGCCCTTCACCCCGCCGCGCCGCGAGAAGGGATAGTCGGCGAGGCTGCGGTACCGGAACCCTCCGGCCGCATCTTCCTTGTAAGTAATGACATCGGCGGTGTGATTGGCGATGATGTCCATATAGACTTTCATGCTGCGCGCATGCGCCGCGTCGACGAAGGCCTTGAACTCGGCATTGGTGCCGAAATGCGGGTCGACCTGCGTGAAGTCAGTCACCCAATAACCGTGATAGCCTGCGCTCTCTTCGCCCTTCGGCCCCTGCACCGGCTTGTTCTTGAAGATCGGCGCGAACCAGATCGCTGTCGCGCCCACACCCTCGATATAATCGAGCCGCTTGGTGAGGCCGGCAAGGTCGCCGCCGTGGAAAAAGCCCTTGGCGGTCGGATCATAGCCCGTCTGGAGCCGGCCACCCGCCAGCCCGCCCTTATCGTTTTCGGGATCGCCATTCTCGAAGCGGTCCGGAAGCACGAAATAGATGACCTCCTCCTCGGGCGGCCGCGCGCGGTAATCGGCGGCAGGTGCGGCGCCCGCTAGGCTCAGCGCGACCATCGATGCGAAAAGGCTCATGCGGGCACCCCTGCCGCGCAATGCTGCGCTATATATTCTTCGTGGAACGGGAGCCGCGACGCGGTGCGCGCGACGATCGTCTCGATATCGTCGAAAAAGCCCGCCAACTCGTCGCTTGTCAGCGCGTCGGCCATCGGGTGATACCCGCAAGGCACTATATTCTGGCCCGTCAGCACCTGGAACCAGCCGATCTCGACGAACAGCTCTTCGCCCTCGCGGACGATCTGTCCCTGCGAGCGGAATAGCTCGATCTTGGCCGCCAGCGTCTCGGGAACGCCCATCTCGCGGCAGCGAACCCAGAAGGGCGAGTCGCTACGCTGGTTGGCGTGATAGTGGAGGATGACGAAGTCGCGGATGCGCTCGTAATCGAAGCGGATGCGCCGATTATAGGCATCGATATTGGCGGCGTCGAAATCGCGACCCGGAAAATGCGCGATCAGCTTGGCGATGCCGTTCTGGATCAGGTGGATGCTCGTCGATTCGAGCGGCTCGAGAAAACCCGAAGCAAGGCCGAGCGCGACGACATTGGCGTTCCACGCCCGACTGCGCATTCCAGTGCGGAAGCGGAGCGTGCGCGGCTCGGCGAGCGGGCGGCCTTCGACATTGGCGAGCAGCGTCGCGGTCGCCTCGTCCTCGCTGATGAAGTCACTGCAAAAGACATGGCCGTTGCCGGTGCGGTGCTGGAGCGGGATGCGCCATTGCCAGCCGGCCTTATGCGCGATTGCCTGCGTATAGGGCCGCGCCGGGCCGGCATTTTCGCTCGGCACCGCGATCGCGCGGTCGCACGGCAGCCAGTGCGTCCAGTCCTCGAAGCCCGTTTCGAGCGCCTCCTCGATCAGCAGCGCGCGAAAGCCCGAGCAGTCGATGAAAAGCTCGCCTTCGATCGCCGTGCCATCTTCCAACACGACCGCTTCGACATGGCCGCGTTCGCCGTCCTTGCGAACGCTGACGATCTTGCCTTCGGTGCGCACAACGCCCGCGGCTTCGGCGACCTTGCGCAGATAGGCGACATAAAGCGCGGCATCGAAATGAAAGGCGTAGGCGATGCCGTCGAGGCTGGTGTTCGGGATCTGCGGCAGCCGTGCAAAGCGGTTCTGCCGCCCGGCGGTTTCGTTCAGCGAATAATCGCCGAGCCGGCCCGCGACGCCCTCGTTCCGGCCGCGAAGCCAATATTGCTGGAACGGCAGCATGCCGAGGCTGCGGCCGATCTGGCCGAAGGCGTGCATATAGACGTCCCCGATCCGGCCCCAATCGTGAAACTGGATGCCGAGTTTGAACGTCCCGCCGGTTTCGCGAATAAACTCATTCTCGTCGATGCCGATCAGCGCGTTGAACAGGCGGATCGCGGGGATCGTCGCCTCCCCGACCCCGACGGTGCCGATCTCGTCGCTTTCGACCAGGTGGATCGACAGATTGTCCATCGTTCGCGACAGCGCCGCGGCGGTCATCCAGCCCGCGGTTCCGCCGCCGACGATGACGACCTTCGTGATGCGGCGCTCGCCCACCCTGTTCCTTCCCTCTCCTCCGGGACGCGGGCCAGACGTATCGCCCGGCCCGCGCATCCCGTCAGAACTTGTAAGTGATGCCGGCCATGAAGTTGCGACCATAATTCTGATAGTCGCGGATTTGGCGCGGGTCGTTGTTGTAATAGGTGACGAACGGCTCGTTGGTCAGGTTCGACGCCTGCAGCAGGATACCAAGCCCTTCGAGCGCGCCGCTCTGGAAGGTGTATCCGACCTGCGCGTCGACGACGAACTCGCTCTTCGCCATGAACATGTCGCGCGCGAGGCTGATCGTCGAAACCTCGGCGAGAAACTTCGAGCGATAGCGGCCCGACGCACGCACTTGGAATCCGTCCTTTTCGAAGTAGGCGGTACCATTGATGACCCATTTCGACAGGCCGGGCATCGAAATCACGGTGTCGCCGCCTTCGCGCACGCGGCTCTTGGTATAGGACGCGCTGCCGAGCACGCCGAAACCGTCGAGCGACTGGGTGAAATTGGCGAAAGGCAGCGAGAAGGAGGCTTCGGCGCCATAGACGCGCCCGGCGTTGCCGTTCAGCCATTGCCTGCTGAGCCCGGCGCGCGTGCCGACCGTGCCGCCATCGGGAACCTCGAAGTCCGAGAAGTCGAACGGATTGACCTGGCGATAGATGTAATTTTCGAGATATTTGTAAAAGCCGCCAATCGACACATAGCCGCCCTGCCCGAAATATTTCTCGAGCCCGACGTCGATCGTGTCGGCCATCAGCGGACGCAGCTTCGCGTTGCCAAGGTCGAGCGACCAGGGCGAGGCGTTGACGTCGGTGTTGTTGCGCTTCGACGTGTCGAAATTGACGCCGCCCCCGGGCTTCAGCTGGTCCATGCGCGCGCGCGCCAGCACGCGCGCGGCACCGAAGCGCAGGAAGGCGTTGTCGGCGAATTCGACTGACAGGTTCAGGCTGGGCAGGATATCGGTATAGGTGTCGCCGTCGGTGATCGGCGTCGACTGGGTCACGCCGCCGACGACCTGCGCATAGAAGCTCGATCCCGTCTGGTCCGAGTGGACGACCTGTACGCCGACATTGCCGCGAACCGGCGTGCTGCCCGCATCGGCGTCGAAATTCGCCTGGGCGAATCCGGTCAGCACCTTTTCGCGGATCGTATAGTCGTTGAACACGCGCGCGGGATCGAAGCCGGCGCCGTCGGTCAGCGTATAATTGCCGTCGTTATAATAACGCCAGCTGTCGAATGCGACCATGCCGGGGATGCCGATGAAGTTGAGCGACACCGGATCGTAGAGATAGTCGGCGGGCACCGCGGTATTCGCCGGATAATTTTCGCTGGTGAGCACGAAACCGCGGTCGTCGAGGCTCTTCTTGCGGTCGGAATAATTTGCCCCGACGCGCACACTGCTGAGCACGCCGTCGAGGTCCTGCGTCGCCTGGACGCGCAGCGATTTCAGCTCGTCCTTGATCCGCGGCGTGTTGACGAAGCCGTCCTGGCAATTGGGCACCGCGCCGCCGCAGCTGTTCCAGCCCTGCGGATCGGTGATCACAAACAGATTGGGATCGGAATAGTCGAGCGACGGGTCGAACATGATGCCGCCGTTGGGACGCATTTCAAAGCCCAGCGCGGTTTCGCGCGCACCGACGCCCTGCCCGCGCCCGGTACCGAGATAGATTTCCAGATTTTCCTCAGTCTTCTTGATCCGCGAATAGCCGAGATCGAGCTCGAGCGTCAGCTTCTCATTGGGCTTGAATTGCGCATTCCACCCGCCCGCGATGATCGTCGAGTTGCGATGGACGACGTCGTTGCGCATCACCGCCTCGGTGCCGGTCCAAACGCCCTTGGTGACTAGACCATTCTCGATCGTGAAGCCTGGCTGAAGCGTCGAATTGCCCCAGAAAAGCGGGAATTCGATACCGCGCAGCCGCTGCTCGTCCTTGAACTTCGACCAATAGCCGTCGATCGTCGTGTGGAACTTGTCGCTCGGTTCCCATTCGACGACCGCCATCACGCCGTCGCGCTTCAGCTCGTTCGACTTCACATAGGGTTTGGCTCCGCCGATGATGAAGGCGGTGTTGGTGCCGTCGGTCGCCTCGGGATAGCCCCAGGCGTTGAAGCGTTCTTCGGCGGTCGGCGACTGCATGCGTGCATAGCCGATCGCCCAGCCGAGCGTGCCGTCGGCATTCTGGTCGATGTAGGAGATGTTGGCGCGATAGCCCTTGTTCGAAATGTCGGGATTGAGCTTGCCAAGGTCGTTGATCTCGAAGCGCGCCCCAGCGGCGATGGCGCGCTTGCCATAGGCGAGCGGACGCACCGTGCGCATGTCGATCGTGCCGCCGAGCGCCTGTCCGATCAGCGATGCGTCAGGGGTCTTGTAGACGACCGCGCCGTTCAAGAGCTCCGACGGATATTGGTCGAGTTCGACGCCGCGGTTGTTATTCGCCGAAACCTGTTCGCGGCCGTTGAGCAGCGTCGTCGTGAAATCGGGCGCAAGGCCGCGGATCGACACGACATTGGCGCGGCCATCGAGGCGCTGCGTCGCAAGGCCCGGCAGGCGCGACAGCGATTCGGCGATCGACAGGTCGGGCAGCTTGCCGATGTCTTCGGCCGAAACGACCTCGACGATCGACGTATTCGCCTTTTTCGCCTGCACCGAATTGTTGATCGCGCCGCGGATGCCGCTGACGACGATCTCTTCTTCAGCGGGGGCTTCGTCGGCGGGCGCCATGCCGGCATCCTGCGCCATTGCGGCACCGGGCACGAAGACGGTCAAGGCGAGGCCGAGCGCGATGGCGCTGGCACCCCGGCGACAATTGGAGCGAAAATTGGTCGGCATGGTCATATGTGGCTCCCCTGGCACGGACGGGCGATATCGACCACCGTCGGGAGCGGGGGACGCGGCGCGTCCGTCAGGTTCCTCTCCGACAAGTGGGCTTTCCCATCTTGAGCCTCGCAATTGAAACCAATCCCGCCGCGCCGCCATAGGGTATACGTATACGCATAATATGCAGCCCGGCGGACTGTCGCACAAATGCATCACTTTCGGCACCCAAAACCGCGGCGCGCGCCGCGGTTCAAATAGTTGGCATCGACCGGACCAATCGCTAATCTCCGATGGTTGCGACGGCGATCGACAAGCCGGTGCGCGAGGGAGAGAGACATGGGGCGCCAGCCCTCGGCCAAGCCGACGAGTTTCGACATCGCCTATCTGGCGGGCGTCTCGCAGCCCACGGTGTCGCGTGCGCTGCGCGGCAGCAAGTCGGTGAGCGCCGCGACGCGCGCCAACATCGAACGTATCGCGCGCGAACTCAACTATACCGTCGACAAGAATGCTTCGAGCCTGCGGTCGCAACGCACGCACACGCTCGCGCTGCTCTTTTTCGAGGACCCGACCCCCGACGAATCGATGATCAACCCCTTCTTCCTGTCGATGCTGGGGTCGATCACGCGGGAATGCGCGCGGCGCGGCTATGACCTGCTGATCAGCTTTCAGCAGATGCATAACGACTGGCACGTCGCCTATCAGGACAGCCACCGGTCCGACGGGATCATCCTGCTCGGCTATGGCGATTATCAGCTTTATCTCTCCAAGCTCGAACATCTGGTCGAAATGGGGACCAAGTTCGTTCGCTGGGGGTCGGTGTCGGAAGAAGGCATCGGGCTGACGGTCGGGTCGGACAATGTCGGCGCGGGCGAACAGGCCGGCGCGCATCTCGTCGAGATCGGACGGACGAGGATCGCGTTCCTCGGTGATGCGTCGGACCATGCCCCCGAATTTCAGGACCGGTATGACGGGCTGTGCCGCGCGATGCGCGCCGCGGGGATGGAGCCCGACCCCGCGCTCCAGCGCGATGCGGTATCGACCGAAGATTCGGGCTATGCTGCCGCGAACGCGCTGCTCGCGAGCGGCCAGCCCTTCGATGCGATCTTCGCGGCGAGCGACCTGATCGCGATCGGCGCGATGCGCGCGCTCGCGGAAGTCGGGCTTCGCATGCCTCACGACGTCGCGATCATCGGATTCGACGACATCCCTGCCGCCAGCCTGACCTCACCGACGCTGACCACGGTGATGCAGGATTTGAAGGGCGCCGGCCCCCTGCTCGTCGACGCGCTGCTCAGCCGGATCGAGAACCGCCCCGTCGAGCAGCGCATATTGCCCGCGCGGCTGATCAAGCGGCAGAGCACCGCAGTATAGGCTCTGCCGGTCGGCTTGGGTTAGCAATGGCCGCCGCCGGTTCCGCAGGCTGGGTCCACGACGCGGGCGACGCATGAACCGGTTACGCATGCCAAAGCTCAGGAATGGTCAGCCTTATGCGCCTCCCCATTTTTCGCTTTTGACGTACATGCCGAGCGGGTTTTTACCCGCGTCTACAGACCGGGCAGCAGCAGCATTTGTCCCCATATCGAAAGAGCCGAGCCGGAGGCTCGACACAGCCGGATAATGTAGGAAAAGCCTTTTGAAGGCGTCGACTTCGGGGTGGTTAGTTGACGATTGAATAGATCACCCCCTGACAGCGAGGGGCTTTAGGGAAGCAACGATCGCTAGCCGTCAATATTGCCGGATGACGTTCAAAAACGCGTCGCCCCACGCGTCGAGCTTCTTGCCGCCGACGCCCGGAATGTCGGCAAGCGCGCTCCGCGTCGCGGGCCGCTCGCTCGCCATCGCGCGCAGCACTGCGTCGTGGAAGATTACATAGGGCGGCACATTCGCTTCAGCCGCCAGTTCGCGCCGCATCGCGCGCAGCGCGTCGAACAGCGGATCGCCGACCGGGTTCGCAGCGGCCCGATCAGCCCGCGAAGCTCTTTGCGTCCGCTTCACCGGCGGCTCCGCCATCAGCACCGGGGTCTCGCCCTTCATCACCGCGCGCCCCGCGGGGCCGAACATCAGCCCGCCATGTTCGGTCGTCTCGAGCGCCTCGCGCGCGACGAGCGTGCGGACGAGCGGTTTGATCAGCCGCGCCTCCTCGCCCGCGACGATCCCGAACACCGACAGCTTGTCGTGCCCGCGGCTCGCGATCCGCTCGTCGCTTCGCCCGGTCAGCACCGCCTCGACATGACCCGCGCCATAGCTTTGGCCCGTGCGATAGACCGCCGAGAGCAGTTTCTGGGCCAGTACGGTGGCGTCGACTTGGCGCGGTGGATCGAGGCAATTGTCGCAATTTCCGCAGCGTTCGGGCGGACTCTCGCCGAAATGGCGGAGCAGCAGCGCGCGGCGGCATTCGACCGTCTCGACCAGCGCGGCGAGCGAATTGAGCCGCGCCCGCTCGCCGGCAAGCCGCGTTTCGGGCAACTCGCCGAGCCGCATCCGCGCGCGCGCGAAATCCTCGGCGCCCCACAGCATCAGCGCCTCGGCGGGGTCGCCATCGCGCCCCGCGCGCCCGGTTTCCTGATAATAGCTCTCGATCGATTTCGGGAGGCCGGCGTGCGCGACGAAGCGCACGTCGGGCTTGTCGATCCCCATGCCGAAGGCGACCGTCGCGGTGACAATGCCGTCCTCCGACGCGACGAAATCATGCTGCACCTGCGCGCGCCGTTCGGGATCGAGCCCGGCGTGATAGGCGGCAACGCCGCGTCCCGTCGCCGCTGCGAGCTTCGCCGCCATCCGCTCGGTCCCGTCGCGTGTCGGGCAATAGACGATGCCGGGTCCCGGGTTGGCGGCGATGAAGTCGGTGAGCTGTTTCGCCGGGCTCACGCGCGGCGTTACGCGATAGCGGATATTGGGCCGGTCGAACCCGGCGAGCACAAGTCCTTCGGCGGGAATGCCGAGCTGGACGAGGATATCCTCGCGCGTGTGTCTGTCCGCCGTTGCGGTCAACGCAAGCCTCGGCACCGCGGGAAAGGCGTCGAGCAACGGACGCAGAAGCCGGTAATCGGGCCGGAAATCATGTCCCCATTCCGAAACGCAATGCGCCTCGTCGATCGCGAACAGCGCGGGCGTGCGCGCTTCCATGAGCGAGCGGAAGCCCTCGCCCGTCGCACGCTCGGGCGCGATGTAGAGGAGGTCGAGCTGGCCGTCGCGATACGCCTGCCGCGTGTCGGCGAAATCGGCATCGACGCTGGTCAGCGACGCGGCGCGAATCCCCGCTGCGCGCGCGCCGCGCAGCTGGTCGTGCATCAGCGCGATCAGCGGCGACACGACAACGACGCAGCCGTCCAGCGCGACCGCGGGCAATTGATAGGTCAGCGACTTGCCCGCCCCCGTCGGCATTACCGCGAGCGTCCGCTCGCCCGCCATCACGCGACCGACGACATCGCCTTGGCGGCCGCGAAAATGGTCGAAACCGAAGGTGGATTTGAGCAGCGGGAGGAGCGCGTCGGCGGACATTGGAATGGGCGATAGAAATATTGACCCGGCGGGGGAAGCCCAGTCTCGACTATTCCAGTCCTTTTTTCCTTAGCATCGAGCGAAGTCGGGGTGGATCAAGCCCCGCGTCAGTATCGCGTATCAGGCGGCATGGACCCGCGCATCGTCGCCCTCGCTGCCGCGGGCTACCGCGCGTCCCGGCCGGCCGATCAGGAAACCCTGCGCCTCGTCGCAGCCCTCGCGGCGTAGCACGTCAAGCTGTTCCGCCGTCTCGATCCCCTCGGCGAGGATCGGGATCGACAGGCTCTTGCCAAGCGCGAGCACCGCGCGCAGGATCGCGGTAGACTGGATATTGCCCTCCAGCTCGGCAGCAAAAAAGCGGTCGAGCTTGATCTTGTCGAACGGAAAGGCGCGCAACGTCTCGAGCGAAGAATAGCCGGTGCCGAAATCGTCGAGCGCGACCCCAACGCCGAGCGCCTTGATCTGCCGCAGCACATGCAGCGCGCGCTCGCGGTCGGCGATGATCGCGGTTTCGGTCAGTTCGATCTCGAGCCGCCGCGGCGGCAGCCCCGTGTCGAGCAAGATCTGGTGGAACAGCCGCGGCAGGTCGACATGCGCCAGCTGGAGCGGCGAGACATTGACCGCGACCTTCGACTTGTGCGGCCAGCCCGCCGCATCGCCGCACGCGCGCCGCATCACCCATTCGCCGAGCGCGAGGATGAAGCCATTCGCCTCGGCGAGCGGGATGAACACCGCCGGCGGGATCGACCCGCGCACCGGGTGGGTCCAGCGCAACAGCGCCTCGTATCCGGTAACCTCGCCCGTCGTGACCGAGGTCTGGACCTGGTAATGGACGTCGAGCTGGTCGCGGTCGATCGCCGCGCGCAGGTCGGTGGCCAGCTCGCGCTGGTCGCGGATCGCCTCGTCGAGCTGCCAGTCGTAATGACAGGGCGCGGTCGCGGCGTCGGCTTTGGCGCGATACATCGCAAGGTCGGCGTTGTTCGCCAGCATTTCGGCGGTCGCGGCATCGTCGGGAAAAACCGCAACGCCGATGCTCGCGCCCAGCCGCGCCTCGAAATCGGGAAAGACGAGTGTCGTCTTGAGCTCGGCGTCGAGTCGCGCGGCGAACGCCACCAGCTGCGTGCGGTCGGTAAAGCGCATCAGCGCGACGAACTCGTCGCCGCCAAGGCGCGCGACGAATTCATTATGCCCCAGCGTGTCGCGCAACCGCTGCGCAATCCGCGCGAGCACCTCGTCGCCCGCCTTGTGGCCGTGGACATCGTTGATTTCCTTGAACCGGTCGAGATCGATCGCGCACAGGCCGACGCGCTCGCCGCTTACCAGCGCCGCGCCGATCTGCCGCGATAGTTCGGCGCGAAAGGCCGTGCGGTTGGGCAGCCCGGTCAGCGCGTCGTTCATCGCCATCCGCGTCAATTCGCGCATCGCTTCTGACCGCGTCTGGCGATCGAGCATCGCCGCAAACACGCCCGCCGCGATCACGATCCCGCCGACGAGCACCGTCGCGAGCGCGAGCGCATTAAATTCGGACGGGCGCAGCGGCGTCGCGTCGAGCGCCATAGGGGTGATCCGCATCGCGGTCATCGCGAGGAAATGGAGCGAAGCGATCGCGAGAACGATCAGCAGGGTCGCGATCGGAACGCGGTAGCGCACGGCCTTGCTCGTGCGGAGCGCCGTCAGCGCGGCTGCGGCAAAGGCCATGCCGCTCGCCACCGCGGCGGCGATATAATGGCCGTCCCATGCAACGATCCCGTCGACGCGGTACGCGGTCATGCCGGTGAAATGCATCGCCGCAATCGCCGCGCCGAACAGCGCGCCGCCGACCGCTCCGAAAATGTCCTTCTTGCCCCATGCGGCGACGGCGAAACCGATGAAGGAGCCAACCATCGCGACCATCAGCGATGCAATGGTCAGCACCGGGTCGAGCGTCACCGGCGCCTTCGCCTCGAACGCGAGCATCGCGACAAAATGGGTGCACCAGATCGTCGCGCTGGCGGCAACGGCGACAAGGAAGGCCCACGCAATTCCTTGCTTGCGATCAGCGTCGCGCGCGCGCTCGAACATCTGGACGATCGCAAAGGCGCCGATGCCGCAGATCGCAACCGCCAGCGCCACGAGCCACGGATCGTGGTCGATCGCGATACACATCGCCAGCCTGATCAAGAAACCCACCTTTCGCGTCGAACATCCGCCCGTGATGCGGGCGGGTCCCCGGAGGTCCAATTGGTGGAAATCACTTACAAAAATGTAAACGCCGGGGCTGGCGCATGGTCAGGCCTCGACGGTGCCCTCGTCGCGCTCCGCCTGCTGCCGCGCCCACATATCGGCGTACAGCCCGCGCATGGCGAGCAACTGGTCGTGCGTCCCCGTTTCGGCAACACGGCCCTTTTCCAGCACGATGATGCGGTCGGCACCCGTCACCGTCGACAGGCGGTGCGCTATCACCAGCGTCGTGCGCCGCGCCGCGATACGGTCGAGCGTGTCCTGGATCGCCGCTTCGGTACGACTGTCGAGCGCGCTCGTCGCTTCATCGAGGATCAGCAGCGGCGGATTCTTGAGCAGGGTGCGTGCGATCGCCACACGTTGTTTCTCACCGCCCGACAGCTTGAGCCCGCGTTCGCCGACCTCGGTGTCATAGCCTTGCGGCAGCAATGCAATGAAGCTGTCGATCGCCGCGCCTTCGGCCGCTGCCGCAATCTCCACGGCGGTCGCGCCTTCGCGGCCATAAGCAATATTATAGCCGATACTGTCGTTGAACAGCACCGTATCCTGCGGAACGATCCCGATTTCGGCGCGCAGGCTGTTTTGCGTGACCTGCGATATATCCTGACGATCGATCAGGATGCGTCCCCCCTGCGGATCGTAGAAGCGGAACAGCAGCCGCGCGATCGTCGACTTGCCCGCGCCCGAAGGGCCGACGATGGCCAGCGTCTCGCCCGCGCCGATCGCGAAGCTCACGCCGTTAAGGATCGTGCGGTCTGGTTCGTAGCCGAACACCACATTCTCGAACGCCACCGCGCCGCCGCTCACCGCCAAGGGTGCGGCGCCCGGCGCGTCCGAAATCTCGGGCGGCGTGTCGATCAGGCGGAACATCGCCTCCATATCGATCAGCCCCTGCCGGATCACGCGATAGACCATGCCGAGCATGTCGAGCGGACGGAACAGCTGCGCGAGCAGCGTATTCACCAGCACGACGTCGCCGACCTTAAACTCGCCGACCGACCAGCCCCACACCGTATAGGCCATCGCCCCCGCGAGCGCGGCGTTGGTGATCAGGCTCTGCCCGATGTTGAGCCACGCGAGGCTGTTCTCGCTCTTCACCGCGGCGCGCGCATATTGATCGGCGACGTCGCGATAGCGCGCTTCCTCGCGCTCCTCGGCGCCGAAATATTTGACCGTTTCGTAGTTCAAGAGGCTGTCGACGCTGCGCCCGATCGTCAGCGTGTCGAGGTCGTTCATCCGGGTGCGCAGCGCGTTGCGCCAGTCGGTCACCTTGCGCGTGAAGATGATATAGACGACCACCATCAGCGCGGTCGCGCTCGCCAGGCCGAAACTGAACTTGGTCCAGAAGATGATCAGCACCGCCGCGAGTTCGATCACCGTCGGCGCGATGTTGAACAGCAGGAAATAGAGCATCGTGTCGATGCTCTTCGTGCCGCGCTCGATCACCTTTGTCACTTCGCCCGTCCGCCGCGCAAGGTGGAAGCGCAGGCTCAGCGCATGAAGGTGGCTGAAGGTCGTAATCGCGAGTTCGCGCGTCGCATCCTGCCCGACGCGCTCGAACACGACATTGCGCAAATTGTCGAACAGCACCCCGGCAAAGCGCGCGCCGGCGTAAGCGAGCACTAGCCCGATCGCGAGCGCGACGCCCTCTTCCATCCCCGGCGCCATGCGGTCGATCGCGGCGCCATAGAGGAAGCCCATCGACAGCTGCACACCCTTCGACGCCAGCACAATTAGCCCGGCAAGGACGATACGCAGCTTCGCCTCGCGCTGCCCCGCGGGCCACAGATAGGGAAGGAAGCGCCTCAGCGTCGCAAGGACGGGCGGTTCGCGATTGGTCTCGGCTGAGGTGGAGGTATCGGGAGGCATGGACGCCCCATGTAGGACGCCAAACCCATTCCGCCAATGTCTGGGGTCGAGGGCCTAGGGTCAGGACCCTAGCGCGAGTGGCGGTACCCCGCGCGCGCGATGATGCGATCGATCAGCCGCCGTTCCTCGGATGTCGGGGTCGGCACGATCGCCTCGGGCGGCTCCTGACGACGGCCGAACAACGGACGCCGGGGCGGGACGATGGGGGAAAAGCGCATGGGGGCTCGCTTTCTATGTGCGGCGTCGCCCCCCGGCACCGCAAGTGGATCTGGTCCCCGCGCCATGGTGAAGGCGCGTGGTTGCAGTCCGGTAAAGCGCGCTGGTTACTGCTTTCTTTCCGGTACCGTGAAAGTGCCGGTCACGCGGCCGCCGGTGCCGCCCTGCACCGGATTGCCGTCGGGTCCGCGCGCCGCGCCGCGCCCGTCGACCGTCGCGCGGCCGCTGTTGAGGTCGATCACCATGCGCCCGCCGCGCAGCTGGTTGCCGCGCTGGCGAAGCTCGACATTGCCGACCATCGTGATCAGCCGCCGATCGAGGTCGTATATGGCGACGTTGCCCGACGCGCGTTCGTCGCCCTTGGTCACGACGACGCCGCCCGTTGCGTCGAGCCGGTTGACGTCGGTGCCGCCAGCGCGCGTGTAGGCGACCGTCATCCGCGCCGCGGTCAAGGTCATGCCCGCCTGCGTCACGCGGACATTGCCCGAGATGACGACGCGGTCGGCGCGATCCTGCACCTCGATGCTGTTCGCGGCGAAATCGACCGGGGCATTGCTGTTGTGATTCGCGAGCGCCTGCGCCCGGGCGCTGTCGCCGCTGCCCGCCGACAGGATCGCGAGGCTGGTCAGGACAAAGCCTGTCCCCGCGAGCGCCATGCTCTTCATCGTCCAGAGCCGGTTCATTTGAGCACTCCCTGATTGATCCTGAGCCGCGCATTGCCCTCGAGGCGCACGATCCGCTTGTCGAGGTCGGCGGACAGGCGGTTGGCCGAGAAGGGGCCGATGTTGAGCGCGCCGTCGACGCCGCCGGTGCCGACCAGCGTCCGCGTCTTCAGGTCGACCGCGACATTGCTCGCGTCGATCCGGTACCCGCCGGCGCTTTTGACCTGCACCAGCCCCGGCACCGCAACCTTTTCGGTATCCATATTATAGGCGCTGTCACGCGCAACGATCGTTGCCGGCCCGTCGTCGAGACGGATCGCGCCCGACAGGTCGGTCATCCGCACGATCGGTTCGGCCGAGCTTTTTTGCACCGCGCTGCCCGCGAGCAGGGCAAAGGGCTGCCCCTTTGCATCTTGGCCGCGATATTCGGCGCGCGTCACCTTCATCCGTTCGCTCGCCATATCGACCTTGTCCTTGGCGAGCAGGAAGCTGATCTCTGTGCGCTGGGTAAAGGGCGAAAAAACCAGCACCGCCGCGACGACCCCGATCACCAGCGGCAGGCCGAAACGCAGGATGCGCACGACCTTGTCGTGGCTCGAGCCGCTCGCCGCCCACATGCGGCGCATCGTGCGGTCAAGATCGGCGCGTTCGGACATCCGTCTACCTTCCAGGGGCTCAACTATGCGCGAAAATGTCGGCTTCGGGCCAGCCGGCCAGATCGAGCGCGGCGCGCGTCGGCAGGAAGTCGAAACAGGCCTGTGCAAGGCTGGTGCGGCCTTCGCGCGCGAGCCGCAGGTCGAGAATCTCTTTCATCGCGTGGAGGAAGCGGACGTCGCTCGCCGCATAGTCGCGCTGCGCGTCGGACAGTTCGGCGGCGCCCCAATCGCTCGACTGCTGCTGCTTTGATACCTCCTGCCCCAGCAGTTCGCGCACCAATTCCTTGAGGCCGTGGCGGTCGGTATAGGTGCGGATCAGCTTCGAGGCGATCTTGGTGCAATAGACGGGCGCGGTGACGACGCCAAGCGCCTGTTGCAGCGCCGCAATGTCGAACCGCGCAAAGTGGAACAGCTTCAGCCGCGCGGGATCGGTCAATATCGCTTTCAGCACCGGCGCGTCATAGGCGCTGCCCGCCTTGAAGCGGACGAGATGCTCGTCGCCTGACCCGTCGCTGATCTGGACGAGGCACAGCCGGTCGCGCAATGGATTGAGGCCCATGGTCTCGGTATCGACAGCGACGGCGCCCGGGCCAAGCACGCCCTCAGGCAAATCTTCTTCATGGAAATAGACAGTCATGCGCTTCGCCTTAGGCCAAGCCGCCGTGCCGCTCAATGACTGGTTTTTGCACGCGTCGCCTACCCGCGGCCGCCCCCCGGCAAAACGTATGTTACACGGCTTCGCGAGGTTGAATTTTCTGTTCGCAGAGCGCGTCGATATAGGCTATATATTGCGCCGTTAGCGGCACGGGGCGAGTCTGTGCCCATGGTGAACTGCGTCCCCGTCCGGCGCAAGGCGCCGATCGAATGGGTGATGGACGAACCGAAAGCGACTATTAGACAATGAGTTTCAACAAGGATCGCCGCGGCCAGCGGGGGCGCGGTAAGCGCGACGATTTCGGCAATTTCGACAGCTTTGAACCGGCGCCCTATGGTGGCGACAGTTACGGCGGCGGACGCGGCGGCTTCGGCGACCGCGATCGCGGCGGCTTCGGCGGTGGGGACCGCGGCGGCTTCGGCGGTGGTGATCGCGGCGGCGGCTTCGGCGGCGGTGACCGTGGTGGCTTCGGCGGCGGTCGTGGCGGCGGCATGCCGGCGCAGGTCGTTGGCGAAGGTCAGGGCACGGTGAAATTCTTCAATCCGTCGAAGGGCTTCGGCTTCGTCGCACGCGACGACGGCGGCGAGGATGTGTTCGTCCACATCAGCGCGGTCGAACAGGCCGGGCTCCAAGGCCTTGCCTCGGGCCAGCCGCTCGGCTTCACACTTGTCGAACGCAACGGCAAGGTGTCGGCCATCGATCTCAAGATCGAAGGCGAACCGATGCCGATCGAGGAATCCGCACCGCGTCGCGACGATCGCGGCCCGGGCGGCGCCGGCGGCGCGCGCGGCCGTCGCCAGCTGACGGGCGAGCGTACCTCGGGTACCGTCAAATTCTTCAACACGACGAAGGGCTTCGGCTTTATCGCGCGTGACGATGGGCAGGCCGACGCCTTCGTGCACATCAGCGCGGTGCAGCGTGCCGGCATGACCGGCCTCGACGAAGGCGACCGCGTCGCGTTCGACATCGAAGTCGACGACCGCGGCAAGTTCGCGGCGGTGAATATCCAGCCGCATCAAGACTGATCGGCGGGATAATCCGCAAAACGGAAAAGGGCGGCTTTGGGCCGCCCTTTTTATTTGCGAAAAGAGCCGAAAGCGAACGTCCGTCCTCCGACCCCGAAACCGCCACATCTTGCGGCGCTCCGCCCGCAGGATTACTCCGGATGGCATGAGCGACGCCAAAATCTTCATCAGCGCGAACGATCTGCTCGCCGACTCCTTCCGCCTCGGGATGCAGGTTCTGGACAGCGGCTTCAAACCGACGCATCTCGTCGGCATCTGGCGCGGCGGCGCGCCGGTCGGCATAGCGGTACAGGAACTGCTCGATTACCACGGCCACCACTGCGACCACATCGCCATCCGCACCTCGTCCTACCATGGCATCGACCAGCAGGACGCACACGTCAAAGTCTTCGCATTGGGCTATCTGATCGATACGCTGAACCCCGAAGACCGCTTGCTGATCATCGACGACGTCTTTGATTCGGGCCGCAGCATCCGGGCCTTCATCGCCGAACTCAAGGCACGTTGTCGCCACAATATGCCGCGCGATGTTCGCATCGCGACCGTCTGGTTCAAGCCCGACCGCAACGTCACCGACCTTCGTCCCGATTTCTTCGTCCACGAAACCGACCAATGGCTGATCTTCCCGCACGAGGTCGACGGGCTGACGATCGAGGAAATCCGGCAGCATAAGCCCGAAGCGGCGATCATCCTGCGCGAAGAGGAGGCGTCCCATGGCTGAAGCATTCGTATCGACCGAAGAACGCGCCGCCTTCATCGCAGGCCTGCCCAAGGCTGAACTGCATCTGCATATCGAAGGTTCGCTCGAACCCGAACTGATGTTCGAACTGGCGCAGCGCAACAATGTCGCCATCCCCTTCGCCAGCGTTGACGAGGTACGCGCTGCCTACGCTTTCTCGAACCTTCAGGATTTCCTCGACATCTATTATCAGGGCATGGGCGTTCTCCACACCGAACAGGATTTCCACGACCTCACCGCCGCCTATCTGGTGCGCGCGCATACCGACGCGGTCCGCCACGTCGAAATCTTCTTTGACCCACAAGGACATACCGAACGCGGCGTCGCCTTCGCGACCATCATCGCCGGCATCACTCGCGCGCTCGACGATGCGCGGGCGCGCTATGGCATGACCTCGAAACTTATCATGTGCTTCCTCCGCCACCTCAGCGAAGCCGACGCCGAAAAGACGCTCGACGCGGCCTTGCCATATCTCGACCGCATCGACGGAGTCGGCCTCGATTCGTCCGAAGTCGGCCACCCACCCGCAAAATTCGAACGCGTCTTCGCGCGCGCGCGTACCCTCGGGCTCAAGCTCGTCGCGCATGCGGGCGAGGAAGGTCCGCCCGCCTATGTCCATGAAGCGCTCGATCTGCTCAAGGTCGATCGCATCGACCATGGGAACCGCAGCCTCGAAGACCCCGCGCTCGTGGCTCGCCTCGCGGCCGAGGGCATGACGCTCACGGTCTGCCCGCTCTCGAACCTCAAGCTCTGTGTCGTCGATGCCATCGACGCGCACCCACTACGAACAATGCTCGTCGCCGGCCTCCGCGCGACGGTAAACAGCGACGATCCCAGCTATTTCGGCGGCTATGTGAACGCCAATTACCTTGCCGTCGCCGACGCACTCGACCTGTCGAAAGACGATCTGATTACGCTTGCGCGCAACAGCTTCACCGGCTCGTTCCTGAACGACGCTGAGAAGGCGAAACACCTCGCCGCGATCGACGCCTACGCCTGACCTACGCGATCAAGCGGCAAGCAGGACGCCGTGGTAGGCGCGATCCTCGAACGCCAGCCCCGCACCCATCGCGACGCAGATCAGCGCTTCGTCGGCGACCCGGACATGAAGCCCCGTCGCCTCGGCGATCGCGACGTCCATCCGCCGCAGCAGCGCGCCGCCGCCCGTGAGCATGATACCATAATCGATGATGTCGGCCGACAATTCGGGCGGCGTCTGCTCGAGCGCGGCGCGCACCGCAGCGACGATCTGTCCGACCGGCTCGGCCAGCGCGTCGGCGATCTCGGCTTCGGACACGCGGACTTCGGACGGACGGCCGTTGACGAGATCGCGCCCCTTCACGCCCATCACGATGCCTTCGCCGTCGGGCGGCGTCGCGCATCCGATCGCCAGCTTGACGCGCTCGGCGGTCATTTCGCCGATCATCAGATTATGCTTGCGGCGGATGTAGGAGGAAATCATGTCGTCCATCTTGTCGCCGCCGACCCGCACCGAATTGCTGTAGGCGATACCACCCAGCGATAGGATCGCGACCTCGGTCGTCCCGCCGCCGATATCGACGACCATCGCCCCCGTTGGTTGCGTCACCTGCAACCCCGCGCCGATCGCGGCCGCGAGCGATTCCTCGATCAATTGGACCGATACGGCGCCCGCATTCGACGCAGCATCGCGGATCGCACGGCGTTCGACCATCGTCGATCCCGACGGCACGCACACGACGACATTGCTGCGCTGGCGCAACCGGCTCGGGCCGCCCAACGCCTTGTCGATGAAATGCTTGATCATCTGCTCGGCGACATCGATGTCGGCGATCACCCCGTCGCGCAGCGGTCGGATCGCCTGGATATTGTTCGGAGTCTTGCCCATCATCGGCTTGGCCTCGTTGCCGACGACCTTGACCCGCCGCACGCCGTCGCGCGTTTCGAGTGCAACGACCGAAGGCTCGTTCAGCACGATCCCCTTGTCGCGCACATAGACGACGGTGTTCACGGTTCCCAGGTCGATGGCCATGTCATACGCGGCCGATGTGAACCGATTGAAGAATTTCATAGAGGATAGGAACTTTCGGTCAGGGGGAATGGGGCGCGCGTGCGGCTGGCCGCGCAACGCCCGTGACCTTTCGCTTGTAATCAAGCTTCGGGAGCGTCAACCGGTGGCGGTGCAGACCGTTGGTTTCTCAGGCCCGAACGAAAATCGGGCTCCGACGGGCGCCGTTGTCGCACGGTTCACCGACAGCCTCGTGCCTGCGGCTTCAGTCGCGCCGGGGAACGACGAACTTCAATCCCTGAAGCCGGACCACCTCGTCCCCGACGCAAAGCGGCGCCGCGATCAAACGCATCCACCGCGGCTCCGCCGTCGCGGGCCGGATTTCGACGTCGATCGTGAATCCGCGCCGGTGGCGGATCGCATAGGCGCGCAATTTCTCCATCGCCGCGCGCGATTCCTCGACATAGAGCGCGACCGCTTCGTCGCGCATCACCGCTGCCCCTCTCGGGATGCCGAAGATGTCATAGACCTCGTCGGACCATGTTAGGCTGTTATCCGACAGATCGCATTCCCAGACGCCCGGACGCTCGAGCCTTTCCGCCGCAATCGCCATCTCCGGTACCCAGTCGAGCGTGTCATAGCCATGCACTTGGCCCAAGGCGAAATGGCGCTCGCGCTCATAAAGCGCCCAACTGTGATGAACGGGCAAGGGATAGGTCGGTTTCAACGTGCTGGTCTTCCGTCGTGTCATCCAGAGGATAGGCGTAGCGCGCTTAACAAGTGATGATCCCGCTTTTCAACCGCCGACCGCTATTTCCTGACCTCTCCCGCCCGCGCCAGCGCAATCCCGGCGAGGTTCTGTGTCCGCTTGATATGACGAATGCGCGGAACCGGGCCGTCCTCCGCAAGCGCACGGAAGGTCGCGAGATGCCGCGCCGCGTCGCCGCGCGCGCGCACCGCACCAGTCGCCTGATGCACGACCGCTGCCGCATCGCCGAGCAGGACGAAGTCGGCCAGCCCCCGCCTCCGCGCCAGCCGCAGTGCGGCGATCAGCGCCAGCCATTCGGCATCCATGCTGCTTCCCACACCCACGTCGCGATCAATCTCAATCGCGCCGCCCGCAACCACCGCGATTTCCATCGCGCCCGGATTAGGCCGGCAGCCGCCGTCGAAATAGATTTTGGTCCGGCGGGCGGTCATCCGACCAGCCTAGCTGGTCAGAACTTTCCGCGCACCGAAAAGGAGAAGATCGGCCCGATCAACCTGTCGCGCGCCTCGACGAAGCTGACGGGGCTTTCGCCGCGCACCCCGCCATAGACGGTGCGGTCGCGTTTCGAACGGGCGTTGGCGATGTTGCGGACCGACGCGCGGACGGTCATCCCCCCAACATTCTTGTGCTCGACGAAAACCGACGCCCACACCGGCCCCTCCCAAACCTTGTCGACCTGGTTGCGGCGATAATTGGGCTGGTAATGCGCATATTCGGCGTCGCCGCCCCACGCCCAGTCGGTGCCCGGGATATCGTGGCGCAGGCCAAGGCTGATCACCGTGTCGGTGAAGCCGCTCCACTGCCTTTTCTCACCGGTGAAGGGGTCGCGCAGCGAGCTTTTCTGAAGCAGCAGCCGGGGTTCGAGCCGCATGCCCTTGATCCCCGCCGGATCGAGGTTGATCGTCGCGGTCCAGTCGATCGCGCCGGCCTTGGCCTTCGCAATATTGCCCACCGCTTCGCCATTGGTCCCGATCGGGATGACATCGACGCGGTCCTCGACGTCGCGATAGATCAGGACGATCTTGGTCGAACCCCAGGCACCAAACTTCCTGTTGATCTCCGCCTCATAGGTCCAGTCCTGCTGCGGCCGAAGGTCGTTGTTGCTCTCATTCTGGTTGCCGTCGTTGAGGAAGGCGCGCGCGAGAAAGTCGTAAAAGGATAGTTGCAGCACGCGGCGGCGCAGCTTCACCGACACGTCGAAATCGGCCGATGGCGTCCAGGCGAGTGAGACCGACCCCTTGGGCCGGAAAAAGCTGCGCGTCAGGCCGTTTACGCCCGTCTGGGTGATCGTCGAATGCTCGGCGCCCGCTATGATCTGAACATTGAGCCTGTCGGTGAGCTTGCGGCCGAAACTCAGCAGCCCCTCGTACCGGTCCTCGCTGACACCGCCCGTGCCGCCGTCGAACGGCTCGGTCACGAACACCCCATCCTCATCGAGCACCGCGATCGAGGCGACATTGTCCAGCGTATTAAACGCGCCCTCCCCCGACAGCTGCCAGTCGCCGCCGAACATCTTCCACTGATATTCGCCGCGCGCGATCGTCTCGCCGATGTTGCCCGTCTGTACGAAACGGTCGCCCGTCGCGGGCGTCCCGTCGTCGGGTGTCGTGACGATTTCCTGGGCATAGGGCTCGTGACTGAACCGACGCAGCCCGATCAGCTTGAGCTTCCCTGGCCCCAGGGCGAACTGATAATCGCCGCTGACTTCGTAATTCCAGCTGTCAGCATTTTCGCGCACGGTACGGAGGCGATCGGAAAATCCGGGCCCCGTCCGCGTGCCATCCTCATAATAGCGGTCATATTTGCGCTGATAATGGCCGCCGAGGTTCGCCACCGTATCGCCCGCAGGGTCCCAGGTGATGCGTCCCGACAGCTTCGGCGTATCGTAATGCGTATTCCAGATATCGTTGCGACGCTCGGTGATATTGCCCGTGCCGTCATAGATCAGTGTAGGCCCACCCGCGCCGCTGCGCGCCGAATCATCGTTGCTCAGCGCTGCCTCATATTCGACATCGCCGCGCCGCCCGCGCATCGACACGTCGGCACGCGTCAAGAGCGGGTCGGTGTAATGCGCGCGAAATTCCGGCTTCCACGAAAATTGCCCCGAAAAAGCATCGGCGCTATAAACGATATTGGCAACCTGCCCCGACAGGCCGGGGATATCGAGCGTCGCGCCGTCGACAATCTCGATCCGCTCGACATTGCCCGCAGGAATGCGCGACAATTGCGTGTACATATCGTCGGCCTTGTTCGACGGCCGCTCGCCGTTGAACAGCACATTGCCCGTCGCCTGCCCCAGCCCGCGCAATTGCTCATTGTCGCGGATCTGGAAACCGGGGACCTGGGTCAGCATGTCATAAGCGTTGCGCGGGGCGTAGCGCGCGAAGTCAGCGGGCGCGTAGACCTGCCGCGCAACGCTGCTCGGCCCGCCTGCCGGAACCTCGGTCGCGGCGGGCGGCGGGGTGTCGCCAGACAGGGGCGCCTCTTGCGCCGCCGCTGGCGTGAAAGAAAGCGCCGCCGACAGCGCCGCAAGACTGACCGGACGCATCAATTCGCATTCCCCCCGACCGCGCGGTTCATCGCCTGCGCATATTCCCCCGTGACCCCCATCGCCTTCATGCCGACGACATCGTCGGCGCTCAGCTTCCGGTATCCCGCCGCGGTCAGTCCGCGCACATAGGCCCCGTCGACACCCAGCGCCTTGCACGCGATCGCGTCGTCTATATCGGTCAGCACGATCGCTTCGGATTTGATCTCGCGGACATATTCGCCCGTCACGCCGAGCGCCGCTGCGGCGATCAGGTCGTCTGCCTCTTTGGGCCGCACGCCCTCGGCAATCAGCCCGTCGGCCAGCGCAACCGTTGCGTCGACGATCACCATGCTCAATTGCTCGGCCATCGATTCGGGCGCCACTCCGCGTTGGGCGAGCGCGTGCGCAAACCCGGCGTCGGGGACAAAGCGGCACCGGCCCCTGCCTTCGAAGGCGCGCGCCGCTTCGCCGCTGCAATCGAGCGTCCCCGCCGCGTGCCGGACGGTAAAACGCACCGGGCCCGCCGCGCCCAGCGCATCGCGCACTGCGGTGAACTCGGGTCGCTGCCCGCCAAGCTCGGCGTCAAGCGACATGTCGCTGTTCGACGATTTGTGGCGCAATTGCAGTCGCGGCTGGCCTTCGTCTCCACCATCGGGTCTGACCTCCCAGCCGATGTCCCGCATGTGCGCGGCCTCGTCGGAACCGGGTGCCGTCGCCGGCTGCTCCGGCGCGGCGCCGCCCAGTGCGGACAAAAGAGCCAGACTCGATGCGGCGATAATGATTTTCATGGCGGCACTCCTCCCTTCGCGCGCCGGGCGAGCGCCATCGCTCGCCGCGACCGCGGCAATTCCCAACGATTGTTCGATTAATGGAACGTAGCTTTGGGCCAGTGGCCCGGCGTCAACTCCCGGGCGGCGCCGGCGGGGCTGGCGGTTCGGGAAATTCAACCCGTGCGACCCGGCCGTCAGCCCCCCGCGCCTCGATCGCTCCGCCAGGGCCAAAGCTGATAGTTGCGCTCTTTGGCCCCTTCGCGCCCCTGCCATCCTTCGTCGCCATCCAGCCCCCCGTGGCGCGCAGCTCGATCGCATCGTCAGCGCTGCGCATCTTCACCCCGGCCTTTTGCATGTCGGTGACGAAGGCGGAGTCGACCCCCATCGCCCGCAGCGCGACGACATCGTCGATGTCGAGATCGGGGAAATGGCGCTTCATCTCACGAGCATAGGCGGGTTCGATGTGGAGCGCCGACGCCCCGACCAACTCGTCGATATCGACCCCCGGGAAGATACCGCGCATCGTATTGATATAGGCAGGGTCGACCCCCGCCGCCTTGGCGCCGATGATCTCGTCGGCGGTCATCGACGCGCCGCCATGCTCGCGCATCTGCGCGACATATTCGGGAGTTACGCCGACCGCGCGCATGCTTACAAGGTCCTCGGCGCTCAGCGGTTTCGACGGAGAGGCAGCTACCGCCGTGCTTTCGGCGGTGGTAGCGGCCACCGACCGCGACGTCGCGATGGCGCTTTTTCCGGCCGGAGATGCGACCGCGTGCGCTTCCGCCTCGGCGATCGGCTTCGCCGTGGCCGAAAAGGCGGCCAGCGGCGCGGTAAAGCCCGCGACGATGACCAGGCTCATCAGGACCCAGCTCGCGGACGCGGGTCCGCGCTTCAGGCTGCCATCGAGGACACGGGTAATCCGGCGCTTCAGACTGCTCTTGCCTGGCGCAACGCCGTGTGCGGCGAGCAGCACCGCCTGATTGTCATGCCGCGCCGCGCCGACAAGCAGCGTCGCATAGTCGGGACCGTCGATATCCGCCAACAGCACCGCATCGTCGGCGGCTTCCTCGCGCAACTGGTGGCTCTCGCGCGCGAGCATCCACACCAGCGGGTTGAACCAGAATAGCGCGCAGGCAACCCGCGACGCGAGCAGCTTCGCCCAGTCGAGCCGCGCGACATGCGCAAGTTCATGCGCAATGATCGCCTCGGCTTCGCCGACCGCCTGAACCGCTTTCGGGCTCAGTACGATCGTCGGGCGCAGCACGCCCCAGCTGATTGGCGAGCGCAGTTCATTGCTGACCAGCAGCGCGGTGCCATGTTTGAACCCCATGCGGCGCTGCGCCTCGGCCAGCGCCGACAGCCACGATCCTTCGACCAGCACCTCGGCCCGGCCGCGCATCGCGAACAGGCGCACGACCGCAAGCAGCATCACTCCGAACAGCAACGCAAGGGGGAAGGCGTATACAAGGATGGCGATGTCGGAGACCGCCGGAAACATGGCCGGAGCCGCCCCCGCAGCCTCCTTCCTTTCGGTGCGGGACGCATCGGCCGGGGTCGCCTGCATCGCCGGCCCTGCCCGGTCGGCAATCCTGCTTGCGATCGTCGCCGGCACGGCCTCGGCCGCCCAGCTCGCTGGCAGTGGCTGCCACTGCGGCAGGAGCAGGCTGGCGACGGGCAGAGCCAACAGCGCCAGCAGCCCAATATGCGCGACCAGCGACCGCTCGCCCGCCGACCGTTTGCGCACGAGGCGCAGCAGCCCCAGCGTCAGTCCGGCGATCAGCATCGATTTCCAGGCCAGCCCGATCAGGACCGCCGTCGTCATCATCGTCCCGCCCATCACTGACTCCTCCCCTCACGCGCCTGTTCGATCAGCTTTTCGAGCTCATCGAGTTCAGCACCTGTCATTTCGTCCTGCATACCGAGCAGCGCGGCGGCGGCGCTCGTCGCCGATCCGTTGAAAAAGACGCGCACGACCTGGCTCAGCGCCGACTTGCGCGCGGTCTTGTCCGACACGCTCGGCGCATAGACGAAACCGCGTTCAGATGCTTCGCGCGCAACAAAGCCCTTAGCCTCGAGTCGCTTCAGCATCGCGCGGATCGCCGATCCCGAAAGCGCATCGGACAGTGCCTCGCCGATCTCGGTCACCGTCGAGGCGCCACGTTCATAAAGGATGTCGACGATTTCGCGTTCCCGCGGCGGCAAACTGGACAGCATCGAATCACCTCGTGCGCTACATTTGTAGCGTGCTACATTTGTAGCGCTTGCTTGGCAAGCGGTTTATTCGGCCATGACACGTCGGCGGTGCGGGTTGCTTGGGGCCGCGCTTGCCTGCCTCGTATTTGCGACACGCGAGGGGCGACCGGACGACAAAACGAAGAAGGGCCCCGCCTCGCGACAGGACCCTCCGACCCTCTTGAATATGGCTACGCAAGAGGAAGCCCTCCGCCTTCCCGGGTCGTGAGGTCGGCATCGGTAAGGATGGTTAGGCGACAGCAACATGATGCGCCCTAACATGGATCAATTTTCACCTGCCGTTGCAGACGGCTCCGAAAACGCTAGTTTCCTTGCATGAACAATTCGACCGTGATCGTGAACGACCGTATGCAGCGGGATTATCGCTATACGCGCACCGCCCCGATGGGGCAGGCGTTCGATCCCGATTTCGCGCCCGAACTGACCCCGGCGGAAATGCTCTGCCTGGGAGTCTTCTGCGGCAAATATATGACCGACTGCACCGACGAATTTCCTGCGAGTTGGTTCCAGGATGCCAAACTCGCGCCCGAGCGTCCCGACTGCAGCCTCAACTATTTCGGTGTGCGCGCCAGCGTTCCATTGCACGTCTGGATCGAAAAGGGATGGATACACCCCGACGATCCGCGTGGCTGGTTTCAATGGTATTGCCGCTATTATTCGGGACGGCGGATGCCCGACGAAGATCGCCGCCAGATCGCGCGGTGGCGCGCGTTCCGCCGCCACGCCGCGCAGATACGGAAGCATTGCGAGCCCGGCGATCCCTTTTGCCGACCGAAACAGCGCCAGGCGCTGCTGCAATGGGCCTATGACAGCCGGCATATCTGACCCGGCGAGCGAGAGGAGATTTCCCTTCGGCCCGGCGCGGCTTATATCGGCGCCCACAGCAAGGGAGTTTCCGTCACATGCCGATCATGGCCGCCCGCGTCTATCATGACGGCAAGCTCGTCCGCGACCTGGGTCCCGACGAGGCGATCCCGGAAGATTGCGACGAGGGCGATTTTTTCTGGCTTGGCCTGTACGAACCGGCGCCCGACGAACTCGCCGGCATCGCCAGACGCTTCGGCCTCCACCCGCTCGCGGTCGAGGATGCGCTGAAAGCGAACCAGCTGCCCAAGATCGAAGTCTATGGCGACCAGCTTTTCATCATCGCGCGCACCGCCAATCTCGACGCCGACACGATCCAGCCGGGCGAGACGGCCTTCTTCCTTGGCCCCCATTTCTTCGTGAGCGTCCGCCACGGCTCGGCGCGCACGCACACCGACATCCGGTCCCGGCTTGAATCCTTGCCCGCGAAGCTCGCGCACGGCCCCGACTATGTCCTCTATGCCGTACTCGACTTCATCGTCGATGGCTATTTCCCCGTGATCGATGCGATCGAGGATCGAATGCTCGTCGTCGAGGACAGCGTTATGGACACCCCGCTCGACGCCGAGGAAATCCGGCATCTCTACAAACAGCGGCACGAGATCATCCGTTTCCAGCGCCTCGTCGGCATGATGAAGGAGGTCGCGGGGCGCCTCGCGACCGACGACGACCTGCCCAATATCGACCCCGCGGTACGTCCCTTCTTTCGCGACGTGTGGGACCATGTGCAGCGCGCAGAATTCCGGTTGTCGGGGCTTCGCGACATCGCCGCGTCGGTGATCGAAACCAACGGCATGCTCGAACAGCAGCGCCAGGGCGTCATTACGCGCCAGCTCGCCGCCTGGGCCGCGATCCTCGCCGTTCCGACGGCGATCGCGGGGATTTATGGTATGAATTTCAAATTCATGCCCGAACTCGACTGGTCATTGGGTTACCCGCTGGCGCTCGCGCTTATCTTCGGCGGATCGGGCCTCGTCTTCTGGCGCTTCAAACATATCGGCTGGCTCTGACCCTTGCCGCGGCGCCGCATAAACCCTAAATGGGACCTCTGACCCTCGAACGGAGTATGCAGGACCATGGATCGCAACTGAACGCAGCCTAACCCGCCTTGCCTTCAGGAAAGCTTTGTCCATGCCCGCCATCACCGTTTCCGACCTTTACTGGTCCACGCCCGACGGTCGCGCCGTCCTTTCCGGCCTCGGCCTCCAGCTCCAGCCCGACCGCACCGGCATCGTTGGCCGCAACGGCGTCGGCAAATCGACGCTGCTGCGCCTGCTGACCGGCGAGCTCGCACCCGCGTCAGGCCATATCGCGATCGACGGCAGCATCGCGATGCTGCGCCAGACGGTGCAGGTCGGCGCGCACGAGAGCGTCGCCGACTTGTTCGAAGCCCGTGCCGCCCTCGCGCTGCTCCGCAGGGCCGAAGCGGGGGAGGCGACGGTTGATGAAATCGCCGAAGCCGACTGGACGCTCGAGGCGCGGATCGACGAAGCGCTCGCGAACGTCGGCCTGTCCGTGCCCGCCGACACGCCGCTTGCCGAACTGTCGGGCGGGCAGCGGACCCGCGCCGCACTTGCTGGCGCGATGTTTGCCGCGCCCGATTTCCTGCTGCTCGACGAACCGACCAACAATCTCGACCGCGAAGGACGGCGGGCGGTGCGCGACCTGCTCGCGCGCTGGCGCGGCGGTGCGGTCGTCGTTAGCCACGACCGCGAGTTGCTCGAGGAAATGGACGCGATCGTCGAACTGACCGGCTTGGGCGCCGCGCGCTACGGCGGCGGCTGGAGCGCCTATTGCGAACGCAAGGCCATCGAACAGGCGGCCGCCGAAGCCGAATTGGCCGGCGCCGAAAAGGAGCTCGGCCGCATCCGGCGGCAAGCGCAGGTCACCGCCGAACGACAGGCCCGGCGCGATTCGAGCGGTCGTCGCAAGGCAGCGCGCGGCGACGAACCAGCGATCTTGCTCGGCACGCTGAAACGCCGCGCGGAGGAAAGCGTCGGCGCCAACCAGCGCCTCGCCGAACGCCAGCGCGGCGCCGCCGAAGACCAGCTCTCGACCGCACGCGCCAAGATCGAGATCGTCGACCCGCTCGCGGTCGGGCTCGCCTCGACGGGCCTGCCCGCGTCGCGCACGGTCGCCGCGCTCGACCATGTCACGGCCGGCTATGCCCCGGACCGGCCGGTCATCCGCGACGTGTCGTTCACCATCACGGGTCCCGAGCGCGTCACGATCGCCGGCCCCAATGGGTCGGGCAAATCGACCCTGTTAGCGCTCGTTGCCGGAACGCTTCTACCCTGGAAGGGCCAAGTGCGCGTGCCCGTCGCCTTCGCGCTCTTCGATCAGCGCGTCGGCCTGCTGGATCCGACGCTATCGATCGCCGACAATTTCCTCGCGCGCCATCCCGGGACCACGAACAACCAGTGCCGCACCGCGCTCGCCCGCTTCCGCTTTCGCGCCGACGCCGCCGACCGCATCGTCGGGACATTGAGCGGCGGGCAAATGCTGCGCGCGGGGCTCGCCTGCGTCCTCGGCGCGCCCGTACCGCCGCAGCTGCTGATCCTCGACGAGCCCGGCAACCATCTCGACATCGACTCGCTGACCGCGGTCGAAACCGGCCTCTCCGCCTATGACGGCGCCTTGCTCGTCGTCAGCCACGATACGGCCTTTCTGGACGCGATCGGGATCACGCGCGAAATCGCGCTCGGCGACCCTCAATAGGCCAGCGCACAGCCGTCGGCGCGCATCTCGCTCGCCGCGGCATAGACACGGCGGTCGCCGTCGATGCGATGTTCGACGCATTGATAGCGTCCGAACCCGCCGTCGGATTCGCCCAGCGTCCAGCCGATATCGGCCAGCTGACGCTTGGTTGCATCGGGTACGCCGGTCTCGAGCCGCAGCACGCCATTGGCGCCCAGACCGGGCGAATCCTCGCCCATCGTCTCCGACGATCCTTCATGATGCCAACGCGGCGAATCGCCCGCCGCCTGGATTTCCAGCCCGTAATCGAGGCGATTGATCATGATCTGCGCCTGCCCCTGCGGCTGCATGTCGCCGCCCATCACGCCGAAGCTCATCCACGGTACGTCGCCGCGCGCCGCGAAGCCCGGGATGATCGTCTGGAACGGCCGCTTGCCGGGCGCATAGATGTTGGGATGGCCGTCAACCAAGCTGAACAGCTGCCCGCGATCTTGGAACATGAAACCCACCCCGTCGGCGACGAGCCCCGATCCCATGCCGCGGAAGTTCGACTGGATCATCGACACCATCATCCCGTCCTTGTCGGCGCAGCTGAAATAGGTGGTGTCGCCGCGGCTCGGCGCCTGCCCCGGATGGACCGGGGTGAGAAGCCGGTCGGGACGGATCAGCTTGGCGCGCTCGGCGGCATAGTCCTTCGAGATAAGCCACTCGACCGGCACCTTGGCAAAATGCGGGTCGGCATAATAACGCGCGCGATCCTCATAGGCGAGGCGCTTGGCCTCAGCCTGCAAATGGATCGACAGCGCCGACTGGAAACCCGCGCCCTTCAGGTCGAAATTCTCGAGGATATTGAGCATCTGCAGCGTCGCGATGCCCTGTGTGTTGGCGCCGAGCGCATAGACGTCGGCGCCGCGATAGCCGGTCTTGTGCGGCTCGATCCATTCGGACCTGTGCGCCTTGAGGTCCTCATAGCGCAGCCAGCCGCCGATCCGCTTGAAATAGGCGTCGATCGTCCGCGCGATCTCGCCCTCGTAAAAGGCGTCGCGCCCGCCCTCGGCGATCAGGCGGAAGGTGCGCGCAAGGTCGGGGTTGCGGAACACCTGCCCCGCCGCCGGCCCCTTGCCGTCATTGACGCCATAGGTCCGCATCGCATTGTCGATTTCCTCGATCTCGCGCCCCGGCTGGCGAAAGCCGGCAAGGCTGCGGCGGATATAATAAGCGATCATGTCGGGCACCGGCGCCCCCGCCTCGGCATGCGCGATCACCGGCTCGAACAATTCCTTCCACGGCAATTTCCCGTAGCGCTGGTGCATCGTCCACCAGCCGTCGACCGCGCCCGGCACCGATACGCTGATCGCGCCGTAGGCGGGCAGCGTCCCGCCCTTCGCACGCGACCGGACCGTCGCAAGGTCGAGCGCGCGCGGGCTCTTGCCCGATCCGGCGAGCCCCGCAAGCTTCTTTGTCTTCGGGTCCCAGATCATCGCATAGACATCGCCACCGATGCCGTTCGCGGTCGGTTCGAGCAGGCCGAGGCACGCGTTGATCGCGATCGCGGCGTCGACCGCCGATCCGCCGCGCTTCAAGATATCGATCCCCGCCTGCGTCGCCAGCGGATGCGCGGTACCTGCGGCGCCGCTCAGGCCATAGGCTGCGGTGCGCGAGGCGAAGCTCGCGCCGACGGGCCGGTCGCCGCCCTGAACATCGGGGCGCACGAAGCGATCCACCCCCGCTTCCCAGACGGCCGGCGACGCGCCTGCCGCGCGCGGTTTGGGGGCGACCTTCGGCTTGTTGTCCTGCGCCAGCCCGACGGCGGGCAACAAGGCGGCGGCCGGCACGGCGGTCAGCAGGGTGCGACGATCCATCGATTTCTTTCCCCGTAAAAGAAGCTGTTTTCGTGGCACCCGCGGATCAGGGCAAGGCCGGATTCACTTATGACCCCGCGAAGGTCGGCCATCATTGGCCCGACCGCTCACCGCCGCCGCGCCGTCCATGCCCGCACCGCAGCCATCGTCTTTTCGATATGCGCCTGCGGCTTGCTGTCGGTGTAGCTGAGCAGGATCGTCCCGTTCGGCGCGATGACATAGGATGTGCGGTTCGACAGCGGCTTGCCGTCGGGTCCCTGCATCAGGGCGTCATATCGCGCCGCTACCTTCGCGCCGGGATCGGCGGCGACGGCGAATTGGTCGCGGCATTCCGATCGCGAAAATTCGGCGACGCGGTGAATGTTCCCCGCAGTCACGCCGACAACGCGCGCGCCGAGCCGGTTGAACCGGCCATTGGCTTCGGCAAACAGATGCGCTTCCATCGTACAGCCGGGGGTAAAGGCGGCGGGAAAGAAATAGAGCACAACCGGCCCGTTGCGCAGCGTCTGCTTCAGCGACAAGCTGAACTCCTTGCCCGCCTGCGCCGCAGTCAGGGTGAAGTCGGGCGCTTTTGCGCCCTGATTGAGCGCGGCGATGCCCTGCACGGGCAGCGCCGAAAGCGACAGGCCGAGGCCAGCCGCCACCGCGAATTTTGTGAGCATTTTCATGAGCGGCCTCCTCGAACGGCGGAGGGCCTCTCCGCCGGGACACCACTCTACCGCGATATGCATTCGCTGCAAACGACGTGTCGCGCCGCACGGCCCGATGGAACGCGCGGCGCGAACAGCCGGCTCCAATCAGCAGCGACGGCCGCCGCGATCGATTTCGCGCCCGATCAGCGCGCCCGCAGCACCGCCAATGATCGTGCCGGGCAGGCGGTCGCCATAACGGTCGACCTCGCGGCCAAGCAGCGCGCCGGCGGCGCCGCCGACGATCAGTCCGGTCGTCCCGCTGCCACGTCGACAATAATGGCGGCGGTCTCCGCGATAGTGGTTCCGCCGGTAATCGCGACGATAGTCACGGCGATAATCGCGCCGGTAATCGCGGTAATCGTCGCGGTCGCCATAATAGCCGTGGCGGTGATGCCGGTCGCGCGCGTCGGCTTCGACCGGCATCGCAGCGATCGCGCTCGCACCGATCAGCGCCGTCAGCGCCAGTTTCTTGAGCAGGAACATTTGTTTTCTCCGTCTTGGTCCCCGCAACCAGATTAGAAAAGGAAACATGGCGCCCGGCTGAACTGCGCAGCCTCTCCGGACCACTCGCTCTCGCTTCGACGATCATTCAGGGCGCCCTGCCGCGAACGATCGAGATCGTGCCGTAAGGGCTTTGCGGCCACGGGAAGCCGGAATGGCGCCCCTAACCGGTTGAAGGCATTCATCGCCGCGATGGCAATCGTCAGGTCGACTAGGTCCTTGGCCTCGAATGCCGCTGCGGCCGCGGCATATGCTTCGTCCGATGCGTGGGTCGTGCTGACATTGGTCACTTCCTCAGCCCAGTCGAGCGCCGCACGATAGGGGTCGCTGAACAGATGCGGAACCTCCCGCCATACGGGCAGCAAAGCCACCTTGTCGGCTGGCATGGTCTTCAGCAGGTCGCGTGTGCGCAGGTCGATACAATGCGCACAGCCGTTGATCTGCGAAACGCGGAGGAAGATCAGGTGGGTCATCTCCTCGGGCAGCGCCGTGCTTTTGGTGGCATAATGATGGACGCCGAACAGCGCCTTGGCGACTTCGGGCGCGACCTGACTCCCGTTCAAACGGGTCATGACATTTCCTCTTCATCGGTCGCCGGGAATGCGGTCTTCCCTTCCCTGACGAAGTGGGAGCCGCCGATGTGACATAACGGCGGAAAAAATCGCACGATTGACCGCGTGCCCCGACAGGCGCAGCATCGCCGCATGACCCTGACCATAGACCCAAGCGGCCAGTCCTGCGGCGCGCGCGTTACCGGTGTCGACCTGACGCAGCCGCTCGCCCCCGGGACCGTCGCCGAAATCCGCGCCGCCTGGCTCGACCATCATGTCCTGTCATTCCCCGACCAGAAGATGAGCGAGGATGATCTGGAGCGCTTCACCGGCTATTTTGGCGGGTTCGGCGACGATCCCTTCATCCGCCCGATCCCGGGCCGCGAGCATATCGTCGCGGTGAAGCGCCGGGCCGATGAGACCGCGCCGCTCTTCGCCGAAAACTGGCACAGCGACTGGAGCTTCCAGGCACGCCCGCCCGCGGGAACCTGCCTGTTTGGGATCACCATCCCCCCCGTCGGCGGCAACACAGAATTTTCGAACCAGCACGCCGCGCTCGACGCGATGCCCCCTGGCCTGCGCGCGCGCGTCGAAAACTTGCAGGCGATCCACAGCGCCCGCGCCGGCTACGCGCCGCAGGGCATGTATGGCGCGAACGACACAGGTCGCAGCATGGACATCCGCTCCGATGAGGAGGCGCTCGAAACACAGCTCCACCCATTCGTCCGCGCGCATCCCGAAACCGGCCGCAAGGGCCTATTCGGCTGCGCTGGCTATATCATCGGCTTTGACGGGCTCGACGATGCCGAGGGCCTGCCCCTGCTCTACGAGCTCATCCAGTGGCAGGGGCGCGAGGAGTTCCGCTACAGCCACGCATGGGAACCCGACATGCTGATCATGTGGGACAATCGTTCGCTCCTCCACCGCGCGACCGGCGGCTACGACGGCTACGACCGCCTGCTTCACCGCACGACGATCGCGGCGTGGGACGGGACGCCGAGCGCCGCCTGACGCTTAGCGAACGTCGCCTATCGAACGCGCCGCCCTTCGGCGGACACCGAATAGACATCGATGTCGCGGATTTCACGGCGCAGGTCGGCGTGGATGCGGTCCAGCCTCTCCTGCAACGCGGCGCGATGCGCCTGGGTCAGCGCGCCTCCGTCGCTCTCTTGCGTCGCGATCACCTCGGCTCGGAGCGCCTGGAGTTTGTGCCGGTAAGTCTGGTTAATCTGCTCGGCCGTCGGTTTCTGCGAGGGCATATAGGGCGGGGGGCTGGGATAGGCATGCGCCGTCATACCCGTCATCATCAGCGCCCCAAGAAGCGGCAAGGCTCTGGTTATCATCGCTTTATCCTCCGTCAACTGGCGATTTCCACTCTAACACGATGCGGATCGGATAGGGAATATACAGTCCGAAAGCCCGGATGCGCGACGTTATCCGAAGGCCCGGTCCTACGCCGTTTCGCGCGCGAGCGTCGAAACCACGCCCCACGCGATCAGCGCTTGCCCCGCATAATAGAGCGGCCAGACGAGCCACAGCGTGATATCCTTCGACAACACGCCGCCCTCGCCCGCGAAAATGAACAGGTCGCTCGCAAGGAACAGCATTGCGCCGATCCCGGTGCGATAGCGCGGGAAACGGCTCGTCCATGCCGCCGCCGCCATCGCCGCGACGAACAGCGAGTAAAGTGCGGCATGCCACCAGCCGGGCGCGGGGCTCAACATGCCCCAGACGATCGCGAGCGTCGCGGGCATCGCCAGCCAGCCGAGCAGGCGCTGCGAAGGCGTAAGCTGCGGGCGCCGGTTCGTCAGATAAAGAGTGATCGCGATGATATGTCCGATGGCGAAGGCCACCGCGCCCGTCTCGAGCCCCCTCGCGTCGAGCAGCCAATCGCCGAGCGCCCCGAAAGCGAGCGCCGCCGCGATCATCCAGCCCGTTCGCTCGCGCGCATTCGCCGCCGCCCACAGCGCCAGGAAACCGACGCCGCTTGCCTTCCACGCCCAGATCGCTGGACCGTCGAGCCGCTCGTACACCGCCACGAAGAAACTGACCCCGCCAAGCAGCGCCAGCCACCACAGCCACCGCGCCCGATCCCAACCCTGCCGTGTCGTCATAGTCTCCGCCCCTTTGCATCTTGTTTGCAACCGGCCTAGTGCGCGCCGGAGCCCGCACAAGAGGAAAAGCCGTGTGGCTCAACAAGCGCAAGGCAACGGACAGAGTAAATGACGCACGACATCCACATCATCGGCGGCGGGCTTGCAGGCTCCGAAGCGGCATGGCAGCTCGCCGAAGCCGGCTGTCGCGTTCGCCTTTCCGAAATGCGCGGGGGTGGCGACATGACCCCGGCGCATCAGGGCGACACGCTCGCCGAGATGGTGTGCTCGAACAGCTTTCGCAGCGACGACGGCGACAGCAATGCCGTCGGCCTGCTCCACCGCGAAATGCGGACGCTCGGCTCGATTATCATGCGCGAGGCCGATGCAACAAAAGTTCCCGCCGGATCGGCGCTCGCGGTCGACCGCGATCTCTTTTCGGGCGGTGTCACCAAGGCGCTCGCCGAGCATCCCAACGTCACCATCGTCCGCGAACGCATCGACACGCTGCCAACCGAGGGGTTGACGATCGTCGCAACGGGGCCGCTGACCGCCGTCAGCCTTGCGGAAAGCATCGGCGCCGCGACGGGCAAGGACGCGCTCGCCTTTTTCGACGCGATCGCGCCGATCGTCTACCGCGACAGCATCGACATGGACGTCGCGTGGATGGCGAGCCGCTGGGACAAGGTCGGGCCGATCGGCGACGGCAAGGATTATATCAACTGCCCGATGGACAAGGACCAGTATCACGCCTTCGTCCAGGGGTTGATCGACGGCGACAAGACCGATTTCAAGGACTGGGAAAAGGACACGCCCTACTTCGAGGGTTGCATGCCGATCGAGGTGATGGCCGAACGCGGCGTGGAAACGCTGCGCTTCGGGCCGATGAAGGGCGTCGGCCTCGACAATCCGCGCACCGGGCGCTGGCCCTATGCGGTGGTCCAGTTGCGGCAGGACAATGCGCTCGGCACGCTGTGGAACATGGTCGGGTTCCAGACCAAGCTCAAACATGCCGCGCAGGTCGAACTGTTCCGAACCATTCCCGGGCTGGAAAAGGCCGAATTCGCGCGGCTCGGCGGCCTCCATCGCAACAGCTTCATCCGCTCGCCCGAACTTCTCGACGGCCAGCTCCGCCTGAAATCGGCGCCGCATATCCGTTTCGCGGGCCAGATCACGGGGTGTGAGGGCTATGTCGAAAGCGCCGCGATCGGCCTTGTCGCCGCGCGCTTCGCGATTGCCGAACTGGCTGGGCGGGACCTGCCGCCGCCGCCGCCCGAAACAGCGCTCGGCGCGCTGCTCGGTCACATCACCGGCGGCGCCGATGCGGCATCCTACCAGCCGATGAACATCAATTTTGGCCTCTTCCCGCCACTTGCCGAGGATGTGCGCAAGAAGGACCGCAAGCTTGGCTACACGCGGCGCGCGGGTCAGGCGTTGGCGCAGTGGATGAAGGTAGCGGACGGCGTTGCGGCCTAGACTCTAGGTCCGGGTCGCAGCCCCAGCTTCGTCATCCCGGACTTAATCGGGGATCCATCGCAGCGCTGAAGCCATGGACCCCGGCTCGAGGTGACGGTGACGGAGAGGTCAGCAATCGGTCGGCTCAGACACGCCACCCAGTCCCTACTTCCTCAGCAACTGCACTTGGGTTTCGCCGCGCGTTTCGGCGCCGTTGTCGCGAACTCGGTGCGCGTCAAATCTCCCGACTTGTCGGCATCGGCCCCGGCAAAACGCTCGCCGGTCGCCACCGCCCATTCCTCGAAGGTCAGCAGGTTGTTACCGTCGCGGTCGAGCTTGCGGAACGCCGCGGTGCGCGACGACATCAGCTCGACGCGGCTGATCCGGTCGTTGCGGTCGCGGTCGAAGCGGTTGAAGCGCCGTTCCTCGCGCGATGCCTCTTTCGCGGCAGGCAAGGCCGGCGGCGCAGGCCCGCGCTTGGGCGCATTCGCCGCCGCAACCGGGATCGCGGGCAAGGCGGGTGGCGGTTCGGGCAGCACCTCTTCCTCGGCGATCTGCGTATAGCCCTTCCATAGGAACAGCCCGCCGGTCAGCAGCAGCGCGCTCGCCACGCCACCGATCAGAAATCGCGAAACCGCCATCCGCCCCTCCGCGTCCGTTGATCGGCCCTTGCTATCACGGCGCGCAGGCGGGCGCCAACGGACGCCGCCATAATGGCGGCGAATTTTGATCGACAGACTTGTTCAAAATCACAGCGTCAATTGCTATATCCGATCAATGCACAATTACCTCCCCTCGCTGAAGCAGATGCAATATCTCGTCGCGCTCCACGAGCACGGCCATTTCGGCCGCGCCGCCGACGCGTGCAACGTCACGCAATCGACGTTGTCGGCGGGGATCCGCGAACTCGAAACGCTGCTCGGCCAGACGCTTGTCGAGCGCACCCGCCGCGTCGTCCGTTTCACCATGCTCGGCAACGCCATCGTCGAAAAGGCGCACCGCGTGCTGCGCGAAGCCGAAGAACTCGCCGACATGGCCGCCGCCGCCTCGGCGCCGCTTGTCGGCGAATTGCGCATGAGTGTTATCCCAACGATCGCACCCTTCCTCCTTCCCGGTCTGCTACCGCGGCTGCGCAAGGAACGCCCGTCGCTCAAACTCTTCCTCCGCGAAGAGCCGAGCGCACAGGCGTGCGAGTCGCTGCACCACGGCACCGTCGACTGCGTCCTGCTCGCGCTTCCCTATGCCTGCGGGGACGTGGAGAGCGAGAAGCTGTTCGACGACGCGCTCTTTGTCGCCTTCCCCGGCGATCAGTCCGAAGATCTCCCCGCGATGGTCAGCGCCGACCAGATCGACCCGGCGCAGATGCTGATGCTCGAGGACGGGCATTGCCTGAAGGATCATGTCCTCGCTGCGTGTAACCGTCCCGAACTGCGCGCCGGCGCGCGCATGATGGGTACCTCGCTGCACACGCTCGTCCAGATGGTCGACAACGGGCTCGGCATCACGATGCTGCCGCAAATGGCGATCGAGGCGGGCATCCTCGACCATACCGACATCGATACCCGTCCGCTCGATTCGGACCATGACTGGCGCACGATCGCGCTCGTCTGGCGCAAGGGCAGCCCCCGTGCCGACGAATTCCGCCTGCTTGCAGATATATTCCGAAAGCATCAGGTAAGTTAGGTCGGGACCGGAAGCGGGCATCTCTGTCATCGTCGCTCCGGACGAACGATGGGAAGTCCCGCCAAAACCGGCAGTCTCCCGTCAAGGCGGGGAATTTTCCGGGCGCGAGCGGAGCGTATAGCCCACGCCCTTGACCGTATGCAGCATCGGCCAGCCGAACCCGCGGTCGACCTTTGCGCGCAGCCGCGACATATGCACCTCCACCCGGTTGGTGCCGGGGTCGAAATCGAGCCGCCACACCGCGCGGAGCAACGCATCGCGCGACAGCGGCCGGTCGGGCACGCGCGCGAGATTGGCGAGCAGGTCGAATTCGCGGAGCGGCAGGCGGATCAACTGCCCCGCGCGTTCGACACGGCGGTCGATCAGGTCGATACGCAATTCGCCCTCGCCAAGCTGGCCGGCGGCGATGCGGCTGCGCCGCAGCAGGCTGGCGACACGGGCGAGTACTTCGGGCATATTGCCGGTCCAGCCGACAGCATCGTCCGCCCCCGCGCCGAGTGCCACCATCCGGTCATCGAGCGAATCGCGATCGGATACCACGATCAACGGTCGCCGTCCGGCGATCGACCGTGCGAGGCGAACGAATTGAAACGGCTCCTGCCAGTCGAGAAAGGGGTTGATGAGGAGGAGGTCGAAACAGGCATCGACCCATGGACGGAGGCCATTCACCTGCGGCGTCAGGATTTGCGTCCGGCAGCCTGCAGCCTCGATGGAATGGCCAAGCTGTTCCGCGCGCGCCGTCAACGGATGATATATGGCGACGAGCAACTTCCTGTCGCCTTCACCGGCACTATCCGCTGATGCCATTCCCGCCCCCCGTCGCCGACGCAACTTCTTGTCGCCTCGCCGCCCCACCGGCATTGCACCGCCTTTCAGCTGTGCTAACCCTAGGCCATGACCAGTATCGAAATGCTTGATGGCGATTTCGCCACCCTGCCTGACCTTGTCCGCGCCCATGCGGTGGAACGTCCCGATGCCGTAGCGGCTGCCGACCCGGTGCGGCGGCTGAGCTGGTCCGAACTGGATCAATTGACCGACCGAATCGCCGCGCGCCTCCAGCAGGACGGTTTCCGGAAAGGGGACCGCACGGCGATCGCGGGACTTAACAGCGTCGAGCAGATGGCTGTGATCCTGGGTACGCTGCGCGCCGGCGGGGTCGCGGGGCTCGTCACCAACAGTGCGACAGGTGAGCAAATGGCGGCGATGATCGCCGACACCGGCGCGCGCCACCTGTTCCTCGACGGCGCGGCGAAGGCCAGCCTCGCCGGACAGGCGATCACCGCGAGCGAGCTGGTCGCGATGGACGGCAGCGACGCGGGCACGCCGATCGAGGCATGGCTGTCGTTGGCAGGCGCCAGGCCGGTGCCGGTCGACATCCTGCCCGAGGACGGCTTCAATATCATCTATTCGTCGGGAACGACGGGAACACCCAAAGGCATCGTCCACAGCCACGCAATGCGCTGGCAGCATATCCTGCGCGGCGCCCCGGCCTATGGCCCCAATGCGGTGACAATCCTCTCAACCCCGCTTTATTCGAACACGACGATGGCGAGCTTCCTGCCGACGGTCGGGT
>NZ_LNSA01000029.1 GCF_001468465.1 Sphingopyxis sp. H115
GGTTTCAGGCGGCGGGCGGTCCCGCTTCTTCGCTGAAGGCGGCCAGTTGCGCGTCCATCGCGCGCTGGAAGGCGGGGCGGGCGAGGCAGCGGTCGAGATAGCCCTGTAACTGCGGCTGCTCGGCGATCAGCCCCGCCTCGACGGCTTCGCGCAGCACGGTGGCCATCGCGATGTCGGCGACGGTGAATTCGCCCGTCAGATATTGTTTGTCGCCGATCGCGTCGTTGAGGCGGCCGAGCCGGCCCTGGATGAATTCGATCAGGCCCGGGCGGCGCAGCTTCGCCCATTCCTCTTCGGCCGAGAAAATATCGACATTGCCGAGTTCGAACAGCATCGGTTCGACGCTGTTATAGGCGGCGAACAGCCAGGCGAGCGTATTGGCGCGCGCCTGCGGATCGCGCGGCATCAGCCGCGCGTCCTTTTCGGCGAGGTGGAGCAGGATCGCGCCGCTTTCGAACAGCCGGATGCCGCCGTCGTTGAGCACCGGCACCTGGCCCCATGGCTGGAACAGGAAATGGTCGGCGGGCCGGTTGATCGCGCTGATCAGATGTTCGGCATAGTCGAGGCCGATTTCCTCGCACGCCCAGCGCGGGCGCAGGTCGCGGACATAGCCGCGCGCGAAATCGGGAACCCAGTCGAAAGCGGTGACTTCAAGGCTGCTGTCGGGATTGACGGGCATGGGGAACTCCTCTCGCTTTTCTTGTCGGGGGATCAGAAGGACGGCGGCGGCGGCGCCTTGTCGTCGAGGAAAGGCACGACCATCGCCGCGATCGCGGGGATTTCGCCCATGATACCGATGTGCGAGGTCGCGGGCAGGATCGCGAGCCGCGCCTTCGGCGCCGCGGTCAGGAAGCCCTGCGTCGCCGCGGCGATATCGCCGCCGCCGCGCAGTTTGAACAGCTGGATCGCATGGTCGAGCGTGACGCCGTCGGCGTCGCCGATGATCACCATTGTCTTGCCGGGGATCGCCTGCACCGCGGCGTCGGACCAGCCGAAGGGCGTCGCGTCGAGCGCCTTGATGTTGGCGACAAGTTTCGGGAATTTGTCGGGGGCAGGCGACAGGCGCTGATATTCGGTGTCGATCGGACTGCCCGCAAAGACGTCGGGGGTCAGCTGGGAAATGCCCGCCAGCACTTCGGGATACCAGCCGTCGAGCCGCGAGGTTGCCGACAATATCACCTGCTTGCCGACCTTGTCGGGATGCCCCACCGCCAGCGCGATCGCGGTCGAACCGCCCATCGAGTAACCGAGTACATCGGCCTTTTCGACGCCGAGCTTGTCGAGCACGGCGGCGGTGTCGTCGGCCATCCGGTCATAGCTCAGCGGCGTATCGACACCGCCCGAGCGGCCATGGCCGCGCGCATCGACCGCGATCACTGGCCGCGATGCGGCGAGCGGGCCGATCAGCGGCTTCATCGCGTCGGCGGACATGAAGGCGCCGTGCAGGATCAGCAGCGGGGTAGGGCCCGATTTCAGGTCACCATACACCTGATAGTGGATCGCCGCGCCGGCGACATCGACGTGGCCGGCCTGAAGGGCGGCGGAGGATTGGCGGGCGGCGGGTGCCGGACTTGCGACGGTCGTTTCGGCGGCCGCGGTCCGGGGCAGTGCGGCGAGGGTCGCCGCAACGGCGATGATTGCCAAGGCGGAAGCGCGCGTGGGGAGGGGGGAGCCTTTAGTCATTGAACCATCCTCTTGTTTTTTTACGGAGCCTAGCTCCGTTTGCCTTTGAAATAGGCGACGATCGACATGGCGTGGCCGTGGCCGAGGTCGAAATCGCGCTTCAGCCAGTCGATGATCGCGCCGGGCTTGACGCCGGGGGCAAGGCCGCTTTCGTCGGCTAGGCCCTTGTCGATCGCGATGGATTGCAGCGCGCTCGCCGATTTGCCGGTCTTGGCTTCGACATTGTCGAGATAGGCCTGAAAGCTCATGCTACGGCCGCCTTCGAAAAGGGGATCAACTCGCGGACGCGGGGATCGCGCAGCCACAGGCCGCCCCACAGCATGACGCCCAGATAGACGCCGAACAGGCTGTGGCTGAACAGCGGGCTGCCGATCCGCACATGCGTCCCGATCGCGCCGCCGAGATACCCGGTGACCAGGATTGCACCGAGGATCGCGGTGCGCGGCCAGACGTAAAGCAGCGTCGGGATCAGCAGCAGGAGCCCGAGCCTCGTCATGGTTGGCACGTCGAGCGGCCATCCAAGGCCTGGCGGGCTATATTTGATCGCCGTCTCGGGCGACACCAGCTTGAGCCCGGCGTCGAAGAGGAGGAAGAGGATCACAAGGCCGCTCAAGACATGGCCTGCGATCGTCCGACCCTTGCCGTCGACTGCGTCGTTGATTGTGCCGGCGACTGCTTCGGTCATCTCTTCCTCCTCCCTGAAGGTCTTTTACGCTTCGGCTTCGGCGGGTTCGCGGGCGGGGATCGCGGTGGGGTCCATCCACATCACTTCCCAGATATGGCCGTCGGGGTCCTCGAAGCTGCGGCCGTACATGAAGCCGAAATCCTGCGTCGGGGTCGGGTCGGCCTTGCCCCCCGCCTTGACCGCCTTGTCGACCTGGCCGTCGACCGCCTCGCGGCTGTCGGCCGAGACGCAGATCAGGACCTGCGCCGTCGTGTGCGCGTCGGGGATCGCCTTCGACGTGAAGGTCGCCCATTTTTCATGCGTCAGCAGCATGACGTGGATCGACCCTTCCTCGACGACCATGCAGGCGGCGGTGTCGTCGGTGAAGGCGGGATTGTTCACCGCCCCGACCGCCTCGTAAAAGGCCTTCGACTTGTCGAGGTCGGTGACCGGCAGGTTCACGAAAATCATCTGGGGCATCTCTTCTCTCCTTGGGGGGGGTTGGGGTTTGAACGTCAGCGTGCGCGGCGCGCGGCTGCAATTACCTGTCGCGTCATGCCGCGCCTCCGCTGCCGAACAGCATCCGAACATAACGCTTCAAATGGGTGACTGTGCCGCGCGCAATCGCTGGATCGTTCGTCGTTTTCGCCAGGACGAAGGCGCCCTGCAGCACCGACTGGACATGCTGCGCAAGGCCGATCGCGGTGACATCGCCGGGGGCGCCGTAAACGTCCATCGTCGCGGCAATGTCGGGGGCGAGCGCCTCGCAATAGGCGTTGATGCTCGCCTCGCACGCGGCGCGGATGCGGTCGCTCGTCGCATAGGCTTCCTGCACCATCGTGCCGACGAAGCAGGTATAATCCTCGGTGGGCCCGTCGAGCATCGACAGGCGGAAGTCGATATGGCCGAGCAGGCGATCCAGCGGATCGTCGAGCTTCACATGCGGCGCCAGCTCGAACATCGGCCGGGCGCGTTCGGTCCAACCCTCGGCCGCCGCCACCGCCAGCTCTTCCTTCGACGCGAAATGATGGAAAAAGGCGCCCTTGGTGACGCCCGCGGCGGCGCAAATCTGGTCGACCGTCGTCGCCGAATAGCCCTGCCTCCGCACCGTCGCATGCGCCGCCGCGATCAGCTTTGTCCGCGCGCTGCCGCGCGGCGCCCGCTGGCCCGGGGTGCCGCCGCCCGCGATGTCCCCTCGGCGGGCGGCGGGTGCGGGAGTCGCGGGGGAGGTTGGGAGCGGCTGATTCGTCGTCATGCGAATCTACGTACCGACTGGTTGGTATGTTGTCAAATGGGCAATCGGACCTATGCTCTGCGGCACTTTCGACAACTTCCGGAAAAGACTCGACCTTCCCGCCACTTCGCCTAAAAAGGGATTGGAACAAAGAGAGCACATCGGCGCAGTTCCGGGGGGAATATGGTCGCGATCGTTTCAACCACCGCCTATCTTGGCATCGAAGCCCGCGGGGTCGAGGTGCAATGCCAGATCACGCCGGGCGTCCCGCGCTTCGTCGTTGTCGGCCTGCCCGACAAGGCGGTCGGCGAAAGCCGCGAGCGCGTCCGCGCCGCGATCGCCGCGATCGGCCTGTCGCTCCCGCCCAAGGTCATCACGGTCAACCTCTCGCCCGCCGACCTGCCCAAGGAAGGCTCGCACTACGACCTCCCCATCGCGCTCGCGCTGCTTGGCGCGATGGGCGTGATCGATGCCGAAACGCTCGCTTCCTATGTGGTCGTCGGCGAACTGGGGCTCGATGGCCGCGTCGCGCCGTCGCCCGGCGTGCTGCTCGCCGCGATCCATGCCGGCAGCGAAGAACGCGGCCTGATCTGTCCCGCCGCGCAGGGGCCCGAAGCCGCATGGGCGGGCAATGTCGAAGTATTGGGCGCGCCCGACCTCCTCGCGCTGCTCAATCATTTCAAGGGCCGTGCGCCGCTCGCGCCACCGGTGCCCGGAGAGGTCGAGGTCGCGGCGCGAACCGCCGACCTGCGTCAGGTGAAAGGGCAGGAGACGGCGAAGCGCGCGCTCGAAATCGCCGCAGCAGGCGCGCACAATTTGATGATGTCGGGACCACCCGGCGCGGGCAAATCGCTGATGGCGGCGTGCATGCCAGGCATTCTCCCCGACCTCACCCCCGCCGAAGCGCTCGAAGTATCGATGATCGCGTCGGTCGCTGGAACGCTCGAGGGCGGGCGGCTGGTGCGCGCGCGGCCGTTCCGTGCCCCGCATCATTCGGCATCGATGCCCGCACTCGTCGGCGGCGGGCTGCGCGTCCGCCCGGGCGAAGTCAGCCTCGCGCATCTCGGCGTGCTCTTCCTCGACGAACTTCCCGAATTCCAGCGCGGTGTGCTCGATTCGCTGCGCCAGCCGCTCGAAACCGGCGAAGTCAGCGTCGCGCGCGCCAACGCGCATGTGACCTTCCCGGCGCGCGTGCAACTCGTCGCGGCGATGAACCCGTGCCGCTGCGGCCATCTCGGCGACCCCGCGCTCGCGTGCAGCCGCGCCCCGCGCTGCGCCGCCGACTATCAGGCGAAGCTCTCGGGGCCGCTGCTCGACCGCATCGACCTGCATGTCGAGGTGCAGGCGGTGAGCGCCGCCGACCTCGTCCTGCCGCCGCCCGCCGAAGGCAGCGCGGAGGTCGCGGCACGCGTCGCTGCGGCGCGCGATGTGCAGACGGCGCGCTATGCCGGGTACAAGGCGCGGACCAATGCCGAAATCGACGGCGACCTGCTTGACGCGGTGGCGACGCCCGACGACGCGGGGCGCAAGTTGCTCGCGCAGGCAGCGGAAGCGATGCGGTTGTCGGCGCGGGGCTATACGCGGATACTGCGGGTCGCCCGGACGATCGCCGACCTTGCCGGGGCCGGCGACGTCGGGCGCATCCATATTGCCGAGGCGCTCAGCTATCGGCGGCAGGCGCCGAGGAACTGATGTCGGTAAAGCCCATCCGGTTCGAGGCGACGATCATCGAGTGGCGGGGCCCCGCGCCCTTTTTCTTTGCAACGGTCCCCGACGATCTGGTCGCCGAAATACGCTATGCGTCGCTTTCGGAAAGCTATGGCTGGGGTGTCGTCCCCGTCGTCGCAACGGTAGGGAGGACCGAATTCTCGACCTCGCTTTTCCCGCGTGACGGTACCTATCTGCTGCCGATCAAGGCTGCGGTGCAGCGCGCCGAGGGGGTCGGTCCGGGCGACCGGATCGACGTCGGCATGCGGATCGGACGCGCCGGGCGGTGAAACGGGACGGTCTTTCATCCTGCGTATACATTTTCTAAGAATTTGGTGCGATAGGGCGGATATGAGCGGGGCGGGATATATTCTGGCGAAGCTGTGCAGCCGGCTTGGGCTCGGCTTTGCGCTTCTCACGCTCGCTTTCTGGGTCGCCCCGGCGACCGCTGCAACGCTCGATATCGATCGCGGTCTGTGTCACGCGACAAGCGGTGCGGACCGGCCCGACGCGATCGCGTCGACGATCCGCTTTTCATGCAGCGGGGCACCCACGGGCTATCAGCAGGGGAGCCTCTGGCTGCGCGCCCCACTCGAGGGGGCGGCCGCGCGGCGCGGTGACGTCGCGCTGATGGTTCATCAGTCGCGTTTCGACCGGCTGGCTGTCGCCTTTTCCTATGCCGACGGGACGACGCGCTGGCAGCAGGTGCGCGCGGGCGCCTACGGGCCGCACTGGCGGTCCGGGGGGCAAATCCTGTTTGAAGCGCCCGATCGCGACGTCGCACTGACTGCGGTCACCATGCGTTTCGATGGTCTTTCCAGCCATCGCTTCGTCCGCGCGCGTGTCCTTTCGACGGGCGAGGCGGGGATGCAATCCTCGGGCATGGCGGCGGCAGTCGGTGCGGCGCTGACGCTGCTGCTGATAAGCTGTGTCTATAGTCTGTCGCTCGCCTTTGCGGTGCGCCGCCAATATCTGGCATGGCAAGCCGCCTGGTCGGGGACGATGCTGTTGTGGGGCGGGCTCTGGTCGCAGGTCCATCTTGCGCTTCTGCCTGGCATGGCGGGAACCGTCTCCTCGCAAATCTGTACCTTTCTCGCTTGCCTTGCCATCGCGCTGGCAACCATCAGCGCGGTGACCGCGATCGATCGCGAAATGCTGCCCGCGCGTCTCAGGACCGCGGCGCTTGTCCTAGGCTTCGGGGTCGGTCTTGCCGGCATACCGCTCGCGCTGATCCGCGGCAGCAGCCTGGGCTTGCTTGCCGATAGTCTCGGCCTCGTCGTTATCGCCGACCTGCTGGTCGTCACTGTCTGTCTCGGTTGGGCGTGGCGCCGCGGATCGATCGAGGCGCGCGATTTCCTGGCGGCGTGGGGGCCGCCGATGGGGATGCTCGCCTTCATCCATATCGTCGATGTCGAAAGCGGCTTCTGGGGCGGCGGATCCCAGCTTTTGATATTCGTAGCGGGGACCTGGCAAGCGCTGTGGCTGGCTGCCGCCGCGACGCGCCGGCTGGCGCATCTCAGGATCGAGCGCGATCATGCGCTGAGCGCCGAGGCGCAGGCGCAGGCGCTCGCGCGGCGCGATCCGCTCACCGGCTTGCCCAACCGGCGCGGCTTCGTCGAAAGCGTGACGCCGCTGCTCGAGCGTGCGCGCGCCGATAACCTGCCCGCCGCGCTGTTGCTCGTCGATATCGACCGGTTCAAGTCGATCAACGACATCTATGGTCACGATGCCGGCGACGTCGTGCTGTGCGGCATTGCGCAGCGGATCGAGCGCTGGGAAGGTCCGATGTGCACCGTTGCGCGGCTGGGCGGCGAGGAATTCGGCCTGCTTACGATCGGGATGGAGGGGATTATTCTCGCGCGGTTCGCAGAGAGCATCCGGCGCGGGATCGCCGGCTGCGACCATAGCGACGCGATCGGCGACCGTCTGGTCACCGCCAGTGTCGGGGTGGCCGAGGTCCAGCCCGCGTGCGATTTCAGGCAGCTTTACCGGCTTGCCGACGCGGCGCTTTACGACGCGAAGGACGGTGGCCGAAACAAGGTCGTCGTCCAGCGGCACCGCGACGGAGCGGATGCAGGGCGGAGCCGCGAAGTCGCCATTTCGAATTAAAGGCCGCGTGCACGGGACACGCTGCGTGGCGTCAGATGCCGACCGCCTTGTTTTCGACGACCTCGAGCGGGGGGGGAGCCTTGGCTGCCGCGCCGTGACGGCGATGGCTCAGCTTGCCCTCAACCTTGCCGCCATTTTCGATCGTGATGTTTTCATAGGTCACGTCGCCGGTGATCCGCGCGGTCGCGTGGACGATCAGCGTCTTGGCCTCGATCGCGCCGTCGAGCAGACCCGCAATCTTCGCGGTCTCGGCGACGACCGATCCCTTGATCTCGCTCGCTTCGCCCTGGACGAGGTTGGCGCATTTGAGGTCGCCGTCGATCTTGCCGTCGACATGCAGGTCGACGCTGGCGGCCACATTGCCGGTGACCACGACATCCGATCCCAGGATCGAGAAGGTCGTGTGACGTGCGCCCGTCGCCATCTTAGCGGGCGCCACGGGCGGCAGCGACGGAACCGACTCGCTGTCGGGCGTCGTCTTTGACTTCGAGAACATCGGCTTTTGCCTCCAGGAATCTGCGTGGATTGACCGCTTCGCCGTTCAGGCGGACTTCGAAATGCAGGTGGCTGCCGGTCGACCGGCCGGTTGAGCCCATTTTGGCGATTTGCTGGCCGGCGGTGACCTGCGTGCCGACCTTGGTGGTGAAACCCGACAAGTGGGCATAGCGGGTCAATATCCCCTGCCCATGATCGACCTCGACGACATTGCCATAACCCGATTTGACGCCGACGAAGCTGACGCGTCCGGGCGCGGCGGCAAGGATCGGCGTGCCGATCGGGCCGCGGAAATCGAGACCGGCGTGCATTGCGCCAGCCCCCGTGAACGGATCGCGGCGATAGCCGAAGCCCGAGGACATCATCAGCACGTTGGCGGGGTTGCCCGAGGGCACCGCGACGAGCGTGCGTTCGAGCACTTCCATGCGGACCAACGCGCCGTCGAGCGCAGCGAAATTCGGACCGAGCGCCTTCGCCTTGCCCATGCGGCCGCGATAGGGGATAAACGGACCACCGCGGCCCGCTGCGGCGCTGCGCACGAGCGCATCGGGGTTGAGACCGAGCGCCGCGACTGCGGTTTCTGCCTTTGTCACCCGGCTGCGAACCGCCGCGAGCAGGCGCGCCGAAAAGGCTTCCTGCCGCGCTTCGAGACGCGCTAGAATCTGCGCTTCGGGCGGCAAATTGGGGTCGATCGCGCTGGTCTTGAGGGGCGCGGCCGGGGTTGCGGCGTCGCCGCCGGCCTTTTCCGCCGCTTCGGCGGGAACGGCGGAGGGATCGATCCCGAAATGGGTTTCGGCGAGGCTTTCGAGCAGCGCCTGACGCTCCTCGAGATCGGCGGCGGTTTCGGCGACGCGGTCGCGATATTTGGCGATTCGCGCTTCGGACGCTGCGGCGGCGGCCTGCTGCTTTGCGACGGCTGCCCGCTCGTCGGCGGTGAGCAACTGGTTGACGAGCACCGCCAACGTCGCACCCGCCCACGCAAGCAGGACGAGCCCCGCGATCAGGGCAACGCGTTTTTGCCAAACGGCGCTGACACGCAGGAAACGGACATGCCCGTGCGTGCGAATGAAGATTTCATGGTCCTGGAACAGCGCGGATACGCGCTGGCGCCAGCGGCGCAGGCCCGTCGTTTTGGAAGACAAGTCACGACCCCGTCTTTGTTTTTATGGAGCCCTCCGCCCCGACTTGGATGGCGCCTTATCAGCGAGATGGCGACTCCGCGAATCTTTGGCGGGCGAGTCGGGTCGAGTCGAACCCATCATGCGGTGAACGGTGTCAAAATGGGCGAATGCTGCCATTTATGCAGTAAATGCCGCGCGAATCGGCCAAATTCATTGACGGCTTGCTTACCATTTTTGCCTAGGTCTAAGCGGATGAATATCATGGCCGAATCCGCCCCTTCCGGTCCCGCCGAATCGGCGATCGACCCGCTCGCAAAGGCCGGCGCGCGGCCGCGCTCGGCGGTCAGCGCGGGCGTCGGGCTCGTCGGGCTGGCGGGGCTCGTCGGCTATCTCTTGCTCGCTCGTTTCGCGCCCGACATCGCGGCGTTCCTTGGAATCGACTGGGGCGACCGCGGGCGGATGGACGGGCCCAGTTCGGCGATCGCGAGCGTTCTCGCCTGCGGCCTGCCGATGGTGCTGTGGTCGGTGCTGGTCGATAAGGTTCACCGCAATCCGTCGACGGGGATCGACTGGTCGCTGCGCCGTCCGTGGCGCGAAACGATCGATATCAGCTTGACCAAGCTCGCCGGCATGTGGGCGACCTGGGGGCTGATCGCGCTCATCTATGCGACGATGCGCTATTATTGGGAGGGCAATTATGCCTTTTCGATGAACCTGCTCGAAACGGTCGCGCCTTGGCTGCTGCTCGTCTCGGTGCCCTATATGCTGTGGCTCGACCGCCGCATGGTCGAACCGCGCGACGGATGCTGGCAGTTCGGGCGTTGGCTGATCGCACCCGGTCAGCCGGTCGACGGCCGCGCGATCGGCCACCATCTGCGCGCCTGGGCGGTGAAGGGCTTTTTCACCGCTTTCATGCTGTCGATCGTGCCGGGGAATTTCTCCTCGCTGGTCACGGTGCCGATGAGCGAGGTGTTCGCGAACCCCTATATGACCGGCATCTGGGCGATCAATTTCCTCTATCTGGTCGACGTCCATATCGCGACGGTCGGCTATATCCTGACGTTAAAGCCGCTCGACGCGCATATCCGCACCGCCAATCCCTATGGCATGGCATGGGTCGCGGCGCTCGTCTGTTACCCGCCCTTCATCCTGATGAACGGCGGCCCGCTCGACTATCAGGTGAACGGGTCCGACTGGGGCTATTGGCTCGCAGGCCACGACAATCTGATGATCGCCTGGGGGATCGTGCTTGTCGGCCTGACCGCGGTCTACAGCTGGGCGACAATGGCGTTCGGCATCCGCTTTTCGAACCTGACGCACCGCGGCGTGATCACGCACGGGCCGTATAAATATACGCGCCACCCTGCCTATATTTCGAAGAATTTGAGCTGGTGGGTCGGCTCGCTCCCCTTCCTCGTCACTGCCGGCGGCTGGGTCGAGGGCGCGCGCAACGTCGTGCTGCTCGGGCTCGTCAGCGGCGTCTATTACTGGCGCGCCAAGACCGAGGAGAAGCATCTCCTCGCCGATCCCGCCTATGTCGCCTACTGGAACTGGGCGCAGGACAATGCGCTAGTCCCGCGCTTCTTCGCCAGGTTGACCGGGCGCAAGCGCCCGCTGGTCCGGCTGGAGCCCGATCCGCGCGTCGGGCCGGTCGCCTGACCGCGCGGAAGTTTCCTCACGCGCGGTCAGGTCATTGCATCAGAACTTCACGCCCGCCTCGATCCCGTAGATGCGGGGTTCGTTGACGTAGCTGGTCAGATTGTTGAAATCGATGCCGCCGGTCGGCGATTCATCATTGGTAATGTTGCGCACGAAGCCCGCGATGTCGAAGCGGTCGGTCTTGTAACCGACACGCACGCCGCCCTCGATCAGCTTGTCGTCGGAAAATTCGACCGAGCGATAGAGGAAGAACTGGACCTTCGAGCGGTAGTACCAGTCGGTGAAGGCATAGATGGCGCCGTCGCCGACGGGGATTTCATAACCCGCGGTCGCGTTGAGCGTCCACTTCGGCGACTGCGGCAACTGGTTGCCGTCGATCGAGAAGATGCCCGGGCTGCCGGCGCGTGGCGGATCGAGTACAGTGCACGGCGTCGCCGAGCCGCAGCCCGCGACGAAGGCATTGGCATCGTCGATCTCGGCGATATTCCATGCGCCGCCGACCGAGAAGGTCAGGCCGCGTGCGGGTGCCGCCTGCAATTCGGCTTCAATGCCATGGCCCTTTGCATCGACATTGAGCAGGCTCGCGACGTTTGACGTGCCGCCGACCGCGGTGAGCTGCAGATCCTTGGTGTCGAAATAATAGCCGGTCAGGTTGAAACGGACGCGGTTGTCGAGGAAGTTGGTCTTGATCCCCGCCTCGTACGACATCGTCTCTTCCTGGTCGGCCGTTGAAATGACGCGCGAGAAGGTCAGGCGGCCCTGCACCGACGGCGCGCGATAGCCACGCGCGACACGGGCGTAGAGGGTCACCGCGTCCGACGCTTCATAGGTCGCGCTGGCGTCCCATGTCAGCAGCTTGCCCTTGACCTTGGCGGCCTGCGGCGGAACCGGCGTGTTCGGGTTGACGACGAAGTCGGGGCGCGTTTCGACCGGCCGCGACGCGACGAAATCGCGCGTGTCGTGGTTGTAGCGCGCGCCGGCCTGCAGCTTGAAGCCATTGTCGAATTCATAATTGACCGAACCGAAGATGCCGTAAGCTTCGCTGTCCTGACGCTGGACCGCGATCGCCGACGGGGTGGCGTCGGTCGGGCCGCCGAACTCGAAGCTCGAAATGTCGAGCTTCTCGTCGAAGTAGAAGGCGCCGAACTGATAGCCGAGCCCCCCGCTGTTGTTCGACGCGATGCGGAACTCCTGCGTGAACTGGTCGAGGCTCGGCACATTGTCCTGGCTCTGCGCTTGGAAGGGGATGAGGCCCGGGCCCGATTCGGGCAGGAAGACCGCGCCGAAGCCGCCGTCGATGTCGCCACGGCTGCGGAAATTGCCGTTCCAGTAAGAGGTGATCGAATAAGCCGTCACCGGCCCGAAATCATATTCGAGGTTCAGCCCGACATTGTAGGTGTTGAGCTTCTGGAAATTGATCCCGTCCTGCCACACCTTGTCGCGTTCGAATTCGGTGCCCGCGCCGCCGAGGCCGACCAGTTCGTTGCTGCCCGGCACCTGCGTATTGGCGCGGAAGATGATCGCCGAGCCGTCATAGACGCGCACCTGCCCGGTTACACGTCCGGTGAAGGGGCCGTTTTCATATTGCAGCTGGAGGCGCGCGGCGATGTCGTCATAGCCGCCAAGATCATTCTTGTCCGTGGTCGCGATATTGTCGACCCAGTCGTTGCGATGCTGGTAGATACCCGAAAGGCGGACCGAGAAGCCATTGTCGTCGGCGGCACCTGCCGCGACCTCGACCTGGCTGGTGCCATAGCGGCCATAGGAAACGCGGGCATAGCCGCCGGTCTTGCCGGGCTTGACGGTGTCGAACTTGACGATGCCCGCCGGCGTGTTGCGGCCAAACAGCGTGCCCTGCGGCCCGCGCAGGACTTCGACACGGTCGAGATCGAAGATCGGAAAGCCCTTGAGGATCGGGTTTTCGAGCACGACATCGTCATAGACGAGGCTGACCGGCTGCGACGCGTTGAGGTCGAAGTCGGTGTTGCCGAGCCCGCGGATATAAAATCGCGGAAAGGTGCGGCCGAACGAGCTTTCGATGTTCAGGCTGGGGACGCGGCCCGCGAGTACGCGTACGTCCGACCCGGTCGAGGTGATCGCCCCGAGCGTGTCGCCCGACAGAACGCTGACCGCGACCGGCACGTCCTGCAGGCTTTCCTCGCGGCGCTGTGCGGTGACGACGATGTCACCGAGGCCGCTGTCGCCCTCGGCGACGGGGGTTTCCTGTGCCGCAGCGGGCGCGACCCAGCTTCCGGCGGCGAGGGCAAAGCTTATAGCAATAGCGGAAGGAAAATGGCGCATGGGCGAGCTTCCTGAAACAGAGTTGACGATGGGAGAGTAAAAACCAACGGTTCTTTGACGCCGAGCGCCCGCGCAATCAATCGCCGAAGCAGGCCCCGCTTACGTTCATGTCAACAGTGTTGCTGAATTGCTGCACTTTTGGGGCGGCGCATCGGCTTGCGATCGGGCGCGGGCCCATATGTCATCGTCATCGCGGACTTGATCCAAAATCCACCGCAGCACCGAAGTCATGGACCCCGGATCAAGTCCGGGATGATGAAGTATAAGAAAAAATGCAGCTTCACGTTCCAAATCGGACGTCGGCGCTTAGAAGCTCAGCTCGTCATAGATTTTCGATAGATCGCCGCCCCACGGGCCTTCGTAACGGTCGAGGAGGTCGTGGGCGGGGGATTTGCCGCTCTTGGCAATGCGGCGGAGCGGTTCGAGGAAGCCGACCTCGTTGTCACCCATCGAATTGACCTCGCCACGCGCTGCGAGGCCTGCCGCGGCGATGTCGAGAACGCGGTGGGCGAGGTCGCCGACCGTGCCGCCTCCCGGGGCGGGGGCGTCGAGGCCCTCGCTCGGCACCGCGTCGCGCAGCGCCTGCTGCTCCTCGATACTCCAGCCCTTGACGACGTCCCAGGCGGCGTCGAGCGCGCCCTGGTCGTAGAGCAGGCCTACCCACAGCGCCGGGAGCGCACAGATGCGGTTCCATGGACCGCCGTCAGCGCCGCGCATTTCGAGGAAGCTCTTGAGCCGCACTTCGGGAAATGCGGTTGAGAGATGGTCGTTCCAGTCGGAAAGACGCGGCTTTTCGCCGGGGAGCGCGGGCAACTCGCCCTTCAGGAAATCGCGGAAGCTCTGCCCCGCGGCGTCGATATATTTGCCGTCGCGGAAGACGAAATACATCGGCACGTCGAGCATATAATCGACATAGCGTTCATAGCCGAAGCTCTCCTCGAACACGAAAGGCAGCATCCCCGTTCGCGCGGGGTCGGTGTCGGTCCAGATATGGCTGCGATACGACATATAGCCGTTGGGCTTGCCCTCGGTGAAGGGCGATGAGGCAAAGAGCGCGGTCGCGAGCGGCTGGAGCGCGAGAGATACCCGGAATTTCTGCACCATGTCCGCCTCGCTCGCATAATCGAGGTTGGTCTGAATCGTGCAGGTGCGCAGCATCATGTCGAGCCCCAAGCTGCCGACGCGCGGCATATGCTCGAGCATGATCTTGTAGCGCCCCTTGGGCATGATCGGCAGTTCGGCGCGCGTCTTGTCGGGCCACATGCCAAGGCCGAGGAAGCCGAGCCCGAGTTCGGCGCCGACCTCTTTCACCTGTTTCAAATGCCGGCCGGTTTCAGCGCAGGTCTGGTGGAGATTTTCGAGCGGCGCGCCGGACAGTTCCAACTGCCCCGCGGGCTCGAGGCTGACGGTGCCGTCGCTGCCCGCCAGCGCGATGACCTTTCCGCCCTCGATCACCGGTTCCCAGCCGAAGCGGGTGAGCGCCATCAACAGGTCGTGGATGCCGCCGGGTTCGTCGTAGGAGGGCGCGCGGTGGTCGGCGGTGCGATAGACGAATTTCTCATGCTCCGTCCCGATGCGCCATTGTTCGCGGGGCTTTTCGCCCCTGATCATGGGGGCCGCAAGCTGGTCGCGGTTTTCGACGATGGGATCGTTGCTGTCCGAAGCGGTGCGCGTGCTCATTTCGCGCATTTAGACTATCCGGTATAGAATGCAATCGGGCTATGAACGCCCCTATTCGACCCTGGCGCGCAGCTCGATCGCGAAGCTCGATCCCGGCGCCATCGCCCCCTGCGGGCGGACGCGCACATGCGTCACCGCGGGGTCGACGCCGTGGACATCGGGGGTGGGTACATAAGCCCAGCTGGCGCCGCCGTCGTTTGAAAACTCCAGGCTGTCGGCGGTGCTCGCGAGGCTGGTGAAGGCATAGCTGAGCCCGCTCGCGCCCGCCGCAAAGCGCACCGGGCCGGGCCCGGGGGCGAAGGTGCCGACGAACAGCGCAAGGTTTGCCGGGACCGCGTCGGTGACGACGACGCTGCCCGCCGTCGCCTGCGTCCCCGCCGGCGCGGAGACCGTGAGCGTGTAGGTGGCAAGACCGCCGGGGATCAGCTTTGGGTTGGCCGTGCCGTTGACGGGGTCGCTGTAGGCGAGCGAGGTCTTGGCGATCGCGAGCGGCAGCACATAGGCATTGGTGTAGGTGCAGGTCGTCGGCGTCGTGCTGCCCGCGATCGTTAGCGTGCGCCCGGTCGGGCCGCTGGCAAGCGGGCTGCCGCCGGCGCATTCGACGCTTGCATTATAAAGCGCGGCGACCGCGCCGCCGCCCCATGTCTCGGCGGGCAGGGTGACCGTGTCGCCCGCGCGCACGGTGACATAGCTGCCCATCACGGCATTGGGCGCGGTCGAGGCGAAGCTCGCGTTCGCGGTGCCGCCGCTCGTCGTCGCGGCGGCGCTGTGTCCCGCCGTCGCGCCGCTCCATACCTTGGCGAGACGGAGTTGCTGCGCGATGCGATTGTTGGTGAAGGTACAGATAATCGCGGTGTCGGCAGCGCTCACGGTCAGCACATTGCCCGCGAGCGCGGCGGCATTGCCCGTGCAGGCCAGGGCAGCATCATAATGCGCCGCGCTGCCGACCGAGAAGGTCTCCGACAGCGTTGCAGCCTCGGCGGCATAGACCGTGACCGCGGCGTTGGTGTCGGTTTCTTTCGCGGCGTTGGCGACCGACAGGAAGCTGGCGTTGTTCAGCAGGCCCATTGTTGCGAGGGTCGCAGCGTCGGCCAGCTTTGCATTGGCCCACGTCTTGCGCAGGACGAGCGTCGCCGACTTGCGGCTGTTTGTCCAGGTGCAGGTGAGCGCGCTGCCCGAGGGCATGGTGACGGTGCGGCTGAGCCCGCTGCCCGATGTCGCGACGATCGCATTGTCGCTGTTGCGGCGGCATTCGAGGGTGGAATTATAATTGGCGGCGCTGCCGCTGGTGAAGCTTTCGGTCAGCGTCAACGTGCTGCCCGCGACCGCGATGCTGGTCGCGTTGCTGCTGGCGCCGCCGACAGCCGAGCTGCCGCCGACGGGCAGAAAGCCGCCGGCAATCGAAAGGTTCACCGCATCGCCCGCGATCCCGTTGGACCATGCCTTGGCAAGGACGACGGGCGAATCATTGTCGGTGATCGTATAGGTTGCGCCGGTGACCGGGGCGCCGCCGCAGCTTGCGGTGCTCGACAGGGTGTAGCCGGTGCCGCCCGTGAGCGCGATCTCGATCGTCTCGCTGCTCTCGGTGCCGGTATCGTCGGTGATGGCGATACCCAAGGGCACAAGCGTGTTTGTATAGGTTCCCGCAGGCAGGGTGACCGTGAAATTCGCGCTGCCGTTCGGGGTCGTATAGTCGCTGCCGCGTGTCGCGGTCCCGCCCGTGATGCTGACATTCACCGTGCGCGCGGCAAAGAGCGTGCCGTTGACGCGCAGTTGCGGCAGGTTCGCGCTTGCGATCGATTCGACCCCTGCGGCGCTGGCGGTCGACAGCTCGACGAAGGGATTGAGCGTGATGCGGATGTCGTCGAGAAAATTGCCGATACTGCCGGCATCGGTGGTGACGAACTGGACGCGCTGCACCCCCGACGCGCCGCTGTAGGTCGCGCTGCCGTTATTGACGTTCCAGACCTGGTTCGCGGTGGTCGACGATTGGGTCGCAAGGTTCTGGATCAGCGTGCCCGAACCATTTGCGATCTGGAAGCGCGCGGTCTGCGTCGCGGGGCCGCCGCTGCGCGCGCGGTGCGCGAAGGTCCAGCCGATCGGCTCGCCGCTGACCATGCAGATATTCTGGTAGAGCGCGCCCGGATTGTGCGCGTTCATTTCGGCGTGGACCGATCCGTCATAGGAGGGGACGCCGTTGAACCCCGAATCCCACAGCTCGATCTGGCCCGAGGTCGATTCCCAGCCGGGTACTGAGCCATTGGCATAGATTTCGTAATTGGCGCCGCCCGCGCCCTGCGGATTGTTCGATTCGAACGAGGGATTGACGATCACGCGCTGCGCCGCCGTCGGCACCGCGCCGAAGACGAGCGCGCAGGCGGCGAGCGCGGCGGTTAGGCGGGTCCGCACCGTCAGTTCACGGTCGCGTTGAAGACCAGCGCCATCGCGGCGGCAGGGCCGAGCGAGGCGGTCGACGCCGAAACGCTGGTGCCCGCGAAGGCGGCGCCGAACGGATCGCCTTCGTCGGCACCGGCGGCATTGTCGTCCTCGACCGTGGTGGCACTCGCGCAGGTCGTCCCGCTACGCAGCGAGCCGGGGACGAATGCCAGCGTCGCGGGCAGCGGATCGGCCACGGCGATCCCGGTTGCGGTCGCGCTGCCATTATTGGTGACGAGCAGGCAATAGCGCATGATCGCGCCGGGGATCGCCTTGGGATTGGCGGTTCCGTTCACCGGATCGCTGACGATGCTGCTCGTTTTCGCGATCGCGAGATTGCCCACCGGTCGGCAGAAGCTGATGTCGTGCAGCGCCATGCCCTGTTGTCCGGGGTTGGTGGGGGCGAGGGCGTGGCTGCCATATTCGATGGTGATGCTGTCGACCGGCGCCTGGAAGGTGACGACGACGGTACCGTCCGGGCTGCCGTCGGCCGACAGGACATCGCCATAGGCGCTGTTGCCGATGACGTAATTGGCAGTGCCGTTGGTAAGGAGGGGATAGACCGGCACGCCGTTATACGTGCCGGTAACCGTCACGCGGTCGGCGAACTGGCCGGAGGCGTAATCGACGTCGAACAGGCGGAACTGTGCGCCTGGCACCGCGGTGGGAAGGGTGATCGTCGAGGTGACGATACCCGCCTGGCTGGAAAAATCGACGAGCTGGAAGATCGAATATTGCGCAGGCGACAACCCGCCGGTCACGACATTCTGTCGCGTCGGCGACTGGCCGCCATAGGTCGCATTGCTCAGGAAGGCGCCGCCGCTGATCGCGATATTGAAATTCGCCGTGCCGATCGCGGTGAGCGACTGGCTGTCGCTCGTCGTGCCCGCCGCCCAGCTGACGCTGTCCCAGTCGTAGATCGTCATACCCACCGGACAGACGAGCGTCGGCGGTGTTCCCGCGATGCGGGTGCCCGACACGGTGAAGCTGGCGCTGTCCTGATCGTCCTCGGCTGCCGTGCCGTTGCCGGGCGAACTGTCGGGATCGAAGGCGGCGGAGGCGCTAATTTCGCCGATGTTGGTCACGCTGGCGCCCGCGGTCGCGGCGACCGTGCCGCTGATTGTCAGTGTTCGCGTCACCCCCGGCGGAATGCTGCCGACGGTCCACACGCCGGTCGCGCTGTTATAGCTGCCGAAACCCGACGCGGACGTGAAGGCGAAACCGGCGGGCAGCGTGTCCTGCACCGTGACGCCGGTTGCGGTCAGCGGCGACGCTGCCGCATTGGTCACGCTGAGGACGTAGTTGATGCTGGCACCGAATGCCGGCGCGGCGTTGCTGACCGATTTGGTCAGCGACAGGTCGGCATAGGGCGTGAGCGGAACCGTCGTCAGCGTCAGGTCGGATCGCGTAAAGGCGCCGCTGTCGCCATTGAGCGAATCGCAGATGGTCAGTTGCCACGTGCCCGCCGCCGCTTCGCCGTTGAAGCCGGCCAGCGACCCCTGCGGCCGGAACGTCCGCTGATAGGGCGGTGCCGCGGCGGTCGAATCGTTCGCCGTATGCGTCGTGACGCTCGCCGCCGCGCTGTCGTCGAACAGCACGTTCAGATTGTCGGCGCTCGTTCCGATATTGGTGATGAGATTGACCACGGTGCCCGAGGGCGACACGAGCGTAGCGCGCAGGTCGCCGCGATAGGTATGCGTCAGCTGGACGCCGATATTGACGTCGGTGATCTGCGCATTGGCGGCGACGGTGAAATTGCGCACCATCGGGCTGATGCACGGCGTTGCGCTTTCGCTGATCGTCCCGCTGGTCGTATTGCTGTAGCTGGTGGTCGTCTGTGCGGCGGCGGGATTGCTGGCAAGCGTCAACGCCAGCCAAACGAGCATGAGACATACCCGCACAGACTGCAAACACTGGCCCCCACGCCAGCGGTATCGGCTCTGGTCCCGCCGTTGCATGCCGTCCTTATGCGCTGCGGTTAGCTAATATCGGGTTAAAATCGGGCGGTTAGCGTCGATTCTGTACGCAGGTGGGACAGTTTGAGAGATGGCGAAGGGCTGGCTATGGCAACTCCCCACCCCAAAAGCGGCTGCCTGCCCCGGACTTTACCTATTCCTTGTCCGCCCAATCGCCATGCTGCCCCATCCAGAGGGCGATGGCGGCGATCGCCGCGGTTTCGGCGCGCAGGATGCGCGGGCCGAGCGCAATGCGGCGGACCGCAGAATGGGCGAGAAGCATGTCGCGCTCGCGCGCCGTAAAGCCCCCTTCAGGCCCGGTCAGGATTCCTGCGGGGGCGGGCGCGGAGACCCGTGCGAGCGGCACGCCGCCCGCTTCGTCGGCGAACAGCAGCGCGCGGTCAGCCGGCCAGTCCTTGAGCAGTTGCGGCAGCTTGACAGGGGCGGCGAGCGCCGGGAGCGCGGTGCGGCCGCATTGCTCGCACGCTTCGACGATCTGGGCCTCGAGGCGCTCCTGCTTGACGCGTTCGACGATCGTGCGTTCGGTGATGACGGGTTGCAGCCGGGCGACGCCGAGTTCGGTCGCCTTTTCGATGATCCAGTCGAGCCGCGCTTTCTTGACCGGCGCGAAACACAGCCAGAGGTCGGGGACGTGCTCGATGTCGCGGGTCTGGCGATCGATGCGCAGCGCCAGCGACCGTTTCGCCGTCTCGGCGACTATCGCGAGCCATTCGCCGCTACGATTGTCGAACAGCAGGACCGGATCGCCGGCCTTCATCCGCATGACGCCCAGCAGGTAATGTGCGGCGTTCCCGTCGATCGCCACGGTGGCATCGAGCGCCAGGGGCTGGTCGACGAACAGGCGGGGTGTGCTGGCGGGCGGCCAGGCGGGGGTGGCAGGCATGGCAGCGGCGATAGCAGACGGCGAAATTTTGCGCATCTGTTGCCTTGCGGGGGTGAATCTGTCCCGATTCGGGTCAGTTAGGCCGTTTCGAGGCGATATGCCCGCCCCTCCGATTAGCGGTTTGGTAAGCAGTTTCCCCCTAGTGCAAGGATGCCAGCCACGCATCTGAGTGGGCCGCGTGTCTGGACCAAGAGGGGTTAGACTATGCGAGGGACCGTATTCAGCCGGCTGCGGCTGGGCGCTAGCAATCTTTTGCGTGACCGGCGCGGCAACGTCTATTTCCTGACCGCGGCGGCACTTGTGCCCGTCGTGGCCATGGTCGGGTCGGGCATCGATATCGGGCGCGGCTATATGGCGCAGCTCCGCTTGCAGCAGGCCTGCGACGCGGGCGTGCTTGCGGGGCGCCGTGCCATGACCGGCACCGAATATTCGGCGGCGGCCAAGGCCGAAGCGAACAAGATGTTCAACTATAACTATTCCACCGACAAATATGGCAGCAGCCAGGTCAGCTTCGCGTCACAGGCATCGGGCCCGTCGAGCGTCGTCGGCACCGCGCGCGCCTATCTGCCGACCGCGGTAATGCGGATCTTCGCCTATCCGGGCTTCGACCTGACGGCCAATTGCACCGCGAAGCTCGAAATCTCTAACGCCGACATCATGATGGTGCTCGACGTCACCGGGTCGATGGCGCAGACCAATTCGGGCGACTCGGTCAACCGCATCGCGGCGCTCAAGACCGCGACGATGGACTTTTTCGACACGATGACGGGAGCGCAGATCGGCGACGGCCGGCTGCGTTTCGGCGTCGTGCCGTACAGCTCGGCGGCGAATGTCGGGAAGATCCTCTATGACAAGAATCCGGCCTGGCTCGCTGACAATACCGAGTTGTGGTCGCGGTCGGCGAAGATGAAGACGGTCTATTCGAACCCGTCTTATGAGGAAGACGACGATTATCAGAACGGCACGACCAGCTATGGCAACTGGTCGACGCTGAACAGCACCAACTACGGCCAGTCGACGTGCGAATCCGAAACGCCGCCCGCCGATACGACGCCGACGTCGCAGGGGAGCCCGTCGGCGAACCAGACGAACCAATATGTCGACAGCGACGGCAACCGCGTCACCACTTACGATACGAGCCAGACCTATCGTTATTACACGCACCGCTATCGGTGGGTCCCAAAGAATGGGAAAACGAAAGCCTATTGCGCGCTGGACCGCCGCACCGCGACCTTCACCCGGACGCATACGACGACGGTGACCGAAACTCCGACGCTCGTTTTCGACAATAAATATATCTACCAGAAGCGGAACTTCGACGTTGCCCAGGCCAAGGGCGGATCGTCGTTCGAAAATGACACCGGCGATTCGGGCGCGAAGATTTCTTCGACCTGGGGCGGGTGCGTCATCGAGCGCGGGACCGAGGCGTTCGGCCCGACCGAGACCGCGCCAAACGACGCCTACGACATGGATGTCGATACCGCACCGGGCAGCGACCCGATCACGAAATGGCAGTTGCTCGTGCCCGAAATCGCCTTCCCCTTTGCCAGCGGCCCGGGAAGCACGCCCTCGTCAGCCAGCGAAGTCACCGTAAACAGCAGCAGCGTCAGCGGCGACGGCAGCACCAACGGCAGCTGGCAGCGCTTTTCGAAATATTGGTCGAACGGCTGGGGCGTGTGCCCTGCGCCGGCGATGAAGCTGACGACGCAGACGGCGAACGACCGGTCGAGCTTCAGCAGCTATATCAATTCGCTCCAGCCGGTCGGCGGTACCTATCACGACGCGGGCATGGTGTGGGGCGTGCGGCTGTTGTCGGCGGATGGCATGTTCTCCGACGAAAATGCCTCCGCACCGAATGGCCGGCCGATCAGCCGCCACATCATTTTCATGACCGACGGCGAAATGTCGGCGAACATGGGCAATCTGTCGTTCCAAGGATATGAATGGAAGGACAAGCGCGTCGGCGGCACCAGCGATTCATCGCTGACCGCGCGGCATAACAATCGCTTCCTGCAACTGTGCGAAAAGGCCAAGGCCAAGAATATCACGGTGTGGGTCGTCGGTTTCGGCGTGACGCTCAACGACCAGCTGACCAAATGCGCGTCGTCGGGCAAGGCGTATCAGGCTAACAATGCGTCGCAGCTGAACGATCATTTCCAGGCGATCGCGCGCCAGATATCCAAACTGCGGTTGTCGGAATGATGCGCCGGCTCATCCTGCTTCGACGGCTTGGCCGCGACCAGCGTGCGAACGTCATCATCGAATTCGCGCTCGCCGGACCCTTCTTCCTGCTGCTGGTGATGGGGCTGTTCGACTATAGCTGGCAGATGTACGCCAACCAGGTGTTGCAGGGCGCGGTCGCCAATGCCGCGCGCGACTCGACGCTCGAGATCAATGCGGGCAACCAGGTGGCGATCGACAACAACGTCAAGCAGCAGGTCCAGAATGTGTTCAAGGACGCGGCGCTCACCTTCGAGCGCAAGGCCTATGAAAGTTTCGACCAGATCGGCGATCCCGAAGTCGCCGTGCCGAACGAGACGGGCTATTGCTTCGACGACCTCAACAACAATGGAACGCTGGACGACGACGTCGGCAGCGACGGCAACGGCAGCGCCGAAGACGTCGTGCTGTATACCGTCAAGATGAAGTTCGATCGCATCCTGCCGGTCTGGCACATGCTGGGCCAGCCGAAGGAAACGACGCTGACCGCGACGTCGGTGCTGCGCAACCAGCCCTATGGCGCGAATACGTCAACCAGCAAGAATATATGTGTGACGACATGACGATCCAACGGAGCACGCCATGCGACTGAAGGCTATCCTAACCCGCGCCCGCGCGTTTCCGGCCCGGCTGGCGCGCCGCGCCCGGCTGGCGCGCGACACGCGCGGGACCGTCATCATCGAAATGGCCTTTGCGGTGCCGCTGCTCGTGCTCCTCGGCTTTGGCGGGCTGGAAATGGCGTATCTGACGCTGGCGAACACGCGGATCAGCCAGATCGGCCTCAGCGCCGCCGACAACGCCTCGCGCATCGCGGCGGGCACGTCGCTGTCGCTGCCGCAGATCCGCGAACTCGACATCAACGAGGTGTTCACGGGCGTCGAGGAACAGGCCAACGGGCTCGATTTCAAGCAACATGGGCGCATTATCCTGTCGAGCCTCGAACGCAATCCCGAGGGCGGCCAATGGATTCACTGGCAGCGTTGCTACGGCGACCTCGTGGCGACTTCGAGCTATGGTCTCGAAGGCACCGGCAAGACCGGCACCGATTTCAAGGGCATGGGCCCGAAGGGCCGCGAAGTCACCGCGGCAGCCGGCACGGCGGTTATGTTCGTGGAAATCGTTTATGAATATCAGCCGCTTGCATTCGGGTCATGGCTGGGGCCGCGGACGATCCGTTCGACGGCGGCGTTCAACATCCGCGAATCGCGCGACCTGAGTCAGGTTTATGGCCCGGGGATCAAGTCCGTCTGCAACTAGGGGCCTGACCCTAAGCCGCCGATAACTGCGGATTGCCAATCGGCCATTTATCGCGGCCGCACCGGCTGCTACATGCGCCGCTGCCGATGACTGCCACCCATCCTCCAGATAGCCAGCTTCGCGGCTTCGTCGCCCTGCTGCCCGCCGCCACGCGTCCCTATGCGCTGCTGGCGCGCTTCGACCGGCCAATCGGCTGGTGGCTGCTCTATTGGCCCTGCGCCTGGGGCCTTGCGCTGGGCGGCGGGGCCGTCAGCCACTGGCCGCTCTTCCTGTGGATGCTGCTCGGCGCGATCGCGATGCGCGGCGCGGGCTGTGTTTATAACGATATTGTCGACCGTGACCTCGATGCAAAGGTCGCACGCACCGCATCGCGACCGGTGGCAAGCGGCGTGGTGTCGGTGCGCAATGCCCTGTTGTGGACGATGTTCCTGTCGCTCGTCGGGCTGTTCGTCCTGCTCCAATTGCCGCGGCCGGCACAGATTGTCGCGCTGGGCAGCCTGGTCCTCGTCGCCGGCTATCCCTTCATGAAGCGCATCACCTGGTGGCCGCAGGCGTGGCTCGGGCTTGTGTTCAGCTGGGGCGCGCTTGTCGCGTGGGTCGCGGTCGGCGGGCAGGACGGCCTCGCGCTGCCCTTGCTCTATGCCGGGTGCATCGCGTGGGTGATCGGATACGACACGATCTATGCGCTGCAGGATATCGAGGACGATATGTTGGTCGGCGTGAAGTCGAGCGCACGCGCGATGGGCAATCATGTAAAGGCTGGGGTGGCGCTATGCTATGCTGCGGCGCTCGGTTGCTGGGGCGGCGCGCTATGGGCGATGCGGCCCGACCCGCTGGTGCTGGTGGCGCTGGTACCCGCGGCGCTGCACCTGACCGGGCAGGTGGTGACGCTCGACCCCCGAAACGGCGAGGATGCGCTGACGAAATTCCGCAGCAACCGCTTTGCGGGGCTGCTCGTCTTTGCGGCGATGCTGGTGGTGGGCAGCGCGCCCTGATCATTCTGCGGCGAGCAATTCCTCGGCGCCGCCGAGATCGACCGAGACGAGGCGGCTGACGCCCCGCTCGATCATGGTCACCCCGAACAGGCGATGCATGCGGGCCATCGTCACCGCATTGTGCGTGACGATCAGATAGCGGGTGTTGGTTTCGCGGCTCATCCGGTCGAGCAGGTCGCAGAAGCGCTCGATATTCGCGTCGTCGAGCGGCGCGTCGACCTCGTCGAGCACGCAGATCGGCGCCGGGTTGGTGAGAAACAGGCCGAAGATCAGCGCGACGGCGGTCAGCGCCTGTTCGCCGCCCGAGAGCAGAGTGAGCGTGCCGAGCCGCTTGCCCGGCGGCTGCGCCATGATTTCGAGTCCGGCCTCGAGCGGATCGTCCGAATCGACGAGTTCGAGATGCGCCTGCCCGCCGTTGAACAGCGTCGTGAAGAGCCGCTGGAAATGGCCGTTCACCGCCTCGAACGCCGCGAGCAGCCGCGCGCGCCCCTCGCGGTTGAGGCTGCCGATCGAACCGCGGAGGCGGTTCACCGCCTGCGTCAGCTCCTCGATCTCGGCGGCGCTCTTCTCGCGTTCGCTGTCGAGTTCGACGAGTTCGTCGGCGGCGACGAGATTGACCGGGCCCAATCGCTCGCGATCGGCGATCAGCCGGTCGTGCTGCGCCGATTCGGCGTTGGCGTCGCCGACGCTCGCACTTTCGAAACCGGCCTTTTGCGGGAGGAGCGGCGGCGGACATTCGAAGCGCTCGCCCGATAGGCGCCCCATCTCGATGCGGCGAAGTTCGGCGTTTTCGGAGCGCGCGACCGCGCCGGCGCGCGTTTCACGCGCGCCGGCGACGCGTTCGCGGATCGCGTTCAATGCGGTTTCGGCTTCGCGGAGAGCGGCCTCGGCGGAGCGCTCCTGCGCTTCGGCCGCAGCGACTTTTTCGCGCAGCGCCGCCTGCTGCGCCTCGGCGGCGCTGCGTTGCGCGGCCAGATTTTCGGGCACGTTGGCAAGCTTGGCGGCCTCGACCGCCAGCGTCTCGGCGCGCTTGTCCATCTCGGTCACGCGGCGCGCGGCTTCGCCAGCGCGCGCTTTCCAGCTCTTGATTTCGGCGCTCACCACCGCCTGCCGTTCGCTTAGGGCAGCGAGCGTGCGTTCGTGCGCGGCAAGGGCGTCACGCGCCGTGCCGGCGTCGGCGCGCGCGCGTTCGGCCGCCTGTTCCTCGGCGTCGAGCGCGGCCCGCGCGATGCTGTCGTCGGGAAGCGCGGCGAGAGCGGCCTGCTGCACCGCCAGCGCGTCGGCGGCCTCCTTCGCGGCTTCGGCGATTTCGGCGAGGCGGCGGTCAAACAGGGCGGCCGCGTCGCTGTGACGATCGAGCGCAGCTTGCGCCTGGTCGGCAGCGCGCAACGCGCTGCGTCGCGCTTCGTCAGCCGCGGCGAGTGCCCTGCGCGCCGTGGCAGCGGCTTCGGTCAACGCGGCGGCTTTAGCGGCCGCGGCTTCGCGGCGGTCGCGCAGTTCCTGCACGCCGAGTTCGATCTGCGGCCGCTGCGCCGCGAGCGCCTCGAGGCGGTTCTGGCGTTTCAGCCGCTCGGTCGCGGTCGCGCCGTCGCCGCGCGTAACGAAGCCGTCCCAGCGGCGCATCATGCCTTCGAGCGTAACGAGGCGCTGGCCGACCGCAAGCGGCTGCCCCTTATCGGCCTCGGCAACAGCGACCTGCGCGAGACGGCGCGCGAGCGCGTCGGGTGCCTGGACGAACGAGTCGAGCGCTTTGGTATCCGCCGGAAGCGCAGGGTCGGCTTTTGCTTTGTCGGCGCCGCCCCAACTGCGTGGGGCATCCCTGCTGGTGCCGGCGTCGAGGTCGTCGCCGAGCGCTGCGGCGAGCGCGGCTTCATAACCCGGCGCAACCCGCAGCTTGTCGAGGATGCGGCCCTCGTCGCTGCGCGCGGCGGCAAGCGCGCGTTCGAGCGTCGTCGTCTCCCCATCGAGCGCGGCGAGCGCGGCACGCGCCTCGGCCAGCCCCGCCTCGACGCTTGCAAGGTCGGCAGCGGTTGCTTCGCGGTCGGCCTCGGCTTCGTGCAGCGCGGCTTCGGCGGCGGAGATTGCGTTTTCGGCCGCGTCCGCGGCTTTTACGCTATCGGCGTGCTTCGCTGCGAGCGCGGCGCTGTCGCCGAGCGCGGCCAGATCGGCGTCGACGCGCGTCTTGTCGTTCGCCACGCGGCGCACCGCGGCTTCGGCGCTTTCCACCGCCGATACGGCGATGCGCCGGTCGGCCGCCTCGCTTGCCGCCTTTGCGCGCGCCTGCGCAAGCGCGACTTCGGCGTCGCGAAGGCGGGCCTGCGCGACCAGGCTGGCGTCTGCAAGCGCGGTCTTGCCTGCGTCGTGTCCGGCGATGTCCTGCGCGAGCTTTTTGGTTTCGGCGTCGAGCGCGGTCAGCGCGGCATGGGCTTCGCGCGCGAGTTCGCCTTCGTGCGCACGGTCGTCGGCGATGCGCCGCTGCTGCGCCGCCAGATCCTCGAGCCGCTGGAGCGCGGCGCGCTCTTCGCCCTGCAATCTCACCTGGGTTGCAGTCGCCTCGGCGAGCGCATCGCGCTGCGCCTGCGCATCGCTGCGCGCCGCGGCAACGCGGGTGGCGACCTCGACCTGAGCTTTCGTCACGGTTTCGAGCTCGTCCTGTGCGGTCTTGACCGCCGCCTCAGCCGCGTCGGCGTCGCGGCGCGCCTGGTCGGCGGCGGCGGCGGCATCGCGCCAGCGCGCATAGATCAGCCGCCCCTCGGCAATGCGAATATCATCGGAGAGTTTCTTGTATTTCTCCGCCGCCCGCGCCTGCCGGCGTAGCGCATTGGCGCGAACTTCCATGTCGGCGACGATTTCGGAAAGGCGCGTCAGATTGGTTTCGGTCGCGCGCAGTTTCTGCTCGGCATCCTTGCGGCGGACGTGGAGCCCGGCGATGCCGGCCGCTTCCTCGAGCATTGCGCGGCGGTCGGTCGGCTTGGCGGCGATGACGTTCGCGATCTTACCCTGGCTGACGAGTGCGGGGCTGTGCGCGCCGGTGGCGGCGTCGGCGAAGATCAGCGCGACGTCCTTCGCGCGCACGTCGCGGCCGTTGGCGCGATAGGCGCTGCCCGCGCCGCGCTCGATCCGCCGGATGACCTCGAGATCGTCGCCGTCGTTCGAATCGGACAGGCCGGCGACGAGCGCGCCTTCGGTGTCGCAGTGGAGCGCGACCTCGGCGAAGTCGCGCGCCGGGCGCGTCGAGGTGCCGGCGAAGATGACATCCTCCATCCCGCCGCCGCGCATCGATTTGGGGCTGGATTCGCCCATCACCCAGCGGATCGCTTCGAGCAGGTTCGACTTGCCGCAGCCATTGGGCCCGACGACGCCGGTCAGCCCGGGCTCGATGCGCAGTTCAGTGGGTTCGACGAAGCTTTTGAAACCGGTCAGGCGCAGCCGCTTTATCTGCACGGGATAGGCCCGTGCAGCTTAACGAATCGGAGCTGGTGCAACCTTGTCGTCACATATCCCCCATGAACCCGTCATGCCGCGTGGTCGGGGGAGTCGCAAGGGGGTCAAATCCTCCCTGCGCCGAAGGCGTGGGGAGGTGGCAGTCTTGCAGGGACTGACGGAGGGGCTGGCAGCGCGACGTTGCCGCCCCTCCACCATTCGCTTCGCAAACGGTCCCCCTCCCCACGGCTGCGCCGCAGGGAGGATCGATTTGAATCAGCGCGCGCCCATCGTGCGCAGGCGGTCGCGCAGCGGGCCCCAGCCGTTGATGCCTTCGGCAACCTGGCCGTTGATGACGAACGACGGTGTGCTGTTGATCTGATGTTGCTCGACCGCGTTGTTGGTGCCCTTCTCGACCGCCTCGACATTTTCGACCTTGCTGAGGCACGCCTGGATCGTCGCGGCGGGGACGCCGCGCTGCTGGTAGAATTGGTCGATGCCCCAGCCCTTGGCGAGCGCGACGAAACGCTGCGCGGGCGGCAGCTTCATCGCTTCCTCGATCCCCGGCTGCGGCTTCGACGCGCCGGCGATGAAGGCTTCATGCTCGAGGAAGGTCGCGTCGGCGAGCGGGAAGAAGCGATCGGGGCCGGTGCATTTGACGATGGCGCCCGAGATGGCGTCGACCGGGTGGAGCATGAACGGCGTCAGCTTGTACGACACGCGGCCGGTGTCGACGAAGTCGCGCTTCAGTTCCTCGTGCGAATCCTGGGCGAACTTCGCGCAATGGCCGCAGGTGAAGGCGCCATATTCTTCGAGTTTGATCGGTGCGTCGGGGTTGCCCATCACGACGCCATCGCCGTCGACGCGCACGACCTGCGACCAGCTCTTGCCGGCGGGCGGCGCGACCTTGGCGACGACGTCCTGTTCCTTGGAGGGGTCGGTCGCGCCGTCGCCGCAACCGGCGAGGGCGAGGGCGCCGAGCGAGGACAACAGGGCGATACGAAGCGATGCGTTCATCTTTTTCTTTCTCCACGGAAACGGGAATGCGGGGCTTTTACGAGGCCTTGAGCGCAAGGTCGAGTTTCGATTTGAGCGCGGGCCAGGCGGTGACGCCGGCATTGCGGCCATTGACGAAAAAGCTCGGCGTGCCTTCGACGCGGTCGGCGTTGAGGCCGATGTTGGTCATGCCGGTGAGTTCGGCCTGCGCGACCTCGCTGTCGAGCGCGGCGTCGAGTTGCGCCTGCGTATAGCCGCGGCCGCGCATCAGTGCGGCGAGGCCGGTGGCGGTGGCGATCTTGCGCGCGCGCTCGGCCGTGCTGCCTTCGAGCCAGCTCTTCTTTTGCGCCTCGCTCGCTTTCTGGACCTTGTCCATGATGGCGGGGAAGGCGGCAAAGATCGCCTGGTGATTACCCGCGAAGCCCTTGGCGCCGCCAGCGCGCGCGAGCAGCGCGGCGACCATGTCGACGGGATCGCGAACGAGGTTGCGATATTCGAACAGGATCAGCCCGCGGTCGATGTAGCCGGTCTTGAGCGGCAGCGAGCCCGCCTTGGCGAAATCGGCGCAGACATGGCAGGTGTAGCTGAAATATTCGACGAGCTTCACCTTTGCCGCCGGGTTGCCGACGAGGAAGGCGCCGATCGGGCTAGTCGTGACGGTCGCCGACCAGGCAGGTCTGGCCGGGGTCGCGGCGAGCAAGGTCAGCGCGGCGCCCGAAATCGCGAGGACGGCGGCGCGGCGATCGAGGAGCGGATCGTCAAAAGCGGACATGATATGGACCCTATCTGATACGGGGCAGCTTGGGCGGCGTCGCGAGCCCCGCTGCCATGCGTTCGAGCACAGTGCGAAGTTCCGGGTCGCCGATGTCGCGCAAACTGTCCCCCAGTTCGGCGGGTACGGGTTTCAGCATTGCCGGCGGCTGAACGGGCGCGGCGGGCGTAACCTGGCCGTGCGTCATGCGGACCTGCGCGACGGCGGCATAGCCGAAGAAGCGGTTGACCGAAGCGACGATGTCAGGGGCGACATGTTGCAGCATCGGCGCGTGCGCGCCGCTGATCGTCAGGTGCAGCGTTCCGCCCGCCTTTTGTCCGGCGGGAAAGCGGATCATCGCTGGCTGCGTGACGTCGGCGAGCCGGTCGCCGACGATCTCGCGCCAGCGGCTGACTACCGACGCCTGGATGAAGCCGAATTTGCGGAACGCGGCGCGGCCGATTTCGGGAACGAGGTCGGATATCATGCGCGCTTCGCCGCCGCGCGGGCGCTCATAGGCGCGCACCGGCGCCTTCGCGGCCTTGGCGCCGGTCTTGGCCCCAGTCTTGGCCCCAGTCTTGGCCGTTGCCTTTTTGGCCGGCCGATCCTCGCCTGCGTCTTTCGTCATGGCGGGTGCCATGCCATAGGCGAGGGGTGAGCGTCCAGACTTCGAGCATCGCAGCGACCATCGCCGACGCCTTCGCGGACCGGCTCCTCGCCTGGTACGACCGCGCCGCGCGCGACCTGCCCTGGCGGATCGCGCCCAACAGCGACGAACTCCCCGATCCTTATCGTATCTGGCTTGCCGAGGTGATGCTTCAACAGACGACCGTCGCGGCGGTCGCGGGCTATTTTGCCCGTTTTACCGGGCGATGGCCGACCGTCGTTGACCTTGCCGCGGCTGAAGATGCCGACGTCATGGCGGCGTGGGCGGGGCTTGGTTATTATGCCCGCGCGCGCAACCTGCTTGCCTGCGCGCGCGCCGTCGTTGCCCATCATGGCGGGCATTTCCCCGACAGCGAAGCCGCGCTGCGGGCGCTGCCGGGCATCGGCGACTATACGGCGGCGTCGGTCGCTGCGATCGCATTCGGGCAGCCCGCGGTGGTGGTCGATGCGAATATAGAGCGCGTGATTGCCCGTCATCGGTGGATCGAAACGCCGTTGCCGATGGCAAAGCGCGATATACGGGCCGCGCTGGCGCCGCTCGTCCCGACGGAGCGACCGGGTGACTTTGCGCAGGCGCTGATGGATCTTGGCGCCACCGTCTGTACGCCGCGCGGACCTGCCTGTGCGATCTGCCCGGTGATGGCCGACTGTCGCGCGCGGGGGCGGCCCGACATCGAGCGCCTGCCGGTCAAGCCGCCGAAAAAGGCGAAGCCGCATCGCTATGGGCTGGCGCACTGGATCGAAGCCGACGGCAAGATATGGCTGGTCAAGCGTCCCGCGAAGGGCATGCTCGGCGGCATGCGTGCGCTACCCGGCGGCGACTGGACCGACGTGCGGCCGGCCGAGTCGGGAATCGTCAGCGTCGATCATGGTTTTACCCATTTCGACCTGACGCTGGCATTGGTGCGGCGCGAAGCCCCCACCGAGGGGGCCTCGGAAGCCCCGGATGCCGCAACGGAAGGTGGCTGGTGGCCGATCGCGGGCCTTGACGCGGCCGGGCTGCCAACGCTCTATCGCAAACTGACCGACAAGATGCTGGAGAGAGACGCATGAACATGATGGTGTCGCGCCGCGCGCTGATGGGTGGAATGGCGCTGGCGGGTGCGGGTGCGTTGCTGCCGCGCGCGGCGCTGGCATGGAAAGTCGACGGCGCGGCGCTCTATCCCGCGACCAACGCCTTCATCAAGGGCTTCGTCGATCGCCGCGAACTGGCGGGCACGCTCGCCGCGATCGGCAAGGGGCAGGAGGGGGCTGTCTTTTTCGGCGCGGGCGTCCAGTCGATCGGCGATGCGGTGCCGGTCGGACCCGACACGCTGTGGCGCCTCTATTCGATGACCAAGCCGGTAACCGGCATCGCTGCGATGCTGCTGGTCGAAGACGGCAAGATGGCGCTTGACCAGCCGATCGCCGATTTCCTGCCCGCCTTTGCGAATATGACGGTACAGAATGTCCCCGATGGCTCGATCACCGATGTTCGCCCGGCCAAGGGGCCTATCACGGTGCGGCAGCTGCTCACCCATACGGCGGGTCTCGGCTATGGCATTATGCAGAAGGGCCCGATCAAAAAAGCCTATGACGATGCGGGCATCTTTGGCGGGCAGGTCAGCCGCCTGCCGATCCCGGGGTTGCCGACGACGAAACCCGCGCCCAGCCTGGCCGAATTTGCCGACCGGCTGGCGAAGCTGCCGCTCGTTTACGAACCCGGAACGCGCTGGAGCTATTCGGTCAGCCTCGACCTGACCGGGCGGTTGATCGAAGTCGTGTCGGGCCAGGCGTTCGACGCATTCCTGAAGGCGCGCATCTTCGACCCGCTGGGAATGGCGAGCACGGGTTTTCGCGTCGCCGAGCGCGATGTCGGGCGGTTCACGACCAATTATGCGCCGATGGGCGGTGCGCTGTTGCCGGTCGATCCGGCGACCAGCTCAATCTATCTCGACCCGCCGCCGATCCCCTATGGCGGCGGCGGGCTGGTTTCGAGCGCACGCGATTATGACCGCTTCCTTGCGATGCTGCTGGGTGAAGGCATCACCGGCGGTGTGCGCGTGATGAACCCGGAAACCGCGCGGCTCGCGATGTCGAACCTGATCGCCGACAGCGTCGATCGCAAGGGGACCTTCATCGACGGGCAGGGCTTTGGCGCTGGCGGGCGCGTGTCGCTGCCGACCTCGCCGGGCGGCGAGGGGGTTTTCGGCTGGGCCGGCGCGGCGGGGACGATCGGTTTCGTTCACCGTAAGCTCGGCTATCGCGCGGCCGGCTACACGCAGATCATGCCGTCCGACGCCGTGCCTTTCCAGTCGAAGTTCGGCGAGACTTTCTTCGAGGATGTGATGGTCTGATGTCGCTCCCGCTCGGTTTTACCGGCGCGCGGCTCGACCGCGCCGACCAATTGCGCACGAATGCAGAGGCCCTCGCCGCCGCGGTTGCCGATCCACGCGCGCGTTGCCTCGCGCTCGACGGGATCGACTTCGTGCCGGGCGAGAGCGGCGGGCTGCGCTGGGACCCGATCGATCCCGCTGATCAGCGTGCGCCGATGCTGCTTGGCATCGACGAGGCGGGGGTTCCGCATTTTGTGCGCGAAGCGCCCGCGGGAGTGCGCATCGATGCGCGTTCGCGCACGGTGATGCGATTGCTGCCGCTGCTCGCGAGCGAGGAGGCGGCGCTCTATGGCGGCGCGCGCAGCTTGGTCGACTGGCACGCGCGGCACCGTTTCTGCGCGGTGTGCGGCGCGCCGACCGATTTGTTCCGCGGCGGCTGGGGACGCAAATGCGGCGCGTGCGGCGCCGAACATTTCCCGCGCGTCGACCCTGTCGTCATCATGCTTGCCGAATGCGAGGGCCGCGTCCTCGTCGGACGGCAGGGCGGCTTTCCGCCGGGCTTCTTTTCGGCGCTTGCGGGGTTCGTCGAACCCGGCGAATCGCTCGAGGAAGCCGTCGCGCGCGAATTGTGGGAAGAGGCGGGTATCCGCGTATCGGATGTCGCCTATGTTGCGAGCCAGCCTTGGCCCTTCCCGTCGTCGCTGATGATCGGTTGCCGCGCGACCGCCAAGGATACTGCGCTCACGCTCGACACGACCGAGATCGAGGCGGCGATGTGGGTGGACAAGGCCGAAGTGCGCGCGGCGCTGGCGGGCGATATGGGCGCGCCGTTCATGGCGCCCCCGTCGTTGGCGATCGCGCGGCATTTGCTGGAGGATTGGGCGGGTTTATAGGGCGAGATCGATGACGGCGTTTAGGGTGGGAAGCGGACATGACTTCAACTAATTGCAGTCCATGGGCAGCATCGAGAAATATCTGACCAGCCCCAACGATCAGGAGCAGGTCGTCATATCTAAAAGGGACGATGCGACCTTTACGTTTCAGCGCCGCTGGCGGGATGGCACTGGTTGGGGGCCGCTCGGACCTGAGTGCGGCATCTATGATTCCGCCCTGACCGCAGAGACTGAGGCAATGCAACAGGTTCCATGGATGGCAAAGCTCAGACAGTGAGCTGACGTCCGCAACCGGTCGAAACCGGCCGCGAGGCGTGTAGATTGCGAGGCTTAGAATTTCTTGCCGGTGATCCGGCTGATTTCCTTCGCGACCATCGCTTCGACGAGCGAGGGCAGGTTGGCGTCGAGCCACTCCTTGAGCATCGGGCGAAGCGCGTCGAGCACGACCTCTTCCATCGTACGGCCGGCTACCGTGGGCGCTGCGACGGTCGCGGCGGCGACGGCGGGCGTGACGACGGCGGTCAGCGCGTCGAGCGACTGGCGCGCGGCATCGGCGCTGGCTTCGGAGACAAGCTCGTCGTCCGCACGATCGGCCTGGGCGCGGTCTTCTTCATCCTGGAGGTCGAGGATGTCGTCGGCTTCGGGGACGCGAATCTCGCGTGCGCTGCCGGGCGCTTCATCGCGAGCGATCACGCGCCGAATCGACGACAAGATATCTTCCATCGACGGTTCCCGCGACATATCGCCCATAACCAACCCCCTAAACCATCGCGCTTACCGGATGGTTAACGCGCCTCTTACCGATTCGGGGCGGCTTTTGCCAATCCTTATTGCGGCGGCAGCGACGGCGGGCCTTCGGGAACGCCGGCATTTGCCGCCGGAACGGTGCGCGTGTCGGTCGCGACCTGTTGCGGCGCCGGATCGTCGGCCCAGTCCCACAACTCGCCTTTTACGCGCCTGTAATTGACCTCGGGATCGTAAAGCGCGCCGCCCTCTAGCCCCAGGTCGCGCGCTTCGGCTTTGCCCATCGCGGCGAGCACCGAGAAGGCGGCGACATAGGAGTTGCGCTGGGCCGAAACGAGCTGGACCTGCGTGTTCAGATATTCCTGCTCGGCGTTCAATATGTCGAGGATCGACCGCGTGCCGACGCTGTTTTCGGCGCGCACACCCTCGAGCGACAGCGCGTTCGCGCCGACCGCCTGCTGCGTCGCGGCGATAATCCGCTCGTTCGCCTGCCACGCGGCGTAGGCGCCGCGCGTCTGCGCGATCACGCCGCGTTCGACCTCGATATATTGTTCCATTGCCTGGCTGCTGCGCGATTGCGCCTGCCGGACCTGCGCCGAACGCCGCCCGCCGGTGAAGATCGGCAGCGTGACCTGCACGCCCGCCGCCGCGCTGGAGGTTTCCTGCGTCACGCTGACGCCGGGAACGCCGCTGTCGAGCGAGCCGAGATAATTGTTGTAACCGCCGTTCAGGATCGCCGACACCTTTGGCGCGCGCGACGATTTGGCGGTGCCGATGTCGGCCTTCGACGCGTTGACCTGCTGGGTCGCCGCTTCGATGTCGGGGTTGCTGTTCAGCGCGACCGCGACGGCCTCTTCGGCAGTGCCGGGCAGGTTCGGCAGCGTCGGCGGCGCCTCGAGGTCGACCGGCGCCTCTCCGACCAGGCGGATATAGCTCTCGCGGCTGGCGATTAGATTGGCTTCGGCGGTGCGCAGGTCGCCCTCGGCCAGCGCCAGCCGGGCTTCGGACTGGGCCACGTCGGTGCGGGTCAGGTCGCCGATTTCGAACCGGTCGCTCGTCGCCTGCAAATTTGTGCGCAGGACCGATACATTCTTTTGATTGAGCTGGACGATCGCCTGATCGCGGATCACGTCCATATAAGCGCCGACGACCTGCGAGAAGATGCTCGCCTCGGTCGCGCGCAGATCGGCCTGCCCTGCCTCGACGCGATATTTGGCTGCCCGCACCGCATTGCGTACCGCCCCGCCCTGATAGAGGGGAACCGTCAGCTGGCCGCCCGCGCTCAGCGAGCGTGCCGGTGCGTTGAAGCTGTTGCCCGGGACTATGATATTTTCGTCATAGGACGCCTGCGATCCGATGTCGGGAAGGCCGTAGCTCTTCTGGATCGGGACATTTTCGTCGTTCGCGCGCTGGCCGGCGCGCGCCGCTGTCAGCGTCGGGTTGTTTTCATACGCCTTGGCAAGCGCCCCTTGCAGCGTTTCGGCATGCCCCGCAGCCGGCAGCGCCAGCGCCCCCGCCGCCAGGCCGACGAGCCAGCGCGTCCGGCGAAACTGTATTTTGTTGGTATCGCGCATCGTCATATCAGCCTGCAACAGGGGAGAAATTGCGTCAGAATTGAAAACCCGCCGGCGCCGCAAAGCCGGGCAGGGGGGGGACGTCCATGTCGGCGAAGCTGCGCAGCGGAAGCGTACCGCCGGCCTTTACCCCCTGAACCAATCGCGTGACCGCACCTTCGCGCCGCGCCGCGACCAGCCGGCCGCCTTCGGTGAGCTGCGCCGCCAAAGTTTCGGGAAGGACATCGATCGCGCCTTCGATGATGATGCGATCGAACGGTGCGGCGTCGGGCAAGCCGGCCGACAGCGGTCCTTCGGCCCAGTGGATATTGGCGTTGCTTACTGCGCTTTGGGCCGAGGCCATCAATTCGCCCTGTTCCTCGAGCGCATGGACTTCGGCACCGATCAGTGCGAGCAATGCCGCGCTATAGCCGGTGGCGCTGCCGACCAGCAGCACGCGCATCCCCGGACGAACCGCCGCAGCGACCAGCATGCGGCCGGTGACCAGCGGCGGGTTGAGCACGCGGCCGTGGCCGAGCGCGATCGCCCGGTCCATATAAGCGACGCCCGCAAGCGCGGTGGGCACATGCGCCTCGCGCGGCACCGCCGCCATCGCCCCGATGACCGCCGGGTCGATGACGTCGTTCGTCCTCAATTGACTGTCGATCATCGCGGAACGCATTTCCGCCGCCGTGAATTCGCTAAACTTGGTCGCCATCAGCCTTTTCCGATTCCCTGGGGCTTCAACCTTTGCACCGCAGCCCTAGCCGAAGCCATGCTGTATTGCAATAGTAATACAGCCCTGCGCCGTACTGTCGCCGCGCATAGCTGGCAACACCGATGCCGCCAACCCCGCATCGCGAGCGGAGCCTCCGGCGAATCCTTGACAAGGCGATCAAAGCCCCTCACTAGCGGCGCCGTTCAACACCCGGCCGTCCGCATCCGCGGCCACGGCTTTCGGCGCGAGGCCCGATGGCGGAGTGGTGACGCAGCGGACTGCAAATCCGTATACGCCGGTTCGATTCCGGCTCGGGCCTCCATCGACCATTCCGGCGAATTGACCGCCCCCGAAGTGGGAGGCCCTGGCTCCGCGTTCGGGTTTCGCCTTGTTGTTGGGCCCAGGACCGGAATAGGATTGGCGATCGCCCCATCGAAAGGATCGTCATGGCCTATGGAACCGCCCGCATCGGCAAGGATCATTATCGCACCGAAATCGATGTCAGCGGGCACGCTTTGGTCGGTGACGAGGGGCCGGGGCTGGGCGGAAAGAATGTCGGGCCCGCGCCTTATGATTTCCTGCTCGCCGGCCTTGGCGCCTGCACCGCGATCACGTTGCGCATGTATGCGGACAGGAAGGACTGGCCGCTCGAATCGGTCGAGGTGGGATTGCGGCTCACCAACAAGGACGGTCTTCGTATCGACCGCGTACTGACGATCGCCGGCCTCGACGACGAACAGATGGCCCGCCTCGCCGACATTGCCGAGCGGACGCCGGTGACATTGACCCTGAAGGGCGGTCTGCCGATCGATACGCGGCTCGCCTGACCGGCGGCCACTGGACAAGTTGCGATCCAGCACTTATATACCAGACGTTATGGAAATCGACACCGCCACCGCTGCCACGCCGCACAAGGGCCGTCCGCGCGAATTTTGCGTCGACGCCGCGCTGGCGTCGGCACTGCGCGTTTTCTGGTCCAAGGGCTATGAGGGCGCGTCGATGGCTGACCTGACCGAGGCGATGGGGATCACCAAGCCCAGTCTTTACGCGGCATTCGGCAACAAGGAAGCGCTCTTCAACAAGGCGCTCGACCTCTATGAGCGCGAGAAGGCCGATTATATGCGCGCCGCGCTCGACGCGCCGACCGCGCGCGGCGTGGCCGAGCGGCTGATGTACGGCGCGCTCGACATGTACACCTGCCCCGAAAATCCGAACGGCTGCCTTGGCGTGATCACCTCGGTGGCGTGCGGAGCCGAGGCCGAGTGCATCCGCCAGGCCGTGCTCGAACGCGGCGCGGCGGCGAAGCGCGCGATGCTCGAACGCTTTGCGCGCGCGAAGGAGGAGGGCGACTTTCCGCCCGACACGGATGCCGAGGGGCTCGCCGCCTTCCTGACCGCGGTCAATCAGGGCATGTCGGTGCAGGCCGGCGCCGGCGCGACGCGCGCCGAGCTCGAGCGGCTGGTCGAAACCAGCCTGAAGCTGTGGCCGGGGCGCTGATAGAATTATTTTTACTGCCCGGTACAGAATGCGCTTGACGCAGCGCAACATGACTTATATACCACTCAGTATACAAAGAGGCTCTCCCCCGAGACCGGCCGCCGCATGACGCAGACCGTGCGGCGGCCGGAACTTTCATCATCGAATATTGTCCCGGGAGCGGGCCTTGCTCCGGTCGGGCGCCCCGTGGCGTTCGCCGGCAAGATATAAACAGGGACCCCCTGCGCATCGGATGCGTGCGGCGGGACGGGGCGATCGTCCTCTCAGCAGGGACGCTCCGGCAACAACGACCATGTGTGACATCAGCCGGGCGCATGCGCTTCCGGCGTCGGCTGCCCGCGCCCCCTCTCCCCCTCCCCCGGGGCGCGGGCAGCCGAAAGGAAAGAAAAGAAGAGGGCATTTCATGACCGTCCATACGCCGATCGAAAAACTCGACCCCGCCGACGCGAAGGTCCGCCGCGAACTCAAGACATTGCTCCATCCGGGGCGCGGGCGCCGCGCCGCGTGGATCAGCGCGTTCCTCGTGCTGATCGTCGGCGCCTGGTGGTTGCTGCGCGACGGTGCGCCGCAAGCCGCGGCCGCGCCCGCGCCGGTGCTCACCGTCGCCGCGCCGATCGCGCGCGACGTGACTTTGTGGGACGAATATATCGGCCGTTTCGAGGCGTCGAAGGCGGTCGAAGTGCGCCCGCGCGTTTCGGGCGCGATCACGGGCATCCACTTCACCGACGGCCAGATCGTGCGGCAGGGCCAGCCGCTCTTCACCATCGATCCGCGTCCCTATCGCGCGGCGCTGGCCGAGGCGCGGGCTTCGGCGGCGAGCGCGCGCAGTGACCTCGCGCTGGCAAAGCTCGAACTCGATCGCGCAAATCGCCTCGTCGATATCGAGGCGGTGTCGCAGAGCGAGATCGACCGGCTTCGCGCGCGGGTCAGTGCCGCCAACGCGGCGCTGGCGGGCGCCGAAGCGCGCATCGCGGCGCGCGCGCTCGACGTCGAATTCACCACCGTCCGCGCGCCGCTTTCCGGCCGCATCTCGGACCGCCAGATCGACGCGGGCAATCTCGTGTCGGCGGGCGATGCCGGTGGCACCTTGCTGACCACGATCAACGCCCTCGATCCCGTCTACTTCACATTCCAGGGTTCGGAGGCGCTTTTCCTCAAGACCAAGCGCGAGGGCGGCGACGAGGGGGCAGCGGTCGAAGTCCGCCTGCAGGACGAAAGCGATTATCGCTGGAAGGGTCAGCTCGACTTTACCGACAATGGCCTCGACCCGCGTTCGGGAACGATCCGCGCGCGCGCCAGCTTCCGCAACCCGGAGATGTTCCTGACCCCCGGCATGTTTGGCAACATGCGCCTGTCGACCGGCCAGACGGCGCGCGCGCTGCTCGTCCCCGCCGCCGCGGTGCAGACCGACCAGGCGCGCAAGATCGTCTATGTCGTCGGCAAGGACGGCATGGTCGCGGCGAAACCGGTCGAAATCGGTCCCGAAGTCGATGGCCTGCGCGTCATCCGTTCGGGCCTCGCCCCGGCCGACCAAGTCGTCATCAACGGATATCAGTTCGCACGCCCCGGCACCAAGGCGGTGACCAAGGTGGGCAAAATCGCCGCCGATGCGTCCGAAAAGGCGGCGGCAACCTCGAACGGACCCGTGTCGGCGCAGGCGACCTTCGCAAAGTGACTTATCTCCCCTCCCGCTTGCGGGAGGGGGTAACCCGAACAGTTTTCAGACAGGGGCTCTCCCATGCGCCTATCACGCTTCTTTATCGACCGGCCGATCTTCGCAGCCGTGCTCGCCGTCATCATCACCATCGTCGGCGCGGTCGCCTATATTGGCCTGCCCGTTTCGCAATATCCCGACATCGTCCCGCCGACGGTGACGGTGACCGCAACCTATCCGGGTGCATCGGCCGAAACCGTCGCTGATACGGTCGCGGCGCCAATCGAGCAGGAAATCAACGGCGTCGACAATATGCTCTATATGAGCAGCCAGTCGACCGGCGACGGCGTCGTCACGATCACCGTGACCTTCAAGATCGGCACCGACCTCGATGCCGCGCAGGTGCTGGTGCAGAACCGCGTCGCCATCGCAACCCCGCGCCTGCCCGAGACGGTACAGCGCCTCGGCGTCGTGACGCGCAAGACTTCGCCCGACTTCCTGATGGTCGTGAACCTCGTCTCGCCCGACAAGTCGCTCGATCGCGCCTATATCTCGAACTATGCGCTGACCCAGCTTCGCGATCGCCTCTCCCGCATCGACGGCGTCGGCGACGTGCGGCTATTCGGCGCGCGCGACTATGCGATGCGCGTGTGGATCGATCCCGGCCGCGCCGCCGCGCTCGACCTCACGGCGGGTGAGATCGTCGCCGCGCTGCGGCGTGAGAATGTGCAGGTCGCCGCAGGCACGCTCGGGCAACCCCCTTACGCCAATGGCAGCGACTTCCAGCTCAGTGTCGAAACGCAGGGCCGCCTGACCGATCCCAAGGATTTCGCCAATATCGTCATCCGCAGCGATGCCGACGGGCGCCAGGTCCGCGTGTCGGACGTCGCGCGCGTCGAGCTCGGTGCATCGGATTACAACAGCAATACCTATCTCTCGGGCGACCCGACCGTCATCATGGCGGTGTTCCAGCGCCCCGGTTCGAACGCGCTCGCCGCCGCCGAAGCGGTCGAGGCCGAAATGGCGTCCTCGTCGAAGAATTTCCCGAAGGGGCTCGAATATCGGGTCATCTACAACCCCACCGAATTCATCGCCCAGTCGATCGACGCGGTGATGGAAACGCTGATCGAGGCGGTTTTCCTCGTCGTGATCGTGATCCTCGTGTTCCTGCAAAAATGGCGCGCGGCGATCATTCCGGTGCTCGCGATCCCGGTATCCTTGATCGGGACCTTCGTGGTGCTCGCTGCGTTCGGCTACAGCCTCAACAATTTGTCCCTGTTCGGCCTGGTGCTCGCGATCGGCATCGTCGTCGACGACGCGATCGTCGTCGTCGAAAATGTCGAACGCAATCTCGAAAAAGGGATGAGCGCGCTCGAAGCCGCGCGTACCTCGATGGACGAGGTGTCGGGCGCATTGGTGGCCATCGTACTCGTGCTCTGCGCGGTGTTTGTGCCGACGCTATTCCTCACCGGCTTGTCGGGTGCTTTCTATCAGCAGTTCGCAGTAACGATCTCGACCGCGACGATCATCTCGCTCGTCCTCTCGCTCACCCTGTCGCCGGCGCTCGCCGCGATCCTGTTGAAGCCTCACGCGCCGACGCAGGCCGACGGCTGGCTGATGGCGCATATCCACCGCGCCGGCGAACGCTTCAATGCGGCGTTCGAGCGGCTGAGCAACGGTTATGCGCGGCTCACCGACCGGCTGGTGCGCGCGCCCAAGAAGATGATGGTCACCTATGCGGGCCTCATCGCCGCGACCGCAGGCCTGTTCTGGGCGACGCCGACCGGCTTCATCCCGGCGCAGGACCAGGGCTATTTCCTCGTCGTCGCCAAACTGCCCGCAGGTGCCTCGGTCGAGCGTACCGATGCGGTGCTCAAAAAGGTCGCATCGCGCGTGCTGCCGGTCGAGGGCGTCCTCGGCTCGGTGATGCTCGCGGGCTTCGACGGCCCTTCGCAAACGCTCGCGCCCAACTCAGCCGCCGCCTACTTCCCGCTCAAATCGTTCGAGGAGCGCAAGAAACTCGGCGTCGATTTCGAGGACATCATGAACCAGGCGCGCGCGCGCACGGCCGATATCACCGAGGCGCAGATCGTGGTCATCCCGCCGCCGCTTATTCAGGGAATCGGTTCGGCCGGCGGTTACCGGATGATCCTGCAGGACCGCGGCGGGAACGGATATGCGGCGCTAGCGAACGAGACGAACAATCTGATCGGCAAGGCCAACCAGACCCCCGGACTTGCCAATGTCTTCACCTTCTTCGACCCGTCGAACCCGCGCGTCTATGCCGATATCGACCGGGCCAAGGCGAATATGCTCGGCGTCCCGCCCGAACGCGTGTTCGAAGCGCTGCAGGTCTATCTTGGCTCCGCTTTCGTCAACGACTTCAACCTGCTCGGCCGCACCTATCGCGTGACCGCACAGGCCGATGCGCCCTATCGCCAGACCGTTGCCGATATCGCGAACCTTCGCACGCGGTCGGACTCGGGCGCAATGGTGCCGATCGGGTCGGTCGCCAATTTCGAGGACCGCACGGGGCCGTATCGCGTCACGCGCTACAACCTCTTCCCTGCGGTGGAGATCGACGGCGATACCGCGCCGGGTTCATCGTCGGGCGCCTCGCTGACGACGATGGAAAAGCTCGCGGCCGATAATCTGCCCGCCGGCTACGGCACCGAATGGACGGGCATCGCCTTTCAGCAAAAGGCGGCGGCGAATACCGCCGGCATCGTCTTCGCGCTTGCGGTGGTCTTCGTCTTCCTCGTGCTCGCTGCGCAATATGAAAGCCTGATGCTGCCATTGGCGATCATCTTCATCGTCCCGATGTGTCTGCTCGCAGCGATGATCGGCGTAAATTTGCGCGGCATGGACAATAATGTGCTGACGCAGATCGGGCTCGTGGTGCTCATCGCGCTCGCTGCGAAGAATGCGATCCTGATCGTCGAATTCGCCAAGCAGGCCGAAGAAGAAGATGGTCTGTCGCCGATCGACGCTGCGGTGCGTGCGGCACGCGACCGTCTCCGCCCGATCCTGATGACCAGCTTCGCCTTCATCCTCGGCGCGGTGCCGCTGCTGATCGCGAGCGGGGCGGGGGCGGAGCTGCGCCAGGCGCTCGGTACCGCGGTCTTCTTCGGCATGCTCGGCGTGACGGCGTTCGGCCTCATCTTCACCCCGACCTTCTATGTCGTCGCGCGTGCACTCAGCCAATGGTCGGCTGCGCGGCGCGCGCGGCGCGGGTCGGACGACAACAGGACCGCGCTGCCGGTTCCGGCGGAATAAGGAGTAACGTCATGATCCTCCGCAACATCCTCACGGCCGCATCAGCGCTCGCGCTCGCCGCCTGCGCTGTCGGCCCCGATTACAAGGCGCCGCAATCGGCGTCGGCGCCGGTGGCGACCGGGCCCTTCGTCTCGGCGAACAGCCCCGCGGTGTCGCTCGATCCGGTCGCCGCCGACTGGTGGCGCCTGTATAACGATCCCGTCCTTGACGGGCTCGTGAACGATGCTTTCGCCAACAATACCGATGTCCGCGTCGCGGTTGCCAATATCGCCCGCGCCCGGGCATCGCTTCGCGGTGCGCGCGCCGACCGCTTGCCGCAGGCCGCGATCGGCGCCGGCGCCAATTACGGCCGCAGTCCCGAGGGGCAGCGCCTTCCCGGTGCGGACCGCGAGGATTGGACCGTCGATGTCGGGGCCAACGTGTCGTACGAAGTCGACCTTTTCGGCCGTGTCAGCCGGTCGGTCGAGGCCGCGCGCGGCGATGCCGAAGCCGCTGAGGCCAATGCCGACGCGGTGCGCGTGATCGTCGCCGCCGATACGACTCAAGCCTATGCCGACGCCGCATCGGGCGCGGCGCGGCTCGACGTCGCGCGGCGCATCGTCGGTCTGCTCGACCAGCAGGTGAAGCTGACGCAGCGGCGCAAAGAGGTCGGAATGGCGACGGGGCTCGACCTTGCGCGCATCACGACGCTGCGCGACCAGCGCTCCGCAGAAATTCCGGCTATCGAGGCCGAGCGGCAGGCGGCCTTGTTCCGCCTCGCGACTCTGACCGGTCGCGCGCCCGCTGCGCTCCCCGCGATCGCGGGCGACCGCAACATCAGCCTCGAAATCACCGATCCCGTCCCGGTCGGTGATGGGGCGGCGCTGCTCAAGCGCCGCCCCGATATTCGCGCCGCCGAGCGCCGCCTGGCCGCCGATACGGCGCGCATCGGCGTCGCGACGGCGGACCTGTATCCGCGCATCACGCTCGGCGGATCGGCGGGGTCGACGGGCGCGGGCTTCGGCGACATCTTCGGCGGCGGTCCGGTTCGCTGGCTGCTCGGGCCCTTGCTCAACTGGGCCTTCCCGAACCAGGAGCCCGCACGGGCGAGAATCGCGGCGGCCGAGGCCGACACGCAGGCGTCGCTCGCCGAATTCGACGGCACGGTACTGCGCGCGCTCGAGGAGACGGAGACTGCGCTCTCCTCCTACGCGCGCGCGCTCGAGCAACGGCAGGCGCTGCGCGCGGCGCGCGACCAGTCCGAACGCGCGGCGCGGATCGTCCGTGCCAAGCGCGAGGAAGGCGCGTCCGATTCGTTCGAATGGCTTGATGCCGAGCGCACCTTTGCCGAAGCCGAAGCGACGCTCGCCGAACAGGATGGGCAGATCTCGCGCCGCCAGATCGCGCTGTTCCGCGCGCTCGCGGGGGGCTGGTCGAGCTAGGCTTCGACCGGCCGCGCGGCGGCGGTGAGCGGCACGACGCGCAGCATCGCGAGCGCGGCGATCAGCAAGGTCGCGGCCGCAAACGCCATCGTATAGATCGGCTCGCCCGGGAAAAAGGCCTGCATGATCGACCCCATGACCGTCGCGACGAGCAACTGGGGGATCACGACGAAGACGTTGAATAATCCCATATAGATGCCAAGTTTCGCCTGCGGCAGGCTCGACGCGAGCATCGCATAGGGCATAGCGAGCACCGAGGCCCAGAAGATGCCGATGAAGATTTCGCTCGCGATCAGCTGCGTCGGGTCGCGCAGGACGAAAAAGCTGCCGTAACCGATCGCGCCGCAGACGAGCCCCGCGATATGCGTCCGCGCCTGCCCGATGCGTTTCGCTAGCCAGGGGAGCAGGGTCAACGCCGCTACTGCGGCGACGGCGTTGTAGATGGCGAACAGTTCGCCGACCCAGTTCGCCGCCTGCTGGTAGGTCGCACTCGCTGCGTCGGTCGCGCCGAAATGATATTGAGCGACGATCGGCGTGGTGTTGATCCACATGATGAAAAGCGCCGACCAGCTGAAGAATTGTACCAGCGCCAGCCGTTTCATCAGCGGTGGCATACCCGCAAAGTCGCCGACGATGCTCGACAGCATATTCTGCGCATTGCCTGCGCGGGCAAGCGCGATCGCCAACAGGCTGGCAAGGCCATAACCGATCAGCAGCGCGCCGAGCAGCAGCACCTCGCGCAGCAGGGCAAACTCGATCTGGATCAGCGTCGTCGCGATACCCGCAGCGATCCAGGCCAGCCCGCCCGCATAGCTGTGCGACGCGAGCGCACGCATCGCGGGGGCCTCTTGCGCCCGGGCTTCCGCCTCAAACCTTGCCATCGTCGCGGGATCATATTCGCTCGTCGTAACGACGGTCCACAGCACCGAAAGGAACAGCGCGCCTCCGCCGAACCAGAAGGCATAGCGGACCGTGTCGGGAATCTGTCCGGGCGGCGCGACATTGGCGACGCCCAGCGCTTCCATCAGCGTCGGGAACAGCGATCCGACGACCGCGCCGGCGCCGATGAAGGCGGTCTGCACCGCGTAGCCGGCGCTGTGCTGGTCGCGGCGCAGCATGTCGCCGACGAAGGCACGGAAGGGCTCCATCGAGATGTTGAGCGAGGCGTCTAGAATCCACAGCATCATCGCCGCAAACCAGATCGCCGGGCTTTCGGGCATGATAAAAAGAGCGATCGCGGCAAGGATCGCGCCGGCGAGGAAATAAGGACGGCGGCGGCCAAGCCGTCCGAGCCAGGTCCGGTCGCTCATATGGCCGATGACCGGCTGGACGAGCAGCCCGGTAAGCGGCGCGGCGACCCACAGGCCGGGGAGCTTTTCGATATCTTCGCCCAAAGACTGGAAGATGCGGCTCATATTCGCATTTTGCAGCGCGAAACCGATCTGGATGCCGAAAAAGCCGAAGCTGATATTCCACAGGCCAGCAAAGCCTTGTTTCGGCTTGTCCATCACGCGTCTCCCCGTCGGGCCGCCGGTCGCGGCTCTCGTCGCCCGCTGTCGCAGGCGGCGCGTGGCAGGGCAAGCATTGCGGCGCTGCGTATACGAATACGTGTAGGGGCCGGTTTCGAGCGGCTTGTGGTCGCCGAATATGGGTTATGAGTATGTCCGCTCCCACCCCGAAGTCGGGCCTTCAAAAAAGTCTTGCCTACATTATCTGGCTATGCCGAACCTTCGTCTCGGCTCTTTAATGTGTCGACCAATGCGGCTGCTGCCCGGTTTGCGGATGCGGGCAAACCCGCGCGGCATGTCCGCCACAGGCGCCAAATCGGGAGACGCAAAGGCTGAACTTTCCCGAACTTTGCTATGCGTCATGGGCCCATGCGCCGTCCACGTCGCGGACCCATCCTGCGATAGCCGACGGCGCCAATGGCAGCTTGCCATCGCGGAGCCGATCTGGGGCGGGTTGGCTATTTTGTCGGCGCGTCGGTTGCCGGGCGCGTCCAGCCTTTTTTGTATTTTTCGAACCATGCCAGGATCGCCGAGGCCTTGGCCGCTGATTGCGAGGGGCGCGCTGCGATACCGCCATGGCTGGCGCCGGGGACCTTGACCAGCGCGGTCGGCACGCCGCGGAGGCGCAGCGCGGTGTAATATTGTTCGGACTCGCTGACCGGGGTTCGATAATCCTCGGCGCCGACGACGACCATTGTCGGGGTTTCGACCTGGCCGACGAGCGAGAGTGGCGATAGCGACCAGTAGAGTTCGGGTTTTTCCCACGGCTGGGCGCCGAGCCAATAACGGCCGAAAAAGGCGGGGCCGTCGGCGGTCAGCGCCTGCGTCGTCCAGTTGATCACCGGCTTTTGCGTCACCGCGGCCTTGAAGCGGTTGGTCTTGCCGACGATCCAGCTCGTCAGCACTCCGCCGCCCGAGCCGCCGGTGACGAACAGCGCGTCGGGATCGGCGATGCCGAGCGCGATCGAGCGATCGACGATCGAAATGAGGTCGTAATAATCATTACCCGGATAGGCTTTGTCGATCTCTTGTGCGAAGGCCTCGCCATAGCTCGTCGAGCCGCGCGGGTTCGCCGAGAGCACCGCGTAGCCCGCAGCGGCATAAAGCTGGTTGTCGGTCGAGAAATGCGGGCCGTAGGCAGTGAAGGGGCCGCCGTGGATCTCGAGGATCAGCGGCACGCGCTGACCCTCGACATGGCCGGGCGGCAGGGTGAGCCAGCCCTCGATCGTCTTGCCGTCATGGCTGGAGGCGGTCGTGATCTTGCGCACCTCGCCGAACGATTTCACCTCGCGCAGGCTGCGGTTGAGGTCGGTGAGGATGCGCGATTCGCCACCGCGCGCGAGCTGTACTTCGGCCGGGCGCGCCCAGGTTCCGCCGGTGAAGGCGATCGCGCCACCGTCGGAGACGGTGAAACTGCCGCCCGTATAGGGACGGTCCATCCCGCCGCCCGACAGCCCCTTGGCGACGTCGCGGACCGCGCCATCGAGGCCGATCCGCGCGACCTTCGTTTCGCCATGGTCGTCATATTGGGCATAAAGCGCGCGGCTGTCCGCCGCCCACTGGATCGCATCGACGCTATAGTCCCAATTTTCAGCGATGGCGCGGCGGCCCGAGCCGTCGCGGTTCATCACATAGAGGTTGGTGTTTTCATAGGCGCGGCCGGCATCGTCGAAGCCGAGATATGCGATCTTGCCGCCGTCGGGCGAGACGAGCGGGCTCGCGTCGGGGCCGTTGCGGTCGGTGAGCGTGGCGATCGTGCCGCTGGCGATGTCGAGCGCATGGATTTCGCTTTCGACCGGATCGCTTTCCCAGTCGGGCCGGCGGTTCGCGCTGAAATAGAGGGTGCGGCCGTCGCGCGACCAGCTCAAGGGGCCGCCGTCATGATAGGGGCCGAAGGTCAGCTGGCGCGGCGCGCCGCCGGTCGCGGGGACGAGGAAGATTTTTTCGAACCCCGGTTCGAGATAACCCTGCCCGTCGGCGCGGTAGGTGAGGAGGTCGCGGACCTCGAGCGGGTCGGCCCATTTCGCGCCTTCGGGCTTGTTCGCGGGGGCGCTACCGAATTTCGGCCCCTCGTCCTTGACGAGCATCGTGTAGGCGATCGAACGGCCGTCGGGCGACCAGGCGAGGCTCGACGGACTGGTGGGCAGGCCGGTCAGCCGCACGGCTTCCCCGCCGTCCATCCAGCGCACCCAGAGCTGCGCGCTGCCGCCGTCGGTCGAGACATAGGCAAGGCGCTTGCCGTCGGGCGACCAGCGTGGCGCGAAGGCGCCGCCAACGACGGGCGTTTCCGCGCCGGTCGCGGTGTCGATCAGCCAGATCGAGCTGACCGCGCGGTCGGTCATGATGTCGTTCGAGCGGCGGACATAGGCGATGTGGCGGCCGTCCGAAGCGATCTGCGGATCCGATGCGATCGAAAGGTCGAAAAGGTCGGCGCCGGTGAGGCGGCGTTCGGGGCCGGTACGTGCGCTGCCGACTGCGGAGGCCGACATCGGAGCGGGGGTGGGCGTGGCGGTGACGGGCTCGGATGCGAGCGCGGTGTCGGGCGCCTCCTCCTGCTGCGCCCAGAGTGGCTGGGCCGCGAAAGCGAAAATGGTGGCTGAGAACAAAGCCGTTTTGCGCATGATATGCTTCCCCGTTTTTTCCGAAGTGCAGGGTCTGGACATTCGAGGGCGGGCGGTCAACTACCCGACGGTTCAAGGATTTGACTCAAGGATTTGACGCGGGCCGCGCGTGGACGGAGGAAAGGTGGCAGGGAAGGCTATGGGAATGGATTTTTCGCGGTTGCAGGCTTCGAGCAAGATCGGCGACGACTGGGTTTATCCGCAGCCGCCGTGCCTGAATTTCGGCTGGCTCGAGGTCGACCGCGACCCGGCGCATCGCATCTATTGGGAAGAATATGGCAATCCGGGCGGCGAGCCGGTTATGTTCCTGCACGGCGGACCCGGCGGTGCGTGCGCGCCGGCGATGGCGCGCTTTTTCGATCCCAAACGCTATCGCGTCATCCTGTTCGACCAGCGCGGCTGCGGCAAGAGCGAGCCCAATGTGGCGTCGGCCGGGCCGGCGGTGGCGCTCAGCAAAAACACCACCGCCGACCTGATCGGCGATATCGAGAAATTGCGCGAAAAGCTGGAGATTGCCGGGCCGATGCATGTGTTCGGCGGCAGCTGGGGCAGCACGCTGGCGATGGCCTATGGCATCGCGCATCCCGATCATACCGCGAGCCTGATCCTGCGCGGCATCTTCCTCGGCGCGGCGGAGGATCTGCTGTATCTTTATCAGGGCAATGCGGCGACTTGGGACGCGGACCCTTATGGGCTGACCGAGCCCGGCGCCTATATGAAATATCCCGAGGAGTGGGCGGCGCTGCTGTCGGTGCTGAGCGCCGACGAACGCCGCGACGTGATGACATCCTACAAGGCGATTTTCGATATGGTGCCCGCGAACGCGGCCGAGAAGGAGCGCCAGTTGCAGGCGGCGCTGACCTGGTCTTTGTGGGAGGGGGTGATTTCGAACATGATCCCCGAGACCGCCGATACGGGCAAGTTCGGCGAGGCCGATTTCGCGCTGTGCTTCGCGCAGATCGAGGCGCATTATTTCGCCAATGACCTGTTCCTGCCGGCGGGGCATTTCTTCGACCATATCGCGACGCTGGCGCGCATCCCGGTGCATATCGTCCATGGGCGGTTCGACGAGGTGTGCCCGCTGACGCAGGCATCGCGGCTGGTCGCGGCGCTGACCGAGGCGGGCGGCGCGCCGCGGACCTATGTCGTGACCAACGCCGGGCACAGCGCGATGGAGCGCGAGAATGCGCTGGCGCTGACCGCGATCATGGACGGGCTGGCGCCGATCGGGGGCTGACGCGCGGCGTCAGACGGGAAGCTGCGTGCTGTATTTGGTTTGCGACAGCGCGAAATGCGACGACGCGGTCGCGACGCTGGGATGGCCGAGGAGGACGCGCATCAGGAAGCGTTCGTAACCCGCGACGTCGGGCGCAACGATGCGCAGGAGATAGTCCCAGTCGCCCGACATCGAATAGCAGTCCATGATTTCGGGGCGGCCGAGAACGAACGCCTCGAACGCTTTGGTGCTCTCGGCCGCATGGTCGCGCATGCGTATGTTGCAGAGGACGTTGACGCCGCAATCGACCTTTGCCGCGTCGAGCAGGCGGACCGCAGGGCCGAGAATGCCCGCGGCCTCGAGCGACCGGATGCGTCGCCAGCACGATGGCGCCGAACTGCCGACGCGTTCGGCCAGTTCGGCATTGCTGAGCGCGGCGTCGGCCTGAAGTTCGCGCAGGATGCGGCGGTCGATCTCGTCCATGGATCGTTTATTTCGCAAAGTCGGAAAAATTGAAAGGACTTGTTCAATGATCCCGCAGAAAGCGACGATTTTGAACGGATAATTCGCCGATAATGTGAAAAAAGCGCCGCCATGACAAGCGACAGGCAGGCGCGCCCCGCGGGCGCATTCGACGACGGGGCGCTCGCAACAGGGGGCGGATCGCATTTCGCGACGCTGATACCCGAGGCGCCCGACGCGCTGCTCGCGCTGATCGGCCTGCACGCCGCCGACCCGCGCCCCGGCAAGATCGACGTCGGCGTTGGCGTTTATCGCGATGCGGCGGGGGCGACCCCGGTCTTTGCGGCGGTCAAGCAGGCCGAGCGCTGGCTCGCCGACACGCAGGCGAGCAAATCCTATCTCGGGCCCGAGGGCGATGCGCGCTTCGCCGCCCTGCTGGCCGAACTGCTGTTCGGGGCGGGCGCGGCGGCGGAGCTGATCGGGCTCCAGACGCCGGGCGGGACGGGCGCGCTCCGGCTCGGCGCCGAACTGCTTGCCCGTGCGGCGCCGGGGCGCAGCATCTGGGTCGGCACGCCGACCTGGGCCAATCACGCGCCGCTGCTGACCGGTGCGGGGCTGGTCGTGCGAAGCCATCGCTTCTTCGACGCCGAGCAGTCCGATCTCGATTTCGGCGCGATGATGGCCGATCTCGATGCGGCGGCGGCGGGCGATATCGTGCTGCTCCACGGATGCTGCCACAATCCGACCGGCGTGTCGTTCGACCTCGCGCAATGGGAGGCGATCGCCGAACTGTGCGCGCGGCGCGGGCTGCTGCCCTTCGTCGACCTTGCCTATCATGGGCTGGGCGCGGGGCTCGATGCCGATGCGGCGGGGGTGCGCCGGCTGGTCGAGCGCGTGCCCGAGGCGGTGGTCGCCTATAGCTGCGACAAGAATTTCGGCCTGTACCGCGACCGCGTCGGCGCGATCTGGGTCAAGACGCAGTCGGGGCGGGTCGATGCGGTGCGATCGAACCTCTATGCGCTCGCGCGGGTCAACTGGTCGATGCCGCCCGACCATGGCGCGGCGGTGGTGCGCCATATCCTCGAAACCCCGGCGCTCCGGGCCGAATGGATCGCCGAGCTGGCGGCGATGGCGGCGCGGATCGGAATGCTGCGGCAGCGGCTGGCGGCGGGCGATCCGCGGCTGGAGCCGATCGGGCGGCAGCAGGGCATGTTCGCCCTGTTGCCGCTGGCGCAGGGTGCCGTCGCGGCGCTGCGCCGCGAGCATGGCATTTATATGGCGGGCAATGGCCGGATCAATATCGCGGGGCTGGGCGAGGCGAGCGTCGACCGTTTCGTCGCCGCCTGCGCCCCGCATCTGGGGCAAAGGCAATGAGCCCCGAGGCCGGCGTCGCGGCGATCGACGAGACACATGACCCCGCGCGGACGAGCTGGGTCGCATCGGCCAACGGCCATGCCGATTTTCCGGTCCAGAATCTGCCGCTCGGCATTTTTTCGCCGCCCGGTGAGGTGCCGCGCGGCGGGATCGCGATCGGCGACCAAATTCTTGACCTGTCGGCGCCGGGGCTCGGCGACCTGATCGGCGAAGAGGCGAAAGGCGCGGCGCGGGCGGGCGCGGGCGATACGCTCAACGCGCTGCTGGCGCTCGGCGGTGGCGCGCGGCGCGCGTTGCGGCGCGACGTGTCGCGGCTGTTGTCGGACCCCGGCTACGCGGCCGTGGTGGCGCCGATGCTGCACGAGGCGGCAAGCGCGACGCTGCACCTGCCGGCGCGGATCGGCAACTACACCGATTTTTACGTCGGCATCCACCACGCGACCAATGTCGGCCGGCTGTTTCGTCCCCACCAGCCGCTGCTCGCCAATTACAAGCATGTCCCGATCGGCTATCATGGCCGCGCGTCGTCGGTTGCGGTTTCGGGAACGCCGGTGGTGCGTCCATCGGGACAGCGCCGCGCGCCCGACCGCGACGAACCGCTGTTCGGGCCGACCGAACGGCTCGACTATGAACTCGAACTCGGCGTCTGGATCGGGCCGGGCAACGCGCTGGGCGAGCCGATCGCGATCGGGGATGCGGGCGAGCATATCGCGGGGCTGACGTTGCTCAACGACTGGTCGGCGCGCGACGTGCAGGCGTGGGAATATCAGCCGCTCGGGCCCTTCCTTGCCAAGAATTTCATCACCACCGTGTCGCCGTGGATCGTGACCGCCGAAGCGCTGGCGCCCTTTCGCGTCGCGCAGCCGGCGCGGCCCGCGGGCGACCCGCGGCCGATGCCCTATCTGTGGGACGAGCGCGACCAGCAGGCGGGCGCGATTGCGGCGCGGCTGGAGGTGGCAATCGCGTCGCGCCGGATGCGCGACGAAGAGTTGGCGCCGCACCGGCTGAGCCGCGGCACGGCGACGCATATGTACTGGACGATCGCGCAGATGGTCGCGCATCACAGCGTCGGCGGGTGCAACCTCAACCCCGGCGACCTGCTGGGCACGGGGACGATTTCGGGGCCCGAGCGCGGCGCTTTCGGCAGCCTGCTCGAAATCACCGCCGGCGGGCGCGATCCGCTCAAACTGCCGACCGGCGAGGAGCGGCGTTTCATCGAGGATGGCGACGAGATTTCGATCACCGGCACCCTCGAAGCGCCGGGGTTCGTGTCGATCGGTTTCGGGCCGTGCCGGGGGATCGTCGAAGCGCGCTGAGAGTGCGAGGGCTTACCGCCGGAACCATTGCGCGGCGTCGATCACGCGGTCGGGCGCGGCCTTGCGCAGCGCGGTTTCGAGCAGCGCGCGATTCTTGTAGCTGCCGATCACCATCACGCGCTTGCCGGGATGCGCGCGGATCGCATCGAGCGCGCGGCCGGTCATGAAATCGTCCCAGCGCGCCTGCGCCTGCACGAAGGCGGGGCCGGCGAGTGCGAAGCGCGCCGACTGCACGCCGCCCGCGAGCGCGGCGGTCGTCGCGTCATGGACCTGTCCGGCGTCCCCCCAATAGGCGAGGAGGAAGCTGTCGACATCGGCCGCGAGGCGCGACAGCGCGGCGGCGCCCTCGGGATCGCGCTGGCGCATCGCGTCGAAGGCGGCGCCCGCTTCGCCCGAAATCGCCTCGAACAGGTCGCCGTCGGGCTCCATCGCCACCGTTTCGACGTGCATCGCGGCGAGCAGCGGCCAGATCACGGCCGGATATTCGGGGCGACCGGGGGTTACCGTGCGGCGCGCGAGTTCGTCGGCGCGGACTTCGAGGACGAGGACATCGGGGGCGAAAGCGCGGATCGCCGCGTCGAGATCGTCGTAGCCGAACGCCGGCTCGCGCAGGTGGAGGTCGTGGAGCGCGCCGATGACGAGCACTGCATCCCCGCGCGGCGCCGGGGGCGCCGCAGCAGAAGCGAGGGGCGCGACGGCGGCGAGGACCGGAGCGGCGAGCAAGGCGAACAAATGTGCGGAGCGCATGGCGATAACCCTTTGCTGTGGCTGCCGGAGCATGTCGGCACGCGGCGGGGCGCAAGCGAGAGGTGATCGGCAAGCGGGATCGCCGCTTCGCCAAACGGGTCAAAGTGCAAGATGCGCGGCGACATTCTCGCGGTAGCGGCGGCTGAGGCGTAGCGTATGGCCGGTGCAAAGCAGCAGACTGGCATCGCCATGGCCAAGGCGGCGGACCTCGCGCACCCGGTCGAGCCGCACGATCGCACCGCGATGGATGCGCGCAAATTCGGCGACCGGCAATTCGGCGGCGAGCGCCGCGAGCGAGCGGTCGGTAAGCAGGCTGCGCCCGCCCGCATGGACCTCGGCATAATCGCCCGCAGCCGCGATCCAGTCGATTTCGGCGAGCGCGACGCGGTGCGACCCGCCCGCGACGCGGATCCACAGCACGTCGTCGCCCGCGGGTGTGGAAGGCGGTGCGGCGGCGTTGGCCCGCGCGCGCAGGCGTCGGCGCAGATGCGCGGCGGCGAACACGGCCAGATAGGCAAAGGCGGCCTTGTCGACATTGGCGAGGAATACCGGTTCGACCATGTCCCATCGGGTCGACGGCTGCGCGCCGTAGAGGGGCCAGAAGAAGAGGACGAAGAGCGCGACGTGCAGCGTGGTCGCGAGCGGATAGCCCGCCACCCAGAGCATCGCGATTGCCCAACGCGGCAACCGCGCGGCGAGCAGCGCGTCGGCCGACTTGAGCAGCGGCGGCGTCAGCAGCGCCCAGACCGAAAAAATTGCCGCCGTATAGCCAAGCGTTGGCCACCAGTCCTGCGCCCGCCCATGGTACGCGGCAAAAATCTGTCCCTGCGCCGCGCTGGCGAGCGTGACGAACGCCCAGAGCAGCGCGCCGGCGCCAATCGCGACGAGGCGCGCATCACGCGTTGTTGCCTTGCCGTCGTCGATCATGCGCCGGTCATCCCGCTCGATCGGCGGGGCGCCTGCCGCGCCGGTCCACCGGAAACCACACCGTCGGGACCGGCCTCGGCACCGTCCCGATCGCCCCCGCAGCCTTAGAAGGGTTGAATGCATGTAGAAAGGGGCGCTCGCCGAAATAAATCACCATATAGGTTATTTTTATTGACATCGTAACGCTGTTATGGCACAAGTATCACATCATGAAGAATTGCGATTCGGGCCGGCGCCCTTCCGATGCGGGAGGGTGTTCCGGCCCGAATGCTTTGGAGGTGGCGATGGAGGAGATCATCAGGGCCGGTAACGAACGCTTGCTGATGAAGGCCAAGGCATCGGGGCGCGAGGTTCCGCGAGAACGGATCGACGATTTTCTCGCGCGGCTGGCCGAATGTTGCAACATGTCGCGCGCGGCGCGGGAGGCGGGCGTTTCGAAGAGCATGATCTATCGGCTGCGTACCCGCGATGCCGACTTTGCGGCGGCATGGGTCGACGCGATCGAGGTTGGATATCAGCGGCTGGAGCTAGGGCTGATCGAAGCGGCGCTTGCGCGCGTCGACAGGCGCGCGGCCGAAAGTGCCACGGACGGCGACGTCGCGCCGCCGATCATCGAATCGATGACGATGGAGCAGGCTATCCAGCTTTTGGGTCGCTATCGCGCGACGGTTCGCAGCGGCAAGGTGCAGAGCAACCGGCGCGGCGCGGCGCGCGTGCCGACCTCGGAAGAAACCGACGAGGCGATCCTGTCCCGACTGGCGATCCTGCGCCGCCAGCGCGGCTGGGACAAATTATAGCCGTGGCGCAGGCGATCCGCGACGTCGTCGGCGATATATTGGAGCAATTGGGCGAGCTGACGTCGGGGCAACTCCGGCTGTTGATGCGCCATTTGTCGAAAAAGCATCGCCGGGAACTGATCGAACGCTGGCAGGGCTGGGCGCAACCGGGACAGTGCGAGCCGCCGGGCAACTGGCGCATCTGGATGATCCGTGCCGGGCGCGGTTTCGGCAAGACGCGTGCGGGTGCCGAGTGGATCAGCGAATGGGCGCGCATGGTTCCGGGCGCCCGGATCGCGCTCGTCGCAGCGAACGAAGCCGACGGGCAGCGCGTGATGATCGAGGGGCCGAGCGGGCTGCTGGCGGTCGCGCGATCGGAAGAGAAGCCGCACTGGATCGGTGGGCGGCGCGAAGTGCATTTCGACAGCGGCGCGGTCGCAACGCTCTATTCGGCGGCCGCAGCCGAGAATCTGCGCGGGCCCGAGCACCATGTGGCGTGGTGCGACGAGCTGGCGAAATGGCCCAGGGGCGACGCAGCGTGGGACAATCTGATGATGGGGTTGCGGCAGGGTGATGCGCCGCGCGTGCTCGTCACCACAACGCCGCGTCCGACGACGCTGATACGGCGGATCATGGCGTTGCCGGGTTTCGAGGAAACGCGCGGCGGGACAAATGACAATGCCTATCTTCCTTCCAATTTCGTCGAGGCGATGGTGGCGAGCTATGGCGGCACCCGGCTGGGGCGGCAGGAACTCGATGGCGAATTGCTCGAAGATGTCGAGGGCGCACTGTGGACGCGGGGGCTGGTCGAGCGGTGCCGCGTTGCTGCGGACGAGATCGGCAAGCCGGTACGCGTCGTGATCGGCGTCGATCCGCCGGCGACCAGCACCGGCGATGCGTGCGGGATCGTGGTGGCGGCGCTGCTGCGCGACGGGCGGCTGGCGGTGGTCGAGGATGCGAGCGTCCCGAACCCGCCGCCCGCGCTGTGGGCGCAGGCGGTGGCGAGCGCGGCGGCGCGCTGGGGCGCCGACCGGGTGGTGGCCGAGAGCAATATGGGCGGCGAGATGGTCGAAAATACGCTGCGGCAGGCCGAACTGACGCTGCCGGTGGTGCCGGTGCATGCGAGCGTCGGCAAGGCGCGGCGCGCCGAGCCGGTCGCGAT
>NZ_LNSA01000030.1 GCF_001468465.1 Sphingopyxis sp. H115
CGACAGCGCCCGGTCCGCCTCGCCCGCCGATTCGAGATTGAGCGTTGCGCCTGCCGAAATCGCCGCCTCGAGCTCGCGGTCGCGCTTGCCGGGCCCAGCAAAGCTGATGTGTCCGGCCGCCATGCCGCAGCCCAACGCAGCCTTGAGTTCCCCGCCCGAGGCTACATCGAACCCGTCGACGAGCCCCGCCATATAGGCGAGCAAGGGCGGATAGGGATTGGCCTTCATCGCATAGTGAAGCTGGACCTCGGCGGGCATCGCCGCGCGCCATTCGGCGACACGCGCGGTCAGCATCGCGCTGTCATAAACGAACAGGGGCGTGTCGCCCGCGGCGTCCGCGAGCGCCTCGGCGCGGTCGCCGCCGATCAGCAACATGCCACCCGCATCGGCCCGGAAGCCGGGAGGGATCGGACCATGCGGTTTCATACCGGCACCTCCAGCGCCCAATCGGCCGCGATCGCGACGCGGTCGAGCTTGCCGTTCGGGTTGCGCGGCAGTTCGCCGCGCCATTCGATGACCTGCGGCTGCATGAAATTGGGCAGATTCTGGCGGAGATATCCGGCCAACCCCTCTTCATCAGCCACCCCGCCCCGGCCGCGCACGATCAATATGATCGCCGCGCCGAGCCTTGCATCGGGCACCCCGAACGCCACCGCCTCAAAGATCAGGCCCGACGCGACCGCGACATCCTCGACCTCCGTCGGGCTGACGCGGTTGCCCGCCGTCTTGATCATCGCATCGTCGCGGCCAACGAAATAGAGCAGGCCTTCGCCGTCGCGGCGCACGGTATCGCCCGACCACACCGCCATTCCGCCATATTCGGACGCACGCGGCGCGGGTTTGAAACGCTGAGCGGTGCGCTCTTCATCCTGCCAATAGCCCTTGGCGACGAGCGGACCGCAATGGACGAGTTCGCCCGGTTCCTCGTCGGCGGTGATCGTACCGTCGGGCCGGCATACCAGGATTTCGGCGTGCGGGATCGCGCGGCCCATCGAAGTCGGGTGATAGGCGACGAGTTGGGGGTCGAGGTAGGTCGAACGAAAGGCCTCGGTAAGCCCATACATCGGATAGATATCGGCCTTCGGAAATGTCCTCCGCATCGCTTCTATCAGCGAGGGCGTCAACGCGCCGCCGCTGTTGGTCAGGCGCTTGAGGAGCGCCGCGGTGTCGGCGGGCCATTCGGCCTCGACCAGCTGCACCCAGAGCGGCGGCACTCCGGCGAGCGTCGTGGCGCCATGCCGCGCGACCGCCTTCACGACGTCGCGCGCGGTCAGATAGTCGAGCAGCGCCACAGCGGCGCCCGCATGCCAGCTCGAAAGCAGCTGGTTCTGGCCATAATCGAAGCTGAGCGGCAACACCCCGAGCACCCGGTCTCCGGGCGTGATTTCGAGATAGGACGCCACGCTTTCGGCGCCGAGCCAGAGATTGGCGTGGCTGAGCATCACGCCCTTGGGCCGGCCCGTCGATCCGCTGGTATAGAGAATGGCGGCGAGATCGTCGGGTTCGGCGACCGAGAGCGGCAGCCCCTGCCCTTCTGAATCAATGACTTCCTCGCCGATCTTGAGATTCCGCACCACGCATCCATTGGGAAGGCTATCGCCGAGCATCTCGCCGCGCGCGCCGTTCGTAACGAGCAATTTTGCGCCGCTGTCGGACAGGATATGCGCGACCTGCGGGCCCTTGAGCAGCGGATTGACCGGAACATGGATCAGCCCGGCGCGCGCCGCGGCAAGCGGCATCAGGCAGGCGAGCCGCGTCTTGGCGCTCCAGCTTGCGACGCGTTCGCCGGGACCGCCCGCCTGTTCGAGCAGCCAGGACGCCAGCCGCCCGACGCCGGCATCGAGTTCGGCGAAGGTCATCACCTTGTCGCCGGTCAGCAGCGCAACCGCATCGGGCGCGCCACGGCGGGCGAGGTGGTCGATCGGCCTGGAAGAAGGGTTTTCGGCTTTGGTCATCGGCTGTTAGGACTGCAGTGATAGAGGGCCGCACCATGCAAGGGAACGGTGAAGATCAAGCTAATGATAATGCGGCACGCGCCGCAGGCTTTGCCTCGCCGTTCGATCGCACGTCCTGGTTCGACCTGCTGGCGGCGCATGGCTTCGCCGGCGAAGGCCGGATTGATGCGCGCGGCGAGGCTGGGGCGACCACCGCCTTTTTACCGCTCCGTATCGACAAGCCCGGGCAGGTTTCCGGGCTAACGAACTGGTACAGCTTCGCCATCCGGCCGCTTTACCGGGGCGCGGCCGATCGCGATGCTGCGCTGACGGAGCTCTTCCGCAGCTTCCGCAAACGCGCCGCACGGCTTTCGCTCTATCCCGTCCGCGACGAAGATCGCGAGGGCATCGACGCTGCGCTCCGCGCCGCGGGCTGGTGGACGAAGGCGGTCGCAGCGGGCCACCGCCATTGGCTCGATCTGGGCGACATGGATCACGACGGCTGGTGGGCCACCCGCCCCGGCGCGCTCCGCAGCACCGTGCAGCGCAAGGCAAAAAAGGGGGTGGTCGATATCCGGCTGTCCACCACCTTCGATCCCGAAAACTGGGCGGCCTATGAGCAAATCTACGCCGCGAGTTGGAAACCCGAAGAGGGCCATCCCGCCCTGCTCCGCGCCTTCGCCGAAGCCGAGGGTGCGGGCGGGCGGCTGCGCATGGGGATCGCCCGGATCGAGGGTGCGCCGGTCGCGGCGCAGTTCTGGACGGTGGAGGATGGCACGGCCTTCATCCACAAGCTCGCGCATGTCGAGGACAGCCTGAAGGCCTCGCCAGGCACCCTGCTGTCGGCCGCCTTGTTCCGCCATGTGATCGAGATCGATGGGGTGCGGCGCGTGGATTTCGGCACTGGCAACGACGCGTACAAGCGCGACTGGATGAACCGGCACGATCCGCTGTGGCGCATCGAGGCTTTCAATCCATCGCGCATCGCGGCATGGGGTCCGGCATTCAAAGCCTTTGCGCGAACCCTGCTCAGGAAAGACACATGACCCAAGCCAATAGCGTCGATGCCACCCTCCGTACCTTGCTCGCCGACGTGCTTGGGCTGGGAGAGGAACGCGCCGCGGCGCTGACCGAAGACAGCGGCCTGTTCGGCGAGTTGCCCGAGTTCGATTCGATGGCGGTCGCGACAGTGCTGACCGAGATGGAAGACCGGCTTGGCATCATCATCGACGATGACGAGGTCGATGGCGAAATCTTTGAAACCTACGGCAATTTGCTCGCCTTCTCGCTGCGCAAAGTGACCGACTGAGCCGGACGCGGGACGCATGGCCGAACATCAGTTGCGCATTGACCATGCCGGCGCCCCGCGCGCCACCATCGTCGTGGTTCCGCCGCTGTTCGAGGAAGCGAACCGCATGCGCCGCACGCTGGTGCTCGCGATGCGCGCGCTGGCAGCCGACGGCTTTGCAGCGGTGCTGCCCGATCTGCCGGGGCAGAACGAGAGCCCGGTCCCGCTGGCCGAGGTCGACCTTGATCGCTGGCGGGATGCGTTTGCCGAAGCGGTATCGGGGGTCGATGGCCCGGTGATCGTCGCTTCGTTTCGCGGCGGCGCCCTCATCGATCACAAGGCGAACGCCGAGGCGTGGTGGCGCCTAGCGCCGGTCGGCGGCGCATCATTGCTTCGCACCTTGTTGCGCGCGCGTGTCAGCGCCGACCGCGAAGCCGGCATCGCGTCGTCGCTTCAGGAGCTTCAGGATCAAGCCAGAACCGCGCCGCTGCTGCTCGCCGGCAATCGCCTTTCGCCCGCGATGATCGCCGGCCTCGGCGCGAGCGAGGCACAGGCGGTGGGGCCTTTGCGCAGCATTGGCCTGGGTACCGACGGCATCGCGGGAACGCCGCTGTGGCTGCGCGCCGAACCCGGCGAAAACGCGGCGATGGCGCAAGCAATCGCCGCCGACATTGCGGCGTGGAGCAAGACATGCGGCATCAGCTGAGTTTCACCTGCGAAGGTTGCACGCTCGCGGCGACGCTCGACGATGCGCCGGGCACCACCGGGCTGCTGATCGTCTCGGGCGGCAACGAAGTCCGCAGCGGCGCCCACCGGGGCATGGCGACGCTGGCGCAGCAGGTCGCGCTGGCTGGATATCCAGTATGGCGGTTCGACCGTCGCGGAATCGGCGACAGCGAAGGGACGAACGGCGGATTCCAAAACAGCCGCTCCGACATCGCGGCTGCGATCGCCGCCTTTCGGCGGGCCGCGCCGCAGGTTACGCGCATCATTGCTTTCGGCAATTGCGATGCGGCGAGCGCGTTGCTGCTGCACCAGCCGCTCGCGCTCGACGCGCTCATACTTGCCAATCCATGGACTTATGACGGCGAACAGGCCGACGAGGCGGCCGAACCGGCCCTCCCGCCGGTCTCGGCAATCCGTGCGCGCTATTTGTCCCGGCTGAAGGATCCCAAGAGCCTGTTCCGGCTGATCAGGGGCGAAGTCGATTTGCGGAAGCTGTTCCGCGGACTGTCAGCGCTCGGCGCTCCGGCGGCACTCGCTCCGCCCGGCGGCCTCGCGGCGCGGATCGACGGCGCGATCGCGGCGCTTGCGGCGCCCGCAACGATCCTGCTGGCGACCGGCGACCGGACCGCACAGGCCTTTATCGAAAATTGCCCTGCGGCGCTGCAACGCATTCCGGTCGAGCGCCTCGCCAGCGCGTCGCACAGCTTTGCCGGCGACGACGCGGAATGGCTCGCGGAACGGATATTGGCGGCGCTGTCCGGTCAGGCCGTCGCCATCGCGTGATATTCGGCTTCGGCGAGGAAGCGTTCGGCGTCGAGCGCGGCCATACAGCCCATGCCCGCGGCGGTCACCGCCTGGCGATAGACCTTGTCGGTGACGTCGCCCGCGGCGAAGACGCCCGGAATCGCGGTGAGTGACGTACCCGGGGTCACCTGAAGATAGCCATCGTCGTCGAGCGGTAGCTTGCCCTTGAACAAGTCGGTCGACGGGCTGTGGCCGATCGCGACGAAGCCACCGTCGGTGGGTTCGTGGCTTTTCTCGCCGGTGACCGTGTCGACCAGGTCGACGCCGACGAGGCCGGTCAGGCCTTCGCCCGCAACGAAGCGCTCGACGCGCTTGTTCCAGAGCGTCTTGATCTTCGGATTGACCATCAGCCGGTCTTGCAGGATTTTTTCGGCGCGCAGGCTGTCGCGGCGATGGATCAGCGTGACGTCCTCGCTGTGGTTGGTAAGGTAAAGCGCTTCCTCGACCGCAGTGTTGCCGCCGCCGATCACGACGACCTTCTTGCCGCGATAGAAAAATCCGTCGCAGGTCGCACAAGCCGAAACACCCTTGCCGCCAAGTTCCTGCTCGCCCGGAACGCCCAGCCATTTGGCCTGCGCACCGGTGGCGATCACCAGCGTTTCGGCCATATAGACCTCGCCGCCATCGCCGGTCAGCTTGAACGGGCGGCGCGACAGGTCGACGTCGACGATCGTGTCCCAGATCATGCTGGTGCCGACGTGCATCGCCTGCGCGGTCATCTGTTCCATCAGCCAGGGACCCTGCACGACTTCGGCAAAGCCCGGATAATTTTCGACATCGGTGGTGATCGTCAGCTGGCCGCCCGGCTGGAGTCCCTGCACGACGATCGGCATCATGCCCGCACGCGCGGCATAGATGGCGGCCGACAGGCCGGCGGGACCGGAACCGAGGATGAGCATCTTTGTGTGGTGGACGGCGGGCATGGCGATCTTTCATTGGCTGTGCGGACAGCACAGATGGGTGTTGCCAACCGCGCTAGCAAGGCTCACCTTCCGCGCCAAGGGGGAGCGACGCAAATGGCGAGCTGGTGGGAACGTCACGGAGTACCGCGCCTGATCAAATGCGCCTGTTCGCAGGGGCAGATCATGAAGGTGCGCAGCAAGGTCGTGCCGCATGCGCGGGGCAAGGTGCTGGAGCTTGGCTGCGGCGGCGGGATCAACATGGAATTCTATCGCCTTGGCCAGATCGAGAGCTTCAGCGGACTCGACCCCTCGCCCGAATTGCTCGCGATGAGCGTCGCGGCGGCGGCGGCGCGCGGGATCAATGCCGATATCCGCGAAGGCGTCGGCGAGGCGATGCCTTTCGAGAGCGCGCAGTTCGACACTGTCGTCACGACCTTCACGCTCTGCTCGGTCGCCGATCAGGCGGCGGTGCTGCGCGAAATCCGCCGCGTGCTGAAACCGGGCGGCACCGCGCTGTTCCTCGAGCATGGCGCCGCGCCCGATGCCGGCGTCGCGAAATGGCAGCGGCGGATCGAGCCCATATGGAAACGGATCGGCGGCAATTGCCACCTGACCCGCCCGATCGCCGATGCCTATGCCAAGGCGGGCTTCGCGGTCGATCGGCAGGCCGCTGCCTATATCCCCAAAACGCCGCGCCCGTTCGGCTGGTACGAATATGGAGCCGCGCACCCCGCCTGACGAAGAGAGCATTGCGAGATGATCGGTGTCTGGCTGCTCACCGCCTCCCTCCTGTTTCTGCGTGCGCCATCGGCGGCCGAAGCGCGCAAGGTCGCGCTGATGATCGGCAACGTTAGCGACTGTCAGGTCAAGACCAAAAAAGGCCCCGCCGGATCGCTCCGGCGGGGCCCTTCATTGCCCCCGGGGCCGCCCGGCTTACGCCGCGCCGTGCGCCAGTGCTGCGAGGAGCAGGATCGCCACGATGTTGGTGATCTTGATCATCGGGTTGACCGCCGGACCTGCCGTATCCTTGTACGGATCGCCGACGGTGTCGCCGGTCACCGCGGCCTTATGGGCCTCGCTGCCCTTGCCGCCATGGTTGCCGTCTTCGATATATTTCTTGGCATTGTCCCATGCACCGCCGCCCGAGGTCATCGAGATGGCGACGAACAGCCCGCCGACGATCACGCCGAGGAGCAGCGCACCGAGCGCTTCCAGTGCCGCGGCCGGGCCAGCCACCGCGCGGATCACGAAGAATACGACGATCGGCGCGAGCACCGGCAGCAGCGACGGGATGATCATTTCCTTGATCGCCGCCTTGGTGACGAGGTCGACGGTGCGGGCGTAGTCGGGGCGGCTGGTGCCGTCCATGATGCCCTTGTTGTTCGCAAACTGGTCGCGGACGTCCTTCACCACGTCGCCCGCCGCGCGGCCCACCGCGGTCATCCCCATCGCACCGAACAGGTACGGCAGGAGCGCGCCGAGCAGCAGCCCGACGATGACATAGGGCGACGACAGCGAGAAGGTCAGCGGTGCATCGATACCGAGCTTCGCCGAATATTCCGCGATGTCAGCGGTATAGGTGCCGAACAGCACCAGCGCCGCAAGACCCGCCGAACCGATCGCATAGCCCTTGGTCACCGCCTTGGTGGTGTTGCCCACGGCGTCGAGCAGGTCGGTCTTTTCACGAACCGAATCGTCGAGACCGGCCATTTCGGCAATGCCGCCGGCATTGTCGGTGACCGGGCCATAGGCGTCGAGCGCGACGACCATGCCAGCGAGTGCCAGCATCGCGGTGGCGCCGAAAGCGATGCCGATGATGCCCGCGGTCTGATAGGCGACGATAATGCCGACGCAGATGACGAGCGTCGGCAGCGCGGTCGATTCAAGGCTGATGGCGAGGCCCTGGATCACGTTGGTGCCATGGCCCGTTTCCGACGCCTTGGCGATGCTGCGCACCGGGCGATAATTGGTGCCCGTGTAATATTCTGTGATCCAGATGATCAGCCCAGTAATGACGAGACCGAGCAGCGAGCAATAGAAGAGGTCGCTGCCGTTGAACTCGGTGCCCGTGATGTTGCTGCTCATGTCGCCGCCCAGCGCATAGCTGGTCGAGAACCATATCGCCGGGATCGAGAGAACGGCGGTGACAAGGAAGCCCTTGTACATCGCGCCCATGACATTCGTCCCGCTGCCGAGACGCACGAAATAGGTGCCGATGATCGACGTGATGATGCACACACCGCCCATCAGCAGCGGCAGCGTCATCAGCGGCACCAGCATATCCCCCGCGCCTTTCAACAGCAGCGCGATCAGCACCATGGTGGCGCCGACGGTGACGACATAGGTTTCGAAAAGGTCGGCTGCCATGCCGGCGCAGTCGCCGACATTGTCGCCGACGTTATCGGCGATCACCGCAGGGTTGCGCGGATCATCCTCGGGAATCCCCGCCTCGACCTTGCCGACGAGGTCGGCGCCGACGTCGGCCGCCTTGGTGAAGATGCCGCCGCCAAGACGCGCGAAGATCGAAATCAGCGACGCGCCGAACGCCAGCGCGACGAGCGCGTCGACGACGGTGCGGTCGTCACCGCCCACAGTATAGCCGCCCGGGCCGATCAGATACCAGAAGAAGACCGAGATCGCGAGCAAGGCAAGGCCCGCCACCAGCATGCCGGTGATCGCGCCGGCGCGGAACGCCATGGTCAGCCCCGCTTGCAACCCGGTCTGCGCCGCGGCCGCGGTGCGGACGTTCGCCTTGACCGAAATATTCATGCCGACGAAACCGGCGACCCCCGACAGGACGGCACCGATGACGAAGCCGGTCGCCGAAATCGGGCCGAGGAACAGCCCGACCAATATGGCGACGACGACGCCGACGATGGCGATGGTACGATATTGGCGGCCCAGATAGGCCTTGGCGCCTTCCTGGATGGCGCCGGCGATTTCCTGCATCTTTTCATTCCCCGCCGATGCGCTGAGCACCTGCCGCGAGGTAATGAACCCATAGAGCACAGCCAAAAGGCCGCACGCTATCGCGATCAAAACCGGATTCATGCGTGTTGCTTCCTTCCCATGAGAAGGGCGACGCAGAAGATAGCAGTCGAGCACGTCCGACTTATTGATGCCGGTTCGCTCTCTCCCCTGATGCGACCGCCCCAAATTTGGACGCCGAGTTATGGGAAGAAAGGATGCGGCGCGCAACCCCGCTTATTCGGCTGAATTCCGTACCCGCAGGATCAATGCATGAAACCGAGGCGAGCGGGCAAGGCGATGCGCTGCGCGCGATGCGTGAGCATGATTCCCTCGCCGACCCCGGCGTGGCCGATCGGCGTCACCGCGACGTTCAACCCGGCAGCGATCTCGCGGATCGCCACCGCCGCCGACGGATCGGCGGCAAACAGCAATTGGTAATCGTCGCCCGCCGTCGCGGCGGCAAGCCGCGTATCGAGAATGTCGGGACGCACCGCGAGCAGAGCCGCCGACAGGGGCAGCGATTCCAGCATGAAGCCAAGTTCGCACCCGCTCGCCTGTGCCATCCGCTGCGCATCGATGAGCAGCCCGTCGGACACGTCCATCATCGCGTGAACATGGCGCGCCACCGCCTGACCAAAGGTGAGCTGCGGCTGCGGCCGTTTATAGGCGGCGAGACAGGTTTCATTGGCCTGCTCCTGCCCCAGCCGCATCGCGAGGCCGAGCCCGGCGTTACCGATCGTTCCCGTCACCCATATCTGGTCGCCCGGCCGCGCGCCGCTGCGCGAGGGGGCTCCTCCCGGCGGCGCGTGCCCGATCGCGGTCAGCCCGAAGCTGCGCGGCGCACCCGCTGGCACGCGCACCGTGTCGCCGCCGAGCAGGATGATGCCGAAACGGCGCAGCACAAGGTCGAGTCCTTCGGCGAACCCCGCGTCCCACGCGTCGTCGCCGAGGCTGTAACCGACCAGCACGCCGACGGGCGCCGCCCCCTTGGCCGCCAGGTCGGACAGGTTCACCGCAACGAGTTTCCACGCCACATCTTGCGGCGTGTCGTCGGGCAGGAAATGGATGCCCTCGACGATCATGTCGTGGGTGAGCACCAGCCCTTCCCACTCGGCCGCGTCGTCGACGAGGCCGCGCGCGGCGGGATCGGTCGCGATGCTGCGTAGACGGGCAATGAAATCGGCTTCGGACATGCGCGCCCCTTTCGCCCGAAGAATGTGCCCTAATTCCGTTCGTGTTTTAAGTGGCTTTGCGCACATCCTTGCCGATCGCGTCGAGCAGGCCGTTGGCGAAGCCGGCCTCGCGGCCGTCGAAAAAGGCCTTGGCGACATCGACATATTCGCTGACAACCGCGCCGACCGGCACGTCGCCGCGCGCGACGAGTTCATACACGCCGGCGCGCAGGATCGCTTTCATCGTGCGGTCGAGCCGGTCCATCGTCCAGCCGCTGGCGAGCCGTGCGACGATCGCCGCGTCGATCTCGTCGGCGCGCGCGAGCGTGCCTTGGACGATATCGTCGAAGAACGCTGTGTCGGCATCGGCATATTCGGCGTCCTCGATCGTCGCGCCGATGCGATGCTGGTGGAATTCGTGGATCAGCTTGGCGACCGGGGTCGCTTCCATCTCGTGCTGGTACAGCGCCTGCACGGCAGCAAGGCGGGCGGCGGAGCGGGATTGGGTGCGTTTGTTCATGCCTGTTTCAATCTGTTGGCGACGCTGAGCGCGTGCGCAGGAAGTCCCTCGGCACCGGCAAGCGCGACCGCGGCCGGACCGATGGCGGCAAGGCTCGCCTCGTCGAGCGCGAGGAAGCTGGTGCGTTTCATGAAGTCGGTGACAGACAGCCCGCTCGAAAAGCGCGCACGGCGGCCGGTGGGAAGGACATGGTTCGGGCCGGCGACATAATCGCCGATCGCTTCGGGCGTCTGGCGGCCGAGAAAGACCGAGCCCGCGTGGCGCACCTTGGCGAAAAGCGCGTCGGCCTCGGCGGGATCGACCGCAAGTTCGAGATGTTCAGGCGCCAGCCGGTCGCAGAGCGGAATTGCGTCAGCCAAGGTCGGCACGACGATCACCGCGCCATTATCGGCCCAGCTCGCCTGCATCGTCGCCGCGGTGCCGAGCGTCGGGATGACCTGCGCGACCGCCGCCGCGACCGCATCGGCAAAATCGCCGTCATCGGTGAACAGGATCGACTGGCTCGTCGGGTCATGCTCGGCCTGGCTCAAAAGGTCGGCGGCAATGACGTGCGGCGCATTCTTGTTGTCCGCAACGACAACGATCTCGCTCGGCCCCGCGACCATGTCGATGCCGACGACGCCGTAAAGCTGGCGCTTCGCCTCGGCGACCCAGGCATTGCCGGGGCCGGTCACGACATCGACCGGCGCGATGCGGGTCGTGCCATGGGCGAGCGCCGCGATCGCCTGAGCGCCGCCGATCCGCCAGATTTCATCGACGCCCCCGACATGCGCCGCGGCCATCACGACCGGGTTGACTTGGCCATCGGGCGTCGGCGTCACCATCACGATGCGCCCCACCCCCGCGACCTTCGCGGGCAAGATGTTCATCAGCACCGACGAGGGATAGGCCGCGCGCCCTCCGGGGACATAGACCCCCGCGGCATCGACCGCGTTCCAACGCGCACCAAGCCGCGCGCCCGTCGCATCACGATAGTCGCGATCCTCAGGCAATTGCGCGGCGTGATAGGCGCGGATACGGTCGGCGGCGAGGTTCAGCGCATCGCGCAGCTCGGGCGCGAGCGCCGCATAGGCGGCGGCGCAATCCTCCTTCGAAATGCTCCACCCACGCGCATCGAGGTCAAACCGGTCGAATTTTGCGGTATAACCGGCAAGCGCCGCGTCGCCCTCGGCCTTCACGCGCGCAACGATCGCGGCGACGTCGGCCGACACGTCGGACGCGCTTTCGCGCCGGTCATTCACCAGCGCGTCGAATTCGGCCGCAAAGCCGGGCGCCGAAGCGTCAAGCCGCCGCATCGCCCACCGCCTGACGGAAGCGTTCGACGAGCGCCGGCACCTCGGCCGAATTGAGCTTGAACGCCGCGCGATTGACGATCAGCCGCGCCGAAACCTCGCTGATGATCTTCTGCTCGGCGAGCGCATTTTCGACGAGCGTGCGCCCCGTCGACACCAGATCGACGATGTGCGACGCGAGCCCCAGCTTCGGCGCAATCTCCATCGCGCCATTCAATTTGATGCACTCGGCCTGGATGCCCTGCGCCGCGAACCAGCGCCGCGTCGTCGCGGGATATTTGGTCGCAACGCGAATATGGCTTTCGCCCAGCCCCGGCGGCGCGCTGCCTTCGGGTCCCGCGAGCGACAGGCGGCAATGACCGATGCCGAGGTCGACCGGCGCATAAAGTTCCGAATAATCGAACTCGTCGACCACATCCGATCCGACGATGCCAAGCTGCGCCGCGCCGTGCGCGACAAAGGTCGCGACGTCGAACGCGCGCACGCGAATCAGCGAGATGTGGGGCTGATTTGTCCCAAAAACTAACGCCCTGCTTTTCTTGTCGAAAAACTCGTCGGACGGTTCTATCCCAACGCGCGCAAGCAGGGGCAGCGCCTCATCGAGGATGCGCCCCTTCGGGATGGCAAAGATGATCGGTTCGGGCATAGGCTTGCGCGCCCATAAGCGGCGAGAGGAAAAAGGGCAATGAGCGACCGCTACGACTTCATCGATATGGCGGAAACCGGCCCGAAGGCCGTCCGCACCGCCTTTGCCAATCAGGTCGCCTATTGCCGTCATAATGATGCGCGGGTCACCGCACGCGTCGTTGCGGCACTGGGGTCGCTGCTCGACAAGCCCGCCAGCGAGTTCGCGCGCCGTATCGCGGGCTGGAAGGGTGCCCCCCTCGCCGATGCGCTGCCGCTGCGCGCCGCGGGCGGCCTTCACGCGCTCCACCTGTCGGGCGCAGCGCACGAGCTAGCGCCCGTCTATGCCGATGCCGAGGATATCAACGACGACGCCATCGTCGCCGGCGTCGTCAACCGGCACGAGGCGGCGCTGCTGCCGTGGCTCGACGGACCGCCCCAGACCAACGAAGCCGGGCGCTCCTCGAATTTCATCGCGGCGATGCTGTGGCTCGCCGAGCAGGGCCTGCCGCCGCGTTTCGACTGCCTCGAAATCGGATCGAGTGCCGGGATCAACCTGATGCTCGACCGCTATCACTACGACCTGTGCGGGGTGCAGGTCGGGCCCGAGCCCGGCGCGATGGCCTTCACGCCCGAATGGCGCGGCCACCATCCGCCGATGCACGATATCGCCTTCGCCGGGCTCAGGGGCTGCGACGTGGCGCCCGTCGACCTGACCGACCCGGCGCAGGCCCTGCGGCTCAAGGCCTATATCTGGCCCGAACATCATATCCGCTTCGCCCGCATCGAGGCGGCGATCGCCGCCGCATCGGACAAGCCGCCGCATTTGGTCCATGCCAATGCTGCGGATTTCGTCGAGGCCGAACTAGCGCGGCCACAGGCCAAGGGCACGACGCGCGTCCTGATGCACTCGATCGTGTGGCAATATGTGCCCAGCGACCAGCAGGCGCGGATCACCGCAGCGATGGAAGCCGCTGGCGGCCGGGCGACACCCGAACGGCCGCTTGCGTGGGTCGCGCTGGAGGCCAACCGGACCGTGCATCATCACGAACTGGTGGTGCGCCACTGGCCCGCCGGCGGCGCGCCGAAAAAGCTCGCCCATGCCCATGCCCATGGCGCGTGGATCGAATGGACCGGCTGACGGCCGGCAGGTAACGTCGGCTTTGCGGCGGATTTCTTCCCTTCGTCATCCCGGAGTTGATCCGGAGTCGAAGCAGCGCCGAAGTCATGGACGCCGATCAAGTCCGGGGCGGCGATGGTCGAAAGGGCAGCTTTGGGCCAAAAGCGGACTTATGGATAACTCACCGTCTTCGGCACCTCGGGAATCGGGATGAATTCCTCGCTGTCGCCGGGCACGATCGGGAATTTCCGGTCCTTCCATTCCTGCTTCGCTTCGTTGATGCGGTCGCGCGACGAACTCACGAAATTCCACCACACATGGCGCGGGGTCGGGAACGCCTCGCCGCCGAGCAGCATCACGCGCGCGTCGCTGGTTGCGCGGAGCGTCATCGCCTGCCCGGGTTTGAGGATATAGAGGCTGTAACGCTCGAGCGGCTCACCATCGAGGGTCGCATCGCCAATCGCCACCAGCACTGCGCGCTCGTCCGCCTCGGCGTCGATCGGCAGCGTCGCACCGGCGTTCATCAAGATGTCGGCATAGATGGTCGCGCTATGCTGCGTCGTCGGCGCGGTCGCGCCCCACAGGCTGCCCATGATCACGCGCGCCGATACGCTGCCGTCCTCGACGAGCGGCAGCTGATCGGCGGGGACATGCTCGAACGCCGGGTCGACCTCTTCCTTCCCGTCGGGGAGCGCGAGCCAGGTCTGCATGCCCGAAATGCCCGATCCCGCCGCGCGTTCGGCCGGTGGCGTGCGCTCCGAATGCACGATGCCGCGTCCCGCGGTCATCAGGTTGCACGCGCCGGGGCGGATTGTCGCATAGGTGCCAAGGCTGTCGCGATGGTCGATCGCGCCCTCGAACAGATAGGTGACCGTCGACAGGTTGATATGCGGGTGCGGGCGCACGTCCATCCCCTGCCCGATGTCGAAATTCGCGGGGCCGAACTGGTCGACAAAGATGAAGGGGCCGACCATGGTCCGTGCCTTGTTCGGCAAGGTGCGGCGCACGTCGAAGGCGCCGATATCGTGGGTCGAGGGGGTGATGACGGTGAACATCAGTCGAGCCTTTCCAGAGTCTTTCGGGTTTTCTCGGTTTCGACATTGCCGGTGTTCAGCGTCGAGTTGGGTTCGAGCAGCAGCACATGGCATTCGCCGTCCAGCGCCTCGGGACAATGGTCGACGCCGTGCGGCACGATGATGAACTCGCCGGGCTCGACGATCACGGCACGGTCGCGAAACGCCATTTTCATCCGGCCCGCAACGACGAGGAAAAGCTCGTCCTCGATGTCGTGATGATGCCAGTCGAACTTGCCGTCGAGCTTGACCAGCTTGACCTGGAAATCGTTGATGTCGCCCGCGACGCGCGGGTTCCACGCATCGGGAATATTTGCGAAAGCGTCGGCAAGGTTGACCTTGTCCACCATCGTCATTCGCCCGGCGCTGTCGCGCGGATCGCGAGTGCGTGGACACGCTGTCCGGGCAGGTCGCCGAGCGCCCTGTTCACGGTGCGCTGGCGCGCGACGCGGTTCATTCCGGCAAAGCCCGCCCATTCGACGTGCAGGCTAAAATGCGATTCGCCGCTACCGTCGTCGCCAGCGTGCCCATGATGTTTTGCGCTGTCGTTGCTGAGGGTGAAGTTGGCGTCGGGAAAAGCTGCACGGAGCAGGTTTTCCATCTCTCGCTGTACGGGGCCTTTGTTGCTCATGGGGTTGACCATAAGCCCTCCGTCGCCAAATTATAAGGCCCCCCAAAGCCCTCCCCCTTCGATTCCGAAAGCCCGTCGTGCCGTCCTCTGCCCGCCCTTCCCGATTTCACGGCCGCGTCCCGCGCGAGGAACGCTGCGCCGCGCCCGGCTGCCGCGAGGCAGGCGAGTTTCGCGCACCAGTCTCGTCGCAGCGATCGCCCGACGGCCCGCCGCCATACCGCTGGCTGTGCCTCGACCATGTGCGCGAATTCAACGCGGGCTATAATTTCTTCGAAGGGATGAGCGCCGACCAGATCATGGCGGCGCAATCGCCGACCGCCGGATGGGAAACCGAAAGCCGCGCCTTCCGCCCCGCGGGTAGCGCCGACCTGCCGCCGCGCTGGGCCGATTTCAAGGACCCGATGGACGCGCTCGGCGCACGCTTTCGCCAGCGGATGGACGCGGCGCGGCGCGAAGCGGCAAATCCCCACCTATCGCGTGAGGAACATGACGCGATGCAGTTGATGGCGCTGCCCGCCGACGCCGACCGCGCGGCGCTGCGGCGGCGCTACAGCGAACTCGTGCGCAAATATCATCCCGACCGGAATGGCGGCGATCGCAGTTTCGAAGCAAGGCTGGGTGCGGTAGTCGAAGCGTATCAACTGCTCAGGAAGAGCAAGGCGTTCGCATAGGAGAGCCGCAATGACCGACTTGGACGAAGCACGGATCGAGGTGGTGCGCCGCCATATGGCGCTGGAGATCACGCACGACTGGGACGGCGTCCTCGCGACCTTCGATCATCCGCGCTATGAATTGATGGGGCCGGGGACGATTTTCGACGGCGAGGCCGCGGTCCGATCCTATTTCGCCTCGTCGCGCGAGCCTTTTCCCGACCAGGCGAACGAAGTCATCGCAATCGCCGCTGACGCGGCGACGAACACCGTACTCGTTGAATTCTGGCTAACCGGCACGCATCTCGGTCCGCTCAAGCTCGGCCTGCGCACGATCGAGCCGACAGGCAAGGCGTTCCGCATTCGGATGGCCGCGACCTTCGAATTCGCGCCCGGCGGCGACAAGATCGTCTGCGAACGTCCCTATTACGACCAGTCGGCGGTGATGAAGGCGCTCGGCCTGCTCTGAAAAGGCGTTGCAAGCCGCAACCCATGACGATACCGCCACGGCGAAGCGCCGCCGCGCGGCGACTCTCCCCGTTTGCTTGCTGGACTTTTGCCATGACCGATATTCCGAACAGCCTTCCCGATCACCACGGCTCGACGCTGCTGGCAGCGCCCGATACCGAGGTCGATGCGCGCGAAGTCTTCGGCGTCGATATCGACATGAAGGTCCCGGCGTTCAGCGAAGCCGACGAGCGCGTCCCCGATCTCGATCCCGCTTATGTCTTCGACGGCGATACGACGCTCGCGATCCTCGCGGGCTTCAAATATAACCGCCGCGTGATGGTGCAAGGCTATCACGGCACCGGCAAGTCGACGCATATCGAACAGGTCGCAGCGCGGCTCAAATGGCCGTGCATCCGCGTCAACCTCGACGCGCATATCAGCCGCATCGACCTCGTCGGCCGCGACGCGATCGTGCTGCGCGACGGCCAGCAGGTCACCGAATTTCGCGAAGGCCTTCTCCCTTGGGCGTTGCAGACCCCGACCGCGCTCGTCTTCGACGAATATGACGCCGGCCGTCCCGACGTGATGTTCGTGATCCAGCGCGTGCTGGAGACCGAGGGCAAGCTGACCCTGCTCGACCAGAACCGCGTCATCCGTCCGAACCCGCACTTCCGCCTCTTCTCGACCGCGAACACCGTCGGGCTCGGCGACACGAGCGGGCTCTATCACGGCACGCAGCAGATCAACCAGGGCCAGATGGACCGCTGGAACATCGTCGTTACGCTGAACTATCTGCCCGCCGCGACCGAAAGCGCGATCATCCTCGCCAAGGTGCCAGACACCGACGAGACGACGATTGCCAATATGGTGAAGGTCGCGGACCTCACGCGCCAGGGCTTCATCAACGGCGATATCTCGACGGTGATGTCGCCGCGCACGGTCATCAGCTGGGCGCAGAACACCGCAATCTTCAACAATATCGGCTTCGCCTTCCGCCTTTCCTTCCTCAACAAATGCGACGAGGCCGAGCGGATGATCGTCGCCGAATATTATCAGCGCGTGTTCGGTGAGGATTTGCCCGAAAGCGTGATCGGCAAATAAATCGTCGGACGCCGGGCCCGCTCGGCAGCTATTCCAGCACGGCCTTGGCGTCGACCAGCCGGATGTCGTGCATCATGTGCAGATAGGCTTCATAATAGCCCTTGTGCGATGCGCCCACGATCGCGAGCATTCGCGTGCCGGGCTGCCGCGCCATTACGCGGCGGATATTGGCGACCATCCGCAGGTTGCGCGTTTCCCACCAGCCCGAATAGCGTCGCGCTTGATGTTTGGATGACACGTCGGCGACCGCGGCGCCGAAATCGCTTTCAAAGGCCAGCCGCATGGCCTGCGCGCTGTTATATTCGCGGTAGATGGTGAGCACGCCGTCGCCGTCGAGCCGCTTCATCAGTTGATCGTCGATCGCCTTGCGCTTGTCGGTCGCGGGATTGTCCCATGCGCGCTGGAGCGCGGCGCCATAGGCAGCCTCGTCTTCCGCCGATTCGGAAGGAAAGTCCGCGCTGTGATCATCGACCGAGTAGACGCGCTGGAGGCCGAGACGCGCCGCGAGCGCCGCGGCGATCAGATAATTTTCGTTCCGCCAGCCCACAAGCTTGTTCAACCGTTCGACGAGCGGATCGCCGAGCCCGTCGCCGGCGCGGCGTTCGGCGGGGGGTAGTTGGAGCCATTGGACCAGTGCCGAGGCCTGCTCGCCGCCCGCAAGGAACACGGCGGCGAGGCGGCGGCGCTGCGCCGCGGTCGGATTGTCGGGCCAGGCCGCGAGCAGCTTTTCCGCTTCGGCGGTCGCTGCCGGCACATCGAGCCCGGTCGCCTCGCGCGCGGGTTCGGGATCCCAGCAATAGCTTTTGTGCACGTCGGGATAGACCGCCGCATAGCGCCGCAGCATGTCGCATTGCGGCCCCGACACGGCCTCGATAGCGATTTTCTGCGGACGCCACGCCGCAAGACGATCAAGCAGCGGATCGAGGCTTTGCGCCTGAAACTCCTTTGGGAAGCCCGAAAGATGCGGGGTGCCGAGCACCAGCACCTCGCCCGGCGGACCGCCGACATTCTCCTTGAGCGCGCTCGGATCGAAGCTGGGTACATAAGTGGTCGGCGCCGGCGCGGCGGCCGTAGGTATGGCGGCAAGCATCAGTGCGGCGATCAGGGTCAAAGGCTGTGTCCCGTTCATGCGGCGTGTCCACGCCAAGTCTTTGCGAGCATATCAATGTGTGTTATTCAGTCAACACAGTTGGCTGCGCTATTTTACGACTTCCCCTGCCGGGCCTCGTCTGCCAGCATTCCGTCATGCCCTGCCCCCCTCAGCGCACGTCTGCCGTCCCCCTGTCCTACCGGTTGTTCGCCGCAATCGCCTCCATCCTGTTGTCAGGGTGCAGCATTGCGGCGGTCGATTATGGCAAGATCCGCCACGCCGACTATGTCGCCGAACCGCGCTGCACGGCGCAGCCCGGCGCCGCGGTCGACGAGGCTGCATTGCCCTATTTCTTTGCGACGAGCCGCCTGCCCGATTGCCGCACGAGCGAGATCGAATTGCTCCGCCACCGCGGCGACCGCATCCGCTACGGCCGCTTCAACGCGCCGCGCGAGGTCGTCGTGGGCAAGAAGAAACGCTTCCTCCCGCCGCTCGCCTTCCAGAACTCCGTCGACTGGTGGCGCGCGTTGCAGGCCGAAACCGATCGCAAGCAAGGGCGCGTACTGCTCTATGTACACGGCTACCGGGAGAATTTCTCGACCACGTCGAAGGACGCCGCGCAGATCGCGCGCATGACGGGTTTCGACGGTCCGATCGTCGAATACAGCTGGCCGTCGCAGGGCAGGCTTCTGAGCTATGTCGTCGACGAGACGAACATGTATCACGACGTCCGCAATTTCCGCGACTTCCTGAAGTCGCTAGCCGAACAGCCGTGGGTCAAGGAGATCGTCGTCGTTTCGCATTCGCTGGGCGCGCGGCTGGTGATCCCGGCGATTTCCTATGTCGATCGCACGTCTAGCAGCGCCGACAGTAGCAATATCTCGAACATCATCCTCGCCTCGCCCGATATCGATCGCGAAACCTTCGAACGCGACATCGAGGACGAAGTGCTGTCGGCGCGGCGTGTCGCCAACAACCGCCGGATCACCGTCTACACGTCGCGCGCCGACAAGGCACTTGCCGCCTCGCGCGCGATCCACGGCTATCCACGGCTCGGCTCGCCCTATTGCTTCGACCCGTTCGAAGCGGCGGAACTCAAGGCCAGGGGGCTGCCCGAACGCTGCTATCCCGCGTCGCGCCCCGGCCTGACGGTCGTCGACACGACCGACGTATCGCGCGGACCGACGGGTCACAGCGATTTCCTGCGCAGTGCAGTGGTGTGCCGCGATTTCGTCGACGTGGTCGCGAACAAGCGCACGCGCCCCGAGCGGGTCGCAACCGAATGGGCGCATGTGTTCCGCCTGATGCCCGATCCTGCGGTGCTGAAGGACGGCGACGATTCAATCTGTCAGCGGACGCCCGAAGTGGAAGAGCCGCGGTGAGTCGCTAGAACCCGCACATGATCGCGAAATTGGCGAGCCAGACGACGGGTCCCTCGCCGGTCCAGAGCCACAGGCCGCCTGCCGCGACCACCCCGAACAGCGCCAGCGCGATCCAGTCCTGCCGCGACAGTTTCATGCCGACTGGAGCCGTTTGACTGGCGCGTCGGCGATCGGCAGGTGGACGAGCCCCGCGAACAGGCCGAGCGCGATCGAAAAACCCCAGGCGATGTTATAGCTGCCCGTCGCATCGAAAATCAGCCCGGCGGTATAGGCACCGAAAAAGCTACCGAGCTGATGGCTCAGGAATACGATGCCATAAAGCATCGAGAGATAACGGATGCCAAAGATGCGCCCGACGATGCCGCTGGTGAGCGGCACGGTGCCGAGCCACAGGAAACCCATCGCGCCGGCGAAGGCGAGCGCGGTCCAATGGGTCAGCGGCACGAAGAGGAAGATCGCGATCACCGCCGAGCGCGCGGTGTAGAGCGCCGACAGCACATATTTCTGGCGCAGCAGGTCGCCCGCCCGCCCGAAGACGTACGAACCGAGGATGTTGAACAGCCCGACGAGCGCGAGCACCTGCGCGCCGATCTCGATCCCCAACCCCTTGTCGTCGAGATAGGCCGGAAGATGCGTCGCAATGAAGGCGATATGGAAACCGCAAACGAAAAAGCCCGCATTCAACAGCCAGTAACCGCGGTGCCCCGCTGCCTCGCGCAGCGCGTCGCGCGCGGTCTGCTCGACCTCGAGGGTCAGGCTTGCGCCGCCATCGGTGCGCCCCGCCACGCCGATCGCGAGCAGGCCGCACAGCGCAACGAGCCCCGCCATGATCCAAAGCGTTTCGTGATAGCCGATGTCGCGCAGCAGCATCGACGCCAGCGGCACGACAAGAAATTGGCCGAGCGACCCGCCCGCGGTGACGATGCCGAACGCGCTGCTGCGCTTTTCAGGGCTGACGACACGCCCGACGGCGCCGAGTACGACAACGAAGGTCGTCGCCGACTGCGCCATGCCGATGAAGATGCCGAAGCTGATATGGAGCCCGATCGCATCGGTCGCGAACGCCGCGCCGACCAGCCCGAGCGCATAGAGCAGCGCCCCGCCGAGCACGACGCGCCCCGCACCATGTTTGTCGGCAAGCGCCCCGACGAACGGCTGGACGAGCCCGAACAGCAGGTTCTGGAGCGCCATCGCGAGGCCGAAATCGGAACGGCTGATGCCGATGTCGGCGCTCATCTGCGGCAGGAACAGCCCGAACGACTGGCGCACCCCCATCGCCAGCGTGACGATCAAGGCCGCGCAGAGGATGACGACCCAGGGGCGTTTCATGGGGGAGAGTACGGGGGAGGACATGTGCGGCGGATGCGCCCGTGCCTGCGGGACGTCAAGCGAGCTTAGCTATAGCTGCATCCATTCTCCCTTCGTTACCCCGGACTTGATCCGGGGGTCCATTCCGCGGGTGAATCCATGGACCGCGGATCAAGTCCGGGGTGACGATTGCAATAAGCCCCGCTCTTCTCTTCCTTCCCGCATCAAAGCTGGTTAGAGCCGAGTCGAAATGTCTGCCCAATCTCCCCTCGACGATTTCAAGACTGCGCTGTCGAGCGTCGCGCGCGCGGTGACCCGCGATGCCGAGGTCGAGGTTGGCTTTACCGCCGATGCCCCGGCGCAGGTCGGCAAGGCGATCAAGGTGCCGACCCCGTCGCGCACTCTGCCCGCCGATCAGGTCGCCGAAGCGCGCGGATTTGCGGACAGCTATACGCTGCGCATGAAGCATCACAGCGAAAAACTGCACGCCGCGGCGCGCCCCGCCGAGCCGCTCGCCGCCGCCGCGTTCGACGCGATGGAGCGCGCGCGCATCGAGGCGCTGGGCGCGCGTCATATGGACGGGATGCGCGGCAATCTGGCGGCCAGCTTGGCGATGCGGATGCGCTCGGACCCGATCAGCCGCGCGCAGGATCGGGCCGATGTCCCGATGTCGAGCGCGCTCGAACTGATGTTGCGCGAGGCGCTGACCGGCGAACAGGCGCCGCAGGGCACCGAAACCGGGCTTTCGCTGGTGCGCGAATGGATCAGCAGGGAGGCGGGCGGCGACCTCACCGCATTGTCGATGCTGCTCGACGATCAGGCCGCCTTCGCCGAGACCGCCAAGCTCGCGCTCCGCCACCTCGACCTCATCCAGAGCGACGAGCCGCTCGAAGAAGGCAGCGAGGACGGCGGCGAACAGGACGAGAGCGAAGCCGACGAGAGCCAGGAAGAGCAGGAAAGCGAAGACGGCGGCGCCGGCGAAGCCCAAGTCGATGCGCGCGCCGAAATGGCGGGCGACCAGGCCGACGACGGTGACAGCGACCCCGACGCGCAGGAAATGGAAGCCGACGGCGAACCCGAAATGGGCGGCGAAGGCGACGAGGGCATGCTGCCCGTGCGTCCCAACCGCCTGCCGAGCGACATTCCCGATTTCAACTATCTCCGCTTCACCGAAAAGCATGACGAGATCATCGCCGCGACCGAACTGTGCGATGCCGACGAACTGACGCGGCTGCGCGCCTATCTCGACCAGCAGATGACCCATCTGCAGGGCGCGGTGACCAAGCTCGCGAACCGCCTCCAGCGGCGGTTGATGGCGCAGCAGAACCGCGCGTGGGATTTCGATCAGGAAGAAGGCCAGCTCGACGCCGCACGACTTGCGCGCGTCATCGTCTCGCCCGGCAGTTCACTGTCGTACAAGGTAGAACGCGACACCGACTTCCGCGATACCGTCGTCACCCTGCTGATCGACAATTCGGGATCGATGCGCGGGCGGCCGATCAGCATCGCCGCGATCAGCGCCGACATCCTCGCGCGCACACTCGAACGCTGCGGCGTGAAGACCGAGATCCTCGGCTTCACCACGCGGACGTGGAAGGGTGGGCAGAGCCGTGAGGACTGGCTCGCCGCCGGACGCCCACCGCACCCCGGCCGCCTCAACGACCTCCGCCACATCATCTACAAGCCCGCCGACGAACCCTATCGCGGCGCGCGCAAGTCGCTCGGGCTGATGATGCGCGAGGGGCTGCTCAAGGAGAATATCGACGGCGAAGCGCTGATGTGGGCGCACCAGCGGATCATCAACCGCCCCGAGGAACGCCGCATCCTAATGGTGATCAGCGACGGCGCGCCGGTCGACGACAGCACGCTGTCGGTCAACCACGGCGCCTATCTCGACCAGCATCTGCGCCAGGTCATCGAATGGATCGAGAATCGCTCGCCTGTCGAGCTCTGCGCGATCGGCATCGGCCACGACGTGACGCGATACTACAGCCGCGCCGTGACGATCATGGATGCCGAGCAATTGGGCGGCACGATGGTCGAACAGCTCGCGGGACTGTTCGACATCGATTGAATGTCGAGTACGGTCACGCCGGACGTCAGACGCCAGCTAACTCGCCGATTAGCTCACGCGACAATTGATGCATTCGTTCCAGATAGATGCGCATTCGTTCACCCGACGATGCTTCGAATTCCTTCCAAAAAATCGTTCTCCGAAAGCCGCACGGCTGGTGAGCTAAAGCCCCCACCCGAAATGGTCGAGGCGCCCAAGCCCATTCGGGCGGGCGCGCGGCGCCTCGCCGGCTATTTTTCCTTTTTCGGACCGATGTCGTCGGCGTCCACATATTCGAGCTTGGGGCTCAGCTTGTCGAATTCCTCCTGCGTCGACGGCGCGATGTTCGGGCGGCCGACCATGATACCCATCTTGATCTTGCACTTCACATAAGTGGTTTCGCCCGGTTCGACCTCGAGCGTCAGCAGGTCGGTCGCCTCGCTCTTGACCGTATAGCTGTGCGATCCCGGCGTGGTCGGGTGGACGAAATATTTACCGGCCCCCAGCGCGCTGATGCGCTCGCCATTTTCGTTGACGCCGCAGCCGAGCGCGAAACCCATACCGCCGGGACGGAAAAAGACGACCTGGCCCATGCCCTCGGGCGGGGCGGGGACAATCTTTGCCACACCCTTTTCGGATTTCTCTTCCTTTTCCTTGGCGATCGCGGTGGCTGACAGGCCGATGCTCCCGGCCAGGATGACTGCCAGCGCGGCGTTCGCAACAAACTTCTTCATATATCCTCCTCTTTGGTCGGTACGCTTTTGATAACTTCGGAAGTCGCGCCGGGCGCGGTGCCGACCTGCGGGTCGGGACCGGCGACAGGCGGCGCTTCGATGGCGGGGGTGGATGCGTCCGCAGGTGCCACGGCAATGACTGGGGGACGCAACTCCGCCGCCAGTTTGGCGGTTGCCAGCGTGCCAACCGGGATGTCGGCATTCTTGCCGTTAATCGCAAAAACCAACGGCATTGCGACGACCCCGCCGGCGACCGAGGTGGCAAAGGCCAGCCCCTCGTTATGGCCGCCTACGCCGCCCAGCTTCATGCCACGTAGGGCTATCTGCCGGCCTTCGAATTCGAGGTAGCGCGCGCCGAGGATCAACTCGCCCGCCTTGCCGCCCCAGCTCGACTTGGCCGCATGCACGACCTGACCGCGCCCCGGCGTCCCCGCAGGGATCAGGACCGTGTCGCCGAGCATGATCGGGCGCGCGAGCGAAATCCCGTACCAGTCGCCCGTCTCGTGCGTTTTTGAATTCACCGGCTCGTCGATGCGGATTTCGATGATCGTCCCGGCGGGAAGATGATCGAGTTGCGGAGCTGGCGAGACGGCCATGGCCGACGGCGGCGGATCGACGGTGGGCGCTGCGGGATCGACGACAAGGACCGCCGCGGGCGCTTCGGCTTGCTGCGCTTGGACAAATGGCGTGCAAACCATGCCCCCCAATGCCGCCAATGCCATCGCGGCCCGGCGCATGATATGCAGCAACACCCCCATGTCGCGACCTCCCCATGACGGGAGGTATCGCGCTTTGCGGGATTGGCAAGCGGATTTCGCTGCCGGATACGCCGAATTGACGGAAGCGCGAAAATCCAAGCGATGCCCCCCGTGACAACCCCCTCCCCCCTCGTTACAAACTGCCCATGGAGCAGCAGGGACTCGCGGCCTGACGACGAGCGCCGGTGCACCGTCATTCATGCTGTGGGTCGCCAGCATGGCTTGGGGCCGCACCGCTGGGGTGCGTGGCTGAGGGGGGCGACTGTCACATGAAAAAAGCATCCGACCTGTTCATCGAATGTCTTGAGGAAGAGGGCGTCGAATATATTTTCGGCGTTCCAGGGGAGGAAAATCTCGATTTCCTCGACAGCCTTTCGCGGTCGAGCAAGATCAAGCTCATCCTGACGCGCCACGAACAGGGGGCGGGCTTCATGGCCGCGACCTATGGCCGGCATACGGGCAAGACCGGCGTGTGCCTCGCGACGCTGGGCCCCGGCGCGACCAATTTCGTCACCGCTGCCGCCTATGCGCAATTGGGCGGTATGCCGATGATGATGATCACTGGGCAAAAGCCGATCAAGAAGTCGAAGCAGGGGCGTTTCCAGATCCTCGACGTCGTCGCGATGATGGGCCCCATTACCAAATTCACCCATCAGATGGCCTCGTCGGACAATATCCCGAGCCGCGTGCGCGAGGCCTTTCGCCTCGCCGAGGAGGAAAAGCCCGGCGCGGTGCATATCGAGCTGCCTGAGGACATTGCCGACGAACATACCGACAGCCTGCCACTGAAACGCAGCCATTCGCGGCGCCCCAACGCCGACAGCAAATCGATCCGCGAAGCGGTTAAGGCGCTCGAAAATGCGACCTCGCCGGTTCTCGTCATCGGGGCGGGCGCGAACCGCACGATGACCAGCCGCATGCTGCTGCAATTCATCGAAAAAACGGGCATTCCCTTCCTGACGACGCAGCTCGGCAAGGGGGTGATCGACGAGCGGCACCCGAAATTCCTCGGCTGCGCCGCGCTGAGCGCGGGCGACTTCGTCCACCGCGCCGTCGAGGCGTCGGACTGCATCGTCAACCTCGGCCATGACGTGATCGAAAAGCCGCCCTTCTTCATGCAGCGCGGCGGCCCTACCGTCATTCATGTGTCGACCAAGACCGCCGAGGTCGATCCCGTCTATTTCCCCGATATCGAAGTGATCGGCGACATCGCCAACGCCGTGTGGCAGATGAAGGAGGATATCGTCCCCAACGGCGGTTGGAAATTCGATCACCTGCTCGCCTACCGCCAGGCCGAGGTCGACCATTCGGCGCCGCTCGCGAAGGACGAGCGTTTTCCGATCTTCCCGCCGCATCTGGTGCAATCGGTCCGGGATGCGATGCCCGACGACGGCATCATCTGCCTCGACAATGGCGTCTACAAGATCTGGTTCGCGCGCGGCTATACCGCGTGCAAGCCGAACACGGTGCTGCTCGACAATGCGCTCGCGACGATGGGCGCGGGCCTGCCCAGCGCGATGATGTCGGCGATGCTGTATCCGAACCGCAAGGTCATGGCGATCTGCGGCGACGGCGGCTTCATGATGAACAGCCAGGAAATGGAGACCGCGGTGCGCCTCGGCCTCAACCTCACCCTGCTCATCCTTAACGACAACAGCTATGGCATGATCCGCTGGAAGCAGGCGAATATGGGGTTCAAGGATTGGGGTCTGACCTATGGTAACCCCGATTTCGTCAAATATGCTGAAAGCTACGGCGCCAACGGATATCGCGTCGAAAGCGCCGCGCACCTTAAGGAGTTGCTCGCGCATACGCGCGATACGCCGGGGGTGCATTTGATCGACTGTCCGGTCGATTATTCGGAGAATGACCAGATTTTGAACATCGACATCAAGAAATTGTCGAAGGAGCTTTGATTTCGGTTTCCCTCCCGCCTGCGGGAGGGGCAGCGACGCTGGTGAGCTTGCTCGCTAGTCGCAGCGGGGTAGGCAACCCCACCGCCTGTGCACACCCCCAACCCCTCCCGCAAGCGGGAGGGGGGAGAATGATATGAAACTCAAGGACGTCTATCCGCTCTACCTCAACAACAAGGCGGTGCAGCCGAACACCGACCTCGAGGTGATCGACAAGTTCACCGGCGAGGTCGCGTTCCGCACCGCGCTGGCGACCCCCGACGTCATCGACGAAGCGATCGCGGGCGCCGTCCGTGCCGCCGAGCCGATGGCGCGGCTCGCGAGCTACGAGAAGCGCGACGTGCTCTCCCATTGCGTGACGCGGTTCCAGGAGCGTTTCGACGAACTCGCCTATGCTTTGTGCGTCGAGGCGGGCAAGCCGATCGCGGATTCTGAAGGCGAGGTCACGCGCCTGATCGACACGTTCCGCATCGCCGCCGAAGAAGCGACGCGCAATTATGGAGAGGTCCAGCCGCTCGACATTTCGGCGCGCGCCAAGGGCTATATGGGGATGTGGAAGCGCGTGCCGATCGGGCCGTGCAGCTTCATCTCGCCGTTCAACTTCCCGCTCAACCTCGCCGCGCACAAGATCGCGCCGGCGATCGCGATGGGCTGTCCCTTCGTGATGAAGCCCGCGTCGCTGACGCCGCTCGGCGCGATCATCATGGGCGAGGTGCTCGCCGAATGCGATATCCTGCCCGAAGGCGCGTTCAGCATATTGCCGGCGAGCCGCGCGGGCGCCGATCTGTTCACGACCGACGAACGACTGAAATTATTGAGCTTCACCGGCTCGCCCGGCGTTGGCTGGGAGCTGAAGGCGAAGGCGGGCAAGAAGAAGGTCGTGCTCGAACTCGGCGGCAACGCCGCGGTGATCGTCGACAAGGATGCCGACTTGGACCATGCGCTCGCGCGGATCATCTTCGGCGGCTATTATCAGTCGGGGCAAAGCTGCATCCACGTCCAGCGCGCGATCGTCCATGCAGATATCTACGACCGGTTTCGCGACATGCTCACTGCGAAGGTCAAGACGCTGAAATCGGGCGATCCGAAGCTGCGCGACACCTTCATCGGCCCGATGATCTCGGTCAAGGAAGCGCAGCGACTCAAGGGCTGGATCGACGATGCGGTTGCCGCGGGCGCGACACTGCTCGCGGGTGGCGGCTGCGATGGCAACATGCTCGAGGCGGCGTTGCTCGAAAATGTCCCGCGCGATACCGATGTCGTGATCGAGGAAGCTTTCGGCCCCGTCGTCGTCCTGTCGAAATTCTCAGCCTGGGAAGAAGCGCTCGCGGAGGTCAACGACAGCAAGTTCGGACTGCAGGCGGGCATTTTCACCCGCGATATCCACAAGGTGCTGGAGGCGTGGGACCATCTCGACGTCGGCGGCATCGTCGTCAACGACGTCTCCTCCTACCGCGTCGACAATATGCCCTATGGCGGGGTGAAGGACAGCGGCCTTGGGCGCGAGGGTGTGCGCTTCGCGATGGAAGATATGAGCGAAATCAGGAATTTGGTGATCCGGCGAACCTGATTGGATCATGGTTAATCGGATATGTGTCAAATAGGCAACGTCACCGAACCGACTTCGAACTTTCTTCAAATTGTCGTCAGTTTGAGTCGCACGCTGTAACATTTCGCGTGTCTACGCCGGGAGCAGCTAGAGGCTGCTTTCGGAGTGCGACATGGCATCGATTTCCACCCTGCCGATCCCCGCCCGTTTTCCCGACCCCTTCACGACCGATCCGCATATTCCCGAGCGTGTGATCGGCGAACGCCGCAATTACCGCGCCGTGTGGGTCAGCGACATCCACCTCGGCACGCGCGGCTGCAACGCGCCGCTGCTGATTGATTTCTTCGATCATGTCGATTGCGAGACGCTCTATCTTGTCGGCGACATCATCGACGGCTGGCGTTTGAAGAAGCGCCACTTCTGGCCGCCCGAGCATAATGATGTCGTCTGGCGCGTGCTGAAGCGCGCGAAGCGCGGCACGCGCGTTGTCTATGTCCCCGGCAATCATGACGAGATGGTCAAGCCGTTCGACGGCTTCGATTTCGGCGGCGTCGAGATCCGCCGCGAAGCGATCCACGAAACCGCCGATGGCCGCAAATTGCTCGTCGTCCATGGCGACGAATTCGACGCGGTGATGCTCGCGCACCGCTGGCTCGCCTTCGTCGGCGACGCCGCCTACACCGCGCTGATGAAGTGCAATGTGGTGGTGAACCGCATCCGCAGCGCCTTCGGCCTGCCCTATTGGTCGCTGTCGATGGTCGCCAAGCACAAGGTCAAGAACGCGGTCCAGTTTATTGGGCGTTACGAGGAAGTCGTCGCCCACGCCGCGCGCTCGCGCGGAGTCGACGGCGTGGTGTGCGGCCATATTCACAGCGCCGAGATGCGCGAGATCGAGGGCACCGAATATTATAACGACGGCGACTGGGTCGAAGGCTGCACCGCGCTGGTCGAACATCATGACGGACGCATGGAAATCCTCCATTGGGCCGAGGAGGTCGCGGCCCGAGCGGCACCGGCCAAGCTCGCGCTCCCGGCCGCGGCATGAGGGTTCTGATCGTCACCGACGCGTGGGAGCCGCAGGTCAACGGCGTCGTTCGCACGCTCCAGGCGACGATCGGCGAACTCAAGGCGGCGGGGCATGAGGTTGGGGTGATCTCGCCCGACCTCTTCCGCTCTATCCCCTGCCCCTCCTACCCCGAAATCCGCCTCGCCTTTGCCGGCCGGCGCGCGGTGGGGAGGCGTATCCGCGCCTTTGCTCCGCAGGCGATCCATATCTCGACCGAGGGGCCGCTCGGCATGGCCGCGCGGCGCTGGTGCATTCGCAACAAATTCCCGTTCACCACCGCCTATCACACGCGCTTTCCCGAATATGTCGCGGCGCGGTTCCCGGTTTCCCCCGCTTTCGTGTGGCGCTTCATCCGCTGGTTTCACCGCCCGGCGCGGCACATCATGGTCGCGACGCGCAGCCTCGCGCGCGAACTCGCCGATCAGGACCTGACCCAGACGATGATGTGGGAACGCGGCGTCGACCATGACCTGTTCCGCCCCGATCGCGCGCCGCACCCCGCCTATGCGAGCCTTGCGCGACCGATCCAGCTCTACGTCGGCCGCGTGGCGGTCGAAAAGAACATCGGCGCCTTCCTCGACTGCGAGCGGCCGGGCACGAAAGTGGTCGTCGGCGACGGGCCCGCGCTCGCCGAGTTGCAGGCCCGCCATCCCGCCACGGTCTTCCTTGGCAAGCTTGGCGGCGAAACGCTTGCCGCAGCCTATGCGGGCGCCGACGTTTTCGTCTTTCCGAGCCGTACCGATACATTCGGCCTTGTCGTCATCGAGGCACTGAGCTGCGGTACGCCGGTCGCCGCCTATCCGGTGCCGGGACCGGGCGATATCGTGACGGGCGGTGCCGGCGCGCTCGACGAGGACCTCGGCCGGGCGATCGACGCGGCCTTGGCGTGCGACCGCGCCGATGCGGCGGCACTCGGGGCGCGCTACAGCTGGTCGAGCTGCACCGCGCAGTTCGTGAAAGCGCTGACCTTCGTTCCCGCCGAACCCGCCCCCGATGCCAAGGCCGGCATCGCGGGCGTCGCGGCCTAGAAGGTCTTACGCCACTCCAGCTCGATATAGCGGCCGAGCGGATCGATATATCCGGGCTGGTAGTTGAGCGGTACGACGCCATTCGCATCGGTGATCTTGCGCTGCGCATCGAAGACATTGTCGATCGAAAGCCGCAGGCGCGATCCCTTGAGGAACGGCAAATCTTCGGTCAGTTTCGGTTTCTGGTTGAAATCGACGAAAAAGCGCAGGTTGAAGGTCGCGAGGTCGCCGAATTTCAGGTCGCCCGCGGTCCCGCCCGTCACCGTGCTGCCGCTGTCATATTTGGCGCTGAGCCGCACGCCCACGCCCTTGTTAAACAGGCCGCCGTCGAGTTCGAACAGGTGACGGTTGCTACCGCCGCCGCTGCCCGTCGCCGACCCGTTCAAAAGATCGAGTTCGGGAACGCCTGGGCGGATCAGCACCGTGTCGGTCAGCTTGATCGTGTGATAGAGCGATACCTGCCAGCGCCCGCCTTGCGGACCGCCGAACCGGCCACCGGGACCGCGGCGCCCGCCCATCCGCGGACCGCCGCCGCCCTCGCGGCCGCCTTGCCGTGCCCCTTCGCCGCCCGGCGCGCCGGCCGGCCGGCGCTGTTCCTGCTGGCCGAAGCTCTTGCCGAAATTGAGGCCCCAGCGGATCTGCGAATTTTCGGCGCGGTCGAAATTGACCGGCCGTTGGTCGATCGCCAGCAAGACGCCATTGGCATCGCGCGTCACCCGGTCGGGGAAAGCCGCCTCGATCTCGGGGGTCAGCAATGGCAGGCTGTTCGCCGTGTCATAGCTTTTGTTGCGATTGTAGTTGACCGAGAAATTGAGCCCCTCGACCATCGGTGGCGACCAATTAAGTCCCAGTTTGATGTCGCGGCGCTGTTCGGCGAGCAGGAAGGGGTTGCCCCCCGTCGTCGTCGTGATCTGCACCGTCTGGCCGGTCGCAAAATCATAATAGGTCACCGCGGGCGTCACCAGCGGCGCCGCGCCGAGTTGCTGGATGCCGGGCGCCGCCTCATCCTGGTTGAAACTCGCGATCAGCGAGAGATTGTCCGTCACGCCCCAGTTGACGTTCGCGCCCCAGCTTTTGAGCGCATCGAAATCGCTCGGGTTCTGCACCTGCCCGCTCAGCGTCAACGAGACGCGACCCACTTTGCCGACCTCATATTCGGGGTCGAGCAGCGGCACGGTGAGCGATCCGAAGACGCCGGGCAGGTCGCGCGCGAGGTCGGTCGTCGTGACGCCATTCGCATTTTCCGAGCGGCTGTCGAACCGCAGGCCCGAATAGCTGCCCGTTAGCGACAGGCGGATCGGACCCGCCCAGCCCTCGGTCACCGTCCCCGACAGGTTCGCGTTGCCGCCGAACGTCTGCTGGCTGCTGTCGAACCGGTCGCGGGCGCCGCTTATGCGGTCGGTGAAGGTCCGTTGGTCGGCATCGGCATAATTGCCCGACACCGACCAGCGCCAGTCGCCAAGCATGCCGTTGACGCTGGCGGTCGACGTGAGATTGCGCGCCCGGCTGTCGCGTTCGAGCGGATCGCCGACGCCGCCGAGCCCCGGCCCGAGCAGCGAGCGCGTGTCGGTCTGGTCGAAACGCACGTTGAGCGACGCATCGGTCACTTTGTTCAGACTGCGCTGGACCGTCGCGTCGATCCGATATTCGTCCGATGCCGACGACAGGCTGCGCGCCGGCGCCTCGGCCGCCTGCGCTGGATCGTCATAAACGAGGTTCCGCTCGCTTTCGAGCAGCATCGACTTATGTTCCCACCCAGTGTTGATGTTGATCCGGCCGCTATCGGTGATTGCCAGAAAACTGGGCTCGATTTCGCTCTGGAACCGGCCGCCCTGCGTCGGGATGCCGCCCTCGGCCTCGACCGAAACCTGTCGGAAATTGGGCTTGAGCACCAGGTTGACGACGCGCTCGTCGGCCGAATAGCCATATTGCAGCGCGACTTCCTCCGGAAACACCTCGACCTTGGCGATCGCTTCGGGGGGCAGGTTGCGGACTTCGCCGAAACCGCCGATGCGCCGCCCGTTGACGAGGATGATCGGCCGCCCGCTGCCGCGGCCGCGCCCCGAGCGCGTCTGCGGCGCCAGCGCCTCGAGCAGTTCGGCGACGTTCGACACGCCGTAGCTGGCGATCGCGGCTTCATCGAGTTCGGCCTCGGCCTTGATGTCGGTATCGAGCTGGCCCGCGAGGCGCGGCGCGGTGACGACGATCTCGTCCTCGGCATAATCGTCATAGGCGTCGTCGACCGTTTCCGCTGCCGCGGGGGCCTGATCGGCGGGCTGGTCGGCCACCGCGGCGGCGACCGGCGGGCCGACCGGCGCCTGCGCGGCGGCGGGCAGCGCGAACGAGGCGCCGGCCGCCAACAAGGCAGCGCGCGCGGAAATCGAAAGACGGACGTTATTCATGGGGGAAAGCCTTGTTTCTTTTCTGTCTTGGTTTTTCATTTGCACGGCGGGGGCTTAACACCCGCTGACGCCGCTCTTTGTTCGGCGTTCAGTTATGTCGCAATTGTCGCAACAATGTGTCGGGGCGATGCCTGTTCGACGGGCGGCGCATATCGACCGCTGGACAGCATGGCCCGGCTTCCTTATCGGCCAGCCATGCCGACTCCCAACTCTTCCCCCGCCCCTGAATCGATCCTGATCATCGACTTCGGATCGCAAGTCACCCAGCTCATCGCCCGCCGCGTCCGCGAGGCGGGGGTGTATAGCGAAATCGTCCCGTTCAGCGCCGCCGAAGCCGCGCTGGAGCGGATGCAGCCCAAGGGGGTGATCCTGTCGGGCTCGCCCGCATCGGTCCCCGCCGACGGCAGCCCGCGCGCGCCGCAGTCGGTGTTCGACAGCGGCCTGCCCGTGCTCGGCATCTGTTACGGTCAGCAGGTGATGAGCCAGCAGCTCGGCGGGCAGGTCGAACCCGGCGGCATCGACGGCGAACGCGACGGCGAATTCGGCCGCGCCTTCCTGACCGTCACCGAGCCTTGCGTGCTGTTCGACGGACTGTGGGAGGTCGGCGAGCGCCATCAGGTGTGGATGAGCCACGGCGACCGCGTCACCCAATTCGCCCCCGGCTTTCGCATCGTTGCGGTAAGCGACGGCGCGCCCTTCGCGGTCATCGCGAATGACGAGCGCCGCTATTATGGTACGCAATTCCACCCCGAAGTCGTCCACACCCCCGACGGCGCGAAGCTGATCGCCAATTTTGTCCGCCACGTCTGCGGGTGCAGCGGCGACTGGACGATGGCCGAATTCCGCGCCACGAAAATCGCCGAAATCCGGGCGCAGGTCGGTGACCAGCGCGTGCTCTGCGGCCTGTCGGGCGGGGTCGACAGCGCGGTCGCCGCGGTGCTGATCCACGAAGCGATCGGCGAGCAGCTGACCTGCGTCTTCGTCGACCACGGCCTCTTGCGCATGAACGAGCGCGAACAGGTCGAACGGCTGTTCCGCGACCATTATAATATCCCGCTGGTCGTCGTGGATGCCGAGGAGCGCTTCATGGCGGGTCTTGCAGGCGTCACCGACCCCGAGAAGAAGCGCAAATTCATTGGCGCCGAATTCATCAACGTGTTCGAGGAAGAAGCGAAGAAGATCGGCGGCGCCGACTTCCTCGCGCAGGGCACGCTCTATCCCGACGTGATCGAGAGCGTATCGTTCACCGGCGGGCCGAGCGTGACGATCAAGAGCCACCACAATGTCGGCGGCCTGCCCGAACGCATGAATATGAAGCTGGTCGAGCCGCTGCGCGAGCTGTTCAAGGACGAGGTCCGCCTGCTCGGCAAGGAGCTCGGCCTGCCCGACATTTTCGTCGGCCGCCACCCCTTCCCCGGCCCCGGCCTCGCGATCCGCATCCCCGGCGAAGTCAGCAAAGAGCGCTGCGACATCTTGCGCAAGGCCGACGCCGTATATCTCGAAGAAATCCGCAATGCCGGGCTGTATGACGCGATCTGGCAGGCGTTTGCGGTGCTGCTGCCCGTCAAGACCGTCGGCGTGATGGGCGACGGGCGCACCTACGACCATGTCTGCGCGCTGCGCGCCGTGACCTCGACCGACGGCATGACCGCCGACATCTATCCCTTCGACGCCAGTTTCCTGAGCCGCTGCGCAACGCGCATCATCAACGAGGTGCAGGGCATCAACCGCGTTGTGTACGACTATACCTCGAAACCGCCGGGGACGATCGAGTGGGAGTGACGGCCTGACGGGTCAGGGGGCCGCAGCCTCACCGGGCCGCCAGATCCAGATCAGGAGCAGCAGGCCGACGATGATGAACAGGGCAAAGCCCGACAGCATCCACGCATTGACATACCATTGTTCGCCCCATTCGAACTCGCCGCCCATGATGCGCGCCCAGCCGCGAAAATGCTGGGCGGCCGCGACCGAAAGTCCGAAAACTGCAAGGACCGCCGATAGATAGCGCGCCAGCCAATGCGCCGGATTGGGGAGCATCAGCAACAGCCCAAGCAGACCGATAACAGTGCGCTGACTGCGGCAATAGGGGCATTCATAGACGAGGTCGGTCAGGTCGACCGTCCAGGTTAAAACCGCAATCAAGATGGCTGAAAGACCGACGGCGCGGCGATGGCGCAGCAATATCTGCGGCAGACTATCCAGCATTTTCGAAATTTTCCCTCGTTCCCTCGTGGCCGCTATGCGCGGCTTTCGCCCGTCCGGCCAGATGGCAATGTTGCTTCATATCATTTGTATCTTGCCCGCCGCGCGATCCACCGAAGCATCTGACCCTCCGCTGACCTCCTCCCACCAGTCGCCGAGCGCGTCGATCAGCGGGACGAGGCGCAGCCCCGCGGGGGTCAGGTCATATTCGACGCGCCGTGGATAGCCGTCGAACTCGGTGCGCTGGACGATCCCGGCGTCCTCGAGCTTGCGCAGTTCGAGCGTCAGCATCTTGTGCGAAATCGTCGGATTGTCGCGTTGCAGGTCGCTGAACCGCTTGGTCCCGTCGCTGAGATAATAGATCAGCAAGCTGGGCCAGCGCCCGCTCAGCACCTGCATCACCTCCTCGATCGGACAGCGCGAAACCAGCTCTTTCATCATCGTCCCCATGGTAACAAAAAGGTGCGTTATTTACGCGAGCGACGAGCGCCCTATATCCGAAATCGCTGCGCAGCTCCCCCCTCTTTTACAAGACGATGGAGCAATATCTTGGAACCGATCCTTATCTATGGCTTCCCGCTGGGAAGTTCCATGGGGCTTGTCGCCGCGCTCGAGTGGCTGGGCAAACCCTATCGCCTGTGCCGCGTCGACATGCTCGGCGAAATGCGCGAGCCCGCCTATGCCCGCATCAACGCGCGGCACGAGACGCCCGCGCTGATTACCGATCAGGGCCGCGCGCTGACCGAAACGATGGCGATCGCCAGCTGGCTGGCGGTGCGCGACGATGAACGGCGGATCAGCCCCGATCCGCTGTCGCCCGACGCCGACCGGATGTGGCAGATCATGGCGTTCATCAACACCGGCTTCACCGGCGCGTTCAGTCCCCTGTGGGTCGCGCTCGAAATGGACCCGCCGCGTCCGGCGCTTCAGGCATCCTTGCGCGAATTTGGCAAGGAAGCGGTGATCGAACGCCACGACAAGCTGGAAGCAATGGTCGGCGACGGCCCCTATCTGGTCGGCGATCGCCCGACGCTGGCCGATGCGCTGTTCGTCGGCATCGCGCGCTGGCTCGATTTTCATGAGGTCGCTGCGCCCACCCGCTGGCCGAAGCTCGCAGCGCTGCGCGCGCGGCTGGAGGCCGATCCGGCGGTGGTCTACGCTACCGCGCTGGAAAGCGGCGAAAGCGTGGCCGGCAGCGGCCTCTGTCTTGGGCATGTGCCGCTGGCCGAGGTGATCGAGCGCTACGGCGCGTAATGACGCGCGGCGGCGCGGTTGCGAGGCCGCGCCGCCGCTGTTACCCAGCGGCCATGGACAGGATCGAAACCGAGGCATCGGGCGGATGCCAGTGCGGCGCGGTGCGCTATCATGTCACCGCGGTGCGCGACAGCTCGCACATCTGCCATTGCCGTATGTGCCAGAAGGCGGCGGGCAATTTCTTCATCGCGCTAATCGGCGTGCCGCGCGATGCGATCACATGGACGCGCGGCAGCCCTGCAACCTTCAACAGTTCGGACAAAGCGGCGCGCGGTTTCTGTCGCGACTGCGGAACGCCGCTGCTCTACGATTATGCCGAAAGCGGGCACATCAACCTGACCACCGGGTCGTTCGACGATCCCTCGCAATTCCCGCCGCGCGTGCAGTTCGGGGTGGAAGCGCGGTTAGCGGTGTTCGAATCGCTTACGATCCCCGCCGAGGGTACGACCGAGGAAACGATGGCGGCCTATGTCGGTGCGATCAAGGCGAGCAACCATCAGCACCCCGACCATGACACCGACGTCTGGCCGGAGAGCTGATGGACCGCGAGCGCGGCGTCAGGCGCCCGAACGGATCAAATGATCGAAGGCCGACAGCGACGCCTTCGACCCCTCACCCATCGCAATGACGATCTGCTTGTAGGGCACCGTCGTTACGTCACCCGCGGCGAAGATGCCGGGCTGGCTGGTCGCGCCGCGCGCATCGACCTCGATCTCGCCGCGGTCGCTGAGCGCCACGGCATTGCCGAGCCATTCGGTGTTCGGGATCAGACCGATCTGGACGAAAATGCCCTCGAGCTCGACCAGATGCTCTTCGTCGCGATTGCGGTCGCGATAGCGCAGGCCGACGACCTTTTCGCCATTGCCGAGCACCTCGGTGGTGAGCGCCGAGGTGATGACCGTGACGTTGGGCAGGCTGCGCAATTTGGTCTGGAGCACCGCGTCGGCGCGTAGCTGCGCGTCGAATTCGATCAGGGTCACATGTGCGACGAGCCCCGCGAGGTCGATCGCCGCCTCGACGCCCGAATTGCCGCCGCCGATCACCGCGACGCGCTTGCCCTTGAACAGGGGACCGTCGCAGTGCGGGCAATAGGCCACACCCTTGTTGCGATATTCGGCCTCGCCGGGGACGCCCATCTGGCGCCAGCGCGCGCCAGTCGACAGGATGACGGTCTTGCCCTTGACGCTCGCGCCGCTTTTCAGCTTCACTTCGTGCAGGCCGTGCGCCCCGCCCGGGATAAGCTCGGCGGCTTCTTGCACGTTCATGACGTCGACATCATAATCCTTCACATGCGCTTCCAATTGCGCCGCGAGCTTCGGGCCTTCGGTGTGCTGGACCGAGACGAAATTCTCGATCCCCAGCGTGTCGAGCACTTGCCCGCCGAAGCGTTCGGCGACGATGCCGGTGCGGATGCCTTTGCGCGCGGCATAGATGGCGGCCGCAGCGCCGCCGGGCCCGCCGCCGACGACGAGCACGTCGAAGGGCTCCTTCGCGGCGATCTTTTCGGCCGCGCGGGCGACTGCGCCGGTGTCGAGCTTCGCGACGATCTGCGCGAGATCCATGCGGCCCTGGCCGAAGGGTTCGCCGTTCAGGAATACCGCGGGCACCGCCATCACCTGACGCCGCTCGACCTCGTCCTGAAACAGCGCACCGTCGATTGCGGTGTGGCGAATGTTCGGATTGAGCGCCGCCATGATGTTGAGCGCCTGCACGACGTCGGGGCAATTCTGACACGACAGCGAAAAGAAGGTTTCGAAGACGAAATCGCGTTCCAGTCCGCGCACCGCGTCGAGCAGTTCGGCCTCTTCCTTCGGCGGGTGGCCGCCGACGTGGAGCAGCGCAAGGATCAGCGAGGTGAATTCATGCCCCATCGGCAGGCCGGCGAACACCGCTTCGGCGCGGCCTTCATCGGCGCGGATTGCGAAGGACGGACGGCGCGCGTCATCACCGTCGAAACGCGCGGTGACGAGATCCGACTGCGCCGCGACCTCTTCGACAAGGCTGCGCATCTCGGCCGCCTTGGGCGAGGCGTCGAGGCTCGCGACGAGCTCGATCGGACGGCGGAGGTTGCCGAGATAGGTTTTGAGCTGGGCGGTCGTATTGGCGTCGAGCATCGGCATGGGGAGAGGCTTTCGGACAGGTGCAGGGGTTCGCCGCGCGAGGGCACGACGGGCGGATTCGGGTGGGGAGCAAATAAGATGCCGTGTCCCCGCGAAGGCGGGGACCCATCACCGGCGGGTTCAAAATCAGGCCGCCGGGAGATGGGCTCCCGCCTTCGCGGGAGCACGGGCTTATTCAAATGGTCGGCTTAGATCTTGCCGACGAGTTCGATCGAGGGCGCGAGCGTTTCGGCGCCCTCTTCCCACTTCGCCGGGCAGACCTGGCCGGGGTTGGCGCGGACATAGACCGCGGCCTTGATCTTGCGGACGAGTTCCTCGGCATTGCGGCCGACGCCTTCGCTGGTGATTTCCATAACCTGGATCACGCCGTCGGGATCCACGACGAAGGTCGCGCGGTCGGCAAGGCCCGAATCTTCACGCAGCACGCCGAAATTGTTGGCGAGGACGTGGTTCTGGTCGCCCAGCATATGATAGTTGATCTTGCCGATCGCCGGCGAGCTGTCGTGCCATGCCTTGTGGCTGAAATGCGTGTCGGTCGACACGGCATAGACTTCGACGCCGAGGCCCTGGAGCGTTTCATACTGGTCGGCGAGGTCTTCAAGCTCGGTCGGGCAAACGAAGGTGAAATCGGCCGGATAGAAGAAGAACACCGCCCACTTGCCCTTGGTGTCGGCATCCGTCACGGGGACGAACTTGCCCTGGTGGTACGAGGTGGCGTTGAACGGCTTGATCGAGCTTCCGATGATACCCATGGGAGAGTGTTTCCTTTTATCTGCTGCTGTTTGCTGCACTGCAAAAATATTTGCAGGGGCCAGCTATGCCGAGCGGCCGCCGCACTCAACCCCAAATTTCCGGGCAGACTTATCGACGCAATCGATCATAGATCGGAATTTGCGCAAAACCGCGATCAGCGGTGCGGGTTCGCCACCTTGCCCATCAGATCGATTACTTCGCTATCGAAATCATCGGGCGCGCCGGGGGTGATCTTGCGGAACCGCCGCGCGCAATAAGCGGCGCGCGGGCCGAGGTCGGGCACATCGCGGAAGTTGAGCGCGGTCCCCGCTTGCCCGCCACGGACGTCGGGCATGTTGGCAATCACCGCGCGCACGGTAAACACCGCGCCGGGCCGCACCGCAGCCGGATAGCGCGCGTGCCGGCTGATGCACAGCGCCAGGTCATCCACTCGCCAATCGTCCGTCATAATCAACCTCATGGTTGTTACGCAGCGTTGGACGAAGGCTATCACATAAGCGTCGCGGCGCGAAGCATTCTGTCCCGGGTGCTCCAACCGCCTAGCGCCTGCCGTTCCAGGTCGAGCAGATATGCCTTCGCGTCCAGTCCACCCGCAAAACCCGTGAGCTTGCCCGTCGATCCGACGACGCGGTGGCACGGCGCGATGATCGATATGGGATTGCGGCCATTGGCGGCACCGACCGCGCGCGATGCCGCGGGATTGCCAAGCTGGCGCGCCATTTCGCCGTAACTCCGCGTCTCACCAAAGGGGATGGTGAGCAACGCACGCCACACACGCTGCTGGAAATCGCTGCCCGCAAAGGACAAGGGCACGTCGAATGCCGTCCGCGCGCCGGCAAAATATTCGCCTAGCTGGCGTTCAGTTTCGCACAGCAACGGATGGCGCGGGGCCCGAACCAGCGGACCCAGCGGTACCCGGCCCGGCTGGTCGTTCTCCCACAATATCGCGGCCAGCCCGGCCGCATCGGCGACGAGCGTCAGGTCGCCGACCGGCGACCAGATGGTTTTGTGATAGTGGGTCATGCCTGAAATCCTGTCATTTGCTGTCGCGCTTTGGCGATGAACTTCATATGGCAAGGCGGACAGAGTGGGTCGTCCCGAATCTTGCGCCCAACGTCGATGGAGAGTTTGTCATGACCCCCACCGCAAAAATCCTCCTTCTCGGCTCGGGCGAGCTTGGCCGCGAATTCGTCATCTCGGCGAAACGCCTCGGCGCGCAGGTGATCGCGTGCGACAGCTATGCCGGCGCGCCCGCGATGCAGGTCGCCGACGAAAATGAAGTTTTCTCGATGCTCGACGGCGACGCGCTGCGCGCCGCGATCGAAAAGCACCGCCCCGACCATATCGTGCCCGAGGTCGAAGCCATCCGCACCGAAATCCTGGCCGAAGTCGAGGCCGAAGGCTTCCATGTCGTTCCCTCGGCGCGCGCCGCACAGCTGACGATGAACCGCGACGCGATCCGCGACCTTGCCGCGCGCGAGCTGGCGCTCAAAACCTCGACCTTCGAATATGCCGAGACGCGCGAGCAATTACAGGCGGCGGCGGGGCGGATCGGCTTTCCGCTCGTCGTCAAGCCGGTGATGTCGTCGTCGGGCAAGGGGCAGAGCACGGTCAAGGACGCCGCCGGGATCGACGCCGCATGGGATTATGCTGCCGCGGGGATGCGCGGCGACCGGCTGCGCGTCATCGCCGAGGCGTTCATCGATTTCGATTATGAGATCACGCTGCTGACCGTCCGCCACAAGCATGGCGTCGCCTTTTGTCCGCCGATCGGCCACCGGCAGGAACGCGGCGACTATCGCGAAAGCTGGCAGCCGGCGGCGATGTCGGACGCCGCGCTCGCATCGGCAGAGGATATGGCGACCAAGGTCGTCGATGCGCTCGGCGGCCACGGCATTTTCGGCGTCGAATTTTTCGTGAAGGGCGACGAGGTAATCTTCTCCGAACTCTCGCCGCGCCCGCACGACACCGGCATGGTCACGCTGATTTCGCAATCGCTGTCCGAGTTCGACCTTCACGCGCGTGCAATCCTCGGCTTGCCGATTCCGACAATCGCGGTTCCCGACGCGAGCGCCAGCGCGGTGCTGCTCGCCGACTGCGACGCCGCAGATTTCGCGATCACCGGCCTCGCCGAGGCGCTCGCCGCGCCGAACGCCGAAACCGCCATCGATGCGCGCATCTTCGGCAAACCCGTCACGCGCCCGTACCGCCGCATGGGCGTTACGCTCGCCCGCGTTGAAGGCGGCACCACCGACGATGCGCGCGCGGCGGCCGTCGCGGCGGCATCGAAGCTGAAGATCGAATATCGATAAAGGGGAGCGACGGCCGCAAGCGCCCGGGTGCGCCCCGCCGCGCGGCGTCCGCCTTCACCCGACAGTCTATTCCCACCGCTCCGCGCGCCGCTGGTCGCCCTCGCGCTCCTCGACCCACTGCACGCGCCCGTCGGCGAAGCTCTCGCGCTTCCACAGCATCACATCGGTCTTCAGCCGGTCGATCAGATACTCGACCGCTGCAAGCGCCTCGGCGCGATGTGCGCTGCTCGTCAGCACCAGTACGATCGTCTCGCCCGGCGCCATGGCGCCGACGCGATGGACAAGCGTCAGCGCCGACAGCTTCCAGCGATCGGACGCGGCGTGCGCGAGCGCGGCGAGCCCCGCCTCGGTCATTTGGGGATGATGTTCCAGGAACAGCTCGGCCAATCCATCATCGCCGCGCACGCGCCCGATAAAGCTCGCGCTTGCGCCATGCCCTCCCGCATCGTGCAGGTCGAACTCGGCGGCTATGTCGATCGCCGCCGATTGGACCGAAACGCGGATCATCCCCCCGTGACCGGCGGGAACAGCGCCACTTCGCCCACCCCGGCCAGCGGCGCGTCGGAACCGGTCATGCTACCGTCGATCGCGGCCCGGATACGATTCGGTTCGGCGAATGCCAGCGCGCCGCGACCGTCGCGCGCCGCCAGCCACGCGATCAGCGCGCCGAGGTCGCCCACGTCGGCGGGCAGATCGACCATCTCGCCGGCCACGCCCATCCGTTCGCGGACCCACGAAAAATAGGCGATATTCAGTGCCATTGTCTCTGCCTCAATCCATATGCTTCAAGCCGACGCGCAGATAATCCCAGCCGGTGACCAGCGTCAGCACCGCCGCGCCCCACAGCGAGACAAGCCCGACGGTCTTGATCCATGCCATCGCGGGCAAGGCCCCTGCCAGGATCAGCGCACCGAAAGCGACAAGCTGAAAGGTGGTCTTCCACTTCGCAAGCTGCGTGACCGGCATCGACACCTGCAGGGTTGCGAGGAATTCGCGCAGCCCCGACACGATGATCTCGCGCAGCAGGATCATCAGCGCGGCGATGACATGATAGCCCGCGATATCGCGCGTGAAGACGAGCAGCAAGATCACCGCCGCGATCATGATCTTGTCGGCGATCGGGTCGAGGAAAGCGCCGAGCCGCGACACGATCCCGCGCGAGCGTGCAACATAACCGTCAAAATAGTCGGTAATTCCCATCAGGCAGTAAAGGCCGAAAGCCAGCGCATAGTCGATCGCGAGCGGCTGGTGCGATCCCGCGCGCACCCCGGGCCACAGAAGGAAAAGCAGGATGGGAACCGCAAGGATCCGCGAAAGGGTCAGAATGTTGGGAAGGCTCAGCATGATCCCCGTCGATATAGGCGGTCCAAAATGACCTTTGACCCTGTCCGCCCTAGCCGATAAGCCCCCCGGGCGACAACCATATTGCCCGCGACCCGCGTGCTGACCGAACTAGTTTGAAAAGATTGGACCACGCATGACCGGCTCCTTTGCGCTATTGAAGCAACGCCGGTTCCTGCCCCTTTTCGTCACCCAGCTCCTCGGCGCGTTCAACGACAATCTGTTCAAGAATGCGATGGTGCTGTTCGTCGTTTACGGCGTGTTCAACGACGAAGCCTCTGAAACCCTGTTCAGCGCGGTCGCGACCGGGCTCTTCATCCTGCCCTTCTTCCTGCTCTCCGCGCTCGCGGGCCAGCTCGCCGACACGCGCGACAAGGCGCGGATCATCCGTATCGTCAAATTCTGCGAAATCCTGATCATGCTCGTCGGCGGCATCGGGCTCGTCCTCGCTTGGATGGGCTTTGCCGTCCACCTGCTCGCGATCCCGCTGATGATGCTCGCGCTCTTCGCAATGGGCATTCACTCGACCTTTTTCGGCCCGATCAAATATGCCATCCTGCCGCAGCACCTGAAAAGCGACGAGGTGCTTGCCGGCACCGGGCTGGTCGAGGCGGGCACCTATATCGCGATCCTCGCGGGCACGATCCTTGCGGGCGTGATCGACGTCGAATGGGCGGCGCTCGGCGTCGTGCTCGTCGCGGGCCTCGGTTACTGGACCGGGCGCAAGGTGCCCCCTGCCCCGCCCGAACATGCCGAAACGGGCATCGACTGGCACATCATCCGGTCGTCGGTCGCGCTGGTCCGCGGCACGATGCACATCCCGCGCCTCTATCTCGCGATCCTGTCGATCAGCTTCTTCTGGACGATCGGCGCGGTGCTGTTCATCCAGTTCCCGCCGCTGGTGAAGAATATCCTCCACGCCGACAAGAGCGTCGCCAGCCTCTTCCTCGCGATCTTCTCGATCGGCATCGCAATCGGTTCGGTCGCCGTTAACCGCCTGCTCAAGGGGCAGGTGTCGGCGCGCTACAGCCCCGCCAGCGTCATCGTCATGGGGGCCTTCGTCGTCGCCTTCTATTGGGTGTGCCGCAACTGGGAACATGACCCGTCGGGGGTGATGTACGGCATCGAAGGCTTCCTCGGTCATGCTGACGTCATCCCGCTCCTCGCCGCGCTGCTCGGCATCGCGATCAGCGGCGGCATGTTCGTCGTCCCGCTCTACGCCTTCCTGACGACGACAGTGCCCAAAGACCAGACCGCGCGCACCGTCGCCGCGAACAATATCGTCAATTCGGGCGCGATGGTCGCGGGCTCGCTGCTCGCGATGGGCCTTGGTTTCGCCGGGGTTGGCGTCGTCGACCAGCTGCTGATGAGCGCGGCGATGTGCCTGGTCTCCGCCTGGCTCGCGGTCAAGCTCCACCGCGCCTGCGACTGACCGAACCGCGCCATCGCGCGGTTGTCCGGCTCGGGGTTGTGAGCAGCCTCTCGTAAACCCCGTCGAAAGCCAGGGCCCAGCGCGGCAAAATGCAAGGTTAGCGTTGACATCCCGGGCCCCGACTTTCGCCGGGGTGTACATCTCTAACGGCCAAAAATCGCTCGAAAGCCATCATTCCCCTATATCGTCATTCCCGCGAAAGCGGGAACCCAGTGTGGCATCAGCCTACATACGCTCTGGGTTCCCGCTTTCGCGGGAATGACGAAGTCATAAGATTCGTAGCGTCTGCAATCGGTCGTTCTCCGCTTCCCCGCCACTGAAAAAGCTTGACCAAAAATCGGTTATGTCCGATATTTCTGTTATGACAGAAATAAACGAATATGATTCGAAACTGTCCCCGGCGGCGACCGAGTTCATCCTCCATTGGGGCAATCTCGGCGGGCAATGGGGCGTCAACCGGTCGGTGGCGCAGATCCATGCACTGCTCTTCATTTCCGATCGCGCGCTTCATGCCGAGGAAATTGCCGAGATGCTCGGGCTCGCGCGCTCGAACGTGTCCAATTCGATCAAGGAACTGCTCGGCTGGCGGCTGATCGAGCGCGTCCCCCTGCTCGGCGACCGGCGCGACCATTTCACCGCCGAAAAGGATATCTGGGAAATGGTCACGCGCATCGCTGCGGGACGCAAGGCGCGCGAGGTCGACCCCGCCGAAGCGGCGCTGAAAGCGTGTGTCGCGCGCGCGGCGGACGATCCGGGGCTCAGCCCCGCGGCCAAGGCGCGCCTCGCCGACATGCTCGACTTCGTCACGACGATGGGCCGCTGGCACGACGAGATGCTGGGCGTGCCCAAACCCGCGCTGATGCGGCTGATCAAGCTGGGTGCCGGGGTCACGAAACTCATCAACTGGCGCCCGGGTAAGGGCAAGGACGCGCAGTAGGAGGAAGGCGATGTGGGGCGGCATGCAGCATAGACCGGCCGAAACGGCCCCCGCTCCTTCCGCATGCGGCGACGATGCGCTCTACGATTATCGCTTCCGCCGCCTCGTCCCCTCCGCCGACTGGGACGCGCTTCCCGCCGATGTCCGTCGCCGTTTTTCCAAGCGCCTCGCCGGGCAGGCGGTCGCGGCCTACAGCGGCGAAATCATCTGGACGCGGCTGTCCCGCGCCGGCTGGCTTCTTGCTCAATTATGCCGGCTGATCGGCGCCCCGCTCCCCCTCGCCGCCAGCGGGCCGGCGCCCGCCGCCGTCGCGGTCAGCGAAGATCGCGCGAGCGGCGGGCAATGCTGGACGCGGCTTTACGGACGCGCGAGCGGCCATCCACAGGTGATCCATAGCGCGAAAAGCTTTACCGGCCCGACGGGGCTCGAAGAACATATCGGCGGCGGGTTCGGCATGGCGCTGACCGTGAGGGCCGAAGCCGACGCACTGATCTTTGTGTCCGACCATTATTTCTGGCAGCCGGCGGCGGGCATGCGCCTTCGCCTGCCGCGCTGGCTTGCCCCCGGCACGACGATCGTCACGCACCAGCATCTGGGGTCCGGCCGCTTCGCCTTCGACCTCAAGGTGACGCACCCCCTGCTGGGCGAGGTCGTGAACCAGCACGCGCTGTTCAGCGATGGCTGAGCTGCGCGTCCTGATCATCGGCGCGACCGGAGTTTTCGGCAGCCGGCTTGCCGAACTCGCCGCGCGCGAACCCGGGCTCGCGCTCACTCTGGCAGCCCGGAAGCGCGGACCGCTCGATGCGCTTGCGGCGCGGCTCGGCGGGCTGCCGGTACGGCCGCTCGACCGCAATCGGCTGACCGCCAGCGACCTTGCGGGTTTCAACGTGGTGATCGACGCAGCCGGGCCTTTCCAGGCATCGGCCCCGACCGTGATCGAAGCGGCGATCGCGGCGAAGGTCCATTATGTCGACCTCGCCGACGGACGCGCCTTCGTCGCGGCGATCGGCGCCCATGACGCTGGGGCAAAGGCAGCGGGGATCAGCGTCACGACGGGGGCCAGCTCGATTCCCGCGCTGTCGCACGCGGTCATCGACGCGCTGACCGATGGCTGGCAAGGCATCGACCGGATCCGGATCGGCATCTTCCCCGGCAACCGCGCCCCGCGCGGGCTCGCTGTGGTGCAGGCGATCCTGTCCTACGTCGGGCATCCGGTCCGCGTCTGGCGCGGCGGGCGCTGGACCGACGTCCCCGGCTGGGGAATGCTCCACCGCTGGCGGGTGCCGGGCGTCGGCGCGCGCTGGGCCAGCGTCTGCGACACACCCGAACAGGATCTTCTCGTCCAGCGTTACCATCCGCGCGACAGCGCCGAATTTTTCGCCGGCATGGAATTGTCGATCCTGCATCTTGGCCTCGCCCTGCTCGCAATTCCCGTCCGCCTTGGCTGGATCGCCAGCTTGCGCCCCGCCTCGCGCCCGCTCCTCGCGATTGCGAAAACACTGCTTCCCTTCGGCACCGACATCGGCGCGATGGACATGGTAGTGCGCGGACGCGATCGCAGCGACAATCCCGTCGAAGCGCGCTGGACTTTACGCGCCGACGGCAATCGCGGTCCCTATGTCCCGACGCTGGCGGCGCTCGCGCTCCTCCGCCGGTTTCGGGACGGCAGCCCTCCCCCGGCGGGGGCGCGACCCTGCACCGGCATCCTGACGCTGGCAGAGACCGAAACCGATTTCGCTCGCCTCGGGATCGCCACTGAGCGCCGTTGAGCCGCGTTTCGCGGTACCGAATCCCCTTGCCCGCCGCATGCCGATGCTTACATATCGGCGCACGATAATTTCTTCCGGAAAAAAAGAGGATCGCCTTGCCATGTCTCGTAAAGTCCTGTCCGCGCCGCTCGCGCTGGTTGCCCTGTTCATGACCCCGGCGGCGGCGCAGGCGACCGAAGCCGCTGCATCGGCGACCTCGACGGCGATCGCCTATCCCGACTCGCCGCGCGGCGACACGGTCGATCCGCAGTTCGGCGTCGATGTCGCCGACCCCTATCGCTGGCTGGAGGACGATGTCCGCGTCAATCCGAAGGTCGCCGACTGGGTTGCCGCGCAGAACAAGGTTACCGACGCCTATCTCGAAACGCTGCCCGGTCGCGACGCGTTCAAGACGCGGATGACCGAGCTGTACAATTACGAACGCTTCGGCCTGCCGACCAAGGCGGGAACGCGCTATTTCTACAGCCGCAACGACGGGCTCCAGCCGCAGTCGGTGCTTTATGTCCGCGAAGGGCTGAAGGGCGAGGGCCGCGTTCTCATCGACCCGAACCTGTGGGCCAAGGACGGCGCCACCGCACTCGCCGAATGGACCCCGTCGGAGGACGGCAAATATCTCCTCTATTCGGTGCAGGACGGCGGCACCGACTGGCGCATCGTCCGCATCAAGGACGTTGCGACCGGCGAAGACCTTTCCGACGAGGTGCGCTGGGTCAAATTTTCGGCGCTCGACTGGGCAAAGGACGGCAGCGGCTTCTATTATTCGCGCTTTCCCGAGCCCGCCGAGGGCGAGGCGTTCCAGTCGCTCAACGAAAACCACAGCGTCTATTTCCACAAGCTCGGCACGCCGCAGAGCGAAGATGTGCTGATCCACGCGACCCCCGACAAGCCCAAGCTGAACAACAGTGCGGTCGTCACCGACGACGGCAAATATCTGCTCGTCGTCGGCTCCGAAGGCACCGACGAACGCTATGGCCTCACGCTCTATCCGCTCGGCAAGCGCGTTGGAAAGCCGATCACGCTGGTCGACGATTTCGCGAACAACTGGGAATATGTGACCAACGCGGGCACGCGCTTCACCTTCCTCACCAACAAGGGCGCGCCGCGCCAGCGGCTGGTGTCGATGGATATCAGGAATCCGGCCGAGCTGACCCAGCTGGTCGCCGAAAATGCCGACACGCTGGTCGGGGCGTCGCGCGTCGGCGACCGCATCATCCTTTCTTACCTCGGCGATGCCAAGTCGGAGGCGCGCATGGTCGCGCTTGACGGCAAGCCGGTGGCGAACATCAATCTGTCCGACATCGGTTCGGCCTCGGGCTTCGGCGGCAAGTCGAGCGATCCCGAAACCTTCTATGCCTTCTCCAGCTACGCGCGGCCGACGACGATTTATCGCTTCGACACAGCTACGGGCAAGAGCGAGATTTTCGCCGAGCCCAAGCTGACCTTCAAACCCGACGACTTCACCGTCGAGCAGCGCTTCTACAAATCGAAAGACGGCACCCAGGTGCCGATGTTCGTGGTGATGAAAAAGGGTCTCGACCGCAGCAAGGGATCGCCGACGCTGCTCTACGGCTATGGCGGCTTCAACGTGTCGATGACCCCCGGCTTCTCGCCCACGCGCCTCGCCTGGGTCGACAAGGGCGGAGTGCTCGCTATCGCGAACCTGCGCGGCGGCGGCGAATATGGCAAGGCGTGGCACGACGCCGGCCGCCTCGACAAGAAGCAGAATGTCTTCGACGATTTCATCGCCGCCGGCGAATATCTGATCGCCGAGGGGATCGCGGGCAAAGGACAGATCGCGATCGAGGGCGGGTCGAACGGCGGCCTGCTTGTCGGCGCGGTGACCAACCAGCGCCCCGACCTGTTCGCCGCGGCGCTGCCTGCGGTCGGCGTGATGGACATGCTGCGCTTTGACCGCTTCACCGCAGGCCGCTATTGGGTGGATGATTATGGCTATCCGTCGAAGGAAGCCGATTTCAAGAACCTGCTCGCCTATTCGCCCTATCATAATATCAAGGACGGCACGGCCTATCCCGCGGTGCTGGTTACCACCGCCGATACCGACGACCGCGTCGTGCCGGGGCACAGCTTCAAATATACCGCCGCGCTCCAGCACGCGAAGGCGGGCGACAAGCCGCACCTGATCCGCGTCGAAACCCGCGCCGGCCACGGCAGCGGCAAGCCGACCGACAAGATCATCGCGGAGGCGGCCGACAAATATGCCTTTGCGGCGAAGTGGACCGGGCTCGCCGTCGAATAATGAGCTACGCCCTCTCCTTCACCGCGACCGATCCCGCCGAGCTGTGGGCCGAGGCGGGCGATGCCGCCGCGGCCCTTGTCGCGGGCGAGCCCGATGGCATCGCCAATATGGCGAATGTCGCGGCGCTGATCTGGCAGGCGATCCCCGACCTCAATTGGGCGGGGTTCTATCGTTTCGACGGGACCGAGCTCGTGCTCGGCCCCTTCCAGGGCAAGGCGGCGTGCATCCGCATCCCGCTGGAAAAGGGCGTGTGCGGCGCCGCGGCGCGGCTGCGCGCGACCCAGCGCATCGACGATGTCCACGCCTTTCCCGGCCATATCGCGTGCGACGCCGACAGCCGCAGCGAGCTGGTCGTGCCGGTGATCGCGCACGACCAGCTGGTCGGCGTGCTCGACCTCGACAGCCCGCGCCCCGCGCGCTTCACCACCAACGACCAGGCAGGCGCCGAGGCGCTCGTCGCACGCATCGCGAGTGCGCTCGCGGGATAGACTTGCCGCGTGGCCGCAGCACCACCAAGGCGCGCCGCGTCCCAGTCGTCACCGAACGTCTATAACGAAAATTTACCTTCTCCGGTTACGGTTGGATCGGGACCATAATAATCGGTCGACGTGGGGGTCGGGCGACAGAGATGAGTCGCGCATGTCGAATCCCGAGGCTTCCCCGGCCTCTTCCGCCCCTTCCGACAAGCGCCAGCCGCGCCAGTCGCGGCTGGTGAAGGCGGCGCTCGCCTGCTCGCGACTCGGGCAATTCGACATTACGATCCGTAACGTCTCCGAAACCGGCATCGGCGGCCAGGGACCCGCGCCCTTGCACATCGGCGAACGGATCACCCTCCTCCTTCCCGGGCACGACCCGATGCTCGGCACGGTGCGCTGGGTCGTCGAGAAGAAATTCGGGATTGAAACCGACCGCGTGATCGACACCAGCCTTTTGCGCGCCGCGCACGGCGGCGCCGTGCCCGCATCGCATGCCGTCGCTTCGGGATTCGAAATCATTCCGCCCCCGACCGCCCCGGTGCGACGGCCTGGCCTCGTCCTCGGCGCGGCACAGCCGGCGCATTTCGGGCGCAGCGTCTGGCGCGGCAAGGCCCAATAGCGCGCGGCAACGCGCGAGCGTTCCGACAGGAGGCCGGCGACCCGCAAAGGAAAACCGGCGCGGATCGCTCCGCGCCGGCTTCCCTCGGTAACCTTATGTGAAACGTTTCGCGTCAGGCGACGCGGCGCACCTCATTGCCTTCGTCGTCGATGTCGCGAAGGACGTAACCGCGGCCCCAGACCGTCTCGATGTAATTTTCGCCGCCGCAGGCCAGCGCCAGCTTCTTGCGCAGCTTGCAGATGAAGACGTCGATGATCTTCAGTTCGGGTTCGTCCATCCCGCCGTAAAGGTGGTTCAGGAACATTTCTTTGGTCAGCGTCGTGCCCTTGCGCAAGCTGAGCAGCTCGAGCATCTGATATTCCTTGCCGGTCAGATGCACGCGCGTCGTGTCGACCTCGACCGTCTTGGTATCGAGGTTGACCGCGAGCTTGCCGGTCTTGATGACGCTCTGGCTGTGGCCCTTCGAGCGACGGACGACCGCATGGATGCGGGCGACCAGCTCGTCGCGGTGGAACGGCTTGGTGACATAATCGTCGGCGCCAAAGCCGAACGAGCGCACCTTCGAATCCATTTCCGAAATGCCTGACAGGATCAGCACCGGCGTCTGCACCTTGGCGGTGCGCAGCTTCTTCAGCACGTCATAGCCGTGCATGTCGGGCAGGTTCAGGTCGAGCAGGATGATGTCGTAATCATAGAGCTTACCCAGGTCCAAGCCTTCCTCACCCAGATCGGTGGTATAGACGTTGAAGCCTTCGGTCGTGAGCATCGTATCGATCGCTTTCGCGGTCGTCGGCTCGTCCTCGATCAGCAGTACGCGCATTGGGCACCCCTTGATTGTTCCCACGATAATCCCGCGAACCGATCGCGTGACTATCAAGGATGTCACCGACCAACCCCCGTTGCAGGACTGCCGGAACATTAACCACGAAACTAATGAAGGGAAAAGGTTAATTTTGATTTAACCCGCACAAGTCCACGAGTCGCGCCTTATTTGCAACAGTCGGTCAGGCCCTTTCCGGACTATGGTGAAGCGCCAGATGGCGATCATGTGCCCCGCTGCAGGACATTTTGAGCGTATCGACCAGATGGTCCGACAACGCGCGGACGCGCGCCGGACGCAGCCGCGACGGCGGCGACAAAAGGTGCAGGTGCGACTGCGGCAGCGACCAATCGGTCAGGATCGGGACGACCGCGCCCGAGGCCAGAGCTTCGGCGGCAATGAAGTCCGGCAGCACCGCAATCCCGACCCCGGCGACGATCAACGGCACCATGACATCGCCGTTATTTGCGAACAGCGGCCCCGTGGGCAGCACGGTCGCCTCCTCGTCCTTGCGACGGAAATGCAGCGGCATGGCGCGCTGGCGGTGACCATAGCCGATCAGCCGGTGGCCGGCGAGATCGAGCGGGTGCCTCGGCTCTCCATGCTTCTCCAGATAGGCCGGGCTCGCGATCACCGACGCCGCCACCGGCGCGATCGTGCGCGCGAGCAGGCTCGAGTCGGCTAGCGGCGATATGCGCAGCGTCAAATCGATCCCCTCGGCCACCGGATCGTTGCGCGCGTCGCTCAGCAGGACCTCGATCTCGACCGCCGGATGCCGGTCGAGAAAGGCCGCGAGCGGCGGGCCGAGCACCTTGATCCCGAAACTCATCGGCGCGGCGAGGCGGATCGGGCCCGCCAGGTCGACGCGGTCGCCGCGCGCCGCTTCGGTGGCGGCGGTCGCCGCCGCGACCATCGCGCGCGCCTCGTCGAGCAGCCCCGCCCCCGCGGTCGACACCGCGACCACGCGCGAGCTCCGGTGCAGCAGCGTGATGCCCAGCGAGGCCTCGAGCCGCGTCACCGCCTTCGACACGCTGGCCTTCGACAGGCCGAGCGCGGCGGCGGCGGCGGTAAAGCTGCCACCATCGGCGACGGCGACAAAACAGGCCCAGCCTTCATAATCGGGAAGCGCCACGAACACCTCATGATTGGAAACGATGGTTTTCCATCTACGCTATTTTAGAAACGATCCAAGAGCCTATTTTGTCCTCAACAGATGAACGCCGCCGGGCACCAAAGCGCCGGGCGGCGAAGAAAGGACAAGGCCAATGATCGACATTCGGAAATTCGACACGCTGGGCCACGCCAACCATGGCTGGCTCGACGCTCGTCATCATTTTTCCTTCGCCAATTATTACGAGCCCGACCGCATGGGTTGGGGCGCGCTGCGCGTCTGGAACGACGATAAAATCGCCGCCCAGTCGGGTTTCCCGCCGCACCCGCACCGCGACATGGAAATCATCACCTATGTGCGCACCGGCGCGATCACGCACCGCGACAGCATGGGCAACAGCGGCCGCACCGCAGCGGGCGATGTGCAGGTGATGAGCGCGGGCACCGGCGTGACGCACAGCGAGTTCAACCTAGAGGATGAGGAAACGACGCTGTTCCAGATCTGGATCATGCCCGACCGCGACGGCGGCAATCCCGGCTGGGGCGCGCGCCAGTTCCCCAAGGCCGACCGGTCGGGACAGTTCGTGACGCTGGCGAGCGGGATCGATGGCGACGTTGAAGGATTTGGGGCCCTCCCGATCCGCGCCAACGCCCGCGTCGCTGCCGCCACGGTGAATGCGGGCGAGAGCGTCTCCTACAACCTCGAAGACGGACGCCACGCCTATCTGGTCGCTGCCAAGGGCCGCATCCGGGTCAATGGGACGGACGCCGATCCGCGCGACGGCATCGCGATCCGCGATGTCGGCACGATCGAGGTCGAGGCGCTCGACGACGCCGAACTGGTTCTCGTCGACAGCCTCTGACGAAGCCCCCGGCCGCCGCCCCCCCTCCCCGGCGGCCGGGGGCTTCGTCAGAGG
>NZ_LNSA01000031.1 GCF_001468465.1 Sphingopyxis sp. H115
ACAAATTGCATGCTGGTGCCGGTGCAATATCGCCGGATCATGGCGCTCGACGATTTCGGCGATTTCGACCTGTCGAGTTTCGTCGTCAAATATTGCACCTCGGCGCCCTTCCCTGCGGCGCTGAAGGCCGATGTCCTGCAACGCTGGCCTGGCGGGCTGGTCGAAATTTACGGGATGACCGAGGGCGGCGCGGCGTTCATCCTCGAAGCGCATCAATTCCCCGACAAGCTTCACACCGTCGGCAGGCCCGCGCCGGGGCATATCGCGAAAGTGATCGACGAGGAGGGCAACGAACTGCCGCAGGGGTCGGTTGGCGAGGTCGTCGGCCGTAGCCCCGCGATGATGACGGGGTACAACAACCGTCCCGACGCCACCAAGGCGATGCACTGGTACGATGCGGAAGGAAATCTCTTCTATCGCCACGGCGACATCGGGCGGATCGACGAAGACGGGTTCCTAACGCTTATGGACCGCGCGAAGGACATGATCATTTCTGGCGGCTTCAACATCTTTCCGAGCGACCTCGAGGCCATATTGATCGCCGACGATCGCGTCGTTGAAGCCGCCGTTGTCGGAATGCCTAGCGAAGAGTGGGGCGAGACGCCGGTGGCGTTCGTCGTACTGAAGCCCGGCGTCGATGCGGAACGCGTCCGCACCGACTGCAACGCCAAGGTCGGCAAGACCCAGCGCCTGAGCGCGATCAGGGTGGTAAACGAACTGCCGCGCAGCCCGATCGGCAAGGTGCTGAAGCGCGAATTGCGGGATGCCTATGCCGCGTGATGCCGATTGCATCTGAAAGCTGGCCCGTTTGCGCCCGCGTGGTCTGCGCCGGGCAATCGGACGGTCGCCCACCTTAGACAGATTTGCCCTTTTCCCCGAGATGAGTTCCCGTTCGGGCAAAATGTCGGGAAACGACCGGAAGTGGACATTGTTTCTTCGTCATCCCGGACTTGATCCGGGATCCATCGCGGCGTCGAGGTCATGGACCCCGGATCAAGTCCGGGGTGACGAGGGGGCGGAACCGACGTCCACTTCCTACCCCAACTCCGACACAGGAACTGCCAACCTCAATAGCCCAGCGTCGCCTCGAGGAACCAGATGCGCTGCTGCGTTTCATCGGCCCAGCCGTCAACCAACCCGCTTGTCGCAATATCGCCATCGGCTTCGGCGGCCGCCTTCACCTCTTTCAGCTGGCCGAGCAGGGTCTTGTTGTCGCCCGCCAGGTTACGGATCATCGCCTCTGCATCTGTTCCCGCAGCATCATCATCGCGGATCGAAGCGCGGCGGCTGACGTCGCCGATCGAACGCAGCGTTGCCGCGCCATTCTTGCGCACGCGTTCGGCGATCAGGTCGGTGGTCGCGAAAATCTGCGCGGCCTGCTCGTCAAACAATAGGTGCAGCTCGCGAAACCGCGGTCCCTGGACGTGCCAATGGTAATTTTTCGTCTTGAGGTAAAGCGCGAAACTATCGGCGAGCAGCGCGTTCAGCGCGTCGGCGACGGCAGGGGCGTTGTTGTTTTTCTCGGACATGGGAGCATCCTTTCTGTTGCACCGCCCATATAGCGGTACCGCGCGATGCTTTCCCATTGAAGCTTTGGGTAAGCTTCATCGATAAAAACGATGAAACGCTTGGTCATATGCCTTTCAGCCGATTAATCCAAAGGCGCCGAGCCCGGTGCGGATCCCCCATATCGCGAGAACCAGCGCGCTCAGCCAGCACAGAATGCGCGCCGTGCGCCGTTGGGCAAGCGCCGGACCAAAGGCGAGAAAGGGCAGCATCGCCAGTGTCCAGCCGACCAAGGCGCCCGCCGCGGCCCATTGCCCCGCGCCGCTAGTCGCCGCAAGCGCGCCGATCAGGAAATGGCTCCGGTCGCCGAACTGGCGCGCCAGCAACTGCCCCGCGAGCAGGAAGGGCGGCGCATCGCCGCCGGCGACCGGCCCCGTCTCGGACCTGCCGCGCCACAGCAGCGCGACCGCCGCCGACAGCATCGCGAGCGAGACAAGCAAGGCGGCCACGCCCTGCCCGATCATCCGGTTGGCGATCGCGCCCGCAATCGCCGCGACCAACGCGTTCAAAAGAAAAGCGCCAAACGCGATAGCGACGGTGACGCGCCGGTCGCTGCGCGCGCTTACCAGCCGTGAGAGGAATATTCCGCTGCGCCCGTCGGCATTGGCGAGCAGCACCGCCACCAGCGCAAGCATGATTGCATCCATGACGTCGGATTTGAATGGTCAGGCGGCCGCCGTCAATGGCCGAGCCGGACGGCGACCGACGCCAGCCAGGCTTCCTGCATCGCGGTTGGCAAGGCCCCCCGCGGCGCGCCTGCAGCGTCGCTCATCGCGTCGAGATAGGTCAGGATCGCGGCGCGATAGCCGCCGCCCGCAACCGCCGATTCCAGATGGCTCGCCAAAGTCTCAACCGCGACAAAGCCATTGTCGCGCGCAAGGCAACGGATATCGTCAATCCCCTGCACAAGCTGCGCGAGCGCGCAGTGCGGCAAGGCTTCCGCCAGCGCGCCGATCTGGCCGGTAATCCGGTCCCGTATGTCCTGATATTGTTCGGTTTGGGTTTGCATCGTCCACCCCTGTCCTGACGGTGACGATGCGCCTTTATGGTTAACGGACGGTTAGCGATGACCGAGGCCCGAACCCAGCCCCTGCTTGCTGCGATACATGTCGCGGTCGGCAGCGGCCAATATGTCCGATTCGGTCATCCCGGTCTGCAGCATCGCGATGCCGAAACAGGCGGACAGCGCGATCTCGTGCCCGTCATATTCGGCAGGAGCGGCGCTCAACACCTCGCACAATCGGTCGACCTGCGCGCGCGCGCCAGCCTCGTTCGACTGGTCAAGAATCAGGCCGAATTCGTCGCCGCCGATACGCGCCGCGACATCGGTCGCGCGGATCGAAGCGGCGAGCCGCTTGGCGATTTCCATCAGCGCGAAGTCGCCCGCGGCATGGCCGAAATTGTCGTTGATATATTTGAGCTGGTTGACGTCGATAAAGACGACCGCGGCGCGCTCGGCATGCCGCTCGAAACGCGCCATGCGGTGGTGGATCGCGGTCAGGAAATAGCGGCGATTGAACAGCGGGGTCAGTGTGTCGCGCTCGGACACACGCTCGAGCTCGGCGACGGCAATCTTCAATACGCGGTTCTCGCGGCGCAAGGCGTCGCGTTCGCGGCGTATTTCGCGCAGCTGGTCCTCAATGGAGTCTACGGGAACGGCGCCGAACTGGTCGATCGCGATCCGTGCCCCCCCTACGCTGTCCATTCAACGCCCCCGAATGCGAACCCACGTTCCCCGGCCCCATGCCGGTGGATATTGCCCGGCGACCCTAGCCGCGACTTGATACCAATCGGTAAACGCGCGGACGCATAATTGGCGCCGTTGCCCGCGCGCTGTGCAGTCGCTAGGGGGAAGGCGGCGGCGATTCATCGCTGCCCGCAGGAGGGACGGGTGATGGGCGACAGTGCGCCGCAAGTCGGTGTGATCATGGGCAGCCAGTCGGACTGGCCGACGATGGCGCACGCGGTCCAGATACTCGAAGATTTCGGCATCGCGCACGAGGTCCGGATTGTTTCGGCGCACCGCACCCCCGACCGCCTCGTCGATTATGCCAAAAGCGCAGCCGAGCGCGGTTTGCAGGCGATCATCGCCGGCGCGGGCGGCGCCGCGCACCTGCCCGGCATGGTCGCCGCGATGACGCGCGTTCCGGTGCTCGGCGTGCCCGTCCAGTCGGCGGCGCTGAGCGGCGTCGACAGCCTCTATTCAATTGTCCAGATGCCCGGCGGCATTCCCGTCGCGACCTTTGCGATCGGCAAGGCGGGTGCGACCAACGCCGGGCTTTTCGCCGCGGCGTTGCTCGCGAACAATAGCGCCGATCTGGCACAAAAACTCGGCGACTGGCGCGAGGCGCAGACCGGCAGCGTCGCCCCCACCCCCGTTCGCGAGGGCTGACCATCTTGCTATCTCCCGGTTCGACGATCGGCATCCTCGGCGGCGGCCAGCTTGGTCGGATGCTTGGCCTCGCGGCTGCGCAGCTAGGTTACAAGGTCCATGTCTACGCCCCCGAAGCCGAAAGCGTCGCGGCCGAAGTCACGGCGCATCACACGCAGGCGGCGTGGGACGACGAACCACGCCTCGCCGGCTTTGCCGCGACGTGCGACGTCGTCACCTATGAGTTCGAAAATGTGCCGGTCGACACGGTGCGCTTCCTGTCAGGCCATGTCGCGGTCCGCCCCGGCGTCGCGGGCCTGAAGATCGCGCAGGACCGGCTCGAGGAAAAGACGTTCGTCGCCGGCCTTGGCGGCCGCCCCGCCCCCTTCGCCGCCGTGCCCGACCGCGCCGCGCTCGATGCCGCGCTGGCAGCAATCGGCACCCCCGCGATCCTCAAGACGGTGCGCATGGGCTATGACGGCAAGGGGCAGGCGCGCATCATGACGCCAGCCGACGCTGACGCCGCGTGGGACGGCATCGATCGCCACGTCGCGGTGCTCGAAGGCTTCGTCACGTTCGCGCATGAATTTTCGGTGATCCTCGTGCGCGGCATCGACGGCGAAATCCGCTTCTGGGACAGCCCGGTCAACGTCCATAAGGACGGCATCCTCGCCACCTCCAGCCTACCGCCGCCGCAGATCGTCGCCAACCAGCAGGCCGAAGCGCGCGAACTGATGGCGCGCATCGCCGCCGAACTCGACTATGTCGGGGTGCTGACGGGCGAATTTTTTGCCACCGAAGGCGGACCGGTGTTCAACGAAATGGCGCCGCGTGTCCACAACAGCGGTCACTGGACGATCGAGGGCGCGGTGACGAGCCAGTTCGAGAATCATGTGCGCGCTGTCGCCGGCCTGCCGCTCGGCAGCACAGCTTGCGGGCCCTTGCCCGTCACGATGCGCAACCTGATCGGCGCCGATATCGCCGAGATCCCGGCGCTGCTCGCCGACGAAAATTGCCACGTCCATCATTACAGCAAGACCGAGGTGCGCGAGGGGCGCAAACTCGGGCACGCCACCTGGGTCGGAGCTTCGCCCGTATGAATCGCCCAGAGATTACGCTGATCCTTGCCCGTGCAGCCAATGGCGTGATCGGGGCGGGCGGCAAGATGCCATGGCATCTGCCCGCCGACCTTCGCCGTTTCAAACAGCTCACCATGGGCCGTCCGATGATCATGGGACGCAAGACCTTCGACAGCCTGCCCGCCATCCTCGAAGGCCGCCGCCACATCGTCCTCACCCGCGATCCCGAATGGCAGGACGAGGGCGCCGAGCCGGTGGCGACGATCGAGGAAGCGCTGAAGCTCGCCAACGCACCGCATGTGATGGTGATCGGCGGCGCGGAAATCTACCGCCTCTTCCTGCCGCTCGCCGACCGCATCGAACTGACCGAAGTTGCACTCGAACCCAAGGGCGATGCGATCATCGACTATCCGGCCACGGCAAACTGGCGCGAGACAGCGCGCGAAGACCATCGCGCCGACGAGGCCGGCCGCCCGGCGTACAGCTTCGTCACGCTGGTGAGGAAATAGGCCGATGCGCCGTTGGTTGATCGCCCTCCTGATCCTGGTCGCACTCGCCGCGCTCGCCTTTTTCACGCTCGCGCCGGGGATGATCGAACGCGATCTCAACCGGATCGACGGCAAGCCGCTACCCAAGGTCAGCGCGCGCGCCGAGGCGCTGCACGGGACGCTGACGATCGTCGACCTGCACAGCGATACGTTGCTGTGGAAGCGCAGCATCCTCGATCGCGCGACACGCGGCCATATGGACCTGCCGCGGCTCGAGGATGGCAATGTCGCGCTGCAAGTGCTGGCGAGCACGACCAAGTCGCCGAAAGACCAGAATTACGACGCCAACGGCGCCGACACCGACAATATCACCAGCCTCGTGATCGCCCAGCTCCAGCCGATCCGCACCTGGACCTCGCTGCTCGAACGTTCGCTCTGGCACGCCGAAAAGCTGCACCGCGCGGTCGGCGCTTCGGCGGGCAAGCTGGACGCCGTCGCCGCGCCGGACGATATCGACAAATTGCTCGCCGACCGCCGCGGCAAGGTGCCGCCCGTCGGCGCGATGCTCAGCATCGAGGGGCTACACGTCCTCGAAGGCAAGCTCGCCAACCTCGACAAGCTCTACGCCGCGGGCTTCCGCATGGCGGGGCTCACCCATTTCTTCGACAATGATCTCGCGGGGTCGATGCACGGGCTGAAGAAGGGCGGGCTCACCCCGTTCGGGCGGCAAGTCGTTTCCGAGATGGAGGCAAAGGGCATGATCGTCGATATCGCGCACTGCTCCAGCGCCTGCGTGGCCGACATCCTCAAGATGGCGCGCCGCCCGGTGGTATCGAGCCACGGCGGCGTGCAGGCGACCTGCAAGGTCAACCGCAACCTTTCCGACGCGCAGATCCGGGGCGTCGCCGCGACCGGCGGCCTGATCGGCATCGGCTATTGGGATGCCGCGGTGTGCGAAACATCGCCCGCGAGCATCGCGAAGGCGATGAAGCATGTCCGCGACCTCGTCGGCATCGAGCATGTCGCGCTGGGCAGTGACTATGACGGCGCCACCACCGTGCGTTTCGATACGTCGAAACTGGTGCAGGTGACGCAGGCGCTGATCGACGCAGGCTTCAGCGACGACGAGATTCGCGCCGCGATGGGCGGCAACGCGATCCGTGTACTCAAGGCGGGGCTCGTGCCGCTGACCCCGCCCGCTCCATGATCCGCCTCGACGGCCACAACCGCATCGACGGGCCCCTGCGCGGCGGGGTGATCGCGCTCGGCAATTTCGACGGTTTCCACGCCGGGCACCAGGCGGTCGTGGGCCGCGCGGTGCGCCATGCGACGGACGAGGGGCGCCCCGCGATCGTCGCGACCTTCGACCCGCACCCGGTGCGCTTCTTCAAACCCGACGTCCCGCCCTTTCGGCTGACCACGCTCGATCAACGACAGGAGCTGTTCGCCGCGGCCGGCGCCGACGCGATGCTCGTGCTGCCGTTCGACGCCGCGCTCGCCGCGACGACCGCCGAGGATTTCATCACCGAACTGCTGCTCGGTCGCTATGGCGCCGCCGGCGTCGTCACCGGCGCCGATTTCGTCTTCGGCAAGGGCCGCGGCGGCGATGTCGTTACCCTCGCCGACCACGCCCGCCGCCTCGGCTTCTTCACCGAAATGGTCGCGCCGGTCGACGATGCCGAGGAGGTCATCTCGTCGAGCCGCATCCGCGAGGCGCTGCAGGCGGGCGACTGCGCCGCCGCGACGCGCCTGCTCACGCGCCCCTTCACCGTGCGCAATATCGTCCAGCATGGCGACAAGAACGGCCGCCTGCTGGGTTTCCCCACCGCGAACCTCGAAATGGGGCAGTATCTGCGCCCGCGCTACGGCATCTACGCCGTCACCGGAAAACTTCCCGACGGGCGAATCCTCAAAGGCGCCGCCAATCTCGGCATCCGCCCGAGCTTCGACCCGCCGAAGGAGCTGCTCGAACCGCATTTCTTTGACTTCGCGGGCGACCTCTACGGGCAGGAAGTCGACGTCGCCTTCCACACCTTCATCCGGCCCGAGGCCAAATATGACAGCATGGACGCGCTGATGGCGCAGATCGCGGCGGATTGCGACGAGGCGAAGCGACTGCTGGCAAAGATATAACCCCTCTCCTTGGAGGGAGGGGGAAGGGGTTTTGAGGGGCATCATGACCGACGATGACGACTGGGCCGCGGCCCTTGCGGGCCCGCCACAAAAGCCGATGAAGCGGCGCACGAAAATCCTGCTCTGGATTTTCGCCGCGCTCGTCGCGTGGCTCACCCTGTCGAACGCGAGCTGGCTCGCGCCCGACCCGGTGGGCAAGCCCAAGCTGATCGCGCACCGCGGCGTCCATCACCTCTACGACAAGCGCGCCGCCTTCGGTCGCGACACCTGCACCGCCCGCCATGCCTATACGCCGACGCACGAGGTGTTCGAAAACACCCCCGATTCGATGCGCTGGGCGGTCGGCAACGGTGCCGCAATGGTCGAGGTGGACGTCGCGCCGACGCAGGACGGGCGCATGGTGCTGTTCCACGACTGGACCGTCGATTGCCGCACCGACGGCACGGGCGCGACGCGCGACCTGACACTCGCCCAATTGAAGGCGCTCGACATCGGTTACGGCTATACCGCCGACGGCGGCAAGACTTTCCCGCTGCGTGGCAAGGGCGTGGGCAAGATGCCCACGGTCGAGGAAGGGCTGGCGGCGCTGCCCGTTCACCCCATCCTCTTCAACTTCAAGTCGAAGGACGCTGCCGAAGCCGATCAGTTGTTCGCCATCCTCAAAGCGTCGGGCCGCGACAGCTTGAAGCTCGGCGATGCCTTTTACGGAGCCGAAGGGCCGGTAAAACGGATGCGCGAGCTGATGCCCGACAATTGGTCCTTCGACCTCGGGCACGAGGCGCTGGCCTGCTCGAAAGATTACGTGGCCTGGGGCTGGACCGGCATCGTCCCCGAAAGCTGCCGGAACGGCGTGATCGCGATACCGATCAACTATCAATGGGCCTATTGGGGCTGGCCCGACCGGCTGATCGCGCGCATGGGCAGCGTCGGCGCCAAGGTCATCGTCTTTGGCCCCTATGAAAAGGGCAAGTCGAACGAAGGCCTGACCAGCGCGCAGCAACTCGCGAAAGTGCCCGCCAGCTTCAACGGCTATATCTGGGTCGAGGATATCCGCGAAGTCGGCCCGGCGCTGCGGCCGCGGCAACGCTAATCCCCTCTCCCTCAAAGGGAGAGGGAGAGAGGTTTGCTCCCGCCCGAATCTGCGCTAAGCGCCGCGCACCATGACCGACACGCCCGCACCCGAAGCACGCGATTACCGCGACACCGTCTTCCTGCCCAAGACCGACTTCCCGATGAAGGCCGGCCTGCCGCAGAAGGAGCCACTGATTCTGGCGAAATGGCTCGAGAGCAATCTCGAAGGGCAGATTCGCGAAAGCCGCAAGGGCCGCGACCAGTTCATCCTCCACGACGGCCCGCCCTACGCCAATGGCGACATGCACATCGGCCATGCGCTCAACCATATATTGAAGGACATGGTCGTCCGCACCCAGACGCTGAAGGGCAAGGACGCGCCCTACGTTCCCGGCTGGGACTGCCACGGCCTGCCGATCGAGTGGAAGGTCGAGGAGCAATATCGCAAGAAGAAGCTGAACAAGGACGAGGTTCCGGTCGAGGAATTCCGCGCCGAATGCCGCGCCTATGCGCAGCATTGGGTCGACACCCAGCGCGAGCAGTTGAAGCGCCTCGGCATCGGCGGCGACTGGGACCACCCGTACCTGACGATGGATTATGAGGCCGAAGCCACCATCGTGCGCGAACTGCTGAAGTTCGCCGCAAACGACATGCTCTATCGCGGCGCCAAGCCGGTGATGTGGTCGCCGGTCGAAAAGACCGCGCTCGCCGAGGCCGAGGTCGAATATGAGGATATCGTCTCGACCCAGATCGACGTCGCGTTCGAGATCGTCGAGAGCCCGATCGCCGAACTGGTCGGCGCGCATGCGGTGATCTGGACGACGACGCCGTGGACGATTCCGGTCAATCAAGCTTTGGCTTATGGTCCGGACATCGAATATTGGCTGGTTGAAAGCTTTCACGCGGAAAACCCTGCTATTGGCGAACCCGGATTGTATTTGATCGCCAAGGATCTCGTCAAAGATGCCGTGAGCCGATTCAAGAAGTGCTTCGGTGATTTTGGCGCGTCCTTCTTTTCCGAGCCCAAATTGTCGATCAAAGGCTCCGACCTTGCCGGCACCATCGCCCGCCACCCGATGCACGCACTCGGCGGCTTCTTCGCGCGGCCGCGCCCCTTCCTCGCGGGCGATTTCGTCACCACCGACAGCGGCACCGGGCTCGTCCATATGTCGCCCGACCATGGCGAGGACGACTTCGACCTGTGCAAGGCGAACGGCATCGACCCCGTCTTCGCGGTCGAGGGCGACGGCAAATATCGCGCCGACTGGGGCTGGCTCGGCGGTCAGGGCTCGGTGATCAATCCCAAGTTCAACGCCCCCGACGGCCCGATCTGCACCGACCTGCGCGAATCCGGCGGGCTGCTCGCCGCGAGCGCCGACTACAAGCACAGCTACCCCCACAGTTGGCGCTCGAAGGCGAAGGTCATCTATCGCTGCACCCCGCAATGGTTCGTGCCGATGGACAAGGTGATGACGCATATCGAGCCCAAGGCGCCGCGCGAGCAGCGCTGGGAAAGCGAAGGCGGCGCGATCAACCCGGCCGAGGAAGGCCTCTGCGACGCCCCCACGCTACGGCAGGCCGCGATGCACGCGATCGACCGCACCCGCTTCGTCCCCGAAAAGGGCCGCAACCGCATCGGCAGCATGGTCAAGGACCGCCCCGACTGGGTGCTGTCCCGTCAAAGGGCCTGGGGCGTGCCGATTACCTTGTTCGTCGACCGCAAGACCGGCCAATATCTCAACGACCCGCTCGTCAACGACCGCATCGTCAATGCGGTGAAGGAAGGCGGCGTCGATGCGTGGAGCGATGCGCGCGCGCAGGAATATCTGGGCGACGCGTACAACGCCGCCGATTACGAACGCATCACCGACATTCTCGACGTCTGGTTCGATTCGGGCTGCACCCACGCCTTCGTGCTCGAAAGCGGCAAATGGCCCGCGCTCGTCCGCCAAGACGGCGGCACGCACAGCGCCGACCTCTACCTCGAAGGCAGCGACCAGCATCGCGGCTGGTTCCAGTCGTCGCTGCTCGAAAGCTGCGGCACGCGCGGCCAAGCGCCGTACAAGGCGGTGCTCACGCACGGCTTCACGATGGACAGCAAGGGCTTCAAACAGTCGAAGTCGCTCGGCAACACGACCGATCCGGTCAAGGTGATGGAAACCAACGGCGCCGACATCATCCGCCTGTGGGCGCTGAGCGTCGACTTCACCGAAGACCACCGCATCGGCGACGAAATCCTCAAAGGCGTCGCCGACCAATATCGCAAGCTGCGCAACACCTTCCGCTACCTGCTCGGCGCGCTCGACGGGTTTACGGAAGAGGAGCGTATCAGCGACGTCGCGGCGATGCCCGAGCTCGAGCGTTACATGCTCAGCCTGCTCGCCGACCTTGACGCCAAGATGCACCGGGCGGTCGATGATTTCGACTTCAACGGCTACACGCGCCTGCTCGCCGATTTCTGCAACGAGGACCTCTCGGCCTTCTATTTCGACATCCGCAAGGACGTCCTCTACTGCGACCTCGGCCCCGCCGCGCCGCTCGGCACCGATACGCGCCGCGCCTATCGCAGCGTGCTCGACGTGCTGTTCCACGCGCTCGTCCGCTACGCCGCGCCGGTGCTGGTGTTCACCAGCGAGGAAGTGTGGGGGACGCGCTATCCGGAGGCGGGCAGCGTGCATTTGCTGGAGTGGGCGATTTCCCCCGTCATCGAGGGACGCGACGAGCTGCGCCATCGCTACAATGCAGCAAGGGCGGTTCGTGCTCGCGTAAATGAAGAAATCGAGCCGCTTCGTCGGGACAAGATCATCAAGTCGAGCCTTGAAGCCGAAGTCGGAATCCGGATTGACGATGATAATTTTGCCGTTCTGAGCGGCCTCGACTGGGCGGAATTTCTGATCGTGTCCGTCGCGAGCATCGAAGCTGCCGGTCCGATAGACCCGTCGCTATCGCAGGCCGGAATGTCGATCGCCGTTGACGTCACCCGCACCGAAAACCACAAATGTGGCCGCTGCTGGCGCCACCTCCCCGAGGTCGAGACCGACGGCGCCTTGTGCAATCGCTGCGAGACGGTATTGGACGCGGGATGAGCAGCGCCCGTTCCCCCTATCTGCGCTTCGGCCTGATCTTCGCCGCGGTTGCCTTTATCCTCGACCAGATCACCAAATGGATCGTCACCGTCCCGCTATCGCTCGAGCCCAAGGGGCAGATCGAAATCACCGGCTTCTTCAACCTGACCTGGGCGGAGAATTGCGGCATTTCGCTGTCGATGTTCGCAAGTTGCACCGACACGACGCGCTGGACGCTCGTCGCGGTGACGGGGATCGTCGCCGCCGCGGTCGCCTTCTGGATGACGCGCGAACAGGCGAAGGGCGACGTGATCGCGCTCGCGATGATCCTCGGCGGCGCGCTCGGCAATATCGTCGATCGCGTGCGCTTCGGCTATGTCGTCGACTTCGCCGACCTGCATATCGGCGATTTCCGCCCCTTCATGATCTTCAACGTCGCCGATGCGTGCATCACGCTCGGCGTGCTTTTGCTGGTTGCGCGCGCGTTGCTCTTGGGCGAAAAGGCCGAGAGCGCGGACGCCAAGCCGTCCGCCAAGTAAACGGGGCGCATTGGGAGTATGTTTAAAGTGAACCGGACCACCGCCATCCTGGCTGCCTCGATCGTCGCCACCACCCTGTCGGCCTGCGGGTCGAACAGCCTGTTCAGCCGCGACCGCCCCGACGAGATGATGGTGTCGCGTCAGGCTCCGCTCGTCGTGCCGCCCGACTTTTCGCTGACCCCGCCGGCACCCGGCTCGGTCCGCCCTGGCGGCGAAACGACCGCGGAACAGACGCTGCGCGCGCTGTTCGGCGGCCCCGCCCCGCGCAGCGCCAATGAAACCGCGATCATCAGCAGTGCCGACGGCGAACGCGCCGACCCTGGCATCCGCAGCGAAGTCGGCAGCCCCGGCACGCAGGTCGTCGACAAGGGCCTCGTCGTCCGCGACATCCTCGCCGCTCCCGAAGGCGATGGCCGCGAAGCATCGGCGGCGATCCCGGGCGCCTGAGCCTTCCGATATTTGTGCGAAAACGGCCCGGCGATCCCGGGCCGTTTTGGTTTGGCTCAGATGAAAGCCAGCGAAACGAGCACGAACACCACGAGTCCTTCGACCATCGCGCGCGAGGCGTGGAGCGCGGCGCGCCAGCGCGAAACGCGCAGATGCTGGGCGAACCAGAATATCTGCAACGTCCCGAACCAGAGCAGCGCGAACAGCAGCAGCGCGAAGCCCGCGAGCGTCCACTCGACCGTCTTGAACCGCATCAGGATCGACGACAGGCCGACCATCAGCGCAAAGGGTGCGGTGACATAGCATTGGCTGTAAAAAGGCGGCTTCAGCGGCGTCCGGTCGAGCTTGACGTTGCGCGCGCGCACCAGCCGCGCCGCCATCACCAGCGGGAAAATGCTGAAAAAGGCGACGCGCATCAGGATGAAGGTCGAATCGTCATCGACCAGCGCGCCGAGCCCCGTCTTCGCGAGCACCACGTCGCTCTGCCCGACCAGCGACAGTTCGAGCGCATGGCTGAGCACAAGCGTCAGCATCAGGAACAAGGGCGGCGACAGCGTATCGGTATATTGGCGCTCGGCGGGGTCTGTGAGCTCGGCCTCCGAATAATCCATCATCTTCAGCGGCCGTGTCAGCGCGCGCCACAAGGTGACCGGATAAAAGATCAGCCACGACATCACTTCGTACAGAAGCTCGTCGAGTTGCTGGATGAGTTTCAGGAAGTCCATGCCGTGCCCCCTGCCCCGGCGTGGCGTTCGAGCTAAGCCCGCGCGCCCGCTTCCTCGACGCCCGCGCTGTTGTGGCGCAGCGCCTTCAGCACGGTATCGACGATCTGCGGCGCGTTGAGCCCCGCGGCGTCATATTGCAGCTCGGGCTTGTCCTGATCTTGGAAGACGTCGGGCAGGCGCATCGTGCGCAGCTTCAGTCCGGCGTCGATCAGCCCCTCGTCGCTCGCGAGCGTCAGTATATGCGCGCCCAATCCGCCGATGCTGCCCTCCTCGATCGTCACACATACTTCATGGGCGGCGAGCGTCTTGCGGATCAGTTCCTCGTCGAGCGGCTTGGCGAAGCGCAGGTCGATCACGCTCGTCGACAGCCCACGGGCTTCCAGCGTGTCGGCCGCCTTCAGCGCCTCGGCGAGCCGTGTACCGAGCGACAGGATCGCAACGGTCTTGCCCTGGCGAACGACGCGCCCCTTGCCGATCTCGAGCTTCTGCGGAACCTCGGGCAGCGGCACGCCGGTGCCATTGCCGCGCGGATAACGAAAGGCGATCGGGCCATCGTCATATTCGGCGGCGGTGTATGTCATATGGACGAGCTCGGCCTCGTCGGCCGCGGCCATCACCACCATATTGGGCAGTGTCGCCAGATAGGTGACGTCGAACGACCCCGCGTGCGTCGAGCCGTCGGCGCCGACGAGCCCCGCGCGGTCGATCGCGAAGCGTACCGGCAGATTCTGGATCGCGACGTCGTGCACGACCTGGTCGTAGGCGCGCTGGAGGAAGGTCGAATAGATCGCCGCGAACGGCCGCATTCCCTGCGCCGCCAAACCCGCCGCAAAGGTCACCGCATGCTGTTCGGCGATGCCGACGTCGAAGCTGCGTGTCGGATGCGCCTTGGCGAATTTGTCGACGCCGGTGCCCGAAGGCATCGCCGCGGTGATCGCGACGATGCGCGGATCGGTATCGGCGAGTTTCGCGAGCGTTTCACCAAAAACATTCTGATAGGCGGGCGGTCCCGGCGGCGCCTTCGCCTGTTCGCCGGTGATGACGTCGAATTTCTGGACGCCATGATATTTGTCAGCGGCGGCCTCGGCGGGGGCGTAGCCCTTGCCCTTCATCGTCACCGCGTGGATCAGAACCGGCCCATGTTCGCTGTCGCGCACATTTTCAAGCACGGGAATCAGATGGTCCAGATTATGCCCGTCGATCGGCCCAACATAATAAAAGCCGAGTTCCTCGAACAACGTCCCGCCCATCGCCATGCCGCGCGCGAACTCGTCGGTCTTTTTGGCTGCCTTGTGCAGCGGCTGCGGCAACTTTCGCGCGAAACGCCGCGCGATCTCGCGCAGCTCGACGAACGGCCGCGAGGATACGAGCTTGGCGAGATAGGCGGACAAGCCGCCCACCGGCGGCGCGATCGACATGTCGTTGTCGTTCAAAATTACGATCAGCCGGTTGCCCGCCTGCTGCGCATTGTTCATCGCCTCATAGGCCATGCCCGCCGACATCGACCCGTCGCCGATCACCGCGATCGCGCGCCCGGGCGCGCCGGTCAGCTTGTTCGCGACCGCGAAACCGAGCGCCGCGCTGATCGAGGTCGAGCTGTGCGCGGCACCGAACGGGTCATATTCGCTCTCGCTGCGCTTGGTGAAACCCGACAGTCCCCCGCCGGTGCGCAGCGTCCGGATGCGGTCGCGGCGTCCGGTGATGATCTTGTGCGGATAGCATTGGTGCCCGACGTCCCACACGATCTTGTCACGCGGCGTGTCGAACACATAATGAAGCGCGGTCGTCAGCTCGACAACGCCGAGGCCGGAACCGAGGTGTCCGCCGGTGGTGCCGACGGCCGAGATCATCTCGGCGCGCAGCTCGTCGGCGAACTGGCGGAGGTCTTCGGGCTTCAGCTTGCGGAGGTCGGCGGGGACATCCACCGTGTCGAGCAGCGGCGTATGCGGACGATCGGTCATCGGACGGTCATACTGCCAAGCGCATGGGGTGTCGAACGAAAAGGGTTCAGCCGTCGCTCTCCTTCTCCCCGTCCCGCCCCTCGTCTTCGCGCGCCTTGGCAGCGCCGACCTGGGCATAAAGCCCGCGAACCATCAGGTCAGTGAAGACGAGCATGACCCCGATCATCCCGACCAGAAGCGCGACCGCGGCAACCGGAAACGGTCCGATATCGCCGATTGCGCTGCGCCGCATCAGGACCGCGAGCACGGCCGCGAGCGCCATCAGCACATAGCCGGCGAAACGCGGGACGCGGCTCATGCCGCCGCTCGCGGCGGCGGCGCCGCGCCGACCATGTTCAGGCGGCCGACAGCCCGCGCGCGGCAGCATCGTTCCAACGGCACGGAACCAACAGCGCGGGGACCGGGTATGGCATGGGATTGCTGGTGCATTAGAGGCACGATGATAGGAAAAGCGCCGTTCGGCAAGACGAAGCCTTTGCAATATCAGGGCGATCACCTACACCCCCGGCACGAGGGGGCAAGACCATAGGATGTTTATGTCCAATTTGATGCCGCTCTTCCGAATGACTCTCCCGAAGCGTTCGATTCCCTTTGCCTTCCTGCTAACCGTCGTCGGCGTCTCCGCCGCGCCCGCGGCGGCCGAGGACGCGGCCTTGCCCTACGACCTGCCCGAAGCCGGCGGCTCGGGCCTGCCGGGCGCGCCCGAGGCCCCCTCGGCTGGGTATATGCAGAGCAGCGACATCGACGAAAATATCCTGCTTCCCGGTGCGCGGAGCGACGACGACGACGACGAAAGCCGCAAATGGTCGCGCAACTATATCGCGGTCGCGGGCGGGATACTCAGCGCCCCCGATTACAATGGCTCCGACGACCGCCGCATCCTGCCCGCCTTTTACCTGCGCGGCCGGTACGAGGGCTTTTCCTTTTCGACCCGCGGGACCAATTTCCAGGTCGACCTGATCCGCCATCGCCGCGGGCAAAAGATCGACTGGAAATTCGGTCCCATCGTCAGCCTGCGCGCCGACCGCACCGGCAGCGTCAAGGATCCGCGCGTCGACCTGTTGCCCGACCGCAAGATGGCGGTCGAAATGGGCGTGTTTACCGGCGTCACCAAGACGGGCGTCGTCACCAGCGCTTATGACCAGCTCGGACTGCGCATCGTCGCGCTCAAGGATATTTCGGGCCGGCACGGCAGCTGGACCGCGTCGCCGACGATCGATTACGGCACCCCGCTCTCGAAACGAGCCTTCGTCGGCATTTCGGCGTCGTTCAACGTCTATGGCAAGGGTTTCGGCCGTTATTATTTCGACATCGACCCGCTGGGCAGCGCGGCGAGCGGCCTGCCCGTCTACAGCGGTGCGGGCCAGAAGACGACGATCGGCAAATATACGCTCGGCATGGCGGGCGCCTATGCCTTGTCGGGCGACCTTCGCAAGGGCTTCGTCCTGCTCGGCGGCGCGCAATATGGCCGCATGGGCGATCGTTACGCCGATTCGCCGATCGTAAAGGATGCCGGCAGCGCAGACCAATGGCTGCTCGGCGCAGGCCTGGCGTATCAGTTCTGACGGCTGGCGAGCGGTTGCGGCCGCTAGAGATATGAACCCCGGCGAACGCCGGGGTTCACGAGGGGCCGCTCCCTACTCCATAGCGCCTTTCTCACACCGCTCAAACCAGCCCCGCCATCCGCATCCGGCCCTTCATCGCGGCGATGAACAGGCGCACCGCCGGCAATGCCGCGCGCGAAGGTTCGAAGAGCAGATTGACCGGCAACTGAGGCGGCTGGTCGTCCGGCAGCAACGAAATCAAGCGACCGGCATCGACCGCAGCGCTCAGCTGATAGCTCAGTAGGTTGGCAATCCCGAGCCCTGCCTCGGCCGCCGCCAGGATGCCGTCGACCGTGTTGAGCACCAGCCGGGGGCGCGATTCGACGCGCCAGCGGCCGCTTGCGAATTGCCATTCGCCCGCCGCGCGCGGCCCCATAGCCGCGATCAGATCATGCTCCGAAAGATCGGCGACCGACGTCGGCGCGCCGCGCCGCGCCAGATAGGCCGGGCTCGCGACGAGCATCTGGCGCACCCAACCGATTCGCACCGCCTTCAGGCTTGTTGCGGCGAGCGGCCCGATCCGTACCGCGACGTCGATCCCTTCTTCGACGATGCGGACATTGCGGTCGATCAGCATCATCCGCACCATCAGCTCGCCATGCTGCGCGATCAGGTCGCCAACCACGGGCAGGACGTGCAACCGTCCGAACATGACGGGCGCGGTCAGGTGCAATTGCCCGCGCGGCTCGGCCACCGCGCCGCGCAATTCGCGCTCGGCCCCCGCCAGGTCCGCCAGGATACGCCGCGCCCGGTCGAGGAACGCCGCGCCCGCGTCGGTCAGCGCGACCGCGCGCGTCGAGCGATGAAAAAGCGTGGTGCCGAGCCGCGCTTCGAGTGCTGCGATCCCGCGCGTCACTGCGGGCGGCGAACTGCCGAGCTTACGCGCCGCCGCGGCAAAACCGCCTTCGTTCGCAACCGCGACGAACATTTCGAGCGTGAGCAATCGGTCCATGATTATTCCATTTTTCGGAATTAACTTGTTCGATGTTCCGCCATTATCACCCTCTGTGCAACATACTATCCACCGGGGGCGAACGAAGGCCGCGCCCCTCTCCCAAGGCTTTCGTTCGCTCCCTGAAGGAAAGGTCCGGCACCATGGCCCAGAATTACCGGCACACGCTGTTCGACGATGCGGTGAAGGCCGAGCAGGAGCGCCACGGCTCGCGCGCCGCCTATCTCAAGATGGACGCGAACGCCGACGGGACCCCCGATTTACTGACACAAAAGGAAATCGCCTTCATCGAGGCGCGCGACAGCTTCTATATGGCGAGCGTCAATGCCGAAGGCTGGCCCTACATGCAGCATCGCGGCGGCCCCGCGGGGTTCCTGCGCCATATTAGGGGCAATCGCATCGGTTTCGCCGACTTTCGCGGCAACAAGCAATATATCAGCACCGCCAACGTCAACGGCAACGACCGCGTCTCGCTGTTTCTGATGGATTATCCGAACAAGGATCGGCTGAAGCTCGTCGGCCATGCGGCGACCATCGAGCTCGCCGACGATCCCGCCGCGGTTACCGCGCTGATGCCCGAAGGCTATCGCGCGACCCCCGAGCGCGCCTTTCTCATCGACGTGATCGGCTGGGAATGGAATTGCTCGCAGCACATCACCCCGCGCTTCACCGAGGCCGAAATTTCCGCCGCGATCAGTCCGATGGCGGCCGAACTCAACCAACTGCGCGCCGAGCTGGCTGCCTTGCGCGCCAACCCCGAGGGAGATTGAAGATGATTCGCCTCCACGCATCCGAAATGTCGGGCAATGCGCACAAGGTCCGGATGGCGCTCGCCTTCCTGGGCCTTGAATGGGACGAGCAGGCGACCGACGCCGCCGCGCGCCGGACCGACGCCTTCCTCGCGCTCAATCCAATGGCGCAGATTCCCGTCTATATCGAAGGCGATTTCATCCTGCGCGACAGCCAGGCGATCCTCGCCTATCTCGCCGCGCGGCACCGGCCCGGCGACTGGGACGGGCATACGCCCGAAGAGCGCGGCGCGATCATGGTCTGGCTGTCGCACGCGGCGAACGAGATTTTCAATGGTCCCGCGCTGCTCCGCGCCAAACGGCTTTTCGGCTGGTCGGTCGATACCGAGCGCGCGGCCGCGGTCACCGCGCGCATCCTGCCGGTGGTCGAGGCGCATCTGACGGGTAGCGACTGGCTCGTCGGCGGGCGGCCGACCATCGCCGATTTTGCCGCAAGTCCCTATCTCGCGCTCGCGCCAGACGGGGGGATCGATCTCGCGCAATGGCCCGCGATCCGCGACTGGACCGGCCGGATCGCAGCGCTCCCCGATTTCCCTGCGATGCCGGGCTGGCCGGCCGAAGGAGCTTGACGATGCCCTATGTCAATATCCGCATCACGCGCGAGGGCGCGACGCCCGCGCAAAAGGCCGAGCTGATCGCGGGTGTCACCGACCTGCTCGAGCGCGTGTTGGCCAAGAATCCGGCGACCACCGTCGTCACGATCGACGAGGTCGATTTCGAAAATTGGGGGATCGGCGGGCTGCCCGTTCTCGACTATCGCGCGTTGCAGGCCTCTCAATCGAAAGCGCAAAAGCCATGACTGCGAACAACGCCGCCCCCGCCTTCGCCACGATCATGTTCCTGACCGGGGTCGGCATCCCGATCCTCGCCGCCCTGAACGGCGGGCTCGGCGCGCGGCTCGGCGCGCCGATGGCCGCCTCGATGATCCTCTTCGGCCTTGCCTTCCTGATCGCGGCGACCGGCGCCCTGCTCACCGGATCGGTCGGCCAGGTCCGCTTCTCCCCCGACATCCCCGCCCATTTCTATTTCGGCGGGCTATTCGTCGCCTTCTATGTGATCGCGGTGACCTTCATCGCGCCCAAATTCGGCGTCGGCAACGCGATCTTTTTCGTCCTCGTCGGCCAGCTCGTCAGCGCGGCGACGATCGACCATTTCGGCCTGTTCGGCGCGCTGCGCTCGGCGATCGACCTGAAACGCGTCGCGGGGATCGCGCTGATGATCGCGGGCGTGTATCTCGCACGTCGTAGCTGACCGCTACATGTGCGACGTCACCGCCGGCGGGTTCCACCAATTATTCCCCGCTCCGTCCATATGCGTCACCGGAAGCGCCGCCATCTCCGCAGGAGTCAGGTCGTCGAGGCACGCGATCGACACCGAATAATAGGCGCCGCCGATCTCCTCGACATAGCCGTGGCCGAAGGGGGAGACGCCGCACGTCTTGCAGAAGATGTGATGCGCGCTGTTAGACCCGAACTGATAATCGCCATAGGCGGCTGGATCGGTCAGAAGGCGAAACGCCTCGGGCTTGATCTGAGCGCTCCAGTTCCTTTTCTTAGTGCAGATCGAGCAGTTGCACTTGCCCGTCCCCGCTTCGAGATCGAGGTCGGCTTCGAACTTGACCGCGCCGCAGTGGCACGAACCATGATGGGTCTTGAGCATCGCAAATCCTCCGGTTGCTGGCGCCGTCCTTGGCGCCCTTCACCCGAAGCGATGTAGCCTTCGCCCCTGACACATCATGTCAGGAGGCGTCGTCCCATCCGTTCCGCCGCCACCAGTCGGCCATCAGCACCGCGCGCCGCCGCCCGAACCCCGCGTCGCCGATTCGCGCCGCGGCGATGCGGTCGATGCGAAAGCTGCGGAAATCCTGCCGCAGCAGGCACCAGGCCGCGATGATCTGCTTGTCCTCGAAATAAGCGAGCGCAGCGGGCCAGATCGACCGCTCGGTCGCCGTACCCTTCTCGTCGGCATAGTCGATGTGCAGCACCTTCTCGGCGCGCATCGCCTCGCGCACCGTCGCGAGCAGGGGCGCGTCGGTTTCGCGCCAGCGGCTGTTCACCGGCCACAGCCCCGCCTCGTCGATCCGCCGCTTGAGTTCGTCGGGGCTCGCTGCGGCGATCTTGGCAAGCGCCTGCCCGGCCGCGCGCGACAGCGACCCGTCCTGCCGCCCCTCGACCCAGCGCGCGCCCAGCACCAACGCCTCCAGTTCCTCAGGCGTGAACATCAGCGGTGGCAGGAAGAAGCCGGGGCGCAGCACATAGCCGACCCCTGCCTCGCCCTCGACCGGCGCGCCCAAGGCGATCAGCGTCTGGATGTCGCGATAGAGCGTGCGTACCGACACGCCCTGTTCCTCCGCAAGCGCGTCGGCGGTCACCGGCCGGCGGTGGCGGCGCAGCGTGTCGATGATCGCGAAAAGCCGCGCCGTCTTGTCCGCCATGATGCCCTGTCCCCGCTCAGCGCCGCAAATAGGTCCAACGGCGCGGCTTCGACCCGTCGATCGCCGAGATCGTCGCGGTCAGTGTGTCGCCGTCGCGAACATAGGCGATGCGCTGCGGATAATCATGCGTCGGATTTTCGAAGGTCGCGCGCGTTCCTCCCTGCGCATTGGCCTGCCGCACCAGCCGGAACGCCACCGGCGCGCCGCCTTGCGGCATCGCGATATAGGAAATCGTGCCATCCTCGCCCGCCACGATGCGGATGAACTCATATTCGCGCAATTCCTCACCGCGCCCCGAGCGGCTGTGCCCCAACATCACGCCGCCGCGCGGGGCCGTCCAGCTTTCCTCGGTCCAGCGCCCGTCGGCCTCGCTTACCCAGTCGCCGGTGAGCCAGCCTAGGTCGGCGACGCGCGTCGCCGGACTCGCCGTCACCAGCACCATCGCCAAAACCGCCGCGATCGCCTGCATGAACTTCTCCCTGACGACGCTCTATCACCCGTGGCCGCGCGCCGCCAACCTCTCCGCCGCATCCGCCTCGACACATCGCCGTGCCCCCGATAGGCTGGCGGCGTTGACCGGAACGGGAGCGTGACGATGCAGAAATGGGTCTGGCCGATAACCGCCGCAACGCTGGCGCTGTCCGGGTGCGGCAAGGCCGAGGCCCCCGCTGAGTCCGAAAAATCGGTGCGCGAGGACGGTCCGGCGGCCCAGATCAGCTCCGTCGCCGCCGCCGACCTGCCGCCGGGCGTGCAGGATGCCGTACGCACGCGTATCCCCGGCATGACGATCGCCGAGGCCGAGCGCAAGGAACGCGGCGGCAATATCTTCTACGATGTCGAGGGGACGCGTCCTGACGGCAGCGAAGTTGAACTCGACCTGATCGAAGAGGCTGGCGCCTGGCGCGTCGTCGAGATGCAGCGCGACATTGCCTGGGCCGATGCCCCGGCCCCGGTGCGCGTCGCGGCGGGCACCGCCACCGACGCCTTCACTCCGGCGCGGGTCATCGAGAGCACGCAGGAGGACGGCACCATCGTCTATGAACTCTTTGCTCCCGGCAAGGCCGACGAGCCCGCCGCCGAGGTGAACTGGAAGGACGGCAAGGCGATGCTGCGCACCGAGCGCAACGAATATTGATGGTCGATACGCCCCCCGCCGCCGGCCCGACCGGCCCCGATGCCGGCGCAACCTTCTACCACGGCACGCGCGCCGACCTTGGCGTCGGCGACCTCCTCGCCGCAGGCCGGAACAGCAATTATTCGGCCGACAAGCCGCTCTCGTGGATCTATTTCTCCGCCGCGCTCGAATCGGCGATCTGGGGCTGCGAACTGGCCGCCGGGGACGGGCGCGAGCGCATCTATATCGTCGAACCGACCGGCGACTGGTTCGACGACCCCAACCTCACCGATCAGAAATTCCGCGGCAACCCGACCCGCAGTTACCGCAGCCGCGCACCCTTGCGCATCGTCGGCGAGGTCGAAAGCTGGCCCCCGCACGCGCCCGAGGTGCTGCAGGCGATGAAGGACGGACTCGCGAAGCTGAAGGCCGAAGGGAAGGACGTCATCATCGACTGACCGGTCGGAACCTCGCCCCCGCTCGCGGGTCTATTGACCAGAGGGGCAATGAGCCTGCCCGCGCTCCGGCCCGGCACGCGACCATGGAGTGATGTCGATGAACAAGCTGATGATCCTGCTCCTTGCCGCCGCAACCGCCACGGTCGGCGCCTGCGCCTCAACCGGCGGCTATGGCGGCGGTTATGACGATGGCGGCTACGGCTATTATGACCGCAGCTATTATGACCAATATGGCCGCTATGATTACGACCGGCCCGACCCGCGCCACGGCGGCTATTATGCCGATAATTATTATCGGAGTGACCGCCGTTACCGCGAACGCCGCTTGTCGAACAATGACCGCATCTATCGCGGGCGCGACGGCAAATATTATTGCCGCCGCAACGACGGTTCGACGGGACTGATTGTCGGCGGCGTCGTCGGCGGTATCGCGGGCAATGTCATCGCACCGGGCGATTCGAAGACGCTCGGCACAGTGCTCGGCGCGGTCGGCGGCGCGGTCGCGGGCCGTGCGATCGAACGCAGCGGCAACGACGACGTACGCTGCCGATAAAAGGGGCCCGGCGCGGCGGCTGGCGAAGGTGTATCGGTGTCACTAGCGTTCGCTCGATAATATCGGGAGAGTGAAATGATCGCCGCCGCCAAATTCGCCGCCGCGCTGCTGCTGGCCGTTCAGGGGGCGCCCGCCGCGACGCCCGATCCCCGCCGCCCCGCACCGACGTTCGACAGCGCGCGCCCCGCGCTACCGGCGCTCACCCGGCCGGCAGTGCTGATCGTCAGCAAGACCAACGGCTATCGTCACGACAGCATCGCCCAGGCGGTGCCGGCGATCGCTGCGCTGGCGAAGGCGCGGGGATGGAGCAGTTTCGCTACCGAAAATGCCGCAGTGCTCAACCCCGAAAGCCTCACCAAATTCGACGTCATCGTCTTTGCCAACGCCAGCGGCGACATCTATACCAAAGAGCAGCGCGCCGCCTTTCGGGCGTTTCTGACACGCGGCGGCGGCTTTGTCGGTTTGCACAGCGCCGGCGACGGCAGTCATCCTGACTGGTTCGTGCGGCTGCGCGGCAACGGCAACTTCACCGGCCATCCCGGCGGCGCCGACCAGTTCCAGACCGGTACCCTAATCGCCGCTGATCCCAGCCACCCCGCGACGCGCCACCTTCCCGCAGCCTGGCGCTGGACCGATGAATATTACAGCTGGGACGCCCCGCCCTCCGCCGACGCGCATATCCTTCTCCGCCTCGACGAAACGACGGTGCGGCTCGAACCGAAGTTGCAGATGGGCGAGCATGCGCTTGTCTGGTGGCGCTGCGAGGGCCGCGCGCGCATCTTTTACTCGGCGCTCGGGCACAAGGCCGAGGCATGGAGCGACCCCATCCATCTGCGCATGGTCGACGGCGCGATCAGCTGGGCTGCGCGCCAGGAGGGCTCAGGCTGCGATTAATCGCCGGGCTTGACCGCTGGGCCCCAGACGGCGTCGATCGCTTTGCCCAGCGCATCAGCGGCATAGATGCTCGCCGCCGATCCCGACCGCGCGCCATAGAGCCAAACGAGCGCGTCGACGATGGCCGCCGCGCTGTCGCGCGAAATCGCCGGTTTCCATCCCTCGCGGTCGCGATTATCGGCCTCGATCGCGTCGAGCAGCGCCGCCGCCGCGGCCGCCGACCCGGCCTCGTCGCCGCTCATCGCTTCTTCGGACGCGCCGGCTTTTCCAGATTGGCCTCGACCGCGGCGCGCACCAGCGCCTTGAACGCCGCCTCGTCGATCGCGTCGCCCTCGAACAGGTCGATCGCGCGGCGCACATTGCCGTCGAGGCTCGAATTAAACAGCCCGGCGGGGTCGGCGAGCGCCGCGCCCTTGGCAAAGGTCAGCTTGACCTTGTCCTTATAGGTCTCGCCCGTGCACAGGATGCCGGCATGATCCCAGACGGGCACGCCCGCCGGGTTCGACGGCTTTTGCCATTTCACCGTCTCTTCGACGTCCGGGTCGGCTGCGTGGATCAGCGCACGCAGCCTGCCCAGCATCTCACCGCGCCAGTCGCCGAGTCCCGCGATCTTCGCATCGATCAGTTCCGCCGTCATATCGTCCCTTACATCGTCTCGGCCGGCAGCGCCGCCGCCTGTTTCACCCAGTCGGCAAACGCCGCCGCGTCGACCTTGTCATCCTCATGGATGTGGAAATAGCGCGTGTCGCCGCTTTTCGAGGCGACCGGCGGCACGGGCTTCAGCGATTGCCCGCGAAAGAATGCGACCTTAATGTAGCGCTCGAAGCAATGGATGCTCATGAACCAGCGTGTCGGCTCCTCACCCTGCCCCGGCGGCCCATAGAGCGGCGAGTTCCATTTGACCGCCTTCGCGGCGCCCGGAACCGCCTGTTCGATCAGCCGGTCGAGCCGCTTCCACACGTCCGACTTCCACCCCGGCATCGCTGCGATGTAAGCCTTCACTGGCGCGTCGCCATAGCCTTTGGGTATCTGCGGATTGCCCCCCGACAGCAGAACGACTTTCCTGTCGGCCACCGGCCCCTCAGCGCTCGTCGCGATAAAAGGGACGGTCGCCGGCGATCGTCACCCGCTCCATCCGCCGCACCGCCGGGAAATAATCCGACGCCGCATAATGCTGCGCGGCGCGATTGTCCCAAAAGGCGATCGATCCCGCGCGCCAGCGGAAACGGCACTGGATTTCGGGGACCGCCGCTTGGGCATAAAGATGCGCGAGCAGCCATTCGCTCTCCTTTGCCGACACGCCTTCGATATGGCTGGTAAAGGCGATGTTGACATAGAGCGCCTGCTCGCCCGTTTCGGGATGGGTGCGGACGACCGGATGCAACTGCGGCGGATATTGTTCGTGCAATTCCTCCATGCTCTTGCCCAGCCTCTTGGCAAAGACGCGCGCGATGTCATGCACCGCGCTCAGCGAACGGCACCAGTCCTGCATCGCGGGCGAGAGGCTACGGAACGCCGCCGCCATGTCGGCGAACAGCGTGTCGCCGCCGACATCGGGGACCTCGATCGCGCGCAGGATCGACCCCAGCGACGGCTCGGCGCGCCAGGTGACGTCCGAATGCCAGAAATTCTCGCGCCCGCGCGAATCGGGGCCGTGCGCGATATGCAGCACTTCGCGGTTCGGCTGGTCCTTCGGCGTCGCGGGATGGATTTCGAGCGGCCCGAAACGCCGGGCAAAGGCGATATGCTGTTCGGGCGTTATGAACTGGTCGCGAAAAAAGACGACCTTGTAGGCGAGCAGCGCGGCGCGGACTTCGGCGATCGTCGCGTCATCCTGCTCCTCGCTGAGATCGATTCCCGAAATCTCGGCGCCGATCGACGGCGTCATCGGCGCGACCTTCAGCCGCTCGAAAACCCGCTGCGTTGCAACCGCGTCGTAAGCCATGGCGTTCCGCTCCTGCTCTTTTCTTGTCGGAGCATGAAAAGCCATGGCCTCGCCGAGTCAAGCCACGGTTCGCCTAACCCACGATTTCGGCGGTCGCCGCGCGCTCGATCGCGGCGCGCCAGTGAGGCCGCACCGGCAACAGGAAAATCTCCGACAAGGCGCGCGCGATCTCGTCGGCGGTCAGGTAGCGGCGGTCGATGCGACCGTCGGCAAGCCGGGTCGTCAGCCGGTTGTCGCGTAGGCCATAGCGCGCCTCCGCGGTGGTGCGCGCGGCGATCAGCTGGTGGCGAAAATGCGAGTCGGGGTGCGCTGCAGTATACCAATTGCCAAGCTCATAATCGATTGCCGGCGGCGGCGCGTCCTCGATCCGGTACAGCGTCCGCCATTCGCCATCGATCGACAGCGCGACCTGCCATTCGGCGCCTTGCCGCACGACACGATAGCTTTCGTGCCGTGTCGGCTGCGCACCTTCGCTGTCCATAGCCAGCGGTTGCGGCGGCACTGCCGCGCCGAACCCGACGTCGGCGAGCCAGCGCCGCCCGCGGAGCGTCACGCGCACGACCATATGCGTCCGCGGCGTCGGCGGCGCGTCGTCGGGCAGCATCCAGCGCACCCGGCCCAGCAGGCCCTCGGCTTCGAACCCGATCGTGCGCAGCACGCGCAGGAACAAGCCGTTCTGCTCGAAACAATAGCCGCCCCGCCGCTGCCCGATCAGTTTGGCGTCGACTGCATCGGCGCCGATATCGATCCCCACGCCGGTCAGCGCGTCGATCGCCTCGAACGGGATCGCCGCGATATGCGCCGCCTGCAAGGCGGCTAGCACCTCCAGCGTCGGGGCCACCGGCCCGCGATATCCGATCCGGGCCAGGTAGCGCGGCAGCAAGGCGGCAGCGGGCATATCGACATCGGTATCGATGGCATCAGGCGCAGGCGTGGCAGGATGGTGCAGCATGGACAAAAGCTCCGTTCGCGAATCAACTGTCCGACACTTATGAAAGCTCAAGTCGAGTTGAGGTCAAGCACGGATCGTGCAACCCCTCCGACGCGCAAAGCGCCCTCATCTTGGCAACTTAGCCATTGCAGGTCGCCCGTCGCTGCGGCAGACCTGCGGGACAAGATAAGGTCGCAGACCGTATAATCGTCCAGGAGCCCCTATGCGCACCAACATCGCTATCCAACTTGCCGCCGCGCTCGCGCCGGCGGCTATCCTCTTGTCCGCCGGCACCGCAAACGCCGCGACCTGCGAGGAGGCTTTCGTGAAGAAAGGCAACCCCATCACGGGGCTGCGCTTTACCGCCGCGGTCACTGTCGCCGACCTGCCGCCCGCAGTCGCCATCGGCCAGATGCGCGGGCTCGTCGCGGCCAAGGGTTATGACATCATGGCCGACGAAGCCGAATATGGATCTATGCTGATCGAACAGCCGATGACCGGCGGCGCGCGCGCCTTTCCGATCCAGATCACCGCGACGCAGACCGGCGGCATCGGTACCGTGGTGATGGAGGCGAAGCTGCGCGCGGGCCAGGCGGTCGGCAGCGACGCTGCGAAAACCGAGATGTGCGGCATATTGAACCAAGTGCGGGGCGGCAAGCCCGGCGCCGCCGCGGCCAAGAAGGGCGCGGCCGCGACCACCGTCGCCGCAGCCCCGTTGAAAATCAGCGCGCTCGGCTTCTCGCAGCAGGTGTCGAAAGATACCGAACGCAACGCCGCAGGTGTGCTCACGCGCTACAAGGGCAAACAGTTCACGATCGACGGCTCGGTCGCCTATATCACCAGGGACGGCAAGGATTTCCGCGTCGGCTACAAAATTCCCGACCCGTGGGAACAGGCGATCCGCCTGCCCAATCAGGCACCGTTCAAAACCGACATCGTCTGCTATATGGCGCCCGGGCAGGCCGCCTATTCGCTCCAGCTCAAACCGGACAAGGGCATCAAGCTGACCGGAACAGTCGAGGATTTCGACGAATATAAGCATGTGATCTGGCTGAAGGATTGTCGCCCGGCGCAATGATCGGGCGATAACGACGGGAAGGGACGCCATGCGCGACACGATAGCGGCAGTGCTGGTTTTCGGCATGGCGGCACCCGCCGTTGCCCAGACGCCCGAACGCGAGACTGCGGGCCTCCGCGCCTTTGCCGACGCCTTCGACGCGGCGCAGATCGCGCAGGATCGCGCCGCGCTCGAAACCATGGTCGCCGACGACCTTGTCTTCATCGACGGCAGCGGCCAACGCTTGGACAAGGCGGCCTTCATCGCCGGATGGACCGGGGCCGACGACGATTATGACCCGGTTGCGCTGACCGATCGCGTCATCCTGCCGCTCGGGCGGGACGCCGGCCTTGCCAGCGCCGAGGCGATCCTCTCGGGCCGCTCGGCGGGCAAGCCGTTCCGCGTGCGGATCCGGTTCACCGACATCTTCCGGCGCCACGACGACGGCTGGCAAGCGAGCTATATTCACGTCACGCGGATGGCGATCGCGGACAGCCCGCCCTCCTGACACCCGCCCGACCGATTGCCCTGGCGCCGCATTGCGCCAATAGTCACACACCCATTTCCGCAGGAGGTATGTCATGCGCCTTTCCCGTTCGCCCTTCGCCATCGTGCTGCTGATCGGCGGTGCCGCGCTGGCGCTGTCCGCCTGCAGCTCTGAAAGGGCCCCGGCCGCACCGGCGCCCGACAGCAAAGTGTCGGCGGCGGCGGCGGCGACCGACTCCCCGGCGGCGAAGGCTCCGGCAACCGCCGCGCCGGTCAAGGCCAGCGCGCCCGACCTTGCCGCCTATGTCGGCAAATATCCGTTCGACAAGGTCGACGGCGTCGCCTTCGGCGACCATCCGCTCGTCAAGGCGGGCATCGCTGCGACGGTCACCGACGCGCGCGTGCGCACCGCGATCACCACCACCGCCGGCCCCTCGTCGCCGATCGAGATGATCGACGGCAAGGTCGCGTCCTGGTCGTGCCAGCAGCATAAATGCGGCGAGCATCAATGGACCATATTCGTCGACCCCGCCACCGGCGCGACCGACGTCTGTTATGTCAACGATCCCGCGATGACGAACGATTCGCGCTGGTTCCTCGCGGGTGGCAAGGAAGAAAGGCGCAAGGGCGACTGCGCCGCCGAAAAGGGCTGATAACGCGTTCGGGCACCGCGGCAATTATCCGGCGACGGATAGGATTCGACTCTCGCCCGAAGAGAGAACATAATAGGAACATTAATCCGATTCGGAGAAATAGACGATGGACCCGATGTTCCGTTATTTTCTGGGGTTTCAGGTGGCCGCCGATCGCGCCGGCTGGCTCGCGCGTCAGTTGCCGCCCGTGTCGGGCGACCTATTCGCGGGGCTCAAGCCGCAAAATTATCACCTCACGCTCTGCACGATCGCCGAAACGGCCGAGGCGCAGCCCTTCCTGCGCAGCCGCGTCGCGGCGGCCTTTGCATCGGGACTTCCCGCAGCGAGCCATATTCCGTTCGGACGGATCATGAGCCGCGATTCCGGCGCCGAGCTCACCACCGTCGGCAGCATCGGCGGCGTGCGCCATCTTTACGACCGCATCGTCGCGCTTCTGGGCGCGCAGGGGATCGAGCCGATGCATCGCAAGTCGGGGCTCCGGCCGCATATCACGCTCGGCTATGGCGCGTGCGACTTCGACCCGGTGCCGGCCGCGTGGAACTGGGCGCCGCGCGAGCTCGCCCTGATCGAAAGCCATGTCGGCCATCGCCGCCACCGCGTGCTGCAGCGCTGGCCGCTGCTGCCGCCGCCGCAGGGTGCCTTTGCCTTCATGGAAGACGAGATGCCCCCACCCCTGCGCTACGCCGCTTAACCTTCCAGGCTATGCTCGAGCGTGATCTCGCAGTTCAACAGCTTCGACACCGGGCAATTCTTCTCCGCCTCGGCGGCGATCGCGGCAAATTCTTCGGCGTCTATGCCCGGCACCTTGCCGGTCAGCGTCAGCACCGATTTGGTGATCGTAAAGCCGCCGTCCTGTTGCTCGAGCGTCACGGCCGCGCTGGTTTCGAGCGTGTCGCCGTTATAACCCGCGCGCGCGAGCCCGAACGACAGCGCCATGGTGAAGCAGGCCGCATGAGCCGCCGCGATCAGCTCCTCGGGGTTCGTCCCCGGCTGCCCTTCGAAGCGCGTGCCGAACCCGTAGGGCTGGGCGTTCAGCACGCCTGATTTGGTCGTGATCGACCCCTTGCCTTCCTTGCCAAAGCCTTCGTAGCGGGCGGATGCGCGATTGACAGTCATGCTCGTATCTCCTTCGAGGGGCAAAGCGGAAAGGGCGGGGAATCGCGGGCCCTAAGCAGCGAGCAGCTTACGCCGCGCACCGACGCGCTTCCACGCCTTTTCATGAAAGAAGAATGCGACAGCGTTGATACAGGGCTCGATGATCGCGATCCCGCCCGCGAGCGCGATCGATCCGGTCAGCACATAAGCGACGCTGAACCCGATCGTCAGGTGGATCGTTAGGTAAGTGAAAGTCTTGATCAGGTCGGTGGGCATGGCCCGTCTCCAGCATTGCGAACCCGAAGAATTTAAGAATGATTCGCAATAAGTGCCAGACAGCGGTTTCGGTCAGTCTGATCGATTTTTCCGCGACACCCCCGCGTGGTCGAGTTCGGGACCCAGCCCGCCCGTCAGCCACAGCCCCCACATCTTGAAATCGGCGGCGAGGCTCCACAGCGGATAGGTAAAGGTCGCCGGCCGGTTCTTTTCCACCCCGAAATGCGCGACCCATGCGAAGAAATAGCCCGCGACCGGCAGCGCGATCAGCCACCCCCAGCGCCCGCTCAGCACGGTAGCGACGGCGATGAGCAGGACAAGGCTAGTCCCGACATAATGGAGCGCGCGCGTCGATGCCTTGCTGTGTTCGCGCAGGTAAAAGGGCCAGAAGTCGGCGAAGCTCGTGTAAAGCCGGGACATGGGAGAAAGATGTCGCGGTCGCGCCGCGCGGTCAAGTCGGCGGCGATTTCCCCATGGCCGCCGTCCGATATCCTGTTACGCTCGCCGCCAGAAAAACAAGGGAGAGGATTCTCGATGAAAAAATCGACGCGTGCGTTGCTCGGGCTGGTGCTGCTCGATCTGATCGTCGTTGCGGGTGCCTGGTGGATGATAGACCGGACGCAAAGCGGCGCATGGAACTCGAACGATCCCGCCGGATCGATCACGATGGTGACGACGACCGCAGGCATGCTCGTCGGCGTGATCTCGGTCGCCCTGCTACTCGCCTTCGCCGCGCACCGACGCGCGGGGAATTAGCGAGCGAATCACGACAGCCCTCCCGCCCGGGTCGCAAGGGCGGAAGGGCTGCGGCGCGGGGGCGGCTTGGTTGAACCGGCCCCGATGCGAATGGCGCGAGCCGCGTGTCAGCGCGCCGCGGCTTCGCGCACCTTCTGCACGGCAGGCAAAAGCAGGCCGATCAAGATCTGAAGCGGGTTCGAGGTCATCGTCATGCCGCCCTGCGCGGGCTGCGCCGACTGCGCCATCGCGGGGGTCGCCGACGCGAGAAGTGAGAGGGCGAGCACGGGCGCGAAAATCTTCGTCTTGGTCATCGTCATTTCCTTTCAAATCGGTTCGGGTGTTTCAAAACTGGCTCGGGGCGTCCCCGATGACCCGCTTATGCCGCGCGACCGGGCGCGCGGCGGTGATCGTCGTCACTGGCGCGAATAATCTTCACAAACCGCTGAAAAGAAAGAAAAGAAAATTCTATCCGCGCTTCAGCCGGACCAGCGCCGCGTCGAGCGCCTGCAGGAATTGCGAGCGGTCGGCTTTCGAAAAGGGCGGCGGCCCGCCCATGTTCTCACCCATTCCCGAACGCAGATCGGCCATGATCGCGCGCGTTGCGATCGCGGGGCCGATCGACGCCATAGTGAAGGACTTGCCGTTCGGGCTGAGCACGCTCGCCCCCGCCTTCAAGGCGCGGTCGGCGAGCAGGATGTCGGCAGTGACGACGATCGACCGGGCGGTCGCGGCCTCGGCGATCCAGTCGTCGGCGGCATCGAAGCCGTCGGACACGGTGATACGCTCGATCAGCGGGTGCTCGGGCACGCGCAGTCGGCTGTTGCTCACGACCTTCACCGCCACCTCGTACCGCCAGGCGACACGATAGATTTCGTCCTTCACCGGACAGGCGTCGGCATCGACCAATATCTGGATGGGTTCGGGCATAAGAAAGCGGTCAGCCGACCGCGACGCCTTTCCAGAAGGCGATGCGATCGCGGATCGCCTCCGCCGCCTCCTTGGGGTCGGGGTAATACCAGGCGGCATCGCGGTTCGCCGCGCCATCCACCACGACATGATGATAATGGGCGATGCCCTTCCACGGGCAGACGCTTGTCGTCGCGCTGTCCGCCAGCACGCCTGCGGCGACCGCATTCCGCGGAAAATAATGATTACCCTCGACGACGACGGTGTCGTCGCTGTTGGCGATTACCGCGCCGTTCCACCGTGCCTGTACCATCGATCCGCCCCCAGCGTCAGCCCGCAAGCCCGTCCCACAGCAGCTTCGCGCCGAGCGCGACCATCAGCAGATAGATGATAACATAGAAACGCGCGCCGTCGATGCGCCTCAGCCAGCGCACCGTCAGCAGCGTCGATCCGATCGCCAGCGGCATCAGCAACAAGGCCGCCACCACCACCTCGTGCGGAAAGGCCCCGAGCGCCAGATAGGCAGGCACCTTCATCCAGTTGACGATCGCGAACAGGATCGCGCTGGTGCCGATGAAAGTCAGGTGTGGCAACTTGCGCGGCGTCACCCACATCTGGAATGGCGGCCCGCCAGCATGGGCGATCTGGCTCGTCAGACCCATGAACCCGCCGAAGATCGTGCCGACCCAGCCCGGCGAGGTCGATGCCTGGGCGACGCGACCGCCGCGTTCGATCCACAGGCGATAGAGACCAAAGGCCAGCGTGATCGCGCCGAGCGCCGCCATCAACTGCGCCTCGTTCACGCGGTCGGCATAGAACCAACCCGCAAAGATGCCGACCGCAGCACCCGGAAGCATCCAGCCGATGATCCACCCATCCCACGTCTTGCGGAACGACCAGACGCTGATCACGTCCTGAACGATTAGAATCGGCAGCAGCAGCGCCGCCGCGGTCGCGGGCGGCAGCACCAACGCGGCGACCGGGGTCGCGAGCGCGCCGACCCCGGCGAGTCCGCCCTTCGCCATACCGAGCAGGATCACCGCGGCGATCAGCGCCGCCAGCGTCACCGGATCGGCCAAGATGCTCACGCCGCAGCGATCCCGGGCGTTTCGGGCAATCGCCAGTCGATGCCCCCGCGCCCCTGCGCCTCCAGAAATTCGTTCGCCTGGCTGAACGGACGCGAGCCGAAAAAGCCGTTATGCGCCGATAGCGGCGACGGGTGCGGCGCGCGCAGGACCAGGTGCGGGCTTCCGGTCCCCAGCCCCGCGACATTCGCCGCCTTTTTTTGCGCATGGCTGCCCCACAGGATGAACACCTTGGGCGCCGGGTCGGTCGCGACCGTCGCGACCACCGCATCGGTGAATTTTTCCCACCCCTTGCCCTGGTGCGACGCCGCCATGCCGCTCTCGACCGTCAGGCAATTGTTGAGCAGCAGCACGCCCTGCTCCGCCCAATGCTGCAGATTGCCGTGCGGCGCGGGCGGAATGCCGAGGTCACTGCGCATTTCCTTATAAATATTGACGAGGCTCGGCGGCGTCCGTACCCCCGGCTGCACTGAAAAGCACAGCCCATGTGCCTGCCCCGGCCCATGATAGGGGTCCTGCCCCAATATCACGACGCGCACCTGCTGCGGCGGCGTCGCGTCGAGTGCGGCGAACCAGTCGCGCGGCCGCGGGAAGATCGCCTTCCCCTTCGCGCGTTCGTCCGCGAGGAACTGCTTGAGCGCCGCCATATAGGGCTGCTCGAACTCGCCGCCGATTGCCGCGAGCCAGTCGGGATGCAGTTTAACATCGGCCATGCCCGGCCTTCACCAGACCCGCACGGGCTTGTCCAGCCCCCTTGCCCGCAGTCCCGGACAATGGGGGCCAAAGGTCGCCCCCCGGCCCTCTCTATTGTCGCCCTGCCGCTTTTACCAGCCCGACGGCTTGCCCTTATTCTGTTCGTCGAGCCACGCTTTCAGCGGCGCGAAATAGTCGGCCATCGCCTTGCCCGACATATCGCGATTGCCGGTGAAGGCTTCGAGCGCGTCGGGCCATGGCTTCGACGCCCCCATTTCGAGCATCGCATTGAGCTTCGCGCCGACCTCCTTGTTGCCATAGAAGGAGCAGCGGTGGAGCGGGTCCGTCCATCCCGCCTGCTTGCACGCGGCTTCGTAGAATTGGAACTGCAGGATGCGCGCGAGGAAATAGCGCGTATAGGGCGTGTTCCCCGGGATATGATATTTCGCCCCCGCATCGAACGCGTTCGCCGACCGCTCGCCCGGCGGAACGATGCCCTGATATTGGGTGCGTAGCTGCGTCCACGCCGTGTTGTAATCGGCGGGCTTGATCGTGCCGTCGAACACGCCCCAGCGCCAGCGATCGACGAGCAGGCCGAACGGCAGGAACGCGACCTTGTCCATCGCCTGCCGCAAGAGCAGTCCGATATCCTTGTCAGCGCTCGGCACCTTCGCCTTGTCGAGCAGGCCGATGTCGACCAGATATTGCGGCGTGATCGACAGCGCGACGAAATCGCCGATCGCCTCGTGGAAGCCGTCGTTCGCCCCGTTCAGATAGAGGAACGGCTGCTTATTATAGGCACGCTGGTAATAATTATGGCCCAGCTCGTGATGGATCGTCGTGAAATCATCCGAGTTCACCTTGATGCACATCTTGATGCGGATATCGTCCTTGTTGTCGATATCCCAAGCCGACGCGTGGCAGATGACCTCGCGGTCGGCGGGCTTCACGAACTGGCTGCGCTTCCAGAAGGTTTCGGGCAGCGGCGCCATGCCCAGCGACGAATAGAAATTCTCGCCCGCCTTTACCATGTCGATCGGCCTCTTGCCCTGCGCGGTCAAGAGGTCGCCGACGTCATAGCCTAGATCGCCGGCGCCCGCCGGGGCGACAAGCGGATAGATATTGCCCCATTCCTGCGCCCACATATTGCCGAGCAGGTCGGCACGGATCGGGCCCGTCTTGGGCTGCACCGCATCGCCATATTTCTCGTTCAGCTTCCAGCGGACATAGGTGTGGAGCGCGAGATAGAGCGGCTTCACTTCCTGCCACAAACGCTCGGTCGTCTTGGCGAATTCCTCGGGCGACATGTCGTAGCCCGACCGCCACATCGCGCCGGTGTCGGCAAAGCCCAACTCCTTCGCCCCTTCGTTGGCGATACCCACCATGCGAGCATAATCGTCCTTCATCGGCGCGCCGACATTGTCGTGCCAGCTCGTCCACATTTCGGCGAACTGGGCGGGCGTGTTCTCGAGATTGCCCATCTCGGCCTCAATGTCCGAACCCGAAATTTCCTTGCCGTTCAGCGTGCCGCGGCCCTTGCCATATTGCGACTGGAGATCGGTCGCGATCTGGTTGAGTTCGGTCGCCGCGCCGGGCTTGGTCGGCGCGGGAAGGACCAGGCCGGTGCGCAGGATGTCAAGCTTGCGCTTGGTATCGGCGCTCAGCCCCGGCACATCCTTATATTTGGCGGCTTCCAGCGCATATTTGACCGATTTTTCGGTCCCCACAGCATTGATCCGGGCCGCCATCGCATCGGTGTCTTCGGTGATGTAGGTCGCGTTGACCCAATTCACCTGGCTCGCCTCGACCGTATAGTCGAACAAATCTTTTTCGGCGGCAGCGATAAAGGCGTCGGCATCGGCAGCTGTCGGCGCTGCGGCAGGCTTGGCGGGGGCCGCCTGCGCAAGCGCGGGGGCTGCTATCGCGAGCGACAGGGCAAGCGACAGCGTCGAAATCATGGCTTTCATGGGGTGCGTCCTCTGGATGTTCTGACAGCGCTCTGTGGCGCGATGCCAGCAGCTTGGCGCCCGCCGCGCGCCGGGTCAAGCCGTCAGGAAAGCCGAGATCGCTTCGCCCAGTTCGGCCTCGGTCACGCTCGACATATGCGTGCCCGGGATCGTCGCCAGCCGCGCGTCGGGCAACGCCGCGACCAGCTCTTCGGCCGAGCCATTATCCTGGTCCTGCTCGCCGCAAACGACGAGCGTCGGCATCGTCAGCGCCGCGAGCATTTCGGGGGTGGTGTCGGTGAAACTGTCGAGCAAATGCCCCGCGGCGATACGGTCGACCTTCATCGTCTTCATGAACTGGATCGACAGCCAGGTGTCGTCGCCGCGCTTCGCACTTTCATATTCGGCGATCACGCGCTTGAAAAAGCGCCCGCGCCGCTGCCAGCCCGCAAGCCCCGCAAGCCCCATGCCGCCGAGGATCAGCCGGCGCGGCCTCATCCCCGCGACGACCGCGCGCGCGCTCGTCCGTGCGCCGAGCGAAAAGCCGCCGAGGTCGAAACCGCCTAAGCCGAGGTGCGCGACCAGGTCCTCAAGGTCGTGCACCAGCACGTCGGGCGGATAAAATTCCTCCTCGTGCGGCGCGTCGCTCGCTCCGTGAACGCGCAGGTCGGGCATGATCACGCAATAGCCTTCGGCGGCAACGCGCGCCGCGGTGCCGAATTTGATCCAGTTGACCTCGGCATTCGAAAACAGCCCGTGGAGCAGGATGATCGGGGCGCCCTCGCCCGTCGCGCGCCACGCCAACCGCACGCCGTCGCGCGCTTCGAAAAATTCCGGTTCGATGGTCATACCCTTGCCCTTACGCGCTTGGCGCGGACTTGCGCAACCGGGCAAGCGGCGACCTTGCGGGCGCCAAAAGCCGACTTATCCCCTTGGAACTTGCGCCGAAACGCGCCATCGTTGCGCCGAAGGGATCGAAACGCGCCGGAAGGACGTTTTGATTCCCGTCTCGATCGACAGGGAGCAAGATGATGACGATGGGTTCGCGCCGCAAACAGACCAAGACCGGGGCGCTCGTCCTGATCGGCGCGTTCGCGCTCGCCGGCTGCGCGGGCATGGGCGGCAAGGATCCCGCCACCAATCTTCCCGTCCCCGACGCCTATGCCGAATTGACCGACGCGCGCGGCGCCGATCGCGGCCGCGTCGATATTTTCAAGGACGGTAGCGGGCTGCGGCTCGAGGTCGTCGCGCGCGGTTTCGGTACCGGCACCTATGGCATGCACGTCCATGCCGTCGGCCGCTGCGACGCCCCCAAATTCACCAGCGCCGGCCCGCACTGGAACCCGACGGGCGCGCAGCATGGCCGCGACAATCCAATGGGCGCGCATCATGGCGACCTGCCCAACCTCGTCGTCGAACCCGACACGATCGGCCGCGCCTCCTTCCAACTAGTTGGTACGCGCCTGCTCGGCGAGGGCGGGATGATCGATGCCGACGGCGCCGCCTTCGTCATCCATGCCGGTCCCGACGATTACCGGACCGATCCCAGCGGCAACAGCGGCGATCGGATCGCCTGCGGTGTGATCGTCACCCCGCCCGCCAACTGAACCCGGCAAGGCGGGGCGTTGCCATCCGGCGCGCGTCCCGTCGATCCTCTCGTCACGCGCTGGCGGCGCGCTCGGCGATCGTCGCTTCGGCCGCGGGCACCGCGCGATAGGCATAGATCAGCAGGCCGAGCGCGATCGGCGCGACACCGATCAGCGACAATATACCGGTGCGCAGGTCGCCGACCGGCTTGCCGTCGACGACCGTGCCGGCCAGATCCGAAATCTGCCCGACCATATAGGGGCCGAACGACAGGCCGACGAGCGTCGTGCCGAGGAAGAAGGCCGCCGTCGCGGTGCCGCGCATGCGCGGCAGCACCAGGTCCTGCGTCGTTGCCGCCGCCGCGCCGAGCGCTGCCGCGCCGAACAGCCCGGCGAGGAAGTTCATGGTGTAGAAAAGCGTTGGATCGGGGGTCGTATAGCCGATCCAGATCGGCACGACCGGCGCGACGACCCCAAAAATGATCATCAGGATGCGGCCCGCCGGATTTTTGGCGCGCAGCGCGTCGGCGATGCGGCCGCCGATGATCACGCCGATGAAACCGCTCGCCGCGCCATTGGCCCCGAGAATGAAGGCCAGCTCCTGCTTGGGCAGCCCCAGCACGACCTCGGCATAGGGCGCCGACCAGAAGGCGAGCGCGTAAGCGGCGAGCGCGACGAGGCCGTACCCCAACGTCGTGCAGATGAAGGCGGGAGTGCCCCAGATCAGCCGAAAGGTCGCCGGATCGTCCGCGCGCAGCGTGCTCGCCCACGAGAATACGGCATAATAGCCGAGCGCGACCGCCGACCATTGTGGCAATTTGTCGGTTAGCTCGATCATCCACCAGGCAAAGCCGGCGAGCGCCGCCGCGACGCCGATATTGATAGCGAGCGCCGCTGGCCCGCGCTTCCACGCGCCCCACAGCGTCAGCGGCGGCACGATCATCGACAGATCCCTGCCGAATTCCCGGAACGGCGTCGGCGATCCGTGCGTCGGGGCGCCGTCCATCGCACCGCGCACGGGTTCGCGCAGGCTCGCGACCCACAAAGCCAGCAGCAGGCCGGGAATGCCGACGGCGAGGAATGCCGCCTGCCAACCGACGAGCCCCAGCGGCCCGCCCGCCGGATAGGCCTTGTTCCATGCCTCGACGATCAGCGCACCGATGAACAGCGACACGCCGCCGCCAAGGTAGAGCCCCGACGAATAGATGGCGAGCGCGGTCGCCTTTTGCCGCTTTGGGAAATAGTCGGAAATCAGCGAATAAGCGGTCGGGCTCGCGGTGGCCTCGCCGACGCCGACCCCCATGCGCGCGAGCGTCAGGGTGAGTTGGTTATAAGCAAGGCCCGAAAACGCTGTCATCGCCGACCATAAGGTCAGCCCGATCGACAGCAGCTTGACGCGGTTCCAATTGTCGGCGAGCCGACCAAGCGGAATGCCGAACAGAGCGTAAAAGACCGCAAAGGCGGCGCCGCCCAAAAAACCCATGTCGCCGTCGGAGAGCTTGAGATCGGCCTTGATGTCGACCGCGAGGATGCTGATGATCTGCCGGTCGATAAAATTCAGGATATAGACGACGACGAGCACCGACAGGACATACCAGCTGTACCCCGTGGCTTTCGGTTCGGCTGCCGGTGCACCGGGCATGATATTCTCGCTGGCGGTATCGGCCATCTGGCAACCCTCTCCCTGACCCTCTATCTCTTGTTCGCTCATGGCTAGCAGAGCCATGCGCTGGCGCAAGTTGAAAGTCGGTTCAACTTTAGACGGAGGCTAGTCGAATGCGCGAAGACCGGGAAACCGCCAAACCCGCGATCCTCTTCCTCTGCCTCGGCAACATCTGCCGTTCGCCCCTTGCCGAGGGCGCCGCGCGGACGGCGTTCGCCGCAGCAGGGATCGAAGCGACGTTCGATTCGGCCGGCACGGGCGACTGGCACGTCGGCCACCCGCCCGATCACCGCGCGCAGGCCGAGGCGCACCGCCGCGGCACAGACATATCGGCGCTGCGCGCGCGGCAATTGTCGGCCGCCGACTTCTATCGCTTCGACCTGATCCTCGCGGCCGACGAAAACAACCTGCGCGATGCGCTGGCGATCCGTCCGACCGATGCGACCGCCGAAGTCCGGCTGATGCTCGACCTCATCCCCGACCGCGGCGGCGAGGGCGTCATCGACCCCTATTATGGCAGGGAAGACGGCTTCGCCGCGACATGGGCCGACGTCTCGGCGGTCGCCGCGGCGCTCGTCGCTGAATTTTCGCCCAACGGATAACGCACCACGGGATGATAGCGCGATCCGCCATGTCCCAGCTCGCTTTCGTACAATATCACCCGGTCGAAGCAGAAGGCCGGGCTGGCCAGGTCGCTGTTCAGCGCGAGGAACGGCGCAACCGGCCCCGCCCCCCGGTTCAGCCGTGCCAGTGTGACATGCGGCGTGAAGCTGTGCGTTTCCGGCCCGACACCGACCCGCGCGAGCAGCTGGTCAACCTTGCGGTGCAGCGCCGCGAGCGGCTCGTGCGGTTCGACCCTCGCCCACACCATATGCGGCCGTCCCTGATGGTCGAACACGTCGACCCCGGCGATCCGGGCCGTGACACAGGGAGCGTAAAGGGCGCCGAGCGCGGCGGCGATATCCTCGGCGCGGTGCCGATCGACCTCGCCGATGAAGCGCAACGTCAGGTGCAATTGGTCGTCGTCCTGCCAGCGTGCGCGCGCAATACCGTGCATCGCGGCGGTCAACAGGGCGCGAACCAGGCGCGGCGGACGCAGCGCGACGAACAGGCGGTGGGAGGCCATGGCAAGGCAGCATAAGGCGCGATGCGCGGAAGCGCGACCCCGGGGCGCGGGGGTCAGGCTCCGGACGCGCTGACGCCAGGGTCAGACCCTAATATGTTGCCGGATTGTTGCTGGCGTCCGGTTTCGCTTGAAACACGGGGGCAAACCCCCGATATTGCCGATACGGCCGGTATGGGCTGGCCGGTGATGGAGATGAAAAATGGCGAATTGGAACGACCCCAATATGGCGGCTTCCGGTTTCGGGGCCGGCGCGAACGCAATGGACCAGGCCGTCGATGCCGGTCTGCGGTCGTACATGCTGTCGGTTTACAATTATATGGGCTCGGGCGTGCTACTGACCGGCATCGTCGCGATGCTGGCTTTCAACTCGGGCTTCACCGCCTCGATGATCGGCAGCCCGCTGATGTGGGTGGTGATGCTCGCGCCGCTGGCCTTTGTGCTCGTGCTGAGCTTCGGCATCAACAAGCTGTCGACCGCTGCCGCACAGGCGCTGTTCTGGGTGTATGCCGCGGTGATGGGTCTGTCGATGTCGACGATCTTCCTCGCCTTTACCGCGACCTCGATCGCGACGACCTTCTTCGCGACCGCCGCGGCTTTCCTCGGCCTCAGCCTCTATGGCTACACGACCAAGAAGGATCTGTCGGGTTTCGGCACCTTCCTGATCATGGGCGTCGTCGGCATCCTCGTCGCGATGCTGATCAACATGTTCGTGCAGTCGACCGCGCTCGGCCTTGCGATCAGCGTGATCGGCGTGCTGCTCTTCGCGGGGCTTACCGCCTATGACACGCAGAAGATCAAGAGCATGTATTTCTATGTCCGCGGGACTGACTTTGTCGGCAAGTCGGTGATCATGGGCGCGCTGACGCTCTATCTCGACTTCGTCAACATGTTCACCTTCCTGCTCAACCTCTTGGGCAGCCGCGAATAAGCGGACCAACGAGGAACGAAAATGGGGAAACCCGGCGGAGCGATTCGCCGGGTTTTCTTTTGACGTTAGCGCCGTTCCGAAATTTGCGCGCCCGCACGCATAGGGCAGCCGCGCCCACGGCCGATTCCGACCGGGAGCGGCCAACAGAGATGTGAACCTCGGCGAAAGCCGGCCCCCAGAATTCCGACACCAACCTTGCGTTTCCGCGCTGGGCCCCGGCTTTCGCCGGGGTTCACGAGATAGCAGCTCACCACCGCAAACCTGCCTTTCTTCATATTCCGGCTTGCATCCCCTTGAGCAACGCCCGCCAATGCTCCCCGAGCCGCCGCTGGAACAGCATCAGCTCGAAGCCATGCCGCGCGACATGTTGCTGCGGGATGGCATCCCAGCCGCAATGCTCGACCGTCACGCGCGTTTCGGCACCGACCGCCTCGAAGCGGACATCGACCTCGGTCGTCTGCTCGGCCTTGAAGTTCGGTAGCCGCCATCCGAACGCCAGCCGCTCGCCGGGCAGCCAATGCCGTACCTTGCCAATTTCCCACTCTTTCCCGTTGTCGAAGCGCGTGACAAGTCGCCCGCCGGGCCCCGAGGGGTCGAAGCGCAGCGCGCCGTCGCCCTTGCGGGTAAGCTGGAACAGCGGGTGGCTTTTCCACCACTTGCCGATGTCGCGCGTGAAGGCGGTGAACGCGGCTTCGGGCGTCGCGGCAACGCGCAACGCGACGATCACCGCCGCGCTCATCCTTGGTCCCCACCCTCGAGGCCGTTCTCAACATGGCGCTTGAACGCTGCGAGCTGGTGCGTCCACAGCGCCTCGGTCTCGGCGAGCCATTGTTTCAGCCCGTCGGTTGCGCCGTCCTTCAGGCTGTAGATGCGCACGCGCGCGTCGAAATGAGGATGCCCATCCTCGACCAGCCCGCCGTCCTTCAGCGCGCGCAGGTGGCGGCTCATCGCCGGCGGTGCGAGCCCGAGGGCGCCCGCCAGCTCGCCCGCGCTGCGCGGCTGCTGCCCAAGCAGCTCGACCGCGCGGCGGCGAACGGGGTCGGCGAGCGCGGCGAGCGTGCGGTCGACCGCGGCGCTCAATCGTCGAGCCGCGTCTTGGTCGTGAAGCCGCCTTCGGCGTCCCATTCGTCCGACGTCTTTTCCGCAACCGTCACGCCAAAGGTCCAGATATGCCCTTCGGAATCCTTCGCGCGGTAGGTGCGGTCGCCATAGAATTGCGTTTCGGGTTCGGCGATGATGTCCGCCCCCGCTGCGCGCGCCTTCTCGCAATGCGCGTCGATGTCCTCGCCTTGGCCCAGCTGGACATGGACCGTCTGCGTATTCTTGCCGCCAAGGTTTGCGGGGCTTCGATGATCGTCGGACCATTCATTGCCGATCATGATCGACGAATTTCCATATTCCATCTCGCTGTGCGCCAGATTGCCATCGGCATCGAGCAGCACGAAGGTTGGTTCGAACCCGAAGGCCTCCTCCAACCAGCGGAACGCCGCTTTTGCGTCCTTGTAGCAGACAGCACTCGAAAGCCCCTTGGAACGCGGATGATCGGCCATGTCTCGTCTCCCGATTCGGCGATATAATTTCGAATATATAGAATATTTCTAGTAAAATGAAAATACATGCATTGCGCGGCGATTATGCTAGGCGAAGCCGATGACCGACAACCTCGGAAGCCATATCGAAGAAGCGATGAAGCTCGCCTCCGCGCAACTCGGCCAAGGGCGCGTCGCCGACTATATTCCGGCGCTCGCCAACTTAGACCCTAACAAGCTCGGCTTCGCACTCGCGCTGCCCGACGGCACCGTCCATGCGTCGGGCGATGCCGACGAGCCCTTCTCGATCCAGTCGGTGTCGAAGGTCTTCACATTGGCGCTCGCCCTTCGCCGCGTCGGCAGCTCGCTATGGGACAGCGTCGGTCGCGAACCTTCAGGGTCGGCGTTCAACTCGATCGTCCAGCTCGAAAGCGAACAGGGCATCCCGCGCAATCCGTTGATCAACGCAGGCGCGATCGCGACGACCGACCGGCTAATCGACGGGCGCAGCGGCGATGCGACGATTGACGAGATCGTCGACTTCATGCGCGCCCGTGCAGGCGACGACAGCGTCGAAATTGATTTCGACGTCGCTTTTTCCGAATCCGAAACCGGCGCGCGCAATCGCAGCCTTGCGCATTTCATGGACGCCTTCGGCAATCTGACGCATCCGGTCGAGTCGGTCGTCGGCGTCTATTTCCGCCAGTGCGCGATCGCGATGTCGTGCCGCCAGCTTGCACGCGCCGGGCTGTTCCTGGCGATGGAAGGCCGCGATCCGCTCACCGGCGAGCAACTCGTCGAACCGCACCGCGCGCGGCGGATCAACGCGATCATGATGCTCTGCGGCCATTATGACAATTCGGGCGAATTCGCCTTCCGCGTCGGCCTTCCCGGCAAGAGCGGGGTCGGCGGCGGCATCCTCTGCATCGCGCCGGGGCAGGGCTCGATCGCGGTCTGGTCGCCCGCGCTCAACGAGGCAGGAACCTCGCTGGCCGGCGCCGTGGCGCTCGAACATTTCGCTTATGCCGCCGGCTGGTCGGTGTTCGATTAGCCCATGGCTGCCGAAGTCGATCTGGATCTGGCCGATCTTCGCGAGGTTGTGGCCTATGCGGTCGGTAACGCGGAGCAGGTGCTGGCCATCTTCGAACGAGGCCACGCGTCAGACGGTCGTCCGAGCGAGGCCATCGCAGCGGCGTGGACATTCGCGCGCGGAGGTGAGCGCGTGAAGGCGCTCCGCGCTACCGCTTGGGCGGCGCACAAAGCCGCGCAGGAAACCCACGATCCTGCGGCTAGCGAGGCAGCGCGGGCTGCCATGTGCGCTCCGGCTGCAGCCTTCCTGCATCCCCTGGCGCGTCCGGCGCAGGTTCGCCATATTCTCGGTGCCGCCGCGCACGCCGCCCGGGCGGGGGAACTGGCCATGGGTAACGATCCGACCGTGGGGCGCGGTCTTATCGAGCGCGCCGCGTCCCGGGGGACGCCGCAGCTTATCGGGATATTGTGCCGCTATCCCGCCCCGCCACAGGGCGGAGGACGGGCGGGTGAATTGTTGCGGATACTCGACCGGAAGCTTCGCGGCAATGCGCCGGAAAGCGATAGATCCTAGTCGTCGCTGAGCAACGCCAGCTTCACCCGCGCGGTGCCGCTGCGGTGCATGCCGATTTCGCGGGCGGCGGCCTGGCTGACGTCGATCACGCGGCCGCGCGAGAAGGGGCCGCGGTCGTTGATGCGGACGATTACGCTGTCGCCGTTCGACATGTTGGTGACGCGCACCATGCTGCCGAAGGGCAGGGTGCGGTGCGCGGCGGTGAGCTGGCCGGGATCGAAACGTTCGCCGTTCGCTGTGCGGTTGCCGGCAAGTTCGTTACCATAATAGCTCGCCATTCCGCCGTCGATTTCGGTGAAGTCGGGGACCTCGATCGCCGCTTCGTCGATGACGTCCAAGTCCTGCGCCGCGGCCGAAACCGTCAGCATCATCGGTATCAACAGGGTTGAAAAGACCCGCATGACATCCTCCCCTTTTCGGTGGAGGGCCAAAAGCAGCGGCGGCCTGCCGAGGCAAGCCGCCGCGCGTTAGACGGAACCGAAATTGCGGTCGGATGCGCTTTTAGACGTCGAGATTCGCCACCGACAGCGCATTCGTCTGAATGAAATCGCGCCGCGGTTCGACCTCGTCGCCCATCAGCCGTTCGAAGATTTCATGCGCGACGTCGGCCTGTTCGGCTTCGACGCGCAGCAGCGAACGGTTGGCGGGATCGAGCGTCGTTTCCCAAAGCTGCTCGGCATTCATCTCGCCCAGCCCCTTATAGCGGCTGATCGCGAGCCCCTTGCGGCTGTGCGCAAAAATGGCTTCGAGCAGCTCGGACGGGCGGGTGATCGGCGTGATCTTGCCGACGCTCGCGGCGGGCAGGTCGCTGTCGCTCGCTTCGACATCGTCCTCGGCAGCCTCGGCCGCAGCAAGCGCGGCGGCATCGGCGGCGAGCGCCGCGGCGCTGCTGCCCTTCACCAGCCGCGCGGGGTGTGCATAGGTTTCGGCCTGTTCGGCGGCAAGCGTGTGCAACCGGCGCGCCTCCTGACTGGCGAGGAAGGCGGCGTCGATCGCATGATGGTCGCTGACCCCGCGCCAGCGCTTTTCGAGCGTGTAGCCGCCGCCCGCGGCAGTGATCGTCCATTTCGCCTCGGCGCCGCCGGTCAGCGCGCGTTCGGCGGCATTGAGCCATTCGGCCGCGCGCGCGGCCGCGGCGGTGCGACCGGCGCTGTCGAGCGCCGGATCGAGCGCGCCGTTCAGCGCCAGCGCCTCGACCAGGTCATAATTATGGCCACGCGGGACATAGCGCATCAGCGCGCGCAGGCGGCGCCCATGCTCGATCAAGCCGCGCAAATCGGCGCCCGACCGCGCCCCGCCGGTGGTTTCGAGCATCAGCGCGTCGATGCCGCCATCGACGAGGTAATTTTCGAGCGCGCTATCGTCCTTCAGATAGACCTCGCTCCGCCCCTTCGCGACTTTGTAGAGCGGCGGCTGGGCGATGTAGAGGTGCCCCCCCTCGATGATTTCGGGCATCTGGCGATAGAAGAAGGTGAGCAGCAGTGTGCGGATATGCGCGCCGTCGACGTCGGCGTCGGTCATGATCACAATCTTGTGATAGCGTAGTTTATCGAGGTTGAACTCGTCGCGGATGCCGGTGCCGAGCGCCTGGATCAGCGTGCCGACTTCCTTCGACGAGATGATGCGGTCGAAACGTGCGCGCTCGACATTCAAAATCTTGCCCTTCAGCGGCAGGATCGCCTGCACATGGCGGTCGCGGCCCTGTTTGGCCGATCCGCCTGCCGAGTCACCCTCGACGAGGAAGAGTTCGCATTTGGCGGGGTCGCGTTCCTGGCAGTCCGCAAGCTTGCCGGGGAGCGAGGCGATATCCATCGCGCCCTTGCGCCGGGTCAGCTCGCGCGCCTTTTTCGCGGCCTCGCGCGCCGCGGCGGCGTCGATCACCTTCTGGATCACCGCCTTCGCATGCGCGGGATTTTCCTCGAGCCATTCGCTCATCCGGTCGGCCATCAGGCTCTCGAGCGGCTGGCGGACCTCCGAGGAAACCAGCTTGTCCTTGGTTTGCGAACTGAACTTCGGATCGGGCAGCTTGACCGAGACGATCGCGGTCAGGCCCTCGCGCATATCCTCGCCGGTCAGGCTGACCTTCTCCTTCTTCAGCATCCCCGACTTTTCGCCATAGCCGTTCAACGTGCGCGTCAGCGCGGCGCGGAACGCCGCGAGGTGCGTGCCGCCGTCGCGCTGCGGGATGTTGTTCGTGAAGCAGAGGACATTTTCATAATAGCTGTCGTTCCACTCCAAGGCGACGTCGATGCCGATGCCATCGCGTTCGCTGCTGATCGCGATCGGATCGGGCAACAGCGCATTTTTGTTGCGGTCGAGATATTTGACGAACGCCGCGATCCCGCCTTCATAGAAGAGGTCGTGCGTTTCATGCTCGGCGTGGCGTGCGTCGACCAGCTTGATGCGCACACCCGAATTGAGGAACGCGAGTTCGCGGTAGCGGTGCTCGAGCTTTTCGAAATCGAATTCGGTGACATTCTTGAACGTCTCGGTCGAGGCCATGAAGGTCACGCGCGTGCCCTTCTTGCCCGCCGGTGCGGGGCCGTTGACCTTCAGCGGCGCGACCGAATCGCCATGCTCGAAGCGCATCCAATGTTCTTCGCCGTCGCGCCAGATCGTCAGTTCGAGCCATTCGCTGAGGGCGTTGACGACGCTGACGCCGACGCCGTGCAGGCCGCCCGACACCTTATAGGCGTTATCGTCGCTGGTATTTTCGAACTTACCCCCGGCGTGGAGCTGGGTCATGATGACCTCGGCAGCCGAAATGCCTTCTTCGGCGTGGATGCCCGTCGGAATGCCGCGGCCATTGTCCTCGACGCTGACCGAGCCATCGCTGTTGAGCGTGATCAGGACGAGGTCGCAATGCCCCGCGAGCGCTTCGTCGATCGCATTGTCCGACACCTCGAACACCATGTGGTGCAGGCCCGATCCGTCGTCGGTGTCGCCGATATACATGCCCGGCCGTTTGCGCACGGCGTCGAGGCCCTTCAACACCTTGATCGAATCGGCGCCATAGGCATTGGCGTTGGGCTGTTTGGCGGCGCTTTCGGGCGCGCTGTTCTCGGGGGTGTCTGTCATATCGATTATATAGGGTCGAAGGCCGCAAAACCCAAGCGAAAATGCGGATCTCGGCCCTTGGGCGACGGGCGTTGCGCGGGCGCGTCGCGGCGGCTAGTTTCGGCGGCATGAACCAAGGTCTCGCATCCCCCCTCGCCGCCATTCTGATCCTCTCGCTCGCCGCGTGCAGCCAGCCCGCACCGCCTGCCGACAACGCCCCCGCTGTCGCGGGCGAGCCGCTTGCAACGCGCGCGGTGATGATCGGGACCGAGGGACCGAGCCTGCCCGCCTGCTCGAGCATCAGCCGGGTCAAGGGCGGTGGCACCGACGTCTATTGGGCGCCCGGTGAAACGCGCGCGGTGAAGGCGAAGCTGGCCGGCGGCGCGCGCGTGTCGCTATGCGAGGCGGCGGACAATGATGCCTGGTTTGGTATCGTCTTTGCCGCGCCGGGAACCGATCCCGACATGTGCGGCGTTGGCAAGTCGGTGCAGAATGTCCGCGAGTATCAGGGCCCCTGCCGCTGGGGCTGGATCAAGGGCGGCACGGTCCAGCTGGGCGGTTAAAGCCACAAAAGCCCCGCATGCGCGCGTTCAAATTGTGTCTTTTGTGGCTTTAAGGCGACAAAGGACAGGCATCAGCGCGCCGAAACTGTCTCCTTTGTCGCTTTAAGGGCGATATCGGACATGCTCGCGGACGGGAAGGCCAACGGTTCAAAGAGCCAGCGGTCAGGCTGGCACGGCGGGATAATGTAGGAAAGCGGATTTTCGGACCGTTTCGGGACCCTTCTTTGCCGAGGATATCGAAGGACGGCGAGTAACGACCGATTGCGGACGTAAAGTCCTCCCCATGGCTGCGCCACAGGGAGGATATGCCACCCCTCGTCATCCCGGACTTGACCCGGGATCCAGCGCGGCGTCGAAGTCATGGGCCCCGGATCAAGTCCGGGGTGACGAGGGGCGGCTGACGGTGACGACTTCCCACAACAAAGCCGCCCCTGCAATCATCCCCGGCAATCCTCGATCACGCGCCCGATCTCCGACTGCACAGGCAGCGTCAGCGCGCCACCGCCCGGCGCCTCGAGCGCGAAGCGGCCGCGGCTGAAGGCGATGCGGTCGAGCCGCGGGTCGCGGGTCGGCAGGCTCGCGCTGCCGCCGTCGAAGCGAATCTGGTCTGTTCCAGCGCTCGTCCGGAGACTGACATTGCCCGCAAGCGCCGAGGTCATGCGAATAGCGCCGCCGCTGCAAATCATGCTGAGTAGCGGGCTGGCGCTGCCCGTCGCGACGAAGGCCGCCGTCCGGCTGTTCGCGTCGTAGCGCCAGGCGCCGGCGTCGACCGCGCGATCTTCCCAGCCTGCGGTCGGGGTCGGGAGCGGCGCGGGGGCTGGTGT
>NZ_LNSA01000032.1 GCF_001468465.1 Sphingopyxis sp. H115
GTCATGGGGGGCGTTTAGCGGGTGGTAGCGGGAATCAAAAGCCCCTCCCCTTCAGGGGAGGGGTTGGGGTGGGGGGCCCGAAACCTTGCGCAAGGTCGATGGCCCCCACCCGCTGCGACTAAGCCAGCAAGCTGGCAAGTCTCGCTGCCCTCCCCTGAAGGGGAGGGGGTAGTTTCTGTTACGCCGGAATGCCGCTGATCGACTTCACTTCCATGAAATCCTTGAGGCCGAACACGCCGCCCTCGCGGCCGTTGCCCGACGCCTTGTAGCCGCCGAACGCCGCGCCCGGGCCGGGACCCCAGGCGTTGACCGCGACCATGCCCGCGCGCAGTTTCGGCGCGACTTCCGCCGCCTTGGCGGGGTCGCCCGAGACGACGGCCGACAGGCCATATTCGGTGTCATTGGCGATCTCGACCGCTTCGTCGAGCGTGTCATAGGCCATGATCGTCGCGACCGGGCCGAACACCTCTTCCTTTGCGATGCGCATGTCGGGGGTGACGCCCGAGAAGACCGTCGGCTTGATATAGTAGCCGCGGTTGACGTTGCTTGGCAGGCCGGTGCCGCCGGTTTCCAGCGTCGCGCCCTCGTCGATCGCCGACTGGATCAGGCCCTGGATCTTGTCGAACTGCGCCTTGTTGACGACGGGGCCGATGTGGCCGCCCTCGCTCATCGGGTCGCCGACCTGGGTGCCGTCGAACATCGCCTTGATGACGCCGACGGCTTCGGCCTCGCGCTCTTTCTGGACGAGAATGCGCGTCGGCGCGATGCAGCTCTGTCCGGTATTGACGAGCACGCCCTGCACCGTCGGCGGCAGCACCGCGGCGAAATCTGCATCGGGCAGGACGATGTTCGGCGACTTGCCGCCCAGTTCCTGATGGACGCGCTTGACCGTGTCGGCCGCCGCCTTGGCGACGAGGATGCCCGCGCGGGTCGATCCAGTGAAGCTGACCATCTCGATGCCGGGGTGCGCGCTGATCGCGTTGCCGACGGTCGGGCCGTCACCCTGCACCAAGTTGAAGACGCCGGCGGGGACACCCGCGGCTTCGAGAACCTCGGCGAAGATCACCGCATTGCCGGGGCATTCTTCCGAGGGCTTCAGGACCATCGTGTTGCCCGCGGCGAGCGCCGGCGCGACCTTGAGCGCGATCTGATTCAGCGGCCAGTTCCACGGCGTGATCATGCCGACGACGCCGATCGGCTCATAAGCAATCATACCCGCAGCATATTTTTCGGTGAAGCTGAAATCCTTGAGCGCGGCAATCGTACCAAGGAAGCCGCCGATGCCGGCGCCGACCTGCGCGGTGCCCGCGAAGCTGACCGGCGCGCCCATTTCCGATGCCATCGATTTGGCGAGATCGGGCGCACGCTTCTTATATTCCTCGACGATGCGGTTCAGCAGCTCGAGACGTTCCTCGCGCGTCGTCTGCGAGAAGCTTTTGAACGCTTCCTTCGCCGCGGCGACGGCATCATCGACGTCGGCGGCGGTGCCGAGCACGACGGTCGAGGCCGCTTCCTCGGTCGCCGGGTTGATGACGTCGTGGAGCTTGCCGCCCTTCGAGTCGACCCAGCGGCCGCCGATATAATGTTGTTTGAGGTGCGTTTCGGTGCTCATGTCCTGTCTCCCATCGGCGGTGAATCCGTCTCGGATTGCTACCTAATCACTGTGGCGGATGAATCAAGCGAGGCCAACTGCCAAAGGCGGCAGTTTAGCGCTTTTCAGCAGCAAGGCGTGACATCAATATGGCGGCGCGCATCGCCTGGCGCGTGATGCTGGGGATATCGACCGTTTCCTCGGGGCCGTGATCGCCCGTCGAATAGGCGCCAAGTCCGGCGAGGCTGTCAACGTGCGGCGCGACGAAGCTGATGTCGGCGGCGCCGCGCTTCAGCGGATCGAGCGCCGCCATTTCAGCGAGTCCGAGGTCGCGGTTGACGGCGTTGAGACGGGTCAGCAACGCGCGGTTGCCATCGGTGGGCGCCATCGCCGGATAGCCGCCGGGGTCAAAGGCAAGCGTCGCGCCGGTGCCGGGCGCATGATCGGCGACGATCGCCGCCATCTTGTCCTTTACGCGCGCCGCCTGTTCGGTCGAAAGCGTGCGTAAATCGCCGCGCGCGATCGCGGTGGCGGCGATGATGTTGGTCTTGCCATTCGCGCTCGCGCGGATCTTGCCCTCGTCGAGCGACACCTGCTCGCCGCCTGCGATCAGGCCGACGTTGAAGGTCAGATTGGGTTCGGGCAGTTCGGTGCGAAAGCGGTGGATGATCCGCGCGAGTTCGTAGATCGCGCCGTCGCCGGCATTGGCGCTGAAAATGCCCGAACTGTGCCCCGTTTTGCCGGTGGCGGTGACCTGCCAGCTTTCCGACGAACGCCGCGCGATCGAGCTCATGTCGGCGCCGCTATCGCGGACCAAGCCTTCGAAGCCCAGTGCAACATCGACGCGTTTGCCTGCCGCGATCAGGTCGGCGCGCGCTTTTTCGACAGGGTCTCCGGCATCCTCCTCGTCGCCGGTCATGTGGAATTCGATGTTCGCGCCCTTGAGCGTCCCCGCCTTGTACATTGCACGCAGCGCCGCGACGACGACGACCATTCCCCCCTTGTCATCGCCGGCGCCCGGTCCCTTCGCCTTGTCGCCCATGCGCTCGAAACGCTGGAACGGCGAGTCGAGCTCGAATACCGTGTCGAGGTGCGCGATGAGGAGCAGGCGCTTTGTATCGGGCCTGCCGGCGTGCGTCGCGATCAGATGGCCGGCGCGGCCGGTGTCGCGCATCGGCTTCCATTCGACCCTGAAACCCAAGGGTTCGAGCTCGGCGCGCATCATCGCACCGACCTTCTCAACCCCTTCGAGATTGAGCGAGCCGCTGTTCTGGTTGACCAGCTTTTCGAGCAACGCGACGCTGCGCTCGCGTTCGGCCTCGACTGTCTGCGCCATGGCGCTTTCGGCCTTGCTGAGCTTGGCCGCGGCGGCGGGCGCAAGGGCAAGCTGGAGGACGACGAGCGCGGCGAAGGGCAATGATTTCATGGGAAGCTCCTCTGAACGCCTCCCTTCTGCCGTCTCGCGTGTGCCTCGGCAACCTCTCCCGCCTGGACAGGATCGGGGAAGCGATCAGCTTCCTTGCCGCACCATGAAAATATCGCCGCCAAGGCTGACCAAGAACAGATTGCCGGCGCTGTCCTCGCCAAAGGACGCGATCGAGTTCAGCGTCCCCGCGTCGGGCGCGAAATCCTCGTTGCGCCGCGCGAAACGCGAAGACGCCAGCGTCTGGCCGGGGACAAGGCTGGCAAAGGGAACCGTCCAGATATTGTCCGAGACGAAGTCCGCAAAGACATATTGTCCCTGAAGCGAGGTTACCGGGCCGCGATAGACATAGCCGCCGGTAACCGAATTGCCCTGTCGCGGGCCATCGCCGTGGCCATATTCCGCGACCGGATCGGTCAGCCCGCCCGGCGCAGCGCCGGTATAGGGTTGGGTGCCTTCCTTGAAGCGCCAGCCGAAATTGAGGCCTGGCTGGGCGGTCGTCACCATATCGATTTCCTCGACGGCGCCTTGGCCGACGTCGCCGATGACCAGCGTCGATCCCGAGAAGGAAAAGCGGAACGGATTGCGCAGGCCGAGCGCGTAGACGTAGCGGTCGCCGCCGCCAGCTATATAGGGATTGCCGGGCGCGGGAGCCAGGAAGCCCTCATCGTTGGGAACCGAGGCGCCAGCATAGGGGTCCTCGACCACCCGGATCCGCAATATCTTGCCGAGCCGCGAATTGGGGTTCTGGGCATTGTTGCCGGGATCGCCCACGCCGCCGCCATCGCCCACCCCGACATAGAGGAAACCGTCAGGGCCAAAGGCCATCGCGCCGCCATTATGGTTGTTCGCCCCGGGGTGTGGAATCGTCAGCCTCGCCAATATATGCGGCGATCCGGAGAGGCTGCCATATTCGCGAATTTCGATGTCGCCGGCGGCATTGGTGCAATAGATCATGAAGCGGTCCGCGTTCGCCGGCTTGGGCAGTAGTGCCATGCCGAGCAATCCGCGTTCGCCATCGGTGGAAAGGTCGCCGATCGTGAAGAGCAGCGTTTTCGCTCCGGTCGAGGGGGTCAGGCGATAGACCCTCCCGGCCTTCTCGAGCACATAGACGTCGCCGCTGCCCGGTATGCCGAGCAGGAAGGTTGGTTGGTTGAACCCGCTGCCGACGCGCTGGACCGATATGCCTTCCTTCGAATTGGTCACCGTGACATTGACCGTCTGGCTGACGGCCGCTCTGCCGTCGCTGACGTTCAGCCGCACCGAATAGACATTGTCGCCGTCGGCGTCGCCCGGCAGGTCATAGTCGGGCGACGCATTGAAGCGCAGCGCGCCTGCGGCGGTGATCGAAAAGCGCGCCGCGTCGGCACCGCCGTCGATGGCAAAAGTCAGCGCGTCGCCGTTGGGATCGGTGGCCGTTGCCTGATAGGCCGCAACGCCGTTTTCGGCGACGCTCGCGGTCTGGGGCGAGGTGAATGCCGGCGGGGCGTTCGCTTCGGGCGGCGTTCCGCCATCGCCCCCGCCGCAGCCGGTCAGAAGCAGGGGAGCAAGAAAAAAGGCGCGTATCCGCATGATCCAGAACCCCTTTTGCGACCTTGATCGCGGCAAGGTGGCATTTGCGGACGCCCGGCGCAACCATGCCGTTCGGGACGATCGGGAACTTCCGTCAGACCGCTTCGTCGACCTGTTCGAAATCGTCGAGCTTATTCAGCGCATCGCGCGCGATCCGCCTCAGCGCGGATCTGTTGACCTGCAGGCCCTTCGCGCCGTCGCCGCTCAGTTCGTCGATGGCGAACGCCACGCGAGTCCGATCCGGGGCCACTTCCTCGAACGTAAACTTCAGCCCTGTTTTGAGCGCGCCATCGTCGACGCTGTAGATCAGATGCGCCTCGTGCGGGATTTCCATGGCGACCGCGATCTTGATGTTATAGGCCTCGGGCCGTTCCTCCGGCACCATCTTCTCGAACCCCGGTTCGCCCTTTTTGGTGACGAGTTCGTAGAGCCGCGTCGATCCACCGTTGGTGACGAGCGGCAGGCCCGCGAACATGCTGTCGTCGCCGAACATCCGGGCGAACACCTCTTCGCGTGGCGAGGCAACGGTGCGTGTCTGGTTCGCCAGTTCGACCATCTTGCCGCAGCCGGTGGCAAGCAACAGCGCCGCGACCGGGATCATCATTCGGAACATCGGACATACCCCCGCTTGTAGACGCGGCCGCTTTTAGCCGCGCGGGCTTACCAAAGCGTAAGCGGGAGGGAGCGCGATCGCGCGGGCCAATAGAAAGGGGCGCCCGGTTCCCCCGAACCGGACGCCCCCCTTGGCGTCGCTGATCGTGTGCGATCAGGCGCTGTAGTACATGTCAAACTCGACCGGGCTCGGCGTCTGTTCGAAGTTATAAACCTCGGCCCATTTCAGCTCGATATAGGCTTCGATCTGGTCCTTCGAGAACACGTCGCCCTTAAGCAGGAAGTCGTGGTCGGCGGCGAGGCTGTCGAGCGCTTCACGAAGCGAGCCGCATACGGTCGGGACTTCGGCCAGCTCTTCGGGCGGCAGGTCGTACAGATTCTTGTCCATCGCGTCGCCGGGGTGGATCTTGTTCTGGATGCCGTCGAGCCCTGCCATCAGTAGCGCCGAATAGCAGAGATAGGGGTTCGCCATCGCGTCGGGGAATCGGAATTCGACGCGCTTCGCCTTGGCGCCCGCACCATAAGGGATGCGGCACGAGGCCGAGCGGTTGCGGCTCGAATAAGCAAGCAGCACCGGGGCTTCGAACCCGGGGACGAGGCGTTTGTAGCTGTTCGTCGTCGGGTTGGTGAAGGCATTGAGCGCCTTGGCGTGCTTGATCACGCCGCCGATGAAATAAAGGCACATGTCGCTGAGGCCGGCATAGCCGTTGCCGGCAAAGAGCGGCTTGCCCTTTTCCCAGATCGAGATGTGGGTGTGCATGCCCGATCCATTGTCTTGGCGGATCGGTTTCGGCATGAAGGTTGCGGTTTTGCCATAGGCGTGCGCGACCTGGTGCACGACATATTTGTAGATCTGCATGCGGTCGGCGGTCTGGGTGAGCGTGCCGAAGGTCAGGCCGAGTTCGTGCTGCGCGGCGGCGACTTCATGGTGATGCTTGTCGCAGGGCAGGCCCATTTCGAGCATGGTCGAAACCATCTCGGCGCGGATGTCCACCGCGCTGTCGACCGGCGCGACGGGAAAATAGCCGCCCTTGGCGCGCGGACGGTGCGCAAGGTTGCCGCCTTCGTAGCTGCGGCCGGTATTGGTCGGCAGTTCGATGTCGTCGATCTCGAAACCCGACTTATTGTAGCCGGTTTCGAAACGAACGTCGTCGAACATGAAGAATTCAGCTTCGGGGCCGACATAGACGGTGTCGCCGATTCCGGTGGAGGCGACATAGGCCTCAGCCCTTTTAGCAGTAGTGCGCGGGTCGCGGGCATAGCCTTCACCGGTCGACGGCTCGACGATGTCGCAGAACATCACGAGCATCGGGGTGGCGGAGAAGGGATCGTCATAGACGGCGTCGAGGTCGGGTTTCAGGATCATGTCCGACTCGTTGATCGCCTTCCAGCCCTCGATCGACGAACCGTCAAACATCAGGCCGTCCTCGAGCGCGTCCTCGTCGATTACCCCAGCGCACATCGTCAGGTGCTGCCACTTGCCCTTTGGATCGGTGAAGCGCAGATCGACCCACTCGATGTCGTTTTCCTTAATCCGGGCGATGATATCCTTGGGCTTCGTAGCCATGGTCTGAACTTCCTTCTCGCGATGATGACCGGTTGCACCGGCTTAGTGGAACAGGTTGGGGAGCGGGTATTTTAGAGCGCGTCCTCGTTGCGTTCGCCGGTGCGGATGCGCAGCGCGGTTTCGACCGGGATCACGAAAATCTTGCCGTCGCCGATGCGGCCGGTCTGCGCGGCGGCGGCGATCGCTTCGACGACGCGTTCGGCCATGCCATCCTCGACGATGACCTCCAGCTTCACCTTGGGCAGGAAATCGACGACATATTCGGCGCCTCGATAGAGTTCGGTGTGACCCTTTTGCCGTCCGAACCCCTTGGCCTCGGTAACGGTGATCCCGCTGACACCGACTTCGTGCAGCGCTTCCTTGACCTCGTCGAGCTTGAACGGCTTGATGATCGCCTCAATCTTCTTCACGCTTACAGTCCCCCTTTGGGCATTTCGCATCGCTCGCAGTCAGAGCCGGATCAGGCCTGCCTGTCCGGTTCGCACCCGTGAGTCGCTGCGAGGCCCCATCATCTTGCACCAATCAAGAGCCGTGCCAATTGGCGAATCGCAAGCTTTCGGTAAGATTTGTGACAGGATGTTGCGCGGTTGCTCAAGGGGTGAGCAACGGGCGCGATGCGTTGCCTAAAAAAGCGGCAGATGCACCTCGGCCGTCATGGCGAGCGTCGTCGCTACGTTCCTCGCCATGACGGGTGGCTGGAGGTCACCGCCCCATCGGCGCCGATGCGTTCGGCAGGTTGGCCTTGGTCCAGATCGACCGGTCGATGACATAGGCGCGCAGCGCTTCGGCGTCGGCGGGCGATAGCACCTTGGCAAAGCTCACCATGCCGCGGTCCTTCAGCGCGCCGTCGAGCGTCACGGACTTCCACGCATCGGCATTCGCGAGCGTGCCCGAGACCCGCAGGTCGGGCGTGAAGCCGTTGCCGATCGCGCTGTCGCCGTGGCAGACGATGCAATAGCGCCCGAACAGCGCCTTGCCCGTGGCGACTTGTTGCGGCGTCCCGAATTGCGGCGGCGGGTTCCACGCCAGCGTCGTCGTGGCCGGCGGGGCCGGCAGCTTGGAGGTGCCGCCGAGCTTGAGCACGACGAGGCGCGGGATGTTGGGGATCTTGCGCGTCGCGCCGCCCGCCACCCCGGCGACGAGCGGGAAGGCACCCCCCTTGCTCGTCTGGAACGCGACATATTGCACGCCGTTCACGCGGAAGGTCGACGGCGCGCTGACGATCCCCGACTGCATGTCGAGGTCGAGCAACTGCTTGCCGGTATCGGCAGCATAGGCGCGGAAACGGCCAAGGCTGGTCCCCTGGAACACCAGATTGCCCGCGGTGGTCATCGTGCCGCCGTTCCATGCCGCGGGATGATCGACCGCCCACGCGACCTTGCCGGTGCGCGGGTCAAAGGCGACGAGCCGTCCGGTCGTCGCGGCGACCGCGGCGCGGAACGCCGCCTGGTCGTCGGGGAGCAAGGTGCCGGTCAGCGAGGTGCCGACGTTGAACCCGAGCACCTTGCGCTTGTCGAGCTCGTTCATGTCGGCGAGATAGCCCTGCGGGATCTGCTGCGCTGGGATATAAACGAGGCCCGTGGCGGGATTGTAGCTCATCGGGTGCCAGTTATGCGCCCCGAGCGCACCGGGGATCGCGATAAACGGCTTGCCGGTCTTGTAGAAGCGCGCCTCGGGATTTTCGATCGGGCGCCCGGTGGCGAGGTCGTATCCGGTGGCCCAGTTGATCCCGTCGACGAACGGCTTGGCATCGATCAGCTTGCCGTTGGTGCGGTCGATGGTGAAGAAGAAGCCGTTCTTCGGCGCGTGGTACAGCACCTTGATCGGCCGGCCGTCCACCGCCTGCTCGGCGAGGATGATCGGCTGGGTCGCGGTATAGTCCCAGGTTTCGGCCGGGGTTTCCTGATAGTGCCACTTATATTTGCCGGTCGACGGGTCGAGCGCGACGATCGACGAGAGGAACCAGTTGTCGCCCTCGCCGTTCGAGCGCGTGCCATGGTTCCACGGGTTGCCATTGCCGACCCCAAGGTAGATCTGGTCGAGATCCTTGTCATAGACGATCGCGTCCCACACGGTGCCGCCGCCTCCCGACGTCTGCCACTCGCCTTTGTCGGACCAGGTGGCATTGCCCTTCGACGCGAAAATGTCGTCCGACGCGGCGCCGTCCTTCGCCTTGGTCGGATTGGGCGCGGTGTAGAAGCGCCAGCGTTCCTTGCCCGTGTCGGCGTCATAAGCGGTGACATAGCCTCGCACGCCGAATTCGGCGCCGCCGTTGCCGATCAGTACCATGTCCTTCACGACGCGCGGCGCGCCGGTGATGGTGTAGGGTTTCGAGGTGTCGAAGGTCTGGGTCGACCAGAGCTCCTTGCCGGTCTTTTTGTCGAGCGCGATCAGGCGACCGTCGAGCGCGCCGACGAAGACTTTGTTGCCCCACACGGCGACGCCGCGGTTGACGACGTCGCAGCAGGCGCTGACCGCGCGCTCACCCGGAACCTTGGGGTCGAACTTCCATAGCGACTTGCCCGTCGCGGCGTCCCATGCGCTGACCTTCGACCAAGCGTGGGTGACATACATCACGCCGTCGACGACGACCGGCGTTGCTTCCTGCCCGCGCGTGTCGTCAAGGTCGGCGGTCCACGCGATACCGAGTTCGCCCACATTCTTGTCGTCGATGTCGGTGAGCGGGCTGAAACGCTGTTCGTCGTAGCTGTAGCCGATGCCGCCCCAATCATCGCCATTGCCGCCGGTCTTGAGCAGGGTCTCGCTCGCCTTCTCGGTCTCGTCGAGTGATCCGCCGCCCGAGATGCTGTCATTCTTCGACGCGTTGCACGCCGCCAATGCCAAAGCCGCGCAGCCCAGCAGCGCGGCCGTAAAGACCCGTTTCGCCATCCCATGCTCTCCCGTTCGACGCCTATCTTGACGTTAACGTCAAGTCTGCGCGCGAAGGCGCGAGGGTGCAAGCGGGAAAATGGGGGGTGAGGCGAGGGGGCATATCCTTCGCCACCCCTGGCTTGATCCGGGGTCTATAAAAGCCAGCGCGGCGTCCGACGCTATGGATCCCGGATCAAGTCCGGGATGAGGGAATTAACAGGCGTCGCTTACTGCCAGGGCGGCGCGTTGAGGCCCTTGGGACTTGCAGTGAAAATCTCGCAGCCCGTCTCGGTGATGCCGATGCTGTGCTCGAACTGTGCCGAGAGCGACCGGTCGCGGGTCACCGCGGTCCAGCCGTCGGCGAGCATCTTGACCGCATATTTGCCCGTGTTGATCATCGGCTCGATCGTGAAGAACATGCCGGGTTTAAGTTCGGGGCCTGTGCCGGGACGCCCCGCGTGGACGACTTCGGGCGCGTCGTGGAACATCTGGCCGAGGCCATGACCGCAGAAATCGCGGACGACCGAATAGCGATGGCGTTCGGCGTGCGTCTGGATCGCGTGCGCGACGTCGCCCATGCGGTTGCCGGGCTTCGCCTGCTCGATGCCGAGCATCAGGCATTCGTACGTGACCTCGACGAGGCGCTTCGCCTTGATCGGCACGTCGCCGACCAGATACATGCGGCTGGTGTCGCCGTGCCAGCCGTCGACGATGCTGGTTACGTCGATGTTGACGATGTCGCCGTCGCGCAGCGGCTTGCCGTCGGGGATCCCGTGACAAACGACATGGTTGATGCTGGTGCAGCAGCTGTGCGTGAACCCGCGGTAGCCAAGCGTCGCGGGAATGCCGCCGCCGTCAAGCATCATCGTGCGGACCAGGTCGTCGATAGCTGCAGTGGTCACGCCCGGCTGAACGAAGGGGACGAGCGCGTCGAGGATTTCGGCCGACAGCCGCCCGGCCTTGCGCATGCCGGCAAAGCCCGCCTCGTCGTGCAGCTTGATCGTGCCATCGCGCACCGGGGTGGGTGCGCCACGGTCGGCGGTGGTTACGGAGACATAGTCGTACATGGAAGTGATATAGTCGCTGAGACCTCAAAAAGCGAGGGGCGGCACGATGGCCGCCCTTCGCCCTTATTCCGCAGTCTTCTTCGCCTTGTCGGCTTTTGGCTTGCCCTTGCCGGCCTTCGGCGCGGCGGGGGTGATTTCGAAGGCGAGCGGATTGCCGACATGGGCATCCTCGCCGGTCTTCATCTTCACCTTGACCTCGCCGCCATGGACCAGCTTGCCGAACAAAAGTTCTTCGGCGAGCGGCTGCTTGATCTTTTCCTGGATCAGGCGGCCCATCGGACGCGCGCCATAGAGCTTGTCATAGCCCTTGCCGGTCAGCCATTCGCGCGCCGCATCGTCGAGCTGGATGTGGACGTTGCGGTCGGCCAGCTGCAGCTCAAGCTCGAGGATGAACTTGTCGACGACGCGCGCGACGACCTCGGGCGGCAGATAGCCGAAGGGCACGATCGCATCGAGGCGGTTGCGGAATTCGGGGGTGAACATGCGCTTCACCGCCTCTTCCTGCACATCCTCGCGCGTCGACTGGCCGAAACCGATCGACTCGCGCGCCATGTCGCTGGCGCCCGCATTGGTCGTCATGATCAGGATGACGTTGCGGAAATCGACCGTCTTGCCGTGGTGGTCGGTCAGGCGGCCATTGTCCATCACCTGAAGCAGGATGTTGAACAGGTCGGGATGCGCCTTTTCGATCTCGTCGAGCAGCAGCACGCAATGCGGGTTCTGGTCGATCGCATCGGTGAGCAGCCCGCCCTGATCGTAACCGACATAGCCCGGCGGTGCGCCGATCAGGCGCGACACGCTGTGCCGTTCCATATATTCGCTCATATCGAAGCGCTGGAGGGGGATGCCCATGATCGACGCGAGCTGTTTGGCGACCTCGGTCTTGCCGACGCCGGTGGGGCCGCTGAACAGATAATTGCCGATCGGCTTTTCGGGATCGCGGAGACCCGCGCGCGACAGCTTGATCGCCGACGACAGCACTTCGATCGCGGTGTTCTGGCCGAAGACAACGCGCTTGAGGTCGGTTTCGAGGCTGGCAAGCGTCGCCTTGTCGTCGGTCGACACCGACTTGGGCGGGATGCGCGCCATTGTCGCGATCACTGCCTCGATTTCCTTCGCGGTGATCGTCTTCTTGCGCTTCGACGGGGCGACGAGCATCTGCATCGCCCCGACCTCGTCGATCACGTCGATCGCCTTGTCGGGCAATTTGCGGTCGTTGATATAGCGCGCCGACAGTTCGACCGCGGCGTTGATCGCGTCGGGGGTGTAGCGCACCTGGTGGTGGCTCTCGAACGCGCTGCGCAGCCCGGCTAGGATCTTCTTGGTATCTTCCAGCGTCGGTTCGACCACGTCGATCTTCTGGAACCGGCGCAGCAGCGCGCGGTCCTTTTCGAAATGGTTGCGGAACTCCTTGTAGGTCGTCGAGCCGATGCAGCGGATGACGCCGCCCGACAGCGCGGGTTTCAGGAGGTTTGATGCATCCATCGCACCGCCGCTGGTCGCGCCCGCTCCGATGACCGTGTGGATCTCGTCGATGAACAGGATCGCGTGCGGAAGGCCTTCCAGCTCGGTGACGACCTGTTTCAGCCGCTCCTCGAAATCGCCGCGATAGCGCGTGCCCGCGAGCAGCGCGCCCATGTCGAGCGAATAGATGACCGCGGGCAGCAGCACCTCGGGCACGTCGCCCTCGATGATCTTGCGCGCCAAGCCCTCGGCAATCGCGGTCTTGCCGACGCCGGGATCGCCCACATAAAGCGGGTTGTTCTTGCTGCGGCGGCAGAGGATCTGGATCGTGCGATCGACCTCGGCGTTGCGGCCGATCAGCGGGTCGACCTTGCCGGTCTTTGCCTTTTCGTTGAGGTTGACGGTGAACTGGTCGAGCGCGGTTTCCTTCTTGTTCTTGCCGCTGCTGTCCTTGTCCTTCGTCTCTTCCTTTTCCTCGGGCTCGGCCTGCGGCGAGGGCTTGCCGCCCTTGCCGACGCCGTGGCTGAGGTAAGATACCGCGTCGAGCCGCGTCAGGTCCTGCTGCTGGAGGAAATAGACGGCGTAGCTTTCGCGTTCGGAGAAGAGCGCGACGAGGACGTTAGCGCCCGTCACTTCATCCTTGCCCGACGACTGGACGTGCAGGATCGCGCGCTGGACGACGCGCTGGAAGCCCGACGTCGGCGACGGGTCGCTATGCCCCTCGACCTTCAGGCTGTCGAGTTCGGTGTCGAGATAGTGAACGACCGCCGATTGCAGGTCGTCGGTCGCCACGCCGCAGGCGCGCATCACTTCGGCGGCATGATCGTCGTCGATCAGCGCGAAGAGCAGATGCTCGAGCGTCGCATATTCGTGGTGGCGCTCCGAAGCGGCCTTCAGCGCGTTATGTAATGTCTTTTCGAGGCTTTCCGAAAAGGACGGCATGGTCTTCATCTCCTTGCGGGGACCAGGCCGGGGAGAGCGGCCCCCTTAGAAAGCCAACGTGGCGATGCCGCCGCCCCACCGCAAGGGAAAAGCGGTCGACTCTGTGAAATTACGATGACGGGGGTTGCGTTATGGTTAACGAGATATTGAGATTTTGGCGGAGGTTCTGCCATCCGCGTCGGGACAGGGACTAGCCGCGGTGGGGTGGGAGCTGCCCCTTTCGCCGGGGCGCACAATCTCTAGCCACCGCCTTCGGTCGTTCTAGCCTCGTCTCATCTTTTTCGTTCGTGTCGAGCGACGTCGAGACACCCATCGACGCGACGCCGAGCCCGAGGGGCATCTCGACTTCGCTCGATGCGAACGGGTTAGAGAGACGTAAGGGTCTGCTCTCGGCCGAAACTTGCCATTGGTCCATCACCCTCTATTTCCGCGCCGCGGCGCTGGCATCGCGGATTGCCTTGAACTCGCTGCCCGCTTTCCATTCGGGCCAGCGTGCCGAGCGCGCGAGTTCGTCGCCGAGCTGATAGAAGAGGTCGATGTCCTGCACCGCGCCGCCCAAGTTCCAGCTTTCGTCCCACGCGTCGCACGCCTGATGATAGCATTTGCCGGTATAGGCATCGACCCACGCCTGTCCGGCGGGCTTGCCGCCCTCGACGAGATCGGATGCGCCCGCGATGCCCATCATCAGGAGCACGGGGACGCCACGCTTGGCGAGGCTGAAATGGTCGGCGCGGTAGAAGAGACCCCGTTCGGGGAGGCTTTCGACGCTGACCGCGCGGCCCTGCGCCTTTGCAACGCGGGCGAGGTCGTCTTCGAGACTGCCCTGCCCCTTGCCGACGAGGACAACGTCCTTCGCGCGCCCGGCGGTCTGGAGGATGTCGAGGCCGAAGTTGGCGACGGTCTTTTCGGCAGGGAAGATCGGGTTCGCGGCATAGGCTTCGGAACCCAATAGCCCCCGTTCCTCGGCGGTCCAGAAGGCGAAGGCGATCGTGCGGTCGGGCGCAGGCGCGGCCTTGAACAGCCGGGCGATCTCGAACAATCCGGCGACGCCCAGCGCATCGTCGTTGGCTCCGGCGCGGTAGACGCGGCCCTTTTCGTCGGGCGCGCCTTCACCATAGGCATCCCAGTGCGCGCCGTACATCACGACCTCGTCTGGGCGTTTGGCGCCGGGGATTTTGGCCAGCACATTCTGGCTTTGCACGACGTCGTGCGTCACCGGAATTGCGGCGCTGAAGCTGGTCCCGAGTTCGACGGGCCGGAAATCCCTGCGCCGCGCGGCGACACGCAGCTTCGCCAGATCCTGTCTGGCGTTCGCGAACAGGCGGGTGGCGGTTTCGCCTGAAATCCAGCCCTGCAGCGCCAGGCTCGTTACCTGTTCGGGCGGGACGACGAGGCCGTAGTTTTCGCCGGCGGGGCTGTTGATGACGTTCCAGCCATAGCCGACCCCGTCGGCGTCATGGACGATGAGCGCGCCCACCGCGCCGCGACGCGAGGCTTCCTCGAACTTGTAGGTCCAGCGGCCATAATAGGTCATCGTCCGGCCGCCGAACTTCCCGAACGCGTCCTCGCCGCGTGCTGCGAGAAAATCGGGATCGTTGATCAGGAATACCGCGACCTTGCCCTTCAAATCCTGTCCCTTGAAATCGTCCCAGCCGCGTTCGGGCGCGGTGACGCCATAGCCGACGAAGACGAGCGGCGCCTTGTCGATCACCGCGCGGTCCTTTGGCTGGAGCGTCGAGAGATAGATATCGGTGCTGAAGGTCAGCGGTGCCCTGGTGCCGTTGCGATCAAAGGTGAGCGTCGCCGGTTTGCCGACGCGCGTGTGAAGGAGCGGAACGGGCTGGGTCCAGCCCCCGTTGACGCCCGCGGGTTCGAGCCCGAGCGCCTGAAGCCGGCCGATCAGATAGCCGATCGTGCGATCCTCACCCGCCGTCCCCGGCGCGCGGCCTTGAAACTGGTCCGATGCAAGGGTGCGGACGGTTTGTTCGAGGTTGGCGGCGTCGATGTCCGATTGGGCCGCCGCGGGCTCGGCGGCGGTGGCGGCGAGCAGGAGGGCGGCGGCGAGAGTGCGGGGCATGGGGGACTTTCCGTGATTGGCGGCGGGGCCGCGTTCGGGGCAGGCGCGGGCGCCGCGGAGAGGAAAAGCATAACGGTGCGGGGGTTTGATCGCAAGAAACGGGGCGCGTCGGGCGAGGCGGGATGGCACGGTCGGCGCATGACCCCGATGGAACAGACGATCCACATGCGCCTTGCGGCGCTGGACTGGGAGGCGGTCGCGGCGGCGCTCGACCGCGAGGGCTGGGCGGTGCTGCCGCACCTGCTAGACGACGGTGAATGCAATGCGCTCGCCGCGCTTTACGCCGAAGAGGCGGGGTTTCGCAGCCACGTTCATATGGCGCGGCACGGATTCGGACGCGGCGAATATCGTTATTTCGCCTATCCGTTGCCGCCGCTCGTCGCCGCGCTGCGCGGCACGCTTTATCCACGGCTCGCGCCGGTCGCGAACCGCTGGCACGAGCGGATGGGGATGGCGGTGCGCTTTCCGGCGAGCCATGCCGAATTTCTGGCGCGCTGCCATGGTGCGGGACAGCAGCGGCCCACCCCGCTGCTGCTGCAATATGGTCCGGGCGATTATAATTGCCTGCACCAGGACCTGTATGGCGACCAAGTCTTTCCGATACAGGCGGCGGTGTTGCTGTCCGCGCCGGGTGCGGATTTTACGGGCGGCGAGTTTGTGCTGACCGAGCAGCGGCCGCGCATGCAATCGAGAGCGGCGGTCGTGCCGCTGGCGAAGGGCGATCTGCTGTTGTTCGCGGTAAATGTCCGTCCGGTGCGCGGCAGCCGCGGCGATTACCGGGTGACGATGCGGCACGGGGTCAGCGAAGTGCGATGCGGGCGGCGCCACACCCTGGGGGTGATATTCCACGACGCGGCCTGAGCGGCGCGGCTCGACCCGGCGCTGGCGCGGCGCCGGGTCGAGCCGGGGTCAGGCGAGGTTGAGCTCGATGTCGATATTGCCTTCGACCGCTTTCGAATACGGGCAGATCTTGTGCGCGAGGTCGACAAGGTCGCGCGCCGTGTCGCGGTCGACGCCGGGAACCGAAATGTCGAGGCGTGCGCGCAGGACAAAGCCGTCGGCACCCCGGTTCAAAAGGTCGATCGTCGTGTCGGCTTCGGGGCTGGCGGGCAGCGTCACCTTCTTCTGCGACGCGGCGAGTTCGAGCGCGCCGATGAAGCAGGTCGACCAAGCCGCGGCGAAGAGATTTTCGGCGGCCGGATGCGGTTGGGGCAACGCGATATCGAGCACGCCGTTGGTGCTGCGCGCATAGCCGTTCTTGCCGCCTTTGACATGAGTGGTGCCGGAAAAGAGGATTTTGTCAGCCATGTTCAGGGTCCTTTCGAAAGTTTTGTGTTCGTATCCGCGTTAATCGGATGCGACATAATTATGCGAGCAAGGTTCATATTCAAGCGGTTACGATTAAATCGCGTACGATTAAATAGCAACTCTTTGATTTAGCGTGGATATAAATTCGCCTGACGATGCGCGTTGTGGGGTTGGAGATCATCAAGCGGCGCGATAGGTCGCATTCGACCCCAAGCCGACCAAGACGGCTATGACCGTTCCCGCCCTAACCTGTCATCGCGTCGGTCGCGCTACAGCATATATTTCATCTTGATCGACTGGTGTACGTCGTCTGTGACGGCAAAGCTCGCCGATTTGAAGCTTGGCGGCCCGACGGTGACGGTGGGATTGCGGGAAAATCCGAAACCTTCCTTGGGCAGGAAAATCGCGACATCCATCTTGTTGTTGCTGTTCTCGTCATGGACGACCGCTATGGCATAGGTACCGGCGGTAGGGGCGTGAACAGCAAAATTCCTTGCATCGACGGCTTTCACCGCCATGCGCACCGATGCCTTGTCCTTGCTGCAATCGGGAAAAGCCTTTGGGTTGGTCGTCAGACAGACGAGTATCTGGCCCTTTTCGCTGCGCAGCCCGGTGATGCTGAGGTCGACCGTCGGCGCGATTGTCGGCTCACTCGCGGCCGCGGTGAGCAGCGGTAGCATCGCTGTCAAAGCGGCCCAAACCGATATCGGTGCCGCATGCTTTGTCCCAGAAGCGGAAATAAAGCCCATAATTCCCCCGGTAGGACGCGTGATGCGCCTGATGATGCGTGGCGGTTATCAGCCAGCGCCCTGCTGGTCCATGAACAAGCGCGCGCGGGAACATCTCCCACCCCATATGATTGCCGACGCCCATAAGCGTCATGATTGCGAGCACGGTTCCCAGCATTGCGACATGGATCGGGACCAGAAAGACGAGCGCCGGAATGACGACAGCGCCGGTGATCGCCTCGACCGGATGGAAACTCATCGCGGCCCAGGCCGTGGGCGGGCGGCTGTCGTGATGGACGCTGTGCGCGATCCGGAACCAGCGCGGCCGGTGCATCCAGCGATGCGTCCAGTAGAACCAGCTGTCGTGGACCAGCAGGTAAGCGAACAGGCTGACCGGCAGGTACCAGAGGGGAAAGGCGTCCCAGTCGCTGTAGATGCGCGTCCAGCCATGCGCTTGCCAGCCCCATGCGACGACCCCCGCCGGAATGCCATAGATGGCAGCGCTCGCGAGGCTCCATCCGATCTCGCGGCGCATCTGCGGTTCGAGCCCGCGATAAAGGCCCGGATGCCGGATCCGCGTCGCAAGCGCAAAGGCGCCGCTGGTCACGAGGTAGCGCACGCCGACGATCACGGTCATCGCGAGTGCGGAGAAAAGGATCGCCCAGCCGGTCATCGCGCAAGGCTAGCCGCTCGCGGCGACGTTGCAATGGCTTTGCGCCAGCGCGCGCGCATGGCTAAGGCGGAAACATGGTGGGGCAGAGCAACGACAAATGCGACATTGCGATCGTCGGCGGCGGGCTCGCCGGCGGACTCGCGGCGCTCGCCCTCGCGGCGAAACGGCCCGACCTCGACGTCCGGCTGATCGAGCCGGGGCCGGTCGGCGGCAATCATATCTGGTCCTTTTTCGACAGCGATATCGCGAAAGACGATCGATGGCTGGTCGCGCCACTCGTCCGCCATCACTGGCCGAGCTACGATGTCCGCTTCCCCTCGCACACGCGCGGCTTGCGCATGGGGTATAAGAGCATCACCGGCGAAGCGCTTGCCGAAGCAGTCGCGGCGGCGCTGCCGGCGGGGCATGTCATCGCCGACAAGGCAAAACATGTCGCGCCCGACCATGTGCTGTTGTCGCGCGGCGGGCGACTGTCGGCGAAACATGTCATCGACGCGCGCGGCGCGGGCCGATTTCCGACGCTGACGAGCGGGTGGCAGAAATTCGTCGGACAGGCGCTGACGGTCAAGGACGGGCATGGCATCGCGCATCCGGTCGTGATGGACGCGACCGTCGACCAGTTGGACGGCTATCGCTTCGTCTACCTCCTCCCCCTCGATGCCGAGACGATCTTCGTCGAGGACACCTACTACAGCGACGATGCCGACCTCGACGTGCCGCTCGTCCGCGAACGGATCGCCGCCTATGCCGCGGCACAGGGCTGGGACGTCACCGCGACGGGCCGCGAAGAGACGGGGGCGCTCGCGGTGGTGGTCGCGGGCGATTTCGACCGGCTGTGGCCCGCGTCCGACCGGACGGCGCGAATCGGCGCGCGTGCGGGCGCCTTTCACGCGATGACCGGCTATTCCCTGCCCGATGCGGTGCGCACCGCTGCGGCGCTGCCCGCCCTTGCCGCCGGCTCCGACCTGGCCGAACGGCTCCGCGATCGCGCCGCTGCGTCGTGGCGCCGGCAACGCTTTTACCGCATGCTCGGCGCGATGTTGTTCCGCGCCGCCGATCAGAAAGAGCGGTTCCGCATTTTCCAGCGTTTCTACCGCCTTGCGCCCGGGCTGATCGCGCGTTTCTATGCCGGGCAGTCGACCGGCGCAGACAAGCTGCGCATCCTTTCGGGCAAGCCGCCCGTATCCGTACGCCGTGCGATCGCGGCGCTTTCGAGACTGGACTGGAAATGACGCGCAGCGCAATCGTCATCGGCGCCGGATTCGGCGGGCTCGCGCTCGCAGTCCGCCTGCAATCGGCGGGTGTGGCGACGACGATCGTCGAGGCGCGCGACAAGCCCGGCGGGCGCGCCTATCATTGGCAAAAAGACGGCTTCACCTTCGACGCCGGACCGACCGTGATCACCGATCCGCCGTGTCTGGAGGAGCTTTGGGCGCTGAGCGGGCAGGACATGGCCGCCGACGTCGACCTGATGCCGGTGATGCCCTTCTACCGCCTGAACTGGCCCGACGGCACCAACTTCGACTATTCGAACGACGAGGCGGCGCTGCGGGCGGAGATCGCAAAGCTCCATCCCGCCGACGCCGCAGGCTACGACCGCTTTCTCGAATATTCGAAGGGCGTGTACGAACAGGGCTATGTGAAGCTCGGCGCAGTCGCCTTTCTCGACTTCGCCTCGATGATCCGCGCCGCGCCCGCGCTGATGAAATATCAGGCGTGGCGCAGCGTCTATTCGATCGTATCGTCTTACGTCGAGGACGAACGGCTGCGGCAGGCGCTGTCGTTCCACACGCTGCTGGTAGGCGGCAATCCGATGACGACGAGCGCGATCTATGCGCTGATCCACACGATCGAGAAGGACGGCGGCGTCTGGTTCGCGCGCGGCGGCACCAACGCGCTGGTGTCCGGCATGGTGCGACTGTTCGAACGGCTCGGCGGGACGCTGCGCCTTGGCGATCCGGTCGCGAAGATCGAAACGGCGGGCGACCGCGCTAGCGGCGTGACGACGCAAAGCGGCTGGCGCGCCGCTGCAGACATGGTCACGACCAACGCCGACCTGATGCACAGCTATCGGGCGCTGCTTGCCGATCACCCGCGCGGCGCAAAGGTCGCGAAAAGCCTGAACCGCAAACGCTGGTCGCCCTCGCTTTTCGTCGTTCATTTCGGCGTGAGGGGCGCTTATCCCGATATCGCGCATCACAGCATATTGTTCGGCCCACGCTACAAGGGGCTGCTCGACGATATTTACGGGGGCGTCGTCCCCGCCGACTTCTCGCTCTACCTCCACCATCCCAGCATCACCGATCCCGGCATGGCGCCGCCCGGCCATTCGACCTTCTACGCGCTCGCCCCCGTCGCGCATCTTGGCAAGGCCCAGGCCGATTGGGACGGCGCTTTCGGCGCGCAATTCGCCGACGCGATTTTGGATGAAGTGGAGCGCCGCGTCGCACCCGGCCTGCGCGCCAACCTCGTCACGCGCTTCCATTACACGCCGTCCGATTTCGGCCGTGACCTGTCGGCGCATCTCGGCAGCGCGTTCAGCCTTGAACCCGTGCTGTGGCAAAGCGCATGGTTTCGCGCTCACAACCGCGACGATGTGATTTCCAATCTTTACTTCGTCGGCGCGGGGACGCATCCGGGCGCGGGAATCCCCGGGGTGGTCGGCAGCGCCAAGGCGACCGCCCGATTGATGTTGGAAGAATGATGAAACGCCTTGCCGTCTATTGCGGGTCCGCGACTCCGGAAGATCCGATCTATATCGAAACCGCGCGCCATGTCGGCCGCACGCTGGCGACCCGGGGTATTGGCGTCGTCTACGGCGGCGGCCGATTGGGATTGATGGGCGCGGTCGCGGATAGCGCGCTCGAAGCCGGCGGCGAAGTCATCGGTATCATCCCCGACGCGCTCGTCGGGGCCGAGGTTGCGCACCGCGGCTGCACCGAACTGCATGTCGTCGGCGGCATGCACGAACGCAAGAAGATGTTCACTGACCTCTCCGACGGCTTCCTCACTATCCCCGGCGGCGTCGGAACGATGGACGAATTTTGGGAGGCGATCAGTTGGGCGCAACTCGGCTATCACGCCAAGCCCGTCGGGCTGCTCAACGCCGCCGGCTTCTATAACGAGCTGATCGCCTTCAACCGCAAGATGGTCGACGTCGGCTTTATCCGGCCCGCGCATGCGGGGATCATGATCGTCGATGCCGGGCTCGACGAATTGCTGGAAAAAATGGCGTCCTATATCCCGCACAAGACGATTTTCGCGATGAAGGCCGAAAATCTGTAATGACGCCGGAGGGGGCCTATGACGGACATGCCCTCCACGGTTTCGCGCACGACAGTATCGCGCGCGGATCGAAAAGCTTCGCGCTCGCCAGCCAGCTCTTCGACCGCGAAACGCGCGAGCGGGTCTGGCTGCTCTATGCGTGGTGCCGCGCCGCCGACGACCTGATCGACGGGCAGGACCATGGCGGCGTGATGACGCCGAACCATGATCCGGCGGCCGTCCTCGCCTATATCCGCGCCCAGACCGACAGGGCCTTTGCGGGCGAGCCGACGGGCGACATGGCGTTCGATGCGCTGGGCTTCCTGCTCACCGAGGTAGCGATCCCGCGTCGGGTGATCGACGACATCGTCGCGGGGTTCGAACTCGACGCAAAGGACTGGCGTCCGCGCAGCGAACAGGACCTGCTCCGATATAGCTACCATGTCGCCGGGGCGGTCGGTGTCGCGATGGCGCTCGTGATGGGGATCGACCCGGCCGACGAGACAACGCTCGACCGGGCCTCGGACCTTGGTATCGCATTCCAGCTCGCCAATATCGCGCGCGACGTCGCCGAGGATGCGGCTGCCGACCGCTGTTACCTGCCCGTCGAATGGTTGGTCGAGCTCGACATCCCGCCTGGGCAGCATATGCACCCCGCCTTTCGGTCGCGGCTGACGGTGATGGCGAGATGGCTGGCCGAAATGGCCGAAGAATATGAGGCGTCGGCGCGCTGGGGGGCACGCAAGCTCGGCCCGCGCAGCCGCTGGGCAGTGCTTGCAGCCGCCGGCATCTATGGCGATATCGCGCGCGAAGTCCGCGCCCGCGGCGACCATGCCTGGGATCATCGCGCGTCGAGTTCGCTCGGTGCGAAGCTCGGCTGGGTCGCGCGGGCTGGCTGGTCGGTGCTCCGCCGCCCTCCGCAGCGGCGGATCAGCCGCGACGGACTGTGGACGCGGTCGAAGCACATGGAACCGGAGCAAGAGGCCGCGACATGAGCTATATCGAATGGGCGGCAGCGGTCTTCGTCCTCGTCAACGTTGCGCTCGTTGCGCTGCGCAGCGTTTGGAATTACCCCTTCGCGCTCGTCGCAGTGACACTCTATGCTTTCGTATTCTTTGAGGCGAAGCTGTACAGCGACATGCTGCTCCAGGGCTTTTTCTTCGCGCTCAACCTTTATGGCTGGGCCGCTTGGATGCGCGCGCGCGATGATAGCGGCGTGCCGGTCGGCTGGATGAGTCATCGCGCGCGCGTCGGTTGGGGGATTGCGACCATCGCTGCCTGGTTCGGATGGAGCTTCGCCATGGACCGCCATACCGATGCGGTCGCGCCGTGGCTCGATGGGGCAATCGCGATGCTCAGCATCACCGCGCAATGGCTCCTCGCGCGGCGCCGCGTCGAAAGCTGGTTCCTGTGGATTCTCGTCGACCTGATCGCCGTGCCGCTTTTCGCATCGCGTGGACTCTACGCGACCAGCGCGGTCTATGTCGTGCTGCTCGGCCTGTCGATCGACGGCCTGATACAGTGGCGCCGCGCCGCCGCGACGGGCAGGCTCGCGCTATGACGCGCCACATCTGCCTTCACGGCGCCGAAAGCACCGGCAAATCGACGCTCGCACCGCGCGTCGCGCTCCAGCTCGGCGGGCTCGTCGTTCCCGAATATGGCCGCACCTATGCCGAAGCCAACGGCACCGATCTCGACGAAATCGACCTGCTCGCGATCTTCGACGGCCATCTTGGCGCGACGCGCGCAGCGCTTGCGCAGCGCCCCCAATGGCTTGTGTCGGACACCGACCCGCTGATGACGCAGGCGTGGGCAATCATGCTGCTCGGCCGCCGCCTGCCCGAAATCGACCAGTGGGACGATGTCGCCGACCTCTATCTCGTCCCCGCGATGGATCTGCCCTGGCAGGAGGACGGAACGCGCCTGTTCGGCAGCGAACTCGCGCGCGAGCAGTTCATGGAGGTTGCGATCGCCGAACTCGAACGCCGCAGACTCAATTGGGCATGGGTCGAGGGCGCAGGCGATGCGCGCCTTCAAAGCGCGCTCGCGGCGATCGCGGCGGCGGATCTGGTGTGAGCTTGTCTAAGGGCCGGGATGACGACGAAGGAGATACCCACACTCGCTCGCCGCCGTTCAGCGCGGCCGCTGCATGATCCAGCTGAATGCCATCGCGTTGAAGATGGTATAAAGGCCATAGAGCATCAGCGCGGTGAACCAGTTGCGCGTCGCGATCGCCATCGCGCCGACGAGCAGAAGAAATTCGAAAATATAGGTGATATGCGGCCCGACCTTGTCGGCAAGCGGTTTGACCATCTGCTGGACCAGCGGGTCGTCGCTTTCCATGAAGGCGCGGTGCATCGCGAAATTGCCAATGCCGGCGCAGAAAATGGCGATGATTGCGATATACATAGGTTTGCAGATGGAGGCAGTGGGGTGGAAATGCCAGCATCTTTCGGCCTATAGGCGACACAGGAAGCGGCGGGTCCCGGCTCGCTCCACAATCGAACCCCGGATACGGCCCCCCAAAGAAGGACGTCTTCGATGGCATCTCTCCCTCGTCCGGCTGCGCTTTGCCTGCCGCTCGCGCCCCTTGTCCTTGGGGTGGCTGTTCCGCCGGCATATGCGTCGCAGGAACCCGCGAACCCGCCGCAGCCCAATCCCGTGCTCGCCGACCCGGTCCTCGCAAATCCCTATCCGATGGAGATCGTGCCGCTGCATCCCATGCTGCCCGATGACGTGCGCGACATGATCGACGCGGCGATGGCAAGTGGTGAGGATGCCGATGTCGAAGCGGTGGTCAAGGTCGCCAAGCTCGCCAATCCATACAGCGCCCGGGAGATCGACGCGTTGCTCGCCGATTATCGGAACAGGCACGCGCCGGTGGTTCCGCCCGACCCGGTCCGCGACATGCTGGTCGCCGCGATCGCGAGCGGCAAGGACGCCGATGTCGAAGCGGTGGCAAAGCTGGCAAAGGCCGCGAACCCTGAAAATGCAGAGGAGATCGACGCCCGGGTCGTCGCCTATCGCGCCGAGCGGAAACGGCTGAAGGAGGAAGCGGCGGCGGCGGCGCGCGCGAAGCTGGCGGCAGCGAAATTCTGGCAGAATTGGAAGGGCGAGGGACAGATCGGCGCGTCGCAGAGTAGCGGCAATACCGAATCGGTGGGGCTCAGCGCCGGCATCGCGCTCGCGCGCAGCGGGATCGACTGGACGCACAAGTTTCGCGCGCAGGCGGATTATCAGCGCACCAATGGCAAGACGTCGGTCGAACGCTATCTGGCCGAGCTGGAACCGCAGTTCCGGATCGACGACCGCAGCTTTGCCTATGGCCTGACCCGCTGGGAACATGACCGGATTCTGGGATATAACACGCGCTGGAACCTGTCGGGCGGGCTCGGTTACAAGGTCATCGACAGCAAGAAGATGACGTTGAGCCTGAAAGGCGGTCCCGCGTTCCGCCAGACCGATTTCGTCGATGGCGGCAACGACACCGAACTGACCGCGCTTGCAGGCATCGATTTCGGCTGGCAGTTGTCGCCGACGTTGCGGCTGACGCAGGTCGCCTCGACGATCATCGGCGAAGCCAACGGCTCGACCAGCTCGCAGACCGCGCTCAACGCCAAGCTGACCGGCGCGCTGTCGGCACGCATCGCCTATTCGGCGCAGATCGATACGAGCCCGCCGCCGGGGATCGAAAGCGTCGACACGCAGACGCGCTTTACCTTGGTCTATGGCTTTTAATCGAACGCGTTCGAGCCGCCGATCTGCTCGCCTTCGGCGAGTAGGCCTGTCCCGGGAACGTGGTTGAACTCGATACGGATGCCGTCGGGGTCTTCGAACAGGGTCGAATAATAGCCGGGCGCCCAGGGCTCCTCCTGCGGCGCGTGGACGAAGCGGATATCGCTGCGATCCTTCAGAAAGGCGTAAAGGCGGTCGACCGCGGCGCGGTCGCGCATCCGGAAACAGGCGTGGTGCAGCCCCGGCGCGCCCTGGTCGAAACGCTTGCCCGCGTTTTCCGCGCTCGGCGTGCGGATGCCGATCGCGGTGCGCCCGCCGACGCCATAGAGCATCGCGTCGCTGTCGAGCACGATCTTGAGGTCGAGATAGCCAATGACGTCGCGCCAAAAGGCGGTCGAGCGCGCAAAATCGCCCGCGGTCAGAATAACGTGGGCGACGCCGTTGAGATCGCTCATTTTATGGCGGCCAGCACATAGAGAAATTCGGCAAAGCCCATCGTCGCGTCGACCAGTCCTGCGACCTTGGGATTGGTCGAATCGATCAGGAAATATTCGTCGGGGGCGTGCGCGCCCGACCCGTGGCCGATGCCGAAATGCGCCGCGGGGATCGACACCGGCGGCGCGGTGAAGGTCGCGCCGGGCCAGCTGCCCGCCATGCGCGGATTGAGGCTGGTGGCGATACCGAGCCGTTTATAGGTCGCGAGTTCGCTGCGGACGAAGCGGCTGTCCTCGGCGACCTCGGTGGGGTCATAGCCGCCCGAGACATTGACCTCGACATCGGTAAATCCGTGCTTGTCGAGGTGTGCGCGGAGTTTCTTTTCGGCCTCGGCGCGCGTCTGGTTGGGGACGAGGCGCAGGTCGAGCTTGGCGACCGCGCGGCCGGGCAGGATCGTCTTGCCGCCGGGGCCGGTATAGCCCGCGACCAGCCCCTCGATATTGACCGTCGGTTCCTGCGCGAGGCGTATCAGCGCGTCGTCATAGGACAGGTTGTCGATCCAGTGCGTGATGCCGAGCGCCTGTTTTTGCGCAGCTTCGTCGCCTGCTTTTGCGGCTTCACGGATCAGCGTCTTTTCGCGCTCGGTCAATGGGCGGACATTTTCGAACCAGCCTTCGATCGCCGGGGTGTTGCCATCTTTGGTCACCAGCGTTTGCAGCGCCTGCACCAGCCGCCACGCGGGCGAATCGACCATTGCCTTGAGGCTGGAATGCACGTCCTTTTTCGGCCCGCGGCCCCATTTTTCGCCGCTCGCGACCAGTTCGAGCTCGATGATGCCTTTCGACCCCAGGTTGACCGTGACATTGCCGGTCTTGCCCTGCGAAGCGAAGGGGATGAAGATGCCCTCGCATTTCCGGAGCGCGGCAAGGATGTTGGGTTTGGTCGCGATCTGTCGGAAATGCGGCGAGCCGATTTCCTCCTCGCCTTCGCAGACGAGGACGATGTTCACCGGCAGCTTTGCCTTCGCGGCGCGGATCGCGTGGAGCGCGGCGAGGAAGGCGGCCTCGGGCCCCTTCTGGTTCACCGCGCCGCGGCCCATGATCGCCTGCCCGAACCCCGGGCGGTCGACCATCTTACCCTCGAGCGGCGGGGACGACCATTCGGCGGGGTCGAATTGTTTGACGTCATACATGAAATAGATGCCGAGCGTGCGCGGCGCGCCGACGTCGATCGTGCCGAAGACGCCGGGATGACCGTCGGTGGGGACGATCTCGACATTGCTGAACCCCGCGTCGCGCGCGAGTTCGGCCATGTAGGCCGCGCCCTCGGCCATGTTCAGATTTTCGGCGGCGATCGAGGGGAGGGCGATCCAGTCGCGGATACGCTTGATCGAGGCGTCCTTGCCGGCTTCGGCGGCCTTGCGGATCGCGGCAGACTGGCTGCTCGCGGCGAGGGCGGGGAAGGGCGCCATGACCGCGGCGCCGGCACCGAGCATGGCAGCGCCGCGAATCAGGTCGCGGCGGTTCGGTCGGTCGGTTTGCCTGAAGTCCATGGTTCGTCCCCCTGCGGTGATGTTGGCGGGGAGTGTTGGCGGATTATGGAGCGAAGGCAAGCGTCGCGCGAACGACGTGCCGGTCAGGCGGCGTCGCGAACCGCGTATATGGCCGGTCGGTAGCGCGGTTCGGGCGGCGTCTCGCCGCGTTCGGCGGAGACTTCCAGCCAAAGCCGCATCGCGATTTCGATCTCGCGCGCGGCCTCTTCGGCCGTGGCGCCATGCGCGCTGCAATATTTGAGGTCGGGCACGTCGGCGATCCAGCAATTGTCTTCGGCCGACCAGAACAGGTTGATGTGATAGTGGATGTTCATGGCTTGATCATATCCAGTCCGTTGCTGTCGATCATATCAAGCAGTTGCCGGATTTGATAGGGCTTGGCGTTCTTGCCGCTCGGCTGGAGATTCAGATTGCCCGGCACATCGGGGTGCTGAAAGATGTGATGGCTGCCGCTGGTGCGCTTCAGGACGAAGCCGAATGCTTCGGCGATGCGGCACAAGTCCTTGAAACTGGCGCGGCCGCTCAAGCGGATGCGGGTGTAGAGTTTGGCAATGCTGGTCACGAGCGATGCTCCATTTGAAGAGCATCACTCGTAAATGACGCGGCTACGGCGCTCGAAATTAAATTTCTGCAATCGTCCGCGGCCGCTGCTTTCACACCCCCGCCAGCAACCCCTCTTCCTTGATCCGCTGCTGCCACAGTTTCGGCGCGTTGACGTGGACGTTCTGGCCTTCGCTGTCGACTGCCACCGTCACCGGGAAATCGCTGACCTCGAACTCGTAGATCGCTTCCATGCCGAGGTCGGCGAAGCCCACCACCTGGCTGCCCTTGATCGCGCGCGCGACGAGATAGGCGGCACCGCCCACGGCCATCAGATAGGCGCTCTTGTGCTTCGCGATCGCCTCTGTCGCGGCGGGGCCGCGTTCGGCCTTGCCGACGCAGGCGAGCAGGCCCTGGCCCAGCATCATGTCCATGAACTTGTCCATGCGCGTCGCGGTCGTGGGGCCGGCGGGGCCGACGATTTCCTCGCCGACCGGATCGACCGGGCCGACGTAGTAAATCACGCGGCCCTTGAACTCGACGGGCAGTTCTTCGCCCTTCGCGAGCATGTCGGCGATGCGCTTGTGCGCGGCGTCGCGGCCGGTGAGCATCTTTCCGTTGAGCAGCAGGCGGTCGCCCTGCTTCCAGCTCGCAACGACTTCTGGCGTGAGATTGTCGAGGTCGACGCGGATCGCGGCCTGGTCGGGCGCCCAGTCGATCTGGGGATAGTCGGCGAGCACCGGCGGTTCGAGAAACGCGGGGCCGCTGCCGTCGAGCGTGACGTGGGCGTGGCGCGTCGCGGCGCAATTGGGGATCATCGCGACGGGCTTCGATGCGGCATGCGTCGGCCAGTCGGCGATCTTGACGTCGAGCACGGTGGCGAGCCCGCCCAGCCCCTGCGCGCCGATGCCGAGCGCGTTGACCTTTTCATAGAGCTCGATGCGCAGTTCCTCGGTCGGATTGCTTGGTCCGCGCGCGAGCAGCTCGGTCATGTCGATCGGGTCCATCAGCGACTGTTTGGCGAGCAGCATCGCCTTTTCGGCGGTGCCGCCGATCCCGATGCCGAGCATCCCCGGCGGGCACCAGCCCGCGCCCATCTGCGGCACCATTTCGAGCACCCAGTCGACGATCGAATCCGACGGGTTCATCATCTTGAACTTCGACTTGTTCTCGCTGCCGCCGCCCTTTGCTGCGACGTCGATCACGACCTTCGCGCCCGGAACCATCTCCACGTTGAGCACCGACGGCGTGTTGTCCTTGGTGTTGACGCGGCTGAACGCGGGGTCGGCAAGGATCGAGGCGCGAAGCTTGTTTTCGGGGTGGAGATACGCCTTGCGCACGCCTTCGTCGACGACCTGCTGCAGGCTGCGCGGACTGTCGAGGCGGCAGTCCATGCCCCATTTGATGAAGATGGTGACGATGCCCGTATCCTGGCAGATCGGGCGATGTCCTTCGGCGCACATGCGGCTGTTCGACAGGATCTGCGCCATCGCGTCCTTCGCGGCGGGTGACACTTCGCGTTCGTACGCGGCGCCCAAGGCGCGGATATAATCCATCGGATGGAAATAGCTGATGTACTGGAGCGCGTCGGCGATCGTTTCGATGAGGTCGTCTTCACGGATGATCACGGTGTTCATGTGCAGCCTTTCGCCCTTTTTTAAGGATTCGCGGGCTTCCCTAGACCTGCATTGCCGGAGTGGAAAGGGGGTCAGGTACGGCGGCGCCCGAAGACGCGGCGAGCGGGCGGCGCGGTATCGGGGATGGGGGGTGTGGTCGCTATATCGCCGAAATCGACGAGGGGGCTTTTGCGCGCCGCGGCTTGCCAGCTGCCGGCCGCCGCCAGCGCAAGGAGAAGGAGCCAGCCGCCCGCGGCCGACGGAATCAGCGCCCAAGCGAAGGCGGCGGGGGTGATGATCGCCATCACCGTTGGGATCGCGGCAAGGATGGCGATGATCCCGAACAAAGCCCACCAGCGGCCGAGCCGCGTCGCCGCCCCGCCGATCATGACGTTGGTCGCTGCGAGCAGTAGGAACTTCGCGGCCACTGGATAGGGCAGGCTCGCCATCGCCGGCGAATAGTTGCCGAGCGTGAAGGCGGCCTGGATGTCGAAGAGCAGCCAGTTTTCCCATGCGTCGCACAGCGCAGCTGCGATCGGCAACACCGTTGCGGCGAGGATCGCGCGCAGGCGAAGCTCGCGCCACAGCGCGACACAACCGCTTGACAGAAAGCCAGCGTAAAGGAGCATATAGAGATAGTCGCGCTCGTTGCCGGTGCGCATCGCGGCGAGACGCTTTACCTGTTCGGGGTCGGTGAAGAAACCGAAGATCGCTTCGAGATCGGCCTGGCTACCCGCGAATTCGAACGCGAGCACCGGCGCACCATAGCCCGGCACGATGTCATACCCCGTTTGCGGGAAGACCTGCGTCAAATGAAAGCCGAAGAGCAGGGTCGCGATCCCGAGCGCGAGCGTCCAGATCCACGCGCGCGTCGGTGCGGCCGGGCGCGCGTGCTGCGTCTCGATCCAATGCTGAAGCCCCCCGAACATACTCTAGCCGTCCGGTGGAGCGCGGCGACTCACCTTATTGGCACTCGGCGCATTTGCCGCGCACCTCGATCACCGGGCGTTCGGCGGCGAAGCCGGTGGCGTTCGCCGCGGCGCGCACGCCGGTCGACAATTTATCGTCGTCGACATGCACCGCGGTGCCGCAACTGTCGCAGATCAGGAAGATGCAGTCGTGGAGGCAGCCGGGATGGCTGTTTGCAACAAAGGCATTCGCGCTCTCGACGCGGCGGACGAGGTTGTTCGCGACGAACAGGTCGAGGATGCGGTAGACGCTGTTCGGTGCGACGCGCTTGCCGCGCTTCTGCGACACGATGTCGGCGATTTCATAGGCGCTCGCGGGCTTGCCGATTTCGGCGACCGCGTCGAAAATCTCGGCGCGCATGTCGGTCCAAGCTTCGCCTGCGCCTTCGAGCGCGGTTTGCGCTGCCTTGGCGAGCGAGGCGCCGCTGGCCTCAACGTGCGGATGGTCATGCTTGCCCATTGGCGTTTCCTCGGCCGCGGGTAATGCCGCGCTAACTAAAGCCCAATGTAGGCTCTTTATGGGGTGCCCGCAAGCTGCAGACCGATCCGTTTCGACTTGAGGATCAGTGGCGCGCGCGGCGGTTGAGATCGTGGCCCAATGCGACGACCGCGACGCCAATCATTGTCGCGATCACTTCGCTGCCGTCGTGCGGCCGCGACAGGGCGCCCGCCATCATGCCGAGCCCAAAGCTGCCGACCGCGAAGGGCATCATATAGCCGTGGCTGAGTACCCCCGAGACGAGCGTGATCAGCGCGAAGCCGATCGCGATGATCAGCCCGATCTCATGGAACAGGTGGTTGTCGAGGAAGACACCGCCGACCGACGCGATCGACGCGAAGAAAACCGTCGTGGCAAGGCAGTGGACGAGGCAGAGGCCCGACAGGCCCATCGCCAGTTGGTCGCCACTCAATGAAGTCAGCGGACGCGAATCGCGCGCAGCCCGAACCAGCGCGCCTAAGCGCGTCAGGGCAGGGGCTTGGCTGGCGACATGGGTCACCCGATTCTCCGTTGAAGCAATTGCGGGAATTGATATGGCATAACATGACAGAGGTTACAATGTCTCATCGTGGGGACGGCAAGAATTTCCCTTCCCTCGATGGGTGAGGCGGTGAGACTTACGAACTTGTTCGTTAGTCGCAGCGGTGCGTTTTCGCCCCGCGACGATAATGGTGGGCCGCGTCCCACCCCCTACACCTAGCGCCAAAGGAGCAAGGCTTCGTATCGTTTCCGATCAAGGGGGAAGCCGTTTATGCTCCCTCTTCCGCCCGCAACGCTTTCCGGTCGAGCTTGCCGATCATCGTCTTGGGGAGGCTCAGCCGCACCTCGACCGCATTCACCCGCTCATGTTTGCCGAGCTGGGGGTTGAGCCACGCGGCGAGCGTCTCGCCGCTGACGTCGAAGCCCTCCTCGAGCGTCACGAAGGCCTTGGGCGTTTCGCCGCGATAGGCGTCGGGAACGCCGAGGACGATCGCTTCCTTGACTGCGGGATGTTCGTAGAGATGCGCTTCGATAACGCTCGGATAGACCTTGAACCCGCCGACCGCGATCATGTCCTTCAGCCGGTCGACGATGCGGATATAGCCCCCCTCCTCGACCACCGCGACGTCGCCGGTGCGCAGCCAGCCATCGTCGGTGAAGCTGTCCTTGTCGGCATCGGGGCGGTTCCAGTAACCTTGCATGATCTGCGGCCCCTTGACCGCGAGTTCGCCCGGCTCGCCGTCGGACGCATCCTTCGACGGGTCTTCCTTGTCGAGCAGCCGGATATGCGTCGCGGGGATCGGCTGGCCGATCGTGCCGGGGCGCACCGGGCCTTCATAGGGATTGGTCGCGACGACGCCTGAACTTTCGGTGAGGCCATAGCCTTCGACGAGCGACGCGCCGGTTGCGGTGACGAATTTCTCGCGCAGTTCAGCGGGCATGGGGGCGCCGCCCGAGATGCAGACGCGCAGGCTGGAGAAGTCGGTCTTCGCAAGATCGGGATGGTCGAGCAACGCCTGATACATGGTCGGCACGCCGGGGAGTGCGGTGGTCTTCGTGCGCGTGATCGCCTCGAGCGCCTGCTTGGCGTCGAAGCGCGGCAGCATCGTGATCGTACCGCCGTTAAGGATCGTGCGGTTGAGCACACAGGTGTTCGCGAAAACGTGGAAGAAGGGCAGCACGCCAAGGATTCGATCCTCGGCATCATGGTCTGGATCGATCGCATTCACCTGCCGCGCATTGGCCGTGAGGTTCTGGTGGGTCAGCTTGGCGCCTTTCGGCGTCCCGGTGGTGCCGCCGGTATATTGGATCAGCGCGATATCCCTTTCAGCGTCGATCGTGGCCGGATTGGGCCGGCCGTCGTTGTCGGTGAGTGCCGAGAAGCGGATCACGCGCTCGTCATCCGGCAAGGCTGCGACTTCGTCGCGTTTGAACAGGCGATAGAGGACCGATTTCGCCGCCGGCAGGCCGCCGGCGACCGAGCCAACGACGAGCCGACCGAGGCTCGACCCGTCGAGCACTTTCAGCGCAGTGGGCAGCAGCGCCGCAGCGCTGATTGTGAACAGGATGTCGGTGCCCGAATCCTCGACCTGCGCCTCGAGCTCGGCGACCGTATAGAGCGGCGAGAAATTGACCACCGTCGCGCCGATGGCGAGCGCACCATAATATGCGGCGACATAATGCGGTACATTGGGCAGGAACAGACCGACGCGGCTGCCCTTGCCGATCCCGCGCTGCTGGAGCCCGCGGGCGACGCGTGCGACGCCGCGCGCGACTTCGGCGTAACCGAACTGGCGGCCCATGAAATCGAGCATCGGCGCATCGCCGCGCCGCGCGACACTGGCGGCAAGCATGTCGGGAAGCGAGAGCGGAGGAAAGCGCTGATCCCAAGCGGTGGGGTGGCGATAGTCGGTCGACCAGGAAAAGCGGCTATCCATTGCGGGCGGATGTCCTTGTGCACAGAGGGGGTTCCTTACACTAGGGTCAGTAAGCGGTGATTTGCAACCGCGCTCGCTTGCGGCGCGTCGCCGCCGCCGCTAGTCAGGGCCATCGTCATCGCCCAAGGGGTTCTGCCATGTTGCAATTGTCATCGCGCTTCGCTGTGGCGCTCGTTCTTCTTGCAGGCGCCGCCGTGCCGGTGGCCGCAAAAGAAAAGGCGCCGATGCCGCGTCCGGCGCAAATCCAACAGCTATACGATTGCCGCGAGATAAGCGATGCCGCCGCGCGCCTCGCCTGTTTCGATCGCGAAGTCGGCGAATTGCAGGCGGCTGATACCCAGCGCGAAATTACCTTTGCCGACAAGGAAACGGTCAAGAAGACGCGGCGCGGCCTGTTCGGGTTCGACCTGCCCGACCTAGGCATTTTTGGCGGGGATGACGAAGATAAGGTCAAGAGCGTCGAGACGACGGTCGCCTCGGCGTCGAATACGCCCAACGGCGGCTATCGCATCGAAATGGCCGATGGGTCGGTCTGGGTCCAGATCGACAACAACCGCATGCCGCTCGCGCCGCGTCCTGGGCAGAAGATATTGATCAAGACGGCGTCGCTCGGAACCTATTTCCTCAGCCTAGAGGGGCGTCCCTCCATTCGTGTTCGCCGCGAGCGCTAAGCGGCAGCACGGCGGTCTGGCTGGTCGCGCGGACGGGCGCGGATGTTAAGCATGCCGCCGATCGGCGAAGGCGCGGCGCCCTTCGTGTTTCTCGACGACGCGCGCGCGGACGGTGCGGCGCCTGCGCGCTTGTTCCGCGACCCCGTCGGAACACTCGTCGCGAAAACGGCGGGCGACATACCCGCGTTGTTCGAGTCGCTGGAGGCGGCAGGCGCGCGCGGGCTCCATGCTGCGGGTTACCTCGCCTATGAAGCAGGCAAGGGGCTGGCGCCAGCCTGGCGTGGGCCCGCCGATAATGCGGTCGCCGATGACGCGGTGGACGATAGGCCGCTCGGCTGGTTCGGGCTGTTCGACGCGGTCGAGCGGATCGATCCCGGCCTGGTTCCGGCGCTGCTGCCAGACCCCGCGGCGGCGTGGATCGGCGCGGTGACGCCGCGCGTGCGGCGCGCCGATTATCTGGCGGCGGTCGAGGCCGTGCTCGACTATATTCGCGCCGGCGACATCTATCAGGCCAATTTGACCTTCCGTGCCGACGTGCCCGTGCTCGGCAACCCGCTCGCCATCCATGCGCGGCTGCGGCAGACCGCGCGTGCGGGCTATGGCGGGGTGATATGGACGGGCCGCCAGGCGATCGTTTCGCATTCGCCCGAGCTGTTCTTCGCGCTGCGCGGGGGTGAGGTGATGGCGCGCCCGATGAAGGGCACGGCAAAGCGGCGCGCCGACCCGGAGGCCGACCGGCGCGCGGCGCGCGAGCTGGCCGAAGAGCCGAAGCAGCGCGCCGAAAATCTGATGATCGTCGATCTGATCCGCAACGACCTGTCGCGCGTTGCCGTGCCGGGCTCGGTCGCGGTGCCAGACCTGTTTCGTGTCGAGAGTTTTCCGACGATCCATCAGCTCGTGTCCGATGTCACCGTGCGCCTGCCGGAAGGCAGAGGCGCGATCGACGTGCTGCGCGCCGCTTTTCCGTGCGGATCGATCACCGGCGCCCCCAAAGTCCGTGCGATGGAGATCATCGACGAACTCGAAGACGGACCGCGCGGCCTGTACACTGGCTCGATCGGTTTTATCGAGCCCGGGGGCAATGCGGCCTTCAATGTTGCGATCCGGACTTTGCTATTTCCGCCCTTCGGTGACTTGCGGAACGGCGCGATGTGCGCCACGCTCGGATTGGGCTCCGGGATCGTCGCCGACAGCGAACCGGTTGAGGAATGGCGGGAATGTCTGGCAAAGGGGGAATTTGTGGCAGCAGCGGGGGCGAGTTTCGATCTGATCGAAACGATGTTCTTCGATCCCGTCGAAGGCGTCCAGCGGCTCGAGGGGCATCTGGCGCGGATGAAGGCGAGCGCCGAAGCACTCGGCTTCTCCTTCGACCGGCATGGCGCGCGCAACAGTCTGCAATCGGCGACCTTCCGGTTGCGCAGCGCGGCGCGGGTGCGGATGCGGCTGGCGCGGTCGGGCGCGCTCGCGGTCGAAGTGTCACCGCTGCCGCGTCTCGCCGAACTGCCGGTGCCGGTCGCGATATGCCCCGCGCCGATGGCGGCGGGCGATTTTCGCCTGGCACACAAGACCAGCCTGCGCGACGCCTATGACGCGGCGCGTCGCGCGAGCGGTGCGGCCGAAGTCGTTTTCGTCGATGAGCGTGGGTTTGTGACCGAGGGTAGCTGGAGCAATATCTTCGTCGAGCGCGACGGACAGTTGCTGACGCCGCCGCTTGTGGTGGGATTGCTTCCTGGCGTGCTGCGCGCCGAACTGATCGAAAAGGGTCGGGCGGTCGAATCGCATCTGCGCCTCGCCGACCTCGAAAATGGCTTTTTTATCGGCAACAGTTTGCGCGGCCTCGTGCCAGCGCGCCTTGCAGGCGAAATGGCATCCTCGATAGGCTGATCTGCCGCCGCATAGGTAAATTATCAAGCAGCGTGCTTGCGAATTGGGGACGGAGGCTTTAGGCGCGGCCCCGCGCAATTTCCTGTCCCTTTGCAGCCCGACCGCGCAAGCCACGGAAGATATCGTCATGTCGCTGAAGCCCCATGTGTCCGCCGCCCTCAACCGCATCCAGCCCTCGGCGACGCTCGCGATGACCGCACGCGTGTCGGCGTTGAAAGCGTCGGGTGTCGACGTGATCGGCCTCAGCGCCGGCGAGCCCGATTTCGACACCCCAGATTTTGTCAAGGAAGCGGCGATCGAGGCGATCCGGAATGGGCAGACCAAATATACGCTGGTCGACGGCACGGTGGCGTTGAAGGACGCGATCCGCGGCAAGTTCCGCCGCGACAACGGGCTGGATTTCGGGCTCGACCAGATTTCGGTCAACGTTGGCGGCAAGCACACCTTATTCAACGCGCTGGTCGCGACCGTCGACCCGGGCGACGAGGTGATCATCCCCGCGCCCTATTGGGTCAGCTATCCCGACATCGTCGCCTTCGCGGGCGGCATGCCGGTGATCGTCCAGGGCACCGCGGCGCAGAATTACAAGATCACGCCGGAGCAGCTCGAGGCGGCGATCACGAAGAAGACGCGCTGGGTGATGCTCAACTCGCCGTCGAACCCGTCGGGCGCCGCCTATTCGGGTGAGGAACTCGACGCGCTCGGCGAAGTCATTCGCCGCCACGGCCATGTCATGGTGATGACCGACGATATGTACGAGCATGTCTGGTACGCCGATTTCGCCTTTACTACCTTTGCGCAGCGCTGTCCCGACCTCGCTGACCGTATCTTGACGGTGAATGGCTGCTCAAAGGCCTATGCGATGACCGGCTGGCGCATCGGTTATGCCGGCGGACCCGCGTGGATCATCAAGGCGATGGGCAAACTGCAGTCACAGTCGACTTCGAACCCCTGCTCGATCGCGCAGGCCGCCGCGGCGGCAGCGCTCGGCGGGCCGCAGCAGTTCCTCGACGACCGCAACGCGGCGTTCAGGAAGCGCCGCGACATGGTCGTCGCGATGCTCAACGACGCACCGGGCCTCAATTGCCCGGTCCCCGACGGGGCCTTCTACGTCTATCCCGACGCGTCGGGCTGCATCGGCAAGAAGACGCCCGACGGCAAGCTGATCGACAGCGACGAGGCGCTCATCGACTATTTCCTCGATTCGGCGCGCGTTGCCGCGGTGCATGGCGGCGCCTTCGGCCTGTCGCCGGCGTTCCGCGTTTCCTATGCCACGTCTGAAGCGGTGCTCAAGGAAGCGTGCGTTCGGATCCAGCAGGCCTGCGCCGCGCTGAGTTAAGCACGCCTTTTCTGCTGCATAGGAATTTTATACCGATCGGTCTTGTAATGCCGGCGGAGCGGCCTATCTGAACCTGAACGCCGGTTAAGCGCCCGGTTCACACGATGGTAAGTCATCCAGTCTAGAGTGACCGCCATCACCGACGAATGGCAAGGGGCGCGTCATATTGCCGGTGTAACCAGGGCGGCTCCGGCCGCGAACAAGATAATATGATACGAGGCCCCTATGCTCTCCATGCTCCGCTCCGACTGGTTTTTGACCATGCTCGCCGGCTTCGCGATTGGCGCGACCTACATCGTGCTCAACCAGCCGGTGTTGCCGATCCCGGCATGACCCTGCCGCCGCGACGTCTGCTTCCCCTCCGCATCGTCGCAGCGCTGGCGGTGGGCGCAATTGTTGCGCAATGCGTGCCCGCGCAGGCCGAAAGCGTGGTCAAACTGCCCGCTGCGGCGGTCGATCCCGCCGTCAAGGCCAAGCGTGCGACGGCGGTGCTGGCCGGCGGCTGTTTCTGGGGCGTCGAAGGGGTGTTTTCGAACGTCAAAGGCGTCATCTCGGTCGAATCGGGCTATCATGGCGGCAGTGCGGCGACTGCACGCTACGATCTGACCCACGACGGGACCTCGGGCCATGCCGAGGCGGTGCGTATCGTCTACGACCCGAGTCAGGTCAGCTACGGCAGCTTGCTTCGCATTCTTTTTTCGGTGGTGGCCGATCCCACGCTTAAGAACCGTCAAGGCCCCGATGTTGGCTCGCAATATCGCGCTGCGATCGTACCGATGGACGCGAACCAGCGGCGCGTCGCCGCTGCCTATGTGGCGCAGATCGGCCGGGGTCAATATTTCGCCAAACCCGTCGTCGTGCCGATCGAAAGCTACAAGCGTTTCTATCGCGCCGAGGCGAATCATCAGGATTTCATGCTCCGCCATCCGCGTAACGGCTATATCTTGCGCTGGGATGCGCCGAAGCTTGCGGCGCTGAAGCGGCTTTTTCCCACCATGGTACGCGCGACCCCCGCTCCCTGACACGATGATCCGCCACTGGTCGCGGCAGAAGAATCATTCGTCGCAAATCGCTGGTCGCTCGCGGGTGCCTGCGAGACGGACGGGGTGGGGTAATATAAAAGTCGTGAGTGCGGGGTTTGAATGAAGTTTGAGTATTCGGGCAGGGCGCTTCTCGCCGTGACGATGAGTGCGGCGGTGCTTGCCGGCTGCGTCAGCAGCGCCGCGATCGTGCCGCAACCGCGTGCACAGCAACCCGCGGCGGCGCGCGGCCCGGCTGGTTCGGTAACGGTGCCGATCGGCCAACCCGTGCGCTCGGCCATGCCTGCGCCGCGCGGCACCATCGACCCCGGCTTTCGCCGCGCGCCGGACGGCCTCAACGACCGTCTTTACAGCCTCTGGCGGGCCTTTCCGGGCAAGACGGGCATTGCGGTGCAACGCATCGATGGCGAATGGACCCTGTCGCAGCGCGGCGACGAATTATTCCCCCAGCAGAGCGTGTCGAAGCTTTGGGTCGCGCTGGCGGTGCTGGACGCGGTCGATCAGGGTCGGCTGCGCATGGACCAGCCGGTGCGGATTGGCCCTGAAGATTTGACGCTATTCCACCAGCCGATCGCCGCCCGCGTGCGTTCGGAAGGGTCAGTGACGATGACCGTACGCGAACTGATCGAAACCGCGATCACCCACAGCGACAATACCGCGAACGACAGCCTGCTGCGCACCGTGGGCGGTCCCGGCGCCGTTCGCGCGTTCATTTCGAAGATGGATTTGGGGGCGATCCGCTTCGGCCCGGGCGAGCGGCTGTTGCAGAGCGGCACTGCGGGGCTGACCTGGCAGCAAAGCTATTCGATCGGGCGGAATTTCCAAGCTGCGCGTTCAACGCTCGCCCCGGCGACGCGCCGCGCCGCCATGGACAATTATCTCGCCAATCCTGTCGACGGCGCCAGCCCTGCGGCCATCGCGAGCGCGTTGACGCGTCTCGCGCGCGGCACCCTGTTGTCGCCCGAATCGACCGACTATCTGCTCGGTGTCATGAGCCGGACGCGGAGCGGGCCGAAACGGCTGAAGGCGGGCCTGCCCGCCGGCTGGAAATTCGTGCACAAGACCGGGACCGGGCAGGACCTCAATGGGATGACCGCGGGCTACAACGACATCGGCATCGCGACCGCACCCGACGGCACGCGCTATGCGATTGTTGTTATGCTGGGTACTACGACGTCGAGCATCCCGTCGCGCATGGCTCTGATGCAGGCGGTGTCGGGCGCGGTCGCCGAATTTCACGGGAAATAGCGCTATGAAGCCTTTGGTCCTGCTGTTGCTGCTGCTGTCGCTCGCCGGCTGCGCGACGCCCGAGACACGGCTGCGCACCGGGCTCAACAATGCAGGCCTGTCGAAAGCAATGTCTGCCTGCATGGCCGAACGGATGGTCGATCGGCTGTCGCTGCTCCAGCTTCGCCGACTGTCGGCGCTCGGCAGCCTGAAGGACGGGCAGATCGCCGACCTGTCGCTCGCGCAGTTCCTGCGCAAGGTCCGCGCGCTCAAGGATCCTGAAATCCTGACCGTCTCGACAAGCTCGGCGGCGCTCTGCGCGTTGCGCTGACGGCGGGGCTTCCGCTTTCGACGGTCCAACTATTTCTGGGTGCGGCAGGGGTAGCCTTGCCGCTCAACTTGTGCTTAGGCGGCGCCGATATCTCCCCGCTCCAGAGTCGAAAGGCCCGGCAGACCTCATGAACATCCACGAATATCAGGCGAAAGAACTGCTCGCGAAATTTGGCGTCGCGGTGCCCAAGGGCATCGCCGCGATGAGCGTCGAGGAAGCCGTCGCCGCGGCGAAGCAGCTTCCCGGGCCGTTATATGTCGTGAAGTCGCAGATCCACGCTGGCGGCCGCGGCAAGGGCAAGTTCAAGGAACTCGGCCCCGATGCGAAGGGCGGCGTCCGCCTTGCCAAGAGCCTCGAAGAAGTCGAGGCGCACGCCAAGGACATGCTCGGCAACACGCTGGTGACGATCCAGACGGGCGAAGCCGGCAAGCAGGTCAACCGCCTTTACATCACCGACGGCGCCGACATCAAAAAGGAATATTATCTCGCACTTCTCGTCGACCGCGCCACCAGCCGCATCGCGGTGGTCGCCTCGACCGAAGGCGGGATGGACATCGAGACCGTCGCGCACAACACGCCCGAGAAGATCCACACGATCGTCATCGATCCCGCCACCGGGTTGATGCCGCACCACGGCCGCAGCGTTGCCGCGGCGCTCGAACTCGAAGGCGATCTTGCCAAGCAGGCGGCGAAGGTTCTTTCCGGCCTCTACAACGCGTTCCTCGCCACCGATGCCGAGCAGATCGAGATCAATCCGCTTGCGGTCTGCGAGGGCGCGAATGGGGACGAACTGCTGGTGCTCGACGCGAAGCTCGGCTTCGACGGCAATGCGATGTTCCGCCACAAGGATATCGCCGAACTTCGCGACCTGACCGAGGAAGACCCGGCCGAGGTAGAAGCGTCGGAATATGATCTCGCCTATATCAAGCTCGACGGCAATATCGGCTGCATGGTCAACGGCGCGGGCCTCGCGATGGCGACGATGGACATCATCAAGCTGAACGGCGCCTTCCCGGCGAACTTCCTCGATGTCGGCGGCGGCGCTTCGAAGGAAAAGGTCACCGCGGCGTTCAAGATCATCCTCAAGGACCCGGCGGTCGAGGGCATCCTCGTCAACATCTTCGGCGGCATCATGAAGTGCGACATCATCGCCGACGGTATCGTTGCGGCGGCGAAGGAAGTGAATCTCTCGGTCCCGCTCGTCGTTCGCCTCGAAGGCACCAACGTCCAGCAGGGCAAGGACATCCTCGCCAATTCGGGCCTGCCGATCGTGGCGGCGAACGATCTTGGCGACGCGGCAAAGAAAATCGTCGCGGAGGTCGCCAAGGCGGCGTGATAACAGATTAGACCCTCTTCCCTAAGGGAGAGGGTTGCGGAGACTTGCGAGCTTGCTCGCCAGTCGAAGCTGGGTGCGGGGTATGCGAGCCTAAGGCTAGCGCGAAGCTTCGCTTCGCTCCCCCTCATCCAAGTCCGCCTAATCGCCTGCGGCGATAAGGCTCCCTATCCTTCGCCCTTCAAGGGAGAAGGTAATCGGGGACTGCTGGTTGACGTTTACGTAAACGCCAATTATGGCGCAGTGCACAATTTGCTGAGAGGAGCTTTGAGCCCATGAAAATCCTCGTCCCCGTGAAGCGGGTGCTCGATTACAACGTCAAGCCGCGGGTGAAGGCCGACGGCACCGGCGTTGACCTCGCCAATGTGAAAATGTCGATGAACCCGTTCGACGAGATCGCGGTCGAAGAAGCGATCCGCCTCAAGGAAAAAGGCGTCGCGACCGAGATCGTCGCCGTCAGCGTCGGCCCGGCAAAGGCGCAGGAAACGCTGCGCACCGCGCTCGCGATGGGCGCCGACCGCGCGATCCTCGTGCAGACCGACGATGCCGTCGAGCCGCTCGCGGTCGCAAAGATCCTGAAGGCGATTGCCGACGGTGAACAGCCCGGCCTTGTCATCCTCGGCAAGCAGGCGATCGACGACGACAACAACCAGACCGGCCAGATGCTTGCCGCGCTGACCGGCTGGGCGCAGGGCACCTTCGCCAGCGCGGTGAACGTCGAGGGCGACAGCGTGAACGTCACGCGCGAAGTCGACGGCGGTCTCGAAACGGTAAAGCTGAAGCTTCCGGCGATCGTCACCACCGACCTTCGCCTCAACGAGCCGCGCTACGCCTCGTTGCCGAACATCATGAAGGCGAAGTCGAAGCCACTCGATACCAAGACGCCCGCCGACTATGGCGTCGACACCGCGCCGCGCGTCAAGACGGTGAAGGTGTCCGAACCGCCCGTCCGCTCGGCCGGAATCAAGGTCGCCGATGTCGATGAACTGGTTGCCAAGCTGAAGGCGATGGGAGTGCATTCATGAAAACGCTCGTTTGGGTCGAACATGACGGCAGCGCCGTCAAGGATGCCACGCTCGCCGCGGTGACCGCCGCGTCGAAGCTCGGCGAAGTCCATCTGCTCGTCGCCGGTGAAGGCGTCGAGGGCGTTGCCAAGGCGGCGTCGGAAATCGCCGGTGTCGGCAAGGTGCATGTCGCCGACAACGTTGCTTTCGGTCATAACCTGCCCGAAAATGTCGCGCCGCTCGTTGCCGAGCTGATGGAGTCGCACGACGCGTTTGTCGCGCCCGCCACGACAACCGGCAAGAATATCGCGCCGCGCGTTGCCGCGCTGCTCGACGTGATGCAGATTTCGGAAATCCTGTCGGTCGAAGGTCCGAAGACCTTCACGCGTCCGATCTACGCCGGCAACGCGATCGCGACCGTCGAATCGTCGGACGCCAAGCTCGTTCTTACGGTCCGCGGCACCGCCTTTGAAAAGGCTGCCACTTCAGGTGGTTCGGGCACTGTGGAAGCCGTCTCGGCCGGCGGCGACGCCGGTATATCGAGCTTCGTGGGCGCCGAAATCGCCAAGCAGGATCGTCCCGAACTGACCTCGGCAAAGATCATCGTCTCGGGCGGCCGTGCGTTGGGTTCGAGCGAGAAGTACGAAGAGGTCATCGTGCCCTTGGCCGACAAGCTTGGCGCGGCGCTGGGTGCATCGCGCGCCGCAGTCGATGCGGGCTATGTCCCCAACGACTATCAGGTCGGCCAGACCGGTAAGATCGTCGCTCCCGAAGTCTATTTCGCAATCGGCATCTCGGGCGCGATCCAGCATCTCGCGGGCATGAAGGATTCGAAGACGATCGTTGCGATCAACAAGGACGAGGACGCCCCGATCTTCCAGGTCGCCGACTTCGGTCTCGTCGCCGACTTGTTCAGCGCCGTGCCCGAACTGACGGGCAAGATCTAAACGTCCGTCCATATGGCCGGCAATCATCCCGGGGTGCCCGGATTGGGCGACGCACCGTTCAACGCCGGTGGTCGCCGGTCCGCGCGCCCGGGTGCCGGGCGCGAGGTTGACGACGACAACGGCATTGGCGACGACGATGTCCACGGCCGCGCCCTCGTCCTAGCTAGCGTTGCGCGCGATGCGCGGCTCAACCAGAAATTCCTGCTGCTGATCACGCTGTCGGCGGCGATCGCCACGCTGGGCCTGCTGCAGGGTTCGGCGGCGGTCGTCATCGGCGCGATGCTCGTGTCGCCGCTTCTCGGCCCGATCATGGGTGTCGGCTTCGGCCTCGCCACGCTCGAAAGCAATCTCATCAAACGCTCGCTGATCACGATGGCGGCGGGCATGGCGGTCGCGGTGATCGTCGCGATGCTGATCATCTGGCTGTCGCCAATCAACGACGTCACGCCCGAACTTCGCGCACGGACCCAGCCGACATTGCTCGACCTCGGCGTCGCGGTCGTCGGCGGGATTGCCGGCGTCTATGCGATCATGCGCAAGCTGTCAGGGGTGATGGTCGGCGTCGCGATCGCGACTGCTCTCGTTCCCCCACTCTCGACGATCGGTTTTGGCCTCGCGACCGGTCGCTTCGATTTTGCGCTCGGTTCGGCGCTGCTCTTCCTCACCAATACGCTCGCCATCGCTTTCGCCGCGACGATCGTCGCGCGCGTCAATCGCTTCGGGCCGTCGCTGACCGCGCAGCATACGATGATGCAGGTCGCGGGGATCGTTGTGACGCTGGGCATATTGTCGATCCCGCTCGCGCTCTCGCTCAACGGCATCGTCCGCGAGATCGGTGCGCGCAACGCCGTGCAAACCGAACTCGACCGGTTGCTCGACCCCAGCGACCGCGTCGACAGCCTTAACGTGCGGATGGACGGCGAGGATGTTTCGGTCGACGGCGTCGTGCTGGTTGACCAATATGCCGCGCAGCTCAATCCCGATCTGGCGCGGCAGGTGCAACGCAAGCTCAAGCGGTCGGTGCGGGTCAACATCGTCCAGCTCCGACAACAAACCAACGCTGCGGCGCAGGTCGAGGAGCAGCTCAATCGCCGCCTTACGACGCTCGAACAGCGCGAAGGCGACAGCCGCGATATCATCGCGGGGCTGACTGTTGGCGAATTGGTGCCGCGCGAGCAGGTGCTGGTCGACGCGCAAGCGCGCCGCGTCGTTGTCCAGCGCGACCGCGAGGCCGAAGGCGAACAGGTCGCCGCGGCGATCGACCGCATCATGGCGTCGGTGCAGGCGAACTATCCGCAATGGCTGATCCAGAACGGCGCGCTGACCGTTGCGGAAGCGCCGGCTGCAGAAGCCTCCCCGGCCGAATAGCCTTCCGCAGACCTATTCGGGTTGACCTGCGGCGCCCGATCGCATGGGATGGGTGGCGATCGGCGAGAAACGGCGGGCAGGGGGAGGCGATATGCGCGGCAAACGACTGGCACTGGCGGTGATGATGGCGTGCGCGGGATCGGTGGCGGTGGCGCCGCTAAGGCTATCCGCGCAGACGGCGACCCCCGAAGTGGTAAAAATCGACAAGGCACGGATCGACGCGGCGCTGAAGGCGATGATCGCCGATGGTCGCGCCGCGGGTACGTCGGCGTTGATTTGGCAGGATGGACGCGAGGTCTATTACGGCGCGGCAGGCATGGCGGACCGCGTCGGCGGGCGGCCGATGGCGCGCGACACGATCGTCCAGATCTATTCCATGACCAAGCCCGTCACCGGCGTCGCGCTGATGCAGCTTTGGGAGCGGGGCAAGTTCGGGCTCGACGATCCGCTGGCGAAATATCTACCCGAATATGCGAATATGCGTGTCTATGCGGGCAAGGATGCGGAGGGGCAGCCGCATTATGTGGCTGCCGAGCGCCCAATCAGCGTGCGCGATATCCTGCGGCACACCGCCGGATTCGCCTATGGCGCCGGGCCGACGCCGGCGCACGACGCCTATGTCGCGGCCAACCCGCTCGCGCTGACGATCCCGCTCGCCGAGGCGAGCAAGCGGCTTGCCGGCGTGCCCCTTCTCTATCAACCGGGGGCGCAGTGGGAATATAGCATCGCCGTCGATGTGCAGGCGGCGCTGGTCGAGACATTGTCGGGCGAGCGCTTCGCCGACTATGTTCGCACGCATATTTTCGAACCGCTGGGGATGGCCGACACTGCGTGGCGCCAGCCCGATGCAAAATTGCCCCGCTTTGCGGCGATGAATATCAAAACCGACGGCAAGCTTGTCCAGCAGGACACCGCCACCGCGCGCAAGCTCAATTTCGAGGACCATGCGTTGACCCCGGGCGGTTTCGGTCTCGCGTCGACCCTTGATGATTATCAGCGCTTCGCGCGCATGTTGCTGAACGAGGGGGAATTGGGCGGTGCGCGCATCCTGAAACCCTCGACCGTGCGGCTGATGGCGACCGACCAGCTCGATCCCGCGATACAGGACCGCGCCTGACTGCCTGGCAAGGGGGCTGTCGGCTTCGGTTTCGACTTCGCCGTGCGCAAATCGCCGCCGCAGACCCCGCAAGAAAATCGCGGCGCGGTTGGCGAATTTTTCTGGGACGGTGCCGCCTCGACCCTGTTCTGGGTCGATCCCGCCAATCGGCTGACCGCAGTCTTTTTCGTCCAGACGATGCCTTATGACGGCACGCTCCACCGCGATTTCCGTGCGGCGGTGTATGGCCCGGGGTACAAGGGGCCGCCCGGAGATTCAATTCGTACGCTGATGCCCTTGCGCACAGGGGTTTCTCCTTTAACAATTGAGCGATGAAGCGAAATTCCATTCGGGTGAAGGCGAGCCTGCTCGCGGCGATGCTGTCGGCCTCGGTCGTTCCCGACGATGCACTGGCTGTCGAAGCAGACCCGCAAGGCGGCTGGGAAGTCGACTATGGCAAGGCGAGCTGCCGGTTGATCCGCCATCTGGGTGCCGCCGCACCCGGCCACCGCATCGAGATTGAGCGCAATTGGGCCTTCGACGGCTATCGCTGGGCGCTTTTGGGACCGACTGTCCACACTTTGGGCGCCGCCCGCTCGGTCGATGTGGCGCTTGGGGCGGAGCCTCCTCGGCGTTTCAAGGCCTGGGGGGAGAATGAGATCCGATGGCATGACGAAGAGGGACGCCTATTCGCTGCGCTGCAGAAGAGCGATCGCATTGGCTTAACCAGTCCGAAGCGATTCGAGATCACAGCCAGCCTTCCGAAAACGGTAGAAGCCGTCCGAGCACTGGAGGCGTGCGAAGACGATCTGATGAAGAATTGGGGCGTCGACGCCAGTCAGTTTCGCGCTCTTCTCACGACGCCGCAACCTGTTGGGCAGTTCGGTCGGTGGGTGACCAACGATGACATCACTCGCGACGACGTTGCCAATCGCCGGGAAGGCAATGTCACCTTCCTGTTGAGGGTTGATGCGACGGGTAAGGTGACCGGTTGCCGCCCCATCGAGAGTTCTGGTCATGCCATACTCGACACCCGGACGTGTGTACTCCTGTTGAAGCGCGCGTCGTTTAAACCCGCGCGCGATGCGGCGGGGCAGAACGTGCCGAGTTTCTATATCAACCGGACCATGTGGCAGCTGCCGCGCTGACGCGTCATCGTCCTGTCATCGACTTGCGCTTGAGGCTCGGGACTTTGGTGCGCTAGTCTGCGCGAAGCCGTTCAGGAGATTGTCGATGTCCCAACCCGACAAGCGCGCGCTGCTCGCCGAGGGGCTGGCGCTCGGCGAAGAGGATGCCGCGCTCCACGCGCGGCTGACCGGTGCGGGCGTTTCGGCGGCGGCGGCGAAATATGAGGTCGACCGGCTCGCGAAGGATCCGATGGTGGCGATGCTGCGGCGGCAGGCGGCGCGCATGGCCAAGCAGGATTGGCTGTTCGCCAACCAGCGGCGGCTCGCGCTCGAAGCCGATGGCGGCTTCGCCCTCGATATGCTCAACCAACCCGATCCCGATCATTTCTATCGCCATTATTATGAGGCAAACCGGCCGGCAAAGATCGCCGGACTCATCGACCATTGGCCCGCGCTGGCGCGCTGGTCGCTCGACCATTTCGCACGAGTTGCAGGCGACTCGATTGTCGAGGCGCAGGTCGAGCGGGAACGCGATCCCGATTATGAGCTTGCAAAGGACGACCATCGCCGTCTCGTGCGCTTCGCTGAACTGATCGACTGGCTTCGCAAGGACGAGGCAAGCAACGACATTTACCTCACCGCCTATAACAGCGGCACCAACGCCGCGGCGCTCGCCCCCTTGTGGGACGATATGGTGCCGATCGACCTCCTTGACGGGACGCGGACGCACGACGGCTTTTTCTGGCTGGGCCCCAGAGGCACGCTCACGCCCTGGCATCATGATCTCACCAACAACCTGCTCGTGCAGGTGGTCGGGCGAAAGCGGGTGCGGATGGCGCCGCCATGGGCGTTCGCGCGGATGAAGAACAGTCGCCATTGTTTCTCCGATTGGGGCAATGAAGCGCTGCCCGCCGGCGAGGGCGACGCCGCGATGCCGCCGGTCCTCGAAACGGTCATCGGCCCCGGCGAGGCGATTTTCTTGCCTGTCGGCTGGTGGCATCAGGTCGAAGCGCTCGACCTGTCGGCCAGCGTGAGTTTCACCAGCTTTCGCCGGCCCAATGCGCATGTCGAGGATTATGTGTCTTATGGGGTGATATAATGGCCCTAATCCGAGAGCGGCCAGACCGACATCGTCTCAGATCTCGTATCAGGGAATAGCCCAGCGAACCCGGTTGGAGTAATAGCTGACGGTCGGCTGCCCATTCGCGCCGAGCGCGGGCTTGAACTGGGCCCGCTGCTTCAAGAGCAGGCAGGTTCGTTTGTCGAGCATGTCGAAGCCCGACGATGAGGTAATCTGGCAGTCGCTGACCGATCCGTCCGGCGCCACCGTCATGCGAAATCCGACGATACCTTCCATGCGCTCTCGCCTTGCCGTCGGAGGATAGTCAGCGTCGGTCGCCCAATAGCCAGGATTATTGGCGGGTACGGGTGGCCGTGTCTGCTCGCGATAAGCTCCGGCCTCGATGCCTTGGATAGAAGCAACCTCGTCCTGACAGTTTCGAAGCGCGTTCAGTGCTTTTTCGGCGCCAGGTATCGGCAATGTGACGGTGAAGCCATCGGCGGCATCGAGGCGAAGCGGCTGATCGCTTGGCATCGGTCCTTCGAGGCGATCGTCGAGATTCCAGCGTAGCAGATGGTCCTGTGATCCGGCTGCAGTTCCGGTATTCACATCAATTTTCAGCGGCAGGGTGTGACCGGGCAGCAGCAGGTTGGCGGCGCCTTCTGTAAGCTGCGCGGGCACGGCGGGTCCCGCGAGAATCATGTCGAAATGTACGGAAAAGATATCAGGCTTGATCTGTAGGACCATGTATCGGTCGCCTGACTGGAATCGGCGAAGCAAGGTGCATTGCTCGCGCTGCTGGTTAAGTTGCCACGATCCATGGGGTTCCCACGTCGCTGGCGCAGCCAGACCTTCGGCGGGTAGAACGATGGCGCTGATCGCAAGGCAATTGCAGGGAATGCGCATCATCAACCAACGCTACCAATCCCTTGGGGAAGGAGCAAGAAATACCCTTTCTTATCAAATCCTCCTTGCAGGGCGTAAAAATACTTACATCATTAAGTAATGACCGATCTTTCTGAAACGCTGTCCGCCTTCATGACCCGCGTTGCCGGCCCCGGTTCTTTGTCGAACCTGGTTCGTTTGTCTGGCGGTGCGAACATGGAGAGCTGGTCGTTCGACTGGGGCCTGGGGGGTGAGGGTGCTGGTGGTGCGGTTGCGGGTTATGTTCTGCGGCGCGCGCCGTCGGCGGCTTATATGGCGGATCGACCGTTCGGCCATGGCGACGAGGCGGCG
>NZ_LNSA01000033.1 GCF_001468465.1 Sphingopyxis sp. H115
CCCGTAGAGCGCAAGGACGACGAGCGCCGCGGCGACCGCTATCAGCCCGATCCATTCGACCAGCGCGAACCGCCAGTTCGGCGCGGCGACCGCAACCGCCAGCGACAGCATTATCCCGGCCCAGCCGAGCCGCCGTAGCCAGCGCGGATCCACGGTGACCCCCGCATCGCGCGCATGGCGCTGCATCGACAGGCTGAGCAGCGACAGCCCGCCAAAGGCGAGCGGCAGCACGACTGCGGCGCTCATGCCGGCACCGCCCGCGGACCGCGACGCCGCGCTGAATCGGCGGACGCCACGCCGGCGCGCCGGGCGATCGCCGCCGCCAGCACCGCAAAAGCGAACAGCGTCAGGTCGAAACCGGCGAACAGCCAGTCGCCGCCGATCACGGCACTCCACAGCCCCCGCCCCGTCGCGACGAACGACACGACCGGCAGCAGCGCCGCCGCCGCGGCCAGCACGGCAAAGGCCTCGCGCCATGCCCGCGCCGGCTCTCGCAGCATCGCAAAAAGGATTGCGGCGCCCCAGACCCAGAAAAAGGCGCTTACTTCGGCCTCGGCGCGTTCCGGTATATCAACAGGAAACAGGCGGTTGGCATAGAAAAAGCCAAGGATCGCCGCCGGAAAACCCGCGACTGCGCCGACGTTCAACCGCGCCGCGATCCATGGTCCCGCCCCGCGCGCCTGCGGCCGCGAGCGGATCCAGAGGATCAACCCTGTCGCGATCGTGGCCGCCAGCGCCAACCCGCACAGGAAATAGAGCCAGCGGCTGACCTGGGGCGCGAACCGCCCCATGTGGAGACCATAGAGCACGTCATATGTACGCTGCGCCGGCCGCGTCTCGGCATATGTCTTGAGTATCTGTCCGCTCGGCCCGTCAAAACTCACCGTCTGCGCCGCATAGGCGAGCTGGTCGCCATCATGCCTGGAGATCGTGACGATCGCATTTACATCACCCGGATTGGCAATGCTGACGCGCCCCACCCGGCCCTCGCCAAACCGGTGCTGCGCCGCGGCGAGCATCGGCCCGATGGGCGCAAGCGGCGCCGGACGCCCCGCAGGGTCGCGGCTGACAAGGCCGGGCGCGGCCTCGGCAAAGGCGGTTTTCAGATCCTCGCCATAATTGGCGGCGGTGCCCCATGGCATGACGAGGCTCAGCAACGTGACGATCCCCGTCACCGTGATCATCAGATGAAAGGGCAAGGCCAGCACACCCAGGACATTATGCGCGTCGAGCCAGCTGCGCTTGCCCTTGCCGGCGCGGAAGGTGAAAATATCCTTGAAGATCCGCTTGTGGACGATGATCCCGCTGACGATCGCGATCAGCATCAGCATCGCGGCGGCGACGGCAAGGTACCGCCCCCATGGATAGGGCAGCTGCAGTTCGAAATGGAAACGATAGAGGAATTCACCGCCCAGCGTCGCGCGCGCCACATCGGGGCTGCCGCTGACCGGGTCGAGCGCGATGTCGCGATAGCCAGCCGGCGCGGCGGCATCGTCGAACACCGCTTGCGTCGTCGGGATTCGCTCGTCGGGCGCGGTCAGGTACCAACCCGCGGCCTTTGGATGATGCGCCTCAAGCCAGCGCACCGCCGCTTTGATCGCCGCGTCGGGGGGCGTCGTCGCAACCACTTCGGGGCGCATCCAGCCGCTGATTTCCGACCGGAACACGGTCGCGGTGCCGCTGAGCGCGATCGCGAACAGCAACCAACCGAGGATCAGCCCTGACCAGCTGTGCAAACCCGCGATCGACTGGCGGAATCCGGTTTTCATGCCGGTTGCCCGATCATCCACGCGGCCGCCGCAAGAACGGCAGTCAGTCCCAATATCCCGCCCGCAGCCCGCCCCAATCGCGGCGTGCCATAGGTCCAGATTGCGGCGACCGGCATCGCGAGAATCGCCGCGAGCGACGCGGAGACGGTCGCCTCGGATCGCGCGACGGGAAGGCCGCGCGCCAGCGCATAGGCCAGCGCAACCGCCAGCCCATAGCCGCCGACCGACGCGAGCAGCAGGCGAGCGACCGCGCGGACAGCGGGGACGGCACGGCGAAGAGATTGCAACCGGCTGGGGCTCATCGGCCCTCTATTACCTATTGCGATTGATTTGCAATAACTAATCGACCCGGCGGCGCGTCCGTCCGGATCAGTGTTTCAGATATTGGCTCGGCGGGACGCCGAAGGCGCGGCGGAACATCGCGGCGAAACCGCTGGGGCTGTCATAGCCGACGTCGTAGGTCACCTGCGTGATCGACGCGCCCGCCGCGAGCAGCGACAGCGCCTCCATCAACCGCACCTGCTGGCGCCAGACCGCAAGCCCCATCCCCGTTTCCTGCTTGAAGCTGCGCGTGAAGGTGCGCCGTCCCATTGCCGCGAGCGCCGCCCAGTCGTCGATGTCGCGCGGGTCGGACGGGTCGGCAAGGATCGCATTGCACACGCGCAGCAGCCGCGGGTTCGATGGCATCGATACCTGATATGGCGCGTTGGGCATCCGCGCGATCTCGTCGAGCAGCAGGGCGATAATGCGCCCCTCGCGCCCGTCGACGTCGTAAAGCGCGGGGAAGTCGACAACCTCAAGGATCAGCGATTTGACCAGGTTCGACACTTCGAACACGCGGCATTCGCGTTCATGCTCGTGTCCGGCGCACGGCATATACAGCGTGCGGAGCGACACCGGGCCGCGGCACGCGACCTCGTGCCGTGTTCCCGCGGGCAACCACACTGCGCGCTGCGGCGGGATGACGAAGCTGGTGTCGGGCGTGCGGACCGACATCACTCCCGCCGACGCATAGAGGATCTGGATATGATCGTGGCTGTGCATCGGATCGACGAAACCCGCGGGATATTCATCCTGCAGCGCCATCACCGGCCGGCCGGCCGTCAGGACATCGATACTATGCTTCATGGCCCGATCCTCGCAAATCTTGGACAATTACACGATATAGGCCTGACGCCTCGCTGACCAGCTACGATGGCTGCGCTGGCCTGTCCGCTGCGGTGATTGGCCCGATCGGGCGATAGGGGCTTGGAGGTAACAGCTATCAGGCAATCAAGGATTGTTTCGGGAAGGATTTGCCAGATATGCCAAAGGGCTTGGACACCATGCAGAACGATATGGCCGACCCCGATATTCGCCGCTTTGTCGATGCGGTCAACGCCGCCTATGCCGAACATGGCGCCCCCGCCGGCGCAAGCATGGCGGCACGCCGAGCCGTCGCCGAACGGGTCCGCAAGCCCTGGCGCGAAGGTGGCCCGATAATGGCGGAGACGCGCGAACTGGACATGGGCGGCGTGCGCCTGCGCCTCCACCGTCCGGTCGCGGACGCAAAGCTCCCCGTCCTGCTCTATATTCACGGCGGCGGCTGGACGCTGTTCAGCATCGACACGCATGACCGGCTGATGCGCGAATATGCGGCGCGCGCCGGCATCGCGGTGATCGGTATCGATTACAGCCTGTCGCCGGAGAATAAATTCCCCGTCGCACTCGAAGAATGCGCCGCAGCGCTCGACTGGATCGCGGCGCAGGCGGATGCGCTGAACCTCGACGCCGGCCGCGTCCTGATCGGCGGCGATTCCGCCGGCGCCAACCTGTCGGTCGCGACCTGTCTGCTGCAACGCCAGCGGGCGCGCCTGCTGCCGATCGCCATGCTGCTCAACTATGGCGCGTTCGCGCCCGAACATACGCCGAGCTATACGCGCTTCGGCGCCGGGGACTATTCGCTTGAGGCGGACGAGATGGATATATTCTGGGCCAATTATGTCGATGGCCTCGACCAGCTCGCCGATCCGCTCGTCGCGCCGCTGCACGCCGATCTGTCGGGCATGCCGCCCGCCTTCCTCGCCATCGCCGACTGCGACATATTGGCCGATTGCAACGACGCCTTCGCGCGCAAGCTCGAAGAAGCCGGCGTGTCGACCCGCGCCGTGACGTACCAGGGCGCAACGCACAGCTTCCTCGAAGCGGTATCGATCGCGCCCCTCGCCGGCCGCGCGCTCGACGAGCAGGCGGCGTGGATCCGTGATATCGTCGGGACATGACGAACCTCTACGCCCCGCGTAGCGCCGCAGACATTGTGCAGCTGGTCGCCGACTATCCGCTCGCGTGGCTCGTCTCGCGCGATTTCCATGCCAGTCCGCTGCCGCTGCTTGCCGAGACCGACGATAGCGGCGCGATCGTCGCGCTTTTGGGCCATTGCGCGCGCCGCAATCCGCTCGTCGCCGATTTTACCGCCGATCCGCGCGGGCTGGTCCTCTTCAACGGTCCCGCCGGGTACGTTCCGACAAGCCTACTGTCGAAACCCGATTGGGCGCCAACGTGGAATTACGCAGTGCTGCGCTTCACCGTCGAAATCGAGTTCGTCGAGGATGAAACGCGGGACGCGATCGAGCGGCTCGTCGATAAAATGGAGGACGGCGCCTGGTCGACCGCGCGCCTCGGCGCCCGCTATGACAAGATGCTCGATCAGATCATCGCCTTTCGCGCGCATGTCCGTTCGGCCGAGCACAGCTTCAAGCTCGGGCAGGACGAAAGCCCGCGAGGTTTTACCGAGATCGTCGCGGGCCACAGCGACCGGACGCTCGCGGCATGGATGGAAGGACAGGCAAAGCGGTGAAGCTCTTCTTCGACGATCGCCAGATGACCCATGCGCCGCTGCGCGAACTGCACAATGGCGACTGGGTGCCATACGCCGAGAATGTCGAGCGCCCACGGTCCATCGTCGATACCTTTTCCGATTGGCACCCGGTGCGCGATTTCGGCATGGCGCCGCTGCTTGCGGTGCATGACGCCGACTATCTCGCCTTCCTCGAACGCGCGCACCGCGACTGGACCGCGGCCGGGCGCAATGGCGACGCGATCGGCTACACCTTTCCCATTACCCGCCGCCGGCCGCTAAGCTTCGGGCGCATCGACGCCGACCTCGGCGCCTACAGCTATGACGCGGGAACGCCTATTGCCGCGGGCACATGGCAGTCGGCCTATTGGTCGGCGCAGGGGGCGCTGACCGCGCTCGACCATCTGGCGACGAGCGGCGAAACACACGCTTTCGCGCTCTGCCGCCCCCCCGGCCATCACGCGGGGCGCGACTATATGGGCGGTTATTGCTACCTCAACAACGCCGCGATCGCGGCGCGCGAGGCGCATCATCGCGGCCTCGGCCCGGTTGCGATCCTCGACATCGACTATCACCATGGCAACGGCACGCAGGATATCTTCTACGACGACCCGGACGTCTTCTTTTGCTCGATCCACGCCGACCCGTGCACCGATTATCCCTTCTATTGGGGCCATGTCGACGAGCGCGGCGAAGGCGCCGGCACGGGCACGACGCTCAACCTCCCCCTGCCGCGCGGTACCGACGGCATGACCTATGCCCCCGCCCTCGACACGGCGTTGGCCGCCATTTCCGACTGGGGCGCAAAATTCCTGATCCTCTCGTTCGGCGCCGATACGCACAGCAGCGATCCGATCTCGAGCTTCGCGCTTGAGCGTAGCGATTACGCCGAGCTTGCGCGCAGTATCGCCGCGCTCGGCGTTCCGACGCTGATCGTGATGGAAGGCGGCTACGCCGTCGGCGACCTCGGCAAGAATGTCGCGGCGTTTCTTGCGGGCTTCGACAATTAGCGGCGGATTTTAGGGAGGTTAGCTGCCACCCGCCATTTTCGTCATCCCGGCGAAGGCCGGGATTTCGCCGGTGCGCTATTCCGTCAGATAGAGATCCCGGCCTTCGCCGGGATGACGATGAAAGAAAGGCCGGCCGACATCTGCAACCGGTCGAAGTCAGTCAAAGCCGAAAGGGCCGCCCCGCCATTCGCGGCGGAGCAGCCCCTTCCCATTCCTCAATTCAGGCTGAACCGCACCGTCGCGCCCAGCGTCCGCGGCCGGGCGACCGAACCGGCGAAAGCGAAGGGCGCGTTCAAAATGCCATATTGGTTGAACAGGTTCTTCGCGAACAGCCCCAGCTCGATCCGCTGGTTCACCGTCACCGACGCGTTAAGGTCGACAAGGTGGAAGTCGCCCTTCTCCAACGACCCCGCGAAATCGACGGGCGCGCTAGACAGATAGCGATGCGCGATGCCGAAGCGCGGCTTCAGCGGCGCGTCGGCGAAGCTCAGGTCGAGCGAGTTCGACAACGTCCATTCGGACGCGCCCGGCAGCCGCGTTCCCTTCGCATAACCGCCGCCCGGCGCGAAACTGTCGGGCAGCAGCGACGACAGGCGCGCGTCATTATAAGCGACGTTCGACGAGAAGCTGAGGTTGCGCGTCGGACGCAGATTGAGGCTGATCTCGACGCCGTCGATATCGGCACCGCCGCCATTCACCGTATAGGCGTTGAAATCGACCGGCGTGAACAGGCGCGCCTGCACATTGCCCCAATCGATATGATAGGCGGTGACATCGACACTCAGCGTCCGGTCGACCAAGTCGAACCGCGTCCCGATTTCGTAATTCTTCGTCGTGTCGCTTTCGAACGTCAGCGGCAGGCCGGGGACAGCGGCCGAATAGACGTTGACGCCGCCGATGCGGAAGCCTTCCGAGTAGAGGGCATAAACCATGAAGTCGTCCGACGGCTTCCAGGTCAACGACGCCTTGGGAATGAAGTCCGAATCCTTGTCAGCGGCCGGCGCGAAATCGAAGGGGTCGACCAGATTGGCGTTGGGCAGATATTGCAGGCGCGGGCGCGAGCGATATTCGAACAAGCGCCCGCCTAACGTCAAAGTCAGCGTGTCGACGATATCGAACGACGCTTCGCCGAAGATCGCCTTTTCGGTGACGCGGTTGCTGCTGATCGTTCGCGTCGCGAGGTCGCCGGGAGCAAGCTCGCTGCCCGGCTGGCCGTCGAACTCGCCGGGGTTCGCATCGATATAATCGGCGATGCCCTCGATGAAGGTCCCATCGGTATTGTTCGAGCGCAGCCGGGTGTAATTGGCGCCGATCAACCAGCGGAAACGCCCGCCATCGGGCGACGCGAGCCGCAGTTCGCCATATTCGGTCTTCGATTTGCCGTCGCTGCTCGCGAGTTCGGGCGTGTCGGTGCGCGGGTCGTTGCCGCCGAAGATCGAATTGTCGAACGCCAGGTTTGCCTTCTTCTCGGTATAGCTGCCGACGGCCGTCAAGGTCGCAAAGCCCAGATCCTGCTCCAGCCGCAGGCTGTGCATCATGAAGCTCGTGTCCTGAAACTCGGCGACGTTGGTCGCGCGGTCGAACGTCTTGGGCGGGCCGAAGATCACATAGGTCTGATCGTCGAGATCATATTCCTGGTACATGCTGAGCGCCGAGATGCGCGTCGTCTCGGTCGGGGTGAAGACGATCGACCCGCGCAGGCCGCGGACTCTGAGGTCGTTGCTGCCATCTTCGCCGAGCAGCGTGTTGTTGAGATAGCCCGCGTCGTAACGTTGAAGCGCGACGAGGCGAACCGCGAGCTTGTCGGTCGCGATCGGCAGATTGACCATAGCCTTCACGCCATAGCTTGCTTCGCCGGCGCCCTTGGTGGTCGCTACATTGCCTTCGAAGCCCGCGTCGAAACGACTGGGATCGGCCTCGTTCACCACATAGTTGATCGCACCGCCCAGCGAGGACGAACCGAACAGCGTGCCCTGCGGCCCGCGCAGCACCTCGACGCGGCTGACGTCGAAACTGTCGACGTCGGGGATGACCAGCGGGAAACCCGGTTCGATCAGCGGCACTTCGTTGAGATAATAGCCCGTCGTCGCCTGGTTCGCCTCGTGATAGGTGGTCGATGCGACGCCGCGGATCACGACTTCGGACACGCCGGGCTGGTAATCGTTGAAGACGACGCCGGGGACGCGCGTGATGTAGTCGGACAGGCTCTGGGCGTTCAGTTTCTGCAGCGTAGCCTCGCTGACCGCGCTGACCGATCCGCTGACGTCGCGCACGGACTGTTCGCGTTTTGCCGCGGTGACGACGATCTCGCTGTCATCGGTTTCCTGCGCCAGCACGCCCGATGCCGACCCGAGCGCCAGGATCGAAATACCGCATGCGGCGACCCGCCGGATCGATGCAAACCCCATTTTTGCCTCCCTATTTGATAATGCCTATTGGTAGGAAAATCCGATGCTCAAGCTATCATGCGAAACTGGCGTGACGGCGATGGTCGGGCCATAATCCAGCCGGATCGGGCCAGTGCATCGACGCAAGAAAGCGCAGTTTCGCGAGGGCTTTCGTCCAATTTGCCCGATTGATGGATTGGGCGGCCTGATCGGCGCAGTAAGCCAAGGGCGGCAACATAGATTGACGCCGACATCCGCATCGGGTCGAGAGAGGGTCGGAATGCAAGGCATCGAGAACAAGGGTCGGCGAGCCTTTATGGGCGGCGTGGCGATGGCCGCGCTTCTGTGCGGCAGTGGCGCGGCGCGGGCCTTCGAGAAGGGCGCCGGCCGCCGCTGGCCCAAGGTCGCGCCACCGCAATCGCCCCGCATTTCCCACATTATCGAGCAGCTCGGCCGCCAGCGCGACGACTCTTATAGCTGGATGAAATTCATCCCCGCCGAAGGCGAGCGCACGCGAGGCAATTTGTCCGAAGCCGTCGCCGCGATGCTGAAGGCCGAAAACGACTATGCCGACGCGATCCTCGCGCCGCTGGCCGATGAGCGGCAACGCCTTCTCGACGCCATGCTCACGCGATCGTCGAGCGACATGGCGGCGCCGGCGCTCGAAAAGGACGGCTGGAGCTATGAATCGGCCAAGCCGGCGGGAGCTGCCCACGCCGTCTATACGCGCCGCAAAAAGGGCGGCGGAGCACAGGAACTGGTCGACGAGGGGGAGCGGGCCGCGGGCCATTCCTATTTCCGCAGCACCGGGCATCAACCGAGCCCGGACCACCGCTATTTTGCCTGGGCGGAAGATGTCATCGGCAATGATCGCCACCGCATCTGCATCCGCGACAACCAAAGCGGCGAAGTCCGCACCGTCGTGGGCAAGGACGCCTATGGCTATGGCGGCCTCGTCTTTGCGCCTTCGTCGCGCTGGCTGTTCTGGATCTGGCGCGACGCGCACAACCGCCCGACGCGGCTCTACCGGACATCGGTCGATGGAAAGACCACCGATCTCGTCTACGAAGAAAAAGACCCGGCGATCTTCATGCAGGTAAAGCGCACTGCGGCCGACGGCTTCGTCGCGCTGACCCTCGCGGGGCCCGAGACCGCGGAAGTCCGGCTGATATCCGCAGCAGACGAAACCGCCGAACCCTCGGTCGTCTGGCCGCGCAAGGCCGGGGTGCGGTATGAAATCGACGAATGGAATGGCGGCCTGGTCGCCCTCACCGACGCCGACGCCGCGTTCGACATGGCGCTGCTGCGCCTCGATCCGAAAAGCTTTCGCACGCTTGCAACACTTGTCCCGCATCGCGCGGGTACGCCGATCCTCCAGCTCCAGCCCTTCGCAGCGGCGCTCGTCCGTCTCGAACGCGTGGATGGACTCCATCGCCTCGTCGTCCTCGACGCAGACGGATCGGAACGGGCCATCGCGTTCGATGACCCCGCCTATTCGATCGAACTTCTGCCCGATCAGGACTATAGCGCCGCATCGGTGATGATCGTCCACCAGTCGCCCAAATCGCCCCGCCGCTGGATCCGTATCGATCTTGCAAGCGGCAAGCAAACCATCGTCCAACAGCAGGCGGTGGCGGGATTCGATCCCGACGACTATGTGGTCGAGCGCCTGTTCGCGCCGGCCCCAGATGGCGAGATGGTGCCGATCACGCTGCTGTCGCGCCGCGATGCGCCGAAAGACTGCAAGGCGCCGCTGCTCCAATATGGCTATGGCGCCTACGGTGTCCCCAGCGACCCCGAATTCTCGGTTCCCGCGCTGGCCCTCGTCGATCGCGGCTGGCGCTATGCGATCGCGCATGTGCGCGGCGGATCGGAGAAAGGCCGGCGCTGGTTCCTGGGCGGGCGCAAGTTCACCAAACGCAACAGCTTCACTGATTTTATCGCCTGCGCCGAATTTCTGGCAGCGAAGGGCTATACGGCAAGGGGCAAGGTCGTCGCTTATGGCCTGTCGGCGGGCGGCCTGCTCGTCAGCGCGAGCATGAACATCGCCCCGACCTTATGGGGCGGTGTGATCGCGCAGGTGCCCTTTGTCGACATGCTCAACACGATGAGCGACGGCGCCCACCCACTCGTGCCGCTGTTCCGCCCCGACTGGGGCGATCCGCTCGCCGATCCGAAAGCCTATGACTATATCGCCTCGATCTCGCCCTACGAGAATGTTCGCGCGGCGCCCTATCCGCCGCTGCTTTGCACCGCGGGGCTGAAGGACGACCGCGTCGCCTATTGGGAACCAGCGAAGCTCGTCGCCGAAGTTCGGCACCGCTCGACGAGTGGCAATCCCGCGCTGCTCGCCACCGACATGGACAGCGGGCATCAGGGCAGCGCCGACCTCAAGAGCGAATATCGGCAAAAGGCGCTCTTTTGGGCCTTTGCGATGCGCTGCGTCTAGCAAACGAGATCGCCGCCGCGGCCCCGACGCATCGATCGGGACCCAAAAAATAGATCCGGCGCGCGCGGACGGCCGCGCCGGACCGTCGCGTAAACTGCTGTTTTGACGCGGCGATTGTGCCGGTCGATCCGAACCGGACCATATGCCGACGAAAATTCGCGTTTGGCGGCGCAAATCGGCCTTAAATCCGCGCGGCGCGAAACGTTAAATGTCGCATGACCAGCAAAGCAACACGATCGAACGAGCCGGTAGGACGGCTCCTGGGTTGGCTGGGCTTGCGCGATACTCGCGACAGCCCCCCGGCAGGCTTCGCCTTTCCCGACGGAGGCGGATCCCGCGACCTGACACGCCTCGCCCGGCATCAGCTCATCGGAACGATCATGGCGTTCCTCGTCGACAACGACCTCGACGTTTCGCCCGCCAACCTGCTGCTCGCGCACGCCGCCTTTTCGGGAACCAACCCGCATCTCGCGCGGCAGATTTCGACCCGGTCGCAATCGCCCGGGGGGATCAACCAGCAATGGCTCGACGAGCTTGCCGACCAGGATAGCGGCCAACCCGATCGCGCCGACCTCGACCGGCTGATCGCGCGGCTCGAAACCAATCTCGATTCCTTCCACGCCAATACGAAGGAAGCGCGCAGCGTCACCAGCGACTATGGTTCGGAACTCGAACAGCATGTCGTCGATCTCGAACAGCTCCAGAAAACCGGCCGGATCGTCTCCAGCCTCGCCGATCTCGCGCGCGTGATGCTCGACCGCACGCGCAAGGCCGAAGACGACATGCGCAAGAGTGAGGACGAAGCCAAGGCGCTGCGTCGCAGCCTGGCCCGCGCCAAGCGCGACGCCGAGGTCGATTTCCTGACCGGCCTGCCCAACCGCCGTGCCTTCGAAGTGCTCCTCGACAAACATTATCACGAAGCGCGCGCGGCGTGCGAACCGCTCAGCGTCGCCTTTTGCGACATCGACGAATTCAAGAAGGTCAACGACGTCCACGGCCACGAAGCCGGGGATCGCGTGATCAAGGCGATCGCCGACACGCTCGCCCGGATTTCGAACGATCATTGCCACGTCGCGCGCCACGGCGGCGAGGAATTCGTCATGTTGTTCCGCGGCGCAACGCCCGGACAGGCCGCGCTGCGGCTCGACGAGGCGCGCGAAGCGCTCGCCGACCGGCGGCTGATCAACCGCAAGACCGACGAACCCTTCGGCCAGATCACCTTCTCGGGCGGGGTCGCAGACGTCTTTGGTTATGGCGACACGCGCGCCGCGCTGAAAGCCGCCGACGATGCGCTGTACAAGGCAAAGGCGGCGGGGCGAAACCGCGTCGAGATCGCCGACCCGGCCTGATGACCCATCCCGCACGGGGGGCGGGGAACCGCGGGCGATCGCTCACCAGAGAGCGGCCACCCGCGGTTTTTCTTCAGACGGCAGGACGCCGTGCGTAATAGCCAAAGCTGGCAATGACCGCGTAACAGAGCGCCGGCAGCAGCAGCGCCATTCCCAGGCTTCCCGTCAAATCGGCCAGCGCGCCGGTCGCGAGCGGTACGACTGCGCCGCCGAAAATGGCGATATTGATGATCCCCGATCCGTCCGCCGCGCGCGCACCAAGCTTTTCGCACGCCAGACTGAAAATGGTCGGGAACATGATCGAATTCATCAGACCGATCGCAAGCAGCGAATAGGCGGCCATCCCGCCGTTCGTATTGGTGGAGACAAGGATAAGCGCAATCGCGCCGATTGCGACGGAAGCGAGCAGCTTGCCCGGGCTGATGCCGAGATACATCACGAACGAACCGATGAAGCGGCCGACCATCGCCCCGAACCAGTAAATGGCAATCATCCAGCCGATGACAGCTTCGGGCTCGCCCAGCACCCGTTCAAGCGCCAGATAGTTGATGACCAGCGAGCCGATCGAAACCTCGGCTCCCACATAGAGGAAGATGCAGAGCGCGCCGAAGCTGAAACGCTTGCGCTTCAAAAGGTCGAATCCGGCAAGCCCGCTGCTGGCCTCATGCTTTTCACCCTGAAGCCGGTTGCGAAAAAACCAAACCGCAGCGGCAACGACGGCGAGCGCGAGGGCGATACCAAGATAACCATTTACGATCGCTTGGCTTTCCGCGACGCGATAGGCATCCAGCGCGGGCCCCGACAGATCCGCCGCGGTGACATCCTTCAATGATCCGAGGATCAAGCTGGCTCCGACGAGCGGAAAGAGAAAGGTTCCGAAAGAATTGAACGCCTGCGCAAAGGTCAGGCGGCTGTGCGCGGTCTCGGGCTTGCCGAGCAGCGAAATCAGCGGGTTGGCGACCACCTGCACGATCACGACGCCGCTCGCCAGCACGAACAGCGCCAGCAGGAACAGCCCGTAAACCGCCTGCTGCGACGCGGGAATGAACAGCAGGCAGCCGACGAGCATCGTCAGTAGCCCGGCCACCGCGCCGCGCATATATCCGATCTTCTTGACCAGCTTGGCGCCCGGAATGCCGATCACCAGATAGGCGGTGAAGAAACAGAATTGGATCAGCATCGCCTGCGTGTAATTGAGCGTGAACAGCTCTTTCAGTTTCGGGATCAGCACGTCGTTCAGCGACGTGATCCCCCCGAAAATGAAGAAAAGTCCCATCACGAACAGGCGCAGTTCGGGCGCGTCGACATGCGTCCCCTGCCCGTCACCGGCGGGCGCAGCCCCGCTCGGCGTCATCTCCGGCGCTAGTGCCATATTCTCTCTCCCCGACCTGTCTCAGGCTAGCCTGGACAGGGTCTTGTCATTTTACCGCAGGCGGGCAAGGCAGATTTTCGCCTACGGCCTCGACATTCGTATTCAGCAGCGTCGCGGCAAAGCCCTTGTCCGCCTTGACCGTCACCGCATTGTCGACCTGCCGCAGATTGCCGCCCGCATCGGCGAAGCAGCGCAGCGGCACCTTGATCGTCGAAACCTGTCCCTGCGCCGCCGCCTTGACGATTTCCGAAACGTCGAACGCCTTACCGCCGAGCGCGAGGCTGACCGGCGCGCCGCCGGCCGCATCGATCCGCCAGTCGACGCGGAGCGCGAAGCTGTTGTTGAGCTGGCGCGACAGGTCGGCATAGGGGCCGGTCAGCTCGAGCGTGGCGGGGCCGGACCAGGTGAAGCTCTTGCCGTCTTCCTGCGCGCGCACATCGACCGAGCGCGCCGCGATCATGCCGCCGGGGCTCGCGATCGGCGCGGACTCGACCGGCCGTTTGCCGCCCGCGTCGGTGATCGACAGCACCCACGGCGCCCGCGCGCGGCCGCCCGAGAAGAAATTCTCGACATTGAGCGCCGCCGAAATATCGACGCCCAGCTCTTCGGACAGCTGTGGCACCGTCGTCGTATCGCCATATTTTAGCCCGTAGCCTACGGCAAATTGCGGCTTTTCGACGGGCGAGCGCGCATCGGACGGCCAGGCGAAGGGGAGCGTGCCGGTGAAGCCGCGCGCGGTCTTGCCATCCTTGCCCGCCACGAGCACGTCGGCGACCCCCGCACCCTGCGACCCCGGCAGCCACCCCGCAACGAAGGCGTCGGCGGCGTTGATTTCGGGATTGGTGAACATCGGCCGCCCCGACAGGAACAACGCGACCACCGGGATGCCCGCGGCCTTCAGCTTCCTGAGCGTCGCCAGATCGCTGGCTTCGGTCGGCTGATAATCGAGCGTCGCGACATCGCCCTGGAACTCGGCATAGGGCGCCTCGCCGAACACGACGATCGCAACGTCGGGCTTTTCCTTGAAAACCCCACCTTCGGACAAGGTCGCAACGCCGCCCGCATCGCGCACCGACTTGTCGAGCGCTTCCCAGATCGTCTGCCCGTTCGGGAAGTCGGAGCGCACGACGTCGGTGCCCTGCCAGCTGATCGTCCAGCCGCCGGACTGGATCGCCATGCTGTCCGCCGCGGGGCCGGTAACGAGCACGCGCGCGCCCGGCTTGATCGGCAGGACGTTGCCATTATTCTTTATCAAAACCAACGACTTGGCGACCGCTTCTCGCGCGACGGCGAGATGTTCGGGCGTCCCGATCGCCTTGACCACGCTGCGGTCGACATGGCCTTCGGTGAACAGGCCGAGCTTATATTTGACGCGCAAGATGCGCCGCACCGCGTCGTCGAGGCGCGCTGCCGGGATCGTGCCGTCCTTCGCCTGTTTCAGCGTCGTTTCGTAAAGACCCTTCCAGCTGTCGGGCGCCATGAACATGTCGAGACCCGCATTGATCGACTGCGCACAGTCGGTCACGCTGCACCCCGCGACCTGCCCATGGCCGTTCCAGTCGCCGACGACGAAGCCGTCGAAGCCCATTTTCGTCTTAAGCGCATCGGTCAGCAGCCCCTTGTTGCCGTGATGCTTGACGCCTTGCCAGCTCGAAAAGCTCGCCATCACGGTCAGCGCGCCGGCGTCGATCGCGGCGGGATAGCCCATTGCGTGCTTTGCGATCAGTTCCCTTTCGTCGACCTTGGCGTCGCCTTGATCCTTGCCCTCGAACGTCCCGCCGTCGGCGAGGAAATGCTTGGCGGTTGCCGCGACATGTTGCGCACCGACGGTCTTGCCCGCGACGAGCGGCCCCTGCAGACCGATCACCATCGCCTTCGCATAATCGGCGATCAGTTTCGGATCGGACGCATAGCCTTCATAGCTGCGGCCCCAGCGCAGGTCCTGCGGGACGGCGAGCGTCGGCGCGAAGGTCCATTCGATGCCGCTCCCGGCAATCTCGGCTGCGGTCACCGCGCCGATGCGCTGGATCAGCTCGGGATCGCGCGCCGCGCCGAGCCCGATATTGTGCGGGAACAGCGTCGCGCCAGGGACATTATTGTGCCCGTGCACGGCATCGACGCCGAAAATGATCGGGATCGCGATGCCGTTGGCCTGCGGCTTCATCGATACGGCACGAAATTCGCCGACGAGTTTCGCCCAGTCGGCCGCGCTCGAGCGTTCATTGCCATTGGGCCCGCTGTTGCCGCCCGCAAGGATCGAACCGAGCGGATAGGTTTCAAGGTCCTTCGGCGTGATCGTGCTGATGTCGGCCTGAATCAGCTGGCCGACCTTCTGTGCGACCGTCATCTTCGCGATCAGCGCATCGATCCGCGCTTCGGTTGCGGGGTCGGTGATGGCGGCGGGACTCTTCGCCGCGGGCCATAATTCGGGATGGACCTTGGCTGCCTCGGTTCCGGCGGTTTGCGCTGTCGCGGTCGCGGCGCCTGCCAGCAGCAGCGCGGTCGCCATACCCATTGCCTGTCGGCGCATCGTCTCTCCCATCCCTCTAATGTGAACGTTATCAAAATTATGTCGCATAGTGTCCCACCGAAAGCAAGGCATGTTTCAGCTGTTCAACGAAGGCGCGGCATCGTCGCGAGCAGCAGGACCGCGATTGCCGACAGCGCGGCGAGCAACAGGAACAGCGCATCGAAACCGAAGCCGGGGACGAGCGAGATCGTCAGCCAGGGCATGATCAGCGACGGCACGGTGTTGGTAAGGTTGAATATGCCAAGGTCGCGCCCGCGCCGGTCCGACCTCGGCAGGATGCGGAGCGTCTGGCTGCTATGCAGCGAGAGGAACACCGTCGTCGCGATGCCGAACACCAGATAGCTTGCCTTTGCCGCGTCGAGCCCGGTCGACAGCGCCATACCGACCATCCCCATGCTCGACCCCGCGGCCGCGACGACGAGCGGCAGGAACGGCCGGTCATTGCGATCGGCCCAGCGCCCGCTCGCGAGCGCGATCGGGATCGCGATCGTCAGCGCCATGCCGAACAATCGCGCCTTTTCATTGTCGTGCATCGCGGGATCGATCGAGCGGAACCAGAAATAGAGATAGGCGAAGAGCGCCGCCTCGGCAATCTGGACGAGCAGGCGCGCGAGCCACATGCGTACCGCGGGACCGCTCGGCCGTACCGGCCGCGCCGCAGCGTCGCGCGCCGGCGGCGCGGTGAGTTCGGGAAAGGACCGCGGGCGCCCGACCAGCAGTACGGGCAAGACGGCGCCGGCAACAAGCAGGGCGATAACGACGAGCCGTTGATCCGCCGACACCAGCCCCGGCCAGGTGACGAGCCATCCCGACCAGCCGCCCAGCGCCGGCGAAAACGCAAGCAGGCCGCCCAGCAAGCCTTTCTGTTCGTCTGGGACGAGATCGCCGGCCCACGCCGCGAGCGGCCCGAGCATCATGTTGAGCGTCAGCTGCCAAGCGATGATCGTCGCGACCAGCGTCCAGATATTCTGCGCCAGCGGAACGACGAGCAGCAAGCCGATCGTCAAGGCGAGTCCGGTCAATATCCAGCTGCGCCGGTTACCGGTCCGGTCGCTCAGCCACCCGAAACCGATGCCGCCGACGCTCGCCGCAATCGCGCCGAAAAAGGTGACATAGCCCAGCATCTGAACGTCCCCTGCCCCGGCCAGCTGGGTCATGCGGCCGGGCAGCCAGATCGTCAGGAAGGGGACATAGGCCATCGCTCCCCCCGCCGATGCGAGCGCATATAGCAGCAGGAAAGCAAGGGACTGGCGGCGCGGGGCGTCGGGGTCAGCCATGGACGGCGACGGACGGAGCGGCGGTCGATCCGCGCTCGACCAGGCCGCCCTGCACGCGCGTCGGTTCGGTCGGGCGCGGTGCGCCGCGCTGGGCCGCGATGATCAACTCGACCGCGCGCGACGCGGTTTCGGCGACCGGCTGGTCGACCGCGGTCAGCGCGGGCTGGGTAAAGCGCACGATCGGGGTGTTGTCGAAACTGACGATCGACAATTGGCCCGGCACGTCGAAACCCAGGTCGCGCGCGACCTCGAGCGTCGCCAATGCCATCTGGTCGCTGCTCGCGATGATCGCGGTCGGCGGATTGGGACCGCAAAGCAAGTGCCGCGCCGCCGCGGCGCCCGACGCATAGGTGAAATCTCCCTCGGCCAGCAACCCGTCGGTGGCCAAGTCTGCCGCCGCCATTTCGGCTTCCCACCCGTCGATGCGCCAGCGGCTGAGGCTATATTCGGGCGACCCCGGGATGAAACCGATGCGCCGGTGCCCCAGATCGATCAGGTGCCGCGTCGCGCGGCGCGCCGATCCCTCGTCGTCCATCGTCAGCGCGATTCCGGCCGCGCCGCCGCGCGAACCGATGCGCGCGAACGGGATTTTCTGCTGGTCGAGCAGGCCGACGATCAGCGGATTGTCCGAATGCGGCGGGGTCAGGATCACCCCGTCGGGCTGGAGCGCCGCGATCGCCGCGCGCAATTCGCGCTCGACATGGTCGTTGTGCGTGTCGACCAGTTCGAAGATCATGCGATAGCCATATTCGGCGCATTTCAGCATCCCGCCGAGCAGCATCTGGTCGACCCAGTCGACGCCCTGCCGCCCCTGCCAGTCGGCGATCGTGCGTTCGCGGTCGTTGATCGCCAGGATCAGGTAGGAACGCGATCCGCTCATCCGCTGCGCGGCGATCGACGGGACGTAGCCCAATTTGTCGATCGACGCTTGGACGCGCTCCTTCATTTCGGGGCGGACGTTGGGCTCGTTGTTGATGACACGGCTCACCGTCTGCAGCGACACGCCCGCGTCGGCTGCAACATGCTTGATCGTAACCGACTGCCGCCGCCGCCCCATTATTCGCCTTGATCCCCCCTATTGCCGCAATCGCTAACGGCATTGCCGTCACATTGCCAGACGCGAACCCAGTCTATTTCCATGTTTTTGGGATAGCCGCTTTCATCGACTCCCTTCGTCCCGCGCCCCTCGGCGAGCCCGCCGCCGACCGCGAGGTTCAGGATCAGGTGAAAGGGACGGTCGAACGGCGCGGCGGGATCGCCCGATCCGCTTGTCGACCATTCGCTCGCGACGCGCGTCGCATAGGGCTTGCCTTCGACCGTCCAGACAATCTTTCCCTTTTCCCAGATGATGCCGAAGATGTGAAAGCCGTCGAGCGGGGCGGGAAGCGTGGTCTCGTCGCCCTTATGCAGGTTGTCCGGCCATTGCCCGCCGAAATGCAATGTTCCGAGGATGCGATTCTCGACCCCACCGGCGCATTCGTCGCACCGCACGCCAAGGTTCACCGCCTCCAATATGTCGATCTCCCCTGACGCCGCCCAGCTGCCGTAATGACTGGTCTCGGGCAGCATCCAGATCGCGGGCCACGTCCCCTGCCCCTGCGGCAGTTTCGCGCGCACCTCGATCTTGCCATAGGTCCACGCCGCCTTGCCACGCGTGACAATCCGCGCCGAGGTAAAGGGCTTCGTCGCCTCTGTCACCGCCTTTTCGGGGTCGCCGCGCTGCGACAACGGGAAGGCGGGCCCGGTCATCGCCTCCTTGCGCGCGGTGATGATCAGCTTGCCGTCCCTCAGCGCCGCATTGGCGGGCCGGTCGGTATAGCATTGGCGTTCATTGTTGCCGCCGCCCCAGCAATCGACGTCGAAATCCCATTTACCGCGGTCGATCGCGCTCCCGTCGAACTCGTCCGACCAGACGAGCCGCCAGCCGTCGCCGGCTGGCTCGTGCGCCGCCGCAGCGGCGACCGGCGCGGCGGCCAGCATCAGGCTCGCAGCAGCGCGCATCAGGCGGCCTTTGGCTCCTCGGCGCCGCAATAGCGCGCGACATAGGCATGATGCTCGGGCAGCGTCGCGACCGTCTGCGCGATATTGTCGCGCAGCGTTTGGAACAATCGCTCGACCTCGTCGTCGCGCAGCTTGGCGGCGATCGGGTGATAGGTCTGCGGCTCGATCCCCTGCCCCATCATCACCTGCACCCAGCTATTCTCGGCGAACAGCTCCTCATATTTGCGGAACACGCGACCCGTTTCGCGGAACAGCTCGATCTTCTGCTGCAGCGTATCGGGGACCGGCATGGTCGCGACATGGCGCCAGAAGGGGCTGTCGCGGCGGTTCGTCGCCTTATAGTGCAGCACGACGAAATCGCGGATCTGCTCGATGTCCAGCCGCTGCTGGTCGTTGAACTCCTGCGCATCGCGCTCGCTGACGCGTCCGTTCGGCATCAGGCGGATGAAACGCAGCACCGCCCGCTGGATCAGATGCACCGTCGTCGCCTCGAGCGGCTCGACAAACCCGCCCGCAAGGCCGACCGCGACGCAATTGCGATACCATTGCTTGCGCCGCACGCCGCCCTTGAACTTGATGTCGAACGGTTCGATCAGCGGCTCGCCGACGCTGCTCATCAACCGGTCATACGCTTCGTCGCGCGACAGGTAACCGCTGGTATAAACGATCCCGGCGCCCATGCGGTGCTGCAGCGGGATGCGCCATTGCCAACCCGCGTCGTGCGCGATCGCCTGCGTATAGGGCATCGGCGGGCCCAGATGTTTCGACTGCACCGCGATCGCGCTGTCGTTGGGCAGCCAGTGACTCCAATCCTCGAACCCCGCGTGCAGCGCCCCGTCGATCAGCAGGCCGCGAAAGCCCGTGCAATCGACGAACATGTCGCCCTCGACCCGCCGCTCGCCATCGAGGTGCAGCGCGGCGATATCGCCCGTCTCGCTGTCGAGCTCGACGCGCGTGATCTTGCCCTCGACGCGCGTGCAGCCGTCGGCCTCGGCCAGCTTGCGCAGATAGCGGCCATAGAGCGTCGCATCGACGTGATAGGCGTAATTCATCCGGTCTTCGGGCAGATGCGCGAACTTGCCCTGCATTCCTGCAACGAGCTCCAGGCAATAATCCTCATAAGGCTGTTCGTGCCCGCGCTCGCGCGCGTTGAGCCAGAAATGCTGGAAGCCCGCCGACCAGTGATCCTTGCCCGACAAACCGAAGCTGTGAAAATAGCTGTCGCCGTCGTGCTTCCAATTGTCGAACAGGATGCCGAGCTTGAAGGTCGCCTGCGTCGCGCGCATGAATTCGGGTTCGGGGATGCCGAGGATGCGGTTGAAATTGACCAGCGGCGGGATCGTCGATTCCCCGACGCCGATCGTCCCGATCGCCTCGGACTCGACCAACGTCAGATCGACCGTGTGCCCCATCGTGCGCGCGATCGCCGCCGCCATCATCCATCCGGCGGTGCCCCCGCCCGCAATGACGACGCGCTGCACCGGTTTCCTGTCGCTCATTTACTCAAGGCCCTCAGCAAGAAGGCGCGCAGCCGCCCCGCCGTCTCGGACGTAAGCGGGGCAAGGATGCTGCGCGCGGTTTCGGGAATATGGTCGGTGACGCTCGCGTCATTGTCGAAGACATAATGGTCGAACTGCTCGCGCCAGATCGCCTTGTCCTCGGCCGGCAGGTCGCGGATCGCGAGGATCGCATGGTTGAGCGCCGCCTGCGGCTGGCCCAGCCATGCGGGGGTCCGCCGCCACCAATAGTTCACCAAGATGTTGAAGTCGGCGAGCCCCTCGACATGGTGCCACCACATCGACGGGATGAAGATCGCGTCGCCGGGCTCAAGCTCGACGGTCAGCGCCTCGGCCATCGCTTCGACGAAACGTGGGTGCGCGGCCAGGTCGGGCGCGTCGAAATCGACCATGCTGACGACGCGGCCCGCTGGCGTGTTGTCGATCGGCCCCAGATAGAGGTTGCGGAACGCGCCCGGGGGGAAAAGCGTGAAGCGGCGGCGCCCGACGGCGCAGCAGGCCAGATTGTCGGGAAAATCATTGTGCGCCGCGATCTTGGTGCGCGTGCCGATCCAAATGCTCTTGAGGGGATCGCGGTCGCCAAGGTCGACGGCGTTTTCCTCGTCGAGCCCGTCGAAATGTGATGGAATATCGATCGACGCCAGATAGACGGTGCGCGCCTCACCCCGCGCTTCGGCGGTGTCGATGCCACCCAGGATATCGGCGAGCCTGCCCGTCCCGACCCGGAAATTCATTTGCATTTCGTCATCGTAGAACAGCCGCCCGTCGTGCCCCGGCGGGCCGATCGACACTTTGAACGGGCGATCGCGCGCATGGTCGAGCAGATAGCGCCGTGCATCGCGCGCCGAGCGTTTGCCCGCCGCGACGAGCGGCCAGTCGGCGACGAGGCCGCGCAGGACAAAGGGTTCGCGCGCGCCTTCCAGCAACGCGCCCGGCCCCGCCCCCTTATCCCATGACCGCTCGGGCACCCGCGCGAGCCGGTCGGTGAAGGCGCCGCCCTGCTCAGCCACCGCCCGACCTCAGATTCTTGCGTGCGACGAGCGCCGACAATTGCGACAACGAGGCGAGCGCCATGAAGATCGGCATCAGATGACCGTCGGCGTGGAGCGCGCCGAGCGCTTCGCCGTCCAGCCCGCGCAGCTTCGCCTCGTCGATGATATGAAAGCCGACGAGCGAGTTGATCGAGCCATCGTCGAGCGTGACCTCGAGGCTGAAGGGTTCGAGCAATTCATAGGCATCGAGCGCGTCGAAAAAGCCCTTGCTCGCGCGATACCCCTCGTCGAGATCGCCAAGGCGCTCGGCAATCTGGTCGAGATAAGGCGTCGGCGCGCCGTCGGTATCGAACAGGCGAATGCCCTCGCCGTCCGTCGCGATGCGCGGATGGGCGAGGTCGACATGCACCTGTCCCGGACCGTCGCCGGTCGCCGGACGGCCGATCAGGAAGGGCTGGATCGCGAGCGACAGCGGCCGATAGCGCGCATCCCAGCGATCGCCGTTGAGGAAGAGATTTTCGCCCGATTCAAAGCCGAGCAAGGCGACCGCGATGAACGCGTTGCGGTCGACCTCGCGCCGGAACAGGATCGGGAAATGCCCCTGGACGTTGCGAAACTCGTTCGGCACGGTCAGCGTCGCCATCACCCCGTCGCCCAGGTTCGCGCCCGCCTCCGCCCGCACCCGCAGCTCGCGATGGGCCCGATTGTCGAGTACGGCGTGCTGGGTCATTCGTCTCATTCTTCCTATTCGGCCGCAACGCGATCGGCGGCGAGTGTGTCGAGATAAGCGCGGTTGGTCGGCAATCCCGCGGCCAGCGTGCGCGCACGCTGCCGCATCTCGGCGAGCGCCGACAGCGCGCGGTCGCTTGCGGGCCAGCCGGCGGGGGCGGGAAAGCCCATGCCATAGAGGATATATTGGTGGCTTTCGGCCGAGAAAATCTCGTCGACATAGGGGAAATCCGACGAAGATGGCGGCTGGTCGCGCCACAAGGTCAGCAATTCGACCAGATGCGGCGGGATATGATCGGGGTCGCGGTGCGCACGCCAATAAGGCTCGTCGCGGCGGCTGAGCACATAATGAAGCTTCAGAAACTCGACGATCCGGTCCCAGCGATAGCGGAACAGCCTGTTGAAGCGCGCCGCATGAATGTCCATCGCGGCACGGTCGGCCGGGAAATTGTCGGTGAGCGCGCGCATCGACAATTCGATCAGCACGATCGCGGAGGCTTCGAGCGGCTCGATGAACCCCGCCGCGAGGCCGATCGAAAGACAGTTTTTCTCCCAGAAGCGGGCGCGATGGCCGGTACGGAAGCTGATATGCTTGAGCGGCACCCCGAACGCCCCCTCTTCGGGGATCGCGCCGGGCAATTCGCGCGCGATATAGTCGCGCAGGATCGCTTCCGCGCGCTCGGTGTCCATAAAACGGCTCGAATAGACGCAGCCGATGCCGCGCCGCGACGGCAGCCCGATATCCCATATCCAGCCCGCCTCGTGCGCGGTCGCGATCGTCTGCGACGCGATCGGGCTGCCCGGCGGCACTGGCACCTGCGAGGCGATCGCGCGGTCGTTAAAGGCGTGGTCGCCGCGGTCGATCCACTCGACGCCGAGTTCGCCGTCGATCAACAGCCCCTTGAAGCCGGTGCAGTCGATGAACAGGTCACCCGCAATCGCGTCCCCGTCGGCGATGATCACGGCGGCGATGTCGCCATTTGCCGCACGCCGCGTGGCGGTGACGCGGGCCCGGATATGTTCGACGCCCAAAGCCTGCGTCGCGTGCGCCGACAACAGCGCCGCGAATTTCTCCGCGGCGAAATGATAGGCGTAGTTGGCCGCGCCCTGATAGTCCGGCATCGTCCGCTGCCGCGGCGCAAGATGATCCATGCACACCGCCGCCTGCGCGCTCATCGCCGCAGCGAAAGACTGGCCGGGGGCCGAGGCCTGCCACGCCGCGAGCAATTCGCCCGTCGGGATCGGTGGCGGCGTGGTGAAGGGATGGAGATAGCTATCCCCCGCCGATCCATCGACCCAGCCGTCGAAGCGGGAGGCCTGCTTGAACGCCCCGTCGCAAGCGGCGAGAAACGCGCCCTCGTCGAGCCCAATCGTGTGGAGCGTGGCACGCATCGTCGGCCAGGTGCCTTCGCCGACGCCGACGATCGCGACGTCGGGCGCCTCGACCACCGTCACCGACAGCGGCGCCGCCTTCGCCCGCCGCGACGTCGCGAGCAACGAGGCCGCCAGCCAGCCGGCGGTGCCGCCGCCCACGATGACAACCCTCTCGATCGCGCTATTCATTATCGTCGATCCTAGGCCGTGAAACCGCCCTCGTCACGCAAAAGAGCCGCGCCCGGAAAGGCACGACCCCCTTGCCTGCGACCCGGCAGAAATGGCCCGCCGCTCTAGAAGCTGAACCTGACCCCCGCCGCGTAGCGCGCGAAGCCCGGCTGGACGAAGGTGACGTTATTCTTGTGCCGCAGATGCCCGCGGCGCCCCTCGCCCGTCAGGTTGATCGCCTCGACGAAGGCGGTAAAGCCCGGGATGAACTCATAACTCGCGCTGGCATCGACCTGCCAATATTCCTCGGTGTAGAAGGGGTTGGGTCCCGTTCCGGCAAGGAATTCGTCGCGCCAGTTCCACGCGACACGCGCCTGGAGCCCGCCCTTGTCATAGAATGCCACGGCATTGGCGCTGTCGCTGAGCCCGGTGAGCGCGAACTGCGGCACCGACGACGGCTGCGTATTGTCGTACGTCGCGTCGCCGTTGACGATCGTATAGTTCAGGATGACGCCGAAACCCGTATCCCAGAAACTATGCTGGATCGCGAACTCCCAGCCGTTGAGCGACGCGGTCTGGTCGCTGTTCACCGGCGTGGTGATTTCGAAATTGACCAGCGGGTCGCCGGGCGCGGCATTGATGATGTTGCCCGTGACCGTGTCGGGGAAATTGTCGATGATATATTCCCGAATTTCCGCGACCGTTGCGTCGGCCCCGATCGCGGCGATCGCGGCGTTCCAGCGCGGACCGCCCACCGGCGTCGTCAGGCCGAAAGCGCTGCTGTCGATGCGCGACGAGGATATGAAATTGCTCACATCCTTGTGGAAATAGCCCACCGAAAGATAGGAATCGCGCCCGTAATACCATTCCGCCGACAGGTCGATATTCTTCGACTTGTACGGGATCAGCCCCGGATTGCCCTGCGCGCCCGTGCCGCCGCCGACACGGAACAGCGTGTCGATCGTCCGCCCGCCCTGCATGCTCGCATAGTCGGGGCGCGTAATCGTGTGGCTGTACGACGCACGCAGCTTGACATCCTCCATCGGCGAGACGTCGAAATCAACCGCCGGCAGCCAGTTATCGTACGACCCCTTGAACCGCGTGAAGTCGCTTTCGCCCGAAAAGACGACGTTGAATTCATTGTCGCCGATCCACGTCGTCGTGACGGGCACCGGCACCAGCGCCGCCGACGAGATATCGGTCGTCTCGTACCGGATGCCCGCCGTGAAGTGCGCGGGATTCTGGAACAGGTCGAACACCGTCGCCACCTGCAGATAAGGCGCCAGCGTCTTTTCGGAGATACGCCGGTCGGTGTTGAACACGGCCAGGCAAGTACCCGGCTGGGCGGCGCCCGTCGCGGGATTGCTGCAAACCTGGTAATTCTGCTCGTTCAGATCGGCGAGCCGTTCGAAATCGAAGGTATAGAAACTCTGGATCATCCCCTGCTGGGCAAGCCCCGGGAACTTGTCGGGCAGCGTGACCAGCGTGAAGATGTCGTCGGGAATATCCGCCGCCGGGCCGGCACCGCCCCAGGTGTCGTCGTTCTGGACCGTACCGAATGCCGACCGCACCTTGCTGTCGATATAGGACACGCCGAAATCGATGCTGTCGAGGAAGCCGCCGTCATGGTCATATTGACCGCGCAATTGCACCTGGTTGATCCGGTTGCGGAAAAAGGCGTTGCGGAAAGCATTGCCCGTCGGCGTGATCAGCGAGGCATCGAGCGGGTCGATGCCGGGATACATGCCGTAGGATATGACCGGCAGGTCATTTTCGAAATTGATCGCCTGGTTCTGGACGCCGAACACGGCGTTGCCCAGCGACATGCTCGACCCGAAGCGGTTGACCGGATTGACTTCGGCGGTCGAATGATGCGCGTCGAGTTCGAACGATACCCCGTCCGCGCCCTTCCATTCGAGGTTGAAGCCGAGCGACTTATTCTCGGCCCGGTTTTCGGTCAACGCACCGCTGTACGACAGATCCTTGCCGCCATAGAGCGCATCGGGTCCGGGCGTGCCCGTCGGCGGCGCGAATATCTCGCTGTAAAAGATCGGGCCCGCGACCGGGCCATCGGTCCACGCACTCGATGTATTTTCGTGGTTGAACCAGACCCCGACATTGCTGTTGCGCGTTTCGACCGTGTTGCGCGAATAGACATAATCGACCGTCGCGGTCAGTCCGTCGGTCGGCCGGAATTGCAACACCGCCTGCCCGTTGATGCGCTCACGGTTGATATCGTTAAGGTCGTAGGACGCGTTCTGCGGTACCTGATATACGTCGTCCGGACCCGGCCGGTTGGTGATGTTATCGGCGCGCGGCGTTCCCGGCTGCGCAAGCGAACCCCAGTTGTTTTCGCTGCCCAGATAGCCGTCGCGCCAGCCGACATTCGCCGTATTGGTGCTCGATTTGCGCTTCTGGTACGACCCCGCGACCATGATACCGATCCGGTCGTCGGCAAAAGTGGTGCTGAAGATGCCCGACACTTCGGGCGTGATCGGGTCGCTATTGTTGCGCGACGAATCATAGACGCCCTTGACCGCCAGGCTGCCGCGCATCCCCGGGTTGTCGAGCGGGCGCGGGGTACGGATGTTGATCGACGACCCGATGCCGCCCGACTCGATGGTCGCGCGGCCGCTCTTGTACACCTCCACCGATGCGATGCCTTCGGACGCGAGGTTGGCGAAGTCGAACGACCGCGACGAGGGAGCGCTGCCGCCGTCGCCGATCAGCGCGGTCGGCATCTGCCGGCCATTGAGCGTCACAAGATTGAATTCGGGACCAAAGCCGCGAACGGTGACCAGCGAGCCTTCGCCGTTCGAGCGGTCGATCGAGACGCCCGTGATGCGCTGGAGCGATTCGGCGAGGTTGGTGTCAGGGAATTTGCCAATATCCTCGGCGGAAATCGCATCGACCACGCCCTGCGCTTCGCGCTTGATGTCGGCCGAGGCGGCGAGGCTGGCGCGGATGCCGGTGACGACAATCTCGTCGCCACTTACATCGCTGTCGACGGGCGCTTCCTGCGCATGCGCCGCCTGTGCGACCCCCATCAGCGACAGCGCCGACGTGCCGACCAGAAATTTTGCAAGCCAATGCTTTTGAGACGCCCGCATCCCATTCCTCCCAAAACAGCCGCTCTCTTTTGGTGGCGGCATTCCCGTTATGTGAACGTTATCTAAATGGGAACGTTCTCATTGTCAACGCGTCGGGCGTGGCATTTGGGTCACAATGTTGCGGAATTTCGCGCAGCAAACGTATGCAGCAAAAGCCTTCCCGACGCCGCCTCGGCCGGATCCAGGGAGGGCGGGCCGGACGCGTTCGCCCGGCCGCTCCTTTCGTTTTCGGACGTCGAGGTTACAGCATCGGATAGCGCAGACCGTAATATCCAAAGACGCTGCGGCCATATTCGTCGGTGTAATCCGGCGTTGCGTCGCGCGCATAACGCGGGGCACCCGTCAGCTTGTCCTTGGGGATATCGACCACATAGCCGCCCTTGTCGGTGTCATAGGTCAGCATGTCCCAGGGAATCGGATAATGGTCGCTGCCGAGACCGAACAGGCCGCCGAATTCCATGACGGCATATTCGCTCTTGCCGGACTTCTTGTCGATCATCACATTGGCGATCGTGCCGAGCTTTTCATTTTGCGGATTATAGACCTTGGTCCCTTCGACCTTGTCGGACGAAATCAGGCGATGAGTCTCGGTGCGTTCGAGTGTGTCGGCCATGGGAAATTCTCCTTTGGCGCGGGGGGCGAAACATCGATCGGAGGATCCGGCCGTGCCGCGCCCCGTTAAAGCCCCCCTGTTCAAGCAACGAGGCCCGCACGCCGGAGTTGCTCGATTCATCGCAAAGCAGAGCCCGCTCGCGCGCAGCGCGCGGTCAGCGGCTCCAGCGTGCGAAGATGGCGGTCGGCAGCAGCAGCCCCCTCGCCTCCTCGCGCACCGCCAGTTCGCCGCACTCGACCTTTCCGGGCAGGTCGGCGAACAGCTGGCTCAGAAGTTCGCCGATCGCCAGCGCCGACATGCGCACGGCATAGACGGTCAGGAACAGTGCGCGACTGTCGGCGTCGAGCAGCTGGCGGCAGTCGGCGAGCAGCGGGGCAAGGCCTTCCTCGAGCTGCCAGCGCTCCTGGTTCGGACCACGGCCGAATTTGGGCGGGTCGAGCAGGATCGCGTCGTAGCGCTTCCCGCGCCGCACCTCGCGCGCGGTGAACTTGCCCGCGTCGTCGACGATCCAGCGGATCGGCTTGTCGGCCATACCCGCGAGCGCGGCATTTTCGCGCGCCTGCGACACCGATTTCTTCGACGCGTCGACATGCGTCACCGACGCCCCCGCGGCGGCGAGCGCCTGGCTGCCGACGCCGGTGTAGCCGAAGAGGTTGAGGAAGGCGGGGTCGGGCTTGCCCGCAACCTGTCCGCGCAGCCAGTCCCACACCGGGGCCATATCGGGAAAGAAACCCAGGTGACGGAAAGGCGTGCAACTCGCGGTGAAGCGCGTCTCGCGCCAGCCGAGCGGCCAGCCCTCCTGCGGCACGGGCTTGCTGTAATACCAACGGCCGCCGCCGTCGTCGTCCGATGCCGGGACGAACTCGCCGTCGGCGGCCTCCCATTCGCTCGCCGGGAGCGCGGGCGCCCACATCGCCTGCGGCTCGGGTCGGATGAAGCGGTAGCGGCCATAGCGTTCGAGCTTGCGCCCGTTCCCGCTGTCGACCAGCCCATAATCGTCCCACGCCTCGCCGACGAGCGTGACGAGGGGCAACAGATCAGCCACGCGCAGCTTCCGCCAGGATGAACGCCTTTACGGCGTCATAATCGCCGGGAAGCTTGGTATAGCGCTCCTCGCGATCGAACAGATTGCCGAGCCGCGCGGGCAGCGACGGCCGCACGCCGGTCGCACGTTCGACCGCCTCGCGGAACTTGGCGGGATGCGCGGTCGCAAGCGTAACGACCGGAATGTCGACATCGATATCGAGCGCGCGGGCCGCGGCAAGGCCGACCGCGCTGTGCGGGTCGATGATCTGCCCGCCACGCTCCTGCGCCCAGCGCAGCGCCAGCGCCATCCTGTCGCCATCGATGCTCGCGCTCGAAAACAGGTCGCGCGCGCCGGCCAGCATGTCGGCGGGGATCGACATTGCGCGGTTCGTATCGAACTCGGCCATCATCGCGGTGATCGCGGCGCCGTCGCGGCCTGCGAGGTCGAAGAGCAGCCGTTCGAAATTGCTGCTGACCTGGATGTCCATGCTCGGCGTCGCGGTCGGCGTCACCGTGCCCGCGCTGTAATCGCCGCTGGTCAGCGCGCGGTGGAGGATGTCGTTGACGTTCGTCGCGACGACAAGCTTCGCGACGGGCAGCCCCATTTGCGCCGCGACATAGCCCGCGAACACATCGCCGAAATTGCCCGTCGGCACTGAGAAGGCAACCGCGCGGTCGGGACCGCCGAGCCGGACCGCAGCGTAGAAATAATAGACGATCTGCGCCATCAGTCGCGCCCAGTTGATGCTGTTCACCGCCGACAGCGTGACCTGGCCCCGCGCCTCTTCGTCGCCGAATAGCCGCTTCACCATCGCCTGCGCATCGTCGAAGCTGCCGTCGATCGCGATATTGTGAACGTTGGGCGCCAGCACCGTCGTCATCTGGCGGCGCTGGACGTCGCTGACGCGGCCTTCGGGGTGGAGCATGAAGATGCGGATATGTTCGCGCCCCGCGACCGCTTCGATCGCCGCTGAGCCGGTATCGCCCGAGGTCGCGCCGACGATCGTGATGTCGGTGTTGCCTCCGCTCAGGAATTTTTCGAACAGCTGGCCGAGCAATTGCAGCGCGACGTCCTTGAACGCCAGCGTCGGGCCGTGAAAGAGTTCGAGCAGCCAGTGACGATGGTCGAGCTGGACCAGCGGGGTCACTGCATCGTGGCTGAAGCGGCCGTAGGCCGCCTTGCACAGCTCGCGGAGTTCATCCTCGCTCAGCGCCCCCGCGACGAACGGCGCCATCACGCGCACCGCCGTTTCGACATAATCGAGCCCAGCGAGGCCGCGGATCTCGTCAGGGCTCAGCCGCGGCCATTTCGTGGGCACATAGAGGCCGCCGTCGCTGGCAAGCCCCGCGAGCGTCGCGGCACGAAAATCGAGGGTCGGCGCAGAGCCGCGGGTGCTGATATAGTCCATGACGGAGATGCGCCTAGAGCGATTTCGCGCGAAATGGAACATTTCGCGGCTCGGAAATCGCCGAAAAACTTTGCGGGCGGCTCAAGGCCGCGCGCGGCGGCGGACGGCCAAAATATAGATGACGAGCGCCGCGGCGGCGAAGAGGAACCATTGCACCGCATAAGCCAGGTGATTGTTCGGCGTATCGTCGGCGGAGGGCACTGCGCTGGCACGAAGCCCCTCGATCGGCCGATCGGCGATCAGCATAGCCCGCGCGGGCACCGCCTTACCCATCGCGCGCTCCATCACCGTCGGCTGCTCGGGTCCGGGAACGATCGTTCCCTGCACCGTCCCGCCGGTCCATTCGGGCGGATCGAAATCGTCGCCGATACCGACATCAACCAGCACCCCCGGCCCCTCGGCCCCGGTGCGGCAGTCGGCGATCATGCGGATGCCCGACTTGCCCTGGCGGTCGGTACCGCTGCGCTGATCCCAGCGCACGGGCTCCAGGCAGACGACGCTGCTCTTGCGGTAAAGGAATCGGTCCTCGACCGGCGGCAGCACGGGATAGGTTACCAGCGACGACATGGCCATGTTGCGCTGGTACAAAACGATCAGCGCCTCCTTCTCGCTTTTGCGCTGGAGCTGCCAGACCCCCAGCCCGATCATCACTGCGATCGCGGCGAGCACCAGCAGCGTCGGGATCAGCGGCCAGCGCCGCCGGGGTTCGGTCGGTTCAGTCATCTTCGCCATCCACCTGCCGGCCTTCGGCCGCCTGACGCTGGTGCTCGCTCGCCAGCAGCGCGCCTTTGCCGACGCGCAGGCCATAGACGACGGCGGCGGCGGTCAGCGGCACCCACAGGACGACATGCACCCACAAAGGCGGGCGCACGAGGGCATCGAGCGTCAGCGCGATCGCGATGAGCAGCGCGCCGATGATCAGCGTCAGGAAGGCTGCGGGTCCGTCGCCGACATTGTAGCGGCCATAGTCGAGCCCGCAGCTGCCGCATTTTTCGCGGAACTTCACCGGCCCGTCGAACAGGGTCGGCGCGCCGCATTCGGGGCAAAGGCCAAAAAGGGCAGCACGCCAGACCGGCGGCTGCCCCTTTTGAATATTATCGCCGGTCGGCAATTTAGTGCGCGGCGATCGGCGCGCCCCAGCCGCCCCAGACATAGACAATGATGAAGAGGAACAGCCACACGACGTCGACGAAGTGCCAGTACCAGGCAGCGGCTTCGAAACCGAAATGCTGCTGCGGGGTGAAATGGCCCTTATAGGTACGCACGAGGCAGACGATCAGGAAGATCGTCCCGACGAGAACGTGGAAACCGTGGAAGCCGGTCGCCATGTAGAAAGCCGAGCTATAGTTGCTCTGGCCGAAACCCCACGGCGCATGGGCATATTCATAGGCCTGGATCGTCGAGAAGACGACACCGAGGATGATCGTCAGCCACAAGCCCTTCTTCAGCCCCTCGCGGTCGCCGTGAATCAGCGCGTGGTGCGCCCAGGTGATCGTCGTGCCCGAGCACAGCAGGATCAGCGTGTTGAGCAACGGCAGCGAAAAGGGATCGATGACTTCAATGCCCTTCGGCGGCCACATCGTAATCGCGGCGGCGCCATCTTGACCGAACAGCGAGGTGACCGCGCCATCGGCATATTCGATCGGCACCGGGAAGAGCGAAAAGTCGAACCAGGCCCAGAACCAGCCGACGAAGAACATCACTTCCGACGCAATGAACAGGATCATGCCGTAACGCAGGTGCAGCTGGACAACCGGGGTATGGTCGCCGGCATGCGCTTCGTTGATCACGTCGGACCACCAGCTGAAGAAGGTGGCGATCACACCCATGAAACCGAGGCCGAGGACCCATTTGCCGACGCCGCCGAAATGATCGGCGTGCATCGCCATCACCAGCCCGAAGAACATCACGAGCGCAGCGACCGAGCCGATGAGCGGCCAGACGCTGGGATTTACGAGGTGATAGTCATGATGTTTGGCACCGGACATGGCGTGTTTCCCGTTTTTTGCAGCCCCGACACGACGATTCCCCATCATCTGCCGGCCCTTGTTAGACTCTTGTTCGCGGCCTTAGCTCGCCTTTTTACCCTCGTCTACCGCATCTGAAGGGTGGAAGGTGTAGCTCAAGGTGATTTCCTGCACATCGCGCGCGTCGGGGTCGTCCTTGATTTTGGGATCGACGAAGAACAGCACGGGCATACGCATCTGTTGCCCCGGCTCCAGTCGTTGCTGGGTGAAGCAGAAGCACTGAATCTTGGTGAAATATTTGCCCGCCTGGTCGGGCGTCACGTTGAAGCTCGCGGTCCCGACGACAGGGCGCGACGAATTATTTTCGGCGATGAAGATCGCCATGTCGCGTGCGCCGATGCTGACGGTGTCGGTCGGATGTTCGGGATAGAATTTCCACGGCAGGTTCGGCGAGACATTGGCGTCGAAGCGCACCGAGATCGTGTCCGACAGGATCTTCGGTTCCTCCGCCGCAGCGACGGGATCGTACCGCTGCGTCGTGCCGCCGAAGCCGGTCACGCGGCAGAAAAGATTATAGAGCGGCACCGCCGCGAAGCCGAGGCCCACCATCGCGAGCGCGAGCAGCGCGGCAAGGCTGGCGGTCTTCGCGTTGGGGGACATGCGGGCAATCATGCGAAAATCTGCATCTTGGCGATGGTGATGAAGAAAAAGAGGATCGCCAAACCACCCAGCATCCACGCCATCAGATTGGCGCGGCTGCGCTGGCGGCGCCGATATTCGGCTTCGTCGAAAGGCTCAGGCTGGGGTTCTTCGGTCATAGCGGCCACCAATGGTCGGCGACGACAGCGCCGAAGAGAATGAAAAGATAGGCGATCGAATAAGCGAACAGCCGCTTTTCGGGCTGCATCAAATCGCCTTCGCCCGTCGTGCGCGTGCCGACCTGGATCGACAGCAGCACGAACAGCGCCGACAGGATCACCGCGGTCCAGCCGTAAAGCGGGCCGGTCAGCCCGAGCGCCCAGGGCGCGATTGCGCCGATCGCCATGACGACAGCGTAAACGAGGATCTGCCGCCGCGTCGACTTTTCGCCCGCGACGACGGGCATCATCGGAATGCCCGCAGCGGCATAGTCCGAGCGGACGAACAGCGCGAGCGCCCAGAAATGCGGCGGTGTCCACAGGAAAATGAGCAGGAACAGCAGCACCGGCAGCGGCGCGATGCTGCCCGTCGCGGCGACCCAGCCGATCAGCGGCGGAAAGGCGCCTGCCGCCCCGCCGATGACGATGTTCTGCGGCGTGCGCGGCTTCAGCCACATCGTGTAGACGAATACATAGAAAAGGATCGAGGCGGCGAGCAGCAAGGTCGCCTGCCAGTTCGACGCGAACAGCATCAGGAACAGCGAAAAGGCTGCAAGCCCGACGCCGAATTGCAATGCGGTCTGCCGGTCGAGCCGTCCGGCGGGCAGCGGCCGCCCCGCGGTCCGCTTCATCTTGGCGTCGAGGCCAGCCTCATACCATTGGTTGAGCGCGCCCGAAGCGCCCGCCCCCAGCGCAATCGCGAGGATCGATGAGAAAGCGAGCACCGGATGCACCGCGCCCGGCGCCGCGAGCAGCCCGCACAGCGCGGTGAACACCACCAGCGACATGACGCGCGGCTTGGTCAGCGCAAACAGGTCGCGCCAGTCGGCGGGAAGCGCCGTTTCGCCATGGGTCAGGCTCTGCGCCATCTTTACTCCGGCCGTCAGGGAAACGCCCCCTGCCGATTGTCAGCAGAGGGCGAACCGTGTCAGGCGATACGCGGCAGTTCGTTGAACTGGTGGAACGGCGGCGGGCTCGACAACGTCCATTCGAGCGTCGTCGCGCCTTCGCCCCACGGATTGTCGGCCGCCTTCTTGCCCGCGAACAGCGAGTAGAGGATGTTCACGAAGAAGAACGCCATGCCGGCGGCCATGATCACATAGCCGAACGACGAGACATAATGCCAATAGGCATAGGCTTCCGCATAGTCAGGATAACGGCGCGGCATGCCCTGCTGGCCCAGGAAGTGCTGGGGGAAGAACATCACGTTCACGCCGATGAAGAAGACCCAGAAATGCAGCTGGCCCAAGACCTCGCTGTACATCCGGCCCGACATTTTCGGGAACCAGTAATAGAAGCCGGCAAAGAGCGAGAAGACCGCGCCCAGCGACAGCACATAGTGGAAGTGCGCGACGACATAATAGGTGTCGTGCAGGTTGGTGTCGACACCGCCATTGGCGAGCACGACGCCGGTCACACCGCCGACGGTGAACATGAAGATGAAGCCCAAGGACCAGACCATCGGGGTCTTGAAGCTCATCGAACCGCCCCACATGGTCGCAATCCAGCTGAAGATCTTGATGCCCGTCGGCACCGCGATCACCATCGTCGCGGCGGTGAAGTACATCTTGAGGTTCACGCTCATGCCGACCGTGAACATGTGGTGCGCCCACACGATGAAGCCGACGACGCCGATCGCGACCATGGCGTAAGCCATGCCGAGATAACCGAACACCGGCTTGCGGCTGAAGGTCGAGATGATCTGGCTGACGATGCCGAAGCCCGGCAGGATCATGATATAGACTTCGGGGTGGCCGAAGAACCAGAAGAGATGTTGGTAGAGGACGGGATCGCCGCCGCCGGCCGCATCATAGAAGGTGGTACCAAAGTTGCGGTCGGTCAGCAGCATCGTGATTGCCGCGGCGAGGACCGGCAGCGCGAGCAGCAGCAGGAAGGCGGTGACGAGCACCGACCACACGAACAGCGGCATCTTGTGCAGGGTCATGCCCGGCGCGCGCATATTGAAGATGGTCGTGATGAAGTTGATCGCGCCGAGGATCGACGCCGCGCCCGCAAGGTGGAGCGAGAAGATCGCCATATCGACCGCAGGGCCGACCGAACCGCTGGTCGACAGCGGAGCATAGACCGTCCAGCCGGTGCCGGCACCATGGCCGCTGCCGCCCGGGACGAACATCGACCCGACGAGCATGACGAACGCGACCGCGGTCAGCCAGAAGGAGACATTGTTCATGCGCGGGAAGGCCATATCGGGCGCGCCGATCATCAGCGGCACGAACCAGTTGCCGAAGCCGCCAATCATCGCGGGCATGACCATGAAGAACACCATGATCAGGCCGTGCGCGGTGATCATCACGTTCCAGAAATGCTTGCCGGCAACCTCGTCGCCCGCGCCGCCCAGCATATGCGCCCAGCCCGAAAGATACTGAACGCCCGGTTCGGCGAGTTCAAGGCGCATCATGCCCGAAAGCGCCCCGCCGACGATGCCGGCGATGATCGCGAAGATCAGGTAGAGCGTGCCGATGTCCTTGTGGTTCGTGGACATGAACCAGCGGACGAAAAAGCTTGGCGTATCGTGATCATGGTCATGATCGTGCGCATGGCCTTGGCCGTGCGCGGGTGCAGTTGCTGCGATATCGGTCATCTGTCGGACCCCTTGTTAATTCTTGGCGGCCGGCGCGGCGGCGGGAGCCGCTGCGGGCACAGCTTCGGTCGTGGCGGCGGGCGTCGCGGCAGCGGGTGCCGGCGCGGCCTCGGCGGGTTCAGCCGCCGGACCAGCCGGGTTGCCGCCCTTCGAGCGGACCCAGGCTTCCCACTTGTCGACAGGGAGGACTTCGACGGCGATCGGCATATAGCCATGATCGACGCCGCACAGTTCCGAACATTGGCCGTAATAGACGCCAACCTTGTTCGCGGTGAAGGTCGTTTCGTTGGCGCGGCCGGGGACCGCGTCCATCTTGGTCCAGAAGGCGGGAACCGCGAAGCTGTGGATCACGTCGGCACCGGTGATGATCAGCTTCACCTGGCGACCGACGGGAACGACCATGCGGTTGTCGACCGCAAGGTGATAGGGTTCGCCCGCCGCTTCGGCCTTGTCCTTCGGCAGGATCTTCGAGACATATTCGCCGATGCCCTGGTCAGGATAAGCATAGCCCCAATACCATTGGTAACCCGTGACCTTGATCGTCAGCGCGTCCTTCTTCGGCGGCTCATATTGCTGGGCCAGAAGCCGGATCGACGGCACCGCGATCACCGCGAGGATCAGCACCGGGATCGCGGTCCAGATGATTTCGATGAAGGTGTTGTGCGTCGTTTTCGACGGCACCGGGTTCGCCTTGGCGCGGAAACGGAACATCACCCAGAGCAGGAGGCCGAGAACGATCAGCGTGATCACCGTGATGACGGGCAACAGGATCACATGGTTGAACCAATAGGCCTGTTCGCCGACCGGGCTGACCTGCGGCTGGAAGTCGATGCCCGCGTCGACCGGCTGACCGACCCCAGGGGTCGGCTTCATCGGCACATAGGTCGCATCGCCAGCCGGCGCCGCAGCGGTGGTCGCTGCCGGAGCCGCCGCATCGGCAGCGGCCGGAGCCGGATTCGCCGGAGCCGTTGCGGCGGGGGCTTCGGCGGGCGCCGCAGCCGGTGCCTGCGCATGGCCGGCGCCCACCGCGCCAAGCGACAAAGCCGCCGCAATTACAAGGGTTTTCAAGCTCTTCATAAGGATAGTGCCGCCCGTTGCCTGTTGTTCTTATCGATACCCCAGCCTGACTTTCCCCTCTGCCGGACATGCGCCCGCGCAGCCATCGGACAGGCTGAATCTCGCGGGCGCTATAGACCCGCTTGCCGCTTGCCTCAAGCATCTCTAACACTATTTTGCGGCTGGATTATCTGCGCCGCCAAAACCCGGTCGCCCGTCGGGGGCGACGCACTGGACAAAAGAATAAATCTCCCATGACCGATGATGAAATCCTAGCCGAATTCCGCGCCGCCGAGGCCCTGCTCCAGGGCCACTTCCTGCTCTCTTCCGGTCGCCACAGCGAATATTATCTGCAATGCGCGCGCGTGCTGATGGACACGACGCGCGCCGGGCGGCTCGCCGCCGCGCTCGCGGCAAAGCTGCCGCGCGACCTCCGGCAAGCGATCGACATCGTCGTCTCGCCCGCGATGGGCGGCGTCATCATCGGTCATGAAATGGGCCGCGCGCTCGGCAAACCCGCGATCTTCGTCGAACGCCCGACCGGTACCTTCGAACTGCGCCGCGGCTTCGCGATCGATGCGGGCGCGAAGGTGCTGATGGTCGAAGATGTCGTCACCACCGGCCTCTCCTCGCGCGAAGCCATGGAGGCGGTGCGCGCCGCCGGCGGCGAAGTGATCGCCGAGGCCGCGCTCGTCGATCGCTCGGCGGGCAGCGTCGATCTCGGGGTCCCCTTCTATCCGCTCGTCGCGATCAATTTCCCGACCTATGCCGAGGGCGAGCTTCCCCCCGAACTCGCGGAGACCGAAGCGGTAAAGCCCGGCAGCCGGAGCAAGGCGGCTTGACCGGCCCCTCCTCCTCGCGCCTGCGGCTCGGGGTCAACATCGACCATGTCGCGACGATCCGCAACGCGCGCGGGGGCGAGCATCCCGACCCGGTGCGCGCGGCCGAGATCGTCGCGGCGGTCGGCGGCGACGGCATCACTGCGCACCTGCGCGAAGACCGCCGCCATATTCGCGACGACGACCTCGCGCGCATCCAGGCCGCGACCGACCTGCCGCTCAATCTCGAAATGGCGGCGACCGACGAGATGCTCGAAATCGCGCTGCGCCACAAACCGCACGCCGCCTGTATCGTTCCTGAAAAGCGCGAGGAGCGCACGACCGAGGGCGGGCTCGATGCGGCGGGCCAGCACAATCATCTCGCCCCGATCGTGTCGCGCCTCAGCGACGCGGGCATCCGCGTCAGCCTGTTCATCGAACCCGACCCGCGCCAGATCGAGGCCGCGATGCGCCTCCGCGCGCCGGTGGTCGAATTCCACACCGGCCGCTATGCGCATGTCGAGGGGGAAGAGCGCGCCGCCGAACTCCGCCGCCTCGCTGATGCCGCCGCGCTCGCGTGGAAAAATGGCATCGAGCCGCATGCGGGCCATGGCCTGACCTACGAAAATGTCGTCCCCGTCGCGGCGATCCCGCAGCTCGCCGAACTCAACATTGGCCACTATCTGATCGGCGAGGCGATCTTTACCGGGCTCGAAGATGCGGTGCGCCGGATGCGTGCGCTGATGGACGAGGCGCGAGGCGCATTGTGATCATCGGCCTCGGCTCCGACCTTTGCAATATCGAGCGGATCCAGAACTCGCTCGACCGCTTCGGCGAGCGGTTCGAAAATCGCGTGTTCACCGAAGTCGAAAAGGCGAAGGCTGCGCGGCGGCCCTTCACCCGCGCCGGCACCTATGCCAAACGCTTCGCCGCCAAAGAGGCCTTCTCGAAAGCTGTCGGCACCGGCTTTAAACGCGGGGTGTTCATGAAGGACATCGGCGTCGTCAACGCGCCGTCGGGCGCGCCGACGCTCGCGCTGACCGGCGGCGCAGCCGAACGGCTGGCGCAGATGATCCCCGCAGGCCATAGCGCGCATATCCACCTGACGCTGACCGACGACCATCCGTGGGCACAGGCCTTCGTCATCATCGAAGCAATCAAGGACTGACATTTTCATGGCGAAGGACAAGACGAAGGACGACGGCAGCTGGGGCAAGCTGATCCGCGATATCGTGGTCATCCTGCTCCTCGTGCTCGGCATCCACAGCTGCGTCGCCAAGCCTTTCTATATCCCGTCCGATTCGATGATGCCGGTGCTGCGCAACGGCGACCGGCTGATCGTCAGCAAATATCCTTATGGCTGGTCCTATTCGTCGGTCAGCTTCCACCTCGCGCCCAAGGTCGAGGGCCGCCTGTTCGGCAAACTGCCCGAGCGCGGCGATATCGTCGTCCTCGAACATCCGGTCACGCGCATCGACTATATCAAGCGCGTGATCGGCCTGCCCGGCGACACGATCCAGCTCACCAACGGCGAACTCAGCATCAACGGCAAGCCCGTGAAGCGCGCGGTCCAGCCGATGCTCTCGATCCCGGTCGATCCCAACCTGCCTGGCCCCGACAGCAGCCTGGACCCCTACATCGTCCGCGGCGCCGACGGCAAGGAGGTGCTCGAACTTCCCATCGTCCGCGAAACGCTGCCCGGCGGCGCCACCTTCGACACGATCGACATGGGCCCCGGCTATACGACCGACAATTACGGCCCGATCACCGTGCCCGCGAACCATCTGTTCCTGATGGGCGACAACCGCGACGGCAGCGCCGACAGCCGCGTCGATACCAGCCAGAAGGGCCTCGGCGGCCCGGTCCCGTTCGACGCGATCGCGGGCCGCGCCGAGATCGTCAGTTTTTCGACCGATGGAACCGCCCAGTGGTACAACCCATTGAGCTGGTTAGGCGCGCTCCGGTCGGGACGCGCGGGAACCGACCTGCGACCCGACCGTCAGGATCAGTAGGACAAGGGGAAAAACCATGGCGGCGACACGAAAACCGGCGGCGACGCGCACGGCCGCCAGCGCCGCCGCCAAGGCCGAGGCGCACCGCGAAGCGCCCGGCCCGACCGAAATCCGCAGCCAGCTCGTCCGCACCGAACTGCTCAAGGCCGGGGTCTGGATAGGCCTCGCGCTGCTCGTCGGCGTGTGCATCGTGCTGATCCAGCCGATCCTGCTGATCTTCGCCGGAATCGTCATGGCGTCGATGCTCGACGGCGGCACGCGCCTCCTTGGCCGCGTGCTGCCGATCGCGCGCGGCTGGCGCCTGCTCATCGTCTGCCTGTCGCTCGTCGCCTTCCTCGTCTGGACGGTGATGTTCGCGGGCTCGCAGATCGCCGATCAGGCCGCGACGTTGCAAACCGTGGTCATGGCGCAGATCGAGCGCATCGCCGCGTGGGCCGCCGATCACGGCATGGGCAATTTCCAGCTCGATACCAAGACGATCACCGACAATATCGCCGGGACCGTCGGCCGCGTCACCGCGGCGGTCGGCACCGTCCTCGGCGGGCTGACCAGCCTCGTCATGATCGTCGTCCTCGGTATCTTCATCGCGATCGAACCGCGCCTCTACGAACGCGGCGTCGCGTGGATGCTGCCGATGAAGGCGCGGGAGAATTTCTACATCACCACTGCGCGCATGGGCTTCACGCTGCGGCGCCTGATGGCGGGGCGCCTGCTCGGCATGCTGGTCGAAGGAATCGGGACCTGGCTCGCCTGCCTCGCCGTCGGCATCCCGATGGCGGCCTTGATGGGCCTGCTCACCGGCCTGCTCGCGTTCATCCCCAATATCGGCGCGATCGTGTCGGGCGTGCTGCTCGTCCTCGTCGGTTTTTCGGCGGGGACCGACACCGGCCTCTGGGCGATCGCCATCTATTTCATCGTCCAGACGGTCGACGGTTATCTGATCGTCCCGATGGTCGCCAAAAAAACCGTCGACCTCGCCCCGGCATTGGTGCTCGGCGCGCAGATCCTGTTCGGCGCGCTGCTCGGGCTGATGGGGCTCTTCCTCGCCGATCCGATCGTCGCGATGATCAAGGTCGCGCTCGAACGCGAGGCCGAACGCAACGCCGGCGGCGCCCAAACGAAAACGGCGGCAAGCTCAACCTAGCCCGCCGCCGCTTCGCAATTCATCCGCTTGCCGATGTTACGGCTGCGGCGCCGCCCCCGGCGGCGGGCCGGCCGGACCACCAGGAGCGCCGCCCGGTGCGCCCTGCTGCTGCATCATCTGTTGCTGTTGCTGCATCATCTGCATCTGCTGCTGCATCGCGCGGACTTCGGCCTCGGTACGGAAATCGATCAGCGTCACGGTGAAATGCAGCGTGCTGTTCGCCGGGATCGGTCCGTTGTCGCGGTCGCCATAGCCAAGCTGCGGCGGGATCGTGATCTTGTATTCGCCGCCCTTCTTCATGCGGGTCAGCGCTTCCGAAAAGCCGGGGACGACGCGGGCGACTTCCATCGGCGCCTGTTCGTTGGCGTCGAACACCGTCCCGTCGTCGAGCTTGCCTTCATATTTCACCAGCACGACGTCGGTCTTACCCGGGCTGTTGCCGGTGCCTTCCTTGACGACTTCGAACCCGATGCGCGGGGTCATGTGCCAGGCGAGCGCCGCGCCGGCAACGATCAGCGCCGCAACGCCAAACCACATCAGCCATAGGCCGCCTTTGCTCACCGGACGCAATGGAACCGTCGTTACGCTCATCTTGGATGATCCTTCCGCTGCCCCGCCGGGGCGAAAATGCTGGCGAGGCCTATAGGCGGTGCGGCGCGGACCGGTCCAGAGGCAATATGCGCGAACGTCTGCTTTGAGGTGGTGAGCCGACGTTCCTCCCCACCCTCGTCACCCCGGACTTGATCCGGGGTCCATGACCTCGACGCCGCGATGGATCCCGGATCAAGTCCGGGATGACGAAGAAACAATGTCCACTTCGGGTCGAAAGCCGTCCTCCCCACAGCGCAGGAACGAAAAAGGGCGCCGCGTTGCCGCGGCGCCCTTTTCACGATCAGGATCCCGAACGGGAGACGGTCCTACTTGATACCGTCGCGCTCCATCCGCTTGCGCTCCATCTTGCGGGCGCGACGGACAGCGGCGGCACGCTCGCGGGCGCGCTTTTCGCTGGGCTTCTCGTAGTGACGGCGCAGCTTCATTTCGCGATACACGCCCTCACGCTGCAGCTTCTTCTTGAGCGCGCGAAGGGCCTGGTCGACATTATTGTCGCGAACGATGATCTGCATACGCCGTGTCGTCTCCTGTTCGTCAAAACGATCTGGGCCACCGGGAAAGCCGGATTGCCGTAAATCGCCGATATTCGGGCAATAAAAAGAGCGCCGCGAAAGCGCGACGTTCCGATGTGGAGGCCAACTAAAAGGATTCGCGCCGAAATGCAAGTCCAAAGGCGGCGAAGCGCGCCGGCCACGCCGCGAGCGTCGTCCCATGCTCCTTGGCCCGCTCGCGGGATTGTGCCCGCCCCGCCCCTTGTGGCATAGGTAGCAGGACGAAACCAATCAACAGACAAGGGACAGGCCATGGCGACCCAGCTCAAGCGCAACAGCAAATATAGCGAAGCCGAATGGACGGCGCGGCAGGAGCTTGCCGCCTGCTACCGCATCTTCGCGATGATGGGCTGGGACGAAATGATCTTCAACCACATCACCGTGAAAGTCCCCGACGAGGACGGCGCCTTCCTGATCAACCCCTATGGCCTGCACTTCAGCGAAGTCACCGCGTCGAACCTGATCAAGATCGACATCGACGGCAACAAGGTCGACGAGGATAATCCCTGGCACGTGAACAAGGCCGGGTTCGTCCAGCACAGCCTGTTCCACCGCGTCCTGCCCGACGCGCACGCGATCATCCACACCCATACCACCGCGACCACCGCGGTCTGCGCGCTCGAAGGCGGGTTACAGCCGGTCAATTTCTACGCCTGCAACTTCATGGGCCAGCTCGGCTATCATGATTTCGAGGGCGTGACGGTTCGCGAGGAGGAAGGCGAGCGCCTCGTAAAGAATCTCGGCGACAAACGCATCCTGATGCTGCGCAACCATGGCCCCGTCGTGATGGGCAAATCGCTGACCGAAGCCTTCATCAAATATTGGGCGCTCCAGCGCGCGTGCGAAATCCAGCTCGCGACGATGAGCATGGGCAAGCCGATCACCGTCCCCGACGAAGTGATCGCGGTCCACCAGCGCGACCTGTTCATGGCCTCGATCCCCGGCCAAGCGGGCAAGGCCGAATTCGACGCAATGGTGCGCAAGGTCGACAAGATCGACACGAGCTGGCGTGACTAATCCGGCGACTGCGCTAACAGGGGCGGCATGACGCGATTCTCGGTCAACGACCGCCCGGTCGAATATCGCATGGAGCCCGACACGCCGTTGCTCTGGGCGCTGCGCGACGCATCGAACCTGACGGGAACCAAATATGGCTGCGGCACCGGCGAGTGCGGCGCCTGCACCGTCGATATCGACGGCGAGGCGATCCGCAGCTGCATGGTCACGATCGCCGAGTGCGAAGGCCGTTTCGTCACGACGATCGAGGGCCTGTCGCGCGACCGCAGCCATGCGGTGCAACAGGCGTGGGTCGCGCAGCAGGTGCCGCAATGCGGATTCTGCCAGTCGGGGATGATCATGGCAGCGGCGGCGCTGCTGCGCACCAACAGCAACCCCAGCGATGCCGAAATCGACGCCGCGATGACGAATATCTGCCGCTGCGGCACCTATCCGCGCATCCGCAGCGCGATCCGCCTCGCCGGCCGCGTGCTGCGCGGCGAGGAGCGGATCGCCGCCGCCCCGCCGCCCGGTATCCGCCCCGACGATGCGGCGCGCGCGGTCCCCGCACTCCGCCTGCCGCCGGGCAGTTGACGGCCTTGTTCATCTAGCTGAACCGCAGGCAACAACGCGGTCAGCGACCGATCATCTTGCGGAGCGTAAGAATCACCTCATCATCCCGGCTGGCGTCTCCAGCAAACGGGACATGAGTTGGAGAATGGCGAGATGAAAAAGATGTTCGGAGGGTTGCTGATCGCCGCGACGATCCTGACCCCCATCGCCCCCGCAGCAGCACAGGCATCGGGCGAGCGGTTCCAGGTCGCGCAACGCGGCGATCGTGGTGACCGGGGCCCGCGCGGTCCCGAAGCGCGCCGCGGCGGCAATGGCGGCGGCGAGGCCCGCCCACAGCGCCAGCGCGGCGAACAGCGGCAGGTCCAGCGCGAGCAGCGCAGCGAAACCCGTCAGCGCAGCGAAACCCGTCAGCGCGGCTCGGACCAACCGCGTCAGGCGCAACGGCAACAGCGCAGCAGCGACCAGCAGCGCCAGCAATGGCAACAACGCCGCGATCAGCAACAGCGCACCGCGCAGGCC
>NZ_LNSA01000034.1 GCF_001468465.1 Sphingopyxis sp. H115
GTGGCCACCAGCGACGCCGCATTCCGGGGTGGGGCATGCCCCACCCCGGAATACACCATCGCCTACACCGGAAATTACACCACGAGCGCGGACGCTAACCAGCGATATTGCTCCTCGCTCCGATGATATCTGGCAGGAGCGCCTCTACGCGATACAGTGGATGGACGCGGACGACATAGCTGCGGGCAAGGCCAACCCGCGGACTTGGTTTGCCGCACCTACAAAAGAGGATCTCTCTCGGGAGGAGGAGGTAGCGGACTACGTCGCGCGACACTTCGCTGAGTGGCAATCGGCCGGGCTTGTCCCAGACATGAACATTGAATGGGGGGTAGAATCACGAAAACCGATCTGGGAGCGGGGTTGGAATTACTGGCACCAGCTTTTTAATCCGCGTCACCTTTTGATCAACGCAACTGTCGCAAAGCATCTGAATCATTATCCTGAGGGGGCCCTGATTGCGCTAAATTCGCACAACCAGAACGCATCCTTGTGCAGATGGGCCACAGGGGCGACGCGGGAGGCGCTCGCCAACGTTTTCTCAAATCAAGCGCTGAATACCCTTCTGAACTATGGTGCGCGAGGCTACGAGGGAGCCTCTGCTTTTCTTAATATCCCGAATAACAAGCCGGTTGCGTTCACAGGTCATGTCCTGAACCAGTCCGCGCGTGACTTCTCGGAACCGGTCGACATTTTTGTAACTGACCCGCCCTATGCGGATGCGGTTCAATATGACGAGATCACGGAATTTTTCATCGCCTGGCTCCGGAAGAACCCGCCGGCCCCGTTCAACAAGTGGATCTGGGACTCCCGCAGGAACCTCGCAATCAAGGGCGAAGGCCAGTCCTTCAAGACGGCGATGATCGACGCTTACGGCGCTATGACCGAGCACATGTCGGAAAATGGGCTACAGATCGTCCAGTTCACCCACCAGGACGCCAAGACCTGGTCCGACATGGCCCAGATATTCTGGGGTGCAGGCCTACAGGTGGTCCAGGACTGGTACGTTTCGACGGAAACGATCACAGGCCTCAAACTCGGCGGCTACGTCCAAGGGACACACATGATCGTCCTCCGAAAGCGCCAAGGCGAGCAGTCCGGCTACCAGGACGAAATTGTTCATGAGATCCGGGACGAGGTAGAGCGCCAGATCAAGAACATGATCGGACTCAATGACCAGATGGACGCGGCGCGCGGCGAGAACATCTTCAACGACGCCGACCTCCAGATGGCCGGCTATGCGGCAGCCCTCCGGGTCCTGACAGCTTACACCAAGATCGACGGGATCGACATGACCCAGGAGGCGCTGCGTCCCCGCAAGAAGGGGGAGAAGACTCTCGTTGACGAGCTGACTGAGTTCGCAGTTCAGACCGCCAACGAGTTCCTGGTCCCAGATGGGCTGGAGCGGGAGCTGTGGCTTGAACTCAATGGGTCGGAGCGTTTCTACCTCAAGATGATGGACATCGAAGAGGCCGGCGAAGCGAAACTCGACCAGTTCCAGAATTTCGCCAAGGCCTTCCGCGTCGGGGACTACGATGACCTGATGGCTTCCAAGTCACCGAACAACGCGAAGCTCAAGACCGCAAAGGGCCTCGGCCGCGCTGCGATGGCAGAGGGGGTTCAGTTCGGCCGGGACAGCATCGTCCGGCTCGCGTTGCGCGCGATCTGGCGCGTCGGCAAGGAAGACGAGGTCGAGGACGTGCTGGAAGAGCTGCGCGACCTGATCCCGGACTACCTGCGAAAGCGGGACGCGCTTCGCCAAATCGTCATCTACGTGGCCACAAAGCGGGAGCGGACAGACCAGGCCGAGGCGAGCGCAGCTCGGATCCTCGGGACCGCGATCCAAACGGAGCGGATCTGATGAAGGGGGCCGCGCAGTGGCGAACCTGATCTCCCGCTTCTCCTCCCGCAACCAGCGCCTCTCGCATGTGTTCCTGAAGGACCGGCTCAAGGGGGCGGAGACGTATGACCGGATTGCGGGATACTTCCGCTCCTCTATCTTCGACCTGATCCACGAGGAGATCAGCACGATCGGTAGGGTCCGGATCGTCTGTAACGCCGACCTTGACCCTCGCGACCTGACCGCGGCGACCCTGAGCCAGAAGGCTCGGGACCAAGCGCAGGTGGAGAGGTGGCACGATCAAGAGAACGAGATCGACGCGCTCCTCGAACGGCCTCGCTGGCGGCGCCTGCACGAGCTCCTGACCGCAGGGAACGTCGAAATTCGAGTTGTCTCGAGAGACAACGCCCCGTTCCTGCACGGCAAGGCCGGAGTGATCACGCGTCCGGACGGGACCACATCCAGCTTTATCGGCTCCATCAACGAGACGGCGAACGGCTGGGCCCAATCCTACGAGATGATCTGGGAGGACCCGTCCCCGGAGGCCGCCGCTTGGATTCGGTCCGAGTTCGACTGGCTATGGAAGAAGGGGGTACCCCTCTCTCAGGCGGTAATCGACGAGATCGGCCGGACAGCCAATAAGGTGGAAGTCCAGATCGAGGCAATGCGGACGGACCCGGTCGAGCTCGCAAAATCCGTCACCGTGGAGAGCCCACTCGTCCGACGCGGCGAAGGACTCGCACCGTGGCAGAAGGCGTTCGTGAAGATCTTCGTCGAGCATGATCAGAAGTACGGGGCTGCCCGACTCCTGCTCGCGGACGAGGTCGGAGTGGGTAAGACCCTCTCGATGGCAGCGACCGGGGCGCTCACCGTCCTGCTGGGGCATGGGCCCTTCCTGATCCTCTGTCCGGCGACCCTGACTCTCCAGTGGCAGATGGAACTCTGGGACAAGTTAGGGCTGCCTGCCTGCGTCTGGGCTCGAGCCCCGCAGCGGGGCTGGGTGGATCACCGCGGTCACCTTTACAGGTCTCGGGATCCGGAGGACGTGCTGCGCTGCCCAGCACAGATCGGGATTGTTTCTACTGGCCTTCTGGTCCGAGGCGGTCCGGAGGCACAGGCGCTAATGCGCGGGACTTTTGGGATGATCGCGCTCGACGAGGGGCACAAAGCCCGTGTCAAACGTGGGATCGGGACAGAGGAGCCGGAGCCGGGTAAGCTCTATCAGGCAATGGAACGCCTCGCCGGTCGAACACGGCACTTGGTGATCGGGACTGCTACACCGATCCAGACGCATCGGGAGGAGATCTGGGACCTTATGAAGCTGCTCGCTTACGGGCAGGATCATGTCCTCGGCCGGCCGAGCGTGTCTCGCTGGTGGGACTCGGAGCAGGCACTCGACCTGGTCTCCGGCCGAACCGCCCTGCCGGATCCGGAGGTGGCTTGGCCATGGCTTCGTTCCCCACTCCCTCATGCCCGCGAGGCGGCCGTGTTTCGGGGGATCCGGGAGGATTTAAAGGTCTCGGAGAACGAGTTCTTCACTGACCGCGGTCTCGCGGACTTGGACGATTTTACCCGCGAGGACTTGACTGAGGTGATCGAGAGGGGGGAGATCGCTCGGAGACTGCCATTCATGCGCTACCACAACCCGCTGGGCCGCCACGTCGTCCTCCGGCGCCGCAAGACGCTTGAGGAAGCGGGACTAATGGACCGGATCGCGGTGAACATCCACCCTCGGCCCGGCACTTCCCCGGCGGTGTTCGAGCGCAGCGCGGTCCGCACTCCGCATTTCTATGACCGTGCGTACGAGGAGATCCAACTTTTTACGAGGGCAATGAAGGCGCGCCAGGCTGGAACTGGATTTCTAGGAAATTTGATGATGCAGCGCATATGCTCCTCCGTTGCGTCCGGAATAGCTACCGCCACAAAAATGCTCGAGCGTCGCCGCGAAGGAATTATGGCCGAGGAGGCTGAAGATCCGGACCTCCTCGAGGCGATCGAGGAAATGGGGGCAGACGCCTATGCCGCCGCCGTGGATGTGGAGGCGATCCATCTGGAACGGGTTTTGGAGATTCTGTCTTCGGCCAAGCAGGAAGACCCAAAGGGGCGGGCGGTCCTCCACTATCTCGACCAAGAGGGGTGGATCGCGCTCGGCTGTATCATTTTCTCCCAGTATTATGACACGGCCCGCTGGGTAGGCGAGCTAATCAGCGCGACGCATCCCACCGAGCCGGTTGCAGTATATGCCGGGGTCGGAAAGTCAGGCATTTTACTCGGCGGCGAGTGGCGGTCGATCGACCGCGAGGAGATCAAACGTGGGGTCAAGGAGCGCAAGCTTCGGGTCGTCTGTGCGACTGACGCGGCCTGTGAGGGTTTGAATCTTCAGACTTTGGGGACCCTAATTAATGTCGACTTGCCATGGAATCCGTCTCGTCTCGAACAGCGGATCGGGCGGATCAAACGGTACGGCCAGCAGCGCCGCGAGGTGGACATGGCGAACCTTGTCTATTCGGGGACCATCGATGAACGGGTTTATCAACGTCTCTCTGAGCGAATGCAGGACCGTTACGACATACTTGGTTCGCTGCCGGACACCATCGAAGACGATTGGATTGAAAATATCGAACGACTTGAGGAGGAGCTGAAATCATTCACCAAACCGGAAAGTCCGGCTGATGTTTTCAGCTTGAGGTACGGTGATTTTCTTGAAGTTGGCGATGGGGACGCTGACTGGGAACTTTGGACCAAAGTAGTGTCGCGCAGAGACATCGAGACTTTGCTTGAACTTCCATGGAGCTCTGGTCGTTGAACGGCCTTATTTTTTCAAAATTTTGAGCATTGCGTCTGAACGGACATGCGATTGGGGGAATTTGTGACCGATTCTGACGTTGTTGGCTCTCACGCTCAAGCGATAGAAATTAGGTCTAGCGGGCTGGTCCATTCGGCGGAAAGTGACATTCTCCGCCTGCAGCAAATCTTGCGTGAGGGATACGCTTCCGGCTTCACGATCTTCAAGGAACTCCTTCAAAACGCTGAGGATGCCGGCGCGCGCCGGATGGTCGTTGCCGGTCACAACGGTTTCGTTGACGCAATTAATCCGTTACTTCGAACTCCGGGGCTGATCGTAGCAAATGATGGTCCCGTGCTTGCACGTCACATGGAGGCAATCACTCGTGCGAGTGGCGGTAGCAAAGCGGATGAGCGCTCGGCAGTGGGGCGTTTCGGTCTCGGCCAGAAATCAGTCTATCACCTTTGTGACGCGTTCATTGCGGTAGGCCGAGTAGAGGATCAAGAAGGCCGGTCGCAAACGTTGATCATGAATCCCTGGGGACAGGTTAGCGAAGCCAATACCGCGCAGCGCGATTGGACCAAACTGGGGCCCCTCGAAGCAGCGGCTCTAATCGAAAAAGCTGCGAAGCTCGGCATGGACCGAGGGATGGTGTTGTTTCTCCCGCTTCGCACAGAGTACTTGCGGCCTGGTCCAGAACTAAGTCTGTCCGATCGGAATTGGTCGCCCGATGCCGCTATTGCCGAAATCCTGGAAGGGGGCGAACTGGCTGCAACTCTGTCCTGCCTGAGAAATCTCGAGACCATTGAGATTATTCCAGTGGACGGAAAATCTCGCAAAATCTCAATGGCACACGGCGCTCGACGCCTTTCGGGGCCGGGGGTTGAGGGCGGACAGCATAACATCGAAGGTAAAGTTGATGGTGCGGGTTTTGAGCTGACATTTAGCGGCTTCCAACAATGGAAGCCTGAGGGGCAAGCGGCGCGGCTTTTGCATGAAGATGGATGGGATAAAGTCTTCGATATCCATGGGAAACATATTCGGCCTAAGGCGAATCCGCATGGCGCAGTGATATTATGCCGCTCAGCTGCGGCGGAAGGCACGGGCCATCTGCGGTTGCGTCACGCAGTGTATTTGCCCCTAGGCGAACCACTGTTCTCCGAACAATTGGGGCGCAGTTCTTACGACATCGACCTGCTCGTTCACGGCTATTTTTTTGTTTCGAGTGACCGTCGCAAGCTGCGTGATGATGATCATATCGAAACCCGATGGAATCAGGCCCTCCACCGCGAAGCGACGCTGCCTTTGTTGCTCGAAACTTTGGCTGATGCATTGCTCAGGTTGCCTAGCGATGCGGAGCGACATGCACTCGTCCGCACCTTACATCGTACGCCGTGGTGGGACGAAAACCGAGGTGCCGTCTGTCAAGGCCGGGCGCTAGCCAAATGCTGGCCAGGCGATAGATCTGAAAGCTGGAATACATGTTCGGGCGTGTCACTACGTCCCATCTTGAGGGGCGATGCGACGACGCTCACCCGGCTCAAGTTGGCTTTTCCAAGGCTTGAAGAATGGTGCGATAAGAACGGCCTCGTTTTGGCGTTCGGCACTGTTTTGGCGGATCTCGAGCCAAGGTGGCCAGATACTCAATTAGCCGAGTTGGTGAGGCTTGCCGGACCAGCTGTCTTTCAAAAAGGCCAAGTGGCCGAGACGCTGGTTGCGCTTCTCGACTCGGTACACCTTGGCGCGGAAACACAGGCAGCCTTGGCGGACATCTATCGGGAAGCTGTCGCCGACGTAGATCAGAGTTTCGCAAGAACGGAAAAGCTGCGGGGGTTGGTGCGCCACCTTCCTCCGGATCGCATTTTCGTTCTGCCTCCCAGCGTCGAAAGCCGCGAACTTCTTAGCTCTCTCGTCGCTGCGGGCAGCAGCATCCCGATCAAATCGTCCTGGGCAGAGGAGAGCGGATCGATAGCTCGGCAACTGGGTTTGAACGAGACGATCGAATTGTTGGCGGTGACTGAAACCTTCCTCTCGGCTCGAGGCACCGTAGCGCAAGAGGCGTCTGCACTAATCTCGCACCTTCTGCGAAATGGCCCGTCGCTGGACGCGCTCGCTGGCGATGATCGGGGGAATAAATTGGAGGTCATCCCTGCGCGATTGATGCAGGATGAGAACGACGTTCGCCTCTCGTTGGGATCCATTGCAGCTCTTACTCGACGAGGCTTGCTCTTCGATGCCGCACCCAATCGAGAGCTGGGCGTGCTTGCCGCGGCAGTGGCGACACCTCGTATTTACCGGCTAGGTTTGAAGGACGGTGGTCTTGAAAATCTGGCGTCGGCGAAAAAGACGGACTGCCTTTTGGCCGTTTTGAGACAGGCTGAGCGCTTCGGGGATCCCGGTAGTTGCGGTAAGCTTGCGGAACTTCTTGGTACCGATGCTTCGCGCGACGACCTGCGCAAACTTGTTGCACTCGATCCGGCTTTGCCTGCAGATGTCGCCTTGATCGAGCTGGATGAACTTGGTGGCATTCTCGATGAGTTGGTCCAAGTCCTCTTACTGGACAGGAAAGATCGCCTCGTTGCCTCCGCAACAACGGCAGAACTGAAAAAGGCACTCCGCGACCGCATTGGTTTGCGTCGGATCGATGTCGCGGAATTGGGCGATTGGCTCCGTGATGCACAAGTTGAGGGCACTTTGCCTTCGATAAATGAATCCAAGGCCATCGCATTGCTCAAGTCGGGTATCGATGACGGCATTCTGAAAATGCTGCCTTTGCATCAATCCAATAGGGCTGATGATTTATTGCCAGCCACGGACATTTTCCGGGGGCGAGCCTCTGATGTCCCAGCAGCGCTGATGTCATTCACTCACCTTGTCGAGCTTTGGTGGGATACTTCGGCAGCGGGGGTCCAGAACAGGCTTATCGCGCGCTGGGGGCCTGAGGCGGCAATTCGGACAGCGTTGTCCGCGTCTAACCCCCATCGGTTCACCTCGGAAATAGCCAGTGCATTGGGCGAATTGGAGCAGGTGCCGGATGATTTGATCGATACGCTTCGTCAGACGGCCTGGATCTGCGCAGATGGTGATGCATGGGAGCCAACCAGAGTCCTCGACTTACCTCTGGAAGCCGAACATGCACTCGAGGGGCTGATCATCGAGGAGGGCGGGTATCTCTTTGCCAGTGCGCTTCCCGGCCCTCTCCGCGAACCGAAAGTGCAGCTGCATTTGGAGAGGCTTCGACCGGATCGATCCCAGTCATTCCTTCTGGCGGCCCAACTTGCAGCTGATCACGGTGCGACCGGCCTTTGCCTCGATATCGTAGAGCACCTTGATGACTTGGCGAAGCTGGCTGGCGCGAATGCCGAGCTGAACGCTGAAGCGTGGCCCCTGATTTCTGCGGCGTTGCGAGACGGCATGGTGGACGCGACCATTGCCGGGATGGGTGAAGTTCTATGCGTGCCATCTTCGATAGGCATAGTTGCTCAAATGAACGCAATGGCTGCGCAAACTGGACTTGGTTCGTCTGCTGAAGCGGCACGAAGACTTTATCGGGCCGCGTTTGACCGAAACTTGCCGGTTTTGACGCATAGTTCCCGCTTTCTTCCGCCAGATCTGCTCGTTCCAACCGAAGCCGGTAGGTTCGAAAGGGCGGACAGCGTTGCGCTCGCTGCAGCGGGTATCGATCCATCAGCGCTCCTTGAACGTGAATATGCGGGCAAACTCGACCAGCCCACAGATCAATCGACCCAAGAAATTTTGACGGCCCAGTCGGTCGATGCAGATTGGCTTGAAGGCATCGAACGCGCCTTCTCGCCGCTCATTCAATATGATGTGCATGACGGCATTCTTTTGGCCTTGGCTATGCTCGGCCGTGATCGCGGGATCCAGTCGCTTGCGGCGAAATGGGAAGGGCAGCGTTCGTTTCACCGAATTTGCGATGATCTCGATAAGCTAGCCGACGAACAGCGCGATGTGGACAACGCTAATCTGGACCGCCTTGCAGAAATCCGCTTCGCCGTAGCGCTGCCAGATCAGGGGCAGGTCAGTGTGCCGTCGGCAGCTGGGACTGACTGCACGGTGCCATTGTCCGGCAAAGAGGATGCATTACTCCTCGATTGCATCCAGCGAGGAATTGAGCGCGACGAAGCGGGATACCGACACGTCTACGATTTGGTGATCGGACCAGTTTCACCATCCGATGAAACCGAGGCTCGGCAGCTACTGGATCAGTTTGTCAGAAAACTGGCCATTGCTCTGATGCTCGGCTTCGAGCGTCACAAAACGGCGCTGTCCGAGCTGTTGGCCAGCTATTTCGCTAGCGATCAACGCACACTCTCAGACACCTGCGCGGAATTGCAGGAGGTCCTTCATGATCGCCTGGCCGGTATCAAGACCGGGCCTGTGATGCGAACTGCATTAAGTGACTACCATCGCGATGCGCCTCGCGACCGCGACAAGGCGCGCAGCGCGCTTTGGGCCGCCGCGCAGTCGGACGAGGGTGCGAAGGAACTCCTCGATGCCACCCGCCAGAAGATCGATGAGATGGGCTATGCCCCACATCGCGTGCTGTTCGAACTGTACCAGAATGCTGTCGATGCACAGGCGCAGTGGCACGGCAACGGACGCTTTCGTGTCGAAGCCATCTTCGACGGCGATCAAATGATCACGTGTTTGCGGGTGATCCATTGGGGGCGGCCGGTCAATCAGCCCGGGAGTGATCCCCTGAAGGCCGAAGAGGAAGGGCACCGCCGCGATCTTTCGAACATGCTCGCGATCAATCACTCTGCAAAGGATGGGGATGCAGTAACCGGTCGCTTCGGCCTTGGATTTAAGACAGTGCACATGCTCGCCGACGAAGTTCGGCTGGCCAGCGGTGGCATAGCCATTCGTATCCTGGGCGGCATGATCCCTGCCGACTGGGAAGGGGGAAGCAAGACGATCGCCCCTTTTCACGACAGGGGGCGCAAGGCGACACTCATTGAAATTCCTGTGGCACCTGGTCGAGCTGAAGAGGCGCTTGAAGCATGGAAAGCATTTCGGGAGGCAGCTCCGTTCTTGGCTGCACTCGGTCAGGACGCATCCATCGAAGTGGCAGGCCCAGAAGGCGAGAAAGTATTCCGACATGAGGAGCATCGGCTGGTTGATGGCGTAAGCTGGCTGGCAATCGATGGCACTCGCCGGGTACTGCGCTTCGATTTGGGGAATGATTTCCGTCTCTTCCTGCCCTTCGGTCGCAATGGACCCCATGCTTTCCCGAGTGATGTGCCTCAGTTCTGGCATCTTGTCCCGCTCGTTGGCGAACGCCGCCGGGGAGCCTGGCTATTGGAAGGCCGCTTTCCGGTCGATCCTGGACGCACCCAATTGTCCGGTACGGCAGACGAGAAGGAAAGCCGATTTGCGCGGCTGAGCCTTTCCCTTGGCCCCCGGCTTGTCGCCTTTTACGACGCTTGCAGTGCCGACTGGAAAGACTTTGCTCACGCGACGGGCCTGGATCCCGAAGGGCGAGAGGACTTCTGGCGAAAACTCGTGCAGCTTTTTGCGCATGACTTGGCAAGTTACGGACCTGAACATTCGCTGCATAAATCAGGCCAGGGCCTCGCACGACTATGGGCGGAACGTCCCCTAGTTCCCTTGGCATTCGGCGGTGCATCGTGCGCGGCTGATGTAAAATGGCGCTTGTCAGGAGCCATCGCCGACCATGACGCTCAAATCGCGATCACTGAGTTGCTCGCTTTGGAAGAATTCGCAAATGCCGTTGTCACGGAGGAAACTGGCCGGCTGCTGAAATCTGTTGGGCTCCCTTCGGGGCAACGTTTGGATACCGTTACCTTGGTCGAAGCGCTCTCCGGAGGCGAGGGCATAGACTGCGCACGAGCGGGAAGTCTTGCCTGCCTTTGCGGAGAAGCCGTGTCGCTTGCCATGACCGGCGAGGAAGAAGCGGAATTCCGCAAGGTCCTGCGCGAGCGGAACTGGCTAGCCGAAGATGGAAGTTGGCAGCCCATCCGCCTGCTGGCATTTCCGCAGGGCAATAGCGATGAACAAGAGCGGGCAGCCTTCGCGCCTCCTTCAGGGCGGTTGGCTTCGAATTACACGGGGTCTGCCTTTGACCTCGCCGCCTTCGCACGTGAACAGTCCGGACATACGCCAAATGTCTGGGAGAAATGGGCTGAGAGTGCTGGTGACAGTCCAGTGCGCCAGACCGCCTTCATTCGCTATTTGGTCGGCGCGGATGATCGGACTGTCGCTCAATTGGCGAGCGCGGCAAAGTGGCTTCCCACTGTGGACGAATTGGTGAACTCTCCGTTGCTTGCCGGACTGCAGCAGGACGAAAAAAACCGATTGCTCGCCAAACTTGGATATTCCTTTGGGTTTCCTTCAATACCGACCGATACGACCAGCCCTTGGCAACCCGATGCTGAGCAGGCGCTTTCGGGCATCGCGCAATGGTGGCACGCCAATCAGGTCGGTCTGCGCGAGGCGTATGATCGTGCGGTCTATCCTGAGGACTTTTCCTCCGGGGCTTTGGCTGACGGGGATAAGCCTGCTTGGTTTACCATGCTCTCGCTCGCAACCTTCCAGACGCTTGGGAGGATCAAACCGGCTCAGTCCCGGCAATTTGTTGCCAGGGCGATCCAGGATGGATGGTGGCAAGACCTCGCGACAATCGACCCTTGTGACGAGGAGCTGAGACCTTTTGTCGAGCGGCTTCGAGCCTGGAGCGATCCGGATGCGGATGAGAGCTACCTGATGTGGCGCCGATGCCTTCCCGATCTATGCATGATCGCACGGCACCTCGAGAGCTACCAAAGGCTATTTATGAAATTACCGGCGGTAGTTGCCCAAGAGGGCGATGTATCCCTTCGCGGGCACTTGCGGCCGGCGTTCTCCAACGTTGCGGCCCGCATGGGCATAGAGGCAGCGCCCCTAGCAAGATCGCTTGGTATTGGCGCAAACTGGCTGGTGCGCGAATTAGGCCGCAAGGGTATCTATTCGCAGGCTCAATCCGAACAGATTATGCCTTATGGCTGGAGCGCAACGGAACGCGTCCGCCGCCTCGCCCACACGCTCGGCATGGGCCAGTTCGAGCGTGGCATTGACGAAGGACGCGCCCTGTATGGGGCAGTCGAGCGTTGCATTGGAGATGCCGCCCATTTCGATGGTGACGGTGATTTGCCACTGCACGTCATCACACTCGCCAAGCACCGCGATGACCTCGTGTCGATCCTCTATGATGCCGATGTCGCAGAATGGCCAGATAACAGTTGGGACGATGCCGAAGATGACGATGCCTGAAGCGCTGGCCGCCGATACAAGGGTCAATCACCCACGCCACGGCGCTGGCCAGGTGATTGCGGATGCAGGTGAATTTGTCGTTGTTCGTTTCGGCGCAACGATTCAGCAGGTCTTGCGCACCGAACTCACCCTTGCTCGGTCGCTCGAGCAGGCTCTTTCCACCGGCACATTTGATGAAAGCGCAGAAACTTTAATGCGCGCCAGCGCCATGGCTATTCGCTCTGTGAACGATCAGTGGGGGGTATTTTCAAGATCGCGGGTGCAGCTGCTCCCGCATCAGCTTTGGGTTTGTCACAAGGTCAACCGGACATTCCCCTTCCGCTGGCTGGTGGCCGACGATGTGGGGCTGGGAAAGACCATTGAGGCTGGCCTTGTGCTCATGCCTTTGGTGGCACGAGCACAAATCCGCCGCCTACTGGTATTGGCGCCTGCCAAACTGGTGCCCCAGTGGCAGAAGCGGCTCCGTCAGATGTTCGATATCCGTCTGCAGGTCTATGATCGCTCGGTTGATACGCCGACCGTGGACTTCTGGGACACAGCGAATATGGTCGTGGCATCAGTTCACACTCTGCGCCGTGAAGTTGCCGATGGTCGATCGGAAGGTAGTCGCTTCCTTTCTGCGGACCCTTGGGACGCTGTGGTGGTCGACGAAGCGCACCATCTTCACGCCGATGAGCGGTCAGGGGAAACTCTATCCTTCCAGCTCCTGCGCGCGCTGGAAGAACGACACAAGATCCGCTCGCTTTTGCTCTTCACCGGTACGCCGCACCGCGGAAAGGACTTCGGCTTTCTTTCGCTGCTCAGTCTGCTCGATCCGTGCCAATTTGGCCCGGAGCATGACATCGACGAACAGCTGGCCAAGCTCCCGGATGTGATGATCCGCAATAACAAGGCGACGGTCACTGACCTGAAAGGCAATCGCTTATTCACGCCGGTCACGGTGGAGACGCGAGAATACGCCTTCAACGATGAGGAAAGTGCCTTTTACGAGACATTGAGTTCCTTCATCATTGATGGGCGGGCCTATGCATCGACCCTCGACGGACGCGCACAATCGGCAAGGATGCTGTTGCTGATTGCGCTTCAAAAACTGGCCGCCAGTTCGATCGCCGCGATTCGAAGCGCTTTAACCAAACGCCGGGCCAAATTGGCAGATGTCGCCGAGCAGGCTCGCGCCCCTATTCTGACGATAACGGAGGGAGACGAAGACGAGACTTTGGATGATCGCGCCCGAGCCGATGAGGAGGCGTGGAGCAAGATGCTTGCCGAACTCATGGAGGGGGAGATTGCTCGGCTCGATGAATTGCTCGAATTGGCAGAGCCTATTCAGCAGGAGCGCAAGATCGAACGTCTGGTCGATCTCATTGAACGCGAGCTGCCTTCAGGTGAGCCCGTACTTCTCTTCACCGAATATAAGGCGACGCAAGCCCTTGTCGTTGATGCCCTGCACGCTCGATTTGGGCACGGTTGCTGTGCCTTTATCAACGGCGATGAGCGCTTGGAGGAGATCAACAAGGCAGACGGGTCTCGCGGGCCAAAAAGTTGGTCGCGCGATGCGGCGGCAGAGGCGTTCAATCAGGGTTCGATCCGGTTTCTGGTCTCAACCGAGGCAGCAGGCGAGGGGATCGATCTCCAAGAGCGTTGCGCCACGCTGATACATGTAGACATGCCATGGAATCCGATGCGTTTGCATCAACGTGTCGGGCGACTTTCCCGGTATGGTCAGACACGACCGGTCCAGGTCTTTATCCTCCGGAACCCGGACACCGTAGAGGCGCGAATTTGGGACCTATTGAATGCCAAGCTCGAGCGAATTCAGCGCGCTCTCGACGAAGCCATGGACGAGCGAGAAGACATCAGTCAGCTCGTCATCGGCATGACCGGCCCGAGCGCATTCGAGAAGATTTTTGCGACTGGACAGACACAGTCGCGCGAAAGCCTTGATCAGTGGTTTGACCGTGAATCCGCCACCATTGGCGGAGAAGACCTGGTCGACAAGGTCAAGACGATGATGGGGAACGTAACCCGCTTCGATTTTGCTCAGGTCGGACGAAACCTCCCGCAGGTCGATCTTCCCGATCTCGAACGCTTCTTCGCGATGACGATGGAATCACAAGGCCGGCGTGTGTTTCGGAGGGACGATGGGCTGGATGTCCTGACGCCTGAGAAATGGGTGGATGAAGATTACGCCATGCAGGATCGGTATAAAGGCCTGCTGTTCGATCGGAATGTCCGCTTGGGCGATCGGGAAGGCCCAACCCGTCTCGTGGGTGTGGGGCATACGCTTTTCGATCGCGCTTTGAAGGAAGGAGAGGGGCTGCAAAGCACGCTGGCGGTTTGCCTGCGATTGCCAGCTCCCTTGCTCATTGCTTCGGTCGAGGACCAAGTCACCGGCCAGGACCATTCGGTTACCAGGATTGTTTTGGGGGCGTGGCGCGATCATGAAGGCCAGACCCACGTCCTGCGGGATTGGGAGGTTCTGCAGATGCTCAACACATTGGGACGAGCGGACAATCCTACGCCACCTTCTGTAAACGGCGAGCAACTGAAGACACTCGAGGCGAGTCTTCTTTCGTCCATGGAGGCAAGCTTGCCAACTATCGCCGAAATGATGACCCGGCCCGGCATCCGCAGTGAGATCATGCTTCTGCCGGATGAAAACGCCGGTACCTGACCGTCCTGCCTGAGTTCTGAGGAAAGGCTGCGCGTCTCTCGTGGGGTATGTTTTTCTGGTTTGGTCCTTTGTTGTTGATGGAGTATCGGATCAATAAGTCCTGGGCCGACCCATGGGCGTTGCAACGAAGCAGCCTCTTTTCTGAGTCGGAGCAATGCTAGGATTATATTGAGCGCGAAGTCAAAGTGGGTGATCCAGTGCTTCTCGGCAGACGAGGGCTAGGTGCGCACAAGGCGCTGCTACGTTGAGCGATTCGGGAGCAGTGCGTCAGATCGGGTTTCTGGCGAAGAAGCACGGTGCCGGATTTGATAGCTCGGTAATATCCTCATCAAGTTTTCCCTAGCCCACTTATGCGGCCCTGAGGTTTGGCTTATCGATGTTTGCCGGCGTCGTTGCCGCTGGTGAAGGGATATGAAAGCCCATCGTGCCGCGGTGGCGATCGCCGCGCGCATCAATTTCATCGCGCAGCCAGCGCAGCAGCACCGTCGGATCGCGCTCTGCCAATAAGCGGGCACGATGCGCGACGACGGCAAAGTCGCCTGGCGTTTGTCCCTCATGGATTGGCCACTCCACCGGCCAGGCTAGACCGAAGTGCGACTGAAAGAGCTTGCGGGCCTGGTCCGTCGTCATCGACCTGAAGGTGGCGCGCATGGTGAAGCGCCGCTGCGTCGCCGCATCGAGCTTGTCGGCAAGGTTCGTCGTGGCGACGAACGGAGTCCGCAGATGTTCGAGTTGGACGAGCATCTCGTTGACCTGGCTGACTTCCCAGCTTCGTTGCCCCGCCTCGCGCCGGTAGAGGAAACTGTCTGCTTCATCGATGAGCAGCATGGCGCCGCGTTCGGCGGCCCTTGCGAAGGCCTCGGCGATGTTCTGCTCGGTCTCGCCGACAAAGGGGCTCATTAGGTCCGAGCACCGTCGCTCTTCGACCTCGATGCCCATGACCTCGGCGAGATGCCTTGCAAACGCAGACTTCCCCGTACCGGATGGACCTGACAGCAGCAGGCTCCACCCACGGTCCGGCGAATTTGCCAGCTGCTCCGAAAGTCGAGAAAGGTCGGTGTCCGCTCGCGACAGCTGCGGGTCATAGACAGAACTTCCCGGACTATCAGGTGCGCAAGACTGACCGAGAATGCGCATCACGCTGTGAATGGCAGTCTTTGCAACATCGGCTCCACCGCTGGCGAGTTGAGCCGCCTTTAGGCCTGACGCGACAACGGCTGGCGGCGCTTTCAAACTCGCAATATCGCGCAGCTCTGCTGGGCTCAGCGAAACCGATGCGGCTTCGGCCGATCTCTTCACGACACGCTCGCGCACCGAGAAGCGCGGGCGATCGAAGTTAATGGCAAGGGTCATCCGCCGCAGAACTGCCGGGTCAAGCCTGGAACGCTGGTTGACGATCCAGATCGTCGTCACTTGCGGGTTTTCGACCAGGCGATTGATCCACTGCTTTGAGCTGCCCTTGCGTTCGCTCATCATGAGTACGTCATCCGCTTCATCGACAACGATGACGCGATTCCGGCGATGACGGCACATGGCACGCAACACCATCAGGTGATCGAGGCGTTCGGATCGTTCGGGTTCATTGCCGAAATCGTCGGCAAGGCCTGCGAAGATAGCGCCGCTTCCGGCTTCCGCGGCGAGCGTGCGAGCAAATTCGGTTTTTCCCGTACCGGGCTCGCCAAACAGCAGGATGCTGACCGGCTCTTTGGAAGCCAGAACCTTGAGCGCCACGTCCCGCAGGGGATCGATGTGATCAAAATCGTCCCAGAGCAAGTTGCTTGCTTCCGGGGCCGGCATGAGCCAGCGCAGCATCTCCTCTTGCGTCTCAGCATTTACGCGGATCAGACGTCTGAGCAGCGGGCTCAGGCTATACTCACCATCCCGATCATCATGGAGCAGCCGACAGGAAAAGAGCGGAGCGCCAGACATCAACTTCTGCTCTACAAGGTTGCTTTCCAGTCCCGAGAGGCGCGCGATCACGGTCGGAGTGAGGTTGCTGCAGGAGAAAGGAGCTCGGCGCACGAGGTCGCGCCAGCATTCTAGCTTGCCCCAGCGAGCAAAGATGGTGAGGATCGTGATCTCGGTATCGTCGAGGCCAAACAGCTCTCCGACCCAGCCAAAGACGCGGTCAATGTCGGTAGTTTCAGGACGCTTGAGCGCCAATTGCCTGGCGACCGCCCGCATCTCCGAAGAAGATGGCCTCTCGCGATTGGCAACCTTTCGCAACGCATCGACCGGGACTTCCTGCTCGATCAGGTCGATCAGATCCTCGCCGCAACGCTTCAGCTGATGTGCGGTCAATGCGCGCAGGACATTCGCCGTAGCGTTTGCGAAATGCGCCACTTCGCCCCTCTCGTGCGGTGCGAATTCGGTTTGTGCAGTCAGACGACGTCCCATTTTCCTCACGATCTCCCTGTGTGCGCGTTCCATTCCTGGTCTTAGACCACACTAATGCGACAAAAATGGTCGTAAAAAAATGCAGATTGATGTCGAACTCACTTGCTCTTGCCGATCAGGCAGTTAGCAATGGTCTGTGATGACCAAGCGCCTCAGTAATCTCGACCGCACATTGAAGCTTGTGCACGCGCTTACACAGAGCATCGAAGGACTGACTCTCGACGAAATGGCGACCATGCTTAATGTCAACCGGCGAACGGTTGAACGTTTGCGCAACGTCATTCTGATTCATTTCGATCTCGAAGAAACGATCGACGGTCGGATCAAGCGATTTCGGATCAAGGACAGCCCGGGAAGAGCCTATGCAACGCCGAGTTCTTCCGAAGTTGCGGCGCTTCAGTCCGTCGTTGATGCCGGGCGCCGCGAAGGTACCGCCAACACCGAAGCGCTTGAGAAGTTGCTCTCCAAGATCAAGATTGCCTTCGACAGCGCTGAGAGGCGCCGGCTGGACAACGATCTTGACCTGCTCACCCGCCTCCAACGCTCGCGTGTCGCAGCAGGGCCTACCGTCATTGCATCGCCCGAAGATCTGACGACAATCCAGTCTGCCATCCTTGCATCCCATTGTGTCGACTTCGATTATCAGCCTGATTGGGCGGATGAGCCTTCATGGCGGAGGGTTGTACCCCATGGCCTGATCCATGGACCGATCACTTACCTCGTGGGCAAGATGCCTGACCGGGACGATCCGCCGTTTACCTTCCGCCTGGACCGCATGAGCAATGTCCGGGACAGCGGGATTGTCGGATGCCCTCCCGAGGATTGGGATCTCGATGCATGGATGGCCCGCAGCTTCGGCATCTGGCATGAGGCAGGTCATGAGATCGTTCTGAGAGTTTTGGCCCCGGCGGTTGATCGGGCGCGGGCTTGGCGCTTCCATCCGCATCAACAGTTTGAAGAAGATGGCGGCGAACTAATAGTTCGTTTCCAATCTGGCGGCTTGTTTGAACTCGCCAATCACTTGTTCGGATGGGCCGGCAAACTGGTGATCGAAGGCCCTGACGCACTCAAGGACATAATGGAAAAGCGCATCGCTGCCGCGCAGACAATGCTGCGACCAGATTTGTCGTAATTTGCAGGCAAGGGGTGATGTTGTGGTGCAGGGAGAATTCTGAGGGGTAATCTTGAATGTTTGAAAACTGCCATCTTCGGATCGGCGAAGCGCCCTTTACGAGCTGCATGCCCCTCAGTGCGCAGCTCCTGGGGAGCCTTTATGCCTTACCTCAGTCCACCGAGAAGCCGCTGCGCGAGGCCCTTGATACCTTGGGTGACAGCGTCCCCTGGGCGGAAAGCTTCGCGGTAGCGCCTGAGCAGACCACCGGTGTCGTGGGGGCGATGCTCCGCCACATGATGATGGCTACGCGTGATCTCGATCCGGCGTCGATCGGGATTGATGCGCTGCCGGGCGAGGGTAGGGCGCGCCTTCATTTGGAAGCGCTGCAAAATCTCTGGATCAGCAGCGATTCTCTAGTTCCGTCCGATCTTGCGACGCTCAAGGCTTTCCTTGCGAGTGACGCAGGTGATGCTCTGCAGCCGTTGCAGGTTGTCTGGGATCGAGACTGCGTTCAGTTGACCCCGCTGGAGCGCGCGGTGCTCGATCACATCGAAGCCCATCATGGCCAGCTGAGCGAACAAGATGATGACGTCGTTCGTCTGATTTCTGACCGGAAGCTGGCGCGGGCACCCGGATCGTGTCTGGCAGGCCATGTACAACGCCATCTTCTGGATCCGGATGTCCCGGTCATGCCGCTCGACGACAGCCTGGCCATACTGTCCGTCCGAGACTCCCTGACCGAATGCGAGGCCGCGGCGGCCATCGTGCAGCGATGGCTGGCTGATGATGCAAGTCTCGCAGCCAGCGACATCGCCATCATCGTCCCGCAGGGTGCGGAATATGGCCATTATCTGGCAGAGACCTTCGCCCACGCTGGCTTGGTTGCCTCATCGCTTCCTGGGGTTGGTCAGCGGAGGAACATTGGCGGTGAGGCTCTTCTGCATTTCCTTCAATGCCGACGTCGGCCAGCTCCCGCCATGGCGCTCGCGTCGCTCTACTGTTCACCAGTCCTGTGCTGGCCCGAAGAAGTGGGAACGGCCTTGGCGGCAGCCGTTATGGGTGGCGACTTTCAGCCAAGAGAGGCTCGTGACTTTGCAGGAAGGCAGGCATCTCTCTTCGCCCTGATCCGCTCGGCCTCGCCTTCGACTAACGGGCAACTCAAGGAGCAGATTCGATCTTTCCAGAGGCTGCTCAGCGACAACGCGGCACTCGCTGAGGATGTCGCTGAAGCGAAGCAACAGGCATCGCGTCTGATCGCAGCCCTTGGCAATGCCAATGACGCGGCAGAAGCTGAACTGGAGAAAGCCATCCAGATGGCAGCGGCCTACCAGGCTGCGCCAACGGCGAGAGGAGCTTACTTCCTCGGTGGCATGTCGGTGATGATGGTCCACGAAACACCAAAGCGGCCGCTTCGCAAACTTCTCGTCCTGGGCTTCAATGACGGTGCCTATCCATCGCCGCCGACGGGCAATCCGTTTTTTCTCGACAGCGAAGTTGCATCGATTGCCGAAGTGACGGGCATCCAGTTGCCATCGCAGACGCAGCAACTGACTGCCGCGCTCGAGCTCTTCACGCGCCAGATTGGTGCAGCGAGCGAGCAGGTTATTCTTATCCTGTCGGAGCGTGATCGCAGCGGCAGCTCGCTTTCGGTGTCGTCGAGCCTGCCGCTGATCTCGCGGCTTGTGGAAGGGATCGAGGACCCAGAGAATCTGATCGTGCCTTTGAGCCATAGCGAGGGGACGATCTGGGACAGGCTGGTGGGATGGAAGCCCCGACCAGTGATCGAACCGGCGCTTATGCCGGAGGTGCCGCCTCATTATGCCCTCGACTTCAATCTTCTGGGGCTGCGCCAGAAAGAAGACGGCAGTGTGCGAGCGCAGAGCCCGAGCCGGCTCGAGAAGCTTCTGGTCAGCCCCTTGGCCTGGCTCTTGGCAGAGCTGGGGGCCGAGCATGTTTCCTGGCAGCCCGAGGCGCTTGACGTCATGCTTCGCGGATCTCTGGCGCACGAGGTTTTCGAGCGGCTGTTTGTGCCGGGCAATGCGCATCCGTCCAGCGAGGAGATAGAAGCCACGGTCCCCGAACTTCTGCTGGATCGCATTCGCGCACTGGCGCCGTTTCTCCAGACGTCGACATGGGCGGTCGAGCGCAACACGCTTGAGGCAGAAATCACCAAGTCCGCGAAGCACTGGTCGCTCGTCCTCAAATCCCTGGACGCCGAGATCGTGGGCAATGAGTTCTGGCTGTCAGGAGAGCTGTTCGGTCATCCCGTGCACGGCAAGGCCGATTGCTTGTTGCGGCTTCCCGATGGGCAGCCGATCGTCGTGGATTACAAGAAGAGCAGTTCGGGCACACGGCGCCAGCGCCTCCAGAAGGGATGGGATCTACAGGTGGATCTCTACCGTCGCATGAGCGTTCGGCTCGACGAGCGCAGCAACGAAGGCGTGGTTCGCATTGCCGAGGCGCTGGGTGGGTGGTCTAAGCTTCCGGCAGTCGCCTATCACACCCTCAACGACGGGAATGTCCTGCTCAACGGGATCGACGAGTTCGATAGCGCTGAGGTCGAACTTGTTGCGGGCGATATCGCCGAGCATGCGCTGGCGCTCATTTCGGCGCGGTTCGATGCTCTGAAGGCAGGCCGCCTCGATACCAACACTACAGCCGACGAGAAGTTCTTCCAGCGCTCTGCCGCGCTCGGCACTTATGCGCTGGAAGACAGTCCGTTGATCACCGCCTTCATGCGCGATGACATCAACCCCTCAGTGGCGCTTACGGACAATGAAGATGACTGAGCTTTCGATCGTTCCCGCCGGCGCAGGGGCGGGCAAGACCCATCACATCCAGGAAACCCTCTCTCAGTGGGTGCGCGACGGCAAAGTTCGGCCCGAGCGGATACTGGCCGTCACTTTCACGGAGGCCGCGGCTGGAGAACTTCGCCAGAGGATCCGTGGAGCACTGATTGCCGACGGCAATCTGCAAGCGGCTTTGGCCGTAGAGCGAGCCTATGTGTCCACAATCCATGGCCTTGGACGCCGGCTGCTGATTGAACATGCCTTTGCGGCAGGTTCATCGCCGCAGCAACGTCTTATCGCCGAGGACGAGCAGGACCTGCTCATCCGCCGTTCGATCGAGGAGAACCAGGCTTTAAGCGAGCTCTCCCGCAATCTTGGGGCCTATGGCTACCGGGGTAGCTTCACCTCGGACGACACGGCTGAAGACAGCTTCCGCAAGACGTTGCTCGGCGTGATCGCACTCCTGCGAACGCTTGGACCGCGGGGCAGTGATCCGGCGATGGCCGACTTTGTCGAGGCGTCGATCAGGCAAGGATATCGTCAGCCGGTCGGTACGCCAGAGACCCTGGCGGCAGGCTTGAAAAAGGCCGTCGACGCGCTGCTTTTCGCCTTTCCGAGATCGCTGGCTGACGACGCCGGGAGTGCTGCAGCGAAGACAGTGTTTCGGGATAATTTCCGCGCCTTGAAGCAAGCCGAACAACTCCTCTCGACCGGAGGGAAGGACTGGAGGCTCTGGCAGCGCCTGCGTGATCTTCGCCAGTCCAAGCGCGGCAGTCCGACGCCCGATGGTTACGATGACCTGGGCGCTGCAGTCATGGCGGCGGCCGATACACTGGTCTATCATCCGGGTCCGCTTGAAGATGCTGTTTCTCATGCGCGCGCGCTTGTGGAAGGAGCGCAATCGGCCATGACCGACTACGAGACCCGCAAGCGCGAGCTCGGCGTGATCGATTTCAGCGACATGGTCACCAACGCCGCGCGGATACTCGATGAGAAGCCCGGCGTGCTCGCCGCGATCATGGATGAGGTGGACTGCGTCATTGTCGACGAGTTCCAGGACACCAACCCGATCCAGTTCACGTTCCTGTGGGCCCTGGCGCGGCAAGCGAAGCGTTCGCTCGTCGTCGGCGATACCAAGCAGGCCATCATGGGCTTTCAAGGCGCGGACCCGCGCTTGACGGTCGCGCTTACGAAGCAGTTCGAAACCAGCCCGCTTAACAGGAACTGGCGCTCCGATCCCCGGATCATGGATTTCGTCAACGCGCTCGGCCCTTGCCTATTCGGCGGTGACTACACTTCGCTCACCGCGCAGAACCCCGCCGGACATGACACCGCGCTTGAGATCATAGAATTGGCTAACAAGCGCGGCGCGCGCTCGGGAGGGAAGCCCCAGCATTTTGTCGCGGATCGCCTTCTCTCCCTGCTGTCCGACGATCAGGTGGCTATCATCGACAGGCATACGAAGACTTTGCGGCCGCTGGAGCCCCGAGACATCGCTGTCCTGTGCCCAACCCATAGCCATTGCGCGAGCTACGCCAGCGCGCTGCGATCACTTGGCCTGCCCGTTCGTGTGGCGGAAGGTGGCTGGTGGCAGAGCAAGATCGTCCAGGCCGCGTGCTTTGCGCTGCGGTTCGCGGTCGACCCTGCCGACAGCCATGCCGCGATCTGTACCGCGACGCTTGGTCCGGGGGCTACAGCGCTTCCGGACGCGATAAGGGCACTTGCCCAGCAAGACAGGATCGACACGCCTGAATTGACTGCGCTGCAGAAACTTTGGCCTGACTCGCTTGCAACACCGGTTGACCGGCTGGTCCACCAGGTCATCGAAGTCGCGGGGCTTCGCGAATGGTGCGACAGGCTCGATGATCCGGCCCAGATGAGAGCAGACCTGCTCCGGTTCGAAGCGGAAGCCGCAGCATTCATGGATGCTCACCGCGATATGCGCGAAGCGTCCGGTTTCTATGGACAGAGTGCCAACGTCTTTCTCGGATGGCTTGAGAACAAGGTCGGTCTCAAAGGCGAAGATCTGCGTCCGAACCCTTCAGGCAGTGAAGCCGACGGCGTCGAGATCGTCACCTGGCACGCATCCAAGGGACGTGAATGGCCAATCGTCGTTGTCTGCGGGCTCGACCACAAGCTCGACCCCCGTGCCGGGACCTTCAGCACGAAGTTTCCGGGGTTCGACGATCTCGATCATGTGATCGAGGAAGCGACGCTCGCCTATGCTCCCGAATTCGCCGCGCCTGAAGCGACCGACCGCTTTCTTTATGAACTCCATCCGGAGTCCGAAGAAACAGCGAGGCGGCTGCTTTACGTGGCCCTGACCCGTGCCCGGGATCGCCTGATTATCGAATGGCCACAGGACGATGAGAAGGTGGAACCGCCTCTGCCGATCACTGCCCGCCGCCTTCTGAATGACGTCTGCGGCATCAGATTTCAGGGTAACCAGATCAGCGTCGGCGTCGCAGAATTTCCTGCGCGCATGACGATCTGCAGCAAGGAATTGCCGGCTTCGTTCGAGGCTGAGAACCGGATTCATCTCGACGCGTTCGACCGTGAGCTGCGATTTGCCCTGGAGCGATGTCCGATCGGCGCGCTGACATCTGTGGTTAGCCCCTCGCAGGCAATCACTACGTCACGGCCGCTTCCTTCTCAAATCGAGACGCGTGCGATCGCACCAGGAGTCAAGCTGGCTGGATCTGACTTGGTTCATGCGACAGATAGGGGCACGGCGATCCACGAAGCGCTGCGCATTCTCCTCTGCCGCCCTGATCTACGACATAGGGTTCAGGCGCATTGCCGCATTCTCGATGCCGAGGTCGAATTTCTATCGCAGCAGGCAGATGCCCTACGCCAGGCTCTCGCCGACATCGGCTATCCGCGGCTGCATGTCGAGCAACCGATCGAGGTTTCTCTTTCAGATGGTGGGAGTCAGAGCATCATCCTCGATCTTATCGCTGAGGGCCCGGACAGCTTCATGATCGTCGATCACAAAAGCGGGGCGGTCGCTGACCATGCGCTACGCTTCGAACGCTACTGGCCGCAACTGGCAGCCTACATCGACGCAGTCGGCACTAAAGACGCAAAGACTGTTGATGGCGCCGCTATTTTTTGGACGGAAACCGGCGAACTGACAATCGGTCGCGGTCACCAACCGAATGCATGAAGATTGAACTGCGAACGGGTTGTTTGAAAAGTCATGACAATAATCAGCGCATCCGATTTTCAGTCACACTTTGATCGGTTCCAAGAGCTCATTACTCCCGAAAGCAAGGGGCACTCGTTTATTGATTTCACGGAGGGCAAAATCGCCGCTTGGGAAGGTTACAAGCCAACGCTGCGTCAGACTGCCCTTGCACGGCTTTCCCCCGATACATGGTCTCGCGAAAGCATCGGGTCCGGCTCAATTGTTGAGCATGCCATCGACAGCATCGAGATACAGGACAACAAGGCCAATTTCGTCAACAACCTTGTCTTCTGGCAAAACCGCTTCGGGCACGCCAATCGGGATCACCGCATCTTGCTTGAAGCCCGGACGAACCGCAGTTTGAAGCACGCACTCGATGCTCTGCTGTTCGACCTCTACCGAGAAGATCGTCAAGAGGGCATGGTCTTCGAAGAACTGGCCGAACTCACCGGGCACAAATACCCGCTGATCGCCTATCTCTACTTTCTGAAGGATATGACCCGCTTCATGCCGATCCAGCCAACGGGCTTCGATCGCGCCTTTGCAGCTATGAATCTTGGGTTTTCGACACGACAGCAGTGCTCCTGGGACAACTACAGGAGGTTCAATGAGATCCTGTTGCAGCTCGTCCCCCTGATTGAGGCTGCGGCCGGCATCCGCAATGTCAGGCTCATAGATGCTCACTCATTTTGCTGGATATATGCCCATCTTCTGAAATTGGAGGCTGAGGGTGCAATTGGTCAAACCACATTAGGCAAAGACGCGGGCCGCGTGGTCAGCGGCCGAGAAAAGTCTGTTATTACCATGCGTCTGTCGATTGAGGATACGGTCAGGAAATCGAACGGCCAGAGCATCGAACGCAGGATCAAGAACAAGGAGTCTGGCCATTCCGCCCAAGAGCTCGAAGCTCTTCTCGCCGAATTGCTTGATCTGCAGGGAAACCGCTGCGCGCTGACCGGCATTCCCTTTCACTTTCCCGGCCCTGACGCCGATAGCAACCTCTTGCCGTCTCCTGACAGAATCGACAGCAACGGGCACTACGTCCGAGGGAATATCCAAATTGTATGCCGCTTCATAAACTTCTGGAAAGGGGCAAGCGACAACGAGGAGTTCAAGGAGCTCCTCATGCTTGTGAGGTCCGTGTGATCGCGCGCTTGCCTCCCAACGGTCAGTCTCGGCTAAACGAAGCAGGGTAGGGGTCGGACAACATTGCGTCTGGCATAGGCTTTCTCAAGAACACCTCCCAGCCAGATCGGTTCAGGTGGATCTCCCTATCGAAGTCCCCTTGCGTGCATCGATCCATCTTGTCCTCGACCTCATATTTTCGCTCGATGAAGGAGCCGACCTGATCTTCGTCAAAGCTGTCCTTGAGATAGGGATAGTTTATTTCCAAGGCACTCGTGTCGGGACCCCGCTGCTGCAAGAGGCTGTTCACCTTGCCAAAGAGACGGTCGACGCGGCCCACACGCTGCTCGTTATCGCCCGGCGTCCATGCAATACCGTAATGATGAACTTTTCTGCACTGCAGGTGCAGATTTACCCCCTCTTGGAAGACCGAGGTCGCAATAAGTGTGTTCGGATAAAAGGGGCTGTTGAATCCGAGAATCAGGTGTTGCCGGTGGCTGGATTCGCCACTTGCATACCATGCCGGGCTGGAAAGCGTCGTGAGTGTTCGCCACCCCTTGTCCCAGGCGTCGACTTCGTGATCGATGATCTTCGTGCAGAGCTGCTCGAAGGTTGCGATGGCTGAAATAAAGTATTTCAGCAAAAGGGAATCTGGAATTTGCAGGTCTGCAAAATCCAAGAATTTCCGGTAGCGCCGCTGAACATTGGCGTGCTTTTCCTCGTCAGCAAGACGCCGCTCGAAAGTCACATACCAGCCGTAGAGCTCGACGATAACGGGACTGGCGAAGAGAAATCCGGCCTTGATATAGTTGGCGAAGTTCTCGGCAATGCGCGGCTGAGCAGTTGCCCATTCGACAAGACTAGACCTCTGTTGCGCGGGCAGGTGATAGAATACGCGGCCCCAGATCGTTTCGATCGGCGCATCGTATTCGCGCTGATCTCCGTCGTGAGGGCGCAATGCATCCAACGCGTCTCGCGGAAACTCGGGCCGTGTTTCCATTCGTTGCATCTGTGCAGCCTTGGCAAAATCCATGCGCTGCTTGCCCCCCTGCACGAATTGGTAGTGCCAATGATAGGCACCTGATTGGTAATCTGATGCGGGTTCCAGGAGCATCGAGAAGATGCCAGTTGTTTTGCGCAGATTAAGGCTGAAACGGGAGCAGTCGGTCGGTGGTGCAGGCGGTCTGCCTTCAGCCGCCTTCTTAGTCACAAACAGGTCTGCAACTCTGGAGCGAAGATAGTCGTGTTCGTCGACACTTTCACTCTCGCCTTCGATCTCGTCCATCTGGTCGTCGTCGCTATCGATGTCGCGTCGATTGCTTGCACCAGTGATTTCGTTGAACACCTCACGCGACCAATTGCTTTTCTTCCATCGAAGACGAGCTTCTTCATCCCAGCCGTGGGTGTCCGCAATGTGCTTTGCGAGCAATTCGTCGTAACGCTCATTGATGCGCTTCGTGAGCTCTCGGACCGACGGGATACGGCGCACAAAGACGAGGTGCTTATCTTCATGCAAGCAGCGATCTGTGGCCATTTCGAACAGTTCTGATGGCGTACAGAGATTGACGATGCCATCGTATTTGGGGTGATCGGGAGCCGAGCCGAAAAGGCCGCGAAAATCGCCGCTCATGTCTTGCAGGAGCTGTGTGTCCGCAGCCGCCCTGAAGTCCTTCGAGCGCTCGTCATCCGATCCTTCATTCTCGCTCTGCGCGTCACGGGCCAGATCACGATGGCCTGCGGATTCGAAACCTTCTAGATAACCGTAGAGAGCCCGCCTTTTTTCATCCGCCACACCGCAGTCTTCGATCAGGCGCTTCTGGTAGAGCGCAAAAAACATCTCATCCTGGGGGTTGTCTCCAAATCTGCACGGAGTTGCGATTTCCCGGCGGTATTGGTGCTTGGTGTAGCTCGTGCCCTGACCTTCCATGCGCCGAAACCGGCGAAGCGCGTACGTGCGCATCAGGTCATCGACTTCCTTTCCTTCAAGTGAGGCGTGGTCGACAAAGTAGGACAGGATGTTCGCCACATCACCAAGGCGGGTATGGCTCGGTGTTGCCGTCAGAAGTAAGGTGCGCCGGGCAATTTGACTTTCAGGCTTGCCGAAAAATTCTTCAGCGGCAGTGACGCGCTGCGATCCACCGCGGCGATTGCGAAAATAATGTGCCTCATCGACGATCATCAGATCGAAGCCAGTCCCGCCTGTCGCGGCCAGAATTCGCTCATGGAGTTTTTTGGCTACCTTCCCCGCAGCTCGAGCCTTGTCGTTGGATGCATCGGCGCTATCGAGAAGGCCGCTGAGGGCATGGATTGTCGTGATATATAATTGGGCCGGCTCGTCATCTTTGGACCGCTGTTCAATTGCCTCGGTCAATTCCGGCAGGCGATAGTGGGCTCCGATGGGCGGTACGGGTTTTCCGTCCTTCTTGCTCTTAACGAAATCATCGGCCTTTACGTAGAGGTCTCGGGTAAAGGACGAGAACTCTCGTTGCCAATGCGCGCATATATCGCGGTTTGGCGCGATCACCAGGATCTTTGCGTCGGGCTTCTTTCGCCACAGCAGTGCTGCTACCCCAAGTGCTTCAAAGGTTTTGCCCATGCCGACTTCATCGGCCAAGAGCGCAACCGGACTTCTTGAAAGCACGCTCCACAAATGAGCGACGCCTTCGGTCTGAAGTGCGGCCATTCCTGTCGGTTGGTCAGGCGCATAAGTCCATTCCCCGCTGACCCCGCCGAAGTTGATCCACTTCGCGACCTCCATTGGTTTCAAGCGTCGCCAGAACTCACTCATATGCTGCCTGCGCCCTTACCAGTGTGACATATTCTGCGGAGACCCCGTTCGGGGATTTGGGCACCGACATTGCTATGCTGTTCCATCGTGATTTGGGCGCCGGGGTATAGTTTGGCTCGCGACGTTTGTAGCCGTGAAGTAGCTTGCGACGCCGGTCTTGAGCCAAGGCGCAAACGGTCGCGACTTCATTCGCGAGGAACCAATTGAATACCGAGCGCTCCTCGGTTTGGATGGTTTCGCCGGCCTTTTCGACCAATTCGAGTAGACATCCAGGCGCTACGAAGACTTGCTTTTCCAACTGCTCCAGTTTGTCCACTGCAGAATACCGTTGGCGATAATCATGCATGGCTTTGAAAAGACGGAAATAGCTGATCGAACTGTGCTCGGAAATTTCTCGTTGGAGTAGCTCTGAGCCCAAGTCCGGTTGAGCGGGAGTGTCGTCAGGAAAGCTGTCGCTGTCGTCAGGACCTCGAAGCGGAAGGTCAGTAAGCGATCCCGGGTCATCCCCAAGCAACAAGGCTTCCAGGAGATCATTCAAGTTGTTGAATATCTGAGCCCTGCGGGACTCCAGGTTGGTTTCACCGACGATGCCGCGATGAACCTCTTTCCCGTCGTGGTGTACACGAAAGATTCGATCTCTAAGCAGCACGCTGTCATTCACACGAATTTGTGCAGGTTGCACGGGCTCACCGCTGCGGGCCCATTTCAATGGCAGCAGCGCATCTACGCCGGGCAGTCGGACAGAGTATCCCTCGCGCGGCTCATTTCCTGCCATCCACGCACCCGAAAACGTGTAGACCTGTGCATGCCAGTCGAAGGTTACGTGCAGATCAAAGGGTGGCAGAGCGGCGGGATTAAGTGCTTCCTCGGCCAGGAGCTCATCCGACGCGCAATCCTCCTCGCTCAGCGCCAGTGCTTTGCCATGCATGAGACGCCAGTCATTCGCATCTTCGATGATGATGCCTGCTTCAATGTTGTTGTCTCGGCTCCATTTTCCCCGGTCGTCGCAAAGGCTGTTGGAGCCGGGTGCAGTGAAGTTCCACGAGCCAACAGCCAAAGCCTTGCCGACCTTCCAGATCTTCGCATGACATAAATCAGATCTGTGGTCGCGTTCGACTGGACTATCATAGAACGTCAGATGCCCACGCGCGATCAACTGCCCTAGTTCCTCACTCCATTGAGTTCTGAGGAATTTGTTCTGGATCCGATCAGCCACCAAATGGACACGCAGGTCACTGTTCGCCGTCGAAGTTTGCAGCTTGCCGATAAAGTTGGCGAGGTCGCGAGGCAGATATGGTGACCAGACGACGATGTCTGATGCCGCCGATCCGTTGAAAAGTTGCGCTGCGAATGATTGGTTCTGGAGGCTATGGATAAACCGCCATTTTTCCTTGGTCTTGGCAAACTTTCGGCGCTCGGGGAGTTTGCCGCCACCGTCCTGAATGTCGTTGGCATCCCAAAGTCGGTCGAAAAACCTTCGGATTTCTCGATAGTTACTGAGGCTTTCAACCTCACGGAATACGAACGCTTCCAGATTTCGGCCCCAGCCGGACAGCGTTAGATTGGCGCTACCTGCGCCGATTATGCGCCGACCTTTGTCGTCCTCGAGGTAGATGACTTTGGGATGAAAAAGACTGCGTTCGCCGAACCGCTCCGACAAGCGGTCGGGACGGACTGCGTGTATGGGAACGCATGTCCTCTTGATGCGGTTGGTGTCGATGAACCGCGGATCGCAAAAGGCTCTGACATCAATGCCTTGATCCGTGAGTTCTTGCTGTAGCTGCTCGAACTCGATCCGGTTTCGTGGAGGCTCGGCACCTACCACCGCAGGCAGGACAAATGTCTCGAGGAACTCAATGTCCAAGTTGAAAGTGGTGAACCATGCTCGGCGCAAGGGACCCATGCCGGTCACCTTGCGCTTCAATTCCTGCAGGAGTTTCATGCGACCGCTCCGCACAGGCCGTTCACGAAGCTGCTGAACTGGGGGAGATAATAGCTATTGAGCCATGAACCAGGCACACGGCTATCAGGCTCGGGCAGAGAGACAGTTCGCGCGTGGACATTGATGGCGCCGTCGCTGCTGACATTAAGCCATGAAACCTGGCCGCGGGATTGCATCACTGAGCCATGATAATTCGCTATTTCGCGAATTTGATCGTCGAGACTGGTTCCGTTTGCAGCTTTCAGAAGCTGCTTGAGACGCTTTGCCCCCTCCGTGCCCTTAATGGCTGGCAGATCTGCATAGCCAGAAACCGCAGCGGATACGCCTGGCAATCGCGTTGCGTCCCTGCCGAAGTTTGCCCACGCGTTCGCAACGTCATCGGTTGATTGGTTTCGCCGAGATGCCATGAGAGTGAATAGCAGCGAGCAATCCGCCAAGAACGGCTCCAGGTGCACAATGTGCTCGAGCTTGGCCTTTTCTCCGGGCGCTAGGTTATGCGAAAGCGCCTGCTCGATTGCCCCTTTCGGCGACAGATCGTCTGTTTCTTCGAGAACATCGAAAATCGCACCGGCCGCACCTTGATTGAGCTCTGTCTGTAAAAGCCAAAAGTCTTTTGCGTAACTTCCGACTGCTTGAGGCGAGGCAAATGCTCGAGCGTATGCCCGGGTCAAATCTATTGGGACATCGGCAAATGGAAGTTTTCCGCCTTGGATCGGTTGGGAGACGCATTCCTTGAGAAAGTCGTATGCCTTGCGTGCAACCTTGCTGAGCAAGCTCTTCGGTTGGCCGATTATGAGCCTTTCGGCATCAGCCCACCGGCTTTGAAATGCTGGCTTATGATAGTGATAATTGCCATCGAAGAAGCCCATTTCCATTAGCGGAGTCTTGTAACGACCACTCACCCCGAGGCCGAGCTGCCGGATCAGGATTTGTCCGATGGGTTCATGGGTGAAGATGAGTGCGGGAGGGCGATCCTCATTCCCCCAAAGTCGCCGCGCGTTTGAGATGCCAAGTATTCCTGTCGATTCCACACCCTGCGATTTGTCATGGCGCAGAATTGAAAAAACAAAGACATTCTCGAGGAAGATCAGGCATGCTTGCTTGAAATTCAGGCTATCCTTGCTCTGGTATTTCCGCTGGAGCTGATGAGAGAGATGAATGCCATCGTCTTCAATCAGCGCCTTCACCAAGTAGTGGTTGAACAGGTTTAGCGTAAAATTTCGAACATCGTTCGAGATAGAGTTTATCCGGTTTCGGAACACCTGCCGGCCGAATGCTGACCAAATAATGAGCGTGCCGATGGGATCAATGTATGAATCGGACGAGAGCGTGTCGTCGTATTCTGTGAGTAAGCTATTTAAAACATGCACCATTTGATTTCTTAGCTCGCGACTTCGACCAGTTCATTGGCGGGGTGGGAGATGGCTTTTCGGAAAGCGCAAATTGCTAGCGTAGGTGTAAGGACATTTGACGAAGCATGCCTCGGATCTCATTTTCAAATTGTGAAGCACATACATCGGCTATCTTGCTCTCATGCAAGACAGAATGAGGGTTCTCCCGGCGCATCGTCGCAATATGCGACCAATTTTGACGTGTTCGATAGTTGGTGAGGCACAATGAGTAGAAACCTTCGGGCCAGCTTAACCGACCCTATCCAGATCCCAACGCTATCAGCAGCGACCGGGCGAATTGGAGTCCGGGGGCCATCGAAACCAGGGCGCAGGAGAACTATCTGCACGAGCTTTGGCGCGTGTACGATCGTGCCTGTGGATGTCTGATCGGTTTGGCTGTCGGAGACCCCTTGGGAACGACGCTCGAGTTCAAGCCTCGTGATAGTTATTGTCCGTCGTCAGCGTCCATGGCACAGATTTGAGGTTGACGCCGATCAAGCGAACCTCGCGATCCCGACCGGCGTCCGCGACCGCCGCAGAAATACCTTCCTTGTGCAAACCAACTCCAAGAATGCATTTTAATTGCCTGCCATGGTGACCTCTGATCTTGCACGGTCGATCCTGACCAACCGTCGGCCGAAGAGACTACACCGATGGACCCGTCTGCCAACCGACAATGGTCAACCCATCTGGCTGTTCGCCGGATCGAAGGCCGGCGGTGAACGCGCCGCCGCCATCTACTTGGTCATCGAGACAGCCAAGCTCAATGGCGTCGAGCCGCAGGCCTATATCGCCGATGTCATCGAGAAGATCGCATCGGGCTGGCCCGCCTCCCGATGGGACGAACTCATGCCGTGGAACTGTACAGCACAGACCGCACCCGTATGCATGGCGGCATGACCGATCAGATCGCCCGGATTCGCATCACGCTCGAAGACATGAAGCCCGCCATCTGGCGCCGTGTCGAACTTCCCGTCACCAACAGCCTCAAGACCCTGCACCTCGCGATCCAGGCCTGCATGCTCTTCGAGAACTACCATCTGTTCCGTTTCGACGTGGGCGATGCCGCCTATGGCGTCCGCTTCGATGATGACAATGCTTTCATGGTCCGCACCCGCGACGCCGCCAATATGCGCATCAACAAGTTTGTCGAGCGCGGCATCACCAGCTTCACCTACACCTATGATTTCGGGGACAACTGGCGACATCGTATCGAGATCGAAGAGATCACGACCGCCATCCCCGGCACCGATTACCCGCGGTTCGTCGATGGCGAACGACGCGCCCCGCCCGAGGATGTCGGCGGAACCCCGGGATTTGAGGAGTTCCTAAATGCCATGGCCAAGCCGCGCCATCCCGAGCGCGCGTCCATGGTGCAATGGTATGGCGGTGTCTTCAATCCCATTGATATCATCCCCGACGAGATCAGCGCACGCATGGCGAAGCTCGCCAAGCGACGGGCGCAGGGAAGAGCCGCCTACTCCGACCCTAAATCCCGCGACAGCTAATCGATGGCGGTTTCCTGACCACGCTTACGGATCAAAAGTGGCGATGGGATTTTCGGGGCGCTCGGTATTGGGGTGACGGGGTGTGCGGCCCGATCTCCCATCCTTTATTCGGTACTAGCTTGCCATCTACCGCGGTGGTCGGGGGACCCGCGCTTCCCAGATGGAACTCAGGATGAATGTCCCACATTTGGGCGCCCACAAAATACTGGTCGACGGGAACTCCGCTCTGCGTCTCGCTCCAATTCGCCGCTTTGAGCTTCGTTTCCCAAAGCAATTCTTCAGACGGCGTCTTTCCTTTGTTCATGCTCAACGCGAGAGTGGAGCGGAGATCGTACGGAACGCCGTTAGGACCAAATGCAGAAGGGTCTTGAGCCGTGATCCAGACGGCCGACCTGTTTACCAAGACCAACTTGGCGACGTCTTTATTCTGACAGCCGGCAAGGGTTGAAAACCACTGATCATGACGTCTAGGCCAAGGCTTGGTGCCGGTCGCGATCTTTTGCAATTGCCGTGAGAACGCCAAAAGACGCAAGCTGGCGTACGCAATCTGCTGGCCTCCGGTCACGCCGCCAGCAACGACAGTAGTGATGCGGGTTCTCATCTCGCTCCGAAGCTGGGAGGAGTTTCGTCCCTTTTCGCCAAGCGATGAACTTTGCCGTGCGCGACTATATACCGAATACATCAGCTCGATTCTGGGCGACAGCGATGCGAACAGGTGACGAACCTCTTGCTCGGCTTCGAGCTTTGCGTTGGGCCCTCGTGCAAGATAAACTTTTGATTCCAGGATTTCTCCCTCGGCCTTGAGGAGACGAAATAGTTTGGGACGTGGGCCTTTCGGCTTCGTCTCAGAAAAAATTGCATCCCGAGCCGCTTTTAACGTGCCAACCATTTGCCGCGTCTGCGCGTCGTGAGCACCTATCGTGTGGCGCTTGCGCCCATCTTGATTCTGAAAATGGAACTCTTCAATTGCGCGCTGGCGTACTGAAATTATCTGCAACTGAAGCGCGCCGAAATATAATGCGGTTGAATAATATATCCGTTTCAACTTTGCGCGATCGTTCAGCTCTGCGGAAGCCGGCAACGTTTGGACGGTATGATGCCAGCCTGACAAGCATTTGATCGCGAATTCTGGAAATGAATGCATAGTCTCTAGAAGATTCCGCGCATCGGCCTCTGGATTGAGCTTCAGGGCTTCGGCGATTAGCTCTGCACCTTGGGCGTGCGTGCTACACAACATGTTGGACAGGAGCTCGGTGAGAGGGTTCGCGTCTCCGTTTAGTAATGCCCTGGCTTGCTGTTCCGGCATTTGCACCCGATGGTCAAAAAGATGTCCAATAGGTAATCGAGACATTTCGCCGAATGTGAACAGCCGTCGCTCAAACTCGATCCGAGTAAGGCCGCCATCGAGCGCGCGATCCAGCTCTGATCGCACGCGAGCAAAAAGCGCAGCCAGATGGAACATGGATTCAGGGTCGCTTTCGGCCATCAATCGCTTCAGAACATCAATCATTTAACCTCTCGACTTGCGAAACGCGTATCCGGATCTAGTCGCTTAAAATTACGGCCAAAACATTAATCCGATGTAGCCCCCCGTGGGAGAATTATCCGCACCTTCTACGTGAGTCCTGTCGAACAGAAGGCAATCCAGCCTTCACGACAGGAGAAGAATGAAATGCAGTCGCACAAAGAATTTGGTGCATCGATCGGGAAGTCCCTGGTCGAAGCAGAGGCGGGCGCCGATGTGCCCCGGGTTGCCGCCGCGCAGTTTGCATCTGCGCTCGTCGCCGAGCATCCGTCGGTAAAGTTGCCGACTTTGCTCGCCAACTCGAACGTTCGCACTTGGATGAGCGATGCTCGCGTAAGCGAAAGCATGCTGCGCATGGCTCTTACCAATGCGCGCAAAATAAGTCGTGAAAATGTGCGGCAAAAGGACATCGTTCGTGTGCCTCCGCGTTCGCGGAAAAAGCCGACGGTTGAAGTCGAGGCAAAGCCCGCGTCGCAGGCGAGCGGGCGGAAGATCGACCTCGGGAGCACCGAGTTGATCCCGAACCGCTCCCTCGATTTGCTCTGATGACAAAAGGCGGTCGACGCTCACTCCAATTCACAAGTCAGCCGCGACCGCCTTTTCAATCTTTCATCAACTCACCAACTCGCCGCGCGCGCGCTGCGAGCCTTGGAATATCTACGAATAGGAATCTAAGATGGCAGCGCTCGCATCGAACGCAAACTTCACAAAACGACGTAAACGTAGGCCGATTGTGCTCGTTGGAGGCGACAAGGGCGGAACTGGAAAAAGTTTTGGAGCCCGAGCAGTCGCAGGTTGGTTGGCCATGCAAGGGTATCAAGTAGCCGCCTTCGACGCCGATGGACGAAACGGTCATCTCGACCGCTACTATGGCGAGAGTCTGTGCGTTTCACGAATTACATTGCGAGAGACCCTTGGCTGGACGTCAATGTACAAGGCATGGGAGCTTGCGGACGACAATTGCGTGATCATTGTCGACCTGCCCGGCAACATTGGCACCGACGTCACCAGAGAAGCAACGCGTCTCAAGCTGATATCGGACGCTCTAAACCGCGACCTGATTAATGTGTGGGTGGCAGCTGAGGAAGAGGACTCAGTTTGGTTGCTTGAGGAAGCATTGCAGGTAGCCGACGCGCATCGCACAATTTTTTGGATGAATGGTCGTTTTGGCGCAGATCCATCAAAATTCGAACTTTGGAATGGTTCGAAGATCCGCAGCCACTTCATTAGCGACGGTGGTACCGAATCGTTCTTGCCAGTGCTGCCAATCTACGCTCGAACGGCTATCGCGCGGGCTCGTGCGCCGTTCCACAATCTGTCCTCAGCTAATCTCGGATTCACCGACCGGATCGATTTCGACCTCTGGTGGACGGCCGTCGAAGAATCTCTCAAACCGCTCTCTGATCTCCTGGGAGGCCGGCCATGAGCAACCTTGCAGAACAGATCATGCGCAATGTCTTAGGCCGTGCGACTACGGCCGAAGACTATCGTCAGCTGAACGAAATGATGGCCGCTTTGCCGCCTGAAATTGCAACCAGCCCGGGCGCTATGTACGAACTCGTGTCCCGCATGAATTTCTTGCAGCAGCTTGACGCGACCATTGCTCAGGCGGGACGTGAGGCTCAGCAGAAAATCCACTACGATCTGCCGGCTCGCATCGATGACGCCGCGCTGAAGGCTATGCTAAAGGTGCGCGACACGCTGCCGGTCGATGCCGCGCACACGGCGAAGAAGCTCTACTTCACGACAGCACTCGGAACGCTCGTGATAGGCATTTTCTGTTGCTGCGCCGGTTGGATTCTCGGCGAGAATCATGTCAAAGCCGAACGAGCGGCAACACATGCCGCGTCCGATCGTGAGCTCGGTCGCTGCGTCGATGCCGCGACAGGCGCTTTCGTCACCAGCGCGCGCGCCGGCGTTAGAACCGCGCCGATCCGCAACGAAACGGTCCGAAACGACCTTATGGTCTGCGGGGCAGAGTACGCCGATCGCAGGGCAGGGAACGGCTAACTCGCCGCGGGCCCCTGACGACTTCTCGTCAGGGGCCCGCCGGTGGCGACGACAAGCGTCGCCACGTTCAAGCCAATCACAGATTCAATCGGAAAAAGGGAGGAAAGAGCAAGGGCTGGCCAACGACTACCGCGCCGCTGCAGCGGCGCTTTGGTCCGCGCTCTGTCGCTTCGCTCTGTCGCTTGTCACGCGTGGCCCGACCTTGTTGGGGAGGACTCTGTCCTCCCCAAGCCCCTCCTCAGAGACACCAGAATTTCACCCTAGGGGAATGAAAATGACCGGACAGACCGGATCCGAAAATCGCAGGCGGCAAATCGTCCGCAGCACGCGCTGGGACGAGCAAGAGTTCGCCCAGCTCCAGGCGATCGCTACATACTCAGGATGCTCCGAGGCCGAGGTTCTGCGCCGCCTCGTTCGACGAGCGAACAAGCAGATCATAATCTCACGCGACCTCGTTCGTGCCGTCCGTCAGCTCGGGAACAACGTTAATCAGATTGCTCGGCGCATGAACTCGAACGAGCAGGTCCGTTCTGACCAACTTCTCGAAGCCTACCGAGAACTGCTCCATGCCGTGAAAATCGCAAAGTCATGATCAGCAACATCACATGGGGTGCCGATTTCGCCGGCATTGTTCGCTATCTGGTTGAGAACCGCGATCATGAAGTCCTCGACCTGAAGGGCGTTACCTCGGTCGAACTTGCCGCGGACGAAATGGCAGCAGTTGCCGCGCTCAGCTCGCGCGCGAAAAATAAGCTGCTTCATGTCTCATTGTCGGCAGCGCTCGAGGATGGTTCACTTGACGCATCTCAATGGCTGCATTGCGCCGACGAACTCACCGTGGCTCTTAGGCTGGTTGGCCTTCAACGAGTGGTTGTTCGCCACAAAGACAAGGCACATGACCATGTCCACATCTTCTTCTGCACCATCGACTCTGCGACCGGTCAGACGCCACCGAAGTCCTGGTATCTGAAAAAGGGCAATGCAATGCTGGGTATTGGACCGCATGCACTGTCCGAGTCCGAAATTGTCGCGGTCCCGCTGCACGCACGTGCCCTCCGGACATATGATTTTCGCGCACTCGCCCGAACAATGGACATCTGTCGCAAGCTGGAAAGGCAGCTTGGTCTTCGCACTCTTCGTACACCGGTAGAGGCGGCGCAAGCACGGTTGGCGGGAGTGGCCAACGACAAGAGTGCGGCACAGCGAAAACGTCATGATCGAATTGGATCGACACCGCTGATCGAGCGAGCGGACGAAATCCGCGGCGTTCTCGGTACGCGAGATTGGCCGTCAAAGCGTGACGCACTTTGCGCGCTGGGATTGGACTTTGAGCCCACCTATCGGACCACCAAGAAAGGGACGGAGCTTCGTGGCCTGACGATCTTTGACATGCGCGATACGGGCAATCGGATCCGCGCATCCGATCTTGATCTCCCAAGCCAGAAGTTCGGTCTGCTGCGCCTCGAAGCGCGACACGACCCCGGTGCCGACAGGTTCGATATTTGGTGGCCAAGGCGGGGTGCGAGCGCTTCAGCAATCGAGACCGGTCGCGACAACGATCATGTCCGACTTAAGAGCAGCTTTGACCTTTTCGCACTTCAGCATCGCACATCCGAACGCGAAAAGGCAAATGCGCGAAAGAAGCTGCGGAAGGAGCAAACGCTCGGACGCGCGCGCTTGAGAAAATCGCTTATGCGCCGTCGCCGTGATGAAGCTGCGCGGCTGCCGTCCAGTGAGCGCCGAGCCTTCTATCGTCGGTACGCCGCAGATGTGTCGCGGCCTGAACTTGCCTCGCTAAGTGAATTTCACTCGAAGCAGAAGCGCAATCTCGCGCGCAGTAGAAAACCAACTTGGACGGAATATTTGCAGCTTTGCGCTGAAGCGGGCGACATCTCGGCCGCGCGATTGGTTCCGCCGCCCCGTGCGAAGCCACGCAATCGAATTGCGGAGGTCGTTCGCAATGAAACTGTGATCGCCCGCGCTCCTGGTGTGATATCGCAACCAGCGCCCAACATCGTTCAGAACGAACCTGACGACCTCAGCCCCGACGATTTGTTCTTCATGTACCAGGCGTCGAAGCAGCGCGGTCGCGATTGATCGAGTTTTGACCGTTATCACGCGGCGAGGCCGACGGCGCGTTTGTGCTTGTGCGAGTTTAGCCGGAGCGCTACTTTGACAGAGTGTTTTCGGTGGAGGAAAAAAATGATTTCCAAAGAAGACGTCCCTGGCGGCTGATCCCGTTCAATGTCTCAAGTCGAGGCGGCCAACGATTGGTCGCCTTCTTTTTTGCAACGGCCAAGGACAACGCTATCCCGCTTGCTTGCGCTATCGACCGATGACGCTTCCGTGATGGCATGAATTCACTTCCCCGCTGGTAGAGCTACGAGCCGCTCGGTTAGGCGGCTTTTTCGACGCTTCCAAAACTATATGCCGAATGCCTTCAGGCTCGCGTCGAACGCGCCTTCCAGTCCGCTACGGATACCGCCTTTCGGGTGAGTTGATAAAGGTGCTTCCTCGATGATTAGAATTCCGGAACCTTGCTCAACCTTGTCTTTGAAGAGCTGTTCTCGGCCGAAAAAATAGGGCGCAAAAGTTTCGGTGCGGGTGACGGAATAAGCAAGATCCGCACTGAATCCGACTAGCTGGTCTTGGCCAAAGATACGGCCGCGCTCGGCTTGTTCCAATCGGATCCCGCGGCCGCCCTTGATGACCAGCCGACATGGACCATGGAAAACCAAATAGCGAAGCTGCAGCGTCAGCCACGCGTTGAGTGAGAATAAGCGCCAGTGGCTCGTGATCCGCATTGGTTGCCCTTCGGGCTGAGCAACTGCGACGAGGGCGCGGGGATGTAGCACGCAAGCGGCACCTCGCGGTATATTGACCTCTGCGAGCTCTGCAAACGGATCGCGAACTGCAGAGACGGTGGTATTTTCCCCTTCGCCCCGAATACGCGTTAAGAAGATTAGTCCGCTGGCAACGCTGGAAAAGATGTGTCGATAATCGAGCAGCCAGCGAGTGTCTTTCTTAGCTCCGACGGCGGTCGATTGAAGGTAATCTTGTCGCACTAAGAGCTCTTCGCTTTTTCCCAACGTTATGAGAACGGACACGCGGGAATTCTCCGCAGGCGGAATCGGCGCGCTCCCGGCGCCGGGAACCTTTATGCGGATCGATGCCCGGCGCTCTGCCAAGGGGGCGAGAACATAGTAGAAAATGGTGCGGATGATGAATGGCATCGCGACGATCGCTGCAAGCACGAGCAGGGCCTGCAATAATATGCTTCGAATCGTTTGCTTGGTCACCTCAGGGGAGTATTCGTTGAGCTTGGCGGCAACGTCATTTCGGACTTGCGCAAGGGCAACTTCCGCAGCTTCCAATTTGGCCTGTGCGACCTTACCGGCCGCCATGCCAGTCTCCCGCGCAGCCCTTTTGGATTTGTAGCTGGAGCACTCGGCCTTTGCGGTCTGGGTGAGCTTTGAGGCGCGGTTTTCCATGAGGTTGCCTACGGCTCGTCTCGCATAACCACTGCCGTTAAACGTTCGCACGGCTTCGTTCGCGTGCTCGCACCCGAGCCGTGCGACCTCGACGGCGCTTTGACGCGGGAAGGAGATTTGGTTGAGCGCCGCACGGCGCGCTTCGCGGTCCTTGGCCGTCTCAAGCAGCGCGATTTCTGCTGACAATGTGCCGCGCCTCAATTTCAGTTTTTCCCGCGCAATGATTGCCGTGGGTCTGACGCTGGCCAACCATCCCTGCTGCTGCTTGAGCTCCGAGTCAGTTTTGGCAAGATCGTTACGCTTCTCCTGTAGGGTCGCCGCCAGCTCGCTCCCCGACATCGCGAGGAACTGACCTTCAGATGTTTCCAAATTAGCGATCGCCTGGCGCTTCAAGCGCATCAGTTCGTTTTTGATCTCAGCCGATGATTTCCATTCGTCACTGGCTGCCGTCCGCACAGTTCCGTCCGAAACCATCGGCCAAATAAGCTGATGGAATGCTATTGCCGCAACGATCAATACGAACACGATGCCCTTCCGAAGGTACCCATCCGGTGAGGGCCGTGTTGTAGGCTGGGGTTTCGCGCGCTCATAAGCGTGCTCGTATGAGCGAGCTTAAGGACGGGTATGAGCCAGGTAACGCTGTTTAGCGGCCCCGAGCGTCGTCGGCGGTGGAGTGAGGATGAGCGGCTTCAGATCCTGAACGAGGCGTTTGCGCCGGGTTCCTGCGTTGCCGAGGTTAGCCGCCGGTATGATGTTTCCACCAGCCTGATCTATGCATGGCGGCGCAAGTTTCGCGCAGCCTTGCCGGGCCCAGTATTCGCCGAGGCGATGGTGGCCGACGAGCTGCAGCCGCCTTCGCCCGTGCCGGGCGTTGCGATTCTGATCGAGCTGCCGGGCGGCGCCCGGGTCAGCATTGCGGCCTCGGCATCGCCGGTGCTGACAGCCGCGGCCTTGAAGGCGCTGCGATGATCCCGCCCGTCGCGCGGGTGTGGATAGCGATGGGTCATACGGATATGCGCAAGGGCATGCAGGGGCTCGCGCTGCTCGTCCAGCAGGCTCTGGGACGCGATCCTTTCGGCGGCGATCTCTTCGTCTTTCGCGGTCGCGCCGGATCGCTGACCAAGATCATCTGGCATGATGGTATCGGCATGTCGCTTTACGCCAAGCGGCTCGAGAAGGGGCGCTTTATCTGGCCGTCGGCGAAGGACGGTATCGTGTCGCTGACCAGTGCGCAGCTGGCCTGTCTGCTCGACGGGATCGACTGGCGTAACCCGCAGTATAGCTGGCGGCCGCAGAGCGCGGGATGACGCCCGGCATGATGCTTTTTTGGCTTGATTGGCGAGGCCGATGGTGATTCATTCATGGGCATGGAAGCCGCCGTTTCGCCCGTTCCGGACGACGTCGCAGCGCTCAAGGCGCTGCTGAACGCGGCGACCCGCAGAGCCGATGAGGCAGAGGCGCGGCTCGCCAACGCAAAGGCCCGCGAGAGCGCCACCGAGGCGATGATCGCCCATCTCAAGCTGCAGATCGCCAAGCTGAAGCGCGAGGCCTACGGCGCCAGCGCAGAACGCAGCAAGCGCCTCCTGGCGCAGATGGAGCTACAGCTCGAAGATCTCGAGGCCGATGCCAGCGAGGATGAGCTCGTCACCGAAGCCGCCGCCGCAAAGGCCCTGACCGTCACCGCGTTCGAGCGCAAGCGCCCGAGCCGCAAGCCGTTCCCCGATCACCTGCCGCGCGAGCGCATCGTCGTGCCCGCCCCCTGTTCCTGCCCGGCATGCGGCAGCAGCCGCCTTGCCAAGCTCGGCGAAGACATCACCGAGACGCTTGAGGTTATTCCGCGATCGTGGAAGGTCACCCAGACGGTGCGCGAGAAGTTTTCTTGCCGGGATTGCGAGAAGATCGCGCAGGCGCCCGCGCCCTTTCATGTGCTCCCCCGCGGCTGGGCCGGGCCAAGCTTCCTCGCAATGCTGCTGTTCGAGAAGTACGGGCAGCACCAGCCGCTCAACCGCCAGGCCGAGCGGTTCGCCCGCGAGGGCGTGCCGCTCAGCACATCGACGCTCGGCGATCAGGTCGGCGGCGGCGCCCATGCGCTGATGCCGATCTATCGCCTGATCGAGGCCCATGTACTCGCCGCCGAGCGATTGCACGGCGACGACACGACCGTGCCAGTCCTCGCGAAGGGCAAGACCGATACCGCGAGACTGTGGGTCTATGTGCGCGACGACAAGCCGTTCGCCGGCGCTGATCCCCCCGCGGCATTGTTCCACTACTCACGCGACCGGCGCGGCGAACATCCGCAAGCTCATCTCGCATCCTGGTCAGGGATTCTGCAGGCCGACGCCTATGGCGGCTACGGCGAGCTCTACCGCGAAGGGCGTACGCCCGTACCCATCTTCGAGGCGGGATGTTTCGCGCATGCACGGCGCAAGTTCTTCGAGCTTGCCGACGTCGAGGGCGCTGCGCGCAAAAAGAGCCGCGGCGAGCGCGCCGGCATGATCTATCCGATCGCGCTCGAAGCCGTGCAACGGATCGATGCCCTGTTCGATATCGAGCGCGCCGTGAACGGCAGCAGCGCCGCCGAACGTCTCGTCGTGCGGCAGGAACTCAGCGCACCGCTCATTGCCGAGCTCCACGCCTGGCTCACCGCACAGCTGGCCAAGCTCTCGCGCAACCACGATCTGGCGAAGGCGATCAACTACATGCTCCGGCGCTGGGCCGCGTTCAGCCGCTTCCTCGATGACGGCCGCATCTGCCTGACCAACAACGCAGCAGAACGGGCGCTGCGCTGCGTGCCGCTCGGCCGCAAGGCCTGGCTGTTCTGCGGATCCGATCGCGGCGGTCAGCGCGCCGCCATCCTCTACACCCTGATCCAGACCGCGCGGCTGAACGACATCGATCCGCAGGCCTGGCTTGCAGACGTGCTCGCCCGCATCGCTGAGCATCCGGTCCGCCAACTCGATCAGCTGCTGCCTTGGAACTGGCAAAACCATCGCGCTTAGGTCACGGTCGGTACCTCAACAGGGAACAGGTAATGCGAACGATCGCGGATTTTCAAAAAGAGGTCGCGGACTACATCGCGCGTACCCACCAAAGCGGTGGGCTCCTAGAATGCCCCCTATGTGAGCAAGGCGCCCTGATCGAGGCGGAGGTTCGCGCGACGGGTGAGCAGATCTCGTTCTGCGAAGAATGTGACAGCATCTGGCCAAGCGAGTGCCTCATCGACGATTCTCACGCAGAGGCGTTCCAAACATTCGTGGATGCCCATGGTAAGCGCGGCCTCACCTGGTCCGAGCTCAAGATCTCCTAGCGATCCATCACCGCCCAATCAGAGCTGCGCCGCGGTCTTCACCGGATGGCTACTTCCGAAGGAACCACCCCAAGATTGCTTTGATGGCGTTCATTCTGCTCCTCTAGGGTAACCGTGTCCTGAAGGCCGCCTTGCGGGAAGCTGCTGCGGGATGCTGATAGCCGCTCTTTGCGAGGAGCGGTGATGAGCGAGGATATCGGAGCGTCG
>NZ_LNSA01000035.1 GCF_001468465.1 Sphingopyxis sp. H115
CGTCCAGGTGGCGGGCACGGGCGCCGGGGTCGCCGCCGCCACCTGGACGGGCCGGCGCTTCGGCCCTAGCTGGCCGTTCGGGAAGCGGCCGAAATGCGCCGCCGCCGCCTGCTGCGCCGGATTGAGGCGGTCCATCTGGGTCAGATAAGGCAGGATATTCTGCGCCATTGCCGGTGGCATCGTCGCGTTAACGATCTCACTCGCCTCCTTGTCGCGGCCGTTCATCGCAAGGATCATGGCGCGGAGTCGCCAGGCGCCGCGATCCTGCGCGCGCAGTTGCGGCGTCAGCATGGCGATCGCGCGGTCGGCATCACCGCTGATCCCCAGCGACAGCGCGTAACGCCGGGTCAGCTCGTCATTGGGGGTGATCGACAACGCAAGCTGGTAGTCGCGCTGCGCCGCCTCCTGCTGGCCAAGCAGGTCGCGCGCCAGCCCGCGGTCGGCAAGGAACAACCGTTCGGATGCACCCATCAATTGCGCCTCGCCGAAATAGTCGAGCGCGCGCGTCGGGTTTTCCATATGGACCATCGCCGACCCGAGCGCGGCCTTGATCGCGCCGTCGCGCGGGCTCGCCTGTTCTGCGCGAACAAGAAAGCCGAGCGCGGCCCGATAATCCTCAAGATCGATCGAGGCACGGCCCGCGTCGAGCAATGCGCCGGTATCGCTGGCGTTCGCGGCGATACGCGCGAGCGCCGACGACAGCAGCGTGCGGGCCGTGGTCCGTTTCTCCATTGCCGCCTTCGTTGCGGCATCGGGCGGCCGCGCCTGCATCGCTTGGGCGGGCAAGATTAAAACAGGGCCCAGCAGCAGCGCGCCGAGCGCGCGGGCTATTCGTCCCGCGCGCCCCGGCTTCGCCGTCGATTTCACCTGCCGCATGGGCAACTCATCCCGATTTCCGGCCTGCCGTGCCCGGCGGGCGACCGTTCGATGCCCTGTTACTGGTTATTCTGGCGCCCCAGGAAGCGCGGGATATCGACCCCGTCTTCCTTGTCGCCCTGTTCGCTCTCGGGCGCAGTCGCCCCACGCGACAGGCGCGACATGCGCTCGAACAGCGTGCCGCCACCGATGCTGCGCGGCGCGGCTTCGGGCGTCGGCGCCGCGTCGGCGGCGGGTGCCGCGCGATAGTCGGCGGCCGGCACTTCGGGCGCGTCGAGCACCAGTTCATCGGCCGTATCGTCATAGGTCGCGGCGACCTGCGACAATTCCATCGGCTCTTCCTCGGCCGCTGCGGCCGGGGGTTCGGCCGCATCGCCCAGCGAAAATCCGGGTGCCGGATCATTATCCTGCCGGGCCGGTTCGCCCTCCGCCAGCGGCTCTTCCTGGGCTTCGGGTTCGACGATCTCTTCGGCTACCGGCGCGGGCGCCGCAGCGCGCGCGGGGGCGAAGGAAAAGCTGCGCGTCGCGGGCGCCGCCTGCGCCGCGTCGCCAGTGCCGTCGATGCCGGTCGCAACAACCGACACGCGAATCTTGCCGTCAAGGCTGTCGTTGAAGGCGCTGCCCCAGATGATGTTGGCGTCGGGATCGACCAGTTCGCGAATATGATTCGCCGCCTCGTCGACTTCCATCAGGCGCATGTCCTCGCCGCCAGTGATCGAGATGATGACGCCCTTGGCGCCCGCCATCGACACGCCGTCGAGCAGCGGGTTGGCGATCGCTTTCTGCGCAGCTTCCAAGGCGCGGCCGTCGCCTTCGGCTTCGCCGGTGCCCATCATCGCCTTGCCCATTTCGCGCATCACGCTGCGCACGTCGGCGAAGTCGAGGTTGATCAGGCCGGGCATGACCATCAGGTCGGTGATGCCGCGCACGCCCTGCTGCAGCACTTCGTCGGCCATGGTGAACGCTTCCTTGAAGGTCGTGTTCGGATTGGCGACGAGGAAGAGATTCTGGTTCGGGATGACGATCAGCGTGTCGACATGATCCTGCAGTTCGGAGATGCCCGATTCCGCCGAGCGCATGCGGCGCTGACCTTCGAACGTGAAGGGCTTGGTCACGACGCCAACGGTCAATATGCCGCGGTCGCGCGCCGCCTTGGCGATCACCGGTGCCGCGCCGGTGCCGGTGCCGCCGCCCATGCCCGCGGCGATGAAGCACATATGCGCGCCATTCAGCGCCTCTTCGACCTGCGCGATGCTTTCTTCGGCCGCCGCGCGGCCGACTTCTGGCCGCGAACCCGCGCCCAGTCCCTGGGTGATCTGCGTCCCCAGCTGGATGCGGCGTTCAGCCGGCGAAGCGTTCAGTGCCTGCGCGTCGGTGTTGGCGACGACGAAATCGACGCCCTCTACGCGCGAGGCGATCATATTGGCGATGGCATTGCCGCCCGCGCCGCCAACGCCGATCACCGCGATGCGCGGCTTCAGCTCGTCGACCTGCGGCGGGCCAATATTGATGCTCATCAATCAGTCTCCCTGCAGCGGCGAACCGGTGCCGCTTCCCTCACCATGCGACCCAGACGGACGGTGGTCCTGCCGTCCGGATTCCTGTCACCGCATTGCACTATTGTGACTTCGGAATCACCCAAAAAATTAACCTTTTTGCCCTTTGAGCCTTCAAAAACTGCTTTTCAATGCCGCCATCAGCCGATGGAGGATTGACGTCCCCGCCGGCCGGTGGACGTCCTGTGCCATCATCGGCAGGTCGCGCAGGTCGACGGGATCCGACGCGGCATAGAGAACCAGACCCGCGAGCGTCGCGAAAGCGGGGCCACCATGCGCATCGGGCAGGCCGTGCAAGCCGCGCGGTCGTCCGACGCGCGCGGCGCGCCCCAGCGCCACCTGCGTATAGTCGGCGATGCCTTTGAGGTCGGCGCCGCCGCCGACGAGCACCACCTGCCGCCCGATCGGGCCGACAAAATGCAGGTCTTTGAGCGTGCGGCCGATCTCGCCCATCATCGCGTCGAGCCGCTGGCGGATCACCGTCACGAGCTGCGCGCGGGTGATGCGCGGGGAATCGCTGCCCGACGGTGCGCCGGGTTCGAGCTCGATGATCTCGTTATTGTCGCGCGGGCTCGCCGACGCCGAACCATAGAAGCTCTGCAACCGTTGCGCCTGGCTGCGACGGATGCCGAAGGCCGAGGCGATGTCGTCGGTGATGTCGCTGGCGCCGAACGGCAGCGACGCCATTTCGACGAGCATTCCGCCCGCATAGAGCGAAACGGTGGTGACCGCGGCGCCGAGTTCGACGAGCGCGACGCCAAGGTCGCGCTCCTCATCCGACAGGCAGGCGAGCCCCGCCGCGATCGGCGAGGCGACGACGGCGTTGACGTCGAGATGCGCTTGCCGCACCGCTGCCTCCAAGTTTCGCACCGGCGCGCCGTCCGCCATGATGATATGGATATCGACGCCGAGCCGATCGGCATGGAGGCCGATGGGATTCTTGACCCCGGTGAGGCCGTCGAGCGTGTAGAGCGCCGGCTGCGCATGCAGGATCATCCGGCCTTCGGGATCGATCCCGGCGCGGCCCGCGGCGAGCAGGTCGTCGATATCCTCCTGCTCGATCCGGTGACCGCCGAGTTCGCTCTCGATCGGCGCGACGTCGCTCAAAAGCCCGCCTGCCGAGAAGCTGACCCAAACATCGTCGATATTGAGCCCGGCGATGCGTTCGGCCTGTTCGATCGCCTCGCGCACGACATGCTCGGTCTGTTCCATGTCGGCAACATACCCGCGCTGGACGCCGCGGCTTTCGCGCTGGCCGGTGCCGAGCACATGGAGTTGGCCGTCGGCGGTCTGTCCCGCGATCAGCGCGCAGACCTTCCACGATCCCACATCGAGTGCGGTGAATATCTTTTCGATCCGCGGCGGCGGCACGGCGCTAACCCTCGTTCGACTGGCTGGCGGCGACCGCATCGACCGCCGCGCGCGCGTCGTCGAGCCTGGCCGGCGCCACCTGCCCTTCGTGCGGCAGGCGCAGCACAAAACGGTCGGGATCGCGCATGTCGAAGCGCAAAATGCCGCGGCCGAGCAGCCGGTTGGCGCCGTCCATATGCGCGAATTTGGCAAGCGCGGCTTTCGCCTGCATCTCGCCTTCGGGCAGCGACAGCGTCTCGCCGCTACGGAACCGAAGGTCCCAGCGGCGGTTGCCGACCCAGGTCGCGCCCGCGAGCAATTCCTTGAGGCTGCTCGCCTCGGCGAGCAGGCGGTCGAGGTCCTGCGAGCGCTGGTTCGCATTCGGCCCGATGACGAGCGGCAGGTCGGGCATCGTCGCGACAGTGACGGGTTCGAGGACGACGCCCTTTTCGTCGATCAGCGACAGCTTGCCCGAATGCTGCCAGATCGCTGCCGGGGTGCGCTCGACAATGTCGACGACAAGCGTGTCGGGCAAACGGCGCGATACGCGCGCATCCTTGATCCAGCCATATTTCATCAGGTCGCTGCGCACATCTTCCAGATCGACCGCCGCCATCGAGCGGTCCTTCTGCGCGAGCGCGATGTCATAGACCTTTAAACGGTCGATGCGGTCGGCGCCGACGACCTCGACCTTCTTGACCTGAAAGCCCGCGCGGCCGACCGCCTGCGCATATTCCTCGTGGATTTTCGCGGTGACGCCCGTTGCGTGGGCGGCGATAGCGACGACCGCGCACAGGCTGAGCCCGACCGTCCAGTTTGCGATCTTCTGGAGCCGCTGCGGGCTGACCGGCAGCGCGTTGATGATCGCGTCGAGGCGCGATTGCTGGACCTTGCGCCGCTTCTTCGGCGCGCGCGCGGGCCGCCGAGGCGGCGCCTTTCCACGCTTGATCTGCGTCTTGCTCATAATAACGCTTCCCCCACGATGCGTTCGACGAGTTCGGCATAATCCATGCCGACGGCGCGCCCTTGTTCGGGCACGAGGCTGAGCGGCGTCATGCCCGGCTGGGTATTGACCTCGAGCAGGAAGATGCCCGTAAGGCCGTGTTCGTCGTCCCAGCGGAAGTCCGAGCGCGAAGCGCCCTTGCAGCCGAGCAGGCGGTGCGCCTTCAGCGCCAGGTCCTTCATCCGCTGCGCGACGTCATCGGGCACATCCGCGGGGCAGACATGTTCGGTCAGCCCATCGGTATATTTGGCGTCATAGTCGTAGAAACCCGACTTCACGCGCAATTCGGTAACGGCAAGCGCCTGGTCGCCGAGCACCGCGACGGTCAGCTCGCGCCCTTTGATAAAGGGTTCGGCGAGCAGGCGGTCAAACTCCTGCCACGGCCCGACAGCATCGCGCGCGATCGGGTTGCCGTAATTGCTGTCGTCCTTGACGATCGCGACGCCGACCGACGATCCTTCGTTGACGGGCTTCAGCACATAGGGGCGCGGCAAGGGGTCGACTGAAAACAGGCTTTCGCTGTCGACCATCGTCCCCGTCGGCATCGGAATACCATGCGGGACGAGCGCCTGCTTCGTCAATTCCTTGTCGATCGCGATCACCGAAGTGACGAGCCCGCTGTGGGTATATTTGAGGCCCATCAGGTCGAGCATGCCCTGCACCGTCCCATCCTCGCCGGGCACGCCGTGGAGCGCGTTGAACACGACATCGGGCTTCGCTTCCGCAAGCCGCAGCGCAACGTCGCGGTCCATGTCGATGCGCGTAACCTTGTGACCGCGCGATTCCAGCGCGTCGGCGACGCCATTACCGCTCATCAACGACACTTCGCGCTCGGCCGACCAGCCGCCCATCAGGACGGCGACATGCCACGGACCCCGGCTCATTTCGCCACTCCCACATTCTCCTTTTGCGCATCGGCAAACATGCCTACGCGTTGTATCTCCCATTGCAGTTCGATGCCGCTCTTCGCTTTCACCCGGCGGCGGACTTCCTCTCCGAGCGCCTCGATATCGGCGCTCGTCGCCGCACCCGTGTTGATGAGGAAATTGGTGTGCTTTTCGCTGACCTGCGCGCCGCCGACCGCAAAGCCGCGGCAGCCGGCCTCGTCGACAAGAGCCCAAGCCTTGTGCCCGTCGGGGTTCTTGAAGGTCGACCCGCCCGTCTTCGAACGTAGCGGCTGCGAGGCTTCGCGGCTCGCTGAAATTCGGTCCATTTCGGCCTGGATCGCAGCGGGTTCGCCCGGACGACCGCGGAACGTCGCACCGATCACGACCGCGCCGTCGGGCAATTCGCTGTGGCGATAGGTATAGCCCAGCTCCGCAAGCGGCAACGTCTTGCACTCGCCCGAGCGGAGCACGACGTCGCAGTCGATCAATATATCCTTGACCTCGCCGCCATAGGCACCACCGTTCATGCGGACGAAACCGCCGACGGTGCCGGGGATCGAGCGGAGGAATTCCATGCCGGCGATGCCCGCATCGCGCGCGGTCGAAGAGACGAGGATGCCCGACGCGCCGCCGCCACAGCGCAGCGTCGTCGCGTCGATCGCCTCGACCTTGGCAAAAGCCTTACCAAGCCGGACGACGACGCCGGGAAAGCCGCCGTCGCGGATGATCAAGTTCGAGCCGAGCCCGAGCGCCATCACCGGTACGGCGGGGTCGAGATCGCGCAGGAAATCGGCGAGGTCGCTCGCGTCCTTCGGTTCGAACAGCCAGTCGGCGGGACCGCCGGACTTGAACCAGACAAGCGGCGCCAGCGGCGCGTTGGCGGTCAGTTTGCCGCGCACCGAAGGGAGGGTTTCGACGGCGCTCATGCCGCCTCCACCGCGCTCGCCAGACCCGCCGCCATCTTGGTGATATCGCCCGCGCCGAGGCAAATGATCATGTCGCCCGCACCCAGATTGCCCCCACGGATCGCGTCGGCAATGGTAGTTGCCAGCGCCCCGGCGTCGGCAACGGTCGATGCGTGGCGGTGGCCGCGGTCGCGCAGCCCCTGCGCCAGCGCGTCCGACGACACGCCCTCGATCGGCGCCTCGCCCGCGGCATAGACGGGCAACGCCAGCACCATGTCGGCGTCGTTAAACGCCTGCTGAAAATCATCCATATGGTCGCGGAGCCGCGTAAATCGGTGCGGCTGGACCACCCCGACGACGCGCCCTGCCCCCGCCCCTTCGCGCGCCGCCGACAGCACGGCGCGAATTTCGACGGGGTGATGGGCATAGTCGTCAATCACCGTAATGACGCCGCCCTCGACCGCAATCTTGCCAACCTTGGTGAAGCGGCGCTTGACCCCGGCAAAGCCGTTGAAACCAGACACGATCTTGTGGTCCGGCACACCCATGTGCAGCGCGACCGCGATCGCGGCGAGCGCATTCTGGACATTGTGGCGCCCCGACATCGGCAAATGGATGCCCTCGATCGTCCGGCTGTTCCCGTCGCGGTCGCGGACGACGACGTCGAAGCGGTTGCCGTCGGGGCCAGGCGTCACATTGGTGCCGCGCACGTCCGCTTGGGCAGAGAAGCCATAGGTAATGATACGCCGGTCGCGAATTCGCGGGATGATCGCCTGCACTTCGGGATGGTCGAGGCAGAGCATCGCCGCACCATAGAAGGGCACATTCTCGATAAATTCGACGAAGGCGTCCTTGATCGCGTCGAAGCTGCCATAATGATCGAGATGTTCGGGATCGATGTTGGTAACGACCGCGATCGTCCCGTCGAGGCGCAGGAAGCTGCCGTCGCTCTCGTCGGCCTCGACCACCATCCAGTCCGACGCACCAAGCCGCGCGTTCGAGCCATAATTGTTGATGATGCCGCCGTTGATGACGGTAGGGTCGATCCCGCCCGCGTCGAGCAGCGCGGCGACGAGACTGGTCGTCGTCGTCTTGCCGTGCGTGCCCGCGATCGCGACGGTCGATTTCAGCCGCATCAGTTCGGCAAGCATTTCGGCGCGGCGGACGAGCGGGATGCGGTGCGCGAGCGCGGCCTCGACCTCGGGGTTGCCGCGCTTGACCGCAGTCGAGGTGACGACGACCGCGACGCCGTCGACGTTCGTCGCTTCATGGCCGATCGCGACCTTGATCCCGCGCGCCCGCAAGCCTTCGACGACATAGGAGTCAGCGATGTCGCTGCCCTGCACCTGATAGCCCAGGTTGTGCATCACCTCGGCGATGCCCGACATGCCGATACCGCCGATGCCGATGAAATGGATGGTGCCGATATCGGTCGCAACGCCGCGCATCAGCGATCTCCCGCGCGGGTGGCGGCGACGCCGCCGGCGACGGCGGCGCTGCGCGAGGACGCGCCGACGCGGATGACGTCCATCATCGGCGGCGCGGCGAGCGATTCGACCAACTCGGCAAGGTCGCGCGTCGCATTGGGCAGGCCGCAGCTCGCCGCCCGCTCGGCGGCTTCCTCGAGCGCGCCGGGTTCGAGCGCCATGCGCTGGATATGCTTCGCAACCTCGGCGGCGGTAAAATCGGGCTGCTGGAACGAGATCGCCCCGCCCGCCTGAACCAGGTCGACGACATTATAGGTCTGATGATCGTCCATAGCGCTGGGATAAGGGACGAAGATCGCCGGGCGCCCGGCGCAGGCAAGTTCGGCAACGGTCGATGCACCCGCACGCGCGACGACCATATGAGCCCAGCGCAAACGCTCCGGGAAATCCTTGATGTAGGGCGCGCATTCGGCGGCAACGCCGAGTTCGGCATATTTGGCACGCACCTCCTCGATATCGTCCTCACGACATTGCTGGACGACCTGGAGCCGGTCGAGCAGCGCGCGCGGCAGCATCGCGATCGCGGCGGGGACGACTTCGCTGAGCACCTTGGCGCCAAGGCTGCCCCCGACGACCAGCAGCCGGAAGATGCCGTCCTCGGGCAGCGGCGGGAAGCCGTCGTCGCGGATCGCGACGATCTCGTCGCGCACCGGATTGCCGGTGATATGCTTCTTCAGCTCATGCCCTTCGGGGTAGCGCTGGATATTATGGTATGCGACCGCGACCGCATCGACGCGCGGCGCCATCATCCGGTTGACGCGGCCGAGTACGGCATTTTGCTCGTGGAGCACGCGCGGCCGTTTCGTTGCGCCAGCGGCGAGCAGGCTGGGCAGCGAGGGATAACCGCCGAACCCAACGACCACCGCGGGGTCGAATTCGTCGATCAGGTCGATCGCCATGCGGCGCCCCTTGCGAATCGCAAGTGCCGCCTTGAGCCAGCCGACCGGCCCGCCCGACACGCGGCCGGCAGGCAAAACATGCGTTTCTATCTCGACGGGCGCGCCCGGAATCTTCAGCCCGCGGTCGTCGCTGACCAGCGCGACGCGGTGACCGCGCGCGATCAGTTCGCCCGCGAGGGCGTAAGCGGGCAGCATATGTCCCCCCGTCCCGCCGGCGGCGAGAAGGAAGTGGCGGGTCGCGGTCATTTCTTGTTCCAATTTCGGGTCATCGATACCCGAGCCGCATAAGGGTTTCGCCGGGTCAGCGACAAGAGCAAACCCATGCCGATCGACAGAGCGATGAAGGACGAACCGCCGTAGCTGATGAAGGGCAAGGTCATTCCCTTCGACGGGAAGATTTGCGTGTTCACAGCCATGTTGATCACCGCTTGGCCGCCGAACTGTGCGATCAGCCCCGCGACCGCGAGGATCAGGAAGCTGTCTTCCTCGTCGAGCAGGCGGACGAGGACGCGCACGATGATCGCAAGATAGAGGATCGCGATCGCGATGCACGCGATCATCCCGAACTCTTCGCCGATAACCGAGAAGATATAGTCGGTATGCGCTTCGGGCAGCTGGAATTTGGCGAGCCCGGCTCCGGGGCCGGTGCCGATCAGCCCGCCCGCAGTCAGCGTCGCGTGCGCCTTGTCGACCTGGAAGCTGTCGCCTTCGGCAAAGAGCCAGATGTTGATGCGCTGCTGCGCGACGGGGTAGAAGAAATAGGCAAGGATGATCCCCGCGACCCCCGCACCCGCGAGCATGCCCATGATCCGCATCGACAGGCCGGCGACAAGCACAAGCACGAACCAGGTCGCGGCGAAGATGATCGTCTGCCCAAGGTCAGGCTGGCTCATGAGCAGCAGCGCGATGACGCCGGTAAGCGCCGCGGCGAGCGGCACGACGGGCAGACTCTGGTCGTGCAGGCGCAGCGATAATATCCACGCGAGCGACACCGCGAAGAAGGGCTTTAAGAATTCGGAAGGCTGGAGCCGGAACACTCCGCTGCCCAGCCAGCGCTGCGCACCGTTCACCGAGGTGCCGACGAGCGGCACCAGGAACAGGAGCGCGAGGAAGACAATCGTACCGTAAATCGCGAAGCGCCGTGCCTGCGGCTTGGGCAGCATCGATACCATCAGCATCACGGGCACGCCGACGATCACCCACATCAGCTGGCGGTAGAAATAATAGAGCGGGTCGAGCGACGCGGTCGAGGTCGACAGTTTCTGCGCCGCCACGGGCGACGCGGCGGCTACCGCGACCAGCCCGACCGCGACGAGGATCGACACGAGAAGCAGGAGGACGCGATCGATTTCCCAGAACCACAGGCCCAGCGGCGTGCGGTCGGCGCGGCTGAGGCGCGGGCCGCGGCGTTTGGTCGCGCGCGTCGTCGCGATCACCGGGCGTTCGTTCGCGGTGTCCATATTGTCCATCCCCCCGCTCATGCCCCAAGCGCCCGTACGAGCGTGCGGAACGCATCGCCGCGCTGTTCGTAATCCTTATATTGGTCGAACGAGGCGCAGGCGGGCGACAGCAGGACGATGTCGCCGGACCTTGCCGCCGCAGCCGCCTGTTTCGCCGCTGTCGCCATGTCTCCCGAACGCTCCACTGGGATCACGTCGCCGATTTCCGCCGCGAAACCCTCCATCGCCTCGCCGATCAGATAGGCGCGTTTCACATGGCCGAACCAAGGGCGGCACGCACCTAGTCCGTCGCCCTTTGCCTGCCCCCCGGCGATCCAGTGGATACGCTGGTCCGGCGCCGGCGGGAATGCCGCCAGCGCCGGTGCAGCGGAAGCCGCGTTGGTGGCCTTGCTGTCGTTATACCAGCGGACACCATCGGCTTCGCCGACCAATTCCATGCGGTGCGGCAGCGACGTGTAGGTCGCAAGACCACGTTCGATCTGCTCGTCATTCAGCCCCAGCAGGCGGCAAACCGCGATCGCGCAGACGGCGTTCTGGGCGTTGTGCGGCCCCTGCAGCGCCGGCCAGCGCGCCTGATCGGCGGGGTCTATATCCTTTGCCGAGACGCGATGGAGCCGGTGGTTGATGCGCCCGGCGATCATCTTCGACGGGTCATCGTCGACCGCGACGATCGCGACCTGATCGCGGTGCTGGAGGCCGAACAGGCGCGCCTTCGACGCAGCATAGCCGGCAAATCCGTCGTAGCGATCGAGATGGTCGGGGCTGAGATTGGTCAGCACCGCGATATCGCAGGCAAGGCTGTGCGACAGGTCGATCTGGTAACTCGACAGTTCGAGTACATAGACGCCATGTTCGGGAAGCGGATCGCGCGACAGGATCGGCAGGCCGATGTTGCCGCCCATCAGCGCCGGGATACCCGCGCTTTCGAGCATATGGGTGACGAGCGCGGTGACGGTCGACTTGCCATTGGTGCCGGTGATGCCGACTACCTTGTGCGCCGGCAGTTCGCCGCGCGCCTCGGCAAAGAGTTCGATGTCGCCGATAACCGGGACGTGCGCTTCGCGCGCATGCGCGGCGATCGGATGTCGGTTCAGCGGCACGCCCGGCGAGACGACGACGCCCGCGAAACCGATGAGGTCGATCTGGGTGGGGTCGCCGATATCGGCGCCGAGCGCCATCGCGTCGTCGCGCGCGGCTTCGCGGTCGTCCCACGCGGTGACGCCCGCGCCGCTTGCGATCAACGCCTCGACCGTCGCGAGCCCCGAGCGCGCCAGTCCCAGCACCGCATAGCGGCGGCCAGCAAAGGCGCGCGAGGTGATCACCGCAGTTTCAAGGTCGCGAGCCCTGCCAGCGCGAGGACGATCGAGACGATCCAGAAACGGATGACGACGGTCGATTCGGGCCAGCCGAGTTGCTCGAAATGATGGTGGATCGGCGCCATGCGGAAGACGCGCTTGCCCGTCCTCTTATACCAGAAGACCTGGATGATCACCGATAGCGCCTCGACCACGAACAGCCCGCCGACAAGGACGAGGACCAGTTCATGCTGCGCGGTCACCGCGATCGTCGCGAGCGCGCCGCCGAGCGCAAGGCTGCCCGTATCACCCATGAAGACGGCGGCGGGGGGCGCATTGAACCACAGGAAGGCAAGGCAGGCGCCGATGATCGCGGCCGCGAACACCGCAAGCTCGCCCGCGCCGGGAACGTGCGGGATGCCAAGATATTCGGCGAATTTCACATTGCCCGACAGATAAACGATGACGAGGAAGGTCAGGCTGGCGATGATCACCGGGAAAGTCGCGAGCCCGTCGAGCCCGTCGGTCAGGTTCACCGCATTGCCGAAGCCGACGATCAATATCATCGCGAACACATAATAGAGCGGCCCCAAAGGGATCACGATGCCGCTGAAAAAGGGCAGGTAAAGGTCGGTGCCGGTGCGCGAGACGATCAGCAGCACCGCGACCCCCGCGATCAGGAATTCGACGAGCAGGCGCACGCGCCCCGGAATGCCGCGGTGGCTGGCCTTGGTCACCTTGTCGAGATCGTCGAGAAAGCCGACGGCGGCAAAGCCGCCGGTCACGAAAATGCACGCCCAGACGAAGCGGTTGGACAAATCCATCCAGAGCAGCGCCGAGATCATCAGCGAAATGAGGATCATCAACCCCCCCATCGTCGGCGTGCCCTTTTTCGCGAGATGGCTTTGCGGGCCGTCGTCGCGGATCGGCTGCCCCTTCCCCTGCCGCATACGCAGCATCAGGATGAAGCGCGGCCCGATCCACAGACCGAGGATCAGCGCGGTCGCGACCGCAGCCCCCGAGCGAAAACTCAGATAGCGAATGAGGTTGAGAGCCCCCGGAAAGCCAAGCCATTCCGCCAGCCAATATAACATCAATAATCCCCGCTCATCAGCGCCATCACGATATGCGACAGGCCGACGCTGTTCGACCCTTTGACCAGCACGGCGTCGCCCGGACGGATCACGTCCTTGAGCCGCGCCGTCGCAGCCGAGTGGGCGGGCACATGCTCGAAATCGATGCGCCCCTCAAGCGCTTTGGCGAGCGGCGCCATCTCGTCGCCGACAAGCAGGGCGAATTGCACTCCCGCAGCGACGAGCGGAGCCGCAAGACCCGCATGATAGGCCTCGCCGCCGGCCCCCAGCTCCTTCATTGACCCCAGAATCGCGACTTTGCGGTCCGCGGATTCGGTGCCGAGTTGGCTGATGGTGGCCGCCATCGACGCGGGATTGGCGTTATAGCTTTCGTCGATGACGAGGATATGGCCGCCGGGCACCGCGACGCGGTGGCGTGCGCCGCGGCCGGCAAGCCCGCCCATTTCGGCAAAGGCCAGGCCCGCCGCGGGCAGGTCGCCGCCGACCGCTTTTACCGCGGCAAGCACCGCGAGCGAATTGGCGACCCAGTGCGCGCCGGCCTGTGCGATCGTGAAACAGAGCAACGAATCCTGCACCTGCGCAGTGACGAGCGAACCGCCCAGCCCGTCGGGCAGCCAGTCGACCGCGCGCACATCGGCGCCCTCATTCACCCCGAAGCTGACGATCTGCGCGGCGTGGCGTTCGGCCTTGGCGCGGAGGCGCGCATAATGCGGGCTGTCGAAGGGCACGATGGCAGTGCCGCCGGACTCGATCCCTTCGAAAATCTCTCCCTTCGCATCGGCAATCGCTTCCTCGCTGCCAAAAAATTCCATATGCGCTGGGGCGATGGTGGTGACGATGGCGACGTGCGGGCGGACGATGCGCGTCAGCGCCGCGAGTTCGCCGGCATGGTTCATCCCCATTTCCAAGATGCCATAATCGGCGGTCGAGGGCATGCGCGCAAGGCTGAGCGGCACCCCGACGTGGTTGTTGTAACTTTTAACCGAGCGGTGCGCCTTGCCGGGGCGGAAGCGGTCGAGCGCCGCGAACAGCGCCTCCTTCGTCCCCGTCTTGCCCGCCGATCCGGTGACGCCGATGATGCGCCCATGGCTGCGCGCGCGCGATGCGATACCGAGCGCATTCAGCGCGGCCGCGCTGTCGGCGACGCGGACATGCGGATGGTCGATCGCGCTTTCGCAGACGATGCCCGCGGCGCCAGCGGCTATCGCCTTGTCGATAAACGCATGGCCGTCGGCGACCTCGCCCTTCATCGCGATGAAAAGGTCGCCCTTCGTCACTTCGCGCGAGTCGAAGGCGACGCCCTGTACGGTGAAGTCGGTGCTCGCGACGCCGCCCGTGGCAGCGGCGATGGCGCGCGCGGTCCAGAGCGGGTTCATGCCGCCTCCTCGCGCGCGACGGTCACATCGTCGAAGGGGATGACGTGCATCGCGTCGCCTCGCCCGACGATCTGGCCCTGCTCATGCCCCTTGCCCGCGATACAAACGATGTCGTCGGCGCCCGCCGCGGCGATGGCGGCGGCGATCGCCGCGCGGCGATCGCCGATTACCTCGGCCCGGGGCGCGGCAGCGGCGATGGCGTTACGGATGGCAACGGGGTCTTCGCCGCGCGGATTGTCGTCGGTGATAAACAGCAAATCGGCCTTAGCCGCCGCGATCTTGCCCATTTCGGGGCGCTTCGCCTGATCGCGGTCTCCGCCCGCGCCGAAAACGAGGATCAGCCGGCCGCTCGCATGCGGGCGCAGCGCGTCGAGCGCGGCCTCGATCGCATCGGGCGTATGGGCATAATCGACATAGACGGGCGCGCCCGTCCGGGCGATCGCTGCGCGTTCGAGCCGGCCGCGTACCGGCTGGAGCCGCGCGAGATTGCCGAGCGTCTGCGCTACATCGCCGCCGGTCGCGATCACAAGACCCGCAGACACAAGCGCATTGGCGGCCTGATAAGCGCCAATCAGCGGCAGATTCACTTTTTGGAGGAGGTCGCCAGCTGCGATGACGAGCGATTGGCCAAGTTGGGTCGGCTCGCGCGAAACGAGGCGCAGCGCCTCGCCGCCCGCCCCGACGGTCAGCAGACGGTGGCCGTGCGCCCGAACCGCGGCGATTACCGGCGCAGAATATTCGTCGTCGGCCCACACGACGGCCGCCCCGCCGGGTTCGACCACCTCCGAAAAAAGCCGCAACTTGGCGCCGAGATAGGCCTCCATCGTGCCATGATAATCGAGATGATCGTGGCTCAAATTGGTGAAAGCCGCCGCCTTCACCGGCAGCCCCTCGGTCCGATACTGATCGAGCCCATGACTGGAGGCCTCGAACGCCGCATGCGTGACGCCTTCGGCGGCGAGCCCCGACATATTCGACAGGAAGGTGACGATGTCGGGCGTGGTGAGCCCCGTCGAAGCGCTTTCCATCGACGTCGTGATACCTAGCGTGCCGATCGACGCGGCGTTGACCCCCGCCATCCGCCACAACTGGCGCGTCATTTCGACGGTCGATGTCTTGCCGTTCGTGCCCGTCACCGCGACGCAGGTTGCAGGAAAGCGGTGAAAAAAGCGCGCCGCGATATGCGCGAAGGCGCGGCGCGGGTTGGCGTCGGCAACATGCACCACGCCCTCCACCTTCGCCTCGGGCCGCGCGACAACCGCGACCGCGCCCGCCTCGACCGCTGCGGCAATGAAATCCTCGCCGTTGAATCTTTCTCCGACGAACGCACCGAAGATCGTTCCCGGCGCGACCTTGCGGTGGTCGATCGCAAGTCCCGTCACCACGGGATCGCTGCCCTCCAGCGTCTGATCTTCGAGCAGCGCAGCGAGACGCATCAGTGCGCCTCCTCGCCTCTCCGCAGCAGCGGAGTCAGTTCGGACACATCGACGTCGCGGCTTTGGTCAGGAAATACGCCGAGCATCGGGCCGGCGCGCGTTACGACCTTGCGCACCACGGGCGCCGCGGTCCAGCCCGCCGTGCGCTGCCCGGAGCTATAAGCATTGCCCTTGGGCTCGTCGATCATCACGAGCACGACATAACGCGGATTGTCCATCGGGAAGGCCGCGGCGAAGGTCGAGACGAGCGAATGGCGGCGATAGCCGCCCGCCCCAGGCTTTTCGGCGGACCCGGTCTTCCCGCCGACGCGGAACCCTGGAGCATCGGCCTGCTTTCCCGTGCCATCGGAAACGATCAGGCGAAGCAGCTGGCGCATCCGCGCGCTGGTCGCCGCCTTGAACACGCGGCGCCCTTGCGGCGGCGCCTTGTCGCCGAGCCTCAGCATCGTTGCGGGGCGATAGATGCCGCCGTTGACGAGCGCGGCATAAGCGCTGGCAAGGTGCAGCGGCGTCACCGCGATGCCGTGGCCATAGCTGGTCGTCATCGTCGTGACCCGGCCCCAGTTTTTCGGCCAGAGCGGGAAGGCGCGCTCCTTGAGATCGATTTGCGCCCGCTTGTCGAAATCGAGGTTACGAAAGAGCCGTTCCAGATTTTCGCGGCCGAGTTCGTCGGCGATGCGCGCGGTCGCGATGTTCGAACTTTCGATCAGCGTTTCGGGCACATTGTACCAGCGACCCGGGTGGCTGTCGCGGATGCGGAAGCCCGCGATCGGCAGCGGCGCGGTCGCGTCGTAACGACGCGCCATGCTGGTCACCACGCCGTCGTCGATCGCGGCGCCGATCGACAGCGGCTTGAAGGTCGAGCCCAGTTCATAGAGATTATAGGTGACCGAGTTGCGGCGTGTCGTCGGATCGCTGCCCGCCAGCTTGTTCGGATTGAAGGTCGGGAGCGAGGTCATCGCCGCGACTTCGCCCGTATGGACGTCGAGGATCACGCCGGCGCCGCCGATCGCTTCGAGGTTGGCGACCGCGGCGCTCAGCTCGCTTTCGAGCACGCCTTGGACGCGCGCGTCGATCGACAGCGCGAGCGGATCGCCGCGGGTCGCCTTGTCGATCAGGCGCTGGTCGAACGCTCCTTCCACGCCGGTGACGCCATGGCCCTCGGCGTTGGTAAAGCCGAGCACGTGCGCGGCGAGGGTCGACTGCGGATAGAGGCGCTCCTTTTCGCGCGGAAAGTCGAAGCCGACGTCGCCGATCGCGTTCACCGCCGCGACCTGGTCGGGCAGCGCGCGGCGGCGGATGTAGGTTGGACGCGGCCCGCTCAGCTTGGCGAGCAGATCCTCGCGCGACATGTCTGGGAAAATCTTGTGCAGCTCGTCAGCCAGATATAGCCGGTCGTTGAGCAACTTCGACGGGACCACGCGGATCGAATAGCCGTCGATCGTCCGCGCGAGCGGAACGCCGTGGCGGTCGACAATATCGGCACGCGCCGGAACAAATGCCGTGGCGGCGCGGTGGCCCGACGAGGTATCGAAAAGCGCAAAATAGAGAAGGCGGACCGATACAACCAAAAAAGCCGCCGCGAACAGCAGCATCAGGATCATCAAACGCTGCTGCGCGGTCAGCAATATCTGCTGCCGCACACCAGCGGTGCGAACCCGGGTCGGACGGACGACCAGCGTGTTCATCGGCCGGACGCTCCTCCTGCCGCTTCGGCCGCCGCGGCGCGCTTCAGGTCGGCAAGCGTCGATTCGGCGAGCAATTGATCCTCGATCATCTTGAGCTGTTCGCGGCGACGCGTTGGCGCCATGCGCGGCGGGGTGTCGCTGCGGATCGCGCTTTCGGCCTGCGCCAGTACGACGGGCTTGGTAGCGGACTTCGTCGTTGCCGACGGCTTTTCCGCGTCGGCGTCGGGCGCGGTGGGCGTACCGACGGGCGAGACCATCGCCATCAGCACCGGCGCGACCTCGTTCGCGCCGCGCGCACGCGGCAGCCGGTCGAGCGATGCGAGTTGGCGCTCGTTTGCCAGATATTGACCGGCATCGGGCGCCGAATAGCCGAAGGTGTCGGCGTTCCACTGTTCGAGCTGGCGCATCGAAGCGCGGACCGCGAGCTCGGACTCCAGGTAGCGGATATTGTCACGCGTTCGGACGATGTCGCGCTCGATACGCGTCAATTCGCTGCGCGTCGCCGCAACCTTGAGCGACACGGGATAGAGCATCATCGCGAAGATGAGCACGAGCAGGACCAGGCCGATTCCCTGGAGCTTGCGGGCCGCCATCAGCATGACATTGCCTCCTTGCCTGACTTGTCTTGGGCCGATTGTGCCGGCGCCGCGGTCCGGATCGCACTGCGCAGCGTCGCCGAGCGTGCGCGCGGATTGCGCGCTTCTTCTTCCTTGCCCGGTCGCACCTTGCGCGCCGGAGTTTCGAAAGTTGCGGCCCGCGCCTGAGAGGTTGGCGCGGGCCGGTGGCGCGAACCGGCGGCATCGCCTCCGCTGCGTTCGCGCAGGAAATTCTTCACGATCCGGTCCTCGGTGCTGTGAAAGCTGACAACGGCAAGGCGGCCGCCCGGACGCAGTACCCGTTCGGCTGCGTTGAGCCCCGCGACGAGTTCGTCGAGTTCCGAATTGATGTGAATGCGGATCGCCTGAAAGCTTTTGGTCGACGGATCCTTGGGCGCGCCGGGCGGGTGGCGCAGCGCCTTGCGGATCACCGTCGCAAGCTCACCGGTGCGCGTCAGCGGGCGTGCGGCGACGATCGCGCGCGCCACGCGGCGCGACTGGCGTTCGTCGCCATAGTGAAAGAGGACATCGGCAATCTCGGTCTCGTCGGCGCTGTTGAGCCAGTCGGCGGCGCTTTTCCCCTCCTGCGCCATGCGCATGTCGAGCGGGCCATCCTTCTGAAACGAGAAGCCACGTTCGTCGCGATCGAGCTGCATTGAGGAGACGCCGATGTCGAATGTGATGCCGTCGACCGCATCGATCCCGCGCTCGGCGAGCAGCCGGTCGATCTCGCCGAAGCGGCCGTGGATCAGCGTGAGCCTGCCGCCGGCCTGTTCGACCAGCGCCTGCCCTTCGGCGATCGCGTCGGGATCGCGGTCGCAGGCAACAACCTCTGCGCCCGCAGCGAGCATCGCGCGCGTGTAGCCTCCGGCGCCGAAAGTCGCATCGACATGGCGCTCGCCCGGGGCGATGGCGAGTGCGGCGATGACTTCTTCACGGAGGACCGGATCGTGGCGCGGATCCCGAGACAGTTCGTGGGAAAAGTCGGTCACTTGCGCCCCTTCCCTTTCGTGGCGTCCCAAGAGGCCGCGAGGCGCTGGAGCACCGGATCAGCCTCGGCGCATTCGGCCAGCGTCGCCAGCCACCAGATTTCGAGGCGACGCCCCGAGCCCACAAAAGCGGTCGCGCCGGCATCGCCGACGCGGTCACGATGGATGAAACTGGGAAGGAAGCGGCCGCTGTCGTCAAGCGCATAGGGCTCGGTGTAACTGAAGCGCTTCTTGAACTCGCCATCCTCGTCGAAATCGAGGTTGCGCAACCGGGCGGTCTCGCGGTCACGCTCGATCTCGCCGTTCAGCCGATCATACTGGTCCTGGCCATAGGCGACAAGGCAGGGCAGCTTTTCATGGAACCCAACCCAAAGCACGCGCTGGCCGTCCGCATTGAGGGGCACATTGTTGCGGAACTGTGAGGGGACGGCGACGCGCCCTTTGCCATCGATCGCGGCGAAATTGGTGCCCGCATACTGGCCGGGCGTCACAATCGCCATCGCTCTGCCCCCCGTATCCGCGCCACCGGGCAAAACTTCCCCATCCCCGGAATCACGGGATTCCAGCTGGTTCGGCACGGGTGGAGATTGCCCCTCTCCGATTCCTGACTATCAACTATAGATCGGGGTGAAAAGGGGTAATTTAGGGTGAAATAGGGAATTCAGGCCCAATTTGCGGCAAAACGACTGAATCGGCGACCGAAAAGCCGCCGCCGCGCGCAAGACGCCGCAACAGCGCTAGATTTTTTCGGGGTGAAAAGGGGGCAAAACCCGACTCAAATGGAGCGGCGGCGAATCCACAGTGGATGGACCAGGCGCTGCCCGGCACCCGACCAAAGGCGGCCAGAGAGCCATTCCATCGTATCCGCCTGGCCGAGATGCGCCGCGCCCGGAAAGACCGGCTGCCAGAAGGGCGCGAAGAGCAGGTCGGCATCGCCGACCAGCCACACCTCGCCGCGGCCAATGCGGCATTGCAGGATGCGATGATGCGCATAGGCGCGGCATTGCCGCGACAGGCGTACAAATCGGCCCGCGCTGAACAAGCGCAGGCGGATACCGTCGATATCGGCCGTCTCCGGCTCGATCTCGTCGGCCGATACAGCACCAAGCACCACGCCCCAATGATCGAGCAGCGGGGTAAGCAGGCTCGTCACCGGCGGATTGCGCGGATCGCCGAGCGGATGCCGCGCCGGCCAGCCCGACAGCGCATCGGCGAGGACGACCGCGCGGCCGCCACCGCGGACGAAGGCGTCGATCGCGACCAGCTCGCGCGGTGCCAGCGCGCGCGGATGCGCGACGAGCAAGGCTCCGCCCGGCGGCGGAACATGATCGACGAGGCTGTCGACCAGCAGGACGGGGCCAGCGGCCTCGATCCGCGCCAACGCCGGATCGTCGCGCATCCCCGCCGCAATCATCGCCGCCATGTCGCCCTCCCCCGACCAGCGCAGCGGCAAGCCGGTCAGAACCGTCGCGGCGGGCGATCCGGCGGGGGCGGCCGCAGGGCGATAGAGGATAGCAAGCAACGCGTGCCCGGCCCCGAACCAACCGGCCACGAGCAACAGGCCAGCTAGCCAGGGCAGCAACCAAAGGCGGGGGCGCCACTGGACCAGCCGGTCGGCGGCGAAAGCCGCGCCGACACCGGCGAACATCACCAAGGCGAGCTGCGCCCACGCCGTCGATCCAGAGAGCGAATAGGCGAGCAACGCCTGCGCTATCGCAGCCCAGCCCAGCGAGAGCAGCGCCGTGCGCCAGCGGATCGATGCGGCTTCACGCCGCTGCCACCCTGCGAGCGCGAGCATGGGGACGGCAAGCAGAGGAAGCGACAGCGCCGGGTCGATGCGGCAAAGAAACGCCTGTCCGCCGAATACCCAGCCCAAGCCGATAAGGAAGATCGCAACGACAATGGCGCGCAGCACGGCCCCGCGCGAAGAGGCCGTCACTGATTCGACTGGCGCGCGCGCTGAAGGGCGGGATCGGGTTCGAGATCGGGAACGGTCGACGACGGCGCCGCCTGCGGCACCTTTACCGAGGTCGCCGCGTTTTCATCTTTCGACGAAGGCGAAACCGGCTGGACTCCCAATTCCTCGAGCGGCGCCCCGCTGACGGCTTCCTCGTCGCCCGGCATCTTCACTTCGGTCGTCGAGGAGGCGTCGGCAGCCGCATTCTGGCGCGCGCGGTCGCCGATCAACCCGGCCATGCCCACGAGCAGCAGAACCGTCAGTACCCCGGCGATACCGATCTGCAACCGCCGCATCGTGTCGTTTACCGGCGGTGGGGCATGAGTGACCGCAGAGTTGGGCGCCATGCCGTTGTCGATCCGCATGTCCTTCATGCCCGCATCTCCTCGGGAGCCTCCGCAAGCCCTTTGCTCGCCAGCCATTCGGGGTTGAAGAGCGTCGAAAGATAGCGAAACCCGCTATCGCACAGGATGGTTGCAATGCGCTTGCCGGGTCCGAGTCGACGCGCAAGCGCCATCGCGCCCGCGACATTGATCCCCGACGACAGGCCGAGGCACAGCCCTTCTTCGTCGAGCAGCTGGCGGACAACCGCAAGCCCTTCGGCATCCGAGATGCGGAACTGGGTGTCGATCGGCGCCCCATCGAGATTGCCGGTGATGCGGTTCTGCCCGATCCCTTCGGCGACGCTGCTGCCTTCCGGTTTCAATTCGCCACACTGGTAATAGCTATAAAGTCCGGCGCCATGCGGATCGGTGAGTGCGACAACGATGTCGTTATTCTTTGCCTTGAGCCCGAGCCCGGTTCCGGCGATCGTGCCGCCGGTGCCCGCAGCGCAGGTGAAGCCGTCGATGCGACCGTCCATCTGCTCCCAGATTTCTTCCGCCGTGCCGAAAATATGCGACTTGCGATTGGCGATATTGTCGAACTGGTTGGCCCAGATCGCATTGTCGGTTTCCTCGGCAATGCGGCGCGAGGTGTGAACGAAATGGCCGGGATTGGCGAAGGGTGCGGGTGGCACGAGCACGAGTTCGGCGCCCAACGCGCGGATCGTCGCCATCTTCTCGGCGCTCTGATTGTCGGGCATGACGATGATCGTACGGTAGCCAAGCGCGTTACCGACAAGCGCAAGGCCGATGCCGGTGTTGCCCGCCGTCCCCTCGACGATCGTGCCGCCGGGCCGCAGGCTGCCGTTCGCCTCGGCATCACGGACGATATAGAGCGCCGCGCGATCCTTCACCGAGCCGCCGGGGTTGGCATATTCGCACTTGCCCCAGATTTCGCAGCCGGTCGCTTTGCTCGGTCCCTTGAGCAGCACCAGCGGCGTGTTGCCGATGAGGTCGAGGCTGTTTGCAGCAATAGTCATGCGCATGATCTAAGCCCGCACCCACCGCCTCGCAAGACAGCTTCGCTTGCCCCGCCTATGACGCGCCTTTGTCGACCAACGGGCATCGCTGCCCGACGAACGACCGGCCCGGGCAATGCCGGGGGTTGTTATTGTGACAGTATAACATTACTGCCACATCATCTGGTCGCCATCAATTCAGGACTTTCTCCCATGCGTTTGCTTTGTTCCGCCGGCTTCACCCTTGCCTTCTTCCTCGCCGCCCCCGCCTTTGCGCAGGACCGTGCCAGCGCCGGCAGCGACGACGATGTACACACCGGCGAACCGATCGTCGTCACCGCCCCCTATGTCCGCAGCCTCGACATTCTCGGCAATGTGTCGGTGATCGAGGGCGACGAGCTGGCACGCGACATCCGCGGACAGATCGGCGACACGCTGACCCGGCAACCCGGCGTGTCGGCGACGAGCTTTTCGCCGGGCGCGTCGCGCCCCGTCCTGCGCGGCTTTTCGGGCGAGCGCGTCAAGGTCCTGACCGACGGCATCGGGTCAATCGACGCTTCGAATACGTCGGCCGACCACGCGGTGACGATCGACCCGCTGACGGTCGAGCGCGTCGAAATCCTGCGCGGCCCCGCCGTGCTGCTGTTCGGCAGTCAGGCGATCGGCGGCGCGGTCAATCTGTTCGACCGGCGGATCCCGCGCAAGGTTCCCACGGACCATGTCCATGTCGATGCGATCGGCGGCTATGCGACCGCGGCCGACGACCGCAATATCGGCAGCTCGATCGACGTCGCGTTGAGCCCGCAGATCGTCGCCCATCTCGATGGCAGTTGGCGCAAGACGGGCGACACCCGTTCGGGAGGCTTCGTCTACGCCCCGGCCTTGCGCGGCGAATTGCTCGACCTTGCAGCCGAAGAGGCCGAGGAAGGCCATGCCGACGAGGCGGCCGAACTGACGGAACAGGCCGGCAGGCGCGGCAAGATCGACAATACGCAGAGCGAGACATGGACCGCCGGCGGCGGGCTATCGCTGATCAACGACGGCGGCCAGCTTGGCATTTCGGTCAGCTATTTCGACAGCGATTACGGCGTGCCTGCGCGTCCCGGCACCGAGCACCACCATGAGGGCGGTGAGGAAGAGGGCGAAGAGGAAGAGGGTCATGAGGAAGGCCCGGTCACCATCGGCATGAAGCAATGGCGCGCGGACCTGCGCGGCGAAGTTGAGCTGGGCGAGGGTTTCTTCGACAAGCTGCGCATCCGTGCGGGCTTTGCCGATTACAAGCACACCGAGTTCGAAGGCGACGAGGTCGGCACGGTTTTCACCAACCAGGGTATCGAAGGCCGCCTCGAGCTTGCGCAGAACGATAGGGGTGGCTGGCGCGGCGCGAGCGGCGTCCAGTACAGCCACCGCGATTTCGATGCGATCGGCGCCGAAGCCTTTGTCCCGCACAACCTGACCGACCAGTTCGCGCTTTTCACGCTGCAGGAACTGACGATGGGCCCGCTCGGCCTCGAAGCCGCAGCGCGCTATGAAAAGACCAATGTGCGCGCGCAGACGCTGGGCTTCGAACGCAATTTCGATAGCTTCTCGGGCGCGTTCGGCGCGACCTATGACATTTTCGAGGGCGCGAAGTTCGGCGTCTCGGTCTCGCGCGCCGTCCGCGCGCCGTCGGCCGAGGAACTGCTGTCGAACGGCCCGCACATCGCGACGCAAAGCTTCGAAGTCGGCGACCCGAACCTGCGGCTAGAGAAAAACTGGGGCGCAGAAGCCTCGTTCAAACTCAAGACCGACGGTTTCAATCTAAGCCTCACCGGCTATTCGAACTGGTTCGACAACTTCATCTATTCGGCCGCGACCGGCGCCGAGGAGGATGACCTGCCCGTCTTCCAATATTTCCAGCGCGACGCGCGCGTCTATGGCTTCGAAGCCGAAGCCAGCGCACGCCTCGCGCAGATCGGCGGCTTCAACATCGTCGGCGACGTCACCGCCGACATGACGCGCGCCAAAATCAAGAACGCCGGGCTCGATCGCAATGTGCCGCGTATCCCGCCGCTGCGCGTGCTCGGCGGGCTGGAAGCGCAGGGCGAACGCGTCGACGCGCGGGTCGAGGTCGAATGGACCGACGACCAGACGCGTGTCGCGCAGTTCGAGACGCCGACCGAAGGCTTCACGCTCGTTAACGCTTCGCTGAGCTGGCGGCCGCTTCCCGACACGAAGAATCTGACGCTCAGCCTGTCGGCGAACAACATCTTCGACGTCGAGGCACGCCGCCACGCCAGCTTCACCAAGGATTATGTGCCGCTGGCGGGCCGCGATTTCCGCCTGACAGCCCGGGCGAGCTTCTGACCCCTCTCTGCGCTCGTCCCGCGGGCCGGGTCCGTTCGACCGGATCCGGCCCGATCCCGTTCAGGACAGCATCGCCATGCCGCCGTTCACGTGCAGCGTCTGGCCGGTGACATAGCCGGCTTCTTTCGACGCGAGATAGACGACGGCGGCGGCGATGTCGCTGCCCTCGCCCATCCGGCCCGCCGGGATGCGCTGGTTGAGCGCTTCCTTCTGCGTGTCGGGCAAGTCGTCGGTCATCGCGGTCGCAATGAAACCCGGCGCGACGCAATTGACCGTGATGCCGCGGCTCGCCAGCTCCTGCGCCAGCGCCTTGGTCATGCCCGTGACGCCCGCCTTCGACGCGGCATAATTGGCCTGCCCGGGGTTGCCGGTCGCGCCGACGACGCTGGTGATCGAAATGATCCGGCCGAAACGCGCCTTCATCATCGGCTTGGCGGCGGCGCGCGCGAGGCGGAAATTGGCTTCGAGATTGATGCGGATGACGTCCGACCATTCGTCATCCTTCATGCGCAGGATGAGGTTGTCGCGCGTGACCCCGGCATTGTTGACGAGAATGTCGATCTGCCCGAGCGCATCGACCGCCGACGGCACGAGCGCATCGACCGCCGCGCCGTCGCCGAGGTTGCACGGTAAGGCGACATGATCGTCGCCCAGCGTATCGCGAAAGGCGGCGAGCTTGTCGGCATTGGAACCAGAAAGGGCGAGCCGCGCGCCCTGCGCAGCGAGCGCCTGCGCGATGGCCGAACCGATGCCGCCCGAAGCGCCGGTGACGAGGGCGGTCATGCCGGTGAGATCGAACATCTGAATTTCTCCTGAAATCTTGGAATTAGAGCGCCTTGAGCAGCGCTTCGATGTCGTCCATCGAAATGACGCTGACCGTCTCGACTTCGCCAGCCGCGCTCCGCTTGACCATCGGCGAGAGGACCTTGCCGCCGAGTTCGACGAAGTGCGTGACGCCGATATCCTCCATCGCGCCAACGCTTTCTCGCCAGCGGACGCGGCCGGTCACCTGCTGCACCAGCAGGTCACGGAGCGTGTCTGGGTCGCTGACGGGGCTCGCGGTGACATTGGCGACGACGGGCACGATTGGTGCGACGGGCGCATTGGCGCCCAGTGCCTCGGCCATCGCGTCGGCGGCGGGCTGCATCAGCGGACAATGAAAGGGCGCCGAGACGGGCAGCAATACGCCGCGCTTTATGCCGTAATCTTTCACCAGAGCCACCGCACGTTCGACTGCGCCCTTGTGTCCCGAAATCACGACCTGCGACGGGTCGTTATCGTTCGCGACGGTGCACACCTCGCCCTCGGCCGCCGCATCGGCGAGCTTTTGCGCCGTTTCGATATCGGCACCAAGCAGCGCCGCCATCGCGCCCACACCGACGGGCACTGCTGCCTGCATCGCCTGCCCGCGCGTCTTCAAAAGCCGCGCGGCGGTCGCCAGGTCGAGCGCGCCCGCGGCGCAGAGCGCGCTATACTCGCCAAGACTGTGGCCGGCGACATAGTCGGCCTTGGCGGCGAGCGTCACGCCGCCCTCCTTCTCGAGCACGCGCAGCGTCGCAATCGCGTTCGCCATGATCGCGGGCTGAGCGTTTTCGGTGAGGGTCAGCTGATCCTCGGGACCTTCGCTCATCAACTTGAAGAGGCTCTGGCCGAGCGCATCATCGACCTCCTGAAACACCTCGCGCGCAACTGGCGAAGCGTCGGCGAGCGCCTTGCCCATGCCGACCGACTGGCTGCCCTGACCCGGAAAGATGAATGCGCGCATATTGCGTCCCCTGCGTATTTTCTGAAATTGGCTCGCGCCTATTCGCTCACCCCGCGCGATGCAAGCCGAAGGGCACGACCTTGTTCGCCGCGTCGTGGCCGATGTCGGCCCGGCCGAGGAACGCGATGCCGGTACGCGCACACCAGCCGGCCACAATCTCCTCTGCCTCCATTCCGAACGGCCGGTCGTTTTCGGGAATATCGCTAACGCGCCCGAGCCGGATACCTGCGAGGCCGCGCGGGCCGAGGTAGCTGGCCATATGAAAGAAGGCGCGGTCGAAGGCGTAGAGATATTCGCTGACCTCCTCGACGAGGAGGACATGGCCCGAGAGGTCGGGCTCGAGCGGCGTGCCGAGCATCATCGACAGCGTCATCAGATTGAACGCGGCGTGGCGCGCGCCATGCGTAAGCCCCGCTTCGCAAGCCCCCGGATCGCGCGCGACGAGCCAGTCGAGCGCGCGCTGTACCGTCGTCTCACCGCCCTCGCGCCGGATGTCGGCGACCATCGGCCCGTGCGCGACATGGTCGAAACCCTCGCGATAAAGCGCGCCGAGCAAATTTCCCTGATCCGAATAGCCAAGGAAGGCCTTGCCACGCGCGACGTCGGTCATCGCCGCGACCGCATCCTCGGCGATGCGGCACGCGCCATAACCGCCGCGCGCGAACCAGACCGCGTCGATATCGGGCCGGTTCGCCATCTCGACGAGCGCGGCAAAACGATGCCCGTCCTCGCCCGCGAAATGGCCGTGGGTGGCAAAGCATTGCGGATCGAACACCAGTTCGACGTCGGGATAGCCGAGGCTGGCGATCGCGCGCACCGCTTCGGCATCGTCGGGCAGGATCGGGGTACTGGGGGCGACTATTCCTATACGCATGAGTCCCCATATCCGCTCGCATCGAACGAAGTCGAGATGCCTCTCGGCCTTGCGCTATTCCGGCGGGTGTCTCGACTTCGCTCGACACGAACGGAAATCGGGGTGAGTGCCGGTTGCAAACCCTCCTTCAAAGCCATATCGCGCCGCGATGGCCGAAAACAAATCCTATTTCTTCTGCGGCATCGGCGGCTCGGGCATGCTGCCGCTGGCGATGATCGTCGCCGCACGCGGCGCCGCGGTATCGGGGTCGGATCGCAGCCGCGACCAAGGGCGAACGCCGGAGAAATTCGCCTGGCTCGAAAGCCAGGACATCGTATTTTTCCCGCAGGATGGCAGCGGGCCGCGTACGGGCCAAATTCTCGTCGCGTCGGCAGCGATCGAGGACAGTGTCCCCGATGTCGCCGCCGCCAACAGGCTCGGCCTGCCGCGGATGACGCGCGCCGACCTGAATGCGGCGCTGTTCAACGCAGCGGAAAAGGCGATCGGCATCGGCGGCACGAGCGGCAAATCGACCGTCACCGGAATGATCGCCTGGATCCTCGAAAGCGTGGGGAAGAAGCCGACAGTAATGAACGGGGCGGTGATGCGCAATTTCTCCGGCGACGACCGGCCCTTTGCCAGCGCGCTCGTGGGTGACGATGCTTTTTACGTCAGCGAGGTCGACGAGAGCGACGGGTCGATCGCGCTCTACGCACCCGATGTCGCGGTCGTCACCAATATCAGCCTCGACCACAAGAGCCTTGAAGAGTTGCACGGCCTCTTCGGCGATTTCGCCGCGAAGGCGCGCGTCGCGGTGATCAATGCCGACGATCCGGAATCGGCGCCGCTGGTGTCGGCCGGCAATGTCGTGGCCTTCGGTTTTGGCGACACCGCAACGGTGCGCGGCAGCGATTTCGAGGCGCTGCCCGATGGGTGCCGCTTCGCCGTCCATGCGGACGGCACCGCCTATCAGGTAAAGCTACGGATGCCCGGCCGCCACAATGCCGCCAATGCGCTCGCGGCGATCGCGGCGGCGCATGCGGCGGGTACAACCATCGCGCAGGCGGTCGAGGCACTCGCCGAATTCGCGGGTCTCGCGCGGCGCTATGAGGTGCTGGGACAGGCGAACGGCATCACCGTCATCGACGATTTTGCGCACAATCCGGACAAGGTCGCCGCGACGCTCGCCGCCGTTGCCGAACTGCCGGGCCGCGCTTTGCTCTTTTTCCAGCCGCACGGATATGGCCCGCTGCGCCAGATGGGCAAGGAACTGGCGGCCAGCTTCGCCGCTGGAATGCGGTCCGACGACAAGCTCTATGTGTGCGATCCCGTCTATTTCGGCGGCACGGTGGACCGCAGCATCGGCAGCGAGGCGCTGGTCGCCGACATCGTCGCGGGCGGCGGCGATGCCGTCCATATGACGACCCGCGCGAACTGCGCCGCCGCGATGCTCGACGAAGCGAAGCCGGGCGACCGCATCCTGATCCTCGGCGCGCGCGACGACACGCTCACCGAATTTGGGAGGGAGTTGCTCGCCCGGCTTGGCGGTTAGCCGAACGTATCTTCGATGTTGCTGATGCTCGCCTTGCGCGCCCGATACCGCCCGATACCGAAGCCGACGAAGAATACGATCGTTTCGAGAACCAGCTCGAACGCGATCGTGAAGATTATGGCGACGCTCACCGGAACTTCTTCCCCGCCCGTAATCAGGCCACCCAGTCCGCCGAACAGGCACGAAAGCAGGAGGATGACACCGGCGTGTTTCCACGCAAGCCGATCGCTGTTCATCCCCCAGCTAAACAGACCGATCAGCGCAGCAATTTCCAACATCTCAGTCCCCCTCAATCCCGGCAGGGGTGTTGCGCGTCGCAGCGGGAGGAGCAAGCCTTTTCAGGCGCAGCCTTGCTTTCTCGCCGCGAATCTGTATAGGCGCCCTCATTCGGGGCGAGGCCTTGTGCCGTTCGCCCCGTTTGCTTTGCACCAATACGCAAAGCCGGACGACAGCCGGAGGGGTTTCGCGATTGGCGCGAAATCAGCGATCGGCCAAATCGAAGGACGCAAACCATGCCGTTTTACGAGCATGTCTTTATCGCGCGTCAGGACCTGAGCCAGGCTCAGGTCGATGCGCTGGCGGAAACCGTCACCAACGTCATCGGCGAATTCAAGGGCACGGTCCACAAGACCGAGACCTGGGGCCTGAAGCAGCTCGCCTACAAGATCCAGAAGAACCGCAAGGGTCATTATGTGATGCTGTCGGCCGAAGTGTCGGGCGAAGCGATCGCAGAGATCGAGCGTCAGGCTGCGATCAACGAAGATATCATCCGCTGGCTCACCATCAAGGTCGACGAACTCGAAAAGGGTCCGTCGGTGATGATGCGCAAGCAGGAACGCCGCGGTGGCCGCGGTCGTGACCGCGACGGCGAAGAATAAGGAACAGCATCATGGCACGACCCTTTTTCCGCCGCCGCAAGACCTGCCCCTTCAGCGCGAAGGACGCGCCGGTCATCGATTATAAGGACGTCCGCCTGCTCCAGGGTTACCTGTCGGAGCGCGGCAAGATCGTCCCGTCGCGGATCACCGCGGTGTCCACCAAGAAGCAGCGTGAGCTGGCGAAGGCGATCAAGCGTTCGCGCCACATCGGCCTGCTCCCCTACATCGTGAAGTAAGGAGGGCGGACAGATGGAAATCATCCTGCTCGAACGTATCGAGAAACTGGGCGGTATCGGCGACGTCGTCACCGTCAAGAACGGCTTTGCCCGTAACTATCTGCTGCCGAACAACAAGGCGCTTCGTGCGAACGACGCCAACAAGAAGCTGTTCGAAGCCAACCGTTCGAAGATCGAGGCCGACAACGCCGAGCGTCGCACCGACGCCGAAGGCCGCGCCAAGGACATCGACGGCAAGCAGATCGTCCTGATCCGTCAGGCGTCGAACACCGGCCAGCTTTATGGTTCGGTTGCGGTCCGCGACATCGTCGAGGCGCTGACCGAAGACGGCGTCCAGGGCGTCACCAAGGCGATGGTCGAACTCGAACGCCCGATCAAGTCGCTCGGCCTCGTCGACGTCAAGGTCAAGCTGCACCCCGAGGTCGTCGTGACCGTCGGCGTCAACGTCGCGCGTTCGCCCGACGAAGCCGAAATGCAGAAGCAGGGCATCGACGTCATCGCCGCGATGTTCGAAGAAGAACAGGCCGAGGCCGCTGCTGCCGCGCTCGAACCCGACAGCGAGGACGAATTCGAAGACGCGACGCCGCCTTCGCAACTCGCTGCCGAGGAGGCTCCGGCTGCGGACGAGGACGAAGAGGCCTGAGCTTCTTCTTCTCGCAAGTAAAAAAAAGGCTTCGGAACTTCGGTTCCGGAGCCTTTTTTCTTTGACGACGCATCGACAGCGAGACAATTTTTGCGAGATGAGTCGATCGGGAGCAATATTGCTGACGTGCCTGTTGGTCGCAGGTTGCGGAGCGCCACATGACGCGGCAGAGAAACGACCCACCCGCGATCTCGAAACTCTGGTTCGCAACGAGATCGCAAGCGACGAAGAAGATTGGTCGGGCGACGGATTATTTGGCCCGGTGAAACTGAATATTCTGAAGGCATCGGTTCCCGGCACGGCGCTCACGCTGATCTACCCCTACGGCGGTCGTATGTGTGGCTCGGGCGGCTGCTCACTCTTTGTGGTGGAGCAAAATGACGATGGGGTCAGAATTATCGGCCGGACGGCGCAGGTTCTTCTGCCGGTTAAGCGCGTCGCGGGCGGCAGCTCGGCCCATCCCGATTTCAGCGTTTTCCTTCGCGGCTACGGTGAATTGGGGACGCGGGTGAGACTGGCCTATGCTGCAGGACGCTATCCCGGCAATGCGTCGTTACCGCCCGCACATAGGCTGCCTGACGACGGCGACGGCCTCGTGCTGCTCGACTATCCGCGCGCGACCTCTCAATAACCCATCAGCGACAGCACTTCCTTGCGGCTGCGTTCGTCTTCGAGGAAACAGCCGAGCAGGCGGCTGGTCACCATGCCGACGCCGGGGGTGCGGACGCCGCGCCCGGTCATGCACCCGTGCTGCGCGTCGATCACCACCGCAACGCCGTGCGGGTGGAGATTGTCCCATATGCATTTCGCGACTTCGGCGGTCAGCCGTTCCTGCACCTGCAGGCGCCGCGCATAACCGTTGAGCACGCGCGCGAGCTTCGAGATGCCGACGACGCGATCCTTGGGCAGATAGGCGATCGATGCCTTGCCGGTGATCGGCGCCATATGATGTTCACAGTGCGACTGGAACGGAATGTCGCGCAGGAGCACGATCTCGTCATAGCCGCCCACTTCCTCGAAAGTGCGCGACAAATGGATCGCAGGATCGTCGGCATAACCCGAGCAATATTCTTTCCACGCGCGCGCGACGCGCCGCGGCGTATCGAGCAGGCCTTCGCGCTGGGGATCGTCGCCCGCCCATTCGATCAGCGTCCGCACGGCGTCCGCAACATGATCGGGGACGACCACCTTGCCGTCCGGTCCCAACTCGGTCTTGTTGTCGCTCATCGCCCCGCTTTCACTGTTGCCTTGATGTCGCACATTTCGACGTCCCGGTGCCGATAAGCAAGGGCCGGACCAAAAGAAATTGTCCTCCCTCATCAACTTTACGTTGCGGAATCTTAGCTTTTTCACCTTTCCGAGAGGCGCGGATTCACGTCCTTTTTTGGGCCTAACAAGTGACTTGACGCTTTCGTCAACTCGGCGCACCTTTGTCTTGCATTACAGAACCCGCCCAAGCGGGTCGTGATCCGGAGAGGCCGCGCGTTTTTCCCCGACGCCGGCGGGAGAGGACGATGACCAGCACAGCTGGCAAGTGGGACATCAATGCGCGTCTGGCCATGGCGGCCCGGCGACCTTTGCCATGCTTGGTCGGTTCCCCTCCCCTTACCACAATTTGAAAGTTGGGCGTTCCCGCACCTCGCGGGTTCGAAAAAGGGAGGCTGTAAATGAAGTTCAAGGCACTGATCGGAACCTCGATCCTTGCGATGACGGTGGCGACACCGGTCTATGCGCAGGATGCGGCGGAAGAAGTTGAACGCGATGCTTTCGGCGGCGAAATCGTCGTCACGGCGCAGCGCCAGTCGGAACGCCTGCAAGACGTGCCGATCGCCGTCAGCGCCTTTTCGAGCGAGGCGCTCGAAGCGCAGCAGATCAAGACGCCATCGGATCTTCAGCTGACGTTGCCCAACGTCACCTTCACCAAGACCAATTTTACGGGCGCGAGCTTCACGATTCGCGGCATCGGCGATCTTTGCGTCGGCACGACCTGCGACAGCGCGACCGCGATCCACCTGAACGGCGACCCGCTGTTTTCGACCCGCCTGTTCGAAACCGAATTCTTCGACCTCGAACGCGTCGAGGTTCTCCGCGGCCCGCAAGGCACGCTGTTCGGCCGCAACGCGACGTCGGGGGTGGTCAACGTCATCACCGCCAAGCCGAAACTCGGCACCTTCGAAGCCGCCGCCGAAGCCGAATATGGCAATTATGAATCGATGAAGGGCAAGGCGATGGTGAACATCCCCGTCGGGGACACCATGGCGCTGCGCGTTGCGGGCATCTACCTGAACCGCGACGGCTATACGAAAAACACCTTCCTCAATACGCGCATCGACGATCGCGACCTCTATTCGGTTCGCGGGTCGCTGCGCTGGGAGCCGTCCGACGATACGACGATCGATCTGCTCGCATCCTATTTCCGGGAAAAGGACCGGCGCACGCGCATCCAGAAACAGCTTTGCCAACGCGACCCGACCGGCATCCTCGGCTGTCTCAACAGCCGCCTCGACAATTCGCCCTTCAACGGCAATGCGACCTTCACCGCCGCGCTGACCTCGCGCGAGTTCCTGGCGATCCGCGGCATTCCGCAAGGCTTTGCGCTCGGCAGCCTTTATGGCCCCGACGTCTATGCCAATACCACGATCCCGGACGATCCGCGGACGGTGAACACCGCCTATACCCCCGAATATTTCACCAGCGAACTCACGTTGCAGGGCCAGATCGAACATAATTTCGGCCCCGTTTCGCTCCAGGTTTCGGGCCAGTATCAGAAGGTCAAGCTCGACGCGTCGCAGGATTACAACAGCAATATCGGCAACCGCTCGCTCTATGCGCAGGGACTGAACACGCTCGCATTCTTCGCGGCCAACCCCATTCCGCTGGGCGTGGACGCGGGCGGAAACCCGATCCTGTCCAACGCCTATTTCGGCCCGGTGGCTGCGGCGATCATTCCCGACGGCCCCGACGGCCAGCTCTGTACGTCGCTCGCCGAGGAAAGCGGCTATGGAAGCTACGGCGGCCAGAAGATCTGCAGCGACCAGTCCCTCCAGTTCGACCGGTCGAACCAGTATAACAGCAGCTGGTCGGTCGAAGGTATTTTGTCGAGCGACCTCGACGGGCCGTTCAACTTCCTGGTCGGCGGCATCTACGCCGATTACCACCTGACCGAGAACAGTTATTATGTGAACGCTTTCCCGATCGATTATCTGACTGGGGTTCTGGGGGCGTTCACCGCCGCCACCAACCGCGTTCCCGACCCGAACAATCCGGGGCAGACGATCGCGGCGCCCTTGCCGCCGTCGTTCCTCGCGACACCTTTCTTCCGCAACAACACCGACGATCTGAAGATCACGTCCTACGGCCTGTTCGGCGAAGCCTATTTCGAGGTCAGCGACCGGCTGAAACTGACGGCGGGCCTGCGGTACAATAATGACAAGAAGAGCGTGCGGGCGCGGTCGACGCTGGCAAGCTTCCTTGCGCCGCACGGCGGCACGGGCAGCGCGTTCGACTCGCCGTTCGTGGGCTCGTTCGACGCCGACCCCGGCACGCCGGGCAACCAGATCATCCAGGAACGGTCGGTCAAGTTCAACAAGCTGACCGGCCGCGCGGTGCTCGACTTCAAGGTCACCGAGGATAACCTTCTCTATGCCTCCTATTCGCGCGGCTATAAATCAGGCGGCATCAACCCGCCGCTACAGCCAATCTTCGAGGTACCCGAAAGCTTCAAGCCCGAACAGGTCGACGCGTTCGAAATCGGGTCGAAAAACACCTTTGGCAATGGCGCGCTCCAGCTGAACCTCACCGCCTTCTATTATAAGTATAAGGACCTGCAGCTCAGCAAGATCGTCGCCCGCACCGCGGTCAACGACAATGTCAGCGCCGACATCTATGGCTTCGAGGCCGAAGCGATCGTCCGGCCCGACCCCGACTTCGTCGTCAACCTCGGCTTCAGCTACCTGCACAGCAAGGTCACCGACGACAAATTTACCAGCAACCCGCGCGATTTCGGCGGCGGCCGCGCCGATGCAGTGATCATCAAGGATATCACCAACGCCGCAAACTGTGCCGTCGCATCCTCTTCGGGCAACGTCGCGGGGGTCAACGCGTTTGTGAACAGCGTCCAGCAGGTGATCAACGGGGGCTTCGTCCCGGGCGTAGCCGGGGGCGCAAACCTGCAACCGACGACCGCGTTCCCGGCCGATGGCGGCATCGCTTCGACCGGCGCTTTCAGCATCTGTTCGGTCATGGACGCCGCCGCTGCCGGCGCTTTCGCGCCGGCGGGTCTGGATCCGGCAGCGTTCGGCGGGATCGATTATTTCTCCGCCGGCATTCCGGTCAACATCAAGGGCAACGAGCTCCCGCAAGCTCCGAACTACAAGTTCAGCGCGGGCGTGCAATATACGGCGCGGCTCGGCGACGGCGGCATGTCGCTCGTCCCGCGCCTGGACCTTGCCTATACCGGCGAAAGCTATGGCAGCATCTTCAACGGCAACGTCAACCGCATCAAGGGCTATGCCCAGGTCAACGCCCAGCTGCAGCTGAACGGTCCCGACGACAAATGGTATGTCAAAGGCTTCATCCAGAATGTCTTCGACGCCAACAGCGTCACGGGCCTGTACATCACCGACCAGTCGTCGGGTAATTACACCAACATCTTCACGCTTGAACCGCGCCGCTACGGCATTGCGGCGGGCGTGCGGTTCTAAACGCCTCGGCGGCAACGCCAAAAAAGAAACCCCGGCCTCTCGACAAGAGAGGCCGGGGTTTCTTTTGTCCGCAAAGGACCGGGCGAAGCGGCGAACCGCTGCGCCCCTGGCCCGATCAGAATGTAAAACGCCCGGTCACGCCATAAGTGCGCGGCTGGCTGGGGTAGCCCGACACGCTGCCCGACTGGGCGACGGCGTTAAAGATGGTCGTCAGATATTGCGCGTTGGTGAGGTTGCGGCCCCAGACCCCCAGTTCGAAACCGTTGGTCAGCGCCACGGTGAACGACGCGTTGAGCTGATTCACCTCACGCTTCAGATTCTGCGCGACGCTCGCGGGGAGGCCCAGGAGACCGTCCACGATCTGCGTCGGGCTTTCATACTGATAGTCGATATGTGCGATCGCCTTGGTCCCGCCCGCGAATTCGTGGGTGTAGGTACCGCCCATCGAGACCGACAGATCGGGGATGCCCGCAGGCTTCAGGCCCGAAAGATCGCCGAACGCCGAGGCGACGAAGCTGTCATATTTGGGGTCGAGGTAGGTTACCGCAAGATTCAGATTCAGGCCCTGTACCGGACGCACCGAACCGTCGAACTCGATCCCCCAGGTCGACTGCTTGCCCGCGTTGGCGAGCGCGAAGCCCGTTCCGGTGAAAACGTTCGACTGGAAGCCCTTGATCGACTGCTTGAACACCGCAAGGTTCAGTGCCGCAACCGACCACTGCGCCTTCAGGCCGGCTTCGTAAACCGTCGACTCTTCGGGAGCCGCGAAGCGCGTGCCCGAAACGAGGTTCGGCGTGCCGAGACCGCCCGCGATGATCGCCGGCAAATCGGCCGCCGTCGGGCGGCTGTCGCGCGACAGGTTGACCGAGCTCGCCTTGAAGCCCGTCGCATAGGTCGCGTAGACGTTGACCGTGTCGGTCAGTTCGTAAGCGAGGCGCGCGCTGTAGCTGAAGTCGCCGTCGTTGGTCTTGCCGCTTTCCACCGCGTTCGGGACGTTGAGGAACGGCGGCAGGAACTGGAACGCCTTCAGATCATTGAGCGGATTTGCTGCGGGATTGTTCTGGTTGGCGTTGGCGAAGGCCTGGAACTGCGCAAAGGTCGCCGCGGTTGCAGGGTTGGTCGCAAATGCGAGGACGGCCGCGGGATCGTTCGGATTGACACCCGCCTGCTGCAGCGCGCCGCCGAGTATCAGCTGGTTGCGGAACGGCGCATAGTCCGGCGCATCGAGGTTGATGCCCGAAAAGACATCGGTGCAGTCACATCGGTCGTGAAGCGCTTCTTGTCCTTGGTGTAGTTACCGCCCAGCGTCAGCGTCAGACGATCGGTGACCTCGAAATCCAGCGTGCCGAAAATCGACCATGCGGTGTTCTTCATGCCATAATATTCGTCCATGCCGTCGCCGGCGCGGAAGAAGGAGCCGCTCGGCGCGCCGAGCGCGGCCTCGAGCACCGGAACGCTCAGCGCCCCGCCGCTCGCCGCCTGGATCAGCGCATTGCCATAGGGACGGAAGTCGTCGCCGAAATAGATCTGGCTGTGCTGCTTGATCTTTTCGTTGAAATAATAACCGCCGATCAGGAAGTTGAGCGGACCGTCGAAATCCGACGTCAGGCGCAGTTCCTGCGTGAAGGTGTTGATCGCGGTATCGTCCGACTTCTGGCCGATCAAGTCGGCGCTGGTGAAATCCGAATCCTGATTGGTGTCGGCGCGAACCTCGCGATAGGCGCTGATCGAGGTCAGGGCCATGTTGCCGAGGTCATAGTCGATCTGCGCCGAGCCGCCGTAATTCTTGATCAGGTTCGACGACAGGAAGTTGTTGTAGACGTCGTACGAAAAGGGATTTTCGCGATCGACGCTGGTGCCCCCGGCGAGCGCGTCGGTGATTGCAACGGTCGGGCCCGCGATGACATTGCCCGCGATGCAGCAATTTTCGTCGATCTTGTCATAATCGCCGATCAGGCGGATCGACAGCGCGTCGGTAGGCTCGATCAACAGCTGGCCGCGCACGCCCCAACGGTTGCGATCGTTGACGTCGGTGCCGAGGTTGACGTCATTCGCATAGCCGTCGCGGCGATTGAAATTGCCGCCGATCGAGAAAGCAATCGTGTCGCTGATCGGGCCGGTTATGTCGCCCTTGAGCACGATGGCGTCATAGTTGCCATAACTCGCCTCGACCGAACCGCCGAATTCATACTGCGGCTTTTGCGTGACGATGCTGATCACACCCGCCGACGCATTCTTTCCGAACAGCGTCGACTGCGGGCCGCGCAGCACTTCGATGCGTTCGACATTGGGCAGGTCGCCGATCTGGGCGGCCGAACGCGAACGATAAACGCCGTCGATGAACACGCCAACCGACGGCTCGATGCCGGGGTTGTTCGCGCCGTTGCCAAAGCCGCGGATGATGAAGTTGGTGTTGGCGCTCGACTGGAGCTGCGAGACGCGAAGGCTGGGCACCGCAGACTGCAGGTCGATGAGGTCACGGATCTGGGCATTCTGAAGATCGGCGGCCGACGTCACCGACACCGCGATCGGGGTGTCCTGCAACGTCTGCGACCGCTTGCTCGCAGTCACGATGATGTCGTTGCCATAATCGGTGTCGTCGACCGTAACCGCCGCGTCGTCGGCGGGCGCGGCGTCCTGGGCAAGAGCGATGGCGGGGGTCGTGATGGCGCACAGCATGGTGGCGCCCAACAATATGTTGCGCAAAGTCATGATGATGTCTCTCTCCAAAACCATCCGGGCGCAGCTGAAAGCTTATCGGGAGATGCCCGGCAGTTACCCACCGCTGTAACGCACCGCCTTGCCGCGTCAACGCGCGCGCGCGGAAAATCCCGGATTTCGGCGGATTAGTGGCTAAAAAGCAACAGTTTACGCTACGGCAAGGCGCAGTGCATCCCGCACGAACAGCGAAAAATCGGATGAGGGGAAAATGGTGCCTGGGGACGGGATCGAACCGCCGACACTGCGATTTTCAGTCGCATGCTCTACCAACTGAGCTACCCAGGCGAAGCGCTTGCGGCCGGACGGCCGCGCTGGCGAGCGGCGGCTATAGGCAGGGCTTAGCGTCCTGTCCAGCACCTTTCTGAGCCTTTTATCCTTCGTCGAAACGATCCTCATCGGCCGTCCCGTCGGGGGCTTGGTCGACGGGTACGCGATAGCCCTCGCCGAACCAGGCCAGAAGGTCGCGGTCGCGGCAGCCACGACTGCAAAAGGGTTTGAACTCGGCGACGCGCGGGTCACCGCACAGGGGGCAGGCAGGCGATTTACTGGGCATGACCGGATCCTTTCGCAGCCGCGTCCGCGATCAGGCGGACAGCGCGGCCGATACGTTGTTGCAGCATATCGACCCAGTGCGGGCGCGCCGCAATATGATCGATCACGCCGCTGCGCGCGGTTAGCGTCAGGACACCGATCCCCTTCGCCCGCTCGGCGTGGCGCAGCAAGATCGCGGCATCGGTGGCCACGGGATCGAACCGGACCTGTTCGATCAGCGATGGCCGGTCACGGCGGCGAACGACCTGCATCAGGCCGAAGCCGTTGACGGCAGTACGTTCGAACGGCGGCGGCAGCGCGGCGTCGGCCGCAGCATCGACCGCCGCCCGCGCCGCGCGATCCGGAAGTGAGGGAAAATCGATGCCGATCGAACCGCCGATGTCGCAGCGGCGGATCACTGCGGCGGCGGCGATCGCCCCCGCTTTGGCCAGCGCAAGCGCGTCGCCGTCGCCATCGATGTCGATCAGCACCATTGCAGGCGTGGCGTCGACCCACAGCGCGCCGCCCGCGAAGGGCCAATGGCCGGCGCGTGCCGCGTCGATCAATTCGGACCAGCCGGCTTGTTCGAGCCGATCGGGCTCGCCCGGCCGCAACTCGACGACAGGAAGATGCGTCGCCGCGATCCGTGCGCGCAGGTCGGGCCCATCGGTGGGGGCTGCCCCCGCCTCGGCAAGCCGCGCCCGTGCCGGCTTGTCCCGTCCGCGCTCACGCAGCGCCATGCGCGTGATTTCGACCAAAAGTCTCGCGCCGGTCGCGGTTTGCGGCGGAAGCGCGGCGATCGTCGCATGTCGCTGCCCGTATCCGTCCAGTGCGACGAGCGCCCCCTTCCCGCCCCGCCCGGTCTCGACCAGCTTGGCCGCAACGATCGCGCCCAGGCGTGGACCTTCGTCCTCGCGCTCGATCCGGGCCTCGACGATTTCACCATGCTCGATCAGCGCGGCGCGAGTCTCGCCGATCCCGGCTTCGTACAGCCATTCAGCCAAGAGGGATTCCCGCGCTGGCCAAGAGCGTGCTGGTTTCAAAGACGGGCAGCCCGACGACGTTCGAATGGCTGCCCGACAGGAAGCGAACAAATATTTCGGCGCGGCCCTGGATCGCATAGCCGCCCGCCTTGCCCATGCCTTCGCCCGATTCGACATACCAGTCGATCTCGGCCGCGCTCAGCACCTTGAATGCGACAATGGTATCGACGGCGCGGACGCGCGGCTTGCCGTCGGTTCCGATGACGCAGACCCCCGACCAGACATGATGCCGCCGCCCGGAAAGCAGCGCCAGCATGCGGCGCAAGTCGGCCTCGTCGGCCGGTTTTTCAAGAAGGCGACGCCCGACTGCGACGGTCGTGTCGCCTGCCAGCACGACTTCACCCGCTGCGCGGTCGACTGCGAGGGCCTTGTCGCGGGCGAGCCGCGTGACATAATCGCGCGGCAGTTCGCCCTTCCTCGGCGTTTCTTCGATGTCCGGAGATGCGATGCGTGCCGGGACCACACCGATGCGCGCGAGCAATTCGCGCCGGCGCGGCGAAGACGACGCAAGCACGAGGGCGGGCATGGTCGCCTGCCCACTCACTTGAAGCGATAGGTGATCCGACCCTTGGTCAGGTCATAGGGCGTGAGTTCGACGAGGACCTCGTCGCCGACAAGCACGCGGATGCGGTTCTTGCGCATCTTGCCGGCCGTGTGGCCCAGAATCTCGTGGTCGTTTTCCAGTTTGACGCGAAACATCGCGTTGGGCAGCAGTTCGACCACCTGGCCGCGCATTTCCAGAAGTTCTTCTTTCGCCATCTATCCTCTATGGGCTCGAAATATCAGGATGCGCGCCCATAACCGCAATTGGCGGCAATTGAAAGCAATCTGTCATGGGGGGCGTTTCGGTCGGCATGAATGCCGGAAACCGGAGCATCACGACACCAGTTTGAGCTTTCGCGCGATGCGCCAGCCGACCGATCGCGCCCAGGCATAGCTCGGCCAGCGCGGCGGCATCGCGGGGTCGAGCCCGATGCGGCGCAGCGCGGCATTGGCGGCATGCGCTTCGGATTCGCGATAGCTCCATTCGCTGCGCCAGGTGATCGACAGCGATATCGACGGCGCATCGCCATTCGCGACGAAATGCGGCGCCATCACCGGCATCAGCACTGCGTCGCCGGGGCCGAGCGGAATCTGCTGCGCATCGCTGCGATAATCGTCGTTCCACGGCAGGTTGCGATGGCCGCCACCGTGATAGCGTTCATGCTCGCGGCGATGCGCAAAGCGTTCGTCGCCCGCAGGCCAGACGTTCATCACCTTCGTACCGCGCAGTTGCAGCAGGATATTATGTTCGGGATCGAAGTGGAACGGCGTAATCGATCCCGGCGACGAAATGAAGATGAACCCCTGCGGCGTCAGCATCGCCCCGGTGCGCGGTTCGACGACCGGCTCGAGTTCGCCGAGCAGGTCCATCAGCAAGGCGCGATAGGCGGGAACATTCTCGATATTCTTGAGCACTGCCCAGCTGTTGTTGCTGTCGATGCCACGGATCGTTTCGCCGATCGACAGGCCGTTCGATGGCACATCCTCGGGCCGGATGCCGATCGGCACATTGCCCGGATTATATTCGACCTCGCTTGCGGGCAGGCTTTCCCCGAGCGTCGCGAGCGCTTCGAGCGACAGCAGCGGATGGTCGGGCAGATGATGGTGGAGCAGTCCCGCCTGCAGCGGATAGAGCGCGGCCATCCGATCGAGCGTTGCGGCAGGAAAGACAGGCCGGGAAATCGTCTGGTGTGCGGTCATGACGGGCTTTCTACCTCATTTTCGGGTGTCGGGGCAGTCTTCAGCCGCCGCCAGGCTCGTTCGGCGCGCGTCAGCATGGCGAACCGCAACCGGTCCGATGGTGCCGACAGGGGAATATTGACCCACACAAGCGCGCGTCGTTCGCGCCACACACTGTCGATCATCGGATGGCCGGGCGCGGCACAACTGTCGACCCAGTCGATGCGCGGGTCGCTCAGCAGGTCCAGATTTTCCTGCTGCAACAGAACGCCCGGCGAAAAGCGGGCATAATCCTCGTCGAACGCGGTCTTGAACGAAAAACCGCCGGGCGGAACGAGAAAGTTGACGAGCATCGCGAGCGGGCGCTCGTCCAGATCGAGCGCGCGCATGTCGAGCTTTCCGGCCTCGGCCGCGCCGGTCAGGATCGCGCGAAACCAGGCTTCGGTATCGCCCTGGCTGGCGAGCGCCGACCCCGCACGCCCCTTCCACCCGCGCGCTTCGAGATCGAGGAAGCCGTCGATCCAGCGATCGAGCGCCTCGCCCGCTTGCCAGCGGCGAAAGGACACGGCGCCCTGTTCAGCCAGCCGGTTCGCCTGCCGGCGCAGTTCCTTGCGCTTTTTCCCGCGGACGGCGGCGTCCCAATAGTCTTCGGGCGACAGGCGGCTTTCGAGCAGGGCGCGTTCTTCGCGGTGGACGACCTCGGCCTCGCCGCCGCGCACGCGCGCAACGTCGACCAGCGCGCAGTGGAGCGGGCCGCCCTCGGTCAGGCGCGGGACGTGAAGCAGCGTGCGCGCCCACGGCGCCGCGTCGCACCATCCAAGCAAGATCGACCAGAACAGGCGCTCGAACCCTGCTCGAACCAGCGGGCTGCCAAGGAAATGATTGGGATGCGCCCACCCCGTCACATGGCGCAGCGGCAAGCGGCCGTAACGCGCCGCAGGCGCGATCGGCATGACGCCAATCACCGGCCCGCCACTGCCGTCGCGGACGAGGACAAGGCGCGCGAGGCGATCGGGATCGAGCAGATGCAGCGCCGATTGCAGGCACCAGCGTTCGGCAAAGGGATTGGGCTCGCTCGCGTCGTCGGCCAGCCGGTCCCACCCTGCCGCCAGATCGTCCGACAGCGAAAGCGGATCGACGACGCGCACGGTCAGCGGCAAGGCTTCGCCGGCATTCGTCGGAAAGGCAGGATGGACCGTCATCGGCGAGAGATTAGCAGCCAAGCGTTAAGATGGCGTGGCGATTCGGATCTGCGCGAAGGTCATGGGGTGGGACGGCCGGTTCCGACCGATTGCGGACATAAGAATTTCGTCTAGTTTGCGAGGATGTTGAAGCCTCACATTCTTCCAACGATCCTCTTGGCGTTGGGTTTGCTCAGCTGCG
>NZ_LNSA01000036.1 GCF_001468465.1 Sphingopyxis sp. H115
CCCCCTCCCCATCGCTTCGCGGCTGGGAGGATTTTTGACGTCCGCTCCCCACCCCTAAGCCACCATCGCTCCCCCACAAAAACTGCTGTCCTACATTGTCGCGCCGTGTCAGCCTTCGCCGGCTCTTTGAAATCGACGGCTTGCGCAAACAGGTCTTGGGATGCCCCTAAAGCCACAAAGGACACAGTTTCGACGCGCGCACGCGGGGCTTTTGTGGCTTTAAGCATCGACTTTGCCTCAAAATGGCTTCCCGCCATGCCCCCTTGCCCTCCCTCGCTTGCCGCGCCACGATGGTGCATCAAACAGGGGAGATTTCATGCGCAAATTCGGAATGGTCGCGGCAGCGACGCTCGCGCTGCTCGGAACGACGGCGCACGCGAAGACCACTGTCATTTATGCGGGCCGCGTCATCACCGACGCTAGCAAACCCGCACAAGGCCCCTCTACCGTCACCATTACCGACGACCGCATCACCGCGGTCACTCCGGGCCGCACCGAAGCACCTGCGGGCGCCGAAGTCGTCGACCTCGGCGACAGGACATTGCTTCCCGGCCTTATCGACCTTCACGTCCACCTCACCGGCGATCCCGGCGACGATTATCGCGCGGCGTCGGTCGATCCCGACGAATGGGGTGTCGTCGTTGGCGCAAAGAACGCCGCAATCACCTTGCGCGCGGGCTTCACCACCGTCCGCGAGGCGGGATCGGCGCAGTATACCGCCTATGCGCTGCGCCGCGGTACCGCGAACGGCTTTATCGAAGGGCCGCGCATTGTCGCCGCTGGCCCCGCGCTGTCGATCATCGGCGGGCACGGCGACGTCACCGGCTTTCGCGAAGACGTCCACGCCGTGCTCGACCAGGGCTATACCTGCACGGGTCCGCTCGAATGCGCCGAAAAGGTCCGCAAGGCGTCGCGCGCCGGCGCCGATGTCATCAAGATCACCGCGACCGGCGGCGTGTTGTCGCAACAGGCGCGGGGGCTCGAAGGGCATTTCACCAGCGCCGAACTCCAAAGCATCGCCGACACCGCGCATTCGCTGGGCCTGAAGGTCATGGCGCATGCCCACGGCGCGGGCGGGATCACGGCTTCGGCCGCGGCGGGGATCGACAGCATCGAACATGGCACTTTCGCCGACGATGCGACGCTGAAGGTGATGAAGGCTAAGGGCACCTATCTCGTCCCGACCCTGATGGCGTTCGAGGGGATCCGCGAACGGCTCGGCAAGGGAATTTACACCCCGACGGTCGAGGACAAGGTGCGCATGACGCTGAACGACGTCGGCAAGGCGGTGACGCGCGCGAAGGCGCTCGGCGTGCCGGTCGCCTTCGGCACCGATGCCGGCGTGTTCGAACATGGCCGCAACGGCGGCGAGTTCGCCCTGCTCGTCAAATATGGACTGACCCCGCAAGAAGCGCTGGCCAGCGCGACGACCGTCGCCGCGAAACTGCTGTCGATGGAAAACGAGATCGGCCGCATCGCGCCAGGCATGTCGGCCGACATGGTCGCCGTGTCAGGCGACCCTCTCGCCGATGTCAGCGCGCTCGAAAAGGTCGATTGGGTCATGGCGCGCGGCCGGATCGCCGACTGATCGGGCGCGTCAGGCGGCGCGGCGGACCCGTCCCCGCGCCGACGGAAATGTCTTCGGCCCGATCAGCGCTTCGATGTCGATCGCGGCGGCGAATTGCACGCCGACGCGATTGCCCTCCGACCAGCGCGCCTCGGCATCGAAAACCTGGTCCGGCCCGAACTCGAGCGTCAGCGGCGTCCCGGGCGGGACATTCCACAATCCCTCGACCAGCGCGCCGCGCGACGACATGTTGCGGACGATCGCCTCATATTGATAGCCGCCGCTAGCGACCTGGATCGTACGGAAAATGGTGAGCCGCGGCTCGCGCGCGCTCTTGAAACCATTGGCCTCGACCCGCCCCCCGCCCTCGCGCAGCAGCGCCAGCACCTCGGCGAGGTCCATCGGCTTGCCATAGATATAGCCCTGGACATGGCTGCACCCGAGCCCGCGGATCAGCGCCAGGTCGTCGTGCGTTTCGACGCCCTCGGCCGTCGTTTCCATGTTCAGCGCAGTGGCAAGGCCGACGATCGACGAGATGATCGCTGCATTCATGCTGCTCGGGTCGGCGGCGCCGAGCACGAAGCTCTGGTCGATCTTGATCTTGTCGAACGGCGCCTTCTTCAGATAGCCGAGCGCCGAATAGCCGGTGCCGAAATCGTCGAGCGCCAGCCGCACGCCGGTTCGTTTCAGCTTCTGGAACATCGCCAGATTCTCGGGACTTTCGTCGAGGAAGACGCCCTCGGTAATTTCGAGTTCGAGTTGCTCGGGACGGATTCCTGCCGCCGACACCGCGCTTAGGATCGTCCCCGGCAGCTTTTCGTTCGCGAACTGGCGCGGCGAGACGTTCACCGCGACCCGGTAACCGGGCCCAAGCTGCGCGATCGTCGCGCAAGCGGTGCGGATGATCCATTCGCCGATTGGAACGATCAGGTTCGATTCTTCGGCCACCGGGATGAATTTCGACGGGCTGATCAGGCCCCCCGTGGCATGATGCCATCGGATCAGCGCCTCGAATCCGGTGATCCGTTCGCTGCCGACATCGACGATCGGCTGATAGAGCAGCTTCAGCTCGTCCTTCACCAGCGCATCGCGCAGCGCATCTTCGATCGCTTTGCGCTCGCTCGCCTGATTGTGCATCGCATCGGCGTAGAAGCGATAGACGCCGCGCCCCGCATCCTTCGCGGCATAAAGCGCGAGGTCGGCGTTGCGCACCAACGCGGAGGCGCTCACCCCCTGCCCCTCGGATACCGCAATGCCGATCGACGATCCGATACGGACCTGCTCGCCTTCGATCGAAAAGGGCTTGGCCAGACTCAGGATGATCGCATTGGCGATGCCGGCCAGCTTCTCGGGCTGGATCATCTGCGGCACGACGATCTGGAACTCGTCGCCGCCCAGCCGGCCCACCTGCCCCTTGTCGCCGACGATCTGCGTCAGCCTCCCGGCAACCTGCTGCAACAGCTGGTCGCCCACCGGATGCCCCAGCGTGTCGTTGACCGCCTTGAACCGGTCGAGGTCCATCAGCAGCAGCGCGCACGGCTGCGCCTGTCCGCTGTGGCTTTTCAGCGCGCGTTCGAGCAGGTCGGTGATATGGCGCCGGTTCGCAAGGCCCGTCAGCGTGTCGTAGCGCGCGAGCTGGTTAATTTCGCGTTCCGACCTCTTCTTGTCGGTCAGGTCGGTGCCGCTGCCCCGGAATCCTTGGAAGTTCCCCAGCTCGTTGCTGATCGGCTGCCCCGATATCGACCACCAGCGCTCCTCGCCGGGGACCGCCGCCTGAACGGTCAACTCCTTGAACGGCGTGCGAGACGACAAGCTGAAGCCGAGGGTGCGTTCCTCGCTCTCGTCATTGCCGATCCGTTTGCGGATGATGTCGGTAAACGGGTGGCCGAGCAGGTCGGCAAGCGGCCGGTCGAGCCGCGCCGCGACGGTCGGCGAGATATAGACAAGATGCCCATGGCGATCGGTTTCCCAGAACCAGCCGCGTCCCGCGCGTTCGAAATCGCGCATCAGGTTCAGCGCCCGTTCCTGATCGCTCATCGCCAGACGCGCAGCGCGGGTTGCCCGCCGCTGGTGCCGGATATCCTCGCGCATCATCACGATCAGCAGGCCAAGGAATATCAGCCCCGCAACTCCGAAGGGCCACGACGCCACGCCGATGGCCCCACCTAGTGCCGTCGTGCCGGCAAAAGCGAAAAAGGCGGGGCGCACGATCACGACTGCCGAGGCTGCGACGAGCAGGGACCCGATCTGGATTGCGGCGAAGGCATCGAAATAGCGACTGCCGTCGGGGACCGCGATCGCGGCGAACATCGCCGCGGCGTTGAGCAGGCTGCCGAACGCGACGAGCCCCATACAGGTCATCACCAGCGCCCGCAGCCGCTTCGTCGGCAAGGGACGCGGGCGGCGCATCGCCTGCCCGATCACCGTCAGCAGGATGTCGCAAGGCAGGCCAGCCGCCATGACGAGCCATTGCGACGGATGATGCAGGAAGCCCGCCACGCCCGGAACGAAAGCGAAAGTCAGGAACGCAAGAACGCGGCTGATCAGCACATAATGCCACAGCTGCGCCACACGCATCAGGCGCGTCACGAACTCGGGCGAATCAAACAGCGATTCGTCCAGAGACGCTTCGCCGGTCGCAGGCCTGATGATGTTACGCCGAACCCCCAAATTCCCGATATTCCTGCCGTCTGGTCCCGCCCGTTCCCTGTCCCGAAAGCCTTTCCAAATCCTTACCAGCGCGCGCTGGTTTCACCCGATATTGTGCCAAAACGGAAGGGGTTGGGTTTCTGTTCGCAACTTGATATGGTGCCCCATGCCCGCTGTTCGCCTCTTTCCGCCCGATCGCTTTTTCGACCGCGCCGAATGGTCCGCTATCACGCGTGCCTCGTCCTGGCGCGGCATCTGGCTCGTGGCGCACGCGTGGATCGTCAGCATTGCGCTCGTCGGTCTCGCCGCCTGGTCGCAAAACCCGCTGGCTTGGGCTTTGGCGGTGGTCTTCGTCGGCGGACGCCAGCTCGGGCTTGCAATCCTGATGCACGACGCCGCGCATGGCGCGCTACACCCGAACAGAAAGCTCAATAATTTCATGGGCCAATGGCTGACCGGCGCGGCGGTCGGATCGGACCTGATCGCCTATCGCACCTATCATCTCCAGCACCATAAATTCACCCAGCAGCCCGAAGACCCCGACCTCGCGTTGTCGAAACCCTTTCCCACGACGCGCGCCAGCCTGCGCCGCAAAATGCTGCGCGATCTCACCGGCCAGACCTTCCTCAAGCAGCGTATGGCGCAATTCGGCTTCGCCTTCGTCGGGCTGAAGGCGATGCTTCGGGGCGAGGCGGCGCAAAAGAGCGGCGCGAGCACCAAGGCGGGAACCCCCTTTAACAAACAGTCCGACGACGGCATGACGTCACCGACGATCGACGTCGCGGGCGCGATGGCGGTGACCCGCGCGGTCGGACGTTTCCTGATCGTCCAGACAGTGTTGCTCGCCCTGTCGCTCGCGCTCTATGGCTGGACACCTTGGCTGCTCTGGCTCGCCGGGCTCGCGACGACCTTCCAGCTTTATCTGCGCATTCGCAATATCGCCGAACATGCTTGCACGACGACGGGCAGCGAAGATCCCTTCACTCACGCGCGCACCACGCATGCGGGCTGGCTCGCGCGCGCGACGGTCGCTCCATATTGGGTGAATTATCACGCCGAACATCACCTGTTCATGGGCGTGCCCTGCTATCGCCTGCCGCAAGTCCACGCCGCGCTTGGCCGTGCGGGCAAGCATGATATGATGACGATCGCGCCGAATTATGCCGCGGTGCTGCGGCGGGTCACCGCGGCCGGCTGATCAGCCTTCCTGTACGAAGCGAGCGCCCGCGCGATCCTTCACCGTCTTCTCGGGGTCGAAGATCATCCCGTTCATCGCGACATAGACGCCAGGCGGCAACGTCTGCACCGCGGCCAATGCAAATCCGACATTGAACTCTGCATCGCTCGCGCGCACCGACGCGGGCTGCATCGCCCCCGTCATCACGATCGTCTTGCCTTCGATCCCCGCGAGCACGCGCCCGGTGACGACCATCGTGTCGGTGCCGTGGGTGACGAGGATGCGCGACGCATCGCTCGCCGCAACCGCGGCGCGGATCGCCTCGCGGTCGGCGTCGTCGAGCTCGAGGCTGTCCTTGCGCATCAGCTGGGTCACGCGGTGCGCGATATGGACGTTATTCTCACGCAGCATATCGGGGATCGCCGCCGGGCCGATCTGGAACTCGCTCAACGCATCGAAATAGACTTTGTCGATCGTCCCGCCGGTCGTGAAGATATCGATCATGCGCACTCATCCTGCACCGGCAACGCTGGCGTGCCGTCGGGCGCGGCAAAGGGCCGTTTGAAGGTGAAGGCTTCTGCGGTCGGGCCATGCGCCGCAATCATCGCGATCCGCGCCATGCCCTCGGCGACGGTCGGACGATGTCCGGCGGGCACCCACCACAGCGCCTGATAGACCGCCATGTGCTCGAACCATTCCTTGCGCCGCTTCATCACCGTCAGATGGTCAGGCGTGCGATAGACATACGCGGCAAGCGCATCGATATCGCGCCACACCGACATGTTCGCGATCACATGCGGATCGTCGGTGACGGGCACGTCGGTCGCATTATTGCCCTCGCCAGTCAGCCGCCAGATAAAGCCGTCGGCCGCCTCGGCAACCGCATTCACATGGTCGAGCGCGTCCATGAAATCGCGGTTGGCAACATGTTCGGGCGGCAAGCGAAAGCGCCCGATATTGATCTGCGCAAGTTCATAAGCCGCCATATGCGTCCCTCTCAGGCGAGTGCCTCGGCGATCAGCCGCCGCGTGTTGTCGATGCCGAACAGCGCGATAAAGCTGCCCATCCGCGGCCCCGCGCTCGACCCGAGCAGCGTCTCGTAGAGCGCCTTGAACCAATCGCGCAGATTTTCAAAGCCATAGGCTTCGTTCTTGCCGATCTCATAGACGATATTCTGGATGTCGTCGGCCGACGCATCGACGGCGAGCGCGGCGAGTCGGTCGTCGAGTTCCTTCAGCGCAGCGACTTCGCCACCCACTGGCTTGCGGCGCTTCAGCGTCGGCGCGACATAGTCGCGGTTATACGCCATCGCATTGTCGATCAGCCGGTCGAGTTCGGGATAAGTCGCTGCATCGGCACCCGCGACATATTGGCCAAGGTAGCGCCAGATCTGCTCCTTCGACGCGTCGGCGCCCATCACCCCGACCAGGTTCAGGAGCAACCCGAAGGTCACCGGCAATTCGGTCGCCGGCACGCCCTGCCCGCGCGCCACATGGACATGATGCACCGGATTTCCCAGCTTCTTGTCGGCCTCCTGCGACGGATAATTACCGCGCATCTGCAGATATTCGTCGACCGCCTTCGGCACGACGCCAATATGCAGCTGCTTCGCCGCCTTCGGCTCGCGGAACGCGAAAAAGGCGAGGCTTTCCTCGCTGCCATAGCGCAGCCACTCCTCGATCGAGAGGCCATTACCCTTCGATTTCGAAATCTTCTCGCCCTTTTCGTCGAGAAACATCTCGTAGATCAGCCCCTCGGGCTTGCGCCCGCCAAGCGCCTTGGCAATCTTGCCCGACTGGACGCCGCTGTCGGTCAGGTCCTTGCCATACATCTCGTAATCGACGCCGAGCGCGACCCAACGCATCGCCCAATCGACCTTCCACTGCAGCTTCGCGCCGCCGCCTAGGACCGAATGCGTGATCGTCTCGCCCTCATCCTCGAACGATACGAGCCCCGCGTCGGCATCGACGACGGTCACCGGCACCTGCAACACGATCCCCGACTTGGGGCTCACCGGCAGGATCGGCGAATAGGTCGCGGCGCGCTCGGCGCGCAGCGTCGGCAACATGATGTCGAGAATGTCCTGGTTATGGCGCAGGACATTCTTCAGCGCCTCGTCGAACGCGCCCGCCTTATATTGCTCGGTCGAGCTGACGAATTCATATTCGAAGCCGAAACGATCGAGAAACTCGCGCAGCATCGCATTGTTATGATGTGCGAAACTCTCATACTTGCCGAACGGATCGGGGATCGCGGTCAGTGGCTTGCCGAGATGCTCGCGTAGCATATCCTGCTGCGGCACATTGTCGGGAACCTTGCGCAGTCCATCCATATCGTCGCTGAACGCAACCAGCCGCGTCGGCGCGCCGCCGGTCAGCGCTTCATAGGCGCGGCGCACCATGGTCGTGCGCAGCACTTCATTGAAGGTGCCGATATGCGGCAGCCCCGAGGGACCATAGCCGGTCTCGAACAGCACCGCTTCACCGCCCGGCTTGCCTTCGGGATAGCGTTTGACCAGCTTGCGCGCTTCCTCGAACGGCCAGGCCTTGGACGTTTGCGCGGGTTCGCGCAGCGAAGAGTGAAGATGCAGGTCAGTCATGGCAGCGCCCATAGCGGGAAGCGCGGTCGAATCGAAAGGCAAAATTGTCCCGGCGCGACGCAACATCGTTACCGGAATATTTACCATGACGGCATAGCATCCCGTACATGGACAATTTCCGCACCCCCACGGCCCGCAGCCACAAGCGCACCCCGGTCTCGATCGACGTCACCGTCAACGGCGTGCTGAGCTTCGTCGACGGCAGGATCACCGACCTGTCCGAAGGTGGCGCGCGGATCGACGGGGCAAGCATGCCGGCGCGCTCGCGCTGCGAAATCCACTATGCAGGCGAAGTCACCTACGCCGTCGTCATGTGGTCCGAATTCGACCGCATGGGCGTGCGCTTCCCCTATGAACTGACGCACGGCGCGCTGTACAAGGCCCTCGGGAACGCACGCGGCGCGGCGATGATCGAACCCGCGCAGATTTTCCACCGCAACCGCCCGGCGGTATTCGGACGCCGCGGGCTGAGCTGACTTTCGATCATCCCTGTCGCGAAGCGATCGGAAGGATCGGGTTCGCCTTGCCGCGTTCGCCTTTTGTCCCTAGCGTGGAACGATGGCGCCCGCCCCGCTCACTCTTCCCGCGATCCACGCGAGCCACGTCGGTATCTGGATCGCCGACACGTACGGCCGCGTCCAGCGCGTCGGACGCGGCGAGGCGATCGCCGCGGTCGCGGCAACCCCGCACCTGCTTCTCAACGCGACGCTGACCGGCGACCGGCTTGGCTATCCTGAACTCTCGGGGCTCGACCTGCTCGAACTCTTCGCCTTCCTCTATCCCGCGCGTTTCGCCGTCCCCACGCCCGCTGGCATCGCGAGCGTAATCGAACTCGCCCCGCCAAAGGCCGAAGAGGAAATCGCCGCTTTCCTTCCCAGAGCGGCCACTGCAATGCTCGCAAGCCTCGACGATGCCGACTGGCCCGAGCGCGAGGGTGCCTGGCACAGCGCCCAGGCGCTGTCGCGTCAACGCTGGCCCTGGTCACCGCTCATCCAATCGCGTCTGACGGTCCCCGAGGGTAACGAACGTTGGCTCTTCGCGCGGCTGCCCGAATGGGAAGAGCAGCCCCCGCGCGGAGCGCCGCGTCAGGTCACGATCAACCCCGACGATGTAACGGCACGCCTTGACCGGCTCACCGGCCACGGCGCCGAACGCCGGCCGGGCCAGCAGGATTATGCCCGCGCCACCACCACGATCTTCGAACCGCGCGAACGCAAGGACGCGCCGCAGATGCTCGTCGCCGAGGCCGGGACCGGCATCGGCAAGACATTGGGCTATCTCGCCCCCGCAAAGCAGTGGATCGACCAGTCGGCGGGCAGCGTCTGCATCTCGACCTTCACCAAGGCGCTACAACGCCAGCTATCGCGCGAGACCGAACGGCTCTACCCCGACGCCGCCACGCACCGTGAAAAGGTCGTCGTGCGCAAGGGGCGCGAAAATTATCTCTGCCTGCTCAATCTGGAGGACGCACTGCAGGGCGGCTTTTCCGGGCGCGCTGCGATTCTCGCGCAGCTCGTCGCGCGCTGGGCGGCCTATACGCGCGACGGCGACATGATCGGCGGCGACCTGCCCGGCTGGTTGCCCGCGCTCTTCCGCCGCAACGGAACCACCGCGCTCACCGACCGCCGCGGCGAGTGCATCTATGCAGGCTGCCCGCATTTCCGCAAATGCTTCATTGAACATTCGGCGCGCGCCGCGACGCAGGCGGATATCGTCATCGCCAATCATGCGCTGACGATGGTGCAAGCGGCGCGCCCCCGCGACGGCGGCGCGCCCGCGACGCGGCTGATCTTCGACGAAGGCCATCATTTGTGGGACGCCGCCGACAGCATGTTCGCCGCAGCACTCACCGGACAGGAAGCGGTCGAGATCCGCCGCTGGGTGCTCGGTCCCGAGGGCAAGTCGCGCGGACGCCGCCGCGGGCTCGCCGCACGGCTCGCCGATGTCGCAAGCTATGACGAGGCGGGCGACAGGGCAATTCAGGCCGCGATCGCGGCTGCCGCCGAACTGCCCGGCGACGGCTGGCTCGGCCGCTTGTCCGAAAACGAGCCGTGGGGCGCCATCGAACGCCTGCTCGTTGCCGTCCGCGCCATGGTCTATGCGCGCGGGATCGACAGCCGCACCGCCGACACCGGCTACGGCCTCGAAACCGAGCTTGCCGACCCCGACCCCGAACTCGTCACCGCCGCCGCGAGCGCGAGCGATGCGATCGAGGCGCTGCTTCGTCCATTGATGGCGCTCGGCAAACGGCTCGAAGCGCTAATCGAGGATCCGCCCGACTGGCTCGACGGGCAGGCCCGCGCGCGCGTCGACGGCGCGCGTCACAGCCTCGGCACCCGCATCGACACATTGGGCGGCTGGCTGTCGCTGCTCGGGCGCGTCGGCGGACCCGCGGACCCCGATTTTGTCGACTGGCTCGCGGTCGGCCGGTACGACGGGCGAGAATTTGACTGCGGCCTCCATCGTCACTGGCTCGACCCTGCGCGCCCGATCGCCGAGGTCGTTTACCGTCCCGCGCAGGGCGTTCTCGTCACCTCAGCAACCTTGCGCGGAGGCGGGCATGGCGGCGGCGGCTGGACCGACGCCGATATCCGCACCGGTGCACGCCACCTGGACGGCGGCGTCCAGCATTTCGCGGTGCCGAGCCCGTTCAATTATGCGCGCCAATCCGAAGTGCTGATCGTCACCGACATCGCGCGCGGCGACCTTCCCGCGCTCGCTGGCGCGTACAGTCGGCTGATCGAGGCATCGGGCGGCGGCGCATTGGGGCTGTTCAGCGCGATCCGGCGCCTACGCATCGTCCATTCGCGTATCGCCGACCGCCTCGCGCGCGCTGGCCTGCCGCTCTATGCGCAACATGTCGACCCGCTCGACACCGGCACGCTCGTCGATATCTTTCGCGCCGATCCCCATGCTTCGCTGCTCGGCACCGATGCGCTGCGCGATGGCGTCGACGTGCCCGGCGACTCGCTGCGCCTCGTCGTGATGGAAGGCGTTCCCTGGCCCCGCCCGACGATCCTCCACGCGGCGCGGCGCGCGGCGCAGGGCGGCAGTGCCTATGACGACATGGTCATCCGCGCGCGTATCGGGCAGGCGTTCGGCCGCCTGATCCGCCGCGCCGACGATTTCGGACAGTTTGTGATGCTCTCACCCAGCTTTCCGTCACGGCTGCTCAGCGCCTTCCCCGAAGGCACCCCGGTCCGCCGCCTGCCGCTCGACGAAGCGGTCCATCATGTCGCTGCGGCGAATGTCGAACAGCGAAAAAGCGCATATCCCGCCTTTTCACCGTCATAAGATTGCGGCACAGAGCGTCCGGTTGAGGGGACGAAGGCAGTTCGGGGAGCGATTTTGAAAACTCTGACCATTTTGCGCCACGCCAAATCGGGTTGGGACGTGCAGGTCGAACGCGATTTCGACCGGCCGATCAACAAACGCGGCGCGCGCGGCGCCGAATTGATCGGGCAATGGCTGAAGCGGCAGAAGCTACCCGTCGATCGCATCGTCGCCTCGCCTGCGGTGCGCGTGACCGAAACGCTCGATATCTTCCAGCCTGCCGCCAGCCTCGACAGCCTCGAACCACATTGGGACCGCCGCATCTATCTCGCCTCCGCCGCGACGTTGATCGACGTTATCCGCGACACCGGCCGCGACGCCCAGCACCTCCTGATCTCGGGTCATAATCCGGGGCTGGAGGATCTGATCCTCATGCTCGTCCCCGAAACCGAAGAAGACATGCTTCGCGCCAGGGTCGAGGAAAAGCTGCCGACCTCGGCGCTCGCCCGCCTCGAGCTCGATATCGCCGATTGGCACGATCTCGACACGGGCATGGCGCGCTTCGTCGGTTTCATCCGGCCGCGCGACCTCGATCCGGCGCTAGCGCCGGCAATGGACGAGGATTGAAGGACGCGGCCTAACCCAGCGCGGCGACAAGCCGCTGGCGAAGTCGGATCAAGGCTTCGACGGGCACCCCGGCAGCAATGCCTTTTGCCGGTGCGCCCCCTTCCTCCGGAGCATGATAAGCCCGCGACGCCTGCGTGACGCCCGTGCCCGAATCCGACAGCGCCTTGCGCGCACCCTCGACGGTAAAACCCCGCACGTGCAGCAGATCGTGAATCTGCTCGGCCAGCGCGACATCCTCGGCGCGGTAATAGCGACGGCGCCCCGAACGCTGGAGCGGCTTCAACTGGGGAAAGCGCGTTTCCCAATAGCGCAGAACGTGCGTCGGGACGCCGATGCGGACGGCGAGTTCGCCGATGGCGAGCATGGCGCCGGACGCCTTGCCGCCATCGTCGGGCATGTCAGGACCCTTCACGGGAAAAGCCCCGGCTATTTACCGGCAACGCGGCCACGCATCGTCTGGCTGGCGCGAAAGGTCATGACCCGGCGCGGCAGGATCGGCACTTCGATACCTGTCTTGGGATTGCGGCCGATGCGCTGCGCCTTGTCGCGCAGGACAAAGGTGCCGAACCCCGAAATCTTCACATTCTGTCCGGTTGCGAGCGCGTCGGACATATGATCCAGGATCGATTCGACGATCGTCGCTGATTCGTTGCGCGACAGGCCGATCTGCTGGTTGATCCGCGTCGCAATGTCGGCCCGGGTGAGCGTCCCTGCAGTCATGTTGATCCCTTCCCCCTCGTAAAGCACATGAGCGAACGGGTCTCCGACAGCCCCCACCGTCGCGAGTCCCGTTTATCTATGTAACAAATGCGAATTAATCCTCCAAACTGAAACGGATGGAGCGAGAAGTTCATGCGCCGGGGTGATGGCTATATCCGCAACACCGCCGCACCCCAGGTAAAGCCGCCGCCCATCGCTTCGAGCACGACCAGATCGCCGCGCTTGATGCGGCCGTCGCGCACTGCAAGATCGAGCGCGAGCGGCACCGACGCGGCCGATGTATTGGCGTGCTGGTCCACGGTCAGCACGACGCGTTCGGAGGGCAGGCCCAGCTTTTTGGCCGTCGCGTCGATGATCCGCTTGTTCGCCTGGTGGGGAACGACCCAGTCGATCTGCTCGGCCGACAGGCCGACGTCGGCCATCACTTCACCGAGCACCGAGGCAAGGTTGGTGACCGCATGACGAAACACCTCGCGGCCCTGCATCCGGACATGGCCGACCGTTCCGGTCGTCGACGGCCCGCCATCGACATAAAGCATGTCGCAATATTGCCCTTCGGCGTGAAGCCGCGTCGCAAGGATGCCTCGATCGTCCTCGACCTCTTCTGCCGACAGCACGACCGCACCGGCGCCGTCGCCGAACAGCACGCAGGTCGTTCGATCTTCCCAATCGAGGATACGACTGAAGGTTTCGCTTCCGATCACCAGCGCATGCCTCGCGGCGCCGGTGCGCAGCATCGCGTCGGCGACCGACACCGCATAGAGGAAACCGGAGCAAACGGCGGCCACGTCGAAGGCGATGCAATCGGGTGCACCAATCAACGCCTGCACCTTGGTCGCGCTGGCGGGAAATGTATTGTCTGGGGTGGCCGTCGCCACGATGATCAGGCCGATATCCGCCGGCTGGAGCCCTGCGGCCTGAAGCGCCTCTTTCGCCGCATCAGCGCCAAGCGTCGCTGTCGTTTCATCGGGTTCGGCAATATGGCGGAAACGGATGCCGGTTCGCTCGACGATCCATTCGTCGCTGGTATCGACGCGCTCGGCGAGCTCCGCATTCGACACCCGCGTGCGCGGCAGCGCCGATCCGGTCCCGGCCAGAATCGCGCGGCGCGTCATGCGGCTGCGCCACTGCGGAAATTCGCAAGATCTTCGGTCACCTGGCGCGTAATGTCCTTTTCGATCAGCTCGGCGCACAAGTGGACGCAATTGGCGACCCCCTTCGCATCGGCGCTGCCATGGCTTTTGAGCACCACGCCGTTGAGGCCAAGGAACACCGCGCCGTTGTGATTATTGGGGTCGAGATGGTGGCGCAGCAACTCGGTCGCGGGGCGCGAGATCAGGAAGCCGATCTTCGACCGCGTCGAGCTGGTGAAGGCGCGGCGGAGCAGGTCGGTCACGAAACGCGCCGTGCCCTCGATCGTTTTCAATGCGATGTTGCCCGAAAAACCGTCGTGGACGATGACATCCACATTGCCGCGCGACAATTTATCGCCTTCGATGAAGCCGGCAAATTCCATCGGCAGCCCGTGCGCCTCGCGCAGCCGCGCCGCGGCATCACGGATCTCGTCGGTGCCCTTCAATTCTTCGGTACCGATATTCAGCAGCGCGACGCGCGGCTTTTGGAGGCCCATCGCGGTGCGCGCATAGGCTGCGCCCATGACCGCGAACTGGATGAGGTTGTTGGCGTCGCAATCGGTGTTGGCGCCAAGGTCGAGCATGACGACGTCATTATCGCCGAGCGTCGGCAACAATGCGGCGAGCGCCGGCCGGTCGATCCCGGGCATCGTGCGCAGCGCCAGCTTCGCCATCGCCATCAGCGCGCCGGTATTGCCCGCGGACACGGCGCCGCCCGCATCGCCGCGCTTTACCGCGTCGATTGCGAGCCCCATCGAGGTGCTCTTGGCCTTGCGGATCGCCTGGCTGGGCTTGTCCTCGCCCGAAACCACGCCGTCGGTGTGGAGAATATCCGACGCCGCGCGCAGATTGGGGTGGTTTTCGAGCGCCGCCTTGATCCGTACTTCGTCGCCTACGAGCAGGAAGCGGAGGCCATCATGCTGGTGGCGCGCCATCGCAGCGCCGGCGAGCATCACGCGCACGCCGACGTCACCGCCCATCGCATCGATTGCGATTCGCGGTGTCAGTGCCATCTAATGCCCTCCGGCCTGATTTTACGCGCCGACCGACACCACTTCGCGGCCGTTATAATGGCCGCAGGCGTTGCAAAGATTGTGCGGGCGCTTCAGCTCGCCGCAGTTCGGGCATTCCTGGAAGGCTTCGACCTTCAGGCTGTCGTGGCTGCGACGCATGCCGCGCTTCGAGGGCGAGGTTTTTCGCTTGGGAACGGCCATGATTTTTCCTGCATTCTCAAATAGTGTGTCACGAATCGGCTGCCCGGATTTGTCAGTCCCGTCGCCGGAAATGACTGGCCCGCCCGCCAAGCCGAAGCCTGTTCCCGCCCGAATGGAGCGGGAAAATCTTCTGCCGGAAGGTGCCTCAACGCCAGATGGTGTCGGGTGCCGGATCGGGCGCGGCTATAGCGTTTTTGCCCGCAAAGGCAAGCCCATTGCGCGCAGGAATAGCGCCGACTTCATTCCCCTCACCGTGCGGAGCTACACATGCTTGCCCTACTCACTCAGCGCTGCCACATCTCTCGCACTGCCGGAATGCCGGCCAATAGGGGGGGACATAACATGATAATCTTGCCGATCAGCCTGACGATCGCCGCCGGCGCGGCGCTGCTCAACCTGTGGCTCTCGATCCGAGTCGGCCGCGTGCGGACCAGGGAAAAGGTCTTCATCGGCGATGGCGGCAATGACCTTTTGACGCGCCGCATGCGCGCGCATAGCAATTTCGTCGAAAATACGGCCTTTGTCCTGATCCTGCTCGCGCTCGTCGAACTCGGCTTCGGCTCGTCGATGTGGCTGTGGGGAGTCGGCGCGCTTTACCTCGTCGGCCGTATCCTGCACGCGATGGGCATGGACGGGATGATGTGGGGCCGCATGGCCGGCACGATCATCACCATGCTCACCCAGCTCGGCCTCGCCCTCGGCGCACTCGCGATCGTCTATACGACACCGACGAACATCACGACGACCGAAATCGAAACGGTAGCCGCCGAACCGCGCTGATCCTAGCTGCCCAGCGCCATATCGCTCACGAACGGGTTGGTCCGCCGTTCGTGGGCGAAATTGCTGTGAGCGCCGTGCCCCGGGAGGAAGGTAGTGTCGCCGCCGAGCGGCCACAGCTTCTGCGTGATCGAATCGAGCAGCTGCTGGTGATTGCCGCGGGGGAAATCGGTGCGCCCGATCGAGCCCTGAAAGATCACGTCGCCGACAATCGCCAGCTTCGACGGCGCGTGATGAAAGACGACATGCCCCGGCGTGTGCCCCGGGCAATGGATGACGTCGATCTCCAGATTGCCGACGGTCACCGTGTCGCCGTCGACCAGCCAGCGGTCGGGCTCGAAGGATTCGCCGACCATGCCGAAACGCGCGCCATCCTCAGCAAAGGCTTCGATCCAGAACCGGTCGTCCTCGTGCGGCCCCTCGATCGGCACGCCCAGCTCTTTCGCCAGCATCCCCGCCTGTCCGCAATGATCCATATGCCCATGGGTGACGAGGATCTTCTCGACCTCAACGCCGGTCTGCTTGACCGCTTCCTTCAGCTTGGGCAGGTCGCCGCCGGGATCGACAAATGCAGCCTTGTTCGTCGCGGTGCACCACAGCAAGGTGCAATTCTGCTGGAAAGCGGTAACCGGCACGATCGCCGCGCGCATCGGGGGGGTGGGAGCGTTCATGGCGCTCGATGTGGGGAAATTGGCCCGCTTTGGCAAGTCTGCGCCGCCTCAGCGCAGCGTCATCGTATCGCCCTCAACATTCACCGCGTCGAGTTTCGAGAGGAAGCTTTGGCCAAGCAGCGACACACCCATGTCGGCGTCGACGACCGCGGCCTGCACCTGCCGCACTTCGAGCCCGTCGACTTCGACGCTGTCGAGCATGACCGTCCGCATCGGCACGTCGCCGCCCGCAGTGCGCGCCATCCCGCTGACCGGCAGGTCGTCGACGTCGATCCCGATCGCTTCGGCATCGCGGCGGGTGAGTGCGATGATCGACGCGCCGCTGTCGACCATCATGCGGACGTTCGTGCCATCGATTTCCGCATCGGCGTAAAAATGCGAGTCGCCGGACCGGCCGAGCCTCACCTCCCCGCCCGATGATCGGGACGCCGGCGATGGTTCGGACGACCATCCGCCGCGCCTGCCGCGCTGCGTCGTCCAGTTGCTGTGGGCGTCGTCGGCGTTTTCGGCCGACGCGCGCGCATCGCTGGCCGACCGTCCGGCGATCCCCGCCATCCCGATCGACGCCACCGCGATCACCGCGGCCAAGCCAAGAAAACGCCCCATCATGCGGCGCCTTTTCGCAAACACAGGTTGGTTATTGGTTAAGCCGGGGCCTGTTCGATGAAAGCCCGCCAGGCCGAAGTCGTCCCACGGATCGAATAAACGATCCGCGCGCAGGCATAGGAACGCCCCGGGCGGTTGTCGGCCTCGGTTGCAGTCGCCGGCCAAGGCCCCGTGCCGTCACCGCCCGCCGACCAGCAGACGATCGCCTCGGCCTCCTTTCCTGCTTCGATCGCGGCACGTTCGTCGGCGCTCAGCGATGCAGGGGCGCGCCAGCCGAGGATCGCGCGGTGCGTGAAGCCTTTGGAGAAAAGCGCGCGCCGGAACGGACTGTGACGATCGCCGAGAAGATTTTCGACGCGCACGCGGTCGGCGGCAGACAGCCATTGCCCGCCGAGCAAGGGTGCCCACGCCGCCTCGTCGCGCGAACGGAGCGCCGCGACCAATTCGTCGGCTGCCGCCGCAAAGCGCGGCGTCCACGCCGAATCCACTGCGAGCGGAACAAGTTGTGAGGGGGGCGACGAAGCCTCGGGCGCGGTCGGCAACAGCGACGCCGGCGCCGCGATTGCAGCAACGGGGGCTGCGAGAATGGCGACGAGCGCCAACGAAATCGGCATAGCGCGCATGCCGCGCGATCTATGGTCAGGACCCATCTCGACGTCCCTTCTGGACTTGACCTCGAACGTGCAATGAATGGGTTACGACCCTAGCAGCAAAAGCTGCATCTGTCATGAACCGGCGGCGAGCCCCTCGCGCATCCACGCCGGGGCGGTAGCGGGATCGATCGCCTCGGTCCGCCGATGCTCGACCGACCAGCCAAGCTCAGGATAGGCAATGACCTGCCTTTTTTCGTCGGCCTCGGCGATCGGTACCACGACGAGGCGCCGGTTCACCTTCTGCCGCCAGTTCATCCGCGCGGTATTTTCCTGCCCAACGTAACAGCCCTTGGTAAAGCTGACCCCGTTCAATTCAGCCGCATTGCATTCGAGCCACAACGTCGTCCCGTCGCCAAGTTCGGCGCGGCCTTCGGCGACGCCCAGCGCGAGCCGGTGCGCGCGCCAAGCGGCGTCGGCTCCCTCGCCTTCGCCGGCGGGCGCAAGCCAGCGCTGGCCGAGTTCGGGCAGCCGCGGATCGACGACACCCAGATCGCCGCCGGGCGCCCAATGGATCGCCAGCTCGGGCTCCAACGCGATCGTGACCGCGCGGCGCAGACGATATAAGGTCAGGCGCTTCACCAGCGCCTCCGCCGCACCGCGCTCGCAATCGATCAGCACGTCCTCCTCGTCCGCCCAGATCAGGAAGTCGAACAGCGCCTTGCCCTGCGCAGTGAGCAGCGCCGCCCAAACCGGCAGATTGCCCGACGTGTCGTTGGTGACGAGCCCTTGCAGGAAACCGCGGACGTCCTCCCCCGAGAGACGGATGAGCGCGCGGTCGTGAAGGGTGGTATTAGCCATGGCGATAATCTAGGGACCCGGCAGCCAAAACCAACCCGCAAGTTGATGAGTCTGACATGACCGACCGCCTGACGATCCGCCGCCCCGACGACTGGCATGTTCACCTGCGCGACGGCGCGATGCTCGACCATGTCGCGCAATATACCGCGCGCCAGTTCGCGCGCGCGATCGTCATGCCCAACCTGTCGCCGCCGGTGACCACCGCCGACGAAGGCCGGGCGTATCGCAACCGCATCAACGCCGCGGTGCCCGCCGGGCTAGACTTCACCCCGCTGATCGTCGCCTATCTCACCGATAACAGCGACCCCGACGAGATGGCGCGCGGCCATGAAGAGGGCGTCTTCACCGCCGCCAAACTCTACCCCGCGCACGCGACCACCGGAAGCGCGCACGGCGTTACCGACGTCGCAAACATCATGGGCGTTCTGGAAAGGATGCAGGAAATCGGTATGCCGCTCCTGATCCACGGCGAGGTCACCGACCATGATGTGGACATTTTCGACCGCGAAGCGGTGTTCATCGAACGCACGCTCGAACCGCTCGTCCGCGCGGTTCCGGCACTCAAGATCGTCTTCGAACATATCACCACCGCCGAGGCTGCCCAGTTCGTCGCCGACGCGCCCGCCAACGTCGCCGCGACGATCACCCCGCAGCATCTCCACATCAACCGTAACGCGATGCTCGTCGGCGGCATTCGCCCGCACGCCTATTGCCTGCCCGTCGCGAAGCGTGAGCATCACCGGCTCGCGGTGCGGGCGGCCGCAACCTCGGGCTCGCCCAAATTCTTCCTCGGCACCGACAGCGCGCCGCACGCGGTGCATACGAAGGAGGCATCCTGCGGCTGCGCGGGTATCTTCAACGCACCTTACGCGCTCGAAAGCTACATCAAGGCGTTCGACGAGGATGATGCGCTGGCCCATTTCGAAGGCTTCGCCAGCGAACATGGCCCGCGCTTCTACGGCCTGCCGCTCAACGAGGGCACGGTGACCCTGGAACGCGGCGATACGCTCGTCCCCGACCGCATCGGCGAGGTCGTCCCCTTCCACGCCGGCGAAACGCTGGGCTGGCGGCTGGTTTAGCTTCCTTCGTCACCCCGGACTTGATCCGGGGTCCATGCGGCGACGGCGACCAAGGATGCCGGACCAGGTTCGGCAGGACGAGAAGGAAAGAGGCGCCGCCTATGCCACCTCGATCATCCGCTCGGCGCGCATCTTGCGCAGCATGTCGAAACTGAACACCGCGATGCTCGCCCAGATCAGGATAAAGCAGGCGAGCTGCGCTGGTTTCAGGGGCTCGTGGAAAACGAACAGGCTCAAAAAGAACTGAAGCGTCGGCGCGAGGAACTGGACAAAGCCGAGCGCGGCATAGCTCATCCGCCGCGCGGCAGTGGCAAAGAGCAGCAGCGGCACCGCGGTGACGACGCCCCCGGCCATCAGCAGCAAGCTGACCGATCCCTCTGATCCGAAGCCGCGCCCGTCGCCCGCCCACAGATACCAGGCCGACACCGCAAGCGACGGCAACAGCAACACCGTCGTCTCGACCGACAGCCCGGGCAGCGACCCCACCGGCACGACTTTCCGGATCAGGCCATAGATGCCGAACGAGAAGGCGAGCGTCAGGCTGATCCACAGCGTATCGAGCGCGCCGGCGAGCAGGATCGCAACCCCAACGCCCGCGATCACCACCGCCAGCAGTTGCAGCCGCGACAAACGTTCGCCGAGGAAGATCATACCGAGCATCACGTTCACGAGCGGATTGAGATAATAGCCGAGGCTCGCCGCGAGCACATGGTCGGTGAAGATCGAATAGATATAGACCAGCCAGTTGACCGCGATCAGCACCGCACTGACGATGAGCAGCCGCAGTGTCCGCCAGTCCCTCAGCGCCGCCAGATATTCGCCGATCTGTCGACGAAAGAGCATGATCAGGAAACAGAGCGGCAGCGACCAGACGATCCGCTGCGCCAGCACCTCGACTGGCGGGACACTGCTCAGCAACTTGAAGAAGAGCGGGACGAAGCCCCAGATGCCATAGGCGGCCAGCGCATAGGGCAGCCCGCCCTGATTGGTCCCTGCGCGGGCCGGTGTCTGTGCCATGGCGCTCGACTTCTAAGGGGTCAGATGATGCCGCCGCCGAGCATCAGGCGGACGACGCCGATGACGATGACGACGATATTGAGGTTCCGCCCGCTCGTCTTGTCCGACATCGCGCCAAGCGCGAGCCCGATGACGGCGAAAGGAATGATAACCCAGTTCGCCCAGCCGAGCAGCGGAATGAACGCAAAAACGGCCAAAACCAAGGCGATGGCGCCGATGATGAGCGATCCGATATTGAGCATGAATAGGGTTCTCGCATGCCGCCTGCGATGCGGCAAGAGCCTTTCGGTTCGTCGATGGATGCGCTCACTTCATCTTGTTGCCCAGCGTTCATGCAACGCGATCGGGAGCCGGCTCGTTTTCTCCTCGAAGCGCCCGAGCCTGCCAAGGGGCGGAGCGCGGAACCAGGAAAGGATTTGTTATGCGTATCTTCACCAAAGGCCTGATGGGCGCGTTCGTCGCCGCCAGCGTCCTCGGCACCACTCCGCTCCACGCTGGCGTGACTACCGCCGCGAAGGCGCCAGGTTACCATGGGCTCGAACAGTCGTCGGACTTTTATCGCAAGCACAAGGATCGCCGCTATTACGCCCGTGACGAGCGCATCAATCGCAACACGCGTATCTGGCGCGACAATGATGGCCGTTATCGCTGCAAGAAGGACAATGGCACGACCGGCCTTCTGATCGGCGGCGCAGTCGGCGGCCTCGCCGGCCACGAAATCGCCGGCAGCGGCGACAAGCTGCTCGGCACGGTGCTCGGTGCCGCGGGTGGCGCGCTGCTCGGTCGCGAGATCGACCGCGACAAATATCGCTGCCGCTAAAGAGACAGAAACCGTCTCGAGTGCGGGTTGAGACCCCTCCGCCCGTACGCGCTGATGGAGAGGGCACCGGTTTCAAAGCCGGTGCCCTCAAGCGTGCGCCCTTGCCCTGACCACCCTCTTGCCGCAAAAGCATGGGTCAATTGCTGCGGGAGAGACACAAATGTTGAATGGCCCCCTGCTCGTCACCGAGCGGCTCATCCTGCGCCCGCCGGCCACCGAGGATTTCGACGGCTTCGCCGAAATGTGCGCCGAGGAAGAAACGATGCGCTTCATCGGCGGCACTTGCCCGCGCTCGTCAGCCTGGCGCATGTGGTGCACGCTAGCCGGTGCCTGGCATATTCGTGGCTTTTCCATGTTTTCCGTTATCGAGCGCGCGACCGGCGAGTGGGTCGGGCGCCTCGGCCCCTGGGAACCCGAGGGCTGGCCGGCCCCCGAGATAGGTTATGGCGTGCGCGCCAAATTTGCCGGAAAAGGATATGCGCTCGAGGGTAGCGTCGCGGCCTGCGACTTCGCGGTCGAATTTCTGAAGTGGCCCGAACTGATGCACAGTATCGACCCCGCGAACACGCGCTCGCAAGCGCTTGCCAAGCGGCTCGGCGCGACGAACAGCGGACCGACGCGCCTGCCTGCGCCGTTCGAAGATGCCCCCGTTGACGCCTGGACGCAGAGCGCCGACGCCTGGCGGGTCAAGCGCAAGGAGTTTTTGCCATGACAGACCGTCATATCGACCCCGAGCGCGCCCAGTTCGACGCGTTCAAGGCGCTTCCGCGCGACACGGTCATCCACATGTTCAATCTTGTCCGCTTTCGGGAGCGGGCGACCTACCCCGATGGCCACCCGCTCGCCGGCGCAGGCCTGACCGGCGCCGAGGCCTATCGCCATTACGGCGCGGGCAGTGGCCCGATTTTCGCGCGCGTCGGCGGCCGTGTCATCTGGACGGGCACGATGGAAGCGATGGTGATCGGACCGGCCGGTGAACATTGGGACGCGGTCTTCATCGCCGAATATCCGAACAGCGCCGCCTTCATGGAAATGGTCACCGACCCCGTCTATCGCGAGGCCGTGATCCATCGTCAGGCGGCGGTCGAAACCTCGCGCCTGATCCGCTGCGCCCCCAAAGCGTCTCGCTCCGAGACAGTTTTCGGTTGATAAACCACTGCCCGTTAACGCATTTTATTTGGGCCTTTTTGACCAAAATCGGGCATTCCCGGTAAAGGATTAAGGGAGTGTTAGCGATGATGTTGCGCGGAAAATGGCTTGTTGCCGGATTGCTGATGGCGGCGGCGCCGCTCGCCGGCTGCCGGGACAATCCGAATGCCAAGGCCGAACTGGCGCCGCTCGACGACGGACTCGCGGGCGCCGATCCGGCGATCAAGGGCTCGCTCGAAGACAAGATCATGGTCGACCCCAAGCTCACCGGCCAGTCGAACCAGAATGCCGTCGGCCCGGGCAACAGGCCCGTCGATGGCGGAGTTCCCGGCGTCGCCGGGGGCAAGGCGGCAACCGCGGCCGAAGCAGCGGCCGCTCAGGCGGCCGGCAAATTGCTTACCGCGCCCAAGGCGCTACCGTTCGAGGCCGGGTGCGATGGCTGCGATGCCCAGAAACGTCCCGTCACGATCGGCGCACTTGCCCGCGAACAGCAAAAGGGCAGCTGCGATGCCAAGCTGACCTATGGCAACGCATGGGCCGATCGCCTCCCCGCCGCGTTCAAAATCTACCCGCGCGCCACGCTGCGCGAGGCGGCCGGCGTGGCCGGCGGCAAATGCAACATCCGCGTCGTCAATTTCCAGACGGCGGCGTCGATGCAGGCGGTGCTCGACTATTATCACACGATGGCGGTCCGCGCAGGCTACACCAGCGATCACCGGGTCAACGGCAGCGAGCACATGCTCGGCGGCACCAAGGGCGATCTTGCCTATGTACTCTTCATGCGCCGCGACGGCGGCATGACCGACGTCGATCTCGTCGCTTCCGGCGGCAAATAAGCCAATCGCCACAAAGTGAAAAGGCCCCGGGGAGAGGGAATCCCGGGGCCTTCTTCTTGCCTTGGAAGGCAAGCGAGGGGTCAGATCTTGTCGCCGAGCGCGCCTTGGACCTTGCCCTTGAGATTCTGGGCCTCGCCCTTGCGCTCCTGCGCTTCGCCTTCGGCGCGCAGCCGTTCGTTGTCGGTCGCCTTGCCGATTGCCTGCTTGGTGTTGCCGACGGCTTCGTTGGCAATGCCTTTCGCTTTTTCGGTCAGTTCACCCATGGGGATTCTCCTTAGGATTTGCGAGGCGGAGGGGAGCGCCTCTGCTCCAGCAACGGGCGAGCCCGCGACGGCGTTCCGGCCGACGGGACAAAGCGTTCAGGAGAAAGGACAGTCGGCTAACGCTTTACGCCGAACAGGCGGGCCGCATTGCCCTGGCGTATCTTCGCTTCCTCCTCGGGAGTAAGGTCGAGCCGCTCCAGAGCCTCGAGCGTCTGCGCCAGCGAAAATTGCGGATAGTCGGAGCCGAGCAGCACATGATCGATTCCGACGTTCCGCATCGTCCAGACGAACTCGTCCTCGATCGGCGCGTCGGCTGCCAGCGTCACCGTCGCCGAAATATCGAAATAGATATTGTCGCCGAACAATCCTTCGGCGGTGCGCGCCATTTTGAGGATGTTCCAGAAGCGAAAGTTCAGCCCGCCCATATGGGCGAAGACGAATTTTGTCTTGGGTGCGGCCAGCGCGAGGTTGAACATTTTTTCGCTGTCGCCGCCGGGGACAATATTCGCATTGTCCATCACGACGATGACGCCGAGTTCGCCCGCGCGCTTGACGAGCGTCAGCACACGCGGATCGGCGGGGTCGAAACGCTGGGTGTGCGGGTGAATCTTCAGCAACCTGACCCCGCGCCCCGCGACGCGTTGCAACTCGTCGAGCGCCGCCGCGCCGTCATAGGGATGCACCGTTGCGATCGGCACGACGCCCGCCTGCTTCGCGGCCAGCGCGATCAGCGCATCGTTGCGCGCCCTGATATCGGCGGGATTGCCCGCGCGCGCTTGGTTCGGACCGCCGAACCACATCACGCCAAGCCCGCTGACCGTCAGCCCCGCCGCCTTCACCTGCGCCTCATATTCGCCAAGCGACTTTTCGCCGTTCCACAGATGGACATGGCTGTCGAACACTGGCTGGGCGGTCGCGGCCGCCGGGACGAGCAGCAGGGCGGCGGCGAGGATGGTTGCGATTTTCATGGGCGTGACCTTGATCGACGAACGGGAGCTAACGGCGCGAAACCGCTTCCCTCCATGGCAGGATTTCGAGTTCGGGCAAATGCCGCCGCCACCGCGCGACCTTCATTTCATAATAGGATTCGGTGATTTGCGTCGCATTGGCCCGCACAACGGGGCGCAGCAGGTCGGCCAGCCCGAAGGGCGCAATCATCTCGAGATCCGTTGGCCGGCGCAATCCGATCGCCGCAGCGGTCGTGGGATAAGTGCCGATCGCGTCGGGCACCGACCGATAGGGTATGATGGCATAGCCGAATTTGGCAGCGTACCACAGATGCACGCGCGCCTGGTTCTTGACGTCGACCCGCACCGGCAGGTCGGCGAACAGCGCCGCGATCCGCAATTCGGTCCGCTCTTCAGCTTCGGCCGACAAGTCGTCGGCGTCGAAATAGACGATGTCGGCGTCGGCGATCCCGTGATGCGGGTCGAACCCGAAATGCTCGTTCCACCGGGCCTGCGCGACGATGCTGCCGGTCAGCCATGCGTCGGGCAGCGCAATCTCGTCCCACCGGCGCAGGATCGATGCAATTGCCGGATGCCCGGCTATCAGGCCGGACAAACGCCGCTCCAGCTTGTCGGTCAGATCAGCCCCGCGAGCGGGCTCGACGGGTCGGCATATTTGCGCAGCCCCATGCGCCCCGCGAGGTAAGCGTCACGCCCCGCCTCGACCGCGCGCTTCATAGCGCGCGCCATCAGGATCGGGTCCTTCGCCTCGGCGATCGCGGTATTCATCAGCACGCCGTCGCAACCCAGCTCCATCGCTACCGCTGCGTCACTCGCGGTACCGACCCCCGCATCGACAAGCACCGGCACCGACGCACCCTCGACGATCAGGCGAATCGTAACGCGATTCTGGATGCCCAGCCCCGATCCGATCGGTGCGCCGAGCGGCATAATCGCTACCGCGCCCGCATCCTCAAGCTGTTTCGCGGCGATCGGATCGTCGACGCAGTAAACCATCGGCAAGAAGCCTTCCTTGGCGAGGACTTCGGTCGCCTCCAGTGTCTCGCGCATGTTGGGATACAGCGTCTTCGCCTCGCCCAGCACTTCCAGCTTGACGAGGTCCCAGCCCCCCGCCTCGCGCGCCAGCCGCAGCGTGCGGATCGCATCGTCGGCGTTAAAGCAGCCCGCGGTGTTCGGCAGATAGGTGATCTTCTTGGGATCGATAAAGTCGGTCAGCATCGGCGCCGTCGGATCGGATACATTGACGCGGCGCACCGCGACGGTGACGATCTCCGCGCCCGAGGCTTCGACGGCAGCCGCGTTCTGTTCGAAATCCTTGTATTTGCCGGTGCCGACGATCAGCCGTGACGAGAACGTCCGTCCGGCGACACTCCATTGGTCTGCTGACAACTCAACCGCCTCCCACGAAATGAACGATTTCCAGCGCGTCGCCTTCGGCGAGCGCGACATCGGCAAGGGTCGAGCGGGGAACGATTGCGCGGTTGCGCTCGACCGCGACCTTCTTCACGTCGAGACCTAACGACGCGACCAGATCGGCGATGCTGCCCTCGCGCACCTGCCGGGGTTCGCCGTTGAGAATGACCGAGATCAAGAAATCCGCCTCGCTTTGCCTTTTGCCGAGCAGCCCATATAGGGGGAGCGAGCCTCGCCGCAACCGAAAGCCCGCGCCTTGCCCGAACTTCCGACCGTCTTTGTCCTCTCCGGCCCGAACCTCAACTTGCTCGGCACGCGCGAGCCGGAGATTTACGGGACCGATACGCTGAACGACATCCATGCGCGGCTCGAGGCACAGGCCGCCACACTGGGCCTCCGCGTCGAATGCCGCCAGACCAATCACGAAGGCGTGCTGATCGACTGGCTGCACGAAGCCTATATCGCCGGCGCGAAGGCGGTGCTGCTCAATGCCGGCGGTTACACGCACACCTCGATCGCGATCCACGACGCGATCAAATCAATCAAGGTTCCGGTGATCGAGGTCCATTTGTCGGACCCGATGAAACGCGAAGCGTTCCGGCACCTGAGCTATGTCGGCATGGCGGCCGTACAGCATTTTGCCGGCCACGGCGCGGACAGCTACACGCTGGCGCTGGACGCCGCCGCCCGTCTCTGACAATAGGGCGCATCAAAAAACGGGGTCAGGCGTTCGACCAACGACGCCGCAACAACAGGAAAATTCTCATGGGTGACCATAAAGACAATGGCATCAACATCGATCCGGCGTTCGTGCGCGCACTCGCCGAGCTGCTCGACGACACGCAGCTCAGCGAAATCGAGGTCGAGGACGGCGACCGCAAGGTCCGCGTCGCGCGCACGCTGACCGCCGCCGCGCCCGCCGCCTTTGCGCCGGCGCCCGTAGCGGCGCCTGCCGCCGCAGCGTCGGTCGCTCCGGTCGCCGCGCCTGCCGCAGCGCCGCCCGCCGCTGACAGCTTCGCCGACGCCGTCAAGTCGCCGATGGTCGGCACTGTCTATCTCGCCCCCGAACCCGGCGCGCCCAATTTCGCGGCAATCGGATCGGCGGTAAAGGCCGGCGATACGATTCTGATCATCGAGGCGATGAAGGTCATGAACCCGATCGTCGCGCCCGCCGCGGGCACGCTGAAGGCCGTACATGTCGAAAACAGCCAGCCGGTCGAGTTCGACCAGGCGCTGTTCACCATCGGCTGAATCGACGATGGCCATTGAAAAGCTCCTGATCGCCAACCGCGGCGAGATCGCGCTGCGCATCCACCGCGCGTGCCATGAAATGGGTATCAGGACGGTCGCGGTCCATTCGACCGCCGATACCGACGCGATGCACGTCCGCCTCGCCGACGAGGCGGTGTGCATCGGACCGCCGGCGGCCAAGGACAGCTATCTCAATATTCCCGCCATCATCTCGGCGGCCGAGATCACCGGCGCCGACGCGATCCACCCCGGCTACGGCTTCCTCTCCGAAAACGAACGCTTCGCAGAGATTATCGAAGCGCATGACATGATCTTCGTCGGCCCGAAGCCCGAGCATATCCGCACGATGGGCGACAAGGTCGAGGCCAAGCGCACCGCGGTTGCGCTGGGGCTTCCGGTCGTTCCGGGCTCGCCCGGCGCGGTAACCTATGGCGAAGAGACGAAGAAGCTCGCGAAGGAAATCGGCTATCCGGTGCTCATCAAGGCCGCCTCGGGCGGCGGCGGGCGCGGGATGAAAGTCGTTCCCGACGAGGACAGCCTCGAAAGCCTGATGGGACAGGCCTCATCCGAGGCGGCGGCCGCCTTTGGCGATCCGACCGTCTACATGGAAAAATATCTCGGCAACCCGCGCCACATCGAATTTCAGGTGTTCGGCGACGGCCAGGGCAATGCCATCCATCTGGGCGAGCGCGACTGCTCGCTCCAGCGCCGCCACCAGAAGGTGCTCGAAGAGGCCCCCTCGCCGATCATCTCGGCCGAGGAACGCGCGCGCATGGGCGGCATCTGCGCCGACGCGATGGCAAAGATGGGCTATCGCGGCGCCGGCACGATCGAGTTCCTCTGGGAAAATGGCGAATTCTTCTTCATCGAGATGAATACGCGCATCCAGGTTGAGCATCCCGTGACCGAGATGATCACCGGCTTTGACCTCGTCCGCGAACAGATCCGCATCGCCGGCGGCGCGGGCCTGTCGGTGAAACAGGAAGACCTCGAATTCCGCGGCCATTCGATGGAATGCCGCATCAATGCCGAGGATCCACGCAACTTCCTGCCCTCGCCGGGCAAGGTGACGAGCTATCACGCCGCAGGCGGGATGCATGTGCGCGTCGATAGCGGGCTCTACGCCGGCTATTCGATCCCACCCTACTACGACAGCATGATCGGCAAGCTGATCGTCTATGGCCGCAGCCGCGAAAGCTGTATGATGCGGATGCGCCGTGCACTCGAGGAGATGGTGATCGGCGGGGTCAAGACGAACATCCCGCTCCATCAGGCGCTGCTCGCCGATCCCGACGTTATCCACGGCGACTATACGATCAAATGGCTCGAGGAATGGCTCGCGCGGCAGGATGACGAGGCGAAAGCCTGACGCCTCTTCTTGCGCCGAACTGTGCGGCAGCTCACTTTCGCTGCGGTTGGTTTTTGGCTATGGGCTCTAGCCATGGTCAAAAACTTTCTCTTTTCGGCGCGACCCGCCACCGCGCTTCTTCTCCCGCTGAGCTTGCTCGCGGCACCTGCCCTGGCACAGACGGCGGTCAAGGAAGATTCGGTCATCCTTCAGCCTGACAAGGTGAAGGACGATGCACCCGTCGTCGAAACCGCCGCCGAAGCGAATTTGCCGAGCTGGTCGAAACGGAATGCCGAGGCGCTTCTCGTGTCGATCGAAGGCATCGACGCCGAAGGGCTGTTCGCCAAGGATTATAATCCCGACGCCCTCGCCGCGGCGATCATGAGCGAGGACCAGGCCCGGCTCGACCAGGTCGCGACCGACACCTTCCTGCTGCTCGCGACGCATCTGCGCGACGGCCGCACGCCCAATGCCGCGCGCAAACAATGGTTCATGGTCGACAGCGACGCCGACAGCGAACCTTTGCTGTCGCTCCTCGCCGGCGCGCTCGGCGCCGGAACGGTAAGCGAGACGCTGGCGACGCTCGATCCCGTGCACCCCGATTTTGCGGCCCTCAAGGCCTCGCTCGCCAAAGCGAAGACGCCGGCCGAAGCCAATGCGATCCGCGTCAACATGGAACGCTGGCGCTGGATGCCGCGCAACCTTGGCGAACGCTATGTCGTCAGCAACGTCCCCGAATATCTGACCCGCGTCGTCCACGGCGGCACGATCATCGCGACGCACAAGGCCGTCGTTGGCAAGAATGCAACCCCGACGCCGCAATTGAACCCGATGGCGACCGGGATCATCGTCAACCCGACCTGGACGCTGCCGCGCAGCATCATCAATGAAGGCATCGGCGCGACGATCGCGCGCAATCCCGCCTCCGCGCGCGCGCAGGGCTATACCTGGACGGGCAGCGGCAAGACGCTGTCGGTCGTGCAGCAGCCCGGCGCCAACAATGCACTGGGTGTGATGAAGATGGAGATGCTCAACGAGCATGCCATTTATCTTCACGACACGCCGTCGAAGGGCGCGTTCAACGCCGCCGCACGCGCATTCAGCCATGGCTGCATCCGCACCGAGCGCGCGCTGCATTTCTCGGGCCTGATGGCGGTGATGTTCGCGGGCAAAAGCCCCGAGGAATTCGGCGAGGCGATCGCGAGCGGCAAGACGACGCGCTTCGGCTTCGACCAGCCCTTCCCCGTCTATGTCGCCTATTGGACCGTCGTTCCCGACGGCAAGGGCGGCGTAAAGAAGCTCGCCGACATCTATGGCCGCGACGCGCCCGTCGTGGCGAGCTTCGCCAAGCCCGGCCGTCCCACCGCGACGATCGTCGCGCCGACGCCGCCCGCCGTCGTGCCGACGGTCACGACGGCGCGCGTTACGACGCCGGAGACAAGCGGGATTTATTGAGCATCGGCTAACGGCTTGAAGCGGACGCTGAGTATCTCATAACCGCGGGCGAATTATCAGTCCGCCGTCTTGGGCAACGCCCCGCTGATACTGCTCGCGCGGCGCAGGTTTTCCATGCCCGGCAACGGATCGGCGGGCGGCAGCTGGAACGGCGCGGGCATCGGTTGCGGTTCGCTCAGCCGGTCGGCGAACAGCAATCGCCCCGGTCCCAGCTTGTAGAGGATCATCGGCAGCAGCTCTTCGCCGAACACGAAACAGCCTTCGCTCCGCCCCAGCTTGCCCTGCGTCGCGATCAGCGCCGGCTCGGCGTACCAGGCGCCATGCACGACGATCGCGCGCACGTCGGCCGAATAATTGTCGGGTTCCAGCCCGGCAAGCCGCATCGACGACCCGTTGGCGCCCCAATAATAATCGCTGGTGCGATAGGCCCCGCGCGAGGTCGCGAGGCTACCGACGCGGTTCGAAAAGCTCTTGAGCCAGCCGTCATGCTGCGGGTCCGACCCGCGCCCGTGCGTCACCGGGAACATATCGACCTTGCCCGCGACCAGATCGACCAACGCAAAGCGCGGCCGCGACGACGGCAGGCCGAAATCGACGACACCGACGCGGTCGCTCTGCGGGATATTGCGGCCCTGCATAGCGAGCTGCTTTTTCGCGACGGCGACATAGTCGACCGGCGGCGGCAAGGGCGCCGCCGGCTGTCGGATCCAGTCGGGCAGTTGCGCGCGCGCGGGCGCGGCAGCCAGTGCCCCCGCGCCTGCAAGCCCCGCCAACAACGCCCTGCGATCGATCAATTCATTCACTTGAGTAGCAACCCCGCAATGGCCGCCCTTTGGCGGTCCCTCGACTTTGCATAAGTCGTATTCGGGCCGCGAAAGGCAAGCCGGTGGTTCCCCTTCATGCGGGAAGATGTGCCATATATGCCATGAATAGCGCGTTTACGCCGCGGTAAGGCTGCGTTAGGACCCATCGCATGAAAGCAACCATCTGGCACAATCCCGCTTGCGGCACCTCGCGCAAGACACTGGCGATCCTTCAGGAGGCGCCCGGCGTCGCGCTGACCGTCGTCGAATATCTCAAAAGCCCTTACAGCGCCGACAAGCTGCGCCAGCTCTTCGCCGACGCGGGCCTCACCGCGCGCGACGCGCTGCGCCTGCGCGGCACCGACGCGGACGAACGCGGCCTCAAGGGCGCCGGCGAGGACGAAATCGTCGCCGCGATGGCGGCAAATCCCGCCTATGTCGAACGGCCGTTCGTCGAAACCGACAAGGGCGTCCGCCTCTGCCGCCCGCAGGACCGGGTGCACGAAATCCTCTGACGGTTTCGCGACCGTTACAGCGGCAATGGTTCTGCCTCTTCCTCCTCTTCGGCATGATCGGGCAGACCGGCACCCTTGCGCGTTTTGCGGAATACGCGTTCCAGTTGGTGCGGCAGGGCAAAATAGGCCCACAGCCCGGCAATTGCTGCGGAAAAGAGAGCTCTGACCAAAGCCATCTGGGTCAACCCGCCCAGCATGACATCGTGCGCGATCGCGACCGGCAAGTGAAAGGCGAATGCCGCGATCACAATGCCATAGGCGTACAGGCCACGGCGTTGATCGATATACCTCAGCTGTTCGAGACGCTGGATGAGAGCCAATCCGCCTGTTGGTCGCCGCGCCGGCAGGGCACACCGTACACCTGCGTGGCAGGAAAGGATCGTCAGCAACGCCAGATTGAAGGTTGCGGTGCCTGAGATGTCGAAGCCTGCCCGGGTCAGAAAATAGGCCAGCAATCCGCCTGCCAACTGCACGGGAGCGTAACCCGACAGGAAGCGAAGGGCGATCCCGCGCACCGATTTCCCTTCTCCGGCAACGATGTCCGCCTTGGCAAAGCCCTGCGCCAGATACACACGAATGGCCTGATGGCCGTGCTCGGTGAGCACCCACGCCTCCATTCCTAACGCGCTCAAGCCTTCATCGATCGTGCCGGGCTCGGCCATGCCGAACGAGTGCAGGACATGGTAGAATTCGCTATGAGCCGATTTGGACGCCGTCAGCTGTTGACCGCCGGGCTCGGCCAGCATCTGCGCAAGACACGACTGGTCTCCCCGCGAAAGCCGCTGGAAGCTATACCATATGATTTTGCCGTCGTAGTCCAAGCTGGTCGCCCCCGAATTAGGCAGCCTATGACGGAAACCTTGAGTTGCTGTTAAGAAGTCGGCTTGGGATCGCCGCAACAAAACCTGCCTTTACCCCGCCGTGGCAAACCAGATGACGTGCCGCGCACCCTTGCCGTTGCTCCGCGCGCGAACGCCGACTTCGTCGACCCGGAATCCCGCCGCCGCCAGCCGCCGCGTAAAGCGCGCATCGGGCGCCGCCGACCAGATCGCCAATATGCCGCCGCGCGTCAGCGCCGCCTTTGCCGCCGCAAGGCCGGCGGCCGAGTAGAGCCGGTCATTGGCCTCATGCGTCAACGCATCGGGGCCATTGTCGACGTCGAGGAGGATCGCGTCATATCGCCCGCGACCATCGGCAATCACCGTCGCGACGTCGCCGACGACCAGTTCGACCCGCGGGTCGTCGAGGGCGCCCGCCGCCAGCTCGGCCATCGGCCCGCGCGCCCAGTCGATGATGCCGGGAACCAGCTCGGCCACCGTGATCTTCGCATCGGGCCCGAGCTCGGCGAGCGCGGCGCGCAGGGTAAAGCCCATGCCATATCCCCCGATCAGCAGATGTGGCGCCTTGCGTCCCGCCAGACGCGCACAGCTCATCGCGGCCAATGCCTCTTCGGACCCGCTCATCCGGCTACTCATCAATTCGTTGCCGCCGATCGCGATGATGAAGTCGCCGCCGCGCCGGAACAGACGAAGCTCGCCGCCGCCGGGCACGGTCGCCGTATCGATCAGTTCGCGCGCCTTCACTTGCCCTCGCCCGTCATTGCGTTATTCCCCCCTGTCATCATGCGGCCCATTCGGCTGGATCGGACTCTTCGCCGATCAAGGCAAGGCCATGCGCGATCGACGTCAGTTCGCCCCCGGTTGCGATCCGATCGGCGCCGAAGCGGCGATCGAAGAGCGCACGGATCGCTGGGATCAGCGACGAACCGCCGGTCAGGAAGATGCGGTCAATGGCATCTGACGCGACGCCCGCCCGCGCCAGCGCGGCATCCATCGCGGTTTCGATGCGGCGCAGGTCGTCCGCGATCCAGCGTTCGAAATCGGCGCGGCGCACGTCGGCCCGGATGTCGACGCCATCGCCCGCAAAAGTAAATTCGGCATGGTCGGCGCCCGACAGGGCGCGCTTGAGCCGCCCGACCGCGTCATAGAGCGGAAAACCCTGTTCATGCTCGATCAGCGCGATCATGCGCCCGATCGGCTCGGGATCGACCGCATCGCGCTGCAGCCGCCGCAATTCGCCCAGCGTACGGTGATTGCGCATCAGTGCAAGGCGCGACCAGTCAGCGAAATCGGCGAAATAGCCGCCGGGAATTTCGAGCAGCTTGTCGAACGAGCGATAGGTGCCGCCCTTGCCCAGCAGCGGCAGCACCAGCCTGTCGACGATGCGATAATCGAACCGGTCGCCGGCGATGCTGATCCCCGACGATGCGAGCGGGACGCAGCGGCGCGCACTTCCCGGCGCGGCGACGCGGACGATCGAAAAGTCGGTGGTACCGCCGCCGAAGTCGGCGACAAGGATCGTCGCGGGCTCGGTCAGCCGCGAGGCATAGCTGTGCGCCGCTCCCAGCGGTTCGTGCACATAATGGATTTCGGCACCGAACGCTTCGAGCATCAGGTCGTAGCGTTGCCGCGCCAGCGCCGCGTCGGGTCGCGCGCCGGCATATTCCACGGGGCGGCCGACGATCACCCGCGGCGGCCGCGTATCGAGCCGCCCCCCGGCATGCGCGACCAGCCGCTGCAGTAACAGCCGCCCCATATCCTCAAAGCGGTACGGCTTGTTGAAGATCATCGCGCGCTCGAACGACGGGCTCGCCGCGACGCTCTTGAACGACTGCACGAAGCGGCTGTCGAGCGGCGACCGGAGATATTCGGCGATCGCCCATGGCCCCGCCTCGTGCGCGACGCCCTGCCACGCGCGTTCTTCTTCCCAGAAGCAGAGTGCCGACCGGAACACCGCACCGGTCGCCGCTTCGCCGGCAAATTCGACGAGCTGCGTGTCGCCGCTCCCGTCGGCCAGCGCTACGACGGTGTTGGTGGTGCCGAAATCGAGCCCGAGCGCGCTCGCGGTCTGGTTGCTGTCCATGACATAATCCTGTGGGTGATCGGTCCCGGCTGGGGGGTCGGCGCCTATCGCACAGCTGCTACGAGGGAGCAAGGTAAGGGGCTCGGCAGCGCGCGCGCTTATGACAGCAAAAAGCTTTTTAGGGCCAACATCGAATATGGCATTTGGCGTTCGGTTGCTTCCCTAAAGCCCCTTCTCTTCAGCGCAGGAGTTGGGGTGGCGCCCATCGGCCCTGCGCAAGGCCGATAGGCGAACAAGTTCGCAAGTTTCGTGCCCCCCCCCCCTGGAGGAGAGGGCCTGACCCATTCGAACGTCAACGAACCACCTAAGCCGCCTTGCGCAGCCGGTTCCTTCCTTCGCGCTTGGCGGCATAAAGCGCCTGGTCGGCGCGATGCAACAATTCCTCGATATCGAGCTCGCCGTCGAAAACCGCCAGCCCGACGCTGATCGTCGCGTCGGGGATGGCATCTTCGGCCGCCGTTCCGGTTTCGACCGCCTTGCGCACCCGTTCGGCGATGATCTCGGCCGACTGGGCGCTCGATCGCTGGAGGATGCAGACAAATTCCTCGCCGCCGATCCGGCCGACCATATCCTCGTCGCGCAGCGCCGCCTTGGCGCGCTGCGCGACGCGCTGGATCACCTTGTCCCCCGTCGCATGGCCGTGCGTGTCGTTGATCAGCTTGAAATGATCGATGTCGAAGATCGCGACCGCCAGCGGGGCGCCATGCTCGCGCGCGCCCGCCAGCGCCTTTTCGAGGAAGGCCAGCGTGTGCCGCCGGTTCGGCAGCCCGGTCAGCATGTCGGTGTTGGCGATCCGTTCGGCCGCGCTGCGCGCCGCCTCCAATATCCGGGCATTTTCGACCGTCTCGGTGACGTCCTGTACGGTGCCGAAGATGCCGACCGTGCGCCCACTCCGGTCGATTTCGATCGATCCGTGCGATTTGATGTGGCGGATCTCGCCATCGGCGCGCCGGATGCGCCCCTGGAACTCAAAGGGTTCGCCCGTCTGGACCGCGTGCTCCAATATCCGTCGCACTTCGGCAGCGTCCTCGGCGACATATTGCTTGACGCTGTAATTGACGTCGACCGGGCTGCCGAGTTCCAGCCCGTGAATGCGATAGGCCTGATCCGACCATTGGATCGTCCAGTGGACCAGGTCGACGCGCCAATGGCCGACCAGCGCCGCCGCTTCGGCCTGCAGCAGCCATCGGTTGCTCTGTTCCAGCCGTTTCGCCAGACGCTGGCGAACGATCAGCATCGCGGCGAGCGGCAGCGTCGTGAACAGCAGCGCCAGCAGATAGAATTGCAGGAAAAAGACGCGGATCTTCTGCTCGCCCTCGATCGCCGCGATCGGACCAAAGCCCTGCCCGGTCAGCAACGACGCGGTGATCGTGACGATCAGCATTCCCGCCGCCGCGCCAAAGGGGCCGAGCCGGTATGCGGCGGCGACGACCGCGATGCAGGGCAGGAAGGTTGCGGGGAATTGCGACTGCGAAAAGGCCAATATGGTGACGAGGCCGGCGACCGTCAGAATCGCGGTTGCCTCCAGGCTCATGCCGTTCGGGGCATTGGTGAACATATTGGCGCCGACCATCCGCGCGAGCATAACGATTGGCGGGGTCACGATCAGCATGCCGAGCAGCACCGTTGTCAGCCAGGATATGAAGAAATCGGCCCCGTTACCGGTCAACAGCCACGCGAGGCTGGCACTCGCAACGCTCGAAATAAACGCAGCATAGCAGAAATTGGCAACCGATCGCGGGACCATGAACGACAATTCGCCCGTTTCGCGGCGGCGTAGCAACCACAGCGCCAGCGCCGCTTCGCAGCCGTTAGACAGAGTGAATGCGACGCAAATCCAGGGCGGAGTGCCGCCCAACAGGTTCGCTCCCAGGCTTGCTGCCGCCATGCCGGCGAAACCGGGAATCCGCGCGCGCGCGGGCATCAGCAATAACAGGGCGAGAAAATATCCGCTGGACGGCCAGACGGCGGCGATATTGTCTTCGCCCTTGGTGGCATAGAGCGACACGCTTGCCAGCAGGAAATATCCCACCGCAGTCAGCAGGAACCAAAAGACCGCTTCGACTCTGGGGGATAGCGACCGGGTCATGGCACCAGCTAACCGAAAACAGAAAAATAAACCGCTAATAATGTTTGCAGGTGCCGCGCCAACAGGCTCAACCGACCCCGCCGAAGGTCAAGCCGACAACTTCCGCTACCTTCCCCTCGTCCCATTCGATCCGCCTGTCGAGCACAAGCATCGCCAGGCCGTGGACCAGCGACCAGGCGTGGAGCGCCGCCGTGTCTGGATCCTTGACGCCGGGAAGCGCCTCGCCGACGCCGGCGCGGAGCAGGTTATAGGCGACCTCGCCGCCGTCGCCGCCTTCCTTGCGATCCGGCATCTGGCGCGTGAAACTCAGGCGGAAGAGCGCCGGTTCGTCGTGTGCGAAGCGGACATAAGCAGTGCCGGTCGCCTTGAACCCAGCAATGCCGCCGCCGGCCTTCAACCAGGCCTGCGCCTGCAACGCGCCCAATCGCCGCAGCCCCTCGTCGGCGAGCGCGTCGAGCAGCGCCTCCTTGTCGGGGAAATGGCGGTACAGGGCGGTCGCGCTGACCCCGACGTCGCGCGCCAGCGCGCGCAGCCCCAGTTCGCCGCCGTCGCCCGCTTCGAGCCGCTTCAACCCCGCCGCGATCACCGCCGCGCGCAGGTCGCCATGATGGTAGGCGCCTGACGCCTTCGCGCGCTCGCCTTTTATGTTGACACTGTTATCTTTGCTTGCCATATGTTGTCACTGTAAACATATCGAGTCGCTGGCGCAACCCCACGCCACGCGGCACCTTAGCCAACTTCCGTAAGGAGCATCGCCATGGCAAGCAACGTCGAAACCCTCATCCGCGGCGCCGTCACCAAAGGCATCGTCAAGCTCGCCGACTTTAACCGCAAGCGCCTCCCCCGCCCCACCGACGCGCATCCCTTCCTTACGGGCATCCACAAACCGATGACCGAAGAGGTCACGTTGGAGGAACTGCGCGTAGAGGGCGAGATCCCCGCCACCTTAACCGGCCGCTACCTGCGCAACGGCCCCAACCCCGCCGTCGCGCCCGATCCCGCCAGCTATCACTGGTTCACCGGCGCCGGTATGGTGCACGGTATCCGGATCGAGGGCGGCAAGGCCGACTGGTACCGTAACCGCTGGGTCCGCGGCGCCGAAGCGTGCGAGGCGCTCGGCGAAGACATCCCCCCGGGCCCGCGTCACGCCACCAACGACGCGCCGAACACCAATGTCGTCGGCCTTGCAGGCCGCACGTTCGCGATCGTCGAAGCAGGCGGCAAGCCCGTCGAACTTGGCTATGAGCTCGAGACGATCGCGCACAACCCCTTCGACGGCACGCTGGCCGGCGGCTATACAGCGCACCCGCATCACGACCCCGCCACCGACGAGATGCACGCGATCACCTATCGCGGTGACGAACCGAACAAGGTCTGGCATGTCGTCCTCGACAAGGACGCCCATGTCGTGCGCGAGGAACCAATTGCGGTCAGCGACGGCCCCTCGATCCACGACTGCGCGATCACCGAAAACCACGTGCTCATATTCGACCTGCCCGTGACCTTCTCGATGAAAATGCTGCTCGCCGGCTATCGTTTTCCCTATGCATGGAATGACGCACATCCGGCACGCGTCGGCCTCCTCCCCAGGAAGGGCAACGGCGACAGCATCGTCTGGGTGCCGGTCGAGCCCTGCTATGTCTTCCACCCCGCCAACGCCTATGAAACCGCGGACGGCAAGGTGATCGTCGACGTCGTGGCGCACGAGACGATGTTTGCGCGGTCGAAACGCGGTCCCGACAGCGAAAAGTCGCGCATGGAACGCTGGACGATCGATCCGGTGGCCGGCACGACGACGCGCACCGTCATCCACGACCATGCGCAGGAATTCCCGCGCTATGACGAGCGGCTGACGACGAAGCCCTATCGTTACGCCTATTCGGTCGCGATCCCCGACGGCGCCTCGTCCGAATGGGCGCTCGCCGAGACGCGGCTGTTCAAGCACGATCTCGACAAGGGGACGACCGCGATCCACGATTTCGGCCCTGGCCGCCATCCCGGCGAGTTCGTGTTCGTTCCGCGCAGCGAAGACAGCGCGGAGGATGATGGCTGGCTGATTGGCCTCGTCGTCGACATGAACGATGAAACGACCGCGCTCGTCATCCTCAACGCCGACGACTTTACCGGGTCACCGCAAGCCGTCGTTCACCTGCCGCATCGCGTTCCCCCTGGCTTTCACGGGAACTGGATCGCCGACTGACCATATCGCGGCGCGCCATCAGCGCCTCGGTAACGCGGAGCGACCGCTCGTTATCGACATCGATCGCCGTCGCCCCGTCGCTGACCAGCAACGGGGCGATGTCGACTTTCAGCCGGCGGGAAAGACGGCGAAAGACATGGTGGATCGGTCCGAGACCGAAACGGAAGCGAAGCAGGTTGAGGAGCCCGAAAGCGTGCAAGACCCGCAGCGGCTTCTTGACGAACTGCCCGCCGCCGCGAAACGCCTCCACCGCGCGCAATGCCGCAGGATGGGCGATCCAATAGGCATTGCAGTTCGACACCGCAACGTCCGAAAATTCGTAGAACCGCCGCTGTCCTTCGGGATGAACCGCAAGGATATCTTCGCGTCGCGCTAGCGCCACCCCCGCCCCCACACCCAGCCGTTCCGCTTCCTCGCCGATCTCGGCGATCGTCGCGGGAGTCAGAAGACAGTTGTCGGCGGTCGTGACGAGCAGAGGAAAGCCAGCTACGCGGGCGACCGCCAGAACGGAGTCCGCCAGGTTGTCGGCGGCGGGAACCACGATCAGACGACGCCCGAGCAGGTCGATCACCGGATCGTTCAGATCGTCGAGCAGCGCGGCGTGGTGAGTCGACACGAACACCTCCGCGACCGAACTGTCGGCTGCGCTTTCGAGAACATGCGCGATCATCGGCCGTCCGGCGACAGGGACGAGGCATTTGTCGCCGACCCCGTGCTCCGCGGCAAGCGCGTCGACCGCGCCGGGGCGGCGACCGGCAAGGATCAGGATCGAACCGCTCATGCCGCATCCCTCCGCGCGAAACCGACGAGTTGGCGGATCATGCTCTCTGCGACGATCGTCTCGATCAAGTCCGCCTGGGTAAAACCGGCCGCCACCGCAGCGCGCCCAAACACCTTTTCGGACCAGAGGTTGCAGTTGAGATTGATCTCAAGCAGCCGAATTTCTCCCGTCGAAAAGTCTACGCGGAACTCGAAACGGCCATAGTCGAACGGCCGGAATATTTCGGCCAATTCACGCGTATATTCGGTCAGCCGCGCCGAAATTTCAGGGTCGTCGAAAAGCTTGAGGCTATATTTCTGGCTGCGATCGACCAGATCGCGCTTTTCCTGATAGGTTCTGAGATGGCTGGGGTCTGCCTGTTCAAAGATCATCATCGGCAGCATCGCGGGCTCGCCGCGGCATGTGATGACGGGCACTTCGACATCGCTGCCCTCAACAAAGGGTTCGACGATCGCGTCATGATCTAGCGCATGAACACCCTCGACCGCCTGCGCAAGTTCGACCCGACTGTGCGCGTCGCGCAGGCCCCACGAAGCCGAGCTGTTGTTCGGCTTGATCACCCAGCGGCGCGCGGGCGGGCAGCGCGAAACGTCGACCGGTGCGCCACGGCGAAACACCGTCCACGGCGCGGTCGGGATGCCGCGTGCCGCCGCTTCCAGCTTGGTCAGATGCTTATCGTCCGACAGGCCGCGCACAATCGGCGACGCGCCGACATAAGGAAGGCCGAGCCGGTTGCAGAGCAAGGGCAGCAACATTTCCGAGTTGAAGAATCCCCCGCGATTCAGGAGCGGAAAGACGAAATCGGCGTCCGGGCGGGCGAATAGCTCCGCATAGGTGTCGGCGATGACAATCGGCATCCCCAATCTCTCGAGTATCTCGCGGGTTTCGCGATGATAGAGCGCGTGATTGCCGTCTTCGGAATGGAGTCCCCCCGTCCATTTCGCGTGCTTGGCGACAAAAAGCAGCCGCTGCGTATCCCGCAGCCGATCCGGGAGCTTAGTGGGTGAAAGGTCGGTGGTTCGCATGGGACCACATCACCACGCGAAGATTGCATCGCGATGACCCTTCCATGACGGGACTGAAAGCAAAATGCCAAATCTCTGTCATTTCGCTCCGGTAGGTCCCCGCAGACCCTTTTAGCTCGGACGCGCGCATGCACCTGGAAATTAACGATACGGATCGAACTTGGCCCGATAGGAAGGGACGTTGCGCCCGTCTTCTCGAAGTTCTTGTGAGCGGTGGCGACCGCCGCATCCAGCTCGACAAGCAAGGGCGCAACCAATATTATGCGAGCGCGGCCCCAAGCGACGCGCTTGCTTATGGCTCGTCCACGATTAGCAGTATTTCAAGCCACGCCTTCGAACAACTCGTCTGTCGATGGCGCAACCGGCTCGACTATCCGATGTCCGCCGCCGACTATACGAACGGTCTCGATGCGATCCGCGCTGGCCTCGCCGCCTATTTCGGGCTCTGCGAAGATTCGGCAATCGTTTTCGCCGCTTCGGGGACCGATCTCGAATATGTCGGTCTTGCAGCGGCACGCGACGGGCGACCGATCACTGCAGTCCTGCTCGGCCGCGACGAAGTCGGGAGCGGGTGCGTATATAGCGCGGCGGGTCGCTTTTTTTCCGAGGAAACCGCGACCGGCGCCCGTGTCATCGCGCAAGCCGTGATCGACCCCGCTTTTGACGGCATTGAACTGATCGATGTCGCGGTCCGGGACGAAAGCGGCCTCCCGCGCACGTCGGCTAAAATTGCAGCGGAACTTTCGTCCCACGTCGAGCAAGCGAAGGCGGGTGGACGCCGCTCCGTCGTCCACGTTGTCCATGGGTCGAAATCCGGCCTAACCCTTCCTGCGCTTGCCGAGGTCGAACGGCTTGTTTCAGCCCATGGCGACGCCATGACCGTCGTCGTCGACGCCTGTCAGCTCCGCATCACGCCGGCGACCGTGCGCCGCTACCTCGAACTCGGCTGCATCGTCCTGATGACCGGGTCGAAATTTGCGGGCGGGCCGCCGTTCAGCGGCTTCGCGCTCGTGCCGGGCCGTCTGCGCGACAGTGCCATGCCGCTACCCCCCGGGCTTGGCCGTCTTGCCATTCGCGCCGAATGGCCCAGCGACTGGCCCGGCGCCGACTGCCTCGATGTGCGGGGGAACTTTGGCTTGCTACTCCGCCTCGAGGCGGCGCTGATCGAGATGGAACGCTTCGCCGCCCTACCCGCCGGCCGGATCGACGAAGTGAGCGCCCGCTTCAGTCACCACGTCATGGGCTTGGTCAGACGATTGGAACTTGCCGAAGTGCCGGGCGTGGGCGGCGTGTCGTGCCTTGCGAGTGGAACGCTCCGCACGCTCGACCTGTCCGCGCGCTGGCCGGAATGCGATTTCGATGCAGCCAGGCTCGTGCATGGTCTTATCGCCCGCCATTCGCGCCACTGGCTTGGTCAGGAAATTCGTCTCGGCCAGCCGGTCAAGACGCGCCGGATGTCCGACGGGCGGATCGCCGGTACACTCCGCCTTTCCCTGTCCATGCCGTTGATGGCCGAGTTGGCTCCGCTACGAGATGACTTGCTCGATGAGCGGCTGGGAGGTGACATGACGCTGATCGGCGCTGCAATTTCCGCAGCGACCGCAGCGACGCTTGGACAGGACCAGCCGGCAGCGGCGTAACGCGGCGGTGCTGCGGCTGATGACCGCAAAATCTTCGCCCAGTCGCCGCGGCGCCACGGCTCGTCGCGGAAATGGGAATATTTGAGCAGCGCAACGGGCGTCACGCTCGTTCCTCGTTCACTATGACAAAGAATATCGCCCTCTCCCGCCC
>NZ_LNSA01000037.1 GCF_001468465.1 Sphingopyxis sp. H115
CAAGCGAACGCCCCGACTGTCCGGTCAACCGGGTGGACTGGCGGCAGATATGTCCTTCCCCGTATGTCCGGCGCCAAGGCGGCCATGTTCCGCAAATTTGCGGAGCAGGCCTTCCCCTCAAAAGGCCGGACGGCACCGGGAACGACACCGTCAGTGAAGGCGTGCTAGCATCGGCATGTCCCGACGGCAACCACAACCGCCGTACAAAGATAGGATCGCCGTGCGGTGTTGCAATTATGCCGACGCCGCCGATCGTGCTGAATCACCGGTTAACCTTGCCGATTGACCGGGGTTTGACACCCGATGGCTAATGCTTGGTTCACGACATCCTGCCGCCGGGGGCCTCATGTTTTCGAATAAGCACTGGACCATCGCCGCGCGCTGGCGGCATAGAAGCGTCATGGGCCCGCTCTTCGTCCTGATGGCCATGATGGCGAATCCCGCGGCGGCGCTGGCGGGGCAGATCGGCGCGGTCGAAATCGGCGATTCGGAAATCACGCTGCGCTTCGACGATCTGGTCGCGGGGGCCTCCTCCTTCATTCTCGCGGGTCCCGACCGTATCGCGCTCGATATCGCGGGCGCGCAGGTCGGGCGGCAGGCGGCGGGGGGCGGCGTTGTCCGGGCGGTGCGGCAGGGACAGACGACCCCCGATACGGCACGGATCGTCCTCGACCTCGCTCAGCCGGCGGTGGTTTCGGACGCGCGCTTCGCGGCCGACGGGCGCAGCCTGACGTTCCAGCTGCGTCCGGTGTCGGCGGGCGAATTCGAACGCGCCTCGCGCAGTCCGCGCACCATCTTGCGGCCGCCCGCGGGCTTTCGCGCCAAGCCGCCCGAAAAGCGCTACAGCGTGACGGTGCCGATCGGCAAACCCAAGCCCGCGGTCGCGCTTCCGCGCATCGAAGGACCGGACAATGATCGCCTGCCGCTCGTCGTGATTGATGCGGGGCACGGCGGGCACGATCCCGGCGCGATCAGCCCGCACAGCGGCAAGCGCGAAAAGGACATCACGCTCGCGCTCGCCCGCGCCATCCGCGACGATCTTATCGCCTCGGGCCGCGTGCGCGTTGCCCTGACGCGCAGCGACGACCGGTTCCTCGTGCTCGAGGAACGCTACGGCATCGCGCGGCGGCTCAAGGCCGACCTGTTCATCTCGGTCCACGCCGACGCAGCGGAAAATCAGGCGGCGAGCGGCGCGTCGATCTATACCCTGTCCGAAGTCGCGTCCGATCGCGAAGCCGCGCGGCTCGCGGCGCGCGAGAACAAGGCGAATATCATCAATGGTGTCGACCTCGGCGCGCACAGCGGCGATGTATCGGCAATCCTGCTCGACCTGACCCAGCGTGAGACGATGAATGTCGCATCCGATTTCGCCCGACTGCTCCAGCGCGAAGCGTCCGACGGCGTGAAATTCCGCACGAGTGCGCACCGCTTCGCCTCGTTCATCGTGCTCAAGGCGCCCGATACGCCATCGGTGTTGTTCGAAACGGGCTTCATCTCGAACAAGGAGGACGCCGAATTCCTCGCGTCGGAGGCTGGCCGTAAAAAGGTCGCGCGCGGGGTACGCGACGCGGTGCAGGTCCATTTCGCGCGGCAGATCGCGGCACGCTAGCCCGGCTCGCGTATGCGACGCGTGACATGGGCAAAGTTCAGGAAAATTCAGCCTTGTGCGTCGCGCACCCCAGCACGGTCCGCCGTTGCGGGTGCCGCGAGCGGCCGCTTTTTCCTATCGGTCGACGGAGCCGAGACGAAGGCTGACACAGCCGGATAATGTAGGAAAGGCCTTTTGCGGGCATCGGCTTAGGGGTGGAAAGCGGCCGTCGGTTCCGCCCCCTCGTCACCCCGGACTTGATCCGGGGCCCATGACCTCGACGCCGCGATGGATCCCGGATCAAGTCCGGGATGACGAAGAAACAGTGTCCGCAATCGGTCGAAAGCCGCCGCTCTTCCAATAATATAGTCTTGACTAACTTTTCTTGCGCGAACAGCTTTGCCGGGCGGGTTTCGGGAGAAGAGGCATGGCTTGGAGCAACTGGTCGGGCAGCGTCACCGCGGCTGCGCAAATCGCGCGTCCGCAAAGCGAGGACGAACTCGCGATGCTCGTGCGGAGCGCCCACCGGCTTCGCGTCGCCGGCGCCGGGCACAGCTTCATGCCGCTGTGCGAATCGGACGAACTGATCGTCAGCCTCGACGATCTGGCGGGCACGATCCGCGTTGCCGCCGACCGGCAAACCGCCCGCATCCCTGCCGGCTGGTCGATCAAGCGGCTCACCGCCGCCTTGTGGGAGGAGGGGCTCGCGATCGCGAACCAGGGCGATGTCAACCCGCAGTCGCTCGCGGGCGCGATGGCGACAGGCACGCACGGCACGGGCGCGGATCTTGGCTCGCTGTCGACCTTCGCGCGGGGCTTTCGGCTGGTCGGCGCCGATGGCGAGGCGCATTGGTGCGACGCCGACACCAACGCGGACCTCTACCAAGCGCAGCGCCTGTCGCTCGGTCTGTTCGGGATCGCGACCGAGATCGAGGTCGCGGTCGTCCCCGCCTTCCACCTTGCCGAGCGGATCGAAAAGCGCCGCTGGGCCGAGATTCGCGAAAGCTATGAGGAGCTGACCCGGCAGCACCGCCACGTCGAATTCTGGTTTTTCCCGCACAGCGAGCAGGTGATCCTGAAGACGCTCGACCCCTGCGATCCCTGCGACCCGCCGCGGCAAACGACCGATATGGAAGAGACGAGCTTTCGCCGCATCCTCGACGTCGCCGCGCGCCTGCCGTTCCTCACCCCCTTCCTCCAGCGATTGATGATGAAAAGTGGCCTTGCGAGCCACCGCCGCGGTCCCGCGCACAGCATCTTTCCGTCCGACCGGACGATCCGCTTCGAGGAGATGGAATATGAAATGTCGCGCGACGTGGGGATAGAGACGCTGGATGAGGTCGTCGGCTGGATCCGCAAGAAACGCCTGCCCGTCACCTTCCCCTTCGAATATCGCGTCGTCGCCGCCGACGATATCTGGATGAGCCCGATGAACGCGGGCCCCGTCGCCGCGATTTCGATGCATCAATATGCCAAAATGCCCTGGGCTGGCCTGTTCGCCGACGCCGAAGCCATCTTTCGCGGCGCGGGTGGGCGGCCGCACTGGGCGAAGCGCCATACGCTCGGCCGCGCCGACGTCGCGGCGCTTTACCCGATGGCGGCGCGCTATCGCGCGGTGCGCCGCGCCGCCGACCCGCACGGCAAGTTCCTCAACCCGCATCTGGAGGCGCTGTTCGCATGACGACCGACCGTGAATTGCACGAGCATCTGATTGGCCGGCAGGGCTCGCGCGCCGACCTCAACACGCCCGTGCTCGTCCTCGATATCGAGGCGCTCGACCGCAATATCGCGGCGATGGCGTCGCTCGCCGCCGGGCATGGCGTTGCGCTCCGCCCGCATGCCAAGACGCACAAGAGTGTCGATATCGCGCATCGCCAGCTCGCGGCGGGGGCGGTCGGCGTCTGCTGTGCCAAGATCGGCGAGGCCGAGGTGCTGGCCGCAGGGGGCGTGACGGGCCTCCTCATCACCTCGCCCGTCGCCGCGCCCGCGGCGATCGACCGTCTGGCGAAGCTCGCCAAAACGGCCGTCGGATTGATGGCGGTGGTCGACCACCCCGGCGTCGCTCGCCGGATCGACGCGGCGCTGGCAGCGGCAGGAGCGACGCTCGACGTGATCATCGATATCGATCCCGGGATCGCGCGCACCGGGGTTGCGTCGGCCGAAGCGGCGGTTGCGCTCGCCCGAACGATCGCCGCTGCGCCGAGCCTCGCCTATCGCGGCGTGCAGTTTTATTGCGGATCGCAGCAGCATATCGAGGATTATGCCGAACGCCGCGCGGCGATCGTCGAACGCACCGCCTATTTGCAGGGGGTGATCGCGGCGCTGGCCGAAGCCGGTTTCGCGCCCGCTATCGTTACCGGATCGGGCACCGGGACGCACCGCATCGACCTCGACCTCGGGGTCTTCACCGAATTGCAGGCGGGCAGCTACGTCTTCATGGACAAGCAATATCTCGACTGTGACCTGACCGGCGATGGCGCGGCGCCGTTCGAGGTGTCGCTGGGCGTCGATGCGCGTGTGGTCAGCGCGAACCACAGCGGCCTCGTCACCATCGACGCCGGGTTCAAGTCGCTATCGACCGACGGCGGCGTCGCGGCGGTTCGACGCGGCGGGCCGGAAACGGCCTTTTTCGCCTTCATGGGCGACGAGCATGCGGCCCTGATCGCACCCGATATCGGCAAGCAGCTCGAGCCTGGCGACCCGGTCAGCCTGACCGTCCCGCACTGCGACCCGACGGTGAATCTCTATGACAGCTACCATGTCGTCGCGGGCGATACGCTCGTCGATATCTGGCCGGTCGGCGCGCGCGGCCGCGCCCGGTGACGCTCGCCGTCCGCCGCCCGCCGCAGCAGGATCGCGCGCGACAGACGCGCGAACGGCTGCTCGACGTTGCGGGCGAATTGCTGGCCGAGGTGGGGGTCGATCGCATTTCGACCAATATGATCGCGGCACGTGCCGGGCTGACCCCGCCTGCACTCTATCGCTATTTCGGCGATAAATATGCGGTGCTGGAGGCGCTGGGGCGGCGGCTGATGGACCGCCAGAACGCGGTGCTCGAAGCGTGGCTGGCACGCCACGCGCCGGGCGGGATCGCCGGCATGGCCGATCATATCGGCGACCTGCTCGCCGAAAATGCGGCGGTTACGGCGGCCGAACCCGGTGCGATATGGATCCTTCGCGCGCTGCACGCCTCGCCGCAACTGGTTCACATCCGGCTCGAATCGCACCGCCATGTGACCGACCGGCTGACCGACGCCTGCCTGCCCGATATCGCGGGGACCGGCCGCGAAAAGCTATGGTCGCGGCTCCGCCTCGCGGTCGAACTCGGCTTCGCTGCCGACGCGATGCTGTACGAAGAGGATCGCGTTTCGGCGGGTGAGGTCCGCAGACAAGCCGCGTCGATGCTGCGTTCGTCGCTGCAAGAGCTGACGGGAAGGGCTTAGTCGTCCGCCTCGCCGCAAGCATGCTTCCCTTTCGGTGACCGAGGCTTTAGAGGCGGGACCCTATGGCCGCCGACAGTCCGCCCGATTTCCGCTTGCGCCTGCGCCGCGACAGCAACGCCGTCCTCGCATGGCTGCGCGATATGTGGACCCGGCGCTGGTTCCGCTGGCTCGGCTATCTCGCGCTCGCCGGCCTCGCCGGTATCGCTCTGATCTGGGCCATTTTCGCCCGCGATCTGCCGTCGGTCGACCAGCTGCGCGATTACGAGCCGGCGCTGCCGACGATGGTCCGCGACGGCGAGGGCAAACCCGTCCATGCCTATGCCCGCGACCGGCGCGTCCAGCTGGAATATAGTGAATATCCGCAGTTGCTCGTGCGCGCCTTCCTCGCGGCCGAGGACAAGACCTTCTTCAGCCACGGCGGTATCGACTATCCGGGGATCGCGACCGCAATCGTCACCAATCTGACGAACAGCGGCCGCCCGGTCGGCGCATCGACGATCACCCAGCAGGTCGCGAAAAACCTGCTGCTGACCAACGAGCTTAGCTATCGCCGCAAGGTGCGCGAGGCGATCCTGGCGATGCGGATCGAGGATGCGCTGACCAAGGAACAGATTCTCGAGCTGTATCTCAACGAAATCCCGCTCGGCCGTCGCAGTTTCGGCGTTCAGGCGGCAAGCCGTGCCTATTTCGACAAGGATGTCGACCAGCTCCAGCTCCACGAAATGGCGTTTCTCGCCATCCTGCCCAAGGCGCCCGAGAAATATGGGCGCGCGCGCTACGAGGCCGAAGCGCTCGCGCGGCGCAATTTCGTCCTCGGTTCGATGGAGAGCAACGGCTGGATCACCGCGGCGCAGCGCGACGCCGCGCGCGCGATGCCGCTCGGCCTCACCAACAGCGGCAACCGGGCAATCGCGCAGGTTGGCGGCTATTATATGGAAGAGGTGCGGCGCCAGCTGATCGCCCAGTTCGGCGAAACCGCCGAGGACGGCCCGCTCAGCGTCTATGCCGGCGGCCTTTGGGTGCGCACGCCTTATGACGGCAAGATGCAGGACGCCGCGACGATGGCGCTGCGCAAGGGGCTCCAGCGCTACGATGCGGGCAAGGGCTGGTCGGGGCCGATCGCGACGATCGAGGCGGACGACAAGTGGCAGAGCCGCCTTGCTTCGAGCTTCATCGGCATCGATTACGACAATTGGCGCGTCGCCGCGGTGCTGTCGAAATCGGCGGGCGTTGCGCGCATCGGCTTTGCCAATGGCGACACGGGCACGCTACCCGCCAGCGCCGCCACCCTGGGTTATCGCAAGACCGGCGGCAGCGCCTTTTCGGCGCTGCGCCCGGGCGACCTGATCGTCGTCAAGGCGACCGGCGGCGATGGCTATGCCTTGCGCAACATTCCCGAAGTGTCGGGCGGCATGGTCGTCGAAAGCCCGCATTCGGGCCGCATCTATGCGATGCAGGGCGGTTTCGACGTTCGCCTGTCGCCCTTCAATCGCGCGACGCAGGCCGAACGCCAGCCGGGATCGACGATCAAACCCTTCGTTTACGCCGCCGCGCTCGACAACGGCATGACCCCCGCGACGATGATCGTCGATGGGCCCTTCTGCGTCTATCAGGGCGCGCGTCTCGGCAACAAATGCTTCCGCAACTTCGGCGGCGCGGGTGGGTCGGGCGAACATACGATGCGCTGGGGCCTCGAACAGTCGCGCAACCTGATGACGGTGCGCGCCGCGAGCCAGGTCGGCATGGAACCCGTGGTCGAGATGATCGGCACGATGGGCATCGGCAAACACGAACCCTATCTGTCGACCGCGCTCGGCGCCGGATCGACGACGGTCGAGAAGATGACCAACGCCTTTGCCATGCTCGCCAATCACGGCCGCGAACTCAAGCCGCGCGTGATCGATTATGCGCAGGACCGCCGCGGCAAGGTGATCTTTCCCGCGAACTGGAAACCTTGCGAAGGCTGCAACAAGAAGGATTGGGACGGCCGGCCGATGCCGCGCTTCGCCAAGTCGGGCAAGCAGCTGATGGACCCGATCACCGCCTATCAGGTCGTCCATATGCTCGAAGGCGTCGTCCAGCGCGGTACCGCGGTGCGACTGCGCGACCTCGGCGTGCCGCTGTTCGGCAAGACCGGGACGACCACGGGCCCGAACGACGTCTGGTTCGTCGGCGGCACGCCCGACGTCGTCGCGGGCATGTATATCGGCTTCGACCAGCCGCGCAGCATGGGCGGCTATGCGCAGGGCGGCAGCTATGCCGCGCCGATCTTCAAGGATTTCGCGCTCGCCGCGCTGGCCGATCGCCAGCCGATTCCCTTCGCCGCGCCCAAGGGCGTGCGGATGGTTCGCATCGATCGCCAGTCGGGGCGCCGCGTCTATGGCAGCTGGCCGGGCACCGATCCGAAAGCGTCGATCATCTGGGAGGCGTTCAAGCCCGAAAGCGAACCGCGCCGGACGATCCGCGAAGAGGAAATCAAGCCGGCAAAGGCCCCGCGGCGTCAGGACGCGCCGGTGCAGCAGGGCAACGGCCGCCGCAGCGACAGCGATTTTCTGGAGGATCGCGGCGGCATCATCTGACGCCGCGCGCCTCCTTCCCCTTCGGCCTTTGAGGCCGTAAGGGCGAGGCCAACATATTTCAGGAGCAAGGACATGCGCGCCGAAGCGCAGGATCATATCGACAAGATTGGCGCCGCTCTGGCGCTGCTGCGCCGCTTTCTCGACTGGGACCGCGCGGTGCGCCGCCTCGACGAACTCAACGCGAAGGTCGAGGACCCGACGCTGTGGAACGACGCCAAGGCCGCGCAGGAAGTGATGCGCGAACGTCGGCGGCTCGACGAGGCGATCACCGCAACGCGCGCGATCGAAACCGAATGCGCCGATACCGCCGAACTCATCGAGCTTGCCGAGATGGAAGGCGACGAGGCGATGGTCGACGAGGCGGTGGCATCGCTGGCGGCGCTCGCCGCGCGCGCCGAAGAGGACAAGATCAAGGCGCTGCTCGCGGGCGAAGCCGACGGCAACGACTGCTATATCGAAGTCCATGCCGGCGCCGGCGGCACCGAAAGCCAGGACTGGGCCGAAATGCTTCAGCGCATGTATATGCGCTGGGCCGAAAAGCGCGGCATGAAGGTCGAGCTCGTCGAATATCAGGCGGGCGAACAGGCGGGCATCAAATCGGCGACGATGCTGGTGAAGGGCGAGAATGCCTATGGCTATGCCAAGACCGAAAGCGGCGTCCATCGCCTCGTTCGCATCTCGCCCTATGACAGTTCGGCGCGGCGCCACACCAGCTTCTCGAGCGTCTGGGTCTATCCGGTGATCGACGACAATATCGAGATCGAGATCAACGAAGGCGACCTCAAGATCGATACCTATCGCGCATCGGGCGCGGGCGGCCAGCACGTCAACACGACCGATTCGGCGGTGCGCATCACGCATATCCCGACGGGCATCGTCGTCGCGAGCCAGAACGACCGGTCGCAGCACAAGAACCGCGCGACCGCGATGGGGATGCTGAAGGCCCGGATGTACGAGGCAGAGCTGCAGAAGCGCGAGGCCGCTGCATCGGGCGAATATCAGGCGAAGACCGAAATCGGCTGGGGCCATCAAATCCGTTCCTACGTCCTCCAGCCCTATCAGCTGGTAAAGGACTTGCGCACCGGCGTTACCTCGACCGCGCCCGGCGACGTGCTCGACGGCGCGCTCGATCCGTTCATGGCGGCGGCGCTGTCGCAAAAGGTGACCGGCGAAAAGGTCGAGGTGGAGGACATCGATTGATGAAGCGCGCTGTCTTTGCCCTGCTGGCGCTCGTGCCGTTGTTGAACGGTTGCGACGCGCCCTGGGGCGATGACGGCGACCGCGTCGAAACGGCGCGCAAATTCCCTCCGGCCGATCGCCCGGTGGCGCCTATCACCTCGACCAAATGGTCGACCGAGGAGGCGCGCGACCGGGTAAACGAGGCCGAGGACGTCATGGATTCGGCCGACGTCCGCCCGGGCATGACCGTCGCCGACATCGGTGCCGGCGACGGCTATTATACTGTCCGCCTCGCGCAGCGCGTCGGCGCCAGCGGGCGCGTGCTGGCGCAGGACATCATGCCCGAAGTGATCGAACGCCTCGCCGACCGCGTCGCACGCGAACGGCTCGACAATGTGTCGCTCAAACTCGGCGCGGTGGACGATCCGCGCCTGCCGGCGGCCAGTTTCGACCGCGTCTTCATGGTCCATATGTATCACGAGATCGGCGAGCCCTACGCCTTCCTGTGGCGGCTGCGTCCGGCGCTTCGCAAGGGCGGGCAGGTGCTCGTCGTCGACGGCGATCGGCCGATCGCGCAGCATGGCACGCCTTTCCGCCTGCTCGTCTGCGAATTTCAGGCGGTGGGTTACAAGCTCGTGTCCTACGACGACAAACAGCATGCTGGCGGCTATCTCGCGCGCTTCGCACCCGAAGGCAAACGCCCTGCGCCGGACGCGATCAAGGTCTGCGAAAATCCTTAGCGAGGGGGCGACGGCGGCCGTTCAATAGACGAGCAGCCGGTCCTCCGGGGCGACCGCAGCGAGGAAGCTGACGACCCCGCCCGCCTTGACGCCCCCGACGATCCGGTCCGCGGTCAGGTCGCTGAGCGCCAGCCCGGATTGGCACGCGATTAACTCGACCTCGCTCGCCAATGCCTCGTCGATCAATTCGCCAAGGCCGGGCAACCCCGCCGCGCGCCGCGCGGCATCGCCGGCAAAGCCCGCAGGCGCGCGCAGCATCGCCGCCGCATCGCCCTGCAGGAACAGGCGCGCGCGCTGTCCCAGCGCCGCAGCCGCGATCGCGGTTTCGAGCGCGGCGCAAAAGCGCCGCCCCTCGGCCACCGCGACGATGATGTTCAGCCCCGGCATATAGGGCACTCGGGGTCCTTGGCGACCGCGACCTCGCGCCAGCGCCGGTCGAGCATGTCGACGATAGCGAGCTTGCCGCTCAGCGTCTGGCCCCAGCCGCCGAGCGCGCGCACCGTCTCAAGCGCCGCCATCGTCCCGACCATTCCCGCGAGCGCGCCCATCACGCCCGCCTCGGCGCAATTGATGCCTGGGCGGTCGGGGTCGTCGCCGACCAGGCAGGCATAGCAGGGCGCGTCGGCACGCCAGCCTTCATAGAGTGCGACCTGTCCCTCGAACGCGCCGATCGCGGCCGAGAGCAGCGGAATCTCGAGCGCGACCGCCGCCCGGTTGACCGCGAGCCGCGTCGCGAAATTGTCGCAGCCGTCCAGGATCACGCCCGCACCCGCGAGCAGCGAGGCGGCGTTGGCATCGTTCAGTCGCCCGGTGACCGCGGCCATCTCGACATGCGGGTTGATCCGCTGCGCCGCTTCGGCCGCAACCTCGGCTTTCAGCGCGCCAAGATCGGCGTCGGTAAACAGTGGTTGGCGGTGGAGGTTCGACAGCTCGACAACGTCATCGTCGATGATCGTCAGCTTGCCGACACCTGCGGCGGCCAGATAGGTGATCGCCGGACAGCCGATCCCGCCCGCGCCGATCACCGCAACATGGGCGGCCTTCAGCTTCGCCTGTCCCGCGCCGCCGAATGCGGGCAGGATGATCTGGCGGGCATAGCGGTCGAGTTCGGCGTCGCTGAGCAACGCCTATTCGCCCGGTTGCCGTATCTTCACCGTCGACAGCGACCCGACATTGGCGGGAGCGACATCGTCATCGGACACGTCTTCACCGCTGGCGGCCGCGACGCCGGTCGACCCGAAACCGCCCGCGCCGCGCACAGTATCGTCGAGCGCCGCGACTTCGATAAAGGCCGCGCGCTGGACCGGCGCGGGAACGAGCTGGGCGATGCGGTCGCCGCGCTTCACCTCGAAATTTTCGTCGCCGAGGTTGGCGAGGATCACTTTCACCTCGCCGCGATAATCGCTGTCGATTGTCCCCGGCGTGTTGAGGCAGGTGATGCCATGTTTCAAGGCAAGCCCCGAGCGCGGGCGAACCTGCACCTCATAGCCGGCCGGGATCGCCATCGCGAAGCCGGTGGCGACCGCGTGGCGCGTGCCGGGCCGGATCGTCAGCGTCTCGGCCGCAACGACGTCCATCCCCGCTGCGCCGTCCGACGCATAGGCGGGCAGCGGCAGTCCGCCGCCGTTGGGCAGGCGCTGGATCGCGATGTCAATCGGATCGAGAGGGGATACGCGCATCGAGTTCATCGGCGATCTTTTCCATCAATTTGCGGGCGACGACGTGTTTGGGCAGGCGGTCCCAGCTGTCGACCCCGTCTTTGCTAACGATATGCACCCGGTTCGTCTCGCCGCCCATCGGGTCGGCGGCGACGTCGTTGGCGACGATCCAGTCGCATCCCTTGCGCGCGAGCTTCGCCTCGGCATGCGCGATGACGTCGTTGGTCTCGGCGGCGAAGCCGACCAGCAGCGGCGGGCGCTGCGTACTCTTTGCGACGCTGGCGAGGATGTCGGGATTTTCGGCCAGCGCGAGCGGCGGGACCTGTCCGCTGCCGTCCTTCTTGATCTTTTGCGGCGCCGTATCAGCGGCGCGCCAGTCGGCGACGGCGGCGACCATGATCGCGGCATCGACGGGCAGGCCAGCTTCGACCTCGGCCGCCATCTCGCGCGCGGTTTCGACATCGACGCGGATCACGCCCGGCGGGGTCGGCAGCTGGACCGGGCCGGCGACCAGCAGCACTTCGGCGCCCGCTTCGGCGGCGGCGGCGGCGATGGCAAAGCCCTGCTTCCCGCTCGACCGGTTGGCGATATAGCGCACCGGGTCGATCGGCTCGTGCGTCGGCCCCGCGGTGATCAGGACGCGGCGGCCGAACAGCGGGCGATGGTTGGCGGGCGCGAAATCGGGCTGGCCGGTCAGCGGCACCACGGCGGGAGCGCCGGCGAGCGCCGAATCGATCGCATCCTTGATCGCCTGCGGTTCGGGTAAACGTCCGGGGCCATATTCGCCGCACGCCATCTCGCCCTCGTCGGGTTCCATCACCGTGACCCCGTCGCCGCGCAGCGTCGCAACGTTGCGGCGCGTGGCTGCGTGGAGCCACATGCGGACATTCATCGCCGGCGCCGCAAGCACGGGCTTGTCGGTCGCGAGCAGCAATGTCGTCGCGAGGTCGTCGGCTTGTCCCCCCGCCATCTTCGCGAGCAAATCGGCGGTCGCGGGCGCGACGACGACCAGATCGGCCTCGCGGCTCAGTTGGATATGCCCCATCTCGACCTCGTCCTTCAGGTCGAAGAGGCTCGTATAGACCTTGTTCTCGCTGAGCGCGGCGAGCGTCAGCGGGGTCACGAACTGTTCGCCCGCGCGCGTGATCACGCAGCGGACGGCATAGCCCGCCTTGCGAAGTAGGCGGACGAGCTCGATCGATTTATAGGCTGCGATGCCGCCGCCGATGATGAGCAGGATGCGCGGCGCGGCCATCAGCGGCGATGGGCCCGCGCGGGGCGAGCGGCGACCGACAGGGGGTGATACATCGCCGTCTCCTTCACGCTTCCCAGTTATGCGCTTCGGCGTGCGAGTTCAAGGCGCGGCGAGTGCAGCAGCGAGCGGACGAGACCGGCCAGAGCCGCGGGCGCAAAGACCAGCCCGACGAACAAGGTCGGCACGATGAGCATCGCCCAATAGAAATTGGAGGGGCGCGCAAACAGCATGAGCAACGCAGCATAGAAGAGCTGGATCGACAGCATCGCCAGCCCGAGCCGCGAGCGCCATGCCGCCCAGCCGAGGAGCGCGACCGGGACGAGCAGCGCGCCGGCCCAGCCCGGAAGGAAGCGCAGCGCCGACGTGGCCTGCACGAAGGACAAGTAGGCGATCCAGCCACCTTGCCCGTTCCATCCCTGGCTCGCGGCGTCGGCGGAGGAGGTGACGGCGGCGAGCGCGACGATGTGCGCCGCCAGGCCGCCCGCGAAAGCGAGGCCGATCGCCACCCATCCCGCCGCCGCGCGCCAGTCGCGGTCGATCAGCGCGAATAATCCGAAGAGCATCGCGGCGGGCAGCAGCGTTTCGCGGATCGCGAGCGCTGTCGCCACGATCGCCATCGTCGGCCATGGTCGCTCGGGGCGATAGAGCGCGAGTGCGAGCGCAATCAGCGCGCCCGCGCCCGTTTCATGGATATAAAGCCAGTCGCGCGCCACGAGCTGACTGAGGTTCGCCGCGATGAACAGCGCTCCGACGGCGGCGGCCGCGAGCGGCAGGCCGGGCTCGGTCCGCAGCCGCCGGTACCAGGCGAAGACCGCCGCCCCGCCGACCAGCAGGAAGAGCGCCAACGATTTGCGTTCGCCGAGCGCGGCGACGATATGGGCCAGCGTCGGCAAGCGGACGGTCACGAACGGGCGCAGCGGGTAATCGCCGCGCCGGTGCTCGTCGGCCGCGGCCGGATAATAGGGTTCGCCCGCCGCGACGCGCTCGGCGATGCGCGCGTAGAGCACGTGATCGTTGCCGGGCCCGTCGATCTGCGCCGCCATGGGATCGGCGGCCGCGATATGATCGCGGCCGACGCCGCCCGCGACGCCCCAGGACATCAGCAGCGCGAGCAGCGCCAGCACCGCCGCGGCGGCGGGGCGCGACACGCCGGCAAAGCGGTTCCAGCCGGATGCGTCGCCGGTCATTTGCGCCAGGTCAGCGCCGAGGACATGGCGAAGTTCCAGATCGCGCCGACGACGACGCCCGCGACGCCAGCGACCCACCAGCGCTCGTCCTGCCCCGACATCCACGTCCCGATGCCGATATTGGCGACCGCGCCGAGCGCCGAGATCGCGTAGAAGCTCGCTAGGCCGCCGGCGAGGCGCCAGCCCTTCAGCTTGCGGTCCGCGTAGGTAAAGCTGTTGTTGAGGAAGAAGTTGAAGGCGATCGCGGTCATCACCGCCGCAGTCTGCGCGGTGACGAAGGCGCTGCCGGTGCCGAGGACCGTGCGCAGCACGGCGAGGTGGACGAACACGCCGAGCCCGCCGACCATCAGGAATTTGAGCAGGCGCACAGGAACGAAGCGACCGATCGTCTTGTCGGCGATCAATTCGGCATATTCGGCGATCACGCGCGCGCCGATCTTGCTTTCCCCGGCCTCGCGCGTGCGAAAAGTGTAGGGGACTTCGGTGACCTTGAGCGGGGCCGGGCTCGACGCGAGAATGTCGAGCAATATCTTGAAACCGATTGCTGAAAGTCGCGGCATCGCGCGTTCAAAGATGTCGCGGCGAACCGCGAAAAAGCCGCTCATCGGATCGCTGACGTCGGTGCCGAGCGCGAGCTGCCCGGCGCGCGTTGCAAGCCGGCTCATGCGCGCGCGGCCCTTGTCCCAGTCGCCGATCCCGCCGCCCGCGACATAGCGCGTGCCGACAGCGATATCCGCCCCGCCGTCCGCTATCGCGTCGATCAGCCGCGGCAGCGCATCTTCGCTGTGCTGAAGATCGCCGTCCATCACCGCAACGATCGGCGCGGCGGTCGCCAATATGCCTTCGACCACCGCCGACGACAGGCCGCGGCGGCCGACCCGCTGGACGATGCGGACATGCCGCGCGCTCCGGCCGATGCGGCGCACCAGCTCGCTCGTGCCGTCGGGTGAATTATCGTCGACGAACACGACTTCCCAGCCGCGCCCGGCGAGCACGAGCGACAGCTTCGCGATCAGCTTTTCGACATTGGCGGCTTCGTTGAGCGTCGGGACGACGACCGCAACCTCGAGCGGCAGTGTGTCGGCGGACAGGGGCCTGTCGGCAAGCAATAGGTCGTGACGCATGAAACCTCGGTTCTGTCCGGATTCCAGATCCGGGGTTGGTCGAGGCCAAGCCTTAGCGATTCAGGGTAAATGTCCGGTAACCAAGTTGGTCGGCGCGCGCCGGTTCAGCCAAGCCACGCCAGGATGCCCGCCCCGGCTGCGGCGCCCGCAAGCCCGGCCAGCACATAACGCCACCAGACGCGCTTTTCGCCCTTGTCCCACATCAGCGCGATGTCGGGCAGCGGGGGTGCCGGCGGCGCCGCGCCTTTTCTCGGCAGTTGCGCGTCGAGCCGGCGGATGATGTCGGGGATCAGCGCGAGCGTCTTGCCCTGTTCGCGGAGGCCATCGGCGAGCGCGGCCTCGGGGCCGAGCTCGTCGCGGATCCATTCGCTGACGAAGGGACCCGATACGTCCCACATGTTGATCTTGGGGTTGAGCATCGTCGCGACGCCCTCGACCATCACCATCGTTTTTTGCAGCAGCAGCAGGTGCGGCTGCGTCTGCATGTCGAAATCGCGCGTGATAGCGAACAGCCCGTCTAGCATCTGCCCGACGCTGAGTTCGCTGACCGGCTTGCCGCGCATCGGCTCGCCGACCGCGCGCAGCGCCGTCGCGAATTCCTCGACGCTGTGATAGTCGGGGACATATTGCGCCTCGAAATGGATCTCGGCAACGCGGCGGTAATTACCCGTCGTCAGGCCATAGAGGATCTCGGCGAGCCAGTAGCGCGCCTGCCGGTTGATCCGCCCCATGATCCCGAAATCGACCGCGGCGATCGTGCCGTCGGCCTTCACGAACAAATTGCCCTGGTGCATGTCGGCGTGGAAAAAGCCTTCGGCAATCGCCTGCCGCAGGAAGGCGTTGACGAGGTTCGCCGACAATTTTTCCATGTCGTGCCCCGCGGCGATCAGCGCGTCGCGGCGCGAAATCTTGATCCCGTCGATCCAGTCGAGCGTCATCACGCGGCTGGCGGTGCGGTCCCAGTCGATCGCCGGCACTTCATATTCGGGCACCGCCGCCATTGCGTCGGCGAGTTCGGATGCCGAGGCGGCTTCGCGGCGCAGGTCGAGCTCGCGCAGCGTCCAGCGGCGGAAATTGGCGATCACCTGCCGCGGGCGGAGGCGCGACGCTTCGCCGCCAAAGGCCTCGAGATGCGCCGCCGCCCATTCATAGGTCTCGATATCGCGCGCGAACTGCTTGTCGATGCCGGGGCGCCGCACCTTGACGGCGACCTGGCGCCCGTCGGTTGTCACCGCGCGGTGGACCTGCGCGATCGACGCCGATCCCACGGGTTCGGGCTCGAACTCGCTGTAGAGGCTTTCGAGCGGAACTTCGAAGACCGCCTCGATTTCCGCCTTGATACGCTCGAACGCGACGGGCGCGAGCGCGTCCTGCAGCGTCAGCAGATTGTGCGCGGCTTCCTCGCCGACCAGATCGGGGCGTGTCGCGAGCGTCTGGCCGAGCTTGACCGCGGCGGGCCCGATCGCCTGGAAAGCGGCGGCATAGTCGGGGATTTTGGGCTGGATCGTGCCCAGCCGGGCAAGGCGGCACAGCCGCTTGACCCCCGGCGGTGTCTGGGGCGCGGTTTCGATCCCGCGCAGCGCGCCGTGGCGCGCAAGGATGCGGCCCCACTTCAGCAGGCGGACGATATGGGTGACGGGTCGGGTCAAGCCTTCCACCCGCTGTGGATCGCGACGAGCCCGCCGAGGATCGGTTCGACCTTCACCGCGGTGAAGCCCGCGTCGCGGATCATCCCTGCGAATTTGGGCATCGGCGGGAAGCGGCGGATCGATTCGATCAAATAGCGATAGCTGTCCTCATCGTCGGCGATCAGCTTGCCGAGCTTGGGGACGAGGTGATGCGAATAGGCGTCATAGGCTTGGGCGAAACCCGGCCATTCGTTGGTCGAAAATTCGAGGCAGAAGAAACGCCCGCCATAGCGGAGCACGCGGTGCGCTTCCTGAAGTGCCGCCGGAATGTCGGTGACGTTGCGGATGCCGAAGGCGATCGTATAGGCGTCGAAAAACTGGTCGGGGAAGCTCAGCTTCTCGGCATTTTGCTCGGACCAGACGAGGCTGTCGATGCCGCGTTCGGCGGCGCGCTCCATGCCGACGCCCAGCATGTCGGGGTTGATGTCGGCGACGGTGATGCTCGCGCCCGAAGGCTCCATCCGAAAGGCGATGTCGCCGGTGCCGCCCGCCATGTCGAGGATCGCCTCGCCCGCGCGCGGCTTGACGCGGCGCACGAAACGATCCTTCCACAGGCGGTGCATGCCGCCCGACATCGCATCGTTCATGATGTCATATTTGCGCGCGACGCGGCTGAACACCTCGCCGACCATCGCGGTTTTCGCGTCCGCGGGGACCTGTTCATAGCCGAAGCTGACGGTGTCGGGAGTGGCCATCGGTTGCGCGCCTTTGCGGGGGAGAGGTTAAGTCGAACGGCCTTTAGCCGGGCCTTGCCGCCCGCGCAAATGGCGCGTAGCCCGATGCGCGATATGCCCGAGCTACCCGAAGTCGAAACCACCGTGCGCGGTCTTGCTCCCTTCCTCGAAGGCCAGAGGCTGACCAGCGTCATCACCTTCCGCCCCGACCTGCGTCGGCCCTTTCCCGCCGATCTTGCGCAGCGTCTGACGGGGGCGACGGTCACGGCGCTGTCGCGCCGCGCCAAATATGGTGTGATCTCGACCGACCGCCACGATCATATGATCTTTCACCTCGGCATGTCCGGGCGCTGGCGGACCGAGGGCGGCGCCGCGGGCAAGCACGACCATTTGCTGCTCGAAACCGGCGCGGGGCACCGGCTTTTCCTCCACGACCCAAGGCGATTCGGATCGGTCGACCTCGTCAGCGGCGACCCGCTGGCGTCGTTCCCTGCCTTCGTGACGTTCGGCCCCGAACCTTTGTCGGATGCCTTCGATGCCGCCTATCTGGCGCAGGCGCTCGTGGGACGACGCGCGCCGATCAAGGCGATGCTGCTCGACCAGACGATCGTCGCGGGGCTCGGCAATATATATGTGTGCGAGGCGCTCAACATGGCGCGCATTTCGCCGCTGAAACCCGCTGCCGACGTGTCGAAGGCGAAGCTCGCGGTGCTGGTGCCCGCGATCAAGGCGGTCTTGGCCGCCGCCATCGCCGCGGGCGGGTCGACCTTGCGCGATTTCCTCAGCCCCGAAGGCGACCTCGGCTATTTCGCGAAGGATTGGCGCGTCTATGGGCGCGAGGGCGAGTCCTGCGAATGCGGCGGCACCATCGCGCGCATCGTGCAATCGGGCCGCTCGACCTTCTATTGCCCCAAATGCCAGCGCTAATGCGGGCAATTGCCCGTAAAGCCATTGACCAAAGCGCCCTTCGCCGCTATGCGCGCACCCTTCGAGCAGGGTCCGGTCGTCCGGAACCGGCCGCATCCGGACATTGATTCGCCGCAAGCGCGCGATTCGGCTGCTCCGTTGAGGCTGTGCTCCGACCATGTAGACCGTTTGAAAGACTAGAGGAATTTATGGCCAATACGCCGCAGGCAAAGAAGCGCATCCGCCGCAACACCGCGCGCACCATCGTGAACAAGAATCGCGTTTCGCGCATTCGTACGCTGGTGAAGAAGGTCGAAGCCGCCGTCGCCGCCGGTGACAAGGACGCGGCCGCGACCGCGCTGAAGGCGGCGCAGCCCGAAATGGCGCGCGGCGTCGCCAAGGGCGTGCTTCACAAGAATACCGTCGCGCGCAAATTCTCGCGCCTGACGAAGAGCGTGAACGCGATCGCCTGATCCCGTCTGTCCCGAAAGGGCACACAAAGGACTCGCCGGCGTCTTGCCTGCGGGTCCTTTTCTGTTTCCGATATTGTGACATCGCGGTGGCAATAGTGTTGCAGCGCGGTAAGTGACGGAATTACTGCGATTCGTTGATCTGTTGCTGGACCGTCACAAATAAACATCTGAAAAATATAAGAAAAACACGCTTTTCTCGCGATTCCGGGACCCCGGGTGAGTCAAGATTTTTATTTCAGTATTTTTACATGGCCAGCCCTTGATCGACTCGCCGCCCCCTGACTAGACAGGGTGCGTCGTCGGCCTTCGCCGGCGGCCGCCACATCGACATGATTCGCGACTTTTCGGGCTGCGTGCGCCGGAGAGAAAGCCTGTGCCTACGCACGGGTGACGATTCGGCGCGTGGATGGCCGCCCGATGTTCGGGGCAAGGGGACCAAGGGGGCAGTGTAGCGTGACAGAGAGCGGCAATCGGCATGGCAATGACGCAAAGGGCGGAGCAATGAGCGGCGATGCTGCGATGCTCTGGCCGCGCGTTGCCGAAGGGCTGCGCCGCGACCTTGGCGTCCGCACCTTCGACCATTGGCTGAAGCCCGTGCGCTTTGCCGACTTCTGCTCGCTTTCGGGCGTGGTGACGCTCGAGACCGCCAGCCGTTTTTCGGCGAACTGGATCAACGAACGCTTCGGCGATCGGCTCGAACTGGCGTGGCGGCAGCATCTGCCCGCGGTGCGCAGCGTAATGGTGCGCGGCGGCGCGGCGGCCAGCGAGCGGTCGACGGCGCTTGCCGCGGCCCCGCTGCCGGCGTTCGAGACGCCGCCCGCACCCGCGGCCAATCCGGCGCTGCTCGGTTTCGACCCGCGCCTGTCGTTCGACCGCTTCGTCGTCGCGCGCAGCAACATCCTTGCCGCCAACGCCGCGCGCCGCATGGCGATGGTCGAGGCGCCGCAGTTCAACCCGCTCTATCTCTGCTCGGGCACCGGGCAGGGCAAGACGCACCTCCTCCAGGCGATCGCGCAGGATTATGCCGCGGCGCATCCGACCGCGAACATCATTCTGATGTCGGCGGAAAAATTCATGCTCGAATTCGTCGGCGCGATGCGCGGCGGCGACATGATGGCGTTCAAGGCGCGGCTGCGCGCCGCCGACCTGTTGCTGCTCGACGATCTGCAATTCGTGATCGGCAAAAATTCCACGCAGGAAGAGCTGCTCCACACGATCGACGACCTGATGACCGCGGGCAAACGCCTCGTCGTCACCGCCGACCGCCCGCCCGCGATGCTCGACGGCGTCGAGGCGCGGCTGCTGTCACGGCTGTCAGGCGGGCTCGTCGCCGATATCGAGGCGCCCGAGGACGATCTGCGTGAACGCATCATCCGCCAGCGGCTCGCCGCGATGCCGATGGTCGAGGTGCCCGACAATGTTGTCGCCTATCTGGTCAAGCATTTCACGCGCAACATCCGCGAGCTCGAAGGCGCGCTGAACAAGCTGCTCGCTTATGCGGCGCTTACCGGCGCGCGGCTCGATCTCGCGCTCGCCGAAGACCGGCTCGCCGAAAATGTCCGCAGCGCGCGCCCCCGCATCACGATCGACGAGATCCAGCGCGCGGTCTGCGCGCACTACCGCCTCGACAAGAGCGAAATGGCGTCGAAGCGCCGCGTCCGCGCCGTCGCGCGCCCGCGCCAGGTCGCGATGTATCTGGCGAAGGAACTGACGCCGCGCTCCTATCCCGAGATCGGTCGCCGCTTCGGCGGGCGCGACCATTCGACGGTGATCCATGCGGTGCGCACAGTCGAGGCGCTGCGCGTCGCCGACAGCGAACTCGACGCCGAAATCGCCGCGATCCGGCGTAGTCTCAACAACTGATCCACAGGGTTATGCCGGGGTTATCCCCATCGCCGTCTTGGGGTGGCGAGTTGCCCCCTCGTGCACCGCGGCGAAAGCCGGGGCACATATTCCCATGGCGCAACTGGCCCCGGCTTTTGCCGGGATAGGCATCTCTATCGGCAACAACCGATCGCAACCGGCGATCCGCCGAAAAAAAGCCCGCCTTCCATACCGGAGGGCGGGCCTTTCGGCGTTCATTTGCGGTGTGTCAGCCCTTTTCGGGCGGCGCCACCGTGATGCGGACGCGTTCGCCCGAATTGCCGGGGAAGCCGGTGAACATCGCCTCGACCAGGTTCGGGACGATCGTCTGGAGGTTGTTGTCGCGCGACTGCGCTTCGGCATGACCTTCGAACAGGCGCGACCCATCGGCGGCGCGGTTGATCTGGAGATTGAGGCCGCTGGTGTAGACGGTGTAGCTGCTGACATCGTTATAGCCCCAGCTCGGCCCGAACCCGCCCCACAGGAAGGGATCGCGATAGCCATAGACATAGCGCCGCCCGCCGCGACCGGTGACGATCACCGGACGATAGAAGCCGCGGCCATAATAGCCGCCGTACCAAGGGTCGCCGAAGCCGGGCGAGGACACGACGCGTTCGCGACCCTTGTCGACGCCATAATCCATGCGCACGATCAGGTCGGCGCGTTCGCCGTTCGCGGCGGGGCGATAGCCGTAACGCGTCAGTTCGCCCGCGACCATATTCGCATATTGGCCGAACTCGATGCCGCCCTGCAGCGCGGGATTGCTCGCCTCGACGACAAAGCTCTGGCCCTGCGGCGCGGGCAGCTGCGACTGGAAGCGCGCGACATCGGCCTTGAACGGCGTCGCGCAGCCGGCGAGCGCGAGCGCCGCGCCCGTCATGGCGGTCAGGGCCAGTCGCCGGAAATTGGTCATGCTCATCGTCTTGGCTCCGTGATTCGGGTGCGCATTCGGTCGCGCGCTCATACCATAGACTATGCCGCTGCGACTTAACCTTGGTTGAACCCGTTTCGTCGCACGGCGGTTCCATGTCCCGATATGGGGACCGGCGACGCGGAAACAAGGATTTCCGCTTGCGGAACAGCGCTCAAGCGGCGTGGAACTCAGCGGCAGAGCCCCAGCGCCGCATAGGCGGCGTCGAGCGTCGGCTTCGCCAGCGCCGATGCGCGCGCTGCGCCCGCCTCCAGCGCCGCGTCGATCGCCGCCGGATCGGCCTTGAGCGCGGTCAGCCGCGTGGCGATCGGCCGCAGCGTCTCGACGAGCAGCTCGCCGAGCGCGGGTTTGAACGCGCCGAAGCCTTGTCCGGCAAAGCGCGCGAGCACCTGGTCGACGCTTTCGTCGGCCATCGCGGCATAGATCGACACGAGATTCTTCGCCTCGGGCCGCCCGTCGAGCCCCGCGGCCTCCGACGGCAGCGGCTCGGGGTCGGTCTTTGCCTTGCGAATCTTCGCCATGATCGTGTCGGCGTCGTCGACCAGGTTGATCCGGCTTGCATCGCTCGGGTCCGATTTCGACATTTTCGCCGACCCGTCGCGCAGGCTCATGATACGCGCTGCGGCGGCCGGGATCGTCGGTTCGGGCAGGGTGAAGGTCTCGGTCCCGGTGTCGAGGTTGAACTTGGTCGCGACGTCGCGCGCCAGCTCCAGATGCTGCTTCTGGTCGTCGCCGACGGGGACGTGCGTCGTCTGATAGAGCAGCACGTCGGCGGCCTGCAGGACCGGATAGGCATAGAGGCCGACGCTCGCGCCTTCGCGGTTCTTGCCCGACTTTTCCTTGAACTGCGTCATCCGGTTCAACCAGCCGATGCGTGCGGTGCAGAACAAGAGCCAGGCGAGTTCGGCATGCGCGGGCACGCGCGCCTGGTTGAACAATATTGCCTTGGCGGGGTCGATCCCTGCCGCCATCAGCGCGGCCGCCATCTCGCGCGTGTTTGCGGTCAGCTCGGCGGGATCGTTGTGGACGGTGATCGCGTGCAGGTCGGCGAGGAAATAGAGCTTCTCGCCCGGCATGTCGTCCTGCATGCGCACCCAGTTGCGGATCGCGCCCAGATAATTGCCGAGGTGCAAGTTTCCGGTGGGCTGGATGCCCGATAGCGTCCGCATGATATTTGTCCTGTTAAAGTGTGCGCCGGCGCAGCTGGCCGACGGTGTCGCGATTGACCACGCCGAACAGCATGGCGCAACCAAAGAATATGATCGCGCCCGTCGCGACGAGCGCCCCCAGCGCCGCGATCCGTTCGAACACCCCGCCGGTGAAGGCGTCGCCCGCCAGCGGGATCGCGAAATGGAGCGCCGCCGCCATCGCCGCCGCGGCAAGGGCGATGCGCGCGATCCGCCCTGCCACCTGACCGGAAAGGTGGAACAGCCCCTTGCGGTGCAGGATCGCGTACAGCATCGCCACATTGCACCAGGCGGCGATCGATCCCGCCAGCGCGAGCCCGACGATCCCCAGGCGTGGGATCAGCAACAGGTTGAGGCCGATGTTGATCGCGAGCGAAATCGCCGCGGTCCAGACCGGCGTCCGCGTGTCCTTGCGCGCGAAGAAATTGGGGACGAGCACCTTGACCAGCACATAGGCGGGCAGGCCGACGACGAGCCCGCCGACGACTGCGCCGGTCGCGAGCCCATCGGCGGCGCTATATTGTCCGCCGACATAGAAGGCGCTGGTGATCGCCGGCCCCGCGACGAACAGCGCGACCGCGGCGGGCACGGTGAGCAGCATCGCGAGCTCGACGGCATTGCTTTGCAGCCGGAAGGCGCCGTCGCGATCGTCCTGCGCGACGAAGCGCGACAGCGCGGGCAGGATCGCGGTGCCGAGCGCGATGCCGATGATCCCGAGCGGCAGTTGGTTGAGCCGGTCGGCCATCGCCAGATAGGTGATGCTCTTGTCGGGGAGCGAGGCGATGAAGAACAGGTCGATGAAGCGGCTGATCTGATAGACGCCGGCGCCGAACACCGCGGGCAGGATCAGCACCCCCATCTCGCGCACATCTGCGGTCAGGCGCGGACGGCGCAGCGCGGGCCGGAAACCCGATCGCCGGATCCAGTAATAAAGCCAGCCGAGCTGGAACAGCCCCGACAGCGACACCGAAATCGCAAGATAGAGCCCGGTCGCGGCCTTCGCCGCTTCGCTACCGTCGCCGGTGAACAGCCCGAGCAGCAGCGCGCCGATCAGGCAGATGTTGAGCAGGATCGGCGCGGCGGCGGCGGCGGCGAAGCGCGACAGGCTGTTGAGGATGGCCGCGAACAAGGTCGCGATGCTCATGAACGCCAGATAAGGAAAGGCGATGCGTGCCATCACGACGGCGAGGTCGAAGGTTTCGCCATCGGCCTGCAACGCGTCGCTCGCGAACAGGCGCATCACCCACGGCATGACGACCAGCAATAGCGCCGAAAAGACGATCAGGATCGGGATCAGCACCGCGAGCACCGCGTCGGCGAAGGCGCGCGCTTCGCCATGGTCGCCGTCCTTCGTCATCCGCTGGTTGAATAGCGGGATGAAGGCGGCGGCAAACGCGCCCTCGGCGAACAGGCGGCGGAAAATATTGGGCAACTGGAAGGCGAGCTGCCATGCATCGGCGACGCCGCCGGCCCCGAGAATGCGGCTGAGCAGCATGTCGCGCGCAAAGCCGAAAATGCGGCTGACCATGGTCAGGCCGCCGATCGTTCCGACGCTTTTGACGAGGCTGCTCAAGCCCTCGGCTCGCCCCCGTTACCGGGTTCAGGCCTGGCCGACCGGCGCGCCTTCGCCCGCCTGCTCGGCCTGCGCGGCCTGCACCTGCTGCATGAACAGGCCGTGGAAATCGATGGGTTCGAGCAACAGCGGGGCAAAACCGCCGTCCTGCACGGCGTCGGCGACGACGCGGCGGGCAAAGGGGAACAGGATGCGCGGCGCTTCGGCCAGGAAAAAGGGCTGCAACTGGTCTTCGGGGACGTTGCGGACGCCGAACAGGCCGGCATATTTCAGATCGATCACAAAGCTTGTGCCGCTGTCGGTTTTCGACGTCACGTCGATCTTCAGCGTCACTTCGAACAGGTTTTCGCCGACGCCTTCGGCCGCGATATTGAACTGCACGTCGACCTGCGGGGCGTCCTGCCATTGATAGACGGCGGGCGCGTTCGGATTTTCGAACGACAGATCCTTCACATATTGCGAAATCAGGCCGATCGCCGGGCTCGTGTCTTCGCCGTTCGGCTGCAAGGCGGGATTGTTGATGTCGGCGCTGGTCTCGTCGGCCATGGTGCAGATGCTTTCACTGGAAAGATGGAAACAATATCCGGGCCGCGGACCGTGCAAGGGTCGCGCCGGACGGTTGTCGCGGCGCTTAGCAGCGCCCGGCTGCCAGCACAATGGGGCGCAACTCCGCGATCCTAAGGGGCGCGTGACCGTTGACCTGCCGCGCCGCAGCGGCCATGGCTATTTGAAACTGGGCGGCGTATCGCCTATGTATCAGACAAGATGTTTCCGCCATCCGCATTGGACTGTTGCCCGTGACCGCTTTTTCGATCGTCCTGCTCGCCATGATTGCCGCTTTCCTCGGCATGCGGCTTTATTCGGTCCTCGGCAAGCGCACCGGGCACGAACAGGAACCCGTGCTGCCGCGCGAGCGTAGCGCCGCGTCGCCGGTCCGGCTCGACGATGGCGACACGCCGCCGTCGCCGCTCGCGCCCGCACCCGATGCGTCGGGGCTGGTCTATGAACCTTCTGCCGAGGCCGGGCTGCGCCAGCTGCTCGCGACCGACCGGAATTTCGATGCCGGGCGGTTCATGGAAGGAGCCGAGGCGGCCTACCGCATGATTTCGGAAGCCTATTGGAAGGGCGACCGCGACACGCTGCGCGACCTTTGCGACGACGATAGCTACGAAGCCTTTGTCGCGGCGATCGAGGCGCGCGCAGCGCGCGGCGAAACGCTCGACAATCGCCTGATCGGGATCGATTCGGCGAAGATCACCTCGGTCGATATCGACCGGAACGAAGCGCGCATCACGGTGCGGTACCGGGCCGACATCAGCGCGATCACCCGCGATGCCGACGGCAAGCTGATCGCGGGGTCGATGAGCGATGCTGCGCAGACCGACGACTTCTGGACCTTCCGTCGCCAGATCGGCAGCAGCGATCCCAACTGGCTGCTCGACGAAATCGAAGCCGCCTGACCCGATGCCGACCGACATGACGCCCGGGGCGTGGCGCCGGGCGCGCAGCTTCGGATTTGCCCTCTGCGCCGCGCTGCCGCTGTTGTCGGCTTGCGCGTCGGTCATTCCCGATACGGGTGGTCCTCGCCCCGGCGCCACCGCGCCGGCGCCGACCCCGTCGCCACGACCCACCGGCGCACCGCGCCCCTATCAGCCGCGCCCCTCCGAGGGCCCCGGCGCCGCGGCGAAGCCGATCCCGGCAACCCCGCGCGCGCCGCTTCCCGCAGCCGCCGTCCCCGCCGGTGCGACGACCGCGGCGACCAGCGGCGTGATCGCGGGCCCCGAATTCGCCGCGCTCGGCGTCACCGCCGAACAGGCGTCCGCCGCGCTCAAGGCCTTCCGGCTCAGCTGCCCTTCGGTCCAGCGCCGCACCGATGCCAGCGGCCTAACGCAGGGCGCCGACTGGGCCGAAAGCTGCAACGCTGCGAAAGGCTGGAAGGACAGCGATGCCGCGGCCTTCTTCACCCGCTATTTCGGAACGGTTCAGGTCGGTGCGGGCACCGCCTTCGTCACTGGCTATTATGAACCCGAAATCGCCGCCTCGCGGACGAAGCGGCCGGGTTACGACGTTCCCATCTATCGCCGTCCCGCCGATCTGGTCGAAGTCGACCTCGGCCAGTTCGCCGACGACCTCAAGGGACGCAAGATCCGCGGCCGCGCCGATGGCCCCAATTTCGTGCGCTATTACGACCGCGCCGCGATCGAGGGCGGGGCGCTCGACGGGCGCGGGCTCGAACTCGCTTACGCCGCCGACGCCGCCGAATTTTTCTTCCTGCAGGTGCAGGGGTCGGGGCGGCTGCGCCTCCCCGATGGCGCCGTCATGCGCATCGGCTACGACAGCCAGAACGGTCGCGATTATGTCGGCATCGGCAAGCTGCTGCTCGATCGCGGCGAACTGTCGCGCGGTCAGGCTTCGATGCAGGGAATCCTCGACTATCTGCGCGCCGACCCCGTACGCGGCGCCGCGGTGATGAACGAAAATCCCAGCTGGGTATTTTTCCGCGAGATCACGGGACCCGGCCCGCTCGGCGCTCTGGGTGTTCCGGTAACCGGCCGCGCGAGCGTCGCCGCCGATCCCAAATATGTGCCGCTCGGCGCGCCGATATTCCTGTCGCTCGACCGCGCCGAACCGAACGGCCTGTGGATCGCGCAGGACACCGGCGGCGCGATCAAGGGTGCCAACCGTTTCGACAGCTTCTGGGGCGCGGGCGACGAGGCGCGCGCGATCGCCGGCGGCATGTCGGCGCGCGGTTCGGCGCTGCTGCTGCTCCCCCGCGCCAGCATTGCGCGGCTGATCCCGGCCGGCTGATTGCGCGATGCCGCGCCGCCTCGACCCCGATGAAAGCGCGCTGTGGAAAAAGGTCGCGGCGACGGTCAAGCCGCTGGTGAAAACCCCGCGAGCGCCCGTCTCGCCGCCGACGATCAAGCCGCCTAAGCCAACCCCGCGCAGCACCGCTGCCCCTGCCGCCGCGCCGCGCGCCGTGCCGACGAAGTTGCCGCCGCTGCGCCGGACGCACCAGGCGGCGACGCTCGACGGTCATTGGGACCGCCGCCTGCGCAAGGGGCTCGTGCGCCCCGACATGAGCATCGACCTTCACGGCCACACGCTCGCTTCGGCGCAGGCGCTGCTCGACGATGCGATCGGCCGCGCGCTGCTGCGCGGCGCGCGCGTGCTACTTGTCGTCGCGGGGCGTCTGCGCCCTGGGGCTGACCGCTTGCCGGTGATGCACGGCGATCCGCGGCCGCGCGGCGCGATCCGCGCCTCCCTCCCCGACTGGCTTGCCTATTCGCCCCATGCCGACCAGATCGTCGCGCTGCGCCCCGCGCATATCAGCCACGGCGGCGCGGGCGCAGTCTATGTGATCCTGCGCCGCGGGCGCGACGACTAGAGAAAAGCGCGCATCAAAATGCCGCGATAGATGGCGGCGAGCGTGTGCAAGTCCTCGACCGCCACCGCCTCGTCGAGCTTGTGCATCGTCGCGTTGGTCAGGCCGAACTCGACCACGGGGCATAAAGCGTGGAGGAAGCGCGCGTCCGATGTCCCGCCGGTCGTCGACATTTCGGGCGTCAGGTCGGTTTCGGCATGGATCGCTTCGGCGACCAGTTCGGACAGCGCGCCCGGCGGGGTCAGGAAGGCCTCGCCCGAAACCTTGCCCAGCACCTTCGCCGCCGGTTCGACTTCATGCGCGATCCGTTCGACCATCGCGACGAGGTCGGCGCCGCGGTGTCGGTCGTTGAAGCGGATCGACAGCCGCGCGCGCGCCGATGCGGGGATGACGTTGGTTGCGCCATTGCCGACCTCGATATCGGTGAATTCAATGTTCGACGGCTGGAACCAGTCGGTGCCGGCGTCGAGGCTGACCGAATCGATTTCCGACAATATCTTCACCAGCTTGGGGATCGGGTTGTCGGCGAGGTGGGGGTAGGCGACATGCCCCTGCGTCCCCGGCACGTCGATCCAGATATTGACCGACCCGCGCCGCCCGATCTTCACCATGTCGCCGAGCCGGTTCACCGACGTCGGCTCGCCGACGACGATCATGTCGGGCTTCACCCCGCGCGCGTCCATATGCTCCATCAGCGCGCGAGTGCCGAAAATCGCGGGACCTTCTTCGTCGCCGGTGATGATCAGGCTGATCGTGCCCGCATCGGCGGGCGTCGCGGCGGCGGCGGAAACGAAGGCCGCGATCGATCCCTTCATGTCGACCGCGCCGCGGCCGTAGAGCAGCTCGCCGCGAATCTCTGGCGCAAAGGCATCGCCCGTCCAGCCCACCCCCGGCGGCACGACGTCGAGATGCCCGGCAAAGCCGAAATGCTTGGGCCCCTTCCCGGCGCGCACCGCGAGCAGATTCTCGACCGGCCCGTCGGGCTCGATCCCGTCGATGAAGCGCTCGACGGTGAAGCCCAGCGGTACCAGCGCGGCCTCGATCGCGTCGAACACGGCGCCCGTCGCGGGAGTGACGCTCGGTGCGGCGATCAGCGCCTTTGCAAGCTCTACGGGATCGATATTCATGGCACCCCTTTATCCGTTCGCATCGAGCGAAGTCGAGACACCATTCGTCCTTGCATGACGGCGAGGGGCATCTCGACTTCGCTCCATGCGAACGGCAAATTGAAGGAAGGAGGACTGCCATGCCCAAGCTCGATCTCGACACGATTCCGCAAACCAACGCCACCGGCTACCCCGCCCCCTATGACGCGCCCGTCAAAGGCCGCTGGTATCGCCGCCTCGCGCCGCCGACGGGGCTCAGCGATTTTGCCGCGAGCCATGTCGTGCTCAAACCCGGCGCCTGGTCGTCGCAGCGCCACTGGCACGACGGCGAGGACGAGATGCTGGTGATGATCTCGGGCGAGGCGGTGCTGGTCGAGGATGACGGGCGTCACCCGATGCGCGCGGGCGACATCGCGGCGTGGCCCAAGGGCAGCACCAACGGCCATCACCTGATCAACGAATCGGATGCCGACTGCGTCTTCGTCGCGCTGGGCGGCGGCAAGCAGCGTGACACCGGCGGCGGCTATTCGGACATCGACATGATCTTCACGCCCGACGGCTATTTCCACAAGGACGGCACGCCCTATCCGACCAGCCGGATTCCCTAAGGGCCGACCCTAGCGTATCTCGAAACTCAGCAAGGTAAAGCGGGCCGGGCGCGTCGCGAAGACACCGTGCCCGCGCCCGCCCGCCGATCCGAATACCAGCCCGATCCGGCCGATATCGTCGAGCGCTGCCGCCAGCGCCGCGCGATTGGTCGAGGCGCGGTCGGCCATCACCGAGCTCCAGTCGGGGTCATCGAGCCGGACGATCATTTCGGCCTCGCCCGGTGCGAGCGCATTCATCGTCGCGACCGGCGCATACCAGCGATAATATTGATACGCACCCTTCGCGGTCCAGCTATCGCCGCGGCGCTGCATATAGAGCGCAACGGTCGCGGTCCGGTCCGGATATTGCTGCGGCACGAAGCGGGTGCCGGGCGCCGCGTCGATGCGGTAACGCACGACGAGCCGCGACTTGCCGTGCAGCGATCCCGGATCGAATGTCACATAATGGACGTGCCCGGCCGCAGCATCGGGCGCCGGGAAATCGAACGCCCAGCCACCGCCGCGTGTCGGATAGGGCGCGGCGGGCATCCCTTGCGAATAATTTTTGCCGCGGATGACCGGGCCGATTTCCCAGCTTTGGGCGCCCGGCATCGCCGCGCTCCCGGCCGCGGGAAGTGCGAGGGCGAGGATGGCGAGCGAGGCGATCGGGCGTTTCGTCATCGCCCCCGAATAGCAGCCAGGCCGCGACTTGTCCTGAACGCCCGGTTCATCGGCGCGCCAGCTTCGCTTCAGCCTTCGACCGGCCCTTCGAACTGCTCGATCACCCAATCCTCGGCCTGCGCGCCGCCGATCCATTCCTGCATGCACGGATGGCTGATCACCGCCTGCGCATAGGCGGCGGCAAAGCGCGGCAGCGGGATCGAATAGGTGACGAAGCGCGTCACGACCGGCGCGAACATGATGTCGGCCGCCGACCAGTCGCCGAACAGGAAATCGCCCTCGCCGCCGAAACGCGCGCGCGCCTCTGCCCAAATCTGGAAGATACGCACGACATCGGCCTGCACTTCGGGCAACAGTTCGGCCGCCGGATAGATGCGCCGGATATTCATGCTGTGATTGCGGCGCAGCGCGGCAAAGCTCGAGTGCATTTCGGCCGCCATCGACCGCGCCATCGCGCGCGCCGCCATATCCTCGGGCCAGAAATGTTTGGTGCCGCCGGTCTTTTCGTTGAGATAATCGACGATCGCGAGGCTGTCCCACACGACGATATCGTCGCCGTCCCACAATATCGGCACCTTGCCGCCGGACGGCGCGAACTCGTCGCCCTCGCGCCGCTGGCTCCATTCCTCGTCATAGAGCGGGACGGTGACTTCCTCGAACGGCAGACCGCTATGCTTGGCGGCGAGCCAGCCGCGCAGGCTCCAGCTCGAATAGGCCTTGTTGCCGATGAAGAGTTTCATGGGGGCTCCAGATTCCCCTCCCGCTTGCGGGAGGGGTTAGGGGAGGGCCTGTTCCGGCACCGAATTCCCTATGACATGCCCTCCCCCGACCCCTCCCGCAAGCGGGAGGGGAGAAGAAAGCGAAAAAACTAACTCTCGACTGCCTCCAGCACCGCGCTGCGCAGCTCGGCGATCCCCATGCCCTTCTCGCTGCTTGTCGCGATGACCTCGGGGTGCGCGGCGGGATGCTTGCGCGCCTCGGCCTCGGTCGCGGCGTGGACTTCGGCGAGCGCGCTCGCCTTGATCTTGTCGGCCTTGGTCAGCACGAGCCGGTAACTCACCGCCGCGACATCGAGCATCTCGAGCACCTCGCGGTCGACGTCCTTGATCCCGTGGCGGCTGTCGATCAGCACCAATGTGCGTTTCAGCACCTGCCGCCCGCGGAGGTAATCATTGACGAGGAAGCGCCATTTTTTGACGACATCCTTCGGCGCCTTGGCGAAACCGTAACCGGGCATGTCGACCAGCCGGAAGATCAGCGGATTCTCGCCGACGTCGAAATAGTTGAGCTCCTGCGTCCGCCCCGGCGTCACCGACGTGCGCGCCAACCCGTTGCGGTTGGTCAGCGCATTGAGCAACGACGATTTGCCGACGTTCGAGCGCCCCGCGAATGCGATTTCGGGCACGCTCGGGCTCGGCAGGTGCTGAAGCGCGGGCGCCGATTTCAGAAAGGCGATCGGACCCGCAAACAGCTTGCGCGCCCGTTCAGCCCTGTCCTCGGCGCCCGGATCGATCTCGCTCACTTCGCCGGCGCCGTCCGCAGCGCCGGGAACTTGCGGTACATCCACTGCTGCTGCCCGATCGAGAGGATATTGTTGGTGATCCAGTAAAGCAACAGGCCCGCCGCGAACGGCGCCATGATGAACATGAACAGCCAGGGCATGATCTTGAACACCTGCTGCTGCACGGGGTCGGTCGCCTGCGGATTGAGCCGGAACTGGAGCCACATGGTGATGCCGAGGATCACCGCGAGCACGCCGATCGCCAGGATCGAGGGCGGGGTGAAGGGCAACAGGCCGAACAGGTTCAGGATGTGCAGCGGGTCGGGCGCCGACAGATCCTTGATCCACAGGATGAAGGGCTGGTGCCGCATTTCGATCGTCAGCATCAGCACCTTGTAGAGGGCGTAGAAGATCGGGATCTGGATCAGGATCGGCAGGCAGCCCGCGAGCGGATTGATCTTCTCGTCCTTGTAGAGCTTCATCAGCTCTTGCTGCATCTTGGGTTTGTCGTCCTTGTAGCGCTCCTGCAGCGCCTTCATCTTCGGCTGGACGAGGCGCATCTGCGCCATCGACGAGAATTGGCGGTTGGCGATCGGGAACATCAGCAGGCGAATGATCAGCGTCAGCGCCATGATCGCGACGCCGAAATTGCCGACCTGCTTGAACAGCCAGTCGAGCAACTTGAAGATCGGTTTCTCGAAGAACTCAAACCAGCCCCAGTCGATCGCGTTCGACAGGCGCGTGATGCCCTGGTCATCCTCGTAGCGCTGGAGCGTGTAGACTTCCTTGGCGCCAGCAAAGATGCGGCTGGTGGTCGTCACCTGCTTGCCGGGTGCGACCTGCGTAAAGTCGCGCGCGAACAAAGTCTGGTAATTGTTCGCGGCGGGCGAGCTGATCGCGGCGGTGATGCGCTCGCCCTTGGCGGGGACGATCGCCGCGAGCCAATATTTGTCGCTGAAACCGAGCCATGCGCCCGAACTGTAACGCACACTACGGTTCGGCGCTTCCTCAACATCTTCATAGTCCTCGTCGAACACCGACTTACCATCGAGGTATCCCGTCGGGCCGACGTGTATCGTGACGCTGTCCTGCTCGTGCGGATCGGTCGGCTTGCCGAGCCGGTCGATCAGCGCAAAGCTGCTCGCGCTCACCGCTGCGGCGGACGTGTTGGCGATCGTTTGCTTCGCGGTGATCAGGTAATCGGCGTCGATGCTGTACTCGATGCGGAAAGTCTGCCCGGTCGCGTTCGACCAGCTCAGCGTCACCGGGGTCGCCGGGGTCAGCTTGGTTCCGTTCGCGGTCCACACCGTGTTGGCGTTCGGCACCGCGATGCCCTGCGCCGACCAGCCGAGGCTCGCGAAATAGGCGGCCTGTGTCCCGCCCGGCGCGAACAGGCGCACCGCGGGCGAATCCTTCTTGATCGTCTGGCGATATTTGCTGAGCGTGATGTCGTCGACGCGCGCGCCGACGAGGTTGATCGACCCCTTGATCGCGGGGGTCTCGATCGGAATGCGCTGCCCTTCGGCAAGCACCGCGTCGACCGGACGAATCGCCTGCGGCGCGGCGGCTGCGGGGGCGCCCGGTGCCGGCAGCGCGCTCGGCTGGCCCTGCGTCGCCGGCGTCGTGGCGGGCGCGGCGCCGTTGGCACCTGCCACGGTCTTGGTCACGTCTGGCTGGTCGGGCGTGGGAAAGAATTTCTCGGAGACGAAATTCCAGCCGATCAAAATGGCCACCGACAGCAAAATTGCCGCGATCATGTTCCGCTTGTCGTCCACGCTTTTCGGTCTCTCTTCGTGTCAAAAATGTCGGGATGGGCCGTCTAGGCTGTGTCGTCATTTCGCTTGTGGTGAGCCGAAAATGGTGGATTCTCGGGACCCGGAGCGCAGCGTACGATCAGTACGTGAGCACCGGAAGCCCGGGAATCCGCCATTTGCAGGCCGCCATGGGCGGAATGGCGATACAGCCTAAGGGACGGGGTCGTAGCCGTGGCCTCCCCAAGGATGGCAGCGCAATAGCCGCTTTGTCGCCAGCCAGCCACCCTTGATCGCACCATATTTCCGGAGCGCGGTGATCGCATAGGCGCTGCACGACGGCGCATAGCGGCAGGTGGGGGGAAGAATGCGCGACGGGCCAAGCTGCCAGCCGCGCGCGATCAGGATGAGCAGCTTGGCGATCATGCAGAAAGCCCCGAAAACTGCCGAACTTCACGCGCAATCGATATTTTTTTTTCTTCGTCATTCCGGACTTGATCCGGGATCCATTCACGCAAGGTTCGAATGGTAGACCCTGGATCAAGTCCGGTGTGACGGTGAGGGAGATCGGGGTTGGTCACGACGCCTTCGCCGCGAGCTTCTTCGCCGCGCGCTTCAGCGCCGAATCGAGATGCTCGCCCAATTCGGCAAATGTCATGTCGTTGGCGCCGGGGCGACCGATCAGCACATGGTCGGCGCCGGCGATTCCCGCCCCCGGCAGCGCGGCGCGCGCGAGTTCGCGAAATCGCCGCTTCATCCGGTTGCGCGTCACCGCGTTTCCGACCTTCTTGCTGACCGTATAGCCAATGCCCAGCGCATCCTCTTCGTCGCCGCGATGACGGACGAGCAGGACAAAGCCGGGCATGGGAAAGCGGAGGCCGCGGTTAGCAGCCAGAAATTCGCTACGTTTTGAAAGCGTTCGCACCAGACGCGCTGGCGGCGAAGCGTTGGCGATCAGGCCGACAGCTTCGCGCGGCCACGGGCGCGGCGGGCGGCCAGAACCTTGCGGCCGCCGACGGTTGCCTTGCGGGCGCGGAAGCCGTGACGGCGCTTGCGCACGAGGCGGCTCGGTTGATAAGTGCGCTTCATCGCGGTTTTCCCTAGATCTCGTCAAATGCTGCAACAGAAAAGGGCCGCCAAGCGTGGGCGGCCACTGTTGGAGGCGCGGATAAGCAAGAGTCGGTAGAAAGTCAATCGCCATCTAGCTTGTCCAGCGCCGCGCGCGCCCGGCGCCGCGCGGCGCTGACGCGGCGCATCACGCGGTCGGCCCAGTCGCCATAGCGCGGATGCCGCCATTTGAAGCGGACATAGACGCGCTTCGCCCACGCGCTGTTTTGGAGGCACAGCATCAGCCCCAGCGGAAAGACGATCAGGAAACCCGGGCCGGGCAGCGGCCCGATCGCAACGCCGATCATCATCAGCAAGATGCCAAGCACGAACAGCGCCGTGCGCATGTGCGCATTCGACCGCAATCGCTGATAGAGGCTGCGTTTCGCCATGAGGGCGATGTGGGGCAGCGGGCGGCGTGTTACAAGGCTAAAGCAGCTTGAAGCACGGCCGATGAGATGGCGAACGCCGACGTTGCCGGGCAAGCTGCCGCTTTCCACCATCGTCATCCCCGCCTTGGCGGGAATGACGATCTCATATGTGGCAATGCCGGTCGACCAGTCGGATCATCTCACGCCGGTGCACGCAAACTCCGCAAGCCGCTTACGGTCAGCGCCTAGCAGTTGCCTTTAACTCCGTCGGCACAGTCTCCAACGGACTCGACGTCCTTTCCGGCCCCTTCGACGGTGTTGCAGGCCGACATCAGCAGCATCGAGCTGCCAATTGCGAAAATTGTCAGAAGCTTTTTCATCGTGTTTCTCCGACGGCGAGGGCGAACCACCCTCCATTGGGCCGGAACGGCTGTGCGCAGCGATTGTTCCGCTGCGCCGGCGTCACGCTGGCTGAAGCGTTCGAAATGATCGTCAGGCTGGGAAAAGGTACGGCGAAGCTGTTCAGTCGAGTGCGACGAAGCGCGCCATATCGTCGCGGGTCAGGTAACGGACGTCGTCGAACGGCGTCGCGTTGGTCAGCGTGTAAAAGGCGCGTGCCTTCGCAGCGTCCATCCCCATTTCGCGGTAATAGCCCAGATATTCAGCGTGGACCGGGTCGCTCGCGGGATAGTCGTTCGCTTCGCGGCCATATTCGTCGGCCCAGCTATGCACACCGAACTCGGCGTCGGGCGCGGCGCGGCGCGTGGTGCCTGCCAGCCACAGCTCGACCGCGCCCGATCGGATCGATCCGCCCGCGGGCACGACCGTCTCCATCCCCTGCCGGCGGATCGCGCGCGCAAGGATCAGATTGGCTTCCTCGTCGAGGCTGCCGGGGCAATCGACCATTTCGAGCCGTTTGAGGCCCGGATAGGCGGCGAGCATCGCCGCGAACTGGCGCGGGGTCGCCGCAGTGACGTCGCCCGCCATGCGGACGGTCGCGCCGTCGATCACTGCGAAAGGACCGAAGCGCGCTTTCGCGTGGCCGAGCGTCGCGAGCGCGGAGGAGGGCGCATAGCGGCGCGCCGCCGCGAAATCGGCCTCTTCGGCGAGCGCCTCGCCGTCGAGCAGCGCGATATCCTCGTCGATATAGCCGGCGTCGTCACCATCGCTGTCGTCGGTATAAGTCCATGTCACCGTCGTCGTGGTGATCGTCACGACCTGCTGCGCGTGCGCCGGCGCGAACGCCAGCACCGCCGCCAGCGCGGCGACGATCAGCGTGCGGACAAGGGCGGCCGGCGAAACCATGAACCCGCTTTCGCGCGGGCGCGATGATCAACCGGCAAACAGGCAATGTCAGCGGCCCGTTAACCCCGTTTTGGGACGCCCGCTTTCAATCGCGATCAGGGGCGCCGAGCGGGAAGTAGGCGCGGTACGGCCGCGCCTCGTCGACGCAGCGCGATATGCTCGGATGCGCCAGAAGGCGCGCTCGGTAGGCGCGCAGTTTCTCGTATTCTTCGGGGATCGGGTGCACCCAGTCGGCATAGAAGAGCGATGGGGCCGCGGCGCAATCGGCGAGGCTGAAGCCATGGGGCGTCGCCCAGCCGCCGCTTGCCAGTTCGCCGTCGAGCCAGCCATAAATGGTATCGAGCGCCGCCTTCGACTGGTCGACGATGATCGGGACATGATTGTCGGGGCCGCGGATCGCGTCGGCGACGACCGCCTGCATCCGGCCCATCACATGATTGTCGAAAATGCGGTCGAACAGCCGCACCTTCAGCGCCGCTTCGAAATCCTGCGGGATCATTTGCGGCTCGGGCGCCAGATGGTCGAGATATTCGATGATGATCGACGATTCGAACCAGGGCGTCCCGTCGTGGACGAGCAGCGGGAATTGCCCGACCGGCCAATGCGCCCTCAGCTCGGGCATATGGTCGGGGAAGGCGGGATCGACCGAGCGATAGTCGAATTCGATCCCCTTTTCGTACAGCGCGATCAGCACCTTCCACGTGTAGGAGGAAAAGGGGTGGCCATAGAAAATCAGCGTCATTTGCGATCCTTGCGCGTCAGCCAGGCGAGCGGCCAGCCGACGAAGAAAATATGCGGGACGAGCGCAATCGCGCCCTTGACGAGGTCGGTTGGCGGGAAGGGCGATCCGAAGCGCAGCGGCAGCACTACGCCGTTCATGACGATATAGAGCAGCAACCCGTAGAGCGTGCCCGTCAGCCACCACGGCCATTCGGTCAGCGCGCTCCAGCGCCGCACGGCGAAGAACCACGCCGCGACCATCGCGCCCATGATCGCATAATGCGTCGCGAGCCCCGCGATCGCGCCGCCGAGGCCCCAATCGGCGGCGCCGTCGCCAAACGGCCCCGTGGCAACGCCGCGCAGCATGCCGCCGACGCTGCCGCCCGCGAGCACGCTCCACACCAGTGCATAGACGATGTCGAGCGTGCCGCAGAGCAGCCAGGCAAGGAGGAGGGGGCTACGCCGCGCCAACGGCTTCGCCGCGCACCGCCGCCTCGATCGCCGCGATATCGATCTTCTTCATCGTCATCATCGCGTCGAACGCGCGCTTCGCGACCTCGGGGTCGCCGCCCATCGTCGCGTCGGTCAGCACGCGCGGCGTGATCTGCCAGTTGAGGCCCCATTTGTCCTTGCACCAGCCGCACGCGCTTTCCCGCCCGCCATTGCCGACGATCGCGTTCCAGTAACGGTCGGTTTCCTCCTGCGTGTCGGTGTGGACCTGAAAGGAGAAGGCTTCGCTTTGCGGAAAGACGGGTCCGCCGTTGAGCCCGACGCACGGGATGCCAAGCACGGTGAAATCGACCGTCAGCGCGTCGCCCTTCTTGCCGCCGGGGAAATCGCCGGGCGCCTTGTGGACCGCGCCCACGCTGCTGTTCGGAAAGGTCGCGGCATAGAAATTCGCCGCTTCCTCGGCATCCTTGTCGTACCAGAGGCACAGGCTGACCGGCTGGCTTGTCGGTTGGTTCGTCATCGTCACTCTCCTGAATTTTTCGGGGGGATTATGCCTTGCGCGGGCCGACGAAGCCGATCGGCGCGCCCTGCGGGTCGATCGCGTTCATCGCATATTCGCCGCCGGGGATTTCCATCGGTTCGTTGGTGATCGTGCCGCCGTTCGCGGCGACGGCATCGCGCGCGCGGTCGATGTCGTCGACGCCGATGTAGAAATTCCACACCGGCGCGGGATAGCCGGTCATCAACGGCATCACCGCGCCGATCATCAGCTCGCCGCGCTGGATGAAGCGGTAGGAGCCAAGTTCGCCCATCGGCATCGCGCCTTCCTGTCCCCAGCCGAAATGCTTTTTATAAAAGGCGACCGCGGCGTCGGGATCGCTCGTCGCCAGCTCGTTCCAGCGGACATGCTCCGCCTCGGTCACCGAAAACACGTCGCTCTCGCCGCCGCCTTCGGGGGGGATCGGGTCCATGATATAGAAATGGGCACCCTGCGGGTCGCTGACCATCGCGATGCGTCCGACGGGCAGGTCGGTCGCGGGCATATGCACCGCGCCGCCGTCGGCCTTGATCGCGTCGATCGCCTTGTCGACGTCGGCGACATGCAGATAGCCGAGCCAGCCCGGCCGCGACCCACCCGCGAGCATGTCGGCATTCAGCGCGAGCACGCCGCCCGCATTGCCGCCGTCGGCGCGCCCGATCATGCGATAGTCGACATCGCCCGCCGCGGGATCGCGCTCTGCCGCGATCGTCCAGCCGACCACCGCGCCGTAAAAGCGCGCCGCGCCCCAGGGGTCGGATGTCATCAGTTCGTACCAGATGAAGTTCGAAGCCTTGCTCATCGTCTCTCTCCTCGATGTCGGGTCAATAGGTCAGGCGGGGAACGGCTTTCCTATGGCCGGTACAGCCGCAGCGGTTTCGTATTTTCGCGCGCGAGCGTCCCGCGCGCCTCGAGGTCGAGCTGGACGCCCTTCAGCCACCAGCCCGCCTTCGCGCCGCCGGGGAACAGCGCATCGGGCAGCAGCGGCAGCACGCCGTCCTTGACCTCGGCGACGGTCAGCCCGGGCTGGCCCTGCGGCACCGCCGCGAGCAACGCCTCTTTCATGGCGTCATATTTCGCCTTGTCGACATTCAGCGCGAAGCCGGGGCTCGTTATGCTGCGCATCTCGACGCGTTCGACGGTTTTGGCGATAATCTTGCTCATTGCGCAAATCCCTTCGTCGCTTCGACCGGCGGGGCTCGAAAGCCCATCGCCGCCCACGCCGTCAGCAGCCGCCACAGGAACTTGCCCGACGGCGTCCGGTAATTGGGGATGTCGTCGGGCAGGTCGACGCCCGCGGGCCGGTCATCGACGATCGTCCGCATCTCGGCCGCTGGCCGCTCTTCGGCGGCGATGCGGTTCGAATAGACGCTGAGCCAGTGCCCCTTGGTGAATTCGAGCGCGATCGGCGTGTTGCAGCATCGCGCAACGAAGCGCCGCGTCGGCGACTCTGGCTTTAGCCGGTGCTCGGCGAGTTGGTCTGATCCGGACAGCCATATGAGCCGGTCCTTGCGCATCAGCACATAGGGGGTGCCGCCATCGGCGCCGACGACGGCGGGTGCGCCGGGTACCGCCTCGAAACCCCGGCCTGCCTGCTGGCAGCTATGGCAATAACAGGTCGCAGCGACGATCGGCTTGCCCGTGAGTTGGAGCGTCACCGCGCCGCATTGGCATGATGCGGTGTGTGTTGCGGTCCTTTTTTGTGCTTCGGCCATCGGCTCTCTCCTCACATCCTCCCCCTGCGGCGGAGCCGTGGGGAGGGGGACCATCCGAAGGATGGGGGAGGGGCCGTGACGCTGCACGACCGCCCCTCCGTCAGCGCTTCGAGCTGCCACCCCTATGCCTCTGGCACAGGGAGAAGCGAAGGTTTAGGCTTCGACGATCGGCGCGAAGCCGCCATAGATCATGCGCGCGCCATCGAACGGATTGGTTTCCGGGTCGTGCTTCATCCGCTCGTCGGTCATCATCTTTTCCCAGCCGGCGGCCCGCGTTTCCTTGTCGGGCCATTCCACCCAGCTGTAGACGACGCTCTCGCCATCCTTCTTGTGCGCGGCGCGGGCATAGTCGGTGACCTTGCCGTCGGGGACATCGTCGGCCCACGCCTCGACGACGCGCGTTGCGCCATAGTCGCGGAACACCGCGGACGCCTTCTCCGCCATTGCGCGATAGGCGTCCTTGTTGCCGTCGGGGACGGGCACGATATATCCGTCGACATAACCCATCTTGCCGTCGGCGGCATCGTCGACGATCGAATCGAATCCGCCGATGATCATGCGCTTGCCGTCGAACGGCATTTCGCCGCCCATCGTCGCCATGCGCGGGTCGCTCATCATCTTTTCGTTCGCGGCGTCGCGCGTCGCGCGGTCGGGATATTCGAACCAACTGAACACGACGGTCTCGTCGGGTTTGGCCTGCACCGCGCCCTTGAAATCATTGACCTTGCCGTCGGGGACGTCGTCGCCCCAGCATTCGACCATCCGGCTCACGCCGAACTCCTTGAACAGCGGCGCCGCGTCGGCGGCGTGCTTGCGATAGGCTTCCTTGTTGGCGGTCGGCACCGCGACAACAAATCCTTCTACATAGGTCATCTTGTCTCTCCTTGGGGGGTGGGAGG
>NZ_LNSA01000038.1 GCF_001468465.1 Sphingopyxis sp. H115
AACCCGCAACTATCAGCGCTTCGATGCCTATTTGCTGGGTCGGCGCGACGCCGCCAAAGTGGCGGATGTGCTTCCGTTCGATTCAAATGCTGCATCCTACCTCGCTGACCGGGCACGAAATCTTGACTGGCGGCTGCGCCGATTTGCCAAGCAGTTGAAAACAAACAAGCTTGAGGGAGTGTCGCTCGAACGAGACCGGCTCAAGCTTCAGCAAATGCCGCCTGTCACCCCACCGGAAGCTGAAGCCCTCGATCGCAAGCTCGATACCCTGCTTCCCCGCGTGCGCATCACCGAGCTGCTGCTTGAAGTCGCCGAACGCACTGGTTTTTTGAACGCATTCCGTGACCTGCGCTCAGGCAAGGAGCACGACAACCCCAGCACGGTACTCGCCGCAATTCTGGCTGATGGCACCAACCTCGGGCTGGAGCGGATGGCCAATGCCAGCGAAGGCGTCAGCTATGCCCAACTCGCATGGACCCACAACTGGTATCTTTCACCCGAGAACTATCAGGCCGCGCTGGCCATGATCATCTCAGCCCATCACGAATTACCCTTCGCGCGGCATTGGGGCGCTGGCACCAGTTCGTCGTCCGATGGCCAGTTCTTCCGGTCGGGGCGGAGCCGTTCAGGGGCGGCGGACGTCAATGCCAAATATGGCGCCGAACCTGGCGTGAAAATCTATTCTCACCTTTCCGATCACTTCGCATCATTCGGATCACGGATCATGTCCGCGACGGCAGGTGAAGCGCCTTACGTGCTCGACGGGCTTGTCCTGGGCGCCGGCAACCTTCCGTTGCATGAGCACTATACCGATACCGGCGGCGCCACCGATCATGTTTTCGCACTCTGCCACCTACTCGGGTTCCGCTTCGCGCCCCGGCTGCGCGATATTGGCGACCGCAAGCTGGGTTCGATCGCTGCGCCATCGACATACAAGGGCATCGAAAATCTGATGGGCCGCACCATCAAAACGGCAGCGATCGAGGCCGATTGGGATGACATCGTCAGGATTGTCGCCTCAATCAAGGATGGCACGGTGGCGCCGTCAGTAATCTTGCGAAAACTTGCCGCCTACAAACGCCAGAACAGGCTGGATTTTGCATTGGCTGAACTGGGCCGTATCGAGCGCACTTTGTTCACGCTCGATTGAGGGCGTAGCGTGGAAAGTACGCCAGACAACGCTAAGGACGAACAGTCAGGGAACGCTTAGGCGACGCGGCTATCCGGCGGCAGATTGAGGGCCTTGCGGCCATTGGAAGCAGCGGCTCTATCCCAGAGGAAATCGCCGGAGAAAGCAATATGCTCCCAGCCAACAGGGGAGGTATGGGCAAGCAGATCATCAGGCACCGCGACCGATGTTGACCGGAGATGTTGGGCAGCGGCATCCATGTAGATCGTGTTCCAATAGACGATCGCGGCGATGACCAGGTTGAGGCCGGATGCGCGATATTTCTGTGCCTCATGACTGCGGTCGATGATCCGACCCTGGCGGAATGTGTAGATCGCCTGCGTCAGGGCATGGCGCTGCTCGCTGTTGTTGAGGCCGGCATGGCATCGCCGGCGTAGATCGGGATTTTCCAGCCAATCCAGCATGAACAGCGTCCGCTCGATTTTGCCGATTTCCTGTAGCGCGACGTCGAGCTGGTTCTGCCGCTCATAGGCGGCGAGCTTTCGCAGCATGACCGACGGCGCCACGTGTCCGGCCTTGATCGACCCTACGAGGCGCAGCACGTCGTCCCATTGCTCAGCGATGATGTCGGACCGGATGCGCTTTCCCAATAGCGGGGTGAGGGACGGATAAGCTGCAACCGGCGCGATCGTCGCGAGCCGTCGGTCGGGAAAGTCGCGCAGGCGCGGGCAGAAGCGAAATCCAAGCATGGCGCACAGGGCAAAGACATGATCGGTCGCCCCGCCCGTGTCGGTGTAATGCTCGGCGATTTTCAGATCGGTGCCGTGGCTGGTGAGGCCGTCGAGGACATAGGGGCCCCTGTGCATTATGCGGACACAGATTCACGGTAGCGGTTTGATGAGCAGCGGCATGAGGCCATTGGCGTCGAGATCGAGGTGATCGGACCAGACATAATCGCCGGTGAGATTGATGCGATCCCAGCCCAATGGTGAGAGCCGAGACAGCATAGCCGGATCGATCTGGCTTCCGCGGCGGCGCATTTCTTCGACGGCGTGCCCAAGATAGCGACAGTTGAACAGGATGATCGCTGCGGTGACGAGGTTGAGGGCAGCCGCGCGGGTTTGCTGGTTCTCCAAGCCACGGTCGCGAAAGCGACCGAGCCGATGGAAGGCGACCGCTCGCGCCAGGCTGTTGCGCGCCTCGCCCTTGTTCAACTCGGCGGTGACCGTGCGGCGTAGCGCCGGATCGTCGAACCAGCGCAACGTGAACAGCGTGCGCTCGATCCGTCCTACCTCGCGGAGCGCCGCGGCGAGGCTGTTCTGCTGGCGGTAGGCGGATAGCTTTTTGAGGATCAGCGAGGGCGTAACGGTGCGATCACGCATCGCGCCGATGACGCGTTCGATATCCGGCCAGTGGCTGACGATCAGATCCCGGTTGAGCCTGTGACCGAACAGTGGCGCAAGCCTGCCATAGCGCTTCGAAGGTTCGAATGCGTAGAGGCGCCGGTCGGACAGGCGAGGAATGCGCGGCTCGAAATCGAGCCCGAGGAGATGCATCGTTGCGAACACGATGTCGGAAACGCCGCCTCCATCGACGTGCAGTGCGGTCAGATCGGCGTTGCTGTCATGGCCGAGGAGCCCATCGAGCGCATGGATGGCTTCTCCTGCCGTGCCGGCGATCACCGTCTGGTGCAGCGGCGCGTAGCGGTCGGTGATGGTGGTGTAGATCTTGACCACTGGGTCGCGACCATAATGGGCGTTGACCGCTCCGCCGGCTTCGCCCGGCCCGCCCAGGTAGAAGGCCTGGCCATCCGCGGAAGCCCGGTGTCCTTGCCCAAACCAGGCGGCGATCGGCTCGGCGTGGATGGCGTCGGTCAGACAGGCGAGCGCCGCCCGAAAGGTTTCCTCGCGCATGTGCCATGTCTGCATGCGCAGCAGCGCGCGGCGTGACCCTGCGCCGCATACCTCGGCCATGCGCGACAGCCCAAGATTGGTCGCTTCGGCAATCAGAGTGGCGAGGAAGGCCTGCTCATCGCCAGGCGGCAACCCGGTCGAGACGTGCCCGAAGTGCTGGGTGAAGCCGGTCCATCGTTCGACCTGCGACAGCACGTCGGTGATACGCGTGGCAGGCAGCATACCGTAGCAGGCAAGCGTCAGATGCCGTCCTTCGTCGTGCCCGGCATCATCGTCCTTCAGTTCCTTGGGGAAGCGCAATCGCTCGCCAGCGAACAGGGCAGCATCACGTCCGGCCAGATTCTGGGCGACGTCGCACAAGGCTTTGTCGAGTTGCGCGGCGCGCTGATCGAGCCATGCGTGTGGATCACCGAGCGAGAACACCGGTTGCAGCGCTGCGCCACTTGATGGCGCGAGCAGCACGTCCAGCGACCTGTGCAGCCGTGACCTCGGCACCCAGATATCACCCGATGCCAGTGCATTGGCGAGCGCCCCGTAGGTGGCCATCTCCCAATGCGTCCGGTCGATCTTGCCGGCGACCACGACATGGCGGTGCCAGCGCCGCTCGACATGACCGAGCGGAACGTCGGCAGGGAGCGGCTTGCGCCAGTCGCCATCAAGATCCGACAGGACCGTCATCGCATTGCGCAACGCCGCGGTGCCGACCCGGCCGTGGAAATCGAGCGTTTGCAGGAATAGAGGTCCTATTCGTTTGAAGGTCCGGTATTCGGCTGCGATCTCGCTCAACACATCGTCCCTGTGAGGTGCCGCGGTACGACGGATGATCGCGGCATCGGCATCGAGCATGTCGAGAGGCACGATATCCCTGAGGGCCGCGCCGATATCTTCACCGGTGCGTGCTACCCGGCTAACTGTTTCCAGCACGGTGGCGATGCGCATCAGTCGGTCACGGCCTTCGCGTCCCGAAATCGCGATTCCCTGTTCCAGGCGTTTGCGGGCACGAAGGTGAGCGCGTCCCATCAAGGCGCCGAACATGGCGATCGCCGCGTCGGTAAGCGTGGCTTCCATCTCGCGCAGCGTAGCAAGCAGGATGGCCCGCCTGCGGGAGGCGCGCATCTGTTGGAAGGCCTGGGCGGTATAGCGCACGCCTTCGCGGGCGAACTGCGTCATGCGTGGCTCGTGCAGGGGATCGACCGGAACACAGGAAATTCCGGTCCTGCGGATCAGAGCGATCTTCTCAAGGATTTCGGCGAGCGAGGCTGACGCGACGCGGGGCTGTGGTTCGCGCAGCCACGACAAGCGGCTCTGTCGATCATGCACCTTCTCATCGACCAGCGTATCGAGGCGCTGACGCATATCCGCATCGAGTTTATCATGGATTGCAGCGACCAGATCGGTTTCCACCCGCAGCATCGCCTCGGCCGCCATCCGCTCGACTACGCTGATGCCGGGGATAACGATGCGCCGCGTGCGCAGCTCGTCGAGCAGTCGATCGAGCAGAATACGCCCGTCCACGATGGGCATGGCTTCGATTTCCAGCCAGGTCATCATGATACCGCGCGCTGGCCGGCTCAGATCGGTGAAGCCGAAGCGCGCCTTGATGGCGGCAAGCTGATCGTAGCGGGTCGGCGCTCGCCGCGCGAAGTCGGCGATGGCGCCTGCATCCACCCCGACCTGCTCGGCGATATGGTCGAGCATGATCGCAGGCAACAGCTCGCCTGCGCGCAGATGCCGCCCCGGAAAGCGGAGGCAACAGAGTTGCAGGGCGTAGCTCAACCGGGTTGCCGGAGTGCGCGCGGTGCCGATTGCAGCAAGGTCCTCGGCATCGAGGCCATAGTGTCGCACCACCGCCGCCTCGCTGTCGGGCAAAGCAAGCAATGCGGCGCGCTGCCGCTGGGTCATCGGAATACGTGCGGGCATGTTTCATCCTTCAAAAACCTCTTGCCTTTTGCCCGCTTAATGAAAGAGGATTGTGAAAGGCCCAAGGCTGCGGAAATTGGTGCATCCTGTTTCCACCTCCGGATACGGCCGTTTGTGAAAGAGACGCAGATGACGCGCGAACCCTATCTGATCGGCTATGCCCGCGTATCGAAGGGCGACGACCAGTCGAACGCCGCGCAGCGGCGCGCGCTCGATGCCGCCGGCTGCAAGCGGATGTTCGAGGAGACCGCCAGCGGTGGGCGGTGGGACCGACCCAAGCTTCTGGAGATGATCGGCCAGTTGCGCGAGGGAGATGGCTCTGTTGCAAAAATCGTGAAGCTTGAGCATGCTTGGCGGAGATTGGACGGACGGAACGATGACGGATTTCAAGTGGCGCCATTTCCAGGGTGATGTGATCCTGTGGGCGGTGCGCTGGTATTGTCGCTATCCGATCAGCTATCGCGACCTTGAGGAAATGCTGGCGGAACGCGGCATTTCGGTCGACCATACGACGATCTATCGCTGGGTCCAGTGCTACGCCCCGGAGATGGAGAAGCGGCTGCGCTGGTTCTGGCGGCGTGGCTTTGATCCGAGCTGGCGCCTGGATGAAACCTACGTCAAGGTGCGGGGCAAGTGGACCTACCTGTACCGGGCAGTCGACAAGCGGGGCGACACGATCGATTTCTACCTGTCGCCGACCCGCAGCGCCAAGGCAGCGAAGCGGTTCCTGGGCAAGGCCCTGCGAGGCCTGAAGCACTGGGAAAAGCCTGCCACGCTCAATACCGACAAAGCGCCGAGCTATGGTGCAGCGATCACCGAATTGAAGCGCGAAGGAAAGCTGGACCGGGAGACGGCCCACCGGCAGGTGAAGTATCTCAATAACGTGATCGAGGCCGATCACGGAAAGCTCAAGATACTGATCAAGCCGGTGCGCGGTTTCAAATCGATCCCCACGGCCTATGCCACGATCAAGGGATTCGAAGTCATGCGAGCCCTGCGCAAAGGACAGGCTCGCCCCTGGTGCCTGCAGCCCGGCATCAGGGGCGAGGTGCGCCTTGTGGAGAGAGCTTTTGGCATTGGGCCCTCGGCGCTGACGGAGGCCATGGGCATGCTCAACCACCATTTCGCAGCAGCCGCCTGATCGGCGCAGAGCGACAGCCTACCTCTGACTGCCGCCAATCTTTGCAACAGAGCCCGCTCGGCAATGTCCAGCAGGTCGCGGGTGCTGCGGGCCAGGCGGTCAAGCCTGGTCACAGTCACAACATCGCCAGGGCGCAAGTGATCGAGCACGCGGGCCAGCTCGGGCCTGTCGCGCCTGGTGCCGGTGATCTTCTCGGCAAAGATGCGCGTGCAGCCTGCGGCGTGCAGCTCGGCGCGTTGGTTGGTCAAGTCCTGGTCGTCGGTGCTGACGCGGGCATATCCCAGCAGCAGGCCAGCGGCGGCGCTCTTGTCTTTCATGGCGTAATGTCTCCGGTTCTAGTCGCAAGTATTCTATTTCATGCAACTAAAACACGCGACAAAAAACGCCAGGGAAAGGGCAGGGTGGTGTCGTTTTCAGAAGACGGCTGCACTGAACGTCAGAAGCCGACTGCACTATAGCAGCGGAGGGGTTGGATCCATCAGGCAACGACGGGCTGCTGCCGGCCATCAGCGGACGCAGGGAGGACTTTCCGCAACCGGCCGTTCGATGCGGCACCGATGGCCTTCGCGCAGGGGTAGTGAATCCGCCAGGATTGACTTGCGCTGCCCTACCTCTCACTAGTGAGGGGCGGCAGCGCATCAAGCGGTGAGCGCACTCCGGCACCGCCAACTTTCAGCACATGCGTGTAAATCATCGTCGTAGAGACGTCGGAATGGCCGAGCAGATCCTGCACGGTTCGAATGTCGTAACCGCTGCGGAGCAAGGCCGTCGCGAACGAGTGGCGGAGGGTGTGCGGTGTGGCGGGCTTCGTGATGCCTGCTTGTTCTACGGCACGTTTGAAGGCGCGCTGAAAGGTCTGGTCATACATGTGATGGCGACGCACGACACCGCTCCGTGGATCGGTCGAATGCGTGTGCTGCGCAAAAACCCAGAACCACGGCCAGGAATGCCCGGCGCGCGGATACTTCCGCTCAAGGGCGTCGGGAAGCGCAACGCCGCTGCGGCCCTCGGCCTGGTCCTTCAGCCACCATGCCCGTGCACGCGACAGCTGCTCGCGCAGGCTGGGTGCCAAGCTCTCGGGTAACATCAAGGCCCGATCCTTGGAGCCCTTGCCCTCCCGCACGATGATCGTGCCGTGATCGAAATCCAGATCCTTGACCCGCAGTTGCAAACCCTCACTGATCCGCATGCCCGTTCCATACAGAAGCTGGGCGAACAAACGATGCTCGCCTTCCAGAAAACCGAGGATGCGAACCACTTCATCCGGGGTCAGCACCACCGGCAAGCGCCGCGACGGCCGAGGTCTTCCGATCTCCTGAAGCCAGGGCAGATCCGTGCACAGCACCTTGCCGTAGAAGAACAGCAAGGCCGCCAATGCCTGACGATGCGTGGAGACCGAAACCTTGCGCTCGTTCGCCAGCCAGGACAGAAATGCCTCGACTTCGCTGCTGCCCAAGGTTGCCGGGTGACGCACACCGTGGAAACGGATGAAGGCACGAACCCAGTGGACATAAGCCTGTTCGGTTCGTAAGCTGTAATGCAAGTAGCGTATGCGCTCACGCAACTGGTCCAGAACCTTGACCGAACGCAGCGGTGGTAACGGCGCAGTGGCGGTTTTCATGGCTTGTTATGACTGTTTTTTTGTACAGTCTATGCCTCGGGCATCCAAGCAGCAAGCGCGTTACGCCGTGGGTCGATGTTTGATGTTATGGAGCAGCAACGATGTTACGCAGCAGGGTGACGGTGTTCGGCATTCTGAATCTCACCGAGGACTCCTTCTTCGATGAGAGCCGGCGGCTAGACCCCGCCGGCGCTGTCACCGCGGCGATCGAAATGCTGCGAGTCGGATCAGACGTCGTGGATGTCGGACCGGCCGCCAGCCATCCGGACGCGAGGCCTGTATCGCCGGCCGATGAGATCAGACGTATTGCGCCGCTCTTAGACGCCCTGTCCGATCAGATGCACCGTGTTTCAATCGACAGCTTCCAACCGGAAACCCAGCGCTATGCGCTCAAGCGCGGCGTGGGCTACCTGAACGATATCCAAGGATTTCCTGACCCTGCGCTCTATCCCGATATTGCTGAGGCGGACTGCAGGCTGGTGGTTATGCACTCAGCGCAGCGGGATGGCATCGCCACCCGCACCGGTCACCTTCGACCCGAAGACGCGCTCGACGAGATTGTGCGGTTCTTCGAGGCGCGGGTTTCCGCCTTGCGACGGAGCGGGGTCGCTGCCGACCGGCTCATCCTCGATCCGGGGATGGGATTTTTCTTGAGCCCCGCACCGGAAACATCGCTGCACGTGCTGTCGAACCTTCAAAAGCTGAAGTCGGCGTTGGGGCTTCCGCTATTGGTCTCGGTGTCGCGGAAATCCTTCTTGGGCGCCACCGTTGGCCTTCCTGTAAAGGATCTGGGTCCAGCGAGCCTTGCGGCGGAACTTCACGCGATCGGCAATGGCGCTGACTACGTCCGCACCCACGCGCCTGGAGATCTGCGAAGCGCAATCACCTTCTCGGAAACCCTCGCGAAATTTCGCAGTCGCGACGCCAGAGACCGAGGGTTAGATCATGCCTAGCATTCACCTTCCGGCCGCCCGCTAGCGGACCCTGGTCAGGTTCCGCGAAGGTGGGCGCAGACATGCTGGGCTCGTCAGGATCAAACTGCACTATGAGGCGGCGGTTCATACCGCGCCAGGGGAGCGAATGGACAGCGAGGAGCCTCCGAACGTTCGGGTCGCCTGCTCGGGTGATATCGACGAGGTTGTGCGGCTGATGCACGACGCTGCGGCGTGGATGTCCGCCAAGGGAACGCCCGCCTGGGACGTCGCGCGGATCGACCGGACATTCGCGGAGACCTTCGTCCTGAGATCCGAGCTCCTAGTCGCGAGTTGCAGCGACGGCATCGTCGGCTGTTGCACCTTGTCGGCCGAGGATCCCGAGTTCTGGCCCGACGCCCTCAAGGGGGAGGCCGCATATCTGCACAAGCTCGCGGTGCGACGGACACATGCGGGCCGGGGTGTCAGCTCCGCGCTGATCGAGGCTTGCCGCCATGCCGCGCGAACGCAGGGGTGCGCCAAGCTGCGGCTCGACTGCCACCCGAACCTGCGTGGCCTATACGAGCGGCTCGGATTCACCCACGTCGACACTTTCAATCCCGGCTGGGATCCAACCTTCATCGCAGAACGCCTAGAACTCGAAATCTAACGTCCGTTCGGGCATCGAGGTCCATGTCGGGGTGGGACGGGCCCGTGGCTTCAAGATCACTTGCAGTCCGACCGCGATGTCTTGGTTGCGCGAGAGGTTGTCGATATCCTCCACTTCCATCATCAACCCTGGATAATGCCGCCGCCGTCATCGCCGCCGACGCCCGTGCCGGGCTTTTCGGGCCTGTCAGGCTTGCTCGGCCTTCAGCCTGCCTGGGGTGACTACACGAAAGTGACGTATCTGCACGCTAAGGGCGAACAAATCCGGTACGATGCCAGCAGATGCTATTCGCAGGCTTTCCTGCCCCTTTTATGTGGTGCCGCCCTACGGGCGCCGATATGGGAGGGCGGCAATCCGATTGACCAACGATCGAGGTAGAACCCTGCTCGCCAAATATGTGAGCTGGTTGCCCATCCCCGGTATGGCGAAGGATTGCCGATAAACCAGAGCGTGGACTGCATGGGACGCGCACCGGTCAACGTCCATCAAACCCAACCTCCCCCACTTCAAATCGCTGAGGGCAGCCATGTCTGTGTCGATTCCACCGGGTGCAAAAGACCCAACACTCACTCCCGTCCCGGCAAGCTCCACGGAAAGCGCTCGCATGAGGGTGCTCACATAGGCTTTCGACGCGCCGTAGACCGCTTGGAAGGGCACGGATGTTTCGCCCGCCAGGCTCGACACGGCGATTACTGAGGATTCAAACGGCTGCTCCCTGAAAATCGCAATCAGGCGAGCCAGCAAATCCGTGAAACCGAGTATGTTTGTTTCAATTACCTCGGCATAAGTGTCGGCACGGCCTGCATCAAATGAACCAACGCTCGTCATTCCGGCAACCAACAAAGCGGCTGTTACTTGCAATTCTGCAACCTTAGCCGCGATTTTCTCCCTGCCCTCGATTTCACGTTGATCAGCCACTATAATCTCGCACGGCACATTGAACCGCTCGTCAATTTCGGTCTGTAGCTCCCGCAAGTTGTCGAGCCTTCGTCCAACAATCAGGGGCTTGGCCTGGTACGATGCCGCCAAGCGGAGGGCGGACGCTCTGCCCAAACCGGTCGAAGCCCCTGTGACCAGCACCCACGAGTTCTTGATCGCCAGCGGTTTCACGCGTTTTCCAGAGCCTTGTATAGGGCGGTTTTGCCGATCTTGAGCCGGGCCGCCGCCTCACGAACAGTGAGGCCCGCTGCGATATGCGCCCGCGCTTTACGTAGTTTGTCGGGGGTAACGACAGGCCGGCGACCACCCTTGTTGCCCCGCTCGCGTGCGGCCTTGAGGCCGGCATGAGTGCGTTCACGGATCAGGTCACGCTCGAATTGGGCCAGCGAGCCGAAGATGTTGAACACCAGCATGCCGCCCGAAGTGGTGGTGTCGATATTCTCGGTGAGTGAGCGGAACCCGATGCCGCGCGCCGCAAGCTCGCCGACCTTCTCGATCAGGTGGCTCATCGAGCGGCCGAGGCGGTCGAGTTTCCAGACCACCAGCGTGTCGCCGGGGCGCAAATAGGCGAGCGCTTCGGTTAGGCCAGGCCGATCGGCTTTTGCCCCGGATGCGTGATCGTCGAATATACGGTCGCACCCGGCAGTGTTCAGCGCGTCAAGCTGGAGCGACAGCTTCTGGTCTGCGGTCGAGACGCGCGCATAGCCGATCAGCGCCACATGATGCCCGATCCTGTCCGTTTTCCCGTCATTATGCGATCTTGTCCGAATCGCCGTTACAGGTCCAGAGTTAACGGACATATTCCTGTTGGCCGCCAGAGGACCGTCTGACGGACACGCAAAGCGAAGGAGATGATGCTTGGCGAGACGGCGACTGGTGAGCCTGGAAATCTGGGCGAGGCATTATGGCGCGCCGCTCGATGAGCGCGAGATCGCGCGTCATTATACGCTGACCAGCGACGACCTGGAAATTGTCGGCCGCCGTCGCGGCGATGCCACCCGGCTCGGCTATGCGATGCTCATGCTATATATGAGATGGCCTGGCCGTGCGCTGGAAGCGGGCGAAGTCCCGCCCGCTCCTGTGCTCGCCTATGTGGCGCAGCAACTCGGCGTCGCGCCGGCAGCCTTCGCGGATTATGCCCATCGGGACCAGACCCGTCGCGAGCATCTCGTCGAAATCCGACGATCGCACGGGTTCAGGATTTTTGACCGCAACGCTTTCCGTGAAGTTGTCGCCTTCTCGGTCCCAATCGCGCAGACCATCATACACCCCGGCCAGATGGCAGACGTCATCGTCGATGAACTCCGGCGCCTGCAGATCCTCCTGCCTTCTCCGTCGATTCTCGAAGCGGTGCTGCGGCGGGCGCGCCAGCAAGCCGAACAGCTTACCTATGAAGTGCTCACGAATGGCCTGCTGCCTGACACCCTTCAGGGCCTGGACGATTTGCTGGCCCGACGACCGGGGCAGGTCGCGACATGGCTATCCTGGATGCGCAATGCGCCACAATCGCCGGCAGCGCGCAACATCCTGCGCCTGATCGAACGGCTCGCCTATATCCGCGCGCTGGGCCTCGATCGCGCCCGTGCCGACATGATCCCGGCTTTGACTTTTGACAGGCTGGCGGACGAAGGCAGCCGCATCACACCCCAGCACCTTGGCGAACTCAATGCCCTGCGCCGCCATGCGACGCTGGCGGCAACCGGCATCCGGCTTGAGGAAAGCCTGACCGACGCCACCCTGACGATGTTCGACAAGCTGTTGGGCAGCATGGCGCGCCGCGCCGAGAACCGGACCCGCGACAAAGCCCTCAAGACGGTGCGCGAGTTGCAAGGCCACCTCCGGACGCTCACGGGGTCTTGCCGCCTCCTCATCGACGCGCGCAGCAAGGGCGTGGATTCTCTGGCGCAGATCGAGGCGCTGGACTGGCAGCACTTCGCCGTGGCCGTCGAGCAGGCCGAAGTGCTCGGGCGACCGGAAACCGTCGATCGCACCGCCGAATTGATCGAGCGGCATCGGACGGTGAAGCTCTTTGTCGGCGCTTTTCTCAACGCCTTCGAGTTTCGCGGCGCCGGCGCGGTTCAGGGGCTCCTGTCAGCGCTGGCCATCATCGCGGAGCTATATCGGACCGGCAAACGGCGCTTGCCTGATCGCGTGCCGCTACGCTTTGTGCCGCCCGCATGGCGCCCGTTCGTCCTGCGGGATGGCATCGTTGATCGTGCCGCTTATGAACTATGCGCCTTGTCGCAACTACGCGAGCGGTTGCGAGCCGGGGATATATGGGTCGCGGGAAGCCGGCAGTTTCGCGATTTCGACAGCTATCTCATACCGCCGGCGACCTTTGCGGCGCTGCGCGAGAAGGGGCCGTTGCCGCTCGCCATCGAAACGGATTTCGAGCGCCATATCGAGGAACGGCGCACCAGGCTCGACACGGCGATCGAGCAGGTAACGGTCCTTGCACGGCAAGGGGAGCTGCCCCAGGTTAAGCTTGACGAAAACGGTCTCATCATCTCGCCGCTGAAGGCGGCAACACCGCCCGCCACCGAGATTGCCCGTCGCGCCGCCTATGATCGACTGCCGCGCGTGAAGATCACCGATCTTCTGCTGGAGGTCGATGCCTGGACCGGGTTCAGCGAATGCTTCATCCATCGTCGTTCGGGCCGGGAAGCCGACGATCGCAATGCGCTGCTCACGGTCATCCTCGCCGATGGCATCAATCTCGGCCTCACACGCATGGCGGAAACCTGCCGGGGCGCAAGTCTGCGTCAGCTCGCCCATCTTCACGACTGGCACATCAGCGAAGCCGCCTATGGCGAAGCGTTGGGAAGGCTGATCGACGCCCATCGCGCCATGCCGCTCGCCGCGCTGTGGGGAGACGGCACCACTTCGTCGAGCGACGGACAGCAATTTCATGCCGGGGGCCGTGGGGCCGCGATCGGCGACATCAACGCGCGCAGCGGCAACGAACCAGGCGTTGCCTTCTACACCCATGTCTCGGATCGATATGACCCCTTCGCAAGTCGGGTGATCGCGGCGACCGCTGGCGAAGCGCCCTATGTGCTGGATGGCTTGCTGTATCACCAGACCGGCCTGACGATCGAGGAGCACTACACCGATACGGGCGGGGCATCGGACCATGTGTTCGGCCTCATGCCCTTCTTCGGCTACCGCTTCGCGCCGCGCCTGCGCGACATCAAGGAGCGTCGTTTACACCTCCTTCCCGGCCAAGAATCCGGCCCCTTGCTTGCCGGCATGACGGCCGAACCGATCGCATTGGGTCATGTCGCGGCGCATTGGGACGAACTGCTGCGGTTCGCCACGTCGATCCGCACCGGCACCGTCACTGCTTCGGCAATGCTGCGCCGCTTGTCCGCCTATCCGCGACAGAACGGACTGGCCCTCGCACTACGCGAGCTGGGCCGCCTCGAACGCTCCATTTTCATGCTCGACTGGCTGCGCGACATCGACCTGCGCCGGCGCACCCAGGCGGGCCTCAACAAAGGCGAAGCCCGCAACGCGCTCGCCCGCGCGCTCTTCTTCAACCAGCTCGGCGAACTGCGCGATCGTCGGTTCGAGAACCAGACCTATCGCGCCTCCGGCCTCAACCTGCTCGTCGCCGCCATCATCTTGTGGAACACTCGCTATCTCGAAATGGCGCTGGCGGACATCGGCACAGCCGACGAAATCGCACGCCACATCGCGCCATTGGGCTGGGAGCATATCTCGCTGACCGGTGACTATAGCTGGAATGTTGAAGATCAACCCGATCCGGACGCCTTGCGACCGCTGCGCGCCGTCAACTCCCTACTTGCCGCGTGACGTTCGCTATCCGTTCGCCCTTTCCGTGCAGATACGTCACTTTCGTGTAGTCACCCCAAGGCGTCCAGCGTTTGCTCTCCTATGCCCGGGGCATCGGTTAGCTCACGGATATATCCGGGCGCAAATGTGTCATTCTGCTCCTTGTCCCCCTGCCCTTCGCGCCAGTCGTCAGTCCCGCGATATGCAACAACATACTGTCCATTTTTCTGAAATACCGTAGCCGAAAAGCCGCTATCCGGGTCGGTGTAACTACGAAGCAGATCAACCGACCAGCCCTCGAGTCCCGGAATCTGCTCGGTCGTTAACGACTGCAGACCGGTATCGCTTCTCTGCCCGTCGAGGCTACGGCTAATTCCTTCTTTTCGATAGTAATAATAGGACTGAGCACTCAGTAAAACATACTCGCTCGCAGACGGTGCGGACATTTTATCCATCCTATACTGAAACGCATATCTCCAAATATGCATGCATGATAAATCAGGTATTATTTCTCAGAATTTGACCAAATAAGTAAGAAATCCACGCTATGGCAGGCCAAATAACTATTGTTGTAAAAATAAACTTCGCACTTCCGCCGATAAAAAATAACATAGATAACAATATGCATATTAGGCAAATTATGCTACAGACTGCGATTCCAAATTTCTTAGAAATCAATGACGAAATTAGAGAAGCGATCGATATTACAATGCTATAAATCAATGCCTCACTGGTAAAATATATCATAATACTTACCTCGTGCCAATGGAGGTGCAAGAAACGCCTTCCTCCCTCTCACCAGAGCTGCCATTGAACCCTCCGCCACAGCCGCAGAACGCGACAGGAGCCGGGCCCGGAATGGCTAATGCTCGCCAGGCTGCCATGCCGCCGACCCGTTCGCGGGTTGTGTATCGGCGTGTCGGATTTACTTGCACGTCAACCGCCCCCGATCATTCATGCACAGCGCCTCGATCACCGGGCCTCACCCGGCGATAAGCGTGTGGAATCGGCCGAGATTCCCTACCCTCGACCGCACAGGAATGACATACGGCGCAGGTTATGCAACTGGATTTTGAGCTTGATTTTTGACGAATTTGTTTCCGAGACGAAAGCAAAGGCAGTATTAACCGCGTCGTACGGCGGATTTTCTGGGCTTTGCTTGCCCATCAACCGCGACCTGTCAGTACAACTGACGAATTAACATTCAATTTGGACCTTTTTCCTGCGACGCATGTTTGCGTTCACCGTCACGGCTGCCGTTGACAGCGCCGACGAAGCAGCTACCCAATCGATATCGGGCATGACCTCGATTGGAGCGCATATCCCGAAAGTTTCAACAAGCCTTCAAGGAGATGATGGTGGCCAAGAAAGAGGCGAATGGTTCGGCCAAAGCGAACGTGGAACAGCAGGCACCCGCCGCCGCAGAAGCGGCACCTCCGACCGAGATCAATCCCGAACTCGCCGCGAAGATCGCAGCCGTCCGCACGCATATCCGCGAGAGCTTCGGCAAGGTCGCGATGGCGATGATGATGCTCCCGCGCTACCGCAGCCAGACACTCGCCGACCTGCAGCATCTAATCCTGGAACCGCTGATGCGCGACCGTGTCGCGATCGCCTATCCGGGCGGCGACAAGGCGGGTCAGCTCGCCGACATCGCGGGGCTCGCCATCTGGGCGAGCGTCAGCGAAGAGGTCGATGCGAAGATCCGCGAACAGGTGCAGGCAGGCACCTTCCCGATCCGCCTCAAGGCCGAGGACTGGAACAGCGGTGATATCAATTGGCTGCTCGACGTCATCGCGCCCGACCAGCGGACGACCGCCAACGTCATCGCCAATTTCAAACAGGTCGTGAAGGAAGGAAGTCTCCGCCTTCACCCGATCGTCACGCGCCTCGTCGATGCCGAGACGCTGCAGAAAATGGGAGCGGAGAAGATGGGCGCTCCCGCGAGTGCAGAGCGGGAGGAAGCCACGGTTAACTGAGCGATGAGCTATGAACCAATAGCAAAAAGGGGCGCGGCGGCGCCCCTTTTCATATCTGCGAGGCCCGAGCCCAGCAGGAGTTCCACTATCGCTCGCGGCCCGCCTCATCCAAGGTCTGGGCAATCGGCGACAGCAGATACTGGATGATCCGACGCTCGCCCGTTTTGATCTCCGCCTGCACTGCCAAGCCGGGTCCGATGACCTGATCGCGACCTCCGACCCGGATAGTCCGTTTGAGCAGACGAATACGCACCGAATAAACAAGCCCTTGGGGAGACGGAGGAGCACTCCCCTCCCCCTCGCCATTCTGGCTCGCGCGTTGCGCGGGCAATTCCACCGCATCGCGACTGATGCTCTCCACGATTCCCGGAACGATGCCATAGTCGGTAAAGGGAAAGGCCTCAAGTTTCACGCGGACCTTCTGTCCTTCGCGGATGAAACCGATGTCGCGATTCAGAATATGCGCCTCGACGACCGCCTCGGCATTGTCCGGGACGATGATCATTAGCGGCTGCGCCGGCTGGACCACACCGCCAACCGTGTTGACGACAAGCTGTTGCACCGTCCCGGAAACCGGCGCGCGCAATTGCTGGAAAGCTGTCCGGCGCTCAGCCTTGGTCACCTCTTCGCGCGCGATGCCAAGTTTCTCCTGGCTCTCGGAAAGCTCGGCGACCGCCGACTTGCCGAAAGTCCCCCGCAGCCGCACAAGCTGCGCGTCGATATCGCGTATAGCGGCACCGGTCTGGTCGGCCCTTGCCCGTTGCACGGCGATATTCTGTTCGTGCTCAACCTTGAGCTGCTCATATTCGAGCAGTCGGATTTTCGAAAAATAGCCCTTCTCGGCAAGCTCCTCGCGCGCCGCGAGCTGCCTCTCGACGATCGGCAGCGTCTTTTCGAGTTTCGCGACTTCCGCCAATGCGCCCGTCAGTTCGGCGCTGTGTTGCGCCCGCTGCTGGACGAGGCTCGCGCGCTCGCCCTCATATTCGGCAATTGCAGTCCGCACGAAAGCCGCCTGCGTCTGTGCAACTTCGGCCGACGTCCCGGGCGGCGCCACGAACCGCGCTGCTCGCCCTTCGACATGCGCGAGCAGCGCGGCATTCCGCGCTGCGACAACTTCGGAGGTCAGCATGTTCGTCGATGCTTGCGCGGCCTCCGCGCCGGCGAGCGTCGGGTCGAGCTCGATCAGCAGGTCGCCCGCTTTCACATGCTGCCCATTCTTCACATGGATAGCGCGGACATAGCCGATTTCGATCGGCTGAATGATCTTCACATTGCCGGACGGCACCACCTTGCCGCTCGCGGTCGCGATAACATCAACCTTTCCGATCACGGACCACGCAAGGCCGATGACGAACAAGCCGCAAAGCGATAGCATGAGCCAGCGCCAGCCGGGGCTCGGCGGCTTCTCGACGATCTCGAGGGCAGCCGGCAGAAATTCATGGTCGGTGCGTGGTTTGGCGACAGCATCAGCCTCGTCCTGCATCCGCCAGCTCGCCTTGAGGATCGCCCAGTGGCGCGCGAGTGCCGGAAAGCGCTCGCTCATTCGCTCGCCAAGGCTCATGGGACGGTCACCCCCATTTGCTTGGTATAGAGCTGGGCATAGCGCCCGCCCGCGCGGAGCAATTCCTCATGGCTTCCTTGCTCGGTGACCTCGCCGGCCTCGACCGTGATGATGCGGTCGCACTGACGAACTGCCGACAGGCGGTGCGCGATAATGATGACCGTCCGCCCCTTGGCGATGCTCGCGAGATTATGCTGAATGATCTCCTCGCTTTCGGCGTCGAGCGCAGAGGTCGCCTCATCGAAGATCAGGATGCGCGGATCGTTCACGAGCGCGCGGGCGATCGCGAGACGCTGGCGCTGACCGCCCGACAGATTGCTGCCGCGCTCCTCGATCACCGTATCATAGCCATGGTTCATTTGCAGGATGAATTCATGCGCGCCCGCAAGCTGCGCCGCGGCCATCACAGCTTCCATCGGCCGCGTTGGATCGCCCAGTGCGATATTCTCACGCACCGTGCGGTTGAACAGGATATTTTCCTGAAGCACGACGCCGATTTGGCGCCGGAGCCACGGAGGATCAACGAGCGCCAGATCTACGCCGTCGACGAGCACACGCCCCTGTTCAGGGATATACAAGCGTTGCACCAGCTTGGTCAGTGTCGACTTGCCTGATCCTGACGGCCCGACGATGCCAAGCATTTCGCCCGCCCTGAGTTCGAGGCTCACGCCGCGCAGCGTCTCGGGCATATCAGGCCTGTAGCGGAACCGGACCTGGTCGAAGGTTACGTCGCCGCGGATCGGCGGCAGGCTTGCCCGATTGGGGTTATATTCGGGCTCCGCGGGTGTGTTCAGAACGTCGGCGAGACGGTCCACCGAGATACGGACCTGCTGGAAATCCTGCCAAAGCTGAGAGAGACGAAGGATCGGTGCCGCGACGCGGCCCGAGAGCATGTTGAAGGCGACGAGCGAACCGACAGAAAGATCGCCGGCGATCACCGCCTTCGCCCCGAAATAAAGGATCGCCACGGTCGTCAGTTTCGAGACGACCTGGATTAGGTGGCTGCCAGTATTCGCGAGCTTGGCGACGTCGAAGCCGGTGTTGGTATAGCCCGAGAAGAGCTTCTCCCAGCGGTCGCGCATCTGTGGCTCGACCGCCATCGATTTCAGGGTTCCGATCCCGGTCACGCTCTCGACCAGAAATGACTGGTTCTCGGCACCGCGACGGAATTTTTCCTCGAGCAACGTTCGCAACCTTGGCGAGATCGTCATCGAAATCGCGACATAGCAGGGGATCGAAAGCAACACGATCAGGGTCAGGAACGGCGAATAGAGGAACATCACGGCGAAGAACACGATGGTGAAGAACAGGTCGATTACGACCGTCACCGCATTCGAGGTGAGGAATTGACGAATATTCTCGAGTTCGCGCACCCGCGCCACGCTGTCGCCAACACGCCTGGATTCGAAATAGCCGAGCGGTAGGTTCAGCAAGTGGCGAAACATCTTCGAGGACAGCTCGCTGTCGACCCGGTTGGTCGTGTGCGAGAAGAGCCAGTTGCGCAATCCCGACATCAAGGTTTCGAAGAGCAGGATGACCGTGAGCCCGAAGGCCAGGACATCAAGCGTGGTCATCGACTGGTGGACAAGCACCTTGTCAATAACAAGCTGGAAGAAGATCGGCGAGATGAGACCCATCAGCTGAAGGAAAAAGGAACCGATCAGAACGTCGCGGAGCGGCTTCCGGTATTTGACAAGGGCCGGGATGAACCAGGCGATGTCGAACGGGCGCTTGTCGCCGGCCATTGCCTCCCGCGAGGTGAGAAGCAGCAACCGTCCAGTGAAGCGCTCCGCGCCTTCTTCGGCCGTCCATATTTCGGGGCGTTCCGCGTCGCCACGCTGGACGAGATAGCGGGGCTTGAGGCTCGCGTCCTCGATCTTGAGAAGGATAACACCGCCATGCGAGCGGGATTCGGCAAGCGCCGGAAGCGGCAGCTTGCTCAATTCGTCGAGCCGAGCGGTACGAATCTTGGCGATGAGGCCGAGGCGTTTCGAGATGCGCGCAAAATCTTCTACGCCCCAGGGCTCGTCACCGCGACCACGGTCGTGGATCATCTGCGCCGGATCGGCAGGCGTCCCGAGGAATTTCGCGAGCAGGATGAAACAGGTCAGCGATGGGTCTAGCGCAAGAGGTGCGCCACCGGCCTCCGCGACATGTCCCTGCGGCCCCTGATCTGTCTCTCCCGTACCTGACATGCATCCCCCGTAAAGCCCAAGCATTGACCACCGGAACCGGAATCAGCTGTCGCTGGTCAATTGCAGGCCTTTGCTTCCTGCATGTATCATTCTTTCTTCGACAGAGAATAGCTATCTCAAAACATTGTCAAATCTGGATACAATTTAATGATGCGCCATAGTTCGCGCGATCACCGACGTGTTCGTTCCAAAATAAAAAGGGCCAGCTTGCGCCGGCCCTGGTAGGTTTTGGGAGAGGATGCCTGAAAGGCATGCTGGATTTGAGAACGATCGAGCCTTGCTGCAAGTGCGAAGGCAATTTTTTCAGCCCGAGGCTCAGCCAGGCACAATTCCATCAGCGGGCACGGGACCACCGAACCTGATCCGGGACATGGCCGAGAGATCGATCGCGAGGCGGCGGGCCTGCTTCGCGTCCGCGCCAATCCGTTCCAGCATCTTCATGAACGCATCGGGATCAGGCTGCCCAAGGGGGAGCCGATAGTAGAGAAGATCCTTCAGCATCTGCGCCTTGCGCGCCGAACGAAGACTGAACTTCCAGTCGAACGTCACGTTGATCGGGCGCTCTGAAGCAAGCAAGCACCCGGCACGTCCCCCCGCGATTGAGTGCGGCCCCTTTACCTACGCTGCTCGAGGCACTAGATTGGGGCCATGGTAAGCGTGACCACCCCTCGCGAACAGGCAGAAACCTCGGACGCTGCACGCAAGGTCGGCGGCTACGTCGAGCTCCTGCGCTTGCAAGATGAGCGCACCGCGATCCGGCGCCGCGGCCTGATCGCACAGCTAATCAAGAACCCCACGACGGGCCGCTTCAAATATATCGTCAAGAGCTGATCCATGACGCTCACGCTGGCCGTCCTCGCCAGCATGCTCATCCTGCTACCCGGCCTGACCTTTCTCGGTGCCTGGAACCTCAAAGGCGCACGAACCGGCGCGGGCCGCCCCGAACTTCCTCTTGGTTCAGCAACGACACTGCTTCTCGCGGTAGGAATATCGCTCATCGCGCATTTCTTCGGCTGGATTTTCGTCGAAATGGCCCGGAACCTCCTAACGGCAATTCCTGACGTCCTTCCTCCATCGGGGATGATGTGGAGTCCGATCGAAGCATTTCTTCGTCCCACCGGTACGTTTCCACCGATCCCCGCCAACCCGATCGCCGCCATGGTGCAATTTGCCGACGGCGGGCATCTCGAGATGCACGAGCTGGCGACGTTCGGCGGCTTGATGGTGTTGGAATCACTGTTAGTCGCGAAATTCGTGTCGGGCGATGGTTTCGATCTCGTTTTCGACGGGATCGATCTCAATGGTCAAGGGTGGGTCTATCATCACTATATCCGACCGACACAACATGGATTTCGGCCCATCTGTCATGTGCTGACCACCTTTCAGCAGAACAATCTTGGCATCGGCTATATCGGGGCGATTGCCGATATTCGGCACAGTGAAAAGGGTGAGCTGCTCTCGCTCGCGCTCCTCAATCCAGAGCGATTTTTGTTCCAACTGACGCCCTCTGCAGCAGCGAAATGGTGCAAGCCCAGCGAAGATCCAAAGTTCGACACTTATGGTCGAGAAACGATCGGCGGCATCGTCGCGCTCGACGGTAAGTCAGTCGCCAATTTGTTGGTGCGAACACTGGACAAGGCCATCCTCGACGAGATCGACACCGCGCCGTATGGCGACGAAGAGTCCGAAGAGTCCGCTCCCACAACAGGGTCAGCGCCAGAGGCGGCTTCAGCCGACCCGGTGCGCCCGTCATGATCAAACTGCTCATTTTTGCCGTGACAATCGTTACGATTCTCATCGGGTTCGGCGCCCTATTCTTGTTGGTCAGCGCGCCCTTCGCTTGGCTTGCGATTGGCTTCATGAGTTATTGCCGACCTCGCCTCGTCCTTGGTCGAGCCGCACTGTGCTTTATAGCAATTTGGCTCATCACCGTCATCGCGCTGCCTGTTGGAAATGGCACCTTTATCGGCATATTGCTCGCTGTCTTTCTTGCACCTTGGCCCGCCCGGCTTTGGGCGAACCGCGCAGCCTTTCGCGCTGACGATTCGGACCAGCGGACCGCGGCCGCCGACAGCCGAAACACGAAGTGCGAGAGCGAAGGCTCCCGGCGTCGCGTCACGGCTGACAAGCCGTGGCCAGAATATATGGCAGATAGCGAGCGGGCACGGTTGGTCTCCCTGTACCAGCTTCCGACTTCATTTCCCCGGTAGCCGAAGAACAGAGGCTGTCGCAGATTGCGACTATGAAGTCGGCCTAATCCTATCGACAAAATAGGTGTAGCCGCCATCGCGCTCCACGCCGATCGCGGCGCTCGCGTCGCGCTTCAACTTCTCAAAATGAAGTTCCTTGCCGTCAACCTCCAGCCGAACGAAGTCGTTCATACTGACCTCTTTCAACGGGTTGAAACAATAGGCCCGGGCGGGCAGTTGAATTGAACCGTCCGCGAGGCGTTCGCCCTGACCGGAGAACGTCGAAAAGGGACGCGGCACGGATTCGTATCTCTCGTCGTTAGTGAAGAACTCGATCACGAACGGAATGCGTTCACCGCTGCCCAGGGCAAATTCACGGGGAAGGATCCTGAAGGCGAACGTCCCGGCGCCGCGATCCGGGCGCGCGTCCACGATCGTGAATCCCATGCTCTGCCAGAAGGGCTCCGCCGTCGACGGCGCAATTCCGATTTCGAAGACCGACCAGCCCTCGTCGGTGGCCCGGGCGATCATAAACTCGGCAAGGATGCGGCCATAGCCCTTGCGGCGAAGGTCTGGCCTGATCTCGAATATTCCGTGGCCCTGGAAACCCACCGCTTCGCCGTCGACAACAAGAATGTCGATGCCGCCACGCTCACGCCATAATTTCTTCGTGGTGTCCCAGTTGCAGCGGAAGCCCCGCGCCGGCACGTCGCCTTCATAGCCGTTGGCAACATAGGCAGCCTCGCCCGCTTTGTGGGCGGCTTCTTCGGCGTCGAGCCAAACTTCAACTTCAGCGAGAAGAGTTTCGGTTGCCGGGATGATTTCATAGGTCATGGGCCCACGGTTACCACATTCTTTGACGAGGCAAGCCCCTTCAGCTCCTGACTTTACCGAGGACCCGAGCCGCGGCATTGCTGCCGGCAGCGAGCTCGCGCGCATACCCCAACGCCGTCGTTGGCGACGACCAGCGCAGCGCGAGCGCGATGCCCGCCCCATCCTCGCCGGCTGCGAAAAGATCCTGCGTCAGCCCGACGCGGAACGAGTGCGCGCTGAGCGCCGCCACCGCATCCTGTCCCGGCTCGATGACGGCATGGCCGTCCGCGATCGCCGCGGCCGCACGGCGCCGCAGGATCGACACCACGCCTTGGCGGGTTAGCCCGTTGGCGCCGATATGGTGGGTCAAGACCGTCTCCCCTTCTTCGGCCGCATGATGCGTCAATATGTTGATGCGCCGGAACACCGCCCCGTCGGCGATCGCGCTCGACGTCAGCCACGCCGACAGCCGGCGCATCGTCTCGGCCGAGAGCCAGACGACACTCCCCTCCCCGTCCTGGTCGGTTTTCGAGCGCGGAATGGTGAGCCGCCCGCTGCCGTCAGCTATGAGGCGCAGATCGGCGACGGTCGCAGCCACCAGTTCGGAGACGCGCAGGCCTGCATCATAGGCCATCGAGCAGAGCGCCGCGTCGCGCAGCCCGACCAGATCGTCACCGCACGCCGCGATCAGGCTTTCGATGGTCAGCCCGTCGGGCGCGACGTCGACCGCGGTCATCGCACGGCCGTAGCGCAGCGGCGCGGCCTGGCGCTGGCGCGCGCCCACCTTGCGGCGGATGCCCTTCAGCGTGTCGCGCACCATGCCCGCCTGCGTCGGCAACGCTTCGGTGTCGCCGTAACCGAGGATCCGATGCACGCGCGCGATGCTCGCGAGGCGCCGCGAGAGCGTCGCGGGTTTCGCGGCCGTGCGCGTATCGCTCGCGCGCGCCAGCCAGCGCAGATAGAGGACGAGCGTTTCCGGAGACGCCGGCACCGCCGTCGCGATCGGCCGCTGCAACATACACCAGCGCAAATAGCATTTGAGATCGGCGACGATCGCCGCCTTGGTCGCCGGCGCCATCGCTTCGGCCGCCGCCTCGATCGCGAGCGGCTGCGCCTTGCTCCAGTCGACGAGGCGGCCGTGTGCCGACAGCACCAGCTCGAGGGACGATGGGAGCGGCGCGAGCTCGCTCATCGCACTGGATCCGGCGCGACGGTCGATCGCGCAATCAGCGCCGCGCCCCTCGCCGACAGCGACCAGCCGGCGCCGCCGCGCGGGCCCGGGCAGTCGTCGACCAGCCCGCGGGCTTCATAGTTCCACATGAGGTCGAATGCCGCTTCGCGCGCGGAAACGCGGTTCGCATAGACGGTGCGCGCGTGCAGCGCGCCCGCGATCGCGGCGGCCGACAGGCGAACGCCCGCCTCGACACCGAAGAGCTGGCGCAGCTCGGCCGCGATGCGATGATCGTTCGTCATGCCGCGCCCTCCTTTTCGGCGTCCCCGTCGTGTGAATTTCTCGGCCGATTGGGTGATTTTGGCAGGCGCGGTTTTACCATAAGCCTCGTTTATGACAAGTCCGGTTTGCGGAGCGTCAGACAGATGGGATACCAAAGTGACACTTTGGTGAACTCGGACTTTGACGCCGATTCCGCTCGCGGCTAGCATGGCCCGCCCACCGGAGCCGCCATGCCCCCTAGTCCTCACACTGCCGCCATCGCCTTCCGCCAAGGCCAGATCGATGCGCTGGCGCGAACCCTCTTCGGCTCCCCTGCCCTCTATTCCGCAGAAATGCGCGAATGCCTCGCGCTGCGCGCGCTGGTCCGCGCCTGGTCGCAATATCGCGAAGACCGGGCCATCGCGATCGGCGAAAACCTCATCGGCGCCGAATGCGCCGCTGAACGCGACGCCTTCCTCGCCCTGCTCGCCGCCAGCCTCCCCGATCGCCGGTCGGATCTCGCCGGCGCGATCCGGCGCGTCCAGCAAATCGCGATCCGCCCCCTCGCCGCCGAGGCCGCGGCAACCGTCGCGCTGGTCGACGCCGGCACCGAGGAGCTGGCGAGCGTTCGCGAGGTCGCAGCGAGCCCGAAGCTGCCGGGCGATCCGGCAACCCGGCTGCTCACCATCGTCCGGGTCCTCCGGCGATCGGCCGACGTCGACAGCGATGCCCTCTCCGTCACCGCCACCTCGCCGTGCTGGGCGATCAATCTGCTCGCCGTCGCCGATCCCGCCTTGTTCGGCCTCTCGCCGCATCCCCTGCCCTTCCCCGGGCTGGTCCGGCGCCGGCTCTTCCGCTCCGATCGCGACCTCGATCGCGATCGCGACGACATCGCGGACTTTGTGCTCGAGGCGTTGCACGAGACGCTGTGCGATATTGCGCGGGTGCCGCGCGCCGTTGTTGCGTTTGGCGAGGCATTTCCGGGGCTCAGGGTGAATTCGCGGCTGCTCGATACCTGGCTGTTGCTCTTTGCGTTCGGGTCGATGACGCCCGCCCAGCTCGCGCGCGCCCTCCCCTGCACGAAGGCTGGCGCTGGCAAGCTCCTCAATGATTTGAAGATCGGTCATTTTGCCGTGCGTCACGGATCCCTCGAGCCGTATGTGACTGCGATTCAATTCCCCGTCTCTTTTACGATGTGATACGGCCGCCCTCGTCGGTTAGATAGCCTATCGATTGCGCTTGGATTGCCATATGGATATCCTTTATATATGGATTTGCATATCGCACGCCTTGTGCTTGCGCTATCGCTTGAATTGCAATATGCCCTCGCTATCGCAATCGAAAGCCATATGGAAATCCTATGCCTATAATCTCTATTGCCAATCCCAAAGGCGGCGCCGGAAAAACAACCCTTGCGTTCATTCTCGCGGACCAACTGAGCAGCAATGGCGCTTCGGTTGCAGTCGTGGATGCCGACCCAAACGCGATCATCGCCAAGTGGCATGAACGCCGAGCAGAGGAGGGGAGGGGCTCCCCCTTTGCCGTTATCGCGAAGCCATCCGAGGGAGCGATGATCAACACCGTCGACCAGCTGGCGAAAGAGTATCAATTTGTGATCGTTGACCTCGAGGGCACCGCTTCACGAATGACGTCGCGCGCCTTTGCGCGATCACATATGGTTCTCGTGCCGTTCAACCAATCGCCGATCGACGCCGAGTTAGCGGCGAATGCCGTTCAGCTTATCCATGAAGAATCGGAGGCACTTCAGCGGCCGCTTCCATTCCGTCTCGTTCGTTCACGCGATAGCAGCGCGGTTACGACGAAGAGTTCGAAGAGGATTGCTTCGGCGATCGCTGAGGCCAATTTGCCGGTTCTCGACGTCGGCTTGGTTGAGCGTGCGGCGTATAGGGACATATTCGATTTCTCGAAAACTCTTAGCGAGCTCGAGTCAGACACTACGTCTGGTCTTGAGAACGCCCGCGGCAATGCCGCTAAACTGGCCGCCTCTGTGATCGAGGCCATCCGCGAGGAGTATCCATCATGAGCGGATATGGTTTTGGCTCAAAAAAGCCCCCGGCTGATAAACCTGCAGGTACTATAGATCTTGGAGGCCTTCCCAGCTCGCTCCCGCCACTGAAGCGAGAGGACGAAGCACGAGCGGTCGCCGTCGGCGAAACTCTCGGTTTTGTCGATCGAGGGCAGGGGATTCGTCGCCGCAAGCCAGCGGCGATGCCGTCGGTAAATCTTTACGTGAAAGGGCCCCAGGACGTCATCCAGTGGTTTATTGACTACACTGACGGGCAGGGTCATTCCGCTTATTGGAAATCAATCGAGGATTTCAAACGCTTCATGGAAGATCGTGACCAGTGATGCCGCTGAGCCTGGAGCAATGATGAAAGCTTAGCGGTCGCCGACAATCGTGACGAGTTGAACAGCGTCTGCTTGTTGCTCAACGGTGAGATACAGAATCTGACAATCGTGCAAATGGGGTCCGCTGGACTTGGCTCGCACTGAGGAAAACCCGTTAACGTAGCCCGGTTTGCGGAGGCATATGACCGCAATTGGACGATAGACGACATATTGCCTTGGACGGAATAGCCCTGAACCTAGTCGGTCTATTTTGGCTCCATCAATTCTATGCGATTTCCGAACGGGTCGGCTACATATCGGCGATTATAGCCAGCGAGAGGTTCGTCTTCGACGGTTTCAAAGCCCGCGTCGCTCAACCGCTGAATAAGGGCGGCCAAATCTGTGACTGTAAATGCCGGATGGGCTTTCCGAGCGGGTCGAAAATCCTTTTCAACGCCAAGATGCACTTTCAACGAACCGCGTTCGAACCAGCATCCACCCCTTTTCGCCAGATGCGGAGGTTTATCGACCTCCGGAATCCCAAGAAGTTCTGCGTAGAAGCGCCGGGCGGCAGCCTCTTCTCCGGGGGGCATCGCTAGCTGCACGTGGTTTAAGGCTTCAACCTGCACCGACGCCTCCTGAACGTATCGGACTGACTGGCAGCTATACGGTGGCGTGGAAGGTGTTGTCTATGTCGACAATCGGTCGGAAGCAGCCGCGATCGCGGTGTGGACCAGCAGTCAGGCTGCCTGCGATTAGCAGCAAATGGCTTTATGTGAGAAACCGGGGGCGGCCAAGCAGCTCATGCACGGCCCCGGAGCCGAACGAACGATTTGCAGAAGCCTTCCCACGATTTGTAGAGAGCGTCCCCGGTCAGTTTATCCAGGCGAGGCCCCATCTCTTTCCGATAGGCTTCCGCGATAATATCCTTGTCCCAGCCACCCCCGAAATCGACTACGATAGAAGTGATGCGCGCATCGGCGCCATAGTGGAGAGAGCCTTCCGGGAACGACCGGCGATCTTGAAGCGACGGGGGCAGGGCACCTGCAATTGTATCGACCGTTCCGTCCCGGCGGGCGCGCCGGCCCACCTTCGGCCGATCGAGCTCCAGCGCAGTCATTTCTTGATCTACCGTGTCTTTTGGATTGAAGCTGAGCTTCACTGCAATGACAGGCCGTCCGCGCCCCGCGCCACGAACCTCCTCCCAATCGACGGTAAAATCAGCAAGTTGATCAATCTCAGATTTCGACTTGGCGAGGACGTCCCTCCGAAACTCGGCAAAATTCTTGAAGCTGCCATCGGGTACTCCAAGCTTGCGCCGCAGTTCCTCTACCTCCATCTTTACCACGCGATTCTGGCGATTTATTACCAAGCACCCCAGATCATAGAGCGTGATCGCGTAGCGAGATTGGAGGGCAAGCATTACACCCAAATTTACGCGCGCGTAATAATCGGATCGCTGAATCACCCGCTTAAAGTTGTCGGAGAACTGAAATTCCACAACGCTGAGGCCGTCTTCCGCAATTTCCTCCACGCAGCTTGCTAGCAGCGACTGGGACATAATCGCCGGTTTGCCCTTCGTCGAAGTCGTCCGGATGCGGATAATCACCCGGAGGAGTTCATCCATGACCGGCTGTATCCGCTCATTACCTTTGTGCGATCCGCGGAGTTCCTTCTTCGTGATGATAAAGGTCTTGTCATCGCCAGCCTCGGGTCCAGCCTTGCGTAGCATAATAGCAAACGCCTTACGGGCAGCGGCGCTGAGCGAACCCGTCTCGAATTCGGATTCGACCAACTCACCGGGCTTGCTTACAAAATCCAACTCGCGGCGGCGAATCACTTCGGCAACGCGCAACGTCCGGCTGAGGCTCTCAAAGCCTGACGAAACCTCGATTTCCGATGTCGGAGTTTCTGCGTTCATATGAGTTGCATAACACCCGGTTGTCATAAAGAGAAGGGGGCACCCCATCACTCATACTAACGCAATTTTGGTAGACGCCCGCCCGTCACATGCTGACGCTTTTGCCCATTAGTGCCAGCCCCCATGCGCACACTTAGACAGCATCAAAAGTTGGCGGAAAACCGTAGAAAATTGAAGGTCCCCCAAATCCTCACATAAAGGCACGTTCAGCCCCCAATTAATCACACTAACCGACAGTCTGACGAGGTAACATGCCCCCGAACGCTCACGTAGATGTGGTAGAAATCGATGTGGAGCCCCCAGCGCCTCACATAAAACTGACTTTCGGGCTGCAAAGCGGTCCAGGCTTTGCAAAATCAAGCAGAGTCAACGCGATCGGGATGCAAATTCCGACGCTTTAACAGCGGCCCCCAATCACTCACATAATCCCCCGAGCACTCAGCCGGTGGCCCCCGATATCTCACATCGAAGCCCCCGTTGCCTCGCATAGTCGCCCCCTTGGGCTCACATAAACGCACCTCAACTCTCTGAGTATAAACAACATTTCTCCCCTGAATCTTAGAAACTAGAATCTTAGAAGCCTCCCGCGCTGCGCTTGGGCATTTTTATAGGAGGAGGAAAAGAGGGGGAGAGGCTTTCAGGACCATAGCGGTCCGGAAGAAAGGATCCTCCTATGCTCACCGATACGGACCGGGCGCCCGACACCGCGGGACGCCTGTTCGAAGCTGCGCGCTCGATCGTCACGCAAATCGAAAACGATAGGCCAGTCCGAAGAGGGCTTATCAATGAGGTAATGGCCGAGGCGTTCGGGGCTAAGTCGGCCGACGGCGTTTGGACGCAGCGTGACAGTTTCGTCATGACCGAAATCGCGGCGATCCTCGCAGGCCGAAGCGCAAAGCTTCCCGAACAGCCGATCGCCATCATCGAGCAGCTCGCCAAACTGGAAAAATCCTTCCCAACGCAGACCGTGCGCAGCGAAGAGCAAATCGCCCATCAGCATTTCTCGACGCCGCTGGATCTCTCCTGGCTCATCAACCATCTCGCCATTATCGGCAGCGAAGACATCGTACTCGAGCCAAGCGCCGGCATCGGGACGATAGCCCAGTGGGCGGGGCAGGGGAAAATGCTCCTGCTCAACGAACTTGATCCGGTCCGCGCAGCGGCCCTTCGCATCCTATTCCCGGAACACGGCGTCACCAGCTTCAATGCCGCACAGATCAATCAGCACCTATCGGTTCCGCCGACAGTCGTGGTCATGAATCCCCCCTTCGCCCGCAACGCTGCCGGGGCCATGGATCCTTTTGCCGCTCACCGCCACTTCGCCGCCGCGCTCGCCGCTCTGCAATATGGTGGTCGCATCGTCGCGATCATGCCCGACAACTTCAACCCGGGAGGCAAGCATGGATCGCTGTTCGATCGGGCAATATCCGGCGCGAACATCCGCATGATGCTTCGTCTCGACAAGGGCTTTGCCGGGAAGGGAACATCTGTCGCCGTCCGGATTGTCGTCGCCGACAAGGGGAGAGGGCCCGGGCGCCTGCCAACGACGATCAACCGAACGACCGTCAGCAAGCTTCTCGATGCAATTGGCCAGCTACCGGCGCGCGCGATCGTCCACCCCAATCCAACTCCTCCAACGCGGCCACGATCCACCAGGACAGGTTCGCTATTCGGTGCATTTCGAGCATCCCCGGCCAAATCCTTCCCCCGGGCCGCGCGGCCTCTCCCGAGCTTCGAGATCGCCAGCGTCAACTATCGTATCCACGATCCAGTCGCCGCGGCCCACGATGAAACCGCCCTCTACGTTCCATGGCGCAGCCAGCGCCTCGAATTCGAGAATCCTTGCGAGCATCCGAGCCCGCTGGTCGAGTCCGCGGCCATGGCGGCCGTCGCGCTCCCGGCGCCGAACTATCGACCTCAGCTGCCAAAGCGGGTCATCGACGAAAAGATTCTGAGCGCCCCCCAGCTCGAGACGATCGTTCACGCTCTCGCGGCAACCGACATCGACCTTCCGGGCCGCTATCGCGCACCCGAAAAGGGGCTTGCTCTCGTTCCCCATGCAGACGGGCAACTCTACCGTCAGGGCTTCTTCCTTGGCGACGGGACCGGGGCAGGGAAGGGGCGGCAGCTTGCCGGGATCACGATGGATCAATGGCTGCGCGGGAAACGCCGGCACCTTTGGCTCAGCGATAGTAGCGCCCTGATTGAAGATGCTCGCCGCGACTGGCAGGCTCTCGGGGGAACCCCGCTCGACATCCAACCCTTGGGGCGTGTCCGCGCAGGAGCGGGGATCGAAATGGGCGATGCCATCCTGTTCGCATCATATGCCACCTTGCGGAGCGAAGCGGGCGGCGATCGACGTCTCGACCAGATTCTCGCGTGGCTTGGCGACGCGTTCGACGGGCTGCTCTTGTTCGACGAGGCGCACGCGATGGGCGGTGTTGCCGGCGGGGAAGGGCGGTTCGGCACCGTAGCCGGATCCCAGCAAGGTATTGCCGGAGTTGAACTGCAGAACCGCCTGCCCCGGGCACGCGTCATCTATGCTTCGGCGACCGGCGCCTCCGACATCAACAATCTCGCCTATGCGACCCGGCTTGGCCTGTGGGGCGAGGGGACTGCGTTCGTCGATCGCGAGGCTTTCGCTGCGCGGATTCGTGACGGCGGCGTTGCCGCAATGGAGCTGGTCGCGCGCGAGCTGAAGGCGATGGGCGTCTATACCGCTCGCGCGCTCTCCTATGCCGGTGTCGAATATGACATCCTCGAGCACGCGCTGACGCCTGCGCAGATCAAAGATTTCGACACCTATGCCGACGCCTGGGCGATCATCCACCGGAACATGGAAGAGGCCCTTGCCGCCGCCGGCGTCGTCGACCGGCTAACCGGCGCCACGCTTAACGGCCAAGCCCTTTCGGCTGCGCGCTCGCGGTTCGAAAGCGCCAAACAGCGTTTCTTCTCGGCTCTCCTTCTCGCGATGAAACTGCCAAGCCTTCTGCCCGCCATCGATGTCGCTCTCCAATCGGACCAGAGCGCCGTCATCCAGCTCGTCACGACAAGCGAAGCCCTGCTCTCGCGCCGCCTCGCAGATCTCGACCCCGCCGATCGCGCAGAACTGGCGCTGGACCTTTCGCCTCGCGAACTGGTGATGGACTATCTTCAGGCGGCGTTCCCGACCCGGGCTATGGAGATCGTCAGCGATGACGACGGCAATGAACGGTCGCGTCCGCTGTCCGACGCAAACGGCAATCCGGTCCATAGCGAGGAAGCCCTGCAGATCCGGACCGACACGCTCGAATTGCTGGGGGCGATGCCGCCGATCGCGCCCGCCCTCGATGCGGTCATCGAACGATTTGGTACCGACGCCGTTGCAGAGGTTACCGGGCGGACGAAACGCCTCGTGCGCCTGCCCGACGGAAGCCAGAAACTGCAGTCACGCTCACCTTCCGCTTGCATGGCTGACGCCGATGCCTTCATGAACGGCGCCAAGCGTATTCTCGTGTTTTCCGACGCCGGCGGGACCGGAAGATCCTACCACGCGAGTCTGGATCACCAAAATCAGCAGCGCCGGGTTCACTTCCTTCTCGAACCAGGCTGGCGCGCCGATCGCGCGGTGCAGGGGCTCGGCCGCACCAATCGCACCAACCAGGCGCAGCCCCCTATCTTTCGGCCAGTCACCACAGACTGCCGCGGCGAACGTCGATTCATATCGACGATCGCACGCCGGCTGGACGCACTTGGTGCGCTAACCCGGGGCCAGCGTCAGACAGGCGGCCAAAATCTGTTTGATCCAATGGACAATCTCGAAAGCGACTATGCCAAAGACGCCTTGCTGTCCTGGTACAGGCTGCTCCATCACGGCAAGCTGACCAGTGTCACCTTCGGCGATTTCTGCCATCGAACCGGGCTGCGCCTCGAATATGAGGGTGAGCTCGTCGAGAAGCTGCCGCCTATCCAGCGGTGGCTGAACCGCATCTTGGCGCTGCCGATCGCGATCCAGAATGCCATCTTCGACGAATATTTGGGTCTTGTCGAAACTCGCATCGATGCCGCGAAGAAGGCTGGCACATTCGATGCCGGCGTCGAAACCATCCGCGCGGACAAATTGACGATCGTCGATGAAATTACGCTTCGCAAAGGTGCAGACCCGTCGACGTCGACACGGCTCCTCACCGTCGAAGCGGAATGGCAGCGCGAAATGAAATCGCTCGCCGACGTGTCGGCATTGGCCGAACGCTTCGGCAATCGTGCTATATGCCTGCGCAATGCCCGCTCAGGCAAGGTAGCGCTGCAGACGCCGGCACGGACCCGTCTGACCGACACCGGCGACGCCGTCGCGACATGGCAACTGCAGCGCCCCGGCCATCATCAGTACATCACCGCCGGCGACCTCGAAGAAAGCATGTGGGAACCTGTCGACGTCGGGACGTTCGAGACATCCTGGACGGCCGAGTGCGAGGAGCTCAGCCGCAACCCGAACCGCGAACGCTTCTTCCTCGCGGTCGGTCGCTTACTTCCGATATGGAATTTGCTCGGCGACGATCCCGAAGTACGCCGCCTCGTGACGGCCGACGGCCGCGCCCTTCTCGGTCGCATTGTCCCGCATGGCGACGTCAACTCACTGCTCGGCAAGCTCGGCATAGCTGGCGCGATCAATCTTGCCCCCGCCGAAATCGTCGCCGCTGCCTGGGAAGGCAAGACAGTGCCGATCGGCAGCGCCATCGGTCTCACGCTTCAGCGTCGCCGCGTGAATGGAGAATCGCGCCTCGAGCTCCACGGATTTGATCCGCGATCGTTGCCGACCCTGAAAGCCAAGGGCTGTTTCACCGAAATTATCCAGTTCAAGACCAGGCTATTCATCCCGGTGTCGCGAGCGGCTGAAATTATTACCGCGCTCACCGAGTGAAGAAATAGCTTGCGCCGCGTTCGATCAACAGGGATTGAACGGGCGCGGGGCGCAATTCTAACGTCAGGATCGACTTTCAATGAACGATACTCCCCAGGACAATTCGGACCTGCTCACGCTGACCGCCGATATTGTTGCCGCCCATGTCGGCAACAACAGCGTCGCGATCTCGGATCTTTCGATCCTCATCAACAATGTTCATGCTGCGCTTTCCGGACTTTCGAAGCCTGCAGAGCTGCCCGAAGAGAAGCCTGTGCCGGCAGTATCAATCCGTTCTTCGGTGAAACCCGATTACATCGTGTGTCTCGAAGACGGAAAGAAGCTGAAGATGCTTCGCCGGCACTTGATGACGCATTATGGGCTCACGCCAGACGACTATCGGGCAAAATGGGGGCTCCCTGCCGATTATCCGATGGTTGCGCCTGAATATGCTGAGAAGCGCCGAGTGCTGGCTAAGGAAATCGGGCTCGGAACGAAGGGACGCGGTGGCGGCCGCAAGCCTGCCCGCGGGGCGGCCAAGCGCGGCTGATCACCACTCTGGCTGGCGAGGCGGCCGATGGCGCAGCCTCGCCACAACTTCCTGCCATTCCGCCTCATCGCGCGGCCCAAATTCGATCGTTGGAGCTTCCGACGTTGCCCCGACCTCGACCGGTCGGCGCCGGCAGATGGTACAGCGCATATGCTCGATGACGTCCGTCGGCCGACTATCCCATCGGTGAAGAGCAAACCAACGCCACAATATTCCGCCGTCCACGACGCCCTGATGGTCACAGAATCCGCATCGCACCGCGACGTTTGAGCGGTTTCGCCTGATCTCTTCGAGCGATTCAAAACTCCCGGCCACACGCTCTTCCATAGGAGGATAGCGCCCGCGCGCAATAACTCGCGCTGCGCGGAACTATGGCGCGCCTTCGGCACGCCAACAATGAGAGGGGAGGGGGATGGAAGGGGGCGAGGCCCCTTGGGAGTTAAGCCCATGATCCGGGTCTCGGTTGTCACCGGAGATTCATCATGCAGAACCAACCGATTCCTTTCAACAAGCTCCGCCTCTCGCCGGCCAATGCCCGCAAAACCTTCACCCAAGCCGGTATCGATGCCCTCGCGGTTTCGATCGACGCATATGGACTTCTTCAGCCCGTCATCGTCAGCCCGGCGACCGACAAGAAGTCGTTCTTCGACGTTCATGCGGGCGGCCGACGCTGGCGCGCGATCGGGCAGCTCATCAAAAGCGGCAAGCTGCCAAAGAATGCAATGATTGATGCGCGTGTGTGCAATGACGAAGCCGCCGCGCTCGCCGAAGAGATCAGTTTGGCCGAAAACATCATTCGCGAAGCCATGTCCCCCGCCGATGAATGCCGCGGTTACCGCGCGGCCATGGACAAGGGCGAAAGCGAAGAAGAACTCGCGCGGCGCATGGGCGTCACGGTCCGTCACGTTCAGGGGCGCCTGCGCCTCGCCGATCTTGCAGAGCCGATCTTCGACGCCCTCGCTGAAGGGAAGATTACGCTCGATGTCGCCAAGGCCTATGGCAGCACCTCCGATCGCGACACGCAGCTCGCTGCCTGGAATGTTTTCAAGGATAGCTGGCAGGGCGACCAACCGCACACGATCCGGCGTTATGTCAACGACAGCGCGATCGAGGCGAGCAGCGCCGTCGCGAAACTGGTCGGTGAGGAAGAATATCTCGCCGCCGGTGGCCGTATCGAACGTGACCTTTTCGCCGGCGAGGGCGAAGGTCAATGGCTCGATCGCCCGATCGCCGAAGACATCGCACGCGCGAAGCTCGAGCAAGCTGCAGACGCCATCATGGCCGTCGGCACACTCGGATGGGTTCGGGTTCTCCTAGCCCAGCACGTTCCGCATTCGGCGACCGACGGCTTGCACGACTATTACATCCGGCGCGGCGAGCTGAGCGAAGAAGACCAGGCCCGCATGATCGCGATCGAAGAGCGCCTTCAGTCGATCGAGGAAGAACTGGAGGATGCAACCGATGCGGACGTGATTTCACGTCTCGAAGCGGAAAATGAAGCGCTGGACGCCGAGCACACCGAAATCGACAAACGCAGCTATGTGATTCCGGAAGACGAACGACCGCATGTTGGAACCTTCGTGGTGCTTGCCAGCGATGGCACCCCGAAGGCGTCGCACCGCTACTTTTCGACGAAGGCCCCCAAGCGCGAAAAGCAGTCGCAAAGGGTCACCGGCGGATGTGCTGAAGGCGCTGCCCTGGAGGACGCTCTCCCCCGGTCGCTCGAGGAGCAGCTTGCCAAGGAACGGCGTGACGTATTGGCTTTGCACATCGCCCATGATCCCGCGCTCGCGCTCGATCTGACTATCTTCCGCCTCGCACGGAAATTTACGGGCTATGCCGCTTACAACGACACGGGCGTCATGGTGACGATCGGCGAGCTCTTTGACCCCGCCGGCGTCCCCGCCGCCCATTCAACTGCCGCACAAGATGGCCTCGATGCGGTCCGCTCCGGTCTTCCGTGCGATTGGGCAGGCGCCGACGACAGTTTCAGCGCGTTCATGGCGTTCCGCGAACTCGACGAAACGGACAAGGCAGCATGGCTTGCGTTTGCCGTCAGTCAAAGCCTTCAGGCGAGCCTCGCCACCGGCGATCGCGCTAACCGCTTCCAATCCGAGCTTGGCGCGCTGCTCGGTATCGATACCGCCGAACACTGGCGGCCGAGCGCGGATGCCTTCTTCGACAAGATCCGCAAGCCGCAGATCCTGTCGATCCTGGGCAAGCTCGATCCCGAGCTTCCGGGTCGCTACGCCAGCGAAAAGAAGGCCGCCCTATCGTCTGCAGCCGCAAAACTCTGCGCCGGCGAAACAATCGTCACGCCTGAGGTGAAGGCGCGGGCGCAAAGCTGGATCCCGGACGTCATGATGTTTCGCGCCGCCGAGACCCCGGATGAACCGGAAGCGCTGCCGGTCGACGATGACAGCGGCGAAGATCAACCTGCCATCGATGACGCCGATGACGAGCAAATCGACGAGGCCAACCCTGCCGTGAACGACGTCGACCAGGCCGGGGCCGTTTTGGCCAACGCAGCCTGAAGCGTCACCGGGCGGCGCGGAAGCAAGGGTCTCGATTTCCAGTTGGAAGTCTGCCTCCGCGCCGCTGTCGACAATCCGAAATTTCTCTATTGGAGTCAACAAGATGCCAGATTGTGCATCCGCATCCATCACCATCGGCGGCCGCGTGTCACCGGAGCAGTTCGTCACCTTATGCCGCCTGATCGCCGATGAAGATCTTCGCGTCGAGGATGAAGGCGACATCTTCTCTCCTGAATCGCGCATCGAGGGCCAATCCCTGCAGCTCTTCGACCATCAGGCAATCGGAGGCCATTTCCCCGTTCTTGAACTTTGGTGCCTGCAGAACGGGCTGTCCTATTCGCGGTGGTGCGCGGGCTACAGCGGATCGTGGCTCCCGCATCGCGAAGTATTCACGGGAAACGGCGAGGTCGTGACGTACCCCGCCAACGAAAATGGCGCGACTGTCGCCACGCGAGAGATCCTCGACCAACACGATAGCCTCACGTCACTGCGGGCATGGTTCGCGGCAGCGGACGTTCAGATCCCTCCATTGGAAATCACGGCCGACGACACGTCATCGGCCGATGCGTCACCGCGCGATCGCGCGGACAAGGAGGAAAGCGGGGATGGAGAGGGTGAGCAACGCTCTGAACTTCAAAAAGGAAACGCGTCATGAAGCCCCGTCACGACATCTATCAAACGATCACCGCCGAGCTAGCCGCTGCGATCGACGCCGGCGCCGGCCAGTGGCGTATGCCCTGGCACCATGACGGCGGGACGGTGATGCGGCCGACCAGTGCTGTCGGACGCGCATATACCGGCATCAACCGCCTCGTCCTTTGGGCGTCGGCCGAGGCTCACGGCTTTCGATCCGGGACGTGGGCTACCTACCGTCAGTGGAATGACGTCGGCGCACAGGTGCGCCGCGGCGAAACCGGTACGCACGTCATTTTGTGGAAAAAGCAAGAGCGCGATGAACCCACGTCGGCGGATTCCGATGGCGAGGACCGCGGCGCCCGCTTCTTTGCTCGGAGCTTTGTCGTCTTCAACCAATCGCAGGTCGACGGCGCGCCCGAACGGGCACAGGCAAGCGCACGGCCGATCGGCGAGATAGCCGCCTCTGCGAAATTGTTCCTCGAAAGCGTCGGCGTCCCCGTGCACTATGGCCCTTGGGATGCGTATTTTCGGCCCGATCAGGACCGCGTCTACATGCCCGACCGCGAAGCCTTCGACAGCGACGAAGACTTCATTTCGACGCTCGGACATGAAATCGTTCATTCGACGGGGAGCGCGCAGCGCCTCGGCCGCGAAACGCTTCGGGACTATTTCAAGGACCGGACCATCCGGGCCCGCGAAGAGCTGGTTGCCGAGGTCGGCGCCAGTTTCCTGATGGCCGACCTTGGTCTGGCCTATTCGCCAAGGCGGGACCACGCCGCATATGTTGCGAGCTGGTTGAACATACTCGGGAACGATACGCGCGCGATATTTCGCGCCGCGGCGGCGGCACAGGCTGCAACCGACTGGATTCATGCCCATGCCGCCTCAGCTCTGCCGATTGCGGCTTGATCGATGATTGCGCTTCCACCTCGAGCCCATCGGTTGCTCATCCTCGCCTGTTCCGCAACAAAGCGGCAGCATGACGGCTATATGCCCGCCATCGACCGCTATGACGGACCGCTTTGGCAAACGGTCCGTTGCCATGCGGGCGATCGGGCGATCCTAAAGGTAACCGTGCTGTCCGCACGATATGGTTTCCTCGACTCCAGGTCGCCGATCCAGAATTACGACAGCAGGCTGACGACCGCGCTCGCCGATCGAATGATCGCCGGCGGATTGGCGACACGCTGGCCGCGCCCGCCTTCGCCCCGAAAGCCCGATAACTACGGCAATAGCGCTGCCTGTGAGATGGCCTCGTTATCCGAACATGGCGATCGCCCATTCACCGACGTCGCGATCGCAGGCGGCCACATCTACCTCAAGGTCATGAAGAGCTTCCTCGCGGCTTTTCGTCATCGCGGATACATCGCGCCCGATGCGCCTGTAACTGAAATCAACGCGCCGATCGGCATCATGCGTCAGCAGCTGGCCGTGTGGCTCGCAAGAGCCACGGAGGGCATCGATGATTGAGTCGATGCTTGTGCTTTCGACCGGCAATCTCACCGAAGCAACCTGCAATCGCTGGCTGCCTGAGTGTGACTACCCCGCCTACGAAAAATCCGAATACGGATGGTTCGTCTATGTCGTCGAACCCGACTACGACCTCCCTGCAGACCTGCTCGCGTGCATGGCGCTCGCCCGCGATCGTCATTGCTGCTGGATCATGTTCGACCGCGACGCCCCGCCTGCCGCTGAACTCCCAAGCTACGATTGGTGACGGCCATGCACATCTCTGACAACGCCACGGCCCGCACGGCAACGATTGCGCGGCTGAACGATGACGCTCGCCTTGGCCTCGATCGCCGCGCCCGAATTATGATTACCAGGAATTGCCTCGAGACTTTCCGTATATCCCAGGAAGAGCACCCGGCGATCATCCAGGCTCAACTGCTCGCAGCCTTTCGCCGCTGCGAGTTTGCTACCGATAGTCCCGAGCACGACTTCGCCTCCATCCTGTTCCGTGAGCGAAAAGTCTGGATGAAGATCGACTTGTATGATCCGGGCCTTGTCAAGATCCCATTGAACGGTTCCTTCTGTTGACGGGCTGGGGGCCCCCACACGCAATGCTCAAGGATTGGCTTCATTCGTTCCGAGGTCAGCTGATGCACTATCCGTGCATAGACTTGTATCCGGTCGCGGCCGTAGCCGCGTACCATAATCCGTATTCACATCCCCGGATCGAGCAAAGGCGGATGCGGACCAAACTACTACTGGGCGTTCTCAGGCGCCATCAACTTTCCCGGTCACACATCACACCAATCCGCGTCGCCTTATCGAGCCTGTTGCAACATAAGCATCAGGCGGCGCGGAGCTCGGCAC
>NZ_LNSA01000039.1 GCF_001468465.1 Sphingopyxis sp. H115
GCCCCGCCATGTCGCGCAAGCGGTCGCTGCCGTAATTGACCGCGATCTTCTCGTCACCGAGTTCGAGCGTTCCGAGGAAAACCTGCCGCTTCAGATTGTCGGGAAAGATCAACCCGACGGGACGCTGCGAGCCGGTCAGCTTGGTCAGGCTCGACAATCCCTGTTCGGGCGCGACGCGGCAGCGGAACCAGCTGTAACCGACATAGCCCAGCGTTCCGCGCCCCTGCGTCCCGATCTTGACGGTGCGGCAGCGATAATCGCCCGCCGGCAGGTGCGGATTGGGAAGCGCTGCCATCGGTTGCAACAGCACACCCTCATGATCGATATCCGCACCGAAACCCTTGGCGCGTGCGTCGGCCAGCGCTGCCTGCCAGCTGCGGTACCAGCCGCGGATGCGTTCCTTGTCGGCATCGGTCGCCGTCGCACGCCACGTACCCGTTGCGTCCGCCGGCACGTCGGCCGCCGAAGGCGGAATCGCCGGTACGGTCTTGCAAGCGCCCAAGGTAGCGCACAGCGCAACCGCCAAAACCCCTATGGTGCGACCCATGATTCTCCGCGTCTCCCCACTCTCTTGTTGGTTAACCTTAGGAGTGCAAAGGAGATTGCTCAAGGGCGGAGCGGATCAGGCAGCGGTCCAGCCGCCATCGACGCTGAGGTTCGCGCCGGTGATGTTCGCCGCTTCGTCCCGCGTGAGAAAGGAGGCAATCGCCGCGACCTGCTCGACGGTGACAAACTGTTTCGTAGGCTGACCCGCGAGCAGCACGTCGTTGATCACCTGCTCGCGCGTCATCCCACGCGCCTTCATCGTGTCGGGAATCTGGTTTTCGACAAGCGGCGTCCAGACATAGCCCGGGCTGATACAATTGACGGTGATCCCGGCCTCGGCGACCTCGAGCGCGACGGTCTTGGTCAGTCCCGCAAGGCCGTGCTTCGCCGTGACATAGGCCGATTTGAACGGCGAGGCTACGAGCGAGTGCGCCGAAGCGGTCGCAATGATGCGCCCCCATTTCTTCTTGCGCATGCCGGGCACCGCATGGCGGATCGTATGGAACGCTGCGGTCAGGTTGAGCGCGATGATCATGTCCCATTTCTCGGGCGGAAAATCCTCGACCGGCGATACGAACTGCATGCCCGCATTGTTAACGAGGATGTCAACGCCGCCGAAATCCTTGTCGGCGCGCTGGAACATCGCCTCGATCTGCTCGGGCTTCGTCAGATCGGCGCCGTCATAGGCGGCCCTTCCACCGCTGATCGTCTCCAGTCCCTTGCGCTCCGCCTCGATCGCCTCCGCCTCGCCGAAGCCGTTGATGATGATGTCGGCGCCATCGGCGGCAAAGGCTTTTGCGATGCCGAGCCCGATTCCAGACGTTGATCCGGTGACGAGGGCGGTCTTTCCTTTGAGGCGCATGATAGGGGTCCTTTCAGTGGGGGAGAGTATATCAAGAAACGTCGGGTTCGGCCTTTGGTCGCAATGCATTCGATTGCACGGCAAAACTGTCCGACCGGCCTTCGGCGATGCTCTCGGCGAGCAGGTGGCCATCCTTCATCGCGGCCTCGACCGCAGCGCGACCGAGCGCCCAGTTGACCTCCATCGTCGAGCGCGAAAATTCGAAATCGCGCGCACCGGTCTGCCAGACGGGCGGCTCGTGGATTAGCTGCACGACATTTAGCGCCTTGCAATCGACCATCCGCCGCACCGCCTTCACTTCGGGAATGTCGGCAAATTCGTCGGGCAGCTTCGCCAGCATCCGGTCGATCAGCCTATGCTCTTTGCGGCGCCGGACGAGTCCGTCCGAAATTCGCCGCGTGCGGCTGGAATAGCGGATGTCCTTCTCGCGCGACCAAGCTTCTTCCATGTCGTGCGGCCGCGCCCCGCGCGCGGGAAACAGGTCGACCTGAAATACCAGCATATCCTCATGAGCCGCCGCGACGACATGCTCGAGCGGGGTGTTCGAAACGAGCCCGCCGTCCCAATACCAATGCCCGTCGATCTCAACCGGCGGCAGGCCCGGCGGCAAGGCGCCCGACGCCAATATATGCCGCGCATCTATGGCGTCGGTCGTCGTGTCAAAATAACGGAAATTGCCCGTTTCGACCGCGACCGCGCCGACCGACAAGCGGACCTTGCCGTTGTTCACACGGTCCCAGTCGACCAGCCGGTTCAGCGTTTCGACGAGCGGCGCGGTGTCGTAAAAGCTGATCGCCTCGGGCGTCTGCCGCTCGGCAAAGGTGGGCGGCGGAAAGCGCGGAGTGAAAAAGCCCGGCACCCCGAACGCCATCACCTGCCCGGCAGCCGCCATATGCGACCATTCGCGCGCCCAGTCGTTGTCGGGGATCGGCAGCGACGGCAGCGCCGAAGAGACACCCTCCCAGAATTCGCGCATCTTGCCGACCGCCTGGTCGCGCTCGTTGCCTGCGATGATCGCGGCGTTGACTGCGCCGATCGAGATGCCGGCGACCCAGTCTAGCTCGATGCCGAGATCGATCAGCGCCTCGTAAACCCCGGCCTGAAACGCCCCGAGCGCGCCGCCGCCCTGCAGGACGAGCACGACGAGATCGGGAAGTGGTAGCGCGGCGCGGGTGGCTCGGCGGGGCATGGACTCGCGATCCTTCGGTTGCGGACGCACGATTTGTGCACCGCAGCACGTTTCATTGCAATGGCTTGCCCGACGCTAAGGCTCTTCCAATTGCCCGTTGCTGCTGTAACACTTGGGCCGAAACGACCATTTGCCGGTGGAGAAGCCCGATGCGCCTCGACGATTATGATCCCGGAGACGATATTCGCGATCTGGGCCGCAGCGGCGGCGGGTTCGGCGGCGGCGGTGGCGGCGGCCTTGGCGGACTGCTGATCGGCTTCCTGCCGATGCTGCTCGGCCGCAAGATGGGTTGCGGAACGATCCTGCTGCTCGGCGCGGTCGCTTTTTTCGTGCTCGGCCCGGGCGCCAACATGTTGAGCATGGGCGGCGGCACGAGCGATCCGATGGCCGATAGCCGCGGCGCCCCGAAAGGCGTCGCCTGCGATACCGAAGCCGAGCGCTTCGCGTGCAATGTCTTCGGATCGACGCATCAGGTGTGGGGAAATCTTATCAGCGGTTATGAGCAACCGACGCTCAACTTCTTCACCGAGCGGAATGAGTCGGATTGCGGCGCAGCGCAGGCCGCGATGGGTCCATTTTATTGCCCCGCCGATCAGGGTATCTACTTGGATACCAGCTTCTTTCGCGAACTCGAACAGCGTTTCGGCGCCGCCGGCGACGCCGCGCAGGCCTATGTCGTCGCGCACGAGGTCGGCCACCATATCCAGACGATCAGCGGCATTTCGGATCAGGTCCGCCGGGCGCAGGCGCGCGCTTCGCAGGCCGAGGGCAATCAGTTGCAGGTTCGCATGGAGCTGCAGGCCGATTGCTACGCCGGCGTATGGGCGGCACGCGCGCGCAACAGCGCGGGCCAGCCGGTGATGGAGCCGGGCGATATGGAAGAAGCGATGCGCGCCGCCAATGCGATCGGCGACGACACGCTGATGCGCTCGGCGGGCCAGCGCCCGGTGCCCGAAAGCTTCACCCACGGGACGAGCGAACAACGCATGACCTGGCTGCGCCGCGGCCTGCAAACGGGGGATCCGCGCCAGTGCAACGCATTCGATACCGCCATCTGAGCGCCGCGCTCGCGGCATCGCTTTTGGCGGCATCGCCGGCGTCGGCCGAAAGCCTTTATATCGAGGCAGGTCGGCTGATCGACGGCGTCGCGAACGAGGTGCGCACCGGCCAGTGCATCACCGTCGAGGCCGAGCGCATTGCGGCGGTCGGTCCGTGCGGGCCCACGCCCGATGGCGCAAAGCGGCTCGACTGGTCGGCCTTCACCGTCCTGCCGGGCCTGATCGACCTCCACACCCACCTCGCCGACCTCGGCCAGAGCGCCGACCTTGCGGCGCCGATCAAGGCGTCGCCCGCCGAAACCGCGCTCGTCGGCGCGCGCAACGCGCGCGTGACGCTCGAGGCCGGATTTACCAGCGTCCGTGACGTCGGCACCTATCGCGGGCTGACCGACGTCACGCTGCGCAATGCGATCGACCGCGGCGACGTGCCGGGACCGCGTATGTGGGTCGCGGGCGCCTATATCACTATCCCGAAGGGCGGCGGCGAGCTGAACGGCGTTGTTCCGAACGAGCAATTGCCGCCCGACATGCGGCTCGGCGTTGCCGCGACGCCAAAGGAAGCTGCTGAGAAAACAGCCTTTCTCCTCGACCAGGGCGCCGATTTCATTAAAACGATCGCCACCGGCGCGGTGCTCGCGATCGGCACCGAGCCCGGTGCGCCCGAACTCACCGAGGATCAGCTGCGCGCGGTGGTTCAGGTCGCCCATGCCCGCGGCAAAAAGGTCACCGCGCACGCGCACGGCGCCGAGGGGATCAAGAATGCGATCCGCGCCGGGGTCGACAGCATCGAGCACGCCAGCCTCGCCGACGAGGAGGCGCTGCAACTCGCCAAAAAACGCGGCACCTGGCTCGCGATGGATATCTATAACGGCACTTACATCGACGAGGTCGGTACGAAAGAGGGCTGGCCCGAGGAATATCTGCGCAAGAACCGCGAGACGACCGACGCGCAGCGCGCCGCCTTCCGCCGCGCGGTCGAGCTTGGCGTCAATATCGGCTATGCCACCGACGCCGGCGTTTATCCGCACGGTCTCAACGCCCGCCAGTTCCGCAACATGGTCAAATATGGGATGACGCCGATGCAGGCGATCCAGTCGGCCACCGGACGTGCCTCCGAAGAGATGGGCCGCGGCGACGTCGGCGCGATCCTTCCCGGTCGCTACGCCGATTTTGTCGCGGTGAAGGCCGATCCGCTCGCCGACATCACTGTGCTCGAAGAGATCGACCATGTGATGAAAGGCGGCGTGCTCGTTCGCTAATTCCTCTCCCGCGTCGCCGCATGCACCTCGGCACGCTCGAGCAGCAGCGCGAGATCCTCGCGGCTGATATCGAAGGTTTCGCCAAGGTCGTCGAGTGCGGCGTCGATATCGCCCATCAGCAGCCCCGAAGCCGACGCGGGCGGCAAGACCCTGCCTTCCACCGGCTTCGCGCGGTGCGGGTAGCTGTGCCCCGAAAAGCGGTGAAACACCCAGCCGATCGCGACCATCAACAGCGAATTGGCCGCCACGACGATCAGGAAATCGATCATATGCGCCGAAAACAGCGCATAGCCGCCAAGCACCGCGCTCAGCGCCGCCGCGCCGCCGGGAGGATGCAGGCAGCGTAGCAGCGACATCGTCAGGATCGCGAGGGAAACCGCGACCGCAGCGGCAATCGCCGGATCGGGAAATATCCACGCCACGATCACGCCGACGATTGCCGAAACGACATTGCCGCCGGCAATCGACCAGGGCTGCGCCAACGGGCTCGCGGGCACGGCGAACAGCAGCACCGCCGACGCCCCCATCGGCGCGACGATCCATGGCATCGATGACGGGAACAACGCGGCGCAGACCAGCCCGACAAAGCCGATTCCGACCAACGCGCCGACGCTGGCAATCGCACGGTCGCGCAGGCTCGCGCCCGCCAGCAACGGTACGAATAGGCGGCCTGTATGCGATAGGATGCGGACCATCGGTTTCCTTCTTGTTCCTTGGCCGGCGCGATGGGGCTTTTCCATTTGGTCCGCCAGCGAAAATTAGTTGATGTCCGCGAAGCCGCATTTGGGGCGCGTTCATGCTTGAACGCTCGCCACGCATCGCTAAACCGCTTTCATGCGAAACCATATTCTCACCAGCGCCATCGCGCTTGCCGCCGCCCTTTCCGCCCCCGCCATGGCCCGCCCGATGACCGAGGTCGATCTTGCGACCTTGAAACGCGTCGCCGCGCCGACCGCATCGCCCGACGGACGCTGGGTGGTATTCCAGATGACCGAGACCGAGGCGGATACGTACAAGCGTTCGACCGGGCTGTGGCTGGTCGATCGTAACGCAAAGGGCGCGAAGCCGACCGCCATCGCCGACACCGCGGGAAAGAATGAAAGCTCGCCTGCCTTTGACAAGGACGGTTTCCTCTATTTCCTCTCCGACGCGTCGGGCAAGGATCAGGTCTGGCGCATCGACCCGAAGGTGGGCGGCGCCGCGACACAGGTCACCGATACCGACGCCGATGTCGCCGGATTCAAGATTTCGCCAGACGCGACCAAGCTGCTTGCGTGGGGCGACATTCCCAAGGAATGCACCGACTTCGGCTGCGACGCGAAGGACAAGGGCGCACTCGTCGGCCCCGGCAGCGGCCGGCTGTACAAGGATGGCGCGGGCTTCGTGCGCCATTGGGATCATTGGGAAACCCCCGGCACCTACAGCCGCCCGTTCGTCTTCAACCTTGCGGACGGCAAGGCGACCGCCGCACGCCCCGCCGACGCCGGGCTGATCGGCGATACGCCCTCCAAGCCCTTCGGCGGCGGCGAGGAACTCGCATGGGGCGCCGACGGCCGCACCGTTTTTTTCACCCTGCGCAAGGCCGACCGCAACGAGCCGATGTCGACCAACCTCGACATCTACAGCTGGCTCGTCGACAGCCGGACGATGCCGGTCAATCTGACGCAGGACAATCAGGCGACCGATACGCTGCCCACCCCCTCGCCCGACGGCAAGTGGCTCGCCTATGCCGCAATGGCGCGCCCGGGTTATGAGGCCGACCGGCTGGTGCTGATGCTGCGCAACTTGGAAAGCGGCGAGACGAGGAAACTCACCGACGCGTGGGATCGCTCGGTCGGCTCGATCGCCTGGGCGCCCGACGGCAAGTCGCTCTACGTCACCGCGCAGGACACGCTCGAACATCCGGTGTTCCGCGTCGATGCCACCACGGGCAAGGTCGAGCGGCTGAAAGCCTCGCCCGAAGCGTTCGAAGGCAATATCGGCGACGTCACGCCACTGCCCGGCGGCGCCCTCCTCTATTCGCGCAACAGCGCGCTTGCGCCGACCGACCTGTTCGTTCGCGATGCCATGGGTAAGGTCAGCCAGCTCACCGACGTCAACGCTGCGACCTTGGCCGAATTCGATCCCGTGAAGCTCGAAAAGATCCAGTTCGCCGGGGCAAACGGCGACAAGGTGTGGGGCATGATCCTGAAGCCTGCGAACAGCACGGAAAAGCTGCCGGTCGCCTTCATCGTCCATGGCGGCCCGCAGGGCAGTTTCGGCAACAGCTGGTCGACGCGCTGGAACCCGCGCCTCTTCGCGCAGCAAGGCTATGGCGTCGTCACCGTCGATTTCCACGGATCAACGGGTTATGGGCAGGCCTTCACCGACAGCATCAACAAGGATTGGGGCGGCAAACCGCTCGAAGACCTGAAGCTCGGCTTTGCCGCTGCGGGCAAGCAGGATGCGCAGCTCGACCTTTCGAACGCCTGCGCGCTCGGCGCCTCCTATGGCGGCTACATGATGAACTGGATTGCGGGCCAGTGGACCGACGGCTTCAAATGCCTCGTCCAGCACGACGGCGTGTTCGATCTGCGCGCAATGGCGTTCGAGACCGAGGAGCTGTGGTTCGACGAATGGGATCATGGCGGGCCGTGGTGGGAACGCACCGACCCCGAAAAATGGAACCCCGTGAACCATGTCGCGAAGTGGAAGACCCCAATGCTGGTCATCACCGGCGAAAAGGATTTCCGCATCCCCTACAGTCAGGGTCTTGCCGCCTTCACCGCGCTCCAGCGCCGCAATGTCCCGTCGCAGCTGCTGGTCTTCCCTGACGAGAATCACTGGGTGCTGAAGGGCGCGAACAGCGTCCAGTGGCACCAGACGGTGTTCAATTGGCTCGGTGAGCATCTGAAGAAATAGACCCCCTTCTCTCCCTACATCGTCACCCCGGACTTGATCCGGGGTCCATTCTTGTCGCCGCAGGAATGGATGCCGGATCGAGTCCGGCATGACGAGGAGTGGTTCGTTCCCCCTTGCCGCCTCGTGCCCCGGCTGGCAAAGGCGCCGGGCTATGCCGATGGAAAAAACCTTCGATCCCGCCGCTATCGAGGCGAAATGGTCCCGCGAATGGGAAAGCCGTGGGCTCTATCGCCCCGCGCGCCCCGATGCAGAGCCCTTCACGATCGTCAACCCGCCGCCGAACGTCACCGGCGCGCTGCATATCGGCCACGCGCTCGACAACACGTTGCAGGATGTCCTGGTCCGTTATGAGCGATTGCGAGGCAAGGATGCGTTGTGGGTCGTCGGCATGGACCATGCCGGCATCGCGACGCAGATGGTGGTCGAACGCCAGCTGGAGGCGAGCCAGGACAAGCGCACCAATTACAGCCGCGAAGATTTCATCGACAAGGTGTGGCAGTGGAAGGCCGAAAGCGGCGGCCAGATCACCGGACAGCTCCGCCGCCTCGGCTGCTCGATGGACTGGTCCCGCGAGCAGTTCACGATGGACCCGCATTTCACCCGCGCGGTCGTCAAAGTGTTCGTCGATCTCCACAAAAAGGGGCTGATCTACCGCGACAAGCGCCTTGTGAACTGGGACCCCAAGCTCAAGACCGCGATTTCCGACCTCGAGGTCGAGACGCACGAAATTCGGGGCGGCTTCTGGCACTTCAAATATCCGCTCGCCGACGGCGTGAAACTCGACGATGGGCGCGATCATATCGTGGTCGCGACGACGCGCCCCGAAACGATGCTCGCCGACATGGCGGTCGCGGTGCATCCCGACGACGCGCGTTACAAGAGCGTGATCGGCAAGGACATCCTCCAGCCGATCACCGGCCGCCGTTTCAAGATCGTCGCCGACGAACATGCCGATCCCGAACTGGGCAGCGGCGCGGTGAAGATCACGCCCGGGCATGATTTCAACGACTTCGAGGTCGGCAAGCGCGCGGGCTTCAAACCCGCCGAGATGCTCAACATGCTCGATGGCGATGCGAACGTCGTTCAGACCGCCGACGGGCTCGTGCCTGACGAATATCTCGGTCTCCACCGCTTCAAGCACGATGGTATCGATGGCGCGCGAGAACTTGTCGTCGCGCGGATGAAGGAGCATGGCTTCCTGATCCCGCACGTTGACAAGGACGGCAACGAACATGACGCCGAGCCGCGCACGATCCAGACCCCCTTCGGCGACCGCGGCGGCGTGGTGATCGAGCCGTGGCTGACCGACCAATGGTATGTCGACGCCGAAACGCTGGCGCAGCCGCCGATGGCGGCGGTGCGCGACGGGCGGATCAACATCGTGCCCAAGACGTGGGAAAAGACCTTCTTCAACTGGATGGAGAATATCCAGCCCTGGTGCGTCTCGCGCCAGCTCTGGTGGGGTCACCGGATCCCGGCGTGGTATGCCGAAGACGGCAGCATCTTTGTTGCCGAGACCGAAGAGGAGGCGCAGGCACAGGCTGGAGCAGGCGTCACTCTCACGCGCGACGAAGACGTCCTGGACACGTGGTTCTCATCGGCCCTGTGGCCGTTCGCGACGCTCGGCTGGCCCGAAAACACCGACCTGCTCAAGCGGCACTACCCCAACGACGTCCTCATCTCTGGCTTCGACATCCTGTTCTTCTGGGATGCGCGCATGGCGATGCAGGGGATGGAGTTCATGGGCGATGTGCCGTGGAAGACGCTCTACCTCCACGGTCTCGTCCGCGCGCCCGACGGCGCGAAGATGTCGAAGTCGAAGGGCAATGTCGTCGATCCGCTTGGGTTGATCGACCAATATGGCGCCGACGCGCTGCGCTTCTTCATGAGCGCAATGGAAAGCCAAGGCCGCGACATCAAGATGGATGACGCACGCCTCGCGGGCTATCGCAACTTCGCGACCAAACTGTGGAACGCCGCGCGCTTCTGCGAAGCCAATGGCATTTCGGCCTCGACCAGCTTCGAAGCCCCGCTCGCGACGTTGCCGGTCAACCGCTGGATCATCGGCGAGGTGGCCGACACCATTGCCGCGATGGAAACGGCGTTCGCCGCGTATCGCTTCGACGAGGCCGCGAACGCGATCTACAGCTTTGCGTGGGACCGTTTCTGCGACTGGTATCTCGAGCTGATCAAGGGCAGCATCGACGACGAGACCAAAGCCGTTGCGGGATGGGTGCTCGATCAGATCCTTGTCATGCTCCACCCCTTCATGCCCTTCATCACCGAAGAGCTTTGGACAGAGCTTGGCGACCGCACCAACTATCCACTGATTACCGCCAAATGGCCCGCGCCGGACGCCGTGCGCGACGCCGACGCCAGCGCCGACATCGACTGGCTGATCAAACTGGTCAGCGAGCTGCGCACCGCCAAGGCCGAACTCGGCCTGCCGCCGGGCGCGCGCCTGACCGCACATTTCCCGGCGTCGCTCAAGGCCCGGACCGATAAGCTCGCGGCGCAGCTCGACCGGCTCGCGCGGCTCGAAGCAATCAGCTTCGATCCGGCGCCCGCGGGCGCGTCGGCGCAACTCGTGGTCGAGGGTGAGACGATCACTATCCCGCTCGAAGGCGTGATCGACATCGCCGCCGAACGCGACCGCCTGACCAAGGCACTCGCCGCGGCGACGAAGGAACGCGACAGCCTCGCCGGGCGCTTGGGCAACCCGTCGTTCGTCGAGCGCGCCAAGCCCGAAGCGGTGGAAAAGGCGCGCGCCGACCATGCCGCGAAGGAAGCCGAAGCCGATCGCCTGACCGCCGCGCTGGCGCGCTTGGGGTGACCGACGGCGAGAGCCCCGTCACTCCGACGCCGGTCGCGGCCGCTGCCGACCCCGCCGCAAATCCCGTGCCGCCGCGGCAGACCGCGCGCGGCGGCGGACGGATGGATCTGACGCAAGGGCCGATCACCAAAACGCTCATTCTTTTTGCACTGCCAACGCTCGCGTCGAACGTCCTCCAGACGCTGTCGGGCTCGGTAAACTCGATCTGGGTAGGGCAATTCCTCGGCGAAAGCGCGCTCGCCGCGACCGCCAATGCCAACATCATCATGTTCCTTATGTTCGGGGCCTTTTTCGGCTTCGGCATGGCGGCGACGGTGCTGATCGGCCAGGCAATGGGCCGCAGCGACATCGACGCGGCGCGCCGCGCAACAGGCGGCGTTATCGGTCTTGCGCTGGCCTTTTCGGTCGTGATCGCGATTCTCGGCTGGTTCGCCTCCGACCGAATTTTGCACTGGCTAAAAACCCCGCCCGAGGCCTTTGCGCTCGCGCACGACTATCTCCGCGTCACATTCCTTGCGGTTCCCGCTTCGATGCTCTCGGTGACGCTGATGATGGCCTCGCGCGGCGCCGGCGATGCGGTGACGCCGCTTCGTTTCATGATCCTTGCAGTCGTGCTCGACATCGCGTTCAATCCGGTGCTGATCCTCGGCCTCGGCCCCTTACCGCGCCTCGGCATCGCCGGCAGCGCGCTCGCTACGGCGCTCGCCGGGCTGATCAGTCTCATGGGCATGATCGGCTGGTTCTATGCGAAGGACCACGTCCTCCGCCTGCGCGGCCGCGAACTTGCCTATCTTGTTCCCAAATGGTCGGAACTGCGCTTCATCGTCGGACGCGGGCTGCCGATGGGGGCGCAGATGCTCGTCATCTCGGGCGCCGGACTGGTGATGATCGGGCTCGTCAACCGCGAAGGGCTAGTCACCTCGGCGGCCTATGGCGCCACGCTCCAGCTGTGGAACTATATTCAGATGCCCGCGCTCGCGGTCGGCGCCGCGGTCAGCTCGATGGCCGCCCAGAATATCGGCGCGAACCGCTGGGACCGGGTATCGGCGGTGACGAACAGCGGGATCGCGATCAACCTTGCGATGACCGGCGTGCTCATCCTGCTGCTCCTCGCCTTCGATCGCGCCGCGCTCGCGCTCTTCCTCGGCACGGGCAGCGAAGCGATCGAGGTCGCGCGCAATATCCAGCTGATCGCAACCTGGACCTTCCTGCCCTTCGGCACGACGATCGTACTGATCAGCACGCTGCGCGCCAACGGCTCGGTCGTGCCGCCCCTCGTTATCCTGTTCCTTTCGATGTTCCCGATCCGCCTCGGCATCTACCATTTCGGCTACCCCGCGGTCGGCAGCGACATCCTCTGGTGGAGCTTCCCCCTCTCCTCGCTCGCGTCGCTGGCGATGGCTTGGGCGATCTACCGGCGCGGCAACTGGCGCAGCACGCTGCCGTAGCCGGCGCGCTGACCGGCCAGCGGCTTTCGACCAAGGCGCGCGCCGCTTCGACTGGCGGCCCGGTGCCCGCTAGCCATGACGCCGGATTTGGCGCTAAAGCAGCGCCGATGAATGGAACGAACCGCAAAGATGCGCTGCGCGACCAGCGTGCAAAAATGCTGGCTGCGGCGCCCGACTGGCGCGCATCCGATGCGCGCGTCAATCCGCGCGTCGCGATCGGGTCGATCATCGCGATGTGGCTGATCTATTTCCTGATCACCACCGGCCTCGCGATGCTGACGGGAGCGCCCGATCAATGGTCCTATGCTCAGCGCCGCGGGATCGTCGTCGTCGCGGGCATATTGTGCACCTTCGTCCTCTATCAGCTCCTTCAACGCGCCCAACCGCAGAGTTTCGGCGCCCGGCTCGCGGCTGCGCTAGGCGCGGCGGTGCCGCTCGTGGTCCTCTACGCCGCGATCAATCTGACGGTGTTCTACTACTGGTTTCCGGCTCCCGACACCGCGAAGATCATCGAAGAGATGCAGTCGAAGTTTCCCGTCGCGTGGGAGACGATGCTGATCCTCGATAGTTCGATCCGTTGGTACTTCTTTTTTGCCGTCTGGGCCGCGCTTTATGTTGCCTTCGGCTATGCCAATGAAATGCGCGCGGTCGAACGGCGCGCCAATCATTTCCGGATGGAGGCGCAGACCGCGCAGCTCCGCGCGCTCCATTATCAGGTCAATCCGCATTTCCTCTTCAACACGCTCAACTCGCTGTCGACGTTGGTCCTGAAGGGGTCGAAGAGCGAGGCCGAGACGATGATCATGAACCTGTCCTCCTTCCTGCGCTCCAGCCTTGCGATCGATCCCGAACAATTGGTCAGCCTCGACGAGGAAATCGCGCTCCAGCGCCTCTATCTCGATATCGAGCAGACGCGATTTCCCGACCGGCTGCAAGTCGAAGTAACGATGCCAGGCGAACTGAAGAACGCGTGCGTGCCCGTGCTGATCCTGCAACCGATCATCGAAAATGCGATCAAATATGGCGTGTCGCCCAGCAAGGGGAAGATCGCTATCCGTCTCGCAGCCAGCGCCGAGCATGGCCTGCTGGTGCTGCGGATCGAAAACGACATCGATCCAAAGGCGCCCGCCCCGGCGTCGGGAACAGGTCTCGGCCTTGGCAATGTCCGCGAACGTCTGCTCACTCGCTACGGTCCCGCGGCGGGCTGCGAATGGGGCAAGTCGGACGACGGCGGCGGCTTTGTCGTCTCGCTCTGGCTCCCACTGGCAAAGGAGGCTTGCTGACCTTTCATGATCCAGACACTTCGCACCCTGATCGTCGATGACGAACCGCTGGCAATCGAACGGCTCCAGATTCTGACCGGCCAGCAAGAAGGAATTTCGCTCGTCGGTACCGCAAGCGACGGCGCTTCGGCACTGCGCATGGTCGATGCGCTCGCCCCCGACCTCGTCCTATGCGACATTGCGATGCCCGATCTCAATGGGCTGGACGTTGCCGCGGCGATTGAATCGCTCCAAAACCCGCCGGCAGTCATCTTCGTCACCGCATTCGACCGTTATGCCGTCGCCGCATTCGATGTCGCCGCGGTCGACTATCTGCTCAAACCCGTATCGCCCGAACGGCTCGGCCGCGCTCTCGCGCGCGTGCGCGAATGGCGCGCAGCCGATCGCGGACAAACGAAACAGAAGAGCAAATGGATCGGCGAATTCTGGGTGCAGAATCGCGGCGAGATGCTTCGTATCGACGCCGCGCAGGTCGATCTGATCGAAGCAGAGCGCGACTATATGCGCCTGCACGTCGGCGCGCGCAGCTGGCTGATCCATCAGACGATCAAATCATTGGAAGCGCGGATGAATCCCGACCAGTTCATGCGCATCCACCGGTCGAAAATGGTCCGCCGCGACGGCATCGTCGGCCTGAAACATCATGGCGACGGCGCGTGGAGCGTCGATCTGGGCGAAGGCGGCGTGCATCGCATCGGCCGCACCTATCTGCATGACGTCAAGGCGATCATGCACGCCTGAACGGATAAAGGCGGCCACGCCGGGGCATGACCGCCTTTGGGAGCCGAACAAGGCGCGCGCCGTCAGGGAGCCGAGACGACCAGCGGGCCGCGATCGGCCAGGCGCGCGTGACTGCCGTTGAACAGGCTCGCGAGCCGCGTGTCGGCTTCGCGGCGGGCTTGGACCTCGCAGCGCCGCGTATCGGCGCGCTCCGCAAGCGTGCGGCGGCTATTTGAATCACAGACCTGCCGGATCGCCATCTTGACCCGACCGGTCAACCGGTCGCGTCCGCGCTCGCTGGCTAGGTTGAGATCGTCGTAGCGGACGGTCACGCTCTGCTTGTCTTCGCCCGCTGCCGACGCAGCGGCGGGTGCGATGGTACCGATGGCGGCCAGCGGCGCCGCGATCAGGATGAAAGAAAATTTCGCCATGGGGGAGTCCTCTCTTACAAGGGATGCGGGATACCGGACCCATGGACCGGGGAGACCATCGCTCCGATATCCCGCATCGTTGGAATACCCACTGGACGTCACGAGAATCCAATTTGGATCGATCGGGGCGAACAACCGCTCGATTGAGAGACGAAAGGCGCTGACGGATCGACGAATGGCCGAGTGGCGTTGCGGATCGGCGCACTTGCAACCACCGCCCTGCCGCGACCATGATGCGGCATGGCAAGGCGCAAACATTCCGCCGCGAGTCGCAACGGCGGCGCTGCCCGGCTGATCCTGTGGCCACTACTGCTACTTGCGGGGGTCGGCGCCGGCTTGGTACTGGGCGAATTCGCCGCAGGTCAAAGGGTTGCCACCTCTTCGGGCGACATCGCCCCCTTTTCGCGCCTCAGCGCCAACCCCGACGCGGTGGTGGCGCAAGGCGAAGGCGCACCGTCCTGCGTCGATTGTACCGACAGCTATGGCGCAGGCCTGCCTTTGCGAGGAAGTCGTGACTCCCGCATGAGCGCCGAGTTCCGCGAACTTGGCGCGGTCGAAGTCGATCCACCGGCTCCTGCCGATATCGACGACGGCTATCGCTATGGCGGCCGCTTTCCCGATCCCAACCCGCCCGCGTGGGAGGAAATGCAGGACGACGGCCTTTCGGCGAGCCCAGACGCCTCGCCATCCGGCGAAACATCGCTGCCGCAGCCGGCAGAATTTTAGCGCGGCGGCGTTGCGGGCTGGGCGCAGCGCGTCGTGTCGCCTGCCTTGCAAGCGGCAACATCCGCCTCCCATTTCAACCGTTCCTCCGCCGACATGGCGGCGACCCGCGCTTTTTCAGCCTCATAGGCTGCGGTTTCCTCGGCAAACACGGCCTGGTCGTGCGCGACCTGCTGCTTCGCCGCCGACACTTCCTGTTCATAGGTGGTCGTTTCGGCCTTGGCTTGCGACGCCTGCGCCGCGTTCAAGCGCGCGGTATTGGCCCGCTCTTCCGCCGTCGTCCCGTCCGGCAGCTTCTTGTCCGCGGGCGCCGCCTCAACGGCCGCGGTGTCGGTGGGCTGCTGGAAGGCCGCGGCCTGTCCGTTCGTCAGCAGCGCGCAGGCGGCGACGGCCGCGAATATCGTCCTCGTCATCGAAGTTCTCCGTCAATCAACCATGGTGCCGGTCCAACGCGCCGCCCCATATCCCGTTCCCGGTCATGATTTGACCTCGTCCGGGGCAACCGCCATGCTGTACCGTCTTATCCTCTCCGATCGGCCGATCTATTGCCAGCATCCCGAAAATATCCGCTCAACCGCCCCGTCTTCTTCACGCCGCTCGTGGTCCTTATGGCCGCCGTACTCCTCAGCCTTTGGCAGGGAAGCGCGTTCCTCGCGTTCGAAACGGCGATCAACGACTGGATCCTGCGCAGCTTTTCGCCGCTCTTCGCCTGGGCGGGGATCGCTTTCCTCGCGCTGCTCGCTGGCATCGCGCTGTCGCCGCTCGGCGGGCACATCATCGGCGGACCGCAGGCTATTCCGATACTGACCCGCTGGCGATGGTTCGCGGTGACGCTATGCACGACGATCGCGACCGGGATCCTGTTCTGGGGCGCCGCCGAACCGCTGTTCCATCTCAACGATCCGCCCGCGATGCTCGGGCTCGAACCCGGCAGCGACGCCGCCGCGACCTTCGCCATGTCGACAATGTTCCTGCACTGGACGCTCACGCCCTATGCCATCTACACCGTCGCGGGGCTCGCCTTCGCGCTCGTCTATTACAACCTCCGCGAACCGTTCAGTCTGTCGTCGCTGTTCGTCCCGCTGATCGGCCAACGCGCGCATGGCCCCGTCGGGACGGGGATCGATATCGTCTGCCTCTACGCGCTCGTCGCCGGAATGGCCGCGTCGCTCGGTGCAGGCGTTCTCGCGCTGGCCGGAGGTATCGAGGGGCTGAGCGGTCTCTCCGGCGGCGCACCGTTGCGCTGGGCGATCGCCCTCGCGATCGTGGCGACTTTCGTCGTTTCGGCCGCCCTCGGCCTCCGGCGCGGTATCACCCGCCTCTCGCTCCTGAATATCTGGCTGTTCTTTGCCATCCTGCTGTTCGTGCTTGTCGCCAACCCGGCCACCGGACGCCTCCCGACGCTGGGGCTTTCCGGCCTGGGCGATTATGTCGACACCTTCCTGCCGCGCAGCGTCGGGGCCGATGTCGATCCCGATTGGCACCGGCAATGGACGATTTTCAACTGGGGCAACTGGTTTGCATGGGCGCCCGTGACCGCATTGTTCCTTGGTCGGCTCGCGGTCGGCTATTCGGTGCGCGCCTTCATCTTGTTCAACCTCCTCCTCCCGGCCTTGTTTGGCACGATCTGGATGATCGTTATCGCCGGCACCACGATTGCGCTCGACCAGCAGTCTGGGGGTAGTCTTTATGCCGTCCTCACCAGCGTCGGCCCCGATCCCCTGCTCTACCGACTGTTCAGTCAGCTCGGCGGTGGCAGCCCGGTACTGGTGCTGCTGATCGGCGCGATCTTCCTCTCTTACGTTACTGCGGCCGACAGCAATGTCTCGGCGATGAGCGCGCTGTCCACAAATGGCATTTCGCCCGAGACGCCGGAAGCCCCGCTCGCCGTCAAGATCGTCTGGGGGACCGTGGTCGGGCTCGTCGCTACCGTTCTCGTCGCGGCGGCGGGGATCGACGGCATCCGCATGATGTCGGTCCTTGGCGGTTTCCCTGCGCTGTTCGTTATCCTCGGCGCCGCCTTGTCGCTGGCGGTGATGGCGGTACGGGGACGGCACGAGGCCGCCCCCGCCCAATCCTGAGAAAGGGGTCTCAGGACTACCAGATTTTCGTCCGCGCTTCGGGCGTCAGATAATATCTGGCGCCCGCTTCGACGCCGAACGCCTTGTACCACGCATCGACGTTCCGCACAGGCCCGATAATGCGCCAGCGCGCGGGACTGTGCGGATCGCTCGCCACCTGCTGCTTGATCGAATCCTCGCGCGCCTTGTCGCGCCAGGCCTGCGCGAAGGCGAGGAAGAAGCGTTGGTCGCCGGTCAGCCCGTCGATCACTGGCGCCTCCTTGCCCCCCAGCGAGCGGTGGTAGGCGTCGTAAGCGACCTCCAGCCCCGCAAGGTCGGCGATATTCTCGCCCATCGTCAGGTCGGGGTTGATGAAGGCGCCTGGGGCGGCTTCATAGGTCGCATATTGCGCCCCGAACGCCTTTGCCTGCGCATCAAAACGGGCGGCATCCTCGGGCGTCCACCAGTCGCGTACCGCGCCCTCAGCATCAATTTTGCGCCCCTGATCGTCGAAGCCGTGGGTGATCTCGTGGCCAATAACGGCACCGATCGCGCCATAGTTCACTGCGTCGTCGACACCCTCGCTGAAATAGGGCGCTTGCAGGATACCCGCCGGGAACACGATCTTGTTCTCGAGCCCGCCATTATAGGCGTTCACCTCCTGAGGGTTCATCGACCATTTCTTGCGATCGACGGGCTTGTTCAAGTCCGACAGCGAATAGGCATATTCGAAGGCCGCGCTGCGCTTCACATTGCCGTACAGGTCGGCGGGGTCGATCCTGAGCCCCGAATAGTCGCGCCATTTGTCGGGATAGCCGACCATGACGTCCATCTTCGCGAGCTTCGCCAACGCCGCTTCCTTGGTCGCCGGCGCCATCCAACTGTTGGCGCGAATGCGATCGCCCATCGCCAGCTTCAAATTGGCGACCAGCGCTTCCATCTTGGTCTTTGCACTCGCCGGGAAATATTGTTTCGAATAGGTTTCGCCGACCAACTCGCCAAGGCTGCCGTCGACCAACGTCAGCCCGCGTTTCCACCGCGGGCGGAGTTCGCCCACCCCGCTCAGCGCCTTGGTATATTCGAAGCGGCTGTCGACGAAGGCTTTTGGCAAATAGGGCGCCGCATTATTGGCGACATGGAATTGCTGCCAAAGCTTGATCGTGTCGAGCGGCGTTTTCGCATAGAGCGCCGCGATGTCGCGGATCGCGGTATTTTCGTTGACGATTATGCGCTTTTGCGGCGCGATTCCCGCGCCGGCGAACCAGGCGCTCCAGTCAAGCCCCGGCGCATAAGCCGCGAGTTCTTCCGACGACATCGGATTGTTGATCTTGCCGATATCGCGGCGGTCGGCGATCGCCCAGCTGACCTTCGCGATCTCGGTCTCGAATGCCATAATCGCATCGGCCGCCTTTTCTGGCGCGGCGTTCCCGATCATCTTCATGGTTCGCGCGATATAGGCGCGATAGGCGTCGCGCTGCGGCTTGAAACTGTCATTCAGATAATAGTCGCGCTCGGGTAGGCCGAGCCCGCCCTGTCCCAGCCAGAGGACATTGACCGTCGGATCGGCGGTATCGGCATAGGGTCCGCCGCCGACGATCGTCGCCCCGAAGGTCCCCTGCGTTCCGCCCATGAATTGCGCCATGGCGCTCTTGTCCGCGATCTTGGCGACGGCATCGATATCGGCCATCAGCGGCGTCGCGCCCAAGGCCTCGACCCGCGCCTCGTCCATGAAGCTCTGGTACAGGCCGCCCACCTGGCTCGTCGCCGGCGCGCCCGCCACGAGCGCGCGCAACTGGCGCTGGGTCAGGTTATAGACGTCGTAATCGACCCCTGCCGAGGCCTGATCGGACGGAATTTCGGTGCGCGCGAACCAGCCGCCATTGGCATATTTGTCAAAATCGTCGCCCGGTTTCACCGAGGTATCGCGGGCGCCCAGATCGACGCCCCATTCGCCGAACGTCAGGGCTTTCAGCGATCCCTCATCCATGCCATCCGCGCCTTCCGCTGTCCCCGCAACATAGGCCGCAGGCACATTTTCGCGCGCCAAAGCCGGCGATGCCATCAACGTCGCCACGATCGCGAGGCCCGCAGCCGCGCCCAGATATTTCGTCATTCCCCAGTCTCCTACGGCCCCGGCGGCGCTCCACCGGCGCCGGGGTGATGCCTACCCTTGTCCGGCTGCCGCGCCGGACGGTCAAGCGACCGGCCCGGCATTGGTCGAAGGCTTTGGGAGGTTGGTGGAAAGGGCTCCGTTGCACCCGCTCCCTTCGCTTCCTATTTACCGCATGATGCTCGGTCGAAGGCCCCTTGCGCCCTAAGAACAAATCTGGAACATACCCCTCCCATGAGTCTCACCCATATTTCCCGTCGGCATGGGCGTTCCCAATGCTGACCCACATTAAAGTTCGCGGCGCGCGCGAGCATAATCTCAAGGGCGTCGACGTCGACCTGCCGCGCGACGCGCTGATCGTCATCACCGGCCTGTCGGGCAGCGGCAAATCGTCGCTCGCGTTCGACACCATCTATGCCGAGGGGCAGCGGCGCTATGTCGAGAGCCTGTCGGCTTACGCGCGCCAGTTCCTCGAAATGATGCAGAAGCCGGACGTCGAGCATATCGACGGCCTGTCGCCCGCGATCAGCATCGAGCAGAAGACGACGAGCCGGAACCCGCGCTCGACCGTCGCGACGGTGACCGAGATCTACGACTATATGCGCCTGCTATGGGCGCGCGTTGGCATCCCCTATTCGCCCGCGACGGGCGAGCCGATCAGTGCGCAGACGGTCAGCCAGATGGTCGACCGGGTGATGGAATTGCCCGAGGGTACGCGCGCCTATCTGCTCGCCCCCGTCGTTCGAGGCCGCAAGGGCGAGTATAAGAAGGAACTCGCGCAGTGGCAGAAGGACGGCTTCACGCGCGTCCGCATCGACGGCGAATTTTACGAGATCGGCGAGGCGCCCACGCTCGACAAGAAATACAAGCATGACATCGAGGTGGTCGTCGACCGCGTCGCAGTGCGCGAGGGCCTGGAAACGCGCCTCGCCGACAGTTTCGAGACCGCGCTGAAGCTCGCCGAAGGGCTCGCCTATGTCGACCTCGCCGACGGCCCGGTGCCGGGACGCGAGGAGGAAGATACGGGCGGCGCGATGAAGGGCGCCGGCATCCCCGCGAACCGCCTGATCTTCTCCGAGAAATTCGCCTGCCCTATCAGCGGCTTCACGATCGCCGAGATCGAGCCGCGATTGTTCAGCTTCAACGCGCCGCAGGGTGCGTGTCCGGCGTGCGACGGCCTCGGCGAGCGGCTCGAATTCGACCCCGAACTCGTCGTCCCCAACCATGCGCTGAGCCTGAAGAAGGGGGCGGTCGTGCCGTGGGCGAAATCGAATCCGCCCTCGCCTTACTATATGCAAGTGCTTGAAAGCCTGGGCAAAGCCTATGACTTCGGGCTCGACACGCCGTGGCAGGACCTGCCCGGCGCGGTGCAGCAGATCATCCTCTACGGCACCGGCGGGATGCCGGTCGAGCTGACCTTCAAGGACGGCAAGCGCACCTATACGACGCACAAGGCGTTCGAAGGTGTCATCGGCAACCTCAATCGCCGGATGTTGCAGACCGAGAGCGCGTGGATGCGCGAGGAGCTGGGAAAATACCAGACCGCGCAGCCGTGCGAGACGTGCCACGGCGCGCGGCTGCGCCCCGAACCGCTCGCGGTCAAGATCGCGGGCGAGGATATCAGCATGTCGGCGCAGCGCAGCGTCGCCGATGCGCTCCACTGGTTCAGCACGCTCGACGAAAAGCTGAACGACACGCAGCGGCAGATCGCAAAGGCGATCCTGAAAGAAATCAACGAACGGCTCGGCTTCCTCAACAATGTCGGGCTCGACTACCTCAACCTCAACCGCACCAGCGGCACGCTGAGCGGCGGCGAGAGCCAGCGTATCCGCCTCGCGAGCCAGATCGGCAGCGGCCTGTCGGGCGTGCTCTACGTCCTCGACGAACCGAGCATCGGCCTGCACCAGCGCGACAACGACCGACTGCTCGCGACGCTGAAGCGGCTGCGCGACCTTGGCAACACGGTGATCGTCGTCGAGCATGACGAGGATGCGATCCGCCACGCCGACTATGTCGTCGACATGGGCCCCGGCGCGGGGGTCCACGGCGGCGAGATCGTCGCGCAAGGCACGCTGAAACAGGTGCTCGCGAACAAGAAGAGCCTGACCGCGGCATACCTGACCGGCGCGAAGAAGATCGAGGTGCCCGCGCACCGCCGCCCCGGCAACGGCTTCGACCTGGTGCTGAAGGGCGCGCGCGCGAACAATCTCAACAATGTCACCGCCAAGATCCCGCTCGGCACCTTCACCTGCGTCACCGGCCTGTCGGGCAGCGGCAAGTCGAGCCTGATCATCGACACGCTCTATGCCAGCGCGGCGCGCGTGCTCAACGGCGCGCGCCTGGTCGCGGGGCCGCACGACAGCCTCTCCGGCCTCGAACATTGCGACAAGGTGATCGACATCGACCAGTCGCCGATCGGCCGCACCCCGCGGTCGAACCCCGCCACCTATACCGGCGCCTTCACGGTGATCCGCGACTGGTTCGCGGGGCTGCCCGAGGCGCAGGCGCGCGGGTACAAGCCCGGGCGTTTCAGCTTCAACGTCAAGGGCGGGCGGTGCGAGACGTGCACCGGCGACGGGCTGATCAAGATCGAGATGCACTTCCTGCCCGACGTCTATGTGACGTGCGAGACGTGCCACGGCAAACGCTACAACCGCGAAACGCTCGAGGTGAAGTTCAAGGGGATGAGCATCGCCGACGTGCTCGACATGACGGTCGAGGATGCGGCGGAGTTTTTCAAGGCGGTCCCCGCGATCCGCGACAAGATGGCGATGCTCGTGCGCGTCGGGCTGGGCTATATCAAGGTCGGACAGCAGGCGACGACGCTGTCGGGGGGCGAGGCGCAGCGGGTGAAGCTCGCCAAGGAACTCTCGCGCCGCTCGACCGGGCAGACGCTCTATATCCTCGACGAGCCGACCACCGGGCTGCATTTCGAGGATGTGCGAAAATTGCTCGAAGTGCTGCAGGCGCTGGTCGATCAGGGCAACAGCGTCGTGGTGATCGAGCATAACCTCGATGTCATCAAGACCGCCGACTATATCCTCGACCTCGGCCCCGAGGGCGGGGTCAAGGGCGGCGAGATCGTCGCGGCGGGGACGCCCGAACAAGTGGTGAAGGAAAAGCGCAGCTTCACCGGGCAATATCTGGCGCCGCTGCTCAAATAAGCCCCTCCCGCTTGCCGCGAAGGTTTGGGGAGGGCTTGTTCCGCAGCCTCGTCATCGCGGACTTGATCCGGGATCCATCCGGCCTGTCGCAAGTGGCCCCCGGATCAAGTCCGGGGTGACGAAGCATGTAAATTCCGTTCGCATCGAGCGAAGTCGAGATGCCCAAGCCGCGTACACGAAGGATGGGTGTCTCGACTTCGGCTAAAGGCCGAAGTTCATCCTGAGCGCCTGCCAAGGCAGTCGAAGGGCTCGACACGAACGGATTTCGAAAGACGGCCCTACCCCATCAGCTTTGCGGTGATATCCTCGACGGCATAGATGCGGATCGCGGGCGGCTGCGGCGAGAGCGCGCGCATCTCCGCCACGAAGGCGCGCGATGCGGGCAGCGCGAAATGCGCGCGCACGGCCTCGACGCTCTCCCACTCCTCGACGAACATCAGCCGGTCGGGGTTTTCGACATCGATATGGCAATTGTGCGCCAGACACCCCGGTTCGGAACGCGACCGCGCGCTATGCTCGGCACCGAGCGCGATCATGCACTCGCGATGCTCGGGGGTCAGGATGATGTGGCCGGTGATGAGGATCATAGATTGTTTGAGTCACAGTGTCGGCAGAAGTGAGAATTACTGTATCTTGGGTTGCCACAATCTACGAAGGCCAAGCCATGCTGAAACTCGTGACACGTACAGTTGACAAAGCATATATTTAGCATCAATTCTTCTTTCGAGGGAGAGCAAAGTGCCAGAAAGAAAATTTACTCTTTTCCACTTTAGTTTAATTCCTATTGCGCAAACATCAATCATGATGCGCACGCAGGACACTAGAGAAGAATGGCTTAGGCATGCTCTTAAAATTCCATTTGAATTCGGCCATTTCGCCGGAATGACACTTCATTGGGTACCGCAGGGTGATGCCGATGAATGCATCGTGGGCCTCATTCAGCGGACCCGGGTACATGAATTGCACCAATCCCCTGACGAGGGAGGTGGCGAAATTACTAAGGAAGAATGGCAGGGCGCCTATGTTGTTGTGGACCCTACGCACCATGACGAGGGCCAGAGAGTTGCGGTTGAGAATGACGTCGTCGGCAAGCCCAGCAGCCTCATCAAGTCGCTAGTAAAGCACATAAACATGCTGCAGGAAGCGCCGTATCAAATCGAGATTGAGCCCTTGTTCGATGCTTCGCGATTTTGGGCTTTCGCCAATCGACACGACAATGTGATGAAAAAGATCGATTTCGATTTTGTTGTACCAAATATGTGGAGCACCGAATCTGACCTAGATGCCGATTTAAGGGATACGGGAAGAACAACCGGCGCGGAACGGGTTCGAGTTGGCTTCCGCTCGGAGCATGGTGTTTCGACTGATAATCAAAAGGTTCGCGAAGGGGTCGATTATGCTGAAAGGGGCGCGGGAACTTTGTCAGCAAGGGCAATGGACGGCACACCTTTCCGCTCGACAAAACAGCCTCTGATATCTAAAATTCCGGCAGTCAAAGCCGGCGCTGATGCGATGTTGAAATACTTCGCTGGATTGAAGAGGACTATCCTTAGCCGTGGCAAAAATCCTACCTTGGATGATCTTAATCGCACTGATGACGGTGCTACTGACAATTAGTTTCGTCGAACCGCACCTTTTGAATGATCGGAATAAGTTCCTAGCTAATTTCGTAAACCACGAGCTTCTCGGCACGCTGGGCTTTATCGTTGCGGTCACGCTGGCATCTGCTGCCAGCGTTCATTTCGAATTAAATAAGATCGAAGATCAAACAGGAAAACCTTTTTTGCGTACAAGGTCCTCATTGAAGAGATCCGCTTATTCATTGATAGTACTTTTCGGGGCAGCTGGTGTCATAGTGATAGTCAAGCCACTACTTCCTAGTCCCGATTACAATAGAGCAGTTGCCAACTCCCTTGCTATCGGAATAATTTTTTTCAATCTTTCAGTTCTTCTTGACCTTACTCGAACTGTATTCAGGATTCCTTCTGCGGAAAATATAAAACGGATGGGAACAGGAGACCCCGCCTAGGCTTATCTATTAAGCGCGCCATCTCGCCAATCCATGACACTTCCATGACACTCCCTGTCACAAACACGTCACACAAAACCCCCATTGCGCACCCAGCGAGTCGTCGCGGGGGTGGCGGCTTGGTTCGGTAACGACCCCCGACAGGATACCCCATGCTGCAGAAATTCGCCCTCATCGCTGGCGCCGCCACTTGCGCGCTGGCGCTTTCCGCGTGCCAGGATCAGGCGTCTTCGGGCGGCGGCGCGCGCGATTTTATCAGCGCGGTCGGTTCCTCGACCGTCTATCCCTTTGCCACCGCGGTCGGCGAGAAGTTCGCCGAAGCGACGGGCAACAAGACGCCGAAGATCGACAGCACGGGCACCGGCGGCGGCTTCGAACGCTTCTGCGCCGGCGTCGGCGGCGACACCCCCGACATCGCGAACGCATCGCGCCGTATCAAGAAAAAGGAATTCGACACCTGCGCCGCGAACGGCGTCAAGGAGATCGTCGAAATCCAGGTCGGCATCGACGGCATCGCGCTGGGTGAAGCGCAGCGCGGTCCGGGCTTCAAGCTCAGCGAAGAAGATGTCTATAAGGCTCTGGCTGCCAACCCCTATGGCAAGCCGAACACCGCGAAGACGTGGAAAGACGTGAACCCCGCGCTTCCCGCGGTCGCGATCTCGGTCTTTGGCCCGCCGTCGACCAGCGGCACCTATGATGCGTTCAAGGAACTGATCCTCGGCAAGGGCTGCGACGCCAATCCCGAGATGAAGGCGCTGAAGGACAGCGACAAGGACAAGCATGAGGCGACCTGCACCACGCTGCGCGGCGCGCCTTATTATGTCGAGCAGGGCGAGAATGATAACCTCATCATCTCGAAGCTCGACAAGAACCCGACCAGCCTCGGCATCTTTGGCTTCAGCTACCTCGATGCCAACAAGGACAAGATCAAGGCGGTGCCGGTGCAGGGTGTCGCGCCCACTTACGCCGCGATCGCCGACGGCAGCTACCCCGGTTCGCGCCCGCTGTTCATCTATGTGAAGAAGGCGCATGTCGGCGTCGTCCCTGGCCTCGCCGAATATGTCGCCGAGTTCCTGAAGGGCGCGGCCGATGGCGGCTATCTGAACGCCAAGGGGCTGATCGTGTCGCCGAAGGCGATCGCCGACGCCGCGGCGGCGAACGGCAAGAACATGACCGCGCTGAACGGCGCCGAGCTGAAATAAGTTTCCTCCCGCTAGCGGCCGGGGCGGGTTCGCCCGGTCCGGCCGCCGCTTTTTGCTCTTTCTTTCCCTTCTCCCCGTTCGGGACCATCCAATCCCGCTCGATGCGAGCGGGGATGAGAGGGAAGAATATGACGCCGAGTCATAAATTTGCCACGCCGGTCGGCTTTGGACCGGACGCGACGATCGCGATGCGACGAACGGGGACAAAGTGACTTTCAACGCCGCCGCCCTTTTGCTTTTGATCGCCGGCCTGGCGCTGATCGGCTGGCTCGCCGGCCGTGCGCGGTCGAACCTGCTCGCCGGGCGTACGGGGACAAAGCTCCATTCGCGCCCGCAATATCACGGCTGGTACGTCGCGCTGTGGCTGTTCGCCCCCGCGGCGATCTTCCTTGCGGTGTGGTCCAGCGTGTCGCCCGCGCTGATCACCAACCAGGTGCTGACGAGCGAGGCGGCGCAGTCGCTCCCCGCCTTCGGCTTCGAGCGCGGGGCGATATTGTCCGACGCGCGGAGCGTCGCGCAGGGCGATCAGGCCGCGGTGCGGCTGCCCGCCGCGGCGCCGCTGGTGAAGCCCTATGCCGACGCCAGCCACAAATATGCATGGATCGGCATCGCGGCGATGCTCGCGCTGGCGCTCGCGGGCGGGCTCTATGCCTTCACGCGCATTCGCCCCGATTTCCGCGCGCGGAGCCGCGTCGAGAAGATCGTGATGCTGGTGCTGTTGCTCGCATCGCTCGTCGCGATCCTGACGACCTTTGGCATCGTGCTGTCGCTATTGTTCGAATCGATCCGCTTTTTCCGCCTCGTCTCGCCCGCCGAGCTGCTGTTCGGCACGACCTGGGCCCCGACGAGCGGCGCGCCGCAGCCCGATACCTTCGGCGGCATTCCGCTGTTCTGGGGCACGGTGCTGATCGGCGCGATCATCGCGATGATCGTCGCGATCCCGATCGGGATGATGACCGCGGTATACCTCACCCAATATGCCGCGCCCGCGGTGCGCAAATGGGTGAAGCCCTTGCTCGAGATCCTCGCGGGCGTGCCGACGGTCGTCTACGGCTATTTCGCCGCGCTGACGGTGGCGCCGGCCTTGCGCGAATTCGCGGTGATGATCGGCATTCCCAACGCCTCGACCGAAAGCGCGCTCGCCGCAGGCATCGTGATGGGCGTGATGATCATCCCCTTCGTCTCTTCGATGGCCGACGACAGCATCAATGCGGTGCCGCAGGCGATGCGCGACGGATCGCTGGCATTGGGCGCGACGCCGAACGAGACGATCCGCCAGGTGCTGATCCCCGCCGCGCTGCCGGGCGTGATGGGCGGCATCCTGCTCGCGGTCAGCCGCGCAATCGGCGAGACGATGATTGTCGTCATGGCGGCGGGCCTGTCGGCGAACATGACCGCCAACCCCTTTGCCAGCGTCACCACGGTGACCGCGCAGATCGTGAAATTGCTCACCGGCGACCAGGAGTTCGACAGCGCCAAGACGCTCGCCGCCTTCGCGCTCGGCCTCGTCCTCTTCATCGTCACGCTGCTGCTCAACATCGTCGCGCTGCGCATCGTCAAAAAGTATCGCGAAGCTTATGAATAGAGACACCGCCCCCACCGACTGGAAAGGCTCCACGATGCAAAAGCGCATCGCGGGCCGCTACGCCGCCGAACGCCGCTTCAAGCTGATGGGGCTGGGCGCGGTGCTGCTGTCGGGCGCCTTCCTCGCCTTCCTGCTGTTCGTGATGGTCGGCAACGGCGCGCGCGGCTTCATGTATACGCATGTCGCGGTGCCGATCGATTTCAAGGCGACGCCGCTGACCGTCGATACGGCGCGATTGTCGGACGCCGACGCCGACCAGGCGATTGCGAACGCGGGGCTGGCCGACATCGTCGCCTTTGCCGCCGACGAGGCGCTGGGCGACGGTGGATCGGCGCTGATCAGCGAGAATGCATGGAAGGAAGTGCGCAGCGCGATCAAGGACGATCCCAAGCTTTTGAACGGCAAGACCGTGTTCGAGCTGCCCGCCGCGTCCGAAGTCGACATCATGGCGAAGGAAGGCGCGCGCGGCGAACTTGGCGCGCGGGTCGACGCGCTGGAGAAGGACGGCAAGCTGTCGACGGGCATCCACTGGCCCTTCTTCAAGAACGCCGACGCCACCGACCCGGCGGTCGCGGGCATCTGGGGCGCATTGAAGGGGTCGGTGCTGACGATCTTCATCGCCTTCCTCATCGCCTTTCCGACCGGGGTGCTCGCGGCGCTGTATCTTGAGGAATATGCGCCGAAGAACCGCTGGACCGACCTGATCGAAGTGTCGATCAACAATCTCGCCGCGGTGCCCTCGATCATCTTCGGGCTGCTCGCGCTCGCGGTGTTCATCAACTGGTTCGGGCTGTGCCAGGCGAGCCCGCTCGTCGGCGGGCTGACCTTGGCGCTGATGACGATGCCGGTGATCGTGATCGCCAGCCGCAACGCGATCAAGTCGGTGCCGCCGTCGATCCGCGATGCAGCGCTCGGCGTCGGCGCCAGCCCGGTGCAGGTGGTGTTTCACCATGTGCTGCCGCTTGCGCTGCCCGGCATCCTCACCGGCACCATCATCGGCATGGCACGAGCTTTGGGAGAAACCGCCCCCCTGCTCCTCGTCGGCATGCGCGCCTTTATCGGCGACGTTCCGGGCGGCATCTGCTCGCCCTCGACCGTACTGCCGATGCAGATTTTCCTCTGGTCCGACGAGGTCGACCGGGGCTTTGTCGAGAAAACCTCCGCCGCGATCATCGTGCTGCTTATCGTGCTGCTGTCGATGAACGCCTTTGCGATCTATCTTCGCAACAAATTCGAAAAACGCTGGTGACCATGACACAAGAAGACCTGACCATTACCGACCCCAAGATGAAGGCGCACGGCGTCAACGTCTTCTATGGCGAGAAACAGGCGATCAAGGATGTGTCGATCGACGTCGGCACCGACCTTGTAACCGCGTTCATCGGCCCGTCGGGCTGCGGCAAGTCGACCTTCCTGCGCTCGCTCAATCGGATGAACGACACCGTCGCAAGCGCGCGCGTCACTGGGCAGATCGAGCTCGACGGCGAGGATATCTATGCGCCGTCGATGGACGTCGTGCAGTTGCGCGCGCGCGTCGGCATGGTGTTCCAGAAGCCCAACCCCTTTCCCAAATCGATCTACGACAATGTCGGCTACGGCCCGCGCATCCACGGGCTCGCGCCGTCGAAGGCCGAACTCGACCTCGTCGTCGAGCGCGCGCTGGTGCGCGCCGGCCTGTGGGACGAGGTCAAGGACCGGCTCGGCGAAAGCGGCACTGCCCTGTCGGGCGGCCAGCAGCAGCGCCTGTGCATCGCGCGCGCGATTGCGGTCGACCCCGAAGTGATCCTGATGGACGAGCCCTGTTCGGCGCTCGACCCGATTGCGACCGCGAAGATCGAGGAGCTGATCCACGAATTGCGTGGCAAATATGCTATCGTGATCGTCACGCACAATATGCAGCAGGCGGCCCGCGTGTCGCAGCGCACCGCGTTTTTCCACCTCGGGACGCTGGTCGAATATGGCAAGACCACCGACATCTTCACCAACCCGAAGCAGGAACGCACCAAGGACTATATTACCGGCCGCTACGGCTGATCCGTAGCGCAACAGGACAAGAGTGATGGCATTAACGAACGATCATACGGTCAAGGCCTTCGACGAGGATATCAACCGCCTGCGCGGGCTGATCAGCGAAATGGGCGGCCGCGCCGAACAGGCGCTGCTCCAGGCGATGACGGCGCTGAACAAGGGCGACCTCGACCTTGCGGCGCAGGTCGTGCGCGACGACAAGAAGATCGACGCGCTCGAGGCGGAGGTCGAACAGCTCACCGTCCAGACCATCGCGCTGCGCGCGCCGATGGCCGACGATCTGCGCGAAATGATCGCGGCGCTGAAAATCGTCTCAGTCGTGGAGCGCATCGGCGACTATGCCAAGAATATCGCCAAGCGCGTTGCGCTGATGGACCAGACGCGGTCGATCGAAGCGATCCCGGTGCTGATGTCGATGTCGAACATTGTCGTCGAGCTGGTCCACGACGCGCTCGACAGCTTTGCCGCACGCGACGCCGAACTTGCGGTGCGGGTCACCGTCCGCGACAAGAATGTCGACGATTTCTACAACAGCATCTTCCGCACGCTCGTCACCTTCATGATGGAAAATCCGAAATATATCTCGGAAAGCGCGCATCTGCTGTTCGTCGCCAAGAATCTCGAGCGCATGGGCGACCATGCGACCAACATCGCCGAGATGGTCTATTATGTCGTCACCGGCGAACGGATGGAGGAACGCGAGCGCGGCGAGACGCCCGAAGAAAGCGCCGCGGCGGAGAAGGAGCAAGGCTGATGCCGCAGCCCGACCTGCTGCTCATCGAGGATGACGAGGCGATCGCCGAGCTCATCGTCTGGCATTTCGCGCGCGAGGGTTTCTCGGTCCGCCAGACACCCGACGGCGAACAGGCGCTCGTTCTCGTCGAGGAACGCGTGCCCGATATCGTCCTGCTCGACTGGATGATCGAGAGCCTGCCCGGCATCGAGGTCTGCCGGCGCCTGCGCCGCAATCCCAAGTCGGCGAATGTCCCGATCATCATGCTCACCGCGCGCGGCGAGGAAGAGGACCGCATCCGCGGGCTCGAGACCGGCGCCGACGATTATGTCACCAAGCCGTTCAGCCCGCGCGAACTGGTCGCACGCGTGTCGGCGGTACTCCGCCGCCTCCGCCCCGCGCTCGCTGGCGAGATGCTGAGCTATGCCGACATCGAGCTCGATTCGGTCGCGCACAAGGTCGTGCGGAACGGCCAGATCGTTGCGATGGGGCCGACCGAGTTCCGCCTGCTCCGCCATTTCATGGAACATCCGGGACGCGTCTTTTCGCGCGGGCAATTGCTCGACAGCGTGTGGGGCCAGGACAGCGACATCGAACTGCGCACGGTCGACGTCCATATCCGCCGCCTGCGCAAGGCGATCAACCTGCCCGGCACAGCGGACATCATCCGCACGGTGCGATCGGCGGGTTATGCGCTCGACGCGGGGAAGAGCGTCTGACGGCTGCCAGAATCCGGACCCAATGAAAGGCGGGGCGGGCCACTGCCCACCCCGCCCTTCTTGTCCGCTATGGTCGGCTTAAATGCCGTCGACGGCCTTGCTGACCAGAATATTCACCGCAACGCGGCGATTCATCGCTTTGCCTTCGGGCGTGCTGTTGTCCGCCGCCGGGTCGGCTTCTGCCATGCCGGTCGGGGTCAGCATGCGATAGGGCTTCCAGCCACAGGCCTGCTGGAGGTGGTTGACCACCCGGCTGGCGCGCTTTTCGCTGAGCGTCTGGTTGAATTCCTGACTGCCCGTCGAATCGGTGTAGCCGACAACGAGGAGCAACGCATTCTCGGTGCTGTTGGCCTGGTTTGCCGCGGCGCACAGATCGGCCTTGGCCTGTTCGGACAGCACGGCCTTGCCGGTATCGAAATTGACGTTGGTCGTCGCCTTGACATTATATTGGTCGATATCGCCGACACGGCCGCGTAGCGCTTCGGTGGCAGCGGTCTGTTCGGCGAAACGCTGGTCGGTGCCGGTCCGGATCATCGAGGCGGTGCGCAGATCCTTGGTCTTCAGCGCGACCTCGTTGGCGACCAGTCCGCCGTCCCATTGCAGGGTTTCGACCGTCACCGGCAGACCGTTGAGCAGCGCGTCGGCGGCGAGCTTGTTCTTGCTGAGCCCGAGGAAGCCGCCGCTGCCCTTGATCTTGGTGTAATCGGCGATCGCGATCGTCTGATTGCTGCCGTCGGCCGTCGTGACCTGCATCCGGCCATCGCGGCGCGCCGAGATGATACCCTCGACCTTGGGGCCTTCTGTCATCTGGTCCGGCGTCGGAAGCGTACCATAAACGGTCGCCATGACGTCGGCCGACGCCTCTTCCGGCTGCGCATCTTGCTGCGCCGCGAAGCTGCCCGTTGCCGGCGCAGCCATCATCGCCATCAGCAACAAGGCTCCCGAAGTCTTGGAAACGGCACCCATATACATCTCCTTCATCTTGAAATCCGTCGGGCCCGCGCCTTCGCGTGACCCTTTCTGGCACATGAATACTCGCGGAACGGGCCAAAGTTGCGCGGTTCGTCGGGCGCAATGCACGGCCAGCCGCCTCGGCCGAATGGCAAAAAGGCGCGGATTTGTGGGGGTCAGGATCAAAATCGACAGTCATTGCATCGACTTGGGCCGGACGTGCCCAGCCGATCGCCACGGGACCCGCATATCAGACAAAAACACCCGTCGAGGACGCGCCAATCGGGCCGGTCGTTGCGCTAGTAATAATCGTTTGCAATAATTGCCGGCGAGCGCCAAGGCTCGCGTCGCGCCGCAGCGATGGCGTCACGCCTATTCCGGCCTACCCAGCAAAGGAACAAACGACATGACGAAATGGATCGCCGCGCTTCTGGCCGCGAGTTCGCTGGCCGCGCCAGCCTCCGCGCACGAAGTCTGGATCGAACGCGACGGCGCGGGGCCCGCGCGCATCTATCTCGGCGAACCCGCCGACCCGGTTCCGGCGAACGGCGATCCCGAATTTCCCAAGCTGAAGGCGCCCGCGCTGTTCGCTGAAAGCCGCGATCACCCTGCCCCGCTGGTGCGGCACGCGAACCACATCGAAGCGGCCGTTTCGGCGCCGGGGGACGTGCGGTTGGTCGACGACAATGTCTTCGAGCCGTGGGCGGGTGAGGACGGCCAGTTGCAGGGCGTCGTCTATCATGCACGCGCCGGACGCAACGAAACGCGTCACGCGCTCGACCTCGAGATCGTGCCGCTGGCCGCCGGCGGAAACAGTTTTGCCGTCCTGTGGCAAGGCACCCCCGTTCCCGGCGCCAAGCTGACGATCATCGACCCCGACCGATGGACCAAAACCTATGTCGCCGACGCGAGGGGCGCGCTCACGGTGCCGCCACGCGGCAACGGGCGATATCTGCTGTCGACATCGCACGAGGTCAAAGGCGACCGCACGCTGTCGGGCAAGGTCGTCGCGAGCACCATCCATGTATCCACCCTGACTTACCTCGCGCCCTAGGGCCGGGCCCTGGCGCGCGCCGGCGATCGTCAGAAAACGATCTGCGCGCGCGCGCCGACGCTGTCGACGCCATAGTCGCGGTCACCGTCGGCGGGAATGACCGCGTCGCGATATTGCAACCGCGCATAATTGACCATGAAGCGCACATAATCGATCGGTGTCCAGATCAGCGACGCCATATAGCCGTCCTGTTTGCCGCCGACGATGCCCGCGTCGTTGAGATCGAGATGGTCGTAGCGCAGGTTGATCTGCCAGGCGCCGATCCCGCCGCTGCCGACGGGATTCTTGACGCGGATTTCCTTGAAGATGCCGTCCTTGTACGCGCGACTGTCGTCGGTCAGGAACAGGCCCATTTCCACCGAACCGCCGAAGAATTGCGGGTCGGCGAACCCCGGCCGATCGACCGACTGCCAAAAGGCCTCCGCTGCGCCGTGCAGGCGGCCGCGAATGAAGGCCGCCTCTGCGCCGAAGCCGGTTTCCGCCTCGGCCTCGATCGTCGGGGTCGCGACAAAGCGGATGTCGGCGCTGTGAACAAGCGGGCGCTGGCGATACCGCACCGTCGGCACGGTATCGCCAAGCTTGCGCCAGTGCGCCGATCCGCCGAAGTGGAGTTGGGTCTTGCCCGCCTTGGGCGCATAGACGACGCGGCCATCGAAGCTGTAGCCGTCATTCCCGCTGTCGAGCGCGGTAAAATTGTCGGTGAACACCCCGCCCTGCAACAGTAGGGCGCCGGTCGAATATTCGGCCGAGATGCCCGCACGGCGGATGAAGTTGAAGGCGTCGGTAAAGGCGGCGCGCTCGATGAAGCTGGTGTCGTTGCTGCTCGACAATTCCTCGAGCCCCTGGAACGTGTTGTGCTGGCCGACGGTCAGTTTCAGCGGCCCGTCGTGATAGGTCAGGAACGCGTCGAGCAGCACGACGTCGCTTTCGGCGAAATCGGCCTCGACCTTATATCCGAAGCCGCCGGGGATCGTCCCGCCGACCCCCATGCGGACGCGGCGCAGTTCGTTGGAAAAGCCAAGCGCGGGGTCGGCGATCGCGCCCGGCGCGCCGACATGGGCGGCATCGACCTGAATGCGGCCGCGCGGCTTGAAGCTCCAGCCATCGGCGGTCTTGATCTCGGGCGCGCCCTTCCATTTGATCTGCGTTGCCGACGCTTCAGGCGCGGGAGCCGGGGCGGGAGCCGGCGCCGAAACGGCAGGCGGCGACGCCTGGTCGAGGCGCGCTTCCAATGTTTCGACCTTCGCTCGAAGCGCCGCGAGTTCGGCTCGCAGCGCGGCCGCCTCCTCGGCGCTCATCGCCTGAGCATGCGCCGTCCCCGGCAGGTTGAACATCGACGTCGCCAAGAGGGCGGCGGCCAGGGCGTGGCGCATGAACGAAAGCTCCGTTGCGAAAAGGTGACTGTTCGATGGCGCTATTATTGCTGATATATGACAATCTGGCGTCACTGAAATGACATTTTGGTTGCAAGCGATGTTTCCCATGGCGCGCATCCCCCTTGCCTGCCCGCGATGAACGGCTAAGGACGATCGCGTTTTCATTGGCAACCATTCAGCCTTTTCCGGGAGACCATCATGACGATCAAATTTGACGGCCGCGTTGCTATTGTCACCGGCGCCGGCGGCGGCCTTGGCCGCGCCTATGCGCTCGAACTCGCGCGGCGCGGCGCCAAGGTCGTCGTCAACGATCTCGGCGGATCGCGCGATGGCACCGGCCATTCGGACGCGGCGTTGCAGGTGGTCGAGGAAATCCGCGCCGCGGGCGGCACCGCGATGTCGAACGGCGGCAGCGTCACCGAATATGATCAGATGGTCGAAATGGTCGCCAAGGCCAAGGAAGAATGGGGCGGCGTCCACGTCCTCATCAATAACGCCGGCATCCTGCGCGACAAGAGCTTCGCCAAAATGGAACCCGCCGATTTCGACCTCGTGCTGAAGGTCCATGTGTCAGGCAGCGCCAATGTTACCAAGGCCTGCTGGGAAACGATGCGCGAGCAGGCCTATGGCCGCATCCTCATGACCGCCTCGTCGACAGGCCTTTACGGCAATTTCGGTCAGGCCAATTATGGCGCGGCGAAGCTCGGCCTCGCCGGTCTCACCAAGACGCTGCACCTCGAAGGCGCGAAATATAACATCCGCTGCAACACGATCGCGCCGGTCGCGGGCACGCGGATGACCGAGGACATCTTCCCCGCCGAGCTGTTCGAGAAGTTCACGCCCGAAAATGTCGTCCCGGCCGCGCTCTATCTCGTCAGCGAAGACGCGCCGACCAACATGATCGTCGGCGCAGGCGCAGGCGCGTTCCACGCCGCCTATGTCACCATGACCCCCGGCGTCGCGCTGCCCGAAGGCGAGCGCACCCCCGAAGGCGTGGCCGCTGCATGGGAAAAGATCATCGACCGCACCGGAGAAACCGTCCCACAATCGGGCAGCGAGCAATCGATGAACGTCATGAAAGCGTTGATGGCGTTGAGCTGAAACTGATACACCTTTCTGCATAGGGGCGCCGGGCGGCGTTCCTGTGCGGGGGAAGACATGGCGGAAATGAGCCTCGGCGACGGTATCGACCTGCTTCAGCAGCGGGCGAAGATCGTCAAAATCTTGCTGATCGCCGGATTTGCCACAACGGTCGCCGTTCTGATCGGCGAATTCGGCGAGCTCGGCGGGAGCCTTCATATCGAAAACCCCGACCCGTCGCCGATGGAGCAGCTCTATCTGATCGTGCTGCTGGTCAGCACGCTCGTTACGCTGATCACGGTCGTCTTGTTCGCGATGTGGATCTACCGCGCGGCGGCGAATGTGGTCGCTGCTGCGACGCCGGGCTTCGATTTCACTCCTGAATGGGCGGTCGGCTGGTATTTCATTCCCTTCGCCAATCTCGTCCAGCCGTTCCTCGCGATGCGTCAGATCTGGAATGCGAGCCATTCAGGCGGAACCGATCTCGATCGCGGCGCACCGATCCTGACCCTGTGGTGGACGTTGTGGCTGGCGTCGAACATCAGCGCCAACATCTCAATGCAGGTGGGCTTCCGCGCGACAAGCGTCGAAATGTACAAGCTGTCGGTTCAGATCGGCGCCCTGTCGTCGATCCTCAGCCTTGCGCTGCTTATCGTCGGTACGCGGCTGGTCGAACGGCTGACGGCGGCGCAGCGCGACCATCTTTCGCCCGCGCATATCTTTGCCTGACTTATCGTATTGCATCACTAACACAGCAATGCTACAAGCATGGCGGGGCAAGGGGATCGGACAGAAGGACGACCCCGATGTATAGTGAAAGCGACCTGCAAGCCGCGGTCGATGCAAAGGTACTGACGCCGGAGGCCGCATCGGCTTTCCGGTCGCATATTGCATCGGTGCGCGCCGCGCCCGGAGCGGACGAGGAATCATTCCGCCTTATCACCGGTTTCAACGATATTTTCGTCAGCATCGCGGCGGTGATCCTGCTCGTCGCGGTCGGCTGGATCGGCGCGTCGATCCACCCCGCGCTCGGCGGCGCGTTCGTCGCCGCGTCGGCGTGGTTCCTCGCCGAATATTTCACCCGCAAACGGCGCATGGCGCTGCCCAGCATCGTCCTGGTCCTTGCCTTTTCGGGCGGCGTTTTCGCGACAATGGTCGGCTTCCTCGTCAAGCATGGCGAATCCATTTTCGGCCGTGATGTCGGCGAAACGACCGGCGCGATCCTGATCGGATCGATGGCGCTGGTGACCGCCGCTGCGACCTGGCTCCACTGGAAACGCTTCATGGTGCCGATCACCGTCGCCGCGGGAACCGCCGCGCTGGCGGCAACCGCCGTTGCGCTAGTGCTCGCGGTCGCAGGCGTCGCCAGCCCCGACGGCACGCTGCCGATGGCGCTGGTGCTGATCGCCGGGCTCGGCGTCTTCACCCTCGCCATGTGGTGGGACCGCAGCGACCGCGTGCGCCAGACGCGGCGCAGCGACGTCGCCTTCTGGCTCCACCTGCTCGCCGCACCGATGATCGCGCATCCGGTCTTTCACCTGCTTGGCGTGACCGACGGCAGCGACATCGGCAGCGGTGCCGCGGTGATGGTCGTCGGCATCTATGTCGTTTTCGGGCTGATCGCGCTGGCGATCGATCGCCGCGCACTGCTCGTCTCGGCCCTCGCTTATGTGCTCTTCGCGCTGACCCAGCTGTTCCGCGAGTTCGGCGCGGTCGAGCTGAATGTCGCGATGACCGCGTTCGTGATCGGTTCGGCGCTGCTACTGCTGTCGGCCTTCTGGCAGAATGCCCGCGCGGTGGTCGTCGGCTTCCTTCCCGACAATCTTGCGAACCAGCTGCCCGCGACGACCCGTACGGTCAGTCTCCAACCAGCTTCATAAGCTTGCGTTCGACGGGGGCGAGCACATTCGAAAGCTCGTCCCCGCGCTTCAAAATCGCCCCGGCTTCGGAGACAAGGGCCCACATGCCCTGCCGGCTCCGCAAGGCGGGGCGTTTTTCTATGCGGTATTCAGGCCGCTCGGCAGCGCGGCGAAAGGCCGAGAAGATTGCGGCATCGCGGTGGAAATCCATCGCATAGTCGCGCCAATGCCCCGCCGCGACCATGCGGCCGTAAAGGTCGAGGATGCGCATCAATTCGGGGCGCTCGAAGCCGGTCTGCTGCGGTGCCGCCCGATTATTGAACGGCAGGGGCGTGACCGTTCCCATCAGGCGCCGGTCCGGCTCCCTTTGCGCCGCGGCGCTTCATCCTCGGCCGCGAGCTCGCGTTCCTCGAGCAGCGCCTTCAGCTGCTTCTGCATCTGGTCGAGCTGGCATTGCAACAGTTCGACCTTTTGCGTCGCGGGATCGAAGGTTTCGCTGCACGGCGTACCATAGGGCACGAATTCGCGCGCATATTCGGTCGCGTCGAGCAAGGTCGACCGTGCGGGAATGCCCACCATCACCGCCCCTTCGGGCACATCCTTGGTCACCACGGCATTGGCGCCGACGCGCGCACGCGCGCTGACGGTGACGGGGCCCAGTATCTGCGCGCCGGACCCGACGATGACGTCGTTTTCCAGCGTCGGGTGGCGCTTGCCGCCGATGCCGTTCGCGGGATCGGTGCCGCCGAGCGTCACGCCCTGATAGATCGAGACATTGTCGCCGATCTCGGCCGTCTCACCGATCACAACGCCAAAGCCATGGTCGATGAACAAGTGCCGGCCGATTATCGCGCCCGGATGGATGTCGATCGCGGTCAGGAAGCGCGACAGATGATTAATGAAACGCGCAAGGAAGAACAGCCGCGCCTCGAACAGCCAGTGCGCGATGCGGTGCATGCCGACCGCGAGCAGACCCGGATAGAGCAATATTTCCCAACGCGACCGCGGCGCCGGGTCGCGCGCCTTGATCGAATCGAGATAGGCGATCAGCCCGTTGAACATGCAATGTCCCCTGCGACCCTATTTGTTCTCACCAAGATAGATGTTCGGTCTCGCCTTTTCCAGCCCCGCGCGCTTTTTAATCATCAACGTCCGAACAGGCCGATGCGCAGCAGAAGCAGCCCTTCGCCGCGCAAATGCCGTTCGCCGTCGCCGGCGGCCAGCGCCCCCGCCCAGCGATCGAGCATCACGAGCGACCGACTTCCGGCGAAATCGCGGTGCGGCGGCGCCGCGCACACCTTGGCCTCGGCAAGCAGGTGACGCGCATCGTCGGCGCCTTGGGCGACGGCGGCGCCCCACAAAATCCCCCATCGTTTGCCCGCGGATTCGATGCCACCGGACAAGAAAAAAAGGCGGGCGCCAAAACTTTCCGCCGCCATGCGCCGTTCGTCGAGACCCTCCGCGAGCAGCATCGCTTCAGCAGCATCGACCAGTGCGTCGAGCCCGCCCTGCCCCGCCCAGCTTGCCTGAAGC
>NZ_LNSA01000040.1 GCF_001468465.1 Sphingopyxis sp. H115
GGGTGTGGGGGGAGGCGGCTGGCGGTGGGCATCGCGCCGCTACTGAGCAATGCCTCCCATCGATCCCGTACCCAGCGAAACATCAATCATGCTCGCGCCCACCCGCGCCCATATACAACTCGCGCCCGGTGTCTTCATAGACCTGGCTCATTTCCGCCATGCCCTTCTCGACCTCTTCCGCCGCGATGAAGCCGGCGCTGTCCTGATTTTGCAGCTTCGCGAACTCGCGGACTTCCTGGCTGATCTTCATCGAGCAGAATTTGGGGCCGCACATGCTGCAGAAATGGGCGGTCTTGGCGCCTTCGGCGGGGAGCGTCTGGTCGTGGTACTGCTCCGCCGTGTCGGGGTCGAGCGACAGGTTGAACTGGTCGCGCCAGCGGAATTCGAAGCGCGCTTTCGACAGCGCGTCGTCGCGGACCTTGGCGGCGGGGTGGCCCTTGGCGAGGTCGGCGGCGTGGGCGGCGAGCTTGTAGGTGACGACGCCGACCTTCACATCGTCGCGGTCGGGCAGGCCGAGATGCTCCTTGGGGGTGACGTAACAAAGCATCGCGGTGCCGTACCAGCCGATCATCGCGGCGCCGATGCCGCTGGTGATATGGTCGTAGCCCGGCGCGATGTCGGTGGTGAGCGGCCCGAGCGTGTAGAAGGGCGCCTCGCCGCACGCCTCGAGCTGCTTGTCCATATTCTCCTTGATCTTGTGCATCGGGACGTGGCCCGGGCCCTCGATCATCACCTGCACATCCTGGTCCCACGCGCGCTTGGTGAGCTCGCCCAAGGTGTAGAGCTCGGCGAACTGCGCCTCGTCGTTCGCGTCGGCGATGCTGCCGGGGCGGAGGCCGTCGCCCAGCGAATAGGCGATGTCATAGGCCTTCATGATCTCGGTAATCTCGTCGAAGCGTTCGTAGAGGAAGCTCTCCTTGTGATGCGCGAGGCACCATTTCGCCATGATGCTGCCGCCGCGGCTGACGATGCCGGTGACGCGCTTTGCGGCGAGGGGGACGTAGGGCAGGCGGACGCCCGCGTGGATGGTGAAATAGTCGACGCCCTGTTCGGCCTGCTCGATCAGCGTGTCGCGGAAGATTTCCCAGCTGAGGTCTTCGGCGATGCCCCCTACTTTCTCCAGCGCCTGATAGATGGGGACGGTGCCGATCGGGACGGGCGAATTGCGGAGGATCCATTCGCGCGTGTCGTGGATGTTGCGGCCCGTCGACAGGTCCATGACGGTGTCGGCGCCCCAGCGGATCGACCAGACCATCTTGTCGACTTCGGCGGCGACGTCGGATGCGACCGCGCTGTTGCCGATATTGGCGTTGATCTTGACGAGGAAATTGCGGCCGATCGCCATCGGCTCGCTTTCGGGGTGGTTGATGTTGCTGGGGATGATCGCGCGGCCGCGCGCGACCTCGTCGCGGACGAATTCGGGGGTGACGTAATCGGGGATGCTCGCGCCCCAGTCCTGCCCGTCGCGGACATATTCGGCGAGGCGTTCGCGGCCGAGATTTTCGCGGGTGGCGACATATTCCATCTCGGGCGTGATGATGCCGCGGCGGGCATAGTGCATCTGGCTGACGTTCGCGCCGGGCTTGGCGCGCAGCACGGTCTTGCGGACGTTGGGGAAGGCGGGGACGCCGCCCGAACGGTCGGGGCCGAGCTGGCCGTTATCCTCGGGCCGCACTTCGCGCTGGGTGACTTCCTCGACATCGCCGCGGGCGCGGATCCACGCGGCGCGCAGTTCGGGGAGGCCCTTGGCGATGTCGATGTTCGCATTGGGATCGGTGTAGGGGCCCGACGTGTCGTAGACGCGGACGCTGGGCTCGCCCGAATGCGGGTCGAGATCGATCTCGCGCATCGCGACGCGGATGCCGCTGCCGGTGGGCGAGGCGACATGGACCTTGCGGCTGCCACGAATGGGTCCGGTCGTCACCCCGATGGGTTCGGCTTGCGCTTTGTCGAGGCGGGAATCGATGTCGGCCATGTGCAGTCGCTCCATAGGTTCGGAGCGAGAATGGGGATTCCGGCCCATTGAAACGTGGCGTGGAATACCGACCCTCCCTCCGCCGGTATTACCCGGATCAGGTTCAACGGGTCGCGGGTTGTTCCGCTCTCAACCTGTTTCTGCACACAGGCTCCCCGGGGATGGGGAGGGTTATAGGAACGAGTGGCGGGCGAAGCCACCCCCTATCTCGTCCATCGCGCTTGTCGCGCGATGAGGGGGAGGGGGTTACGCGACGCGGCGGCTGAAGTCGCTCGCGGCCTTTTCGAGCTGCTGCAGCCGGCCGCCCATCCGGGCGAATTCCTCGCTCAGCGTGCTGATTTCGCCCGCGACCATGCCCGAATCGTTGCGGATGCTCGCGATCGTCGACGACATCGAATCGGCGGCGAGCGCGGTTTCGTCGACCGCGGCGGTGATCGAGGTGACCGTCTGTGCCTGTGCGTCCATCGCATCGCGAATACGCTGCGCCGACCGCTGCACCTCGACGATCGTCTGCTGGATCGACTGGTTCGCGCTCACCGACCCGCGCGTCGCCTGCTGGATCGCGGCGATCTTGCCCGCGATATCGTCGGTCGCGCGCGCGGTTTCGTTGGCGAGGCTCTTCACCTCCTGCGCGACGACGGCAAAGCCGCGGCCCGATTCGCCGGCGCGCGCCGCCTCGATCGTGGCGTTGAGCGCGAGCAGGTTGGTCTGTCCGGCGATTTCGCGGATCAGGCCCAAAATCGATTCGATCGATTCGGCGTGGTGCGACAGCGCTTCGGACATGGCGACGGCTTCGCCCGCCTGTTCGGAGGCGCGCGTCGCGACGCTGGCCGAGGCTTCGACCTCGCTGCGCGCATCCTCGATCGCGCGGATCAGCCCGGCGGCGGTCGATGCGGCCTCGCGCATCGCCATCGCCGATTGTTCGGACGCGGCGGCGACTTCGCTCGTCTTGGCGATCATGCCCTTGGCCGCCTGGTCGGCCGAAGCCGCCTGCCGCGCGAGCTGTTCGCGCACGCCGTCGGTGTCCTGCACGAGCGAGGCGATCGAGCGGTCGAAATCGCCCGCCAGCGCCTGCCGCTCGGTCGAAAAGACCGCGCGGTCGAGCTTGGCCGCATAACGCTGCATAATGTCGAATTCGAGCAGCGCGAGCCGGTTGATCGCGCTCGTCAGGCGCGCGAGGCGATCGGGTTCGCCGATGCACGCCTCGACGACATATTCGATGGTGAGCCGATGACTTTCGGCGATGCACGACATGACCGAGGCAAGCGGCAGCTTCACGCGCCGCGCCATATGGGTGTTCTGGCACGCGATCGTTGCGACTTCCTGCCCCGCGGCGTCGGCATATTTGGTGAAGGTGTGGCGCGCGCTGCCGCGGACATAGCTGTCGTAAAGCTCGCCCTCGACCTTGCGCTCGACGCCGGGCAGCTGGTTGAAGGCGTCCCAATAGGCGCGCGCAACCGCGTCCTCGCGGCCCGCGATGATCGCATGGATTTCCGCCCCGCTGGCGGCGAGCCGGCCGTCAAGGTCGTAATAGGGAAAACGCTCCGACATCAAAATCGGGTCGATCTGCTGCTTATGAATCGGATTGTCCTTCACCATGATCCTGCTTCCCTGATCACCCCAAAGACGCGCGGGTCTGTCGCCCGCATTCATCCTGCGAAACTGGTGAACGGGATATGCGACGAAGTGGTAAATTCGCCGTTAACCGGCGGATGCGACCGGATAGCCCTCGAACGCCTTGATCGTGCGCAGCGCAAAGGCGCTGTGCATCGCCGCGACGCCGGGCAGGCGCGACAGGCAATGGCGGTGCAGCCGGTCGAAATCGGCGACATTGCGCGCCGCGACGCGGAGGCGGTAATCAGACGCACCCGACAACAGCTGGCACTCCAATATCTCGTCGAAACTCTTGACCGCGCTTTCGAACGCGGTCAGCGCCTCTTCGCTCTGCGACGTCAGGCTGATGTCGACGAACACGTCGAGCCCCAGCCCGATACGGTCGGGGGCGAGGCGCGCGGCATAGCCGGTGATGATCCCCGCCGCCTCGAGCGCGCGGACGCGACGGTGGCACGCCGATGCCGACAGCCCGACAATCTCGCCCAGCTCGGCGGCCGGCTTGGGCCCCTCGCGTTGCAGCAGGTGAAGCAGCTTTGCGTCGATGCGGTCAATCATATTGCGCGATCAGCCCATATGGCGCGAAAATATCGCGCGCTTGTGCAAAATCAAAGGAGCATATGCAAGCACCTCGCACGCGTTTCCTGCTAAAAGCGCCGACAAGATTTCGGCGGTCCTGTCGATCGCCGGCGACATTCATATGCGGAGAGCGACCATGATCATCGGCACCCCAAAGGAAATCAAGAATCACGAATATCGCGTCGGCCTGACCCCCGAAAGCGCGCGCGAACTCGTCGTCCACGGCCACCGCGTGCTGGTGCAGACCGGCGCGGGCGAGGGCATCGGAGCGCACGACCGCTTCTACGTCGAGGCGGGCGCCGAGATCGTCCAGAGTGCCGAGGAAATCTTCGCGACCTGCGAGATGGTGGTGAAGGTCAAGGAACCGCAGCCGGTCGAGCGCGCGATGCTGCGCGAGGGCCAGATCCTTTATACCTATCTGCACCTCGCGCCCGATCCCGACCAGACGCGCGATCTGATGAAATCGGGCGCCATCTGCATCGCCTATGAAACCGTCACCAGCCCGCATGGCGGCCTGCCGCTTCTGAAGCCGATGAGCCAGGTCGCGGGCCGCATGTCGATCCAGGCGGGCGCGACCGCGCTCGAAAAGGCGCATGGCGGGCGCGGCGTGCTGCTCGGCGGTGTCCCCGGCGTCGCGCCGGGCAAAATCTGCGTGATCGGCGGCGGCGTCGTCGGTTTCAACGCGGCGCAGATGGCGGCGGGGCTGGGCGCCGACGTCACCATCCTCGACCGCGACCCCGAAGTGCTCGAACGCGTCGGCACCTTTTTCGAAGCGCGGGCGAAGACGCGCTTCTCGAACCGCGCGAACCTGGCCGAATGCGTTGCCGAGGCCGACCTTGTGATCGGCGCGGTGCTGATCCCCGGCGCCGAAGCGCCCAAGCTCGTCACGCGCGAGATGCTTGGCACGATGCGTCCGGGTTCGGTGCTCGTCGACGTCGCGATCGACCAGGGCGGCTGCTTCGAGACGAGCCACGCGACGACGCACGCCGAGCCGACTTACGTGGTCGACGGCATCGTCCATTATGCGGTGGCGAACATGCCGGGCGCGGTCGCGCGCACGAGCACCTATGCGCTCAATAATGTCACGCTGCCGCACGCGCTGCGCATCGCCGACCTGGGCTGGAAGGACGCTTTGCGACGCGACGTGCATCTTGCGCAGGGTTTGAACGTTTGGAATGGTAAGGTGACGTTCGAAGCCGTAGCGGAGGCGATCGGAACCGATTATGTGCCTGTCGATCAGGCACTCGCCTGACAATAAGGACATAGAGAGACGATGACCGACCAAGTGCCGCCGCCCCCGCCGCCCCAGGGCGACGAAGTGGAAGAAGAAAATGAAGTGCTGCGCGCCGCGCGTGAACTGCGGGCGCAAAAGGAAGCTGCCGAGGCGACCCAGGCCGCCGACAAGGATGCGGCGGCAAAGGGCGACAGGAAGCGCGGCTGGAAAACCGCCGCGGCGGCGGGGATCGGTATCGGCTCGGCGGCGGTGCTCGCGGCGCTGCTCTATGCGAACCGCGACAAGATCAAGTGACGCATTTTGCCGCGCGGCCAAGTCCGCGCGGTTTGACTATATGACTCCGGCGCAAGCCGGGATCGGGGGCGGCGTCGAGCCGCCCTTTTTGTTGGTCTTGGCACGGGCCGGTCAGGCGAAGTGGGCGCTATTCGCTTTGGCCCCGCGATTTAGAAATTCTTGAGAACGGCGTCAGGACTCGGCGCGCGGGCACGGTCTATCTTTGGTGATCATCGGTCGCCAAGGGGAAAAATCATGGAGTCTGTTCGAAGCCGTCGCGGGGGGCGCCGCCCGGCCGCCGTCCTCGTCACCGCGGTCTTGCTCACCGGCTGCGGCTCGCAATCGGCCGCCGCCGACGACGGCGCGGCCGCGGCCACGAGGTTGGAAGTTGCGGCGCAATCGGCGCCAGCCGCGGCGCCGAAGTCGCTGCTGCCGATCGAGCAGGGACTTTACGCCTTTGCCGACGACGGCTGCGGATCGGCGGACACGCTGTTTTTCTACGATGGGGCGAACACCGGCGAGATCGGTTCGGACGGGACGCGCCACTGGACCAACGCCGCCGTCAGCATTTCGCGGGTCGGCCCCGCGCGCAAGCCGCTCGACGCCAATCTGGCCAAAGCGTCGCGCGGCTTTACGCTGGTCTGGGATGCGCAGGGTGATCGCGACGGTCATCCTTCGCTGGCGCTGAAGGCGACGGCCCCGGGACGGTTCACGTATCTCAGCATGGGTTCGTTCGGGGAGATTTCCTACGCGAAATGCGCTTTTGCCCAGCTTTCGCCGGGGATGCAGGCGGCTGTCCGTTCCGAGCAGCCGCACATGGCGCGCCCGGTTGCCCGCGCGATGCCCGCCGGCGCGCCCGCGCCCGTTGCTTCGGACGAGGATGCGGTGCGGGCGATCGTCGGCCGCATCTACGGTTGGCGCGACGGCCGCGAGGTCCAGATGCTCGACGAATGGGACGCGCTGTTCGGACCGCGGATCGGCGGCCTGCTTGCCCAATGCGGCACGGCGCGGGACAATGCCGATCCCCGGGCGAATGGCGGCGAGGGACCCTATACGGTGCTGGGGGATCAGGGGTGCTTGGGCGTCCCCTTCCTGATCGATCCGATGACGGGAGAGCCCGCGCCGTCCGTGCGAAAGGCGCGTCCGATAGTGCGGGGCGTCAGCGGCGACGCGATCGAGGTGGACATCGCCGTTCCGCCCGCGGATCGCCGGGATTGGTGGGACAATATGCTCGGCCAGACGATCCGCTTCCAGCGCGTGGGCAACCGTTGGTTGATCGACGAAATCGTGACGCGGACAACAACCGGCACCGAACGCTACAGCAGCGTCATCGAGGCCAAGGTCGCGGACCTTCGCAAAATTGCCAGGAAGCCACGGCGGCGTTGAACGCCGGCCACTTGTTATTCTGATGCGCGCGCCGGCGTCCTTTGGAAGGGCTCGGGCGGCGGGCAAATTCTTCGTCCTGCGTCCCCTAAGCAATTGCATATCGCAGCGGGAAGGCTTAACCGGCACCGCATCGACCGTTTAGAGTCAAGACAGGGCTGATATGGCTGGCAACGAACCGAGCGCGCGTCCGCGCGCCCCGCATTTGCAGGTGTATAAATGGGGGCCCGCGATGGCGGTCTCGATCTTTCACCGAGTTTCCGGCGACGGTCTCGCGATCGTCGGGGGGCTGATGTTCCTCTGGTGGCTCGGCGCGATCGCCGCGGGGCCCGACGCCTATAACGCTTTCATCGCCTGCGTGTGGCACGATCCCAATCCCGATGCCGGCACCTTCCACATGGTCACCAACCTTGTCGGTAAAATCGTGCTGATCGGCCTGACCTGGGCTTTCTTCCAGCATCTTTTCTCGGGCCTTCGCCACTTCGTCCTCGACGCGGGTGCGGGCTATGAGCTCAAGACCAACAAGCTCTGGTCGACCCTCGTCTTCGTCGGCTCGATCACGGCGACGATCGCGGTGTGGCTCTATATCTTTGCGGAGACGCTCAATGGGTAACGGAACGCGTCTCGGCCGCGTGCGCGGGCTCGGCTCGTCGCATCATGGTTCGGCCCACTGGCTGCAACAGCGCTTGACCGCGCTCGGCAACATCCTGCTCGTCGGCTTCCTCTTCGTGTCCTTCCTGCGCCTGCCGATGACCGATCATGCGGCGGTGCTGCGCTGGGCGTCGAACCCGACCGTCGCGCTAGCGCTGATCCTGATGACGGTCAGCGTCTTCTGGCACCTGCGTTTGGGGCTTCAGGTGATGATCGAGGATTATGTCCACGGCGAAGCGACCAAATTGCTGTCGCTCGTCCTTTTAAACTTCTACGCGATCGGCGGCGCCGCCTACGGCATTTTCGCCATTGTCCGCATCGTGCTTGCGCCCGCCGCCGGGCTCGCTCCGGGGGGCATGTAAGATGACCGACGCCTACAAGATCATCGACCACATCTATGACACCGTCGTCGTCGGCGCCGGCGGTTCCGGCCTGCGTGCCACGATGGGCAGCGCCGAAGCCGGGCTCAAGACCGCGTGCATCACCAAGGTGTTCCCGACGCGCAGCCACACCGTCGCGGCGCAGGGCGGCATCGCCGCCAGCCTCGGCAACAATTCGCCCGACCATTGGCAATGGCATATGTACGACACCGTCAAGGGCTCCGACTGGCTCGGCGACCAGGACGCGATCGAATATATGGTGCGCGAGGCGCCGAACGCGGTCTACGAACTCGAACATGCGGGCGTGCCGTTCAGCCGCAACGCCGACGGCACGATCTACCAGCGCCCCTTCGGCGGCCATATGCAGAATATGGGCGAAGGCCCGCCGGTGCAGCGCACCTGCGCCGCGGCCGACCGCACCGGCCACGCGATGCTTCACGCGCTCTATCAGCAGTCGCTGAAATATGACGCGGACTTTTTCATCGAATATTTCGCGCTCGACCTGATCATGGAAGACGGCCCCGACGGCAAGGTGTGCCGCGGCGTCATCGCGCTGTGCATGGAGGATGGCAGCATCCACCGCTTCCGCAGCCAGGCCGTCGTGCTGGCGACCGGCGGCTATGGCCGCTGCTATTTCACCGCGACCTCGGCGCACACCTGCACCGGCGACGGCGGCGGCATGGTGCTGCGCGCGGGCCTGCCCTTGCAGGACATGGAGTTCGTCCAGTTCCATCCGACCGGCATCTATGGCGCGGGCGTGCTGATCACCGAGGGTGCGCGCGGCGAGGGCGGCTACCTCACCAATTCCGAAGGCGAGCGTTTCATGGAACGCTATGCCCCGTCGGCGAAGGATCTCGCGTCGCGCGATGTCGTCTCGCGCTCGATGGCGCTCGAAATCCGCGAAGGCCGCGGCGTCGGTCCGCACAACGACCATATCTTCCTTCACCTCGACCATATCGATCCCGCTGTGCTCGCCGAGCGCCTGCCCGGGATCACCGAGAGCGGCAAAATTTTCGCGGGCGTCGACCTGACGCGCCAGCCGCTGCCGGTCGTGCCGACGGTGCATTACAATATGGGCGGCATTCCCTGTAACTATCATGGCGAAGTCGTCACGCTCGGCAAGGACGGCCCCGATACCGTCGTCCCCGGCCTGTTCGCGGTCGGCGAAGCCGCGTGCGTGTCGGTCCATGGCGCGAACCGCCTCGGCTCGAACAGCCTGATCGACCTTGTCGTGTTCGGCCGCGCCACGGGCCATCGCCTCAAGGAAATCCTGACCCCCGGCGCGGCGCAGGCGCCGCTGCCGAAGGACAGCGCCGATCTCGCGCTCGCCCGTCTCGACCATTTCCGCAATGCGAACGGTGGTTCGCCGACCGCGGAAATCCGGACCGAGATGCAGCGCGCGATGTCGCAGCACGCGGCGGTGTTCCGCACCGACGAGCTGATGGCGGAGGGCAAGGAAAAGCTCACCAAGACCTACCAGCGCATGAACGACGTCCATGTCACCGACCGCAGCCTGATCTGGAACACCGACCTCATCGAAACGCTCGAGCTCGACAACCTGATCAGCCAGGCGACGGTGACGATGCACTCGGCGTTCAATCGCAAGGAAAGCCGCGGCGCGCACGCGCACGAGGATTTCCCGAACCGCGACGATGCGACCTGGATGAAGCACACGGTCGGCTGGTTCGACGGCTGGGGCGGCAAGGGCGGCGGCGTGCGGCTCGATTACCGTCCGGTCCACGAATATACGCTGTCGGACGATGTCGAATATATCAAGCCGAAGGCGCGCGTTTACTAACGGCGAGCTTTTCTGACGAGACTGGAAGTCTGACGCGGGGCCTGCGGGTCGCCGGGCGCGGACGCGTCACTCGTCGCCGGCAGATTGCCAGCCGGTTCGTGTCGAAGAAGGGACGATCGTCGACCGATGGGACGCGCCGCTATTCTCCGAAAAAGTCGTGAATCGGATTGACGTCGGCAAAGGGCACATCGACCTTTTGCCCGATCGTCCACAGCTTCTGGCACGCGACGGTGAAAAAGATCAGCGCGATCGTCCAGACGATGAACGTCTTGCGCGACTGCCAGCGGCGTTCGGCTTCGGCGGCGGCGGCGCGCGCCTTATAGTCGATGCCCAGCTCGCCCTCGAATTCGGCGACGAGCTGCGCACGGCGCGTCCGCGAGATATTCGCGATACTTTCGTTGCGGTTGTCCGCCACTGTCGGTCGGCGAGTCGCCATTGATGCACCTTGGCACAGCTTAGTCCTGCTGCCGGATATAGGCGCCAGCTCCTGCCAAAGCGTTAACCGGACCGCCCGAAATGCGACGAACCGTTTGCGATCGCGATCAATTTGATCCGCGCGGTCGCGCCGCGCAGCAGCGTCAGGTCGCGCGGCGGACGGTCGAGCGCGGCGGCGAGCAGGCGGATCACCGCATCGTTCGCCGCGCCATCGGCCGGCGGCGCGGTGACGCGAAGCTGTACCCGGCCGTTCGCGATCTTCACGTCGTCGCGGCTGGCGCCCGGCGTCACGCGCACCTCGATCCGACCCGACGCCGCAAGCGCGCGCAGCGCGTCGGTCAGCGCGGGGTCGGGGCGGTATTTCAGATGGTGACGACCAGCTTGCCGACCGCGCTGCGGTCGCCGAGCTTCGCGATCGCTTTGCCGCCGTCCGCGAGCGCATAGGTGCCGGTGACGCGCGGCTTGATCTTGCCCTGCTCCCACAGCTGGAACAGCCGCGCGATATTCGCGCGGTTGCGCGCGGGTTCGCGCATCACGAAGGCGCCCCAGAACACACCCGCGACGTCGCAGCTCTTGAGCAACGTCAGGTTGAGCGGCAGGCGCGGGATGCCGGCGGGGAAACCGACGACGAGATAACGCCCCTCCCACGCGATCGAGCGCAGCGCGGGCTCGGCATAATCGCCGCCGACCGCGTCATAGATCACATTGGCGCCGTTCGGGCCGACCGCTTCCTTGAACTTGTTCGCTAGCGCCTTCGACTGCTCCTTGTCGAACGGCTGGCGGCCATAGACGACGACTTCGTCGGCACCGGCCTGACGCGCGATGTCGGCCTTTTCCTCGCTCGACACGCCGGCAACGACACGCGCGCCGAACGCCTTGCCGAGTTCGACCGCGGCAATGCCGACCCCGCCCGACGCGCCGAGCACGAGTAAGGTGTCGCCTTCCTGGATATGGCCGCGATCGACGAGCGCGTGGATGCTGGTGCCATAGGTCATGAGCAGGGAGGCGCCTTCGGCGAAGTCGTGCGCCTCGGGCAGGTGATAGACATTGTGGACCGAAACTGCGACCGCCTCGGTCATCCCGCCGTTGCCGCAGCCCGCGATCACGCGGTCGCCGACCTTGAAATCGGTGACGCCTTCGCCGACCTCGGCGACGAGGCCCGCGACTTCGCCGCCGGGGGCAAAGGGGCGCTCGGGCTTGAACTGATATTTATCCTCGATGATCAGCACATCGGGGAAGTTGACCGCGCAGGCCTTCACATCGATCACGATCTGGCCCTTGCCCGCGGTCGGGCGCGGCAGTTCGCCCAGCTGGAGCGTTTCGGGGCCGCCGGTTGCGGTCGACAAGAGAGCCTTCATCATCTTCTCCTCTTCTTCTTCTTCTTCTTTGTGGCGGCACCGGCCCGCTCCCCCGACCTCCCTTACGATAGTGGCCTATGGGAGGTCGGGTGGGGGAGCGGGTCGGTGTCGTTTACCTCATACGGTCGCAGGCCGCATCCAGGGACGGTCCGCGTCGAGCTGTTTTTCGTAAGCCGAAATCGCGGCGTCGCTCTTTTCCGTCAGCGAAATTTCGTCGAGCCCTTCGAGCAGGCACATCTTGCGAAACGGGTCGATCTCAAAAGCGAAGCGGTCCTGATACTGCGTCGTCACCGTCTGATGCGCAAGGTCGACGAACACCGGATCGGTCGCCGCGACCTCCATCAGCCGGTCGATCGCCGCCTGTGGCAGCACGACCGGCAGGATCCCGTTCTTGACCGCATTGCCCGAGAAGATGTCCGAGTAGGAGGGCGCGATGACGACGCGGATACCGAGGTCGCCGAGTGCCCATGCGGCATGCTCGCGGCTCGACCCACAACCGAAATTGTCGCCCGCGATCAGGATCGGCGCGCCTTTATACTCGGGCCGGTCGAACAGATTGTCGGGGTCGGCGCGCAGGCTTTCGAACGCACCGCGCCCCATGCCCTCGCGCGTGGTCGTCTTCAGCCAATGCGCGGGGATGATGACGTCGGTATCGACATTTTTAAGGCCCAGCGGGATCGCGCGGCCCTCGACCTGATTGAGCGGCGTCATATCATTCGGCCGCCTTGGGGAAGGGCGGCAGCTTGGCGACGTCGCGCGGCTCGTGCTGGATGATGACCGTCGCGCCCAGATTTTTCGCCAGCCCCTTGAACCGGCCGAACGAGGCGAGCGTTTCGGCGCGGTCGGTGTTGAACTCCGGGATGCCGTCGCTTTCGTAATTCTCCTGAAAATGCGCCTGGTCGCCGCTGAGCAGCACCGGACCTGCACCCGCGAGCCGCACGAGCAGCGAGTGGTGGCCCGGCGTATGTCCCGGCATGTCGAGCATCACGACGCGGCCATCGCCGAATATGTCCTTGTCGCGTTCGACCGGTTCGACGGTGCCACCGCCGCCGATCCAGTGCGCAAAGGGTTTGGGGTTGACCCACGCCGGTCGACCGCTGTCGATCAGCCAATCCCAGTCGCGCTTGCCGATATAGAGCTTCGCGGCCGGGAAATCGGGAAGCTGGCCGATATGGTCGAAGTGAAAATGGCTGATGCCAACGACGTCGATGTCCGCGGGCTTGATGCCCAACTCGGCAAGTTGTTCGACCAGGCTTTTGCGCACCGATGCTGACATGTCGCCGTCGCTGTTGAACGCAGCGCCCTTCAGCGCCGCCGGCAGGCCCAGGTCCCACAGCATCAGTTGGTCGCCGTGGCGGATCAGATAGCAACCGACCGTCAGGTCGCGGCTTTGCCCCGGATAGGCCGCTGTATCCGAAAAGGCGTTCAGCCGGTTGACCCGCACCGTCCCGCAATCGAGTCGGGTCAGGCTGAGCTTTGCCGCTGCGGGCTTGTCCTGTGCGGGCGCGGGGGCGGCAAGCGTCAGCGCCGCCGCGATCGATATTACAGCTTTCCCGATCATGCGCTTCGGTCCCCTCTTCCTGCGTTCATGCCATCAGTTCCCGCACGTCGGTGAGCTTGCCTGTCACCGCCGCCGCCGCCGCCATCGCGGGGCTGACCAGATGCGTACGGCTTCCCGGACCCTGGCGGCCGACGAAATTGCGGTTGCTCGTCGAGGCGCAGCGTTCGCCTGCGGGCACCTTGTCGGGATTCATCGCGAGGCACGCCGAACAGCCCGGCTCGCGCCATTCGAGGCCGGCGTCGGTGAAGATGCGGTGGAGCCCCTCGGCCTCGGCCTGCGCCTTCACGAGGCCCGAGCCGGGGACGACGATCGCCCATTTCACATTGTCGGCCTTCTTGCGGCCCTTCACGATTGCGGCGGCGGCGCGCATATCCTCGATGCGGCTGTTGGTGCAGCTGCCGATGAAGATATTTTCGATCCTTACATCCTGCATCCGCGTGCCGGGTTCGAGGCCCATGTAGGCGAGCGACTTGGCGGCCGCGACCTGCTTCGACGGGTCGGCGAAGCTGGCGGGATCGGGGACCACGCCGGTTATCGGCACGACATCCTCGGGGCTGGTGCCCCAAGTCACGCTCGGCGCGATGTCGGCAGCGTCGATGACCACGACCTTGTCATAGGCGGCGCCGGGGTCGGTCGCGAGGCTCTTCCACCAAGCGACCGCGGCGTCCCAGTCGGCGCCCTTCGGCGCATAGGGGCGGCCCTTCAAATAGGCGAATGTCGTCTCGTCGGGCGCGATCAGCCCGGCGCGCGCGCCGCCCTCGATCGCCATGTTGCTGACCGTCAGCCGGCCCTCGACGCTGAGCGCGCGGATCGCGCTGCCCGTATATTCGATGACATGGCCGGTGCCGCCGGCCGCGCCGATCGTGCCGGTGATGTGGAGGATGATGTCCTTCGCGGTGACGCCGGGGCCGACTTCGCCTTCGACGCGCACTTCCATCGTCTTTGCGGGCTGGAGCAGCAGGGTCTGCGTCGCGAGCACATGTTCGACCTCGCTCGTCCCGATACCGAAGGCAAGCGCGCCGATGCCGCCGTGGCACGCGGTATGGCTGTCGCCGCAGACGATCGTCGTGCCGGGCAGCGAAAAGCCCTGCTCGGGGCCGACGACATGGACGATGCCCTGCTCGGGCGCGACCGCGTCGATATAGCGGATGCCATATTCGGGCGCGTTCTTTTCGAGCGCGGCGAGCTGTGCCGCGCTTTCGGGATCGGCGATCGGCAGCCTGCCCCCCGCCGCGTCGAGCCGCGCGGTGGTCGGCACATTGTGGTCGGGCACCGCGAGCGTCAGGTCGGGGCGGCGCACCGTGCGCCCGCTCGCACGTAGGCCTGCAAACGCCTGCGGACTGGTGACTTCATGGACAAGGTGGCGGTCGATGAAGATCAGGCAGGTTCCGTCGGGACGCTGTTCGACGACATGCGCGTCCCAGATTTTCTCGTAAAGGGTGCGGGGCCGAGTCATGCGGGTTCACTTACGCCTGCGGCATAACTTTGCAAGCCGGTGGCGATCAAAAACGCAATTTTCGGTCGCGGCGTCGTCCCGGTATCGTCATCGGGATGACGAGAGGAACGTGCATTGGACGCTGGATGAGCCTATAACCGCCCGATGTCGCTGCTCGCCATCCTTGCTCTCATCCTCGCCACCGTGGTGGCAATGGAATTTGTCGCCTGGGCGAGCCACAAATATATCATGCACGGTTTCGGCTGGGCGTGGCACCGCGACCATCACGAACCGCATGACAAGCTGCTCGAAAAGAACGACCTGTTCGCGATTTTCGGCGCCGCGATGAGCATCTCGATGTTTGCGCTCGGCAGTCCGATGATCATGGGCGCCGCCGCGTGGGAGCCGGGGACCTGGATCGGGCTCGGCATCCTTTTTTACGGGATCATCTACACGCTGGTCCACGACGGCCTTGTTCACCAGCGCTATTTCAAATGGGTGCCGCGGCATGGCTATGCCAAACGGCTGGTGCAGGCGCACAAGCTCCACCATGCGACGATCGGCAAGGAGGGCGGGGTCAGCTTCGGCTTTGTGTTCGCGCGCGATCCGGCGAAGCTGAAGGCCGAACTCAAGGCACAGCGCGAGGCGGGGATTGCGGTAGTGCGCGAGGCGCTCGCCGACTAGGCGGTGCGGTAATCCGCCGTAACCACCCCCGCCGCCGCCAGCTCGGCTTCGTGGCTTTCCTCGCGCCAGCTTTCGGCGAGCGCCTGCCGTTCCCAGTCGAGCATCGCGGGGTGCGCCAGCATATGGTGGGTCCAAGCCTGTCCGGCCCCGACGTCGAGGCCGTAGGTGCGGATTCGGAAGGCGACGGGCGCGAAAAAGGCATCGACGGCGGAGAAGTCCGCGCCCGCGAGCCAGGGGCCGCCAAATTTTGCCAGACCTTCCTCGAACAATTCGCGGATTCGGGCGACGTTCGATTGCAGCGCATTCGACATCGGCTTCGGCATCACGCGCACGCCGACGTTCATCGTGCAATCGTTCCTGAGCGCCGAAAAGCCGCTGTGCATTTCTGCCGTCGCGCATTGTGCCCAGGCGCGCGCGTCCGGGTCGGTGGGCCAGACGCCGTCGTGCCGGTCGGCGAGATAGAGCGCGATGCCCAGCGAGTCGTAAATCGTCCTCCCTTCGTGAAGAAGTGCGGGGACTTGTCCGGTCGGCGAGAAGCTGCGGAACGCCTCATAATTCACCGGCTGGGCAAAGGGTTCGATCCGGTCCTCGAACGCGATACCGAGGCCCTTCATCAGCATCCAAGGGCGGAGCGACCAGCTCGAATAATTGCGGTTGGCGGTGATCAGCACATACATGCGTCGCGCTCCTGTGCGATGATGGGCGAGGTGTAGTCGGGATCGTGCGCGAAGGGCAGGGCGCCGCGGTCGCGGAGCGCCGCGAGCACGCTGCCAAAGTCCGTCCGCGCGCGCCATCCGAGGCGGCGTTCGGCGCGTGACGGGTCGTAGACGCGGTCGATGATGTTGGGGAGGACCCAGCCTTTAGCGGCATAAAGTTCGGCGGCGTCGGGGTAATGGCGCGCGATCACCGCGCGCGCGTCGCGGGCGAGTTCTTCGGCGTCCTCGCGCGCGAAGGGCGGCGGGGCCGACAGGATGAAGGTGTCACATCCGATCGCCGGTGCGGCTTCGAGCGCCGCGAGATGCGCCGCCGCGGCATCCTCGACCGTCAGGCGGCGATTGAGCAGTTCGTTGGCCTTGATATTCTCCCCGCTCGGCACCGCATGCGTGTCGTCATCCTCGGGAAAGAAGCGGCCGGTGCGCAGGATCAGCGCGGCGATGCCATGCTCGCGGTGAACCAGCCGGCACGCCTGTTCGGCGGCGAGCTTGGTGATGCCATAGATGTTGCGCGGTTCGATCGGGCCGAAATCCTCGTCCATCCACCACGCACCATGCGTGCCCGCGCCTTTGCGCACATCGGCGCGCACCATCAGCGAGGTGGTCGAGGTGAAGAGGAAGCGGTCGTTGCCCGCCGCGATCGCCGCTTCGAGCAGGTTCAGCGTGCCCGTCACATTGACGTCGACGAAGGCCTGGCGCGGATAACGGGCGATGTCGGGCTTGTGCAGCGCGCCGGCGTGGACGATCGCCTCGATCCCATATTCGCCCATCGTCCGGTCGATGAGCGCGCGGTCGGCGACGCTCCCGATCACGCGTGTATGGATGCCGGGCACGACATCGAGCCCGGTGACCTCATGCCCGTTTTCGGTGAGCAGGGGCGCGAGATAGCGTCCGAGCCAGCCCGATGATCCAGTCAGCAGTACGCGCATACTCGCCTCTCCTTTCGCTCGCGCGCCCGATACACGGGCCGGCGATCAGGGTGCAAGCGTTGCGCGCGCTGCCGGGGCAGCGCGGTGCGCCGTTTGCGGTGCCGGAGGAAGTTCGCTGAGATCGAGCCAGCGCGCATCGGTGCGCTTGTGATAGCTGTCGATCGCCGCGAAGGGGATGCGAAAGGGAAAACCCCAATCGCTGTTCCACAGCGCGACGACGCCCGTGCGCGTCGCGGGTTCGAAGATCATCGTTGCGCGATATCCCGCGACCGCGCCCGAATGGCCGGCGAGCCTGTGGCCCGCATAGGTGAAATTGCGCCAGCCGAGGGCATAGGACGCGTCATCGGTCGCCTGCCGCAGCGCACCGCCGTAAAGGCGCGCGGTGCCGACGCGCGGCCGGTGCGCCAGTTCGAGTACCGGGCCGGACAGCACATCGGGGCGAACGCCCATCATCGCGCGCATCCAGGTCGCGAAATCGACGATATCGCTTTCGACGCCCGCGGCGGCGGGAACGCGCCAATAGGCCTCCTTGACCGGGCGGACATGCGCGCCGCGGTGCGGTTTCGCCCAGTCTTTCGCGCCCGTCAGCCGGTCCATCCCATAGCCCGCGCTGACCATGCCGAGGGGAAGAAAAAACCGGTCCTCGACGGTTTCGGCGAACGGCCTTTCCGCCGCCTCGCCCAATATTTCGTTCGCCGCGTCGAAGGCGATATTCTGATAGGTATGGCACGTGCCGGGGTCGCATTGCAGCGGCGCGAGCGCGAGGCTGGCGCGCAGCAGTTCGGGGCTCTGCCCGTCCTCCAGCTTTTCGTCATAGGCGTTTTTGGTGAGGCCGGTGCGCTGTGCGAGCAGATCTTCGAGCGTAACCCGCGCTTCGCCGCCGCCGGGCAGGCGCAGCGTCGTGCGCGAGCGGGAAAGTGGCTGGGCGAGATCGACGCGGCCCTCGCGCGCCAGCGTCGCCGCGAGTACGCCCGTCGCGGTCTTGGAAACCGACGCCCAGCGAAACAAAGTGCGGGGCGTGACCGGCGCCCCGGTGGAAGCATCGGCGACGCCATAGGTGCGCACGAAGCGCAATTCGCCGTCTTCGACCACCGCGACGGCCAGCCCTGCCATTTCGGGCCGTTGCGAAAGGTCGGACAATTGCCGGTCGAGCCGTCGATAGTCGATCCGCCCGCGCCATTCGGCGGGGGTGTCGGGCAGGTCTTCCGCCGCCTTGACGGGAATCGGAACGTTGGCAAGCGTGTGGCTGCCGCCCATCAATTGAACGCCGAACCAGCCCGTCAGCGCCAGGGCGACGACGGCGATCAGGATGACAAAAACGCGCTTCATGACCTCGTGACGGGGTTGCGACCTATTATGACGATGTCGTCTTAGCCGCGACTTGCCCGGCCGTCACCCCGGGAATGGTCAGGGCGCGAGATCGCGCCAGGCCCTTAGCGTCCCGACGCCATAGGCGGTGCCATAGGCAAGGACGATCAGCGACGACCAGATCGCGAAAGCGTCGCTATGTTGCGGCCGCCACAGGTGGAGCGGGATGAAGAGGGTCGCGCGGAGCAGGTAGATGGCAGTGATCACGACCAGCCCCGTTCGCAGCAAGGGCAGGCGCGGAAGCACGCCGGCGCCCGAAAAGGCATAAGCCCCCCACAGGAGCAGGACGGATGTAATGACCAGCGTGATCAGCGTCGGCCTGAGGTCGCCGCGCGCCGCGGCGCGCGCCATGCCTTCGCCGGCCCCGAAGAACCGATACCAGTCGGGCCCGCCGAAGATGCAGGCGATGTGGAGCAGGGCGGCCAACACCGAGAGGCACCCGCCGACGATCAGCCAACTGCTCCCGGGATTGGCCGCGACGTCAGGCAATATAATGCGCCGTGGTCTTTTCGGCGACTTCCTCGGCCGTCACGCCGGGTGCCAGTTCGATCAGCCGGAACGGGCTGTCATGATCGTCGCGCTTGAACACCGCGAGGTCGGTGATGATCATGTCGACGACATTCTTGCCCGTGAGCGGCAGCGTGCACGCGGGGATGAATTTGGGGCTGCCGTCCTTGGCATTATGTTCCATCACGACGATGATCTTCTTGACCCCGGCGACAAGGTCCATCGCGCCGCCCATGCCCTTGATCATCTTGCCGGGAATCATCCAGTTCGCGATGTCGCCATTTTCGGCGATCTCCATCGCGCCCAATACGGTCAGGTCGATATGCCCGCCGCGGATCATCGCGAAACTGTCAGCCGAGCTGAAATAGGCCGATTGCGGCAGTTCGCTGATCGTCTGCTTGCCCGCGTTGATCAGGTCGGCATCCTCCTCGCCCTCATAGGGGAAGGGGCCGATGCCGAGCATGCCGTTTTCGGACTGGAGCGTGACCGTCATCCCCGCAGGGATATGGTTCGCCACCAGCGTCGGGATGCCGATGCCGAGGTTGACATAATAGCCATCCTGCAGCTCCTTCGCGGCGCGCGCCGCCATGTCGTCGCGGGTCCAGCTCACTCCATTATCTCCTCGTCAAAATTCGGTGGCGATCGCTTCGCCGGCGGGTAGGGTTTCGCTCGCCGCCGCCGCGGCGATCGCAATGGCATGGACAGGGTCGGCCGGATTCATTCCGTCGCCCACCATCCATTGCTGCAGATTTTCATGCGCCGCGATCAGCGCCATCGCCGCTTCCTGATAGCGCGCCAGCGCCTCCATGTCGGTCAGGGGCGGCATCAGCCCTGCGGGCGAGGCGGCGAAACATCGCGTCCGGCACTTTTCCAGGCATTCCTGAACCGTCATACACCCCCTCCTCGAACAATCAGCCAGATCAGAAAAGCGCCAACCAAGCCCACGACAGGCTTGATGCGCGCGCCCAACAGATAGGGTCGCTCGGCGCATGTCTGCACATAGGCATAGCGCGCGGCGAATACAGCGTCATCGGCCCTCGCTGCGACCGTCTTCAAATCCTCGACGCCGGTGTCATTTCGATAGTGAAAGAGGACCGAGCGCAGGTCGCGCGCGTGCGACAGGCGACGCTCCGCCGACCAGAGATCGACGAAGATGAGAATCGCGTAGACGGCGAAAAATCCGATGAGGCCAGCGCGCGCGGGATCGACGTCCGCGGGCCGCACCTGCGCGACGATCAGCGCCACCGCAGCGGGCAGCAACAGCGCGACGAACACACCCTCGACGCGGCGCAGTTCGGTCGAATAATGCGTGACGAGACTATTCAACTGGTCGATCGCCGTCCCGATCTCCATGTCCGCAAAGGCTGCCGACAGGCTGCTGGCCGCGTTCGGGATCGTCTGCACGCGCTCCATCAATTCACGGTCCGGGGTGTTCGCCTCCGTGCTCACTCGGGTGTCCAGTTGCTCGCAGCAGGGAAAACATCGTCCCAACCCAGCTTTTCCCACGGACCATAAACGGGGTTGGGGAAAAGGAACCAGCCCTGGTCCCACAATGCGTTTGCGGCGGCGCTCGTCGCGAGCGCCATGCGCTGCGCGGCGGGCAGGTCCTTGACGTTGAACTGCTGGCTGAAATCGCCGAGTTGGTCGCCTGCCATCAGGATCACGCAATATTTCGATGCGATGGTGGCGCGGCGCCCGTCCTTGCTCGATCCGGTTGCGTCGTCGCCCATCAGGAACAATGTCTCGCCATGCTTGAATTCGCCCAGCCCCGCGGCGCGCAGCGTGTCCTCGCTGCCCTTGGCATTGGCGGCGCTGCGGTTGGTGTTGGCAATGACCGTGATGCCCGCGGCGCGCAGTCTGGCCAGCATGTCGGCGGTACCGGGCATCGCCACCGCCTTGCCCGCACCGGTCTGTTCCCACTGGTCCCAGATTTTGGGATCATAGGACGATCCCTGTTCGGCAAAATAGCGCATGGGGCCGAGGTTCCAGATCAGCGTCTCGTCGGCGTCGAACACCGCGGCGAAGGGCTTGTTTCCGCAGGGTTCGAACAGCGGGGCGCTCATCGACGCGCTGGGCGCGAGGACGACGCTGTCCTTGGGTCGCTCCCTGATCCGCCGCAGAGCATAGTCGGCGATCCGCGCATTGGTCGCGCGCACGGCAATAGCGGCTTCCGCCGATCCGTAGAGATATTGCAGCGCGACGGGCGGCTTGGCGGCTTCGGCCGACATCGGGGCCGTCGGCGGAGCCGGGGCCGTCGCCACCTCTGCCGGCGCGCTGGCACAGCCCGCCAAGAGCAGTGCGGTAAGGACCATAGCTGCTCCTGAGCCTGTTTCAGCGCGCATCCGCCGCATCAATTCAAACTTCCGTGTTGGACCGTTTCTATTTTCGTGAACTGGTCGCGAAGCTCGTCGGAAACGCCATTCACGATTGCCTGCAGAGCTTCTCCCTCGTCAAGCGACCAAGTTCCTGCATAGGCTACCGCAGCGTGCCGGATTGTGTCCGCCATCAGGCACCCGAACATATATGGATCCTCAAGGCCGTTGGCTGCGATCCACACGCTACTTCCAGCGCCATTCGTGATCCAAATTCGCGCGATCTCGACCGATTCTTCGGTCAGGACATCCCCGGGTTCCAACTTGATTTCATCGGGACCTTTGCTGGTCATGAGATGCTCTCGCGCGGGCGCGTCGTGCGGAACTCGATCTTCTTGTCGTACGGCGCCCCGACGATCATGCGCTTCACATAGATGCCGGGCAGGTGGATGCAGTCGGGATCGAGGCTGCCGGTGGGGACGATTTCCTCGACCTCGGCGACGCAGATCTTCGCTGCGGTCGCCATCGGCTGATTGAAGTTGCGCGCGGTTTTGCGGAAGATGAGGTTGCCGCTCTCGTCGGCCTTCCACCCCTTGATGATCGCGAGATCGGCAAAGATGCCGCGTTCGAGGATATAATCCTGTCCGTCGAAATTCTTCACTTCCTTGCCTTCGGCGACGAGCGTGCCGACGCCGGTCTTGGTGTAGAAGCCGGGGATGCCCGCGCCGCCCGCGCGGCAACGCTCGGCGAGCGTGCCTTGGGGGCAGAATTCGACCTCGAGCTCGCCCGCCAGATATTGCCGCTCGAACTCCTTGTTCTCGCCGACGTAAGACGAGATCATTTTTTTGACCTGCTTGGTGCGGAGCAGCTTGCCGAGGCCCTCGCCGTCGATCCCGGCGTTGTTGCTGGCGATGGTGAGGTCTTTCGTTCCCGCGTCGCGGATCGCGTCGATCAGCCGTTCGGGGATGCCGCACAGGCCGAAACCGCCCGCGCAAATCTGCATGCCGTCAAAGAGGAGGCCGTCGAGCGCGGCTGCTGCGTCGGGATATTGCTTGTTTGCCATGAAGGGGCCTCCTTGCCGGGATGTCGGGCACGACATTGGCGCATTTGATCCATCAATTCTAATTGTTCGATTTTTGGATTATACATAGACAATGTCTATCAATCGCGTCGCGCTCTATCATCTCGAAACGCTGCTCTGGATCGACCGGCTCGGCACCTTTTCCGCTGCGGCCGAGCGGCTCAACACGACGCAGCCGACGGTCTCGGCCCGGATGCGCGAACTCGAACAAAGGCTCGGAACCCCGCTCTTCCGCCGCGAAGGCCGCGCGATGGCGCTGACTGCGGCGGGTCGCAAGCTGGTGCGCGACTGCGACCCCTTGCTCCGCGACATGCAATATGCGCTGCTCGGCAGCGGCGGCTATGGCGAGGCGAGCGGGGTCGTACGGATCGGCGCGGGCGAGATCGCGGCGGCGAGCTGCCTTCCGGCCTTCGTGGCGGGATTGAAGGCCGACATGCCGCATGTCGGGCTCGAGATCGAAATCGACCTCACCGCGAACCTGATCCAGCAGCTGCTCACCGGGCGCACCGACATGGCGTTCGCCGCCGGGCCGATCGCGCACCCCGCGCTCAAGACCAGCCCGATCGGCGAGGTCGAGCTGGTGTGGCTTGCGAGCCCCGCGGTCGCGTCGGCTTTCGCGAGCGGCGCGGCGGCGCTGCCGGTCTGGTCGCTTGCCAGCCATTCGCCGATCCACGGCCGGATGCGCGAGGCGATCGCGGCGTCGCGCATCGCGCAAAAATCGCTTAACCTCTGCAACAACGCGCGGACGATGATCGACATCGCCAAGGCGGGCGGCGGCATCGGCATTTTTCCGCAGCCGATGGTGCGCGGCGAGGTCGCGCGTGGGACGCTGGTTCAAATCGCCGCGATGCCCGCGCTCGCCCCGGTAGAGTTCCACGTCGCGATGCGCGTCGCCGACACCGAGCCGGTGTTGACCCAGATTTTCGAGCGCGCGGCGAGACTCGATCTCGCCGAGGCGGCTGTGTGAGCCGCGCGGCTAGCGGCCGGTTGTTTGCCATTCGTGCCGATCGGGATCAAATGTCCGGGACCGACCGATACCGATAGAGATGTAAACCCACTGCCCCATAGCGGGCATGCGTTGTCGCGATTTCCATCGCGCGATGCCCTCGTCATTTGTTGCGGCTTGCCAGCCGCAGCGATCGCCGCCAGATTGGTTTTGAAAAGAAACTCAAGGAGCGGAATGATGATTGGCGATTTCGAACAGCGGCGCGTGGCGCTTTCGACCGGGGTCGAACTGGATGTGGTCGATATGGGGCCGCGCGACGCGCCGGTCCTGATATTCCTGCACGGCTTTCCCGAATCGCATCGCACCTGGCGCTACCAGCTGCCGCATTTCGCGGATCGTTTCCGCTGTATCGCTCCCGATCAGCGAGGCTATCGCGGCTCGTCGAAACCGCAGGAGGTCGAAGCCTATACGCCCGACAAGCTGATCGCCGACATCTTCGCGCTGGCCGATGCGCTCGGCGTCGAAAAATTCACGATCGTCGGGCACGACTGGGGCGGCGCAATCGCGTGGGGCGTGGCGCTCGGCGGCCAGCCGGGCGGGCTGCATCCGGCCTGGGCGGGCCGCGTGACGCGCGCGATCATCGCCAATGCGCCGCACCCGGGCATCTTCGGGCGCCTGCTTGCCACCGACCCGCAGCAGCGCGCGGCAAGCCAATATATCCGTACCTTCCGCGACCCGGCGAGCGATGCGATCATCGAGGAACATGGCATCGCCGGCATCCTTGCCCATGCATTCGAAGGGCGCGTGCCGAGCGGCGGGCTCCAGCCCGCCGACGAGATCGGCCGCTTGCTGAAAGATTGGGAAGATCGCGACACCTGCCGCGCGATGATCAACTGGTATCGCGGTTCGCCGATCAACGTTCCCGCAATGGACGAACCCTATGCCGAACCGCCCGCGGTGCCGTTCCCCAAACTCGGCATCCCCACCCTCGTCGTCTGGGCGCTCGACGACGTGGCGCTGCCGCCTTGCAACCTCGACGGGATGGAGGAACTGGTGCCCGATGTGACGATCGTGAAGGTGCCCGACAGCGGTCATTTCGTGCCGTGGGACGCGCCCGACGCGGTCAACGCGGCGATGGACGAATTTCTTGCCCGGCATTGAGGCAAGGCCCTGCTTTCGGTGCCAAAAAAGTGGCGGGCGGCGCATGCGCCGCCCGCCTTGGGGGGGTCTGGGTTTGGGGTGCGCCGGGCGCACTTATGATCGCGTCCGCAACGGTTTTCCTCCGACAATCAGCGACGGTCGGTGATTTTGAAGCGGCGATTTAACCATAAGTTTCGTAAACATAGCAGGCTTTCAGATTCTCCCATTCTTGCCATAATCGCGCAATGGATGTGGGTGGACTCAAGGTCGCCTCGATCGTGGACCGGATCGATGGCCCTTCTAGCTGGATAATCGAACGCGATATCCACACGCTCTATCTTTACGAAGCGGGAAGCTATCACTGGCTCGAAACCTGGCTCGACGGGCGGCGTACGTCGCTGGGCGACCCGCTGCCCGGCGAAATGTGGCTGGCGCCGGCGGGCCGCCGCTATCATGGTACGGCGAAGGGCGGGGCGGTCCGGTATGTCGAGGTCGAAATCCCGGCGTCGCGGCTGACCGTGGCGCCGCACACGCGCTCGCTCGCCGCGCATTACGACTTGCCGCTCGCCGCGCTGGTGCGTGCCTTGCTGGCGGGCGATGCCGGCGCGGCCGACCCGCTCGTCTCGACCCTCGCCAAAACGCTCGACACGATGGCGGGGCGGCCGGAAGCGCCCGCGATCGTCGAGCGGATCAACGAGTTGATGGCCTATATCCAGACCCAGCTCGAAGTGTCGTTATCGGTCGAGGAAATGGCGGCGGGGGCGGGCATGTCGGTCAACAGCCTGATCGTTCATTTCGCGCGGGCCACCGGCCAGACCCCGGCCCAATATATGCTGCGCCAGCGGCTGCGCCGTGCGTGCTGGTTCCTGATGAACCGTCCGCTGTCGGTCGCCGAGATCGCCTTTGCGACCGGCTTTTCCAGCCACGCCCATTTATGCGCGATTTTCCGCCGCAAGCTCGGCATGTCGCCCGGCGAGTGGCGCCGCCGCCATGTGTCGGCGATCCTGCCCGCGGTTTGGGAGGAGGAATAGCGGGCGCTGCGGCGCGATCCGGCTAGTTTGCGGGTGCCAGCAGGCAGCCGCCGGCGCCGGCGTAACGGGCGCTGCGCGATGCGAGCAGCGGGACGCTGCCGGTGATCGTCTTGGTCGCGGGATCCTCGCTCAGCGAAACCATTTCCATTCCGGGCTCGAAATCGGTCTGGCAGCTGTCGAGGCTGCGCCCTTGCACATAACGGCACGAACAGCCAATGCGCGCGGCATAGGCCGAACCCAGTTCGGCCTGCGCCTTGAACGACGGGAATTTCCAGACCACAAAAACGCCGAATAGCACCGCGATCGCCAGCGTCCACGGCAGGCAGCCGCCCGCGCGGCGCGGTTTTTCCGGGGGCTTGACGGGCGACGGCATGAAGGCGGTCGGCGTCGGTGTCGCGGGCGTCTCGTCGCCCGTTGAAGGACCGGTCGGGTTGGTGCTAGTCACCCATGTCATGATCACGAAAAAACGGCTGCTGGCAAGTGCCGCCCTCGCGATGCTCGGCGTCTGGTCGTTCGGCCAGGCGGTGGGGCAGGGCAATATGGCGCCGGCATCGCCCGCGCCGAAATTCGGCGCTTCGATCGATAGTGTCGCCGCGGTCGATACGCCGCAGCGGCTGCCGGCCTTGCCCGCAGCGATCCGGACCCGCGCCGACGCGCTGTTCACCGATGCCGAGGATGTCGGACAGACGCGCGCGCTTCTCGTATTGCGCGACGGCGAGTTGATTTACGAACGTTATGGCGCGGGCTTCGGTGCCGACAGCAAGCTGATCAGCTGGTCGATGGCGAAAAGCATCACCGCGGTACTTACCGGCTTTCTCGTTGCCGACGGCCAGTTGTCGCTCGACGGGCCGGCCCCGGTGGCGGCGTGGCAGCGCAGCGGCGATCCGCGCGGCGCGATCACGCTGCGCCACCTGCTCCATATGTCGTCGGGGCTCGAACATGTCGAAACGGGCGATCCGGTGTGGCAGGGCGACACGGTGACGATGCTGTTCGGCAGCGCGGCGGGCGATATGGCCGGGTTTGCCGAAGCGAAGCCCGCGGCGGCCCAGCCCGGCGAGATTTTCAACTACAGCTCGGCGACCAGCGTGATCCTGTCGGACATATTGGCCGATGCGTTGACGCCGTCGAACAATCCCGATGCGCGGCGCGACGCGATGCGCGACTTCATCGGCGGCCGCCTGGTCGAGCCGCTTGGGATGACCAGCCTGACCCCCGAATATGACGCGCGCGGCACGATGATCGGCGGGTCGATCATGCATGCGACCGCGCGCGATTATGCGAAATTCGGGGAATTTCTCCGCAATCGCGGCGTCGTCAACGGCCAGCGGCTGCTGCCCGAAACCTGGATCCGCTTCATGCTGACGCCGTCGGCAAAGGATGCGGGCTATGGCGGCCATATCTGGCTCAACCGGAAACGCCCGGCCGGGGTCACGCCCGCCCTATGGCCCGACCGGGGGCCGAACGACCTGTTTGCGTGCATCGGGCATCAGGGGCAATATATCATCGTGTCGCCGTCGCAGCGGGTGACGATCGTCCGGCTCGGCGTGACGACCGACGATCAGTTTCCCGAACTGCGCCGCCATCTCGCCGATCTGGCGGAAGCGCTTTGAGATGCCGGCTTAATGTCGGCTTTGGGGTGGGAAGCGGACATCACCCCCCGTTGAGGCGCGCCTCTTCGATCTCGCCAGCCATCAGTTGCGCTATCTCAAGCTGGAATGCCGCCAAGTCCGGATAGTTCGTTTGGAACGAAGTTTTGACGCAGTCGGTCGGATCATCCTGATCTGCTATTTCAACGCGGACTTTCAGGCCTCCGCGTGCATTGGCCGGGGCAATTTCAAGTCCTAGAACCTTCTCATACTCGCCGTTTTCGCTGTAACCCCATTGCTCGGCAAGAGGAGCGTCCGGGTCAATTGGATACGCCGAAAGCTTTTCGCCAAACTCCTTTACGTCTTGCCACTGGACCCAAAAACCGCCGACCCCCGACCGACTGTCTGTGACCACGCGCATCTCCAGCCAACCGAAGTCGTCAAGAACATGGGTAGGGGTGCCGTCATATCGGTATCGAAATGTCAAAAAGCTCATAAGATGATTGTGCCTCGGAATTGCAACGTCCGCATTCGGTCGAATTGCAGCTGGCTCGATGACGAAAGCCGTCAAAAGCCTCTGCCTTACAAAAGGAAATCGCCGACCAGCGTGGTGACGCAGGTGCCGCTGAGTTCGACCATGTCGCCGTCGAGGCGGCAGCCGACGTGGCCGCCGCGCTTGCTTGCCTGATAGGCCGCGAAATGGTCGCGCCCGAGCCGCGTCGTCCAATAGGGTGTCAGCACGCTGTGCGCCGATCCGGTCACCGGGTCTTCGGGGATGCCGGCGCCCGGCGCGAAGGCGCGGCTGACGACATCGGCGCCCGATGGATCGCCCACGCCGGGCGCGGTCGCGATATACAGGATATCGCTCTTGCTCAGCGCCGCCAGATCGGGCGCCAGCGCGCGCACCGCGTCGGCGCTGCGATAGACGATCAGCGCATAGCCGCCGTCGTGCCACAATGTCTCGGCCACATCGCCGCCCATCGCGCGCGAGACGTCGGGCATCGGCTTGGCGGCGGCACGATAGGCGGGCAGCTTCATGCGGTAACGGCCGGGACCGTCGTCGTCGTCGCCGGCGCGCGCCACCGTCAATATGCCCGCCTTGCGCGTGCGAAAGCGCATGTCGCTGCGCCACTGCGCCGCCGACAGCAGCACATGTCCGCTCGCCAGCGTCGCATGGCCGCACAGCGCCACCTCGACCGCCGGGGTGAACCAGCGCAGCTCATAATCGGCCTCGCCGCTTTCGTCGGGGACCAGAAAGGCGGTTTCGGCGAGGTTATTCTCGGCCGCGATGGCTTGCAGCGTTGCATCGTCGAGCCATTCCTCGAGCGGCATCACCGCGGCGGGGTTGCCGGCGAAGGGGCGGTCGGCAAAGGCGTCGACCTGGCTGATCGGAAGGCGGCGTGCAGCGCTCATGGATAGAGATATCCTTTCGTCCAACCATCGCCGGCGCGCTCGAACAGCGTGCGTTCGTGCAGCCGGTGGGCGCGATCCTGCCAAAATTCGATTCGCGAAGGATTAACGCGCCAGCCCGACCAGCGCGGCGGGCGCGGCACGTCCTGTCCGGCGAACCGCGCCTCCATTTCGGCAAAGCGCGCCTCGAAGGTGGCGCGGGCGTCGAGCGGGCGCGACTGGTCGCTCGCCCATGCGCCGAGCTGGCTGTCGCGGCTGCGCGTCGCGAAATAGGCATCGGCGGTGGCGGGGTCGACGGGTTCCACCGGGCCTTCGATGCGGATTTGCCGGCGCAGCGATTTCCAGTGAAAGAGTAGCGCGACATGCGGATTTTCGGCCAACTCGCCGCCCTTGCGGCTGTCGAGATTGGTGTAAAAGACGAACCCGTCGGGGCCATGGCCCTTCAGCAGCACCATGCGCAGCGACGGGCGGCCGTCGGCCGTCGTCGTCGCGAGCGCCATGGCGTTGGAGTCGTTGGGTTCGCTGCCGCGCGCCTCGGCGAACCAGCTGTCGAACAGGGCAAGGGGATCGTTGGTCATCGTCGCGGTCATAATGCGCCGCGCGGACATGGTCGAGCGCGATATGGGGGAACTTGACCGCGCCGTCGCCCATTACCACATGGCGCGCGCAATCGGGCTTCACGCCCAGTCACTTATCGGGCTACAGGAGCAAGATGGCCGATCCCTATTCCACCCTGGGCGTTGCGAAGACTGCGAGCGATGCGGAAATCAAGTCCGCCTATCGCAAGCTCGCCAAGGAACTGCATCCCGACAAGAACAAGGACAATCCCAAGGCGTCGGAGAAATTCTCCGACGTGACCAAGGCCTATGACCTTCTGTCGGACAAGGCGAAGCGTGCGCAATATGACCGTGGCGAGATCGACGGCGACGGCAATCCCGCGATGCTCTTCGGCTATGGCGGGGGCGGCGGATTTCGCGGCGATCCGCGCGGGCAGGACGGTTTCGGCGGCTTCGGGAACGAAAGCGCCGATTTCGGCGATATTTTCGAAGGATTGTTCGGCGGCCGCGGCGGCGGCGGCGGTGGGCCGTTCGGCGGTTTCGGCGGGCGCAGCGCGCCGCCGCAAAAGGGCGCCAATGTCGCCTATCGCCTGTCGGTGTCGTTCATCGACGCCGCGACGCAGGCGCCGCAGCGCATCACGCTCGCCGACGGCAGCACGATCGACCTGAAACTGCCGGCCGGGGTCGAAACCGGCACGCAGATGCGCCTCGCGGGCAAGGGGCAGCCCGGCCCTGGCGGCACGGGCGACGGTATCGTCACGATCACGGTCAAGGATCATCCCTTTTATGTGCGCGAGGGCGCGAACATCCGCCTCGACCTGCCGGTAACGCTGAACGAGGCGGTCAAAGGCGCGAAGATCAAGGTGCCGACGGTCGACGGCCCCGTGATGTTGTCGATTCCGGCGGGTTCCTCGTCGGGCAAGGTCATGCGTCTCAAGGGCAAGGGCTTTAGCCAGAAAAGCGGCGGACGCGGCGACCAGCTTGTCCGCCTGATGGTCGACCTGCCCGCCGACGATGCCGCACTGATCAAGCTGCTCAGCGACTGGACCGACCCGCGCGACGTGCGGGCGGAGCTTGGCGTGTGACGCGTGGCTGACGCCAGCAACAAGCAGAGCGTCGCAGCGCTCGAGCGCGAGGTCGCCGACGAGGTCGGCAAGGAATATCTGGCCGAAGGTCATTCGCCGCACTCGCCCGAAGCACGCGCGGAGCGCGCCAAGCGGGTCAAGCTGCGCGCCCGCGCGCAGGGGATGCTGGAGCGCGGCCGCGAGCAGTTGGGGCCCGGCACGCGCGCCTATCATATCGTCCGCCGCGTCATCGTCGGTACCTATACCGATGGCTTCATCCACGCGGGCAATCTTGCCTATCTGGCGCTGATCGCGCTGTTTCCCTTTTTCATCCTGCTCGCCGCGGCGCTGTCGATATTTGGCGGCAGCGTCGGGGGCGAACGGGCGGTCGAGGCGGTGTTCTCCACCATGCCGCCGACGGTCGCGAAAGCCCTGTCGGGTCCGATCCGCGAAGTGATGTCGGCGCGCACCGGCATCTTCCTGTGGCTTGGGGCGCTCGTCGCGCTGTGGACGGTGGGAAGCCTGATCGAAACGGTGCGTGACATCCTCCGCCGCGCCTATGGCACGCATTTCTCGAAGGGTTTTTTCCATTATCGCCTGCTTTCGATCGGCATCATCACCGGCGCGGTCGTGCTGATGCTGCTGTCGTTCAGCATGCAGGTGCTGATCGTCGGTATCGAACAGTTCGTGACGCGCGTATTGCCCGAACAATATCAGGCATGGGGGGTCGTCCTGATCTCGCGCGGCGTGTCGGGCGCGGGGCTGTTCCTTGCGATCTACATGCTGTTCTACAGCCTGACCCCGTCGAAATACCGCCGGCTCAAGAAATGCCCCAAATGGCCGGGCGCCTTGTTCACCACATTATGGTGGATCGGGGTGACGCTCGCGCTGCCGCCGCTGCTCGCCAGCCTGCTCAGCTATGACGCCACCTATGGCAGTCTTGCGGGCGTGATGGTCGCGCTCTTCTTTTTCTATCTCGTCGGATTGGGTATGGTGATGGGCGCCGAGCTCAATGCTGCTTTGGTAGAGGTTGAGGATTTGGGCCACGACGCTATTGGGCGCGTCGACGATGTGACTGTTGAAAAGGCCGGAGACAAAAAATGACGGGTCTGATGAAGGGCAAGCGCGGGCTGATCATGGGCCTTGCTAACGACAAATCGCTTGCCTGGGGCATTGCGAAGGCCCTGCACGCGCACGGCGCGGAACTGGCGATTTCGTACCAGGGCGACGTGATGCTGAAGCGCGTGAAGCCGCTGGCCGATGAGCTCGGCTGCGATTTCCTGATCGATTGCGACGTCGCCGACATGGACAATCTCGACGCGGCTTTCGCGACGCTCTCCGCGCGCTGGCCGACGATCGACTTCGTCGTGCATGCGATCGGCTATACCAACAAGGAGGCGCTGCGCGGCCATTATGCCGACGTCACGCTCGACGACTTCCTGATGACGATGAATATCAGCGTCTACAGCTTCACCGCGGTCGCCAAGCGCGCGGCGGCGATGATGACCCCCTTCGACCCCGAAACGGGCAAGGGCGGCGGTTCGCTGCTCACGCTCAGCTATTATGGCGCGGAAAAGGTCATCCCGCACTATAACGTCATGGGCGTCGCGAAATCGGCGCTCGAAACCAGCGTCAAATATCTCGCCAATGATTATGGCCCCCAGGGGGTGCGCGTGAACGCCATCTCGGCCGGCCCGATCAAGACGCTCGCGGCATCGGGCATCGGCGACTTCCGCCTGATCCTCAAATGGAACGAGTATAACGCCCCGCTGCGCCGCAACGTCACGATCGACGATGTCGGCGGCTCGGCGCTCTACCTGCTCAGCGACCTTTCGGGCGGCGTCACCGGCGAAACGCATCATGTCGATGCGGGCTATCACACCGTCGGCATGAAACAGGAAGACGCGCCGGATATTGCGCTTGCCTGATTCCGTCGCCATCCGCCCCGCGCGTGCGGAGGATGACGAGGCTATCGACAGCGTGATCCGCGCCGCCTTTGGCGCGAGCGAATATGGTCATCGGGGCGAAGCCGAGCTTGTCCGGATACTGGCGGCCGACGATGACGTCATGGTGTCGCTCGTCGCCGAACGGGACGGTGCGATCGCCGGGAATGTGCTGTTCAGCCGGATGGATATCGAGGCCGATGGTGCGCCGCTGGCGGGCGCGGGCCTTGCGCCGATATCGGTCATGCCCGGCCTTCAGGGGCAGGGGATCGGCGATGCGCTGATCCGCGGCGGGCTCGCGGTGCTGCGCGAACAAGGCGCCGCGATCAGCTTCGTCCTCGGTCACGAAAGCTATTATCCGCGTTTCGGCTATTCGCCCGAACTCGCGGCGCGCTTCGCATCGCCCTTCGCGGGTCCGCATTTCATGGCGATGATGCTGGACTCGAACGCGGCTTGGCCGCTAGGCGGACGCGCCGACTATGCATCTGCATTCGGCCGCTTGGGGTAGGGCCATGAGTTTCAACAGCTTCGGACGCGTTCTTCGCTTCACCACCTGGGGGGAAAGCCACGGTCCCGCGCTCGGTGCCGTCGTCGACGGCTGCCCGCCGCGCCTGTCGCTGTCCGAGGCCGATATCCAGCCATTCCTCGACAAGCGCCGCCCCGGCCAGTCGCGTCACACGACGCAGCGGCAGGAACCCGACCAGGTGCGCATCCTGTCGGGGGTGTTCGAAGGCAAGACGACGGGTACGCCGATCAGCCTGATGATCGAGAATGTCGACCAGCGGTCGAAGGATTATGGCGCGATCGCGCAGGCCTATCGCCCGGGCCACGCCGACTATGCCTATGACGCCAAATATGGCATCCGCGATTATCGCGGCGGCGGCCGGTCGAGCGCACGCGAGACGGCGGCGCGCGTCGCGGCGGGCGGCGTCGCGCGGCTCGTGATTCCCGAGGTCCAGATCCACGCCTGGGTCGCCGAAATCGGTGGGGATGCGATCGATCCCGCCAATTTCGACCTCGAAGAGATTGATCGCAATCCCTTTTTCTGTCCCGACCCCGCCGCCGCACAGCGCTGGGAGGGCCTGATGGACGCGGCGCGCAAGGCGGGCAGTTCGCTGGGCGCGGTGATCGAATGCGCCGCGAGCGGTGTCCCGGCCGGCTGGGGCGCCCCGATCTATGCCAAGCTCGACAGCGACCTTGCCGCCGCGATGATGGGGATCAACGCGGTGAAGGGCGTCGAGATCGGCGCCGGCTTTCACGCCGCGAGGCTGCGCGGCGAGGAAAATGCCGACCCGATGCGCCCCGCGACCGACGGCAGCAACCGCCCCGACTTTCTTTCGAACAACGCCGGCGGCATCGCGGGCGGCATTTCGACCGGCCAGCCGGTGGTCGTGCGCGTGGCTTTCAAGCCGACGAGTTCGATCCTCACCCCCGTGCCGACCGTCAACAAGGCGGGCGAGGCGACCGACATCGTCACCAAGGGCCGCCACGACCCGTGTGTGGGTATCCGCGGGGCGCCGGTGGTCGAGGCGATGATGGCGCTCGTCCTTGCGGACCATAAATTGCTCCACCGGGCGCAGAACGGCTGATCCGCAGATGATCGACGGCGCGCGCCACTTCATCGGCGAATATCAGGCCATCATCGGGCTGGTCGTGCTGGCGCTGATGTTCGTCGGGTTCGTCCTCGAACGCTTTCCCGCGACGGTCGTCGCGATCCTCGGCACCTGCACCTTCCTGTTCCTCGGCATCCTGTCGGGGAAGGATCTGTTTTCGGTCTTTGCGAACCCCGCGCCGGTGACGATCGGCGCGATGTTCATCCTGTCGGGTGCGTTGCTGCGCACCGGGACGCTCGACGCGATCGCCAACCGCATCATCGCGCGCGCGCAGCGACGTCCGAAGCTGGCGCTCGCGGAGATGTTCCTCGGCGTCTATGTCGCCTCGGCCTTTCTCAATAACACGCCCGTCGTGGTGGTGATGATCCCGATCATGCTGAAGCTGGCGAACGCGCTGGGGATCAGTGCCAAACGGCTGCTCATGCCGCTGTCGTTCGTCGGGATCCTGGGCGGCACGACCACGCTGATCGGGACATCGACCAACCTGCTCGTCGCCGCAGTGGCGGAGGAGAACGGGCTGGACCGCTTCGGCATCTTTACCATCACCCCCGTCGGGCTGGTCGCCGGCGTATCGGGCATCCTGGCGCTGATCTTCATCGCGCGGCGCTTCCTTCCCGACGATGCGCCGTCGCAGATCGCGCTCAGCCAGGAACATCGCAGCTTCCTGACCGAAATCCGCATCCCCAAGGGCAGCAACCTGATCGGCCGGCGGTTCGGCGACATTCCCTTCGCGAAACGCGCCAACGTCAAGCTCGTCGGGCTGAAACGCGGGGCGTCGCTGCGGCGGTCGGGCCTGCTCGACGAGGTCGCCGAGGAAGAGGATCGGCTTGTCGTACGGCTCGACCTGTCCGAACTGCTGTCGCTGCGGGCGAACAAGAATATCGTGATCGGGCTGACGGCCGGCAACGACGAGGTCAGGCAGGACGACGAAGGGATTATCGAGGCGATGATCGCGCCCAGCCATCCCGCGATCGGTCGCCGGCTGCTCGAGATTCCGTTTCTGTCGATGCTGCGGGTGCGCATTCTGGGGATCGCGCGCTTCCGCAAGACGGCAGGCCCCGACCTGCCCAATGCGCGGGTACAGGCGATCGACCGCATCCTGGTGACCGGGCCCGCCGAACAGATCGAAGAAATGTACGGCAATCCGCACCTTTATGGCGTCGGTTCGACCAGCGAACGCGAGTTTCGCCGCAACAAGGCCCCGATCGCCATCGGGGCGCTCGTCGGCGTGATCCTGCTCGCGGCGTTCAACGTCATGGATATCGGGGTTGCGGCGATCATCGGCGTCGGACTGATCCTGCTCACGCGCTGCATCGATGCGGACGAGGCGTGGGATTCGATCGACGGAAACGTCCTTGTCCTGATCTTCGCGATGCTTGCGGTCGGCCTTGCGCTCGAAAATTCGGGCAGCGTTGCGCTCGTCGTGGGGGAATTGACCCCGCTGTTGCGCGACGTGCCGCCCTGGGCGCTGGTCGTTGCAACCTATGTCATTTCGGTGCTGCTGACCGAGATCGTGACGAACAATGCGGTCGCCATTCTGGTCACCCCGCTCGCGATCGCGATCGCGCGCGAACTGGGCGTCGATCCCTATCCGCTCGTCGTGGCGGTGATGTTTGCGGCGTCGGCCAGCTTCGCAACCCCGATCGGCTATCAGACGAACACGCTGGTCTACGCCGCCGGCAATTACCGCTTTGTCGACTTCTTCCGCGCAGGCATTCCGCTCACCCTCGCGGTCGGCGCGGCAACCTGCGTCGCGATAAGCCTGCTTATCTGACGCCTCGGCGATTGCCCGCGACGCGCCACCCTGTTACCCCCGCGCGATAATTTTCCGCCGGGGCGGGACAGGGGAGTGATTGGATGGCGCGTCGCCTTACTTTGTACATATTGATCGGCATGGTCCTTGGCATCGTCGTCGGATATCTGGTCCGCGTCTTCGTGCCCGCCGACAGTCAGGCCTTTGAATATTGGCTGCGCAGCTTTGGTACGCTGGCCACCATCTTCCTCAACCTCATCAAGATGCTCGTCGCGCCGCTGATCCTCGGCACGCTCGTCACCGGCATCGCGCATATGGGCGACAGCTCGGCGCTCGGCCGCATCGGCACGCGCGCGATCGCCTGGTTCATCATCGCCAGCCTGATCTCGATCAGCCTTGGCCTCATCATGGTGAACCTGCTCCAGCCGGGCGTCGGGGTCGATATGACCGCGTCGGCGCAATCGGTCGGCGAGGTGAAAAAGCTCGATATGTTCGAGTTCATCGAACATGTTTTCCCCAAGAATGTCATCGCGGCGATGGCGGAAAACAACGTCCTCCAGATCCTCGTTTTTTCGCTGTTCGCCGGGGTCGGCCTGACGGCGCTCGGCGAAAAGGGCAAGCCGCTGGTGCGCGGCGCCGAAGCACTTGCCGAACTGATGCTCCAGATCACCGGCTATGTGATGCGTCTTGCGCCCTTCGCGGTGTTCGGCGCGCTGGCGAAGGTCGTTGCGCAAAATGGCCTCGGTATCCTCGCAACCTATGCCGAACTGCTGATCGAATTCTATATCGCGCTCGTCCTGCTGTGGGTGCTGCTGCTTGGCGCGGGGGCGATCTTCCTTCGCTCGCGGATCGTCGCGCTGGTACGCTATATCCGCGAGCCGTTGCTGATCGCCTTTTCGACCGCCTCGTCCGAAGCCGCGATGCCCAAGCTGTTCGAACAGCTCGACCGCTTCGGCGTTCCGCGCCGCATTTCGGGCTTCGTCCTCCCGCTCGGCTACAGCTTCAACCTCGACGGTTCGATGATGTACGCGAGTTTCGCGACGATCTTCATCGCACAGGCCTATGGCATCGAACTGTCGATCGGCACGCAGATCCTGATCCTGCTGACGCTCATGGTCTCGTCGAAGGGGATTGCGGCGGTGCCGCGCGCCAGCCTCGTCGTCATCACCGCAACGCTGGCGATGTTCGACCTGCCGGTCGAAGGCGTCGCGCTCGTCTTTGCGATCGACCATTTCCTCGACATGGGCCGCACCGCCACCAATGTCGTCGGCAACGCGGTCGCGACTTCGGTCATCACCAAATGGGAAGGGATGCTCGAACATCCCGACCCAGCCTTCTCCGAAAGGCCGCACGCCCCGGCGCATACCGAGCATCATGGAACCCGCGGGCTCGACATTCGTGATAGTGAGGATGCCGGGGGGAGCAAGCCAGCGGCCGATACCGCGTAACGCGCGAGCTTCGGCCCGCCCACACCGGGGCGAGCAGGGAGCACATTATGGGCGAAGCAACGGCGATCGATCAGGCCGCGCGCGATGAGGTCCGCGCCCGCCAACTGCGCTGGCGGATGCTCATCGGCTTTCTCGCCGGGCTGACCGCGGGGCTTGCGGTCCATTATGGCGCGCCCGACGCGGCGTGGGTGGAGGGGCTGACCACTTACGTGACCGGGCCGCTCGGTCAGATATTCCTGCGGCTGCTTTTCATGCTCGTCATCCCGCTGCTCGTATCGGCGTTGATCGTCGGCGTCGCCGAGATGGGCGAAATGCGTGCGCTGAAAACGGTGGGCCTGCGCACTCTTTTTTACACAATCGCGGTTTCGACCATCGCGGTCATCGTCAGCCTGGCGGTGGTCAATGCGATCCAGCCGGGCGCGGGGGTCGATCCCGCGCTCGCGCGCTCGCTGATGGCCGAAGGCGCGGCGGGCGCGCAGGCGATCGCCGATCGCGCGGGCGAGGCAAAGACCGGGATGGATGCCGTCGTCGCGATCGTCCCCGACAATATATTCGCCGCGATGGGGGCGAACGACGTGCTCGCGGTGATGTTCTTCGCGCTGTTTTTCGGCATCGGGCTGATGCTCGTTCGCACGCCGCAGACCGAAGCGCTGAAGACGGTGATCGAGGGCGTGTTCGACGTGGTGATGAAGCTGATCGGCCTTGTCATCCGGCTGGCGCCGATCGCGGTTTTCTGTTTCATGTTCAACCTCGCCGCGCAATTCGGCTGGGACCTGATCGTCCGTCTGTCGGCCTTTGTCGGCGTGGTGCTGCTAGCGCTCGCGATCCAGATGTTCATCGTCTTTCCCATCCTGCTCAAGACGCTGGCGGGGAAATCGCCGGTCGCCTTTTTTCGCGAGACGCAGGAGGCCTTTGTCATGGCGTTCGCGACCGCCTCGTCGAACGCGACGCTGCCCACCGCGCTGCGCGTCGCGCACGATCGCCTTCGGCTTCCCGATAAGGTTGCGCGCTTCGTGCTGACGATCGGGGCGACCGCGAACCAGAACGGCACCGCGATGTTTGAAGGCGTGACGGTAATCTTCCTCGCGCAATTTTTCGGTATCGACCTGACGCTTCAACAACAGGTCGTCGTGATGCTCGTCTGCATCCTGGGCGGGATCGGTACGGCGGGCGTTCCGGCGGGCTCGCTCCCGGTAATCGCGCTGATCCTCGCGTCGGTCGGCGTCCCGCCCGAAGGCATCGGCCTGATCCTAGGCGTCGACCGCTTCCTCGACATGTGCCGCACGACGTTGAACGTCATCGGCGACCTGGTCGCGGCGACGGTCGTATCGGCGGGGACGGCGAAACCCGTTCGCGCCGATACGTCTTCCTAATCCTTGCGGACGCGTCCGTTGCGGTTGGGCGCCGTGGCCGGGCGCAGGGTCCGCGGCTTCTCTCGCGCGGCGGGCTCGGGCCGGACAGCCGGCGCTGGGCGCACGGCGCCCAACCGCAACGG
>NZ_LNSA01000041.1:0-5000 GCF_001468465.1 Sphingopyxis sp. H115
CAAGAAAACGGGAACCCGTCGCCCGCGCCGTCGTCGTCGCGCCCGATCGACTTCCGCCTGCCGCCCGCCGAGGATCTGGGCGACCTTAAATTCTATCGCATACCCTTTCGTGTCGACGTGTCGGCGAAGGGGCAGAAACAGGTCGCGCTGCTCGCGAAGGACAAGGTCGCGGTCGAGCAGCTTTATGCCGGCACGCTCTATGACAATGGATCGCCGCAGCCGCTGGTGATGCGGCTGCGCGTACAGAATCGCGAATCGGACGGGCTCGGCCTCGCGCTTCCGGCCGGCACCACCGCGGTGTTCGAAACGGTCGCGGGTCGCCGCCTTCTCGTCGGTGAGGCGCCGATCGGCGACAAGGCGAAGGACGAGCGCGTCGATTATGATATCGGCCGCAGTCCGGCGGTCCAGTTTCGCGCGCTGGTCAAGGATCGCGACGCCAAGGGCGAATATCAGATCTGGGAGGTCACGCTGACCAATTCGCGGCCCTTCGATGCCGAAATCGAAATGCTGATTCCCTTCGCGCTCGATCCCGAGCCGGCAGGATGGGAACGGCGCGGGTCGAGCTGGGTCTGGCGCGTGCGCGTGCCGGCGAACGACAGCCTGATCCAGACGTTTCGGCAGAAGCTGAAGAACGGGTGAGCCGCGCGGCGGGCCGCGAGCGATTCGCGGGTATGCTTGCGGTGGTGACGCTGGCCGGCATTTTATCTCCGGCGCGGGCAGATGATTCGCCGGCGGTGGTGCGGTCGACCGCGATCGACGATGTGGCGGTCACCATCTATCGCGCGCCGAACCGGTCGTCGGGCGGTATCGATCCCGACTGGCCCGAAGGTTTCGCCTTCATCAGCGAGACGCGCACGATCCGCCTGCCCGCCGGAACCGCGGCGGTACGATTCGAAGGGGTTGCCGAGGGGCTGCTGCCCGAGACCGCCGTGATCGGGGGGCTGCCCGGCGGTGTGATCGAAAAGAATCGCGATGCCCGGCTTCTTTCGCCCGGCGGGTTGGTCGATGCCTATCTGAAGCGCCGCGTCACGCTGCAACGCACCGACCGGGCGACGGGCAAGGTGCGGCGGCAGGACGCGATTCTTCAGGCCGGCCCCGACGGCGGGGTGCTGGTGCGGACCGCCGAGGGCTATGAGGCGCTCGGCTGTTCGGGGCTGCCCGAACGAATGAGCTATGGCGGCGTGCCGAAAGACCTGTCGGCGAAGCCGACGCTGTCGGTGCTGGTGGCGAGCGACCGGCCGCAGACGGTGACCGTGCAGCTTCTCTATCTGGCCGAAGGGTTCGACTGGGCGGCGAGCTATGTTGCCGATCACCGGCCCGACGGCGGGACGCTTGGCATAACGGGCTGGATCACCGTCGCCAACGGCGGCGCGACAAGCTTTTCGGGCGCGCAGCTCAATGTGATAGCGGGCCGGCTCGAAAAGCAGCGAGGGGCGGAACTTTCTGAGAGCGATGCCGAGCCGCTGCGACTCACATGCTGGCCGATGGATATCACCAGCACGCATCCCTTGTGGGCGCTGCCCGACGTGGTTCCGGTCCGCGGATCGCAGGGTGGCTATCAGCGCGGCTATGGCGACGAGATTCTCGTCATGGCACCGCCGCGTGTACCCGAATTGTCGATGTATTCGCCGGTTGCCGTGTCGGTGATCAATCCGGAGCATCTCGCGAAGCAGGAGGACCTGGGCGATCTCAAACAATATCGGCTGCCCTTTCGCACCGACGTCGCGGCGAAGCAGCAAAAGCAGGTTGCGCTGTTGGCGCGGGACCGCGTGGTCTATGACCATCTGTATACGGCCTATGTCGGCAATCCCGGCCGGGGCGATTTTCGCGCTGCGGGCGTCATGATGCGGATGTGGAATCGCAAGGCCGACGGACTCGGGCTTGCCTTGCCCGCCGGCGAGGTCGCGATTTTCGATACGGTGCGCGGCGACCGCCTGCTGCTTGGCGAAGTCGCGACGGCGGACAAGGCGGTCGACGAGCGAATCGATCTGGGCATCGGGGAAAGCAGCGGCGTCCTGTATCGCGTCGTCCAGACGACCGATCGCGACGGCAAGCGGCGCGACTGGCAGGTGACGATCAGCAACGATCGGCCCGCCGAGGCGGAAGTCGAACTGGAGCTTCCCTTCGCGCTCGATCCCGTGCCCGAGGGCGCGGAGCAGCGGGGGCGCAGCTGGTTCTGGCGCGTGCGCGTGCCCGCGAACGATCGCCTCGCGCTCGCCTTTGTCGAAAAGGACGTGCGCGACTGATCCGGATCAGGCGGGCGGCAGGGCGCGCGGGCGATGATTCTCGTCGAGCGCGACAAAGGTGAAGAGCCCGCCCGTCACCTTTTCCTCGGTCCGGCCGCCGTCGCGCGTCGCGATTACCTCGATTCGGATGCCCATCGAAGTGCGCCCGCGCCGCTCGAGCGTCGCATAGACCGAGATGATGTCGCGCAGCAGGATGGGCGCGATGAACTCCATCGATTCGATCGCCACCGTCGCGACGGCGCCCTGCGCTTCGCGCCCGGCGACGATGCCGCCCGCGATATCCATCTGCGAGAGGACCCAGCCGCCGAAGATATGGCCGTTGGCGTTGATGTCGGCGGGGCGGGGGACGACGCGAAGGATCGGGTCGCGCGGGCAATCGGCTTCGGTTTTATCGTTCATTTTTCATATCCGGATCGTCTTCGAAAGGATCTTCGATCGCCTCGTCATGGCCGCTGCCGCTCGACAGGAAGACGAGGCCCATCAGCGCGGCGCCGAGCAGGACCGAAAGGCCGACGCCGGCGGCGGTCGCGATGATCATATGGATGGTCAGCTGGTCGCCCATCGAGACGCGAAGCCAGCTGAGCGCGCCGACCACGGCGAGCAGCGACACCAGCGCCATGCCTTTCATCAGGCGGCGATAGCGCGCCCAGGCGACCTTCGATGTGTCGCCGTCGTCGAGCGGGGAGCGTTTGACCATGGGCGCTTCCATGGACCAGCCGGCGGGCAAGGCCAAGCGCGAATGGGATGCGCCCGCCCGTTTCGGCTTTGCCGCGAATCATGATAGGCTTTGCCTTCCAGAGAATCAGCATGGGAGCGGCATGGAATGACGATCGGAGCGATCCTGCACGGGCGCACGGGCCCCATAATTTCGGCGCGCAAGGACGACACGGTTCGCGCGGTGCTCGACCTGCTCGCCCAGCATCGCATCGGCGCGGTGCCGGTGATGGAAGGCGAGGCGATCGTCGGCATTTTTTCCGAACGCGACCTCGTCCGGCTGATGTCGTCCTATGGGCCCGAGGCGCTCGACCGCCAGCTCGACGAAGTGATGACCAAATCGCCGATCACTTGTGATTCGCGAACCGCTGTCATCGGGGCTCTGTCGCAGATGACGCAGCGCCGCATCCGGCACCTTCCCGTCGTCGACGACGGGCGACTCGTCGGATTCGTGTCGATCGGCGACCTCGTCAAATATCGCATCGACAAGATCGAGGCCGAAGCCTCGGCGATGCGCGACTATATCGCCTCCTGATTCGGCACCTCTTCGGCCGGAGGACGGCGGCGCAGCACCAGCCGGACCATCTCGTCGATCGCGTCGCGTTCGAGCAGCCAGAGCAGCGCGCCATATAAGGCGACGCCGAGCGCGACGAGCGCAGCGAGCCGTACTGGCGCGGCAAGGCCGAGCGGCGCAATCGCCTGGGCCGCGAAACCGACGCCGATCGCCATCACGAGCGCGGGCGCGAGTCCCGGAAGCATCGCCCGCGCGATGTCCCACAGGGTCACGCCGATTAGCGGAGCCGACAGGCGCGCGGTCGCGAGCAGCAGGAGCGGCGCTGCGACCAGCCAGGCCCAGGCCATGCCGATCAGGCCCCACTCGGCACCGACCAGAAAGGCGACGGGGAAGAGGACCGCCCCGCTCATCGCGGTGAACATCGAAATCGACGGCTTGCCGAGCGCGTTGGTGACGGGTGCGAAAAGAATCTGTACCGTCATCATGATCAGCGCGAGCGACAGCAGCTGGATGTAGGGCACCATCCCCAGCCATTTCGCGCCGAAGAGCGTTTCGACCATCGGTGCCGCGACCACCGCGAGCCCGCAGTAAAAGGGTGCGGCGACGAGCATCAATACGCGCACCGTCTTGAGGAAGCTCCAGCGCACCGCCGCCATTTCGGTCTTGATTCGCGCATAGGCCGGAAAGGCGACCTCGTTCAGCGGCGGCACGAACTTTGCCATGAAGATCTGCGCGAGGAACAGCGCCTCGGCGTAAAGGCCGAGCGCATGCGGCTCGAATCGACCGCCGGCGATGAAAATGTCCGACTGGCTTTGCACCAGCCAGAATAGCTGGCTGAAGAGGACCGCCGATCCGAACCCGATGATCTGGCCGCAGCCCTTGAAGTTGAAGCTCGGCCAGACGAGCAGCCGCGCGACGAGCGTTAGTCCGATCGCACGCGTCCAAAACATCGCGAGCGGCGCATAGACAAGCGTCCACACTCCGTAGCCCGCGAGCGCGCACGCAAGCGCGGTACTCGCACCCGCGAGCGCGGCGACCAGGTTAACGACCGCCTGGCGCCGGAAATCGAGCGCGCGGCTCATCATCACTTCGGGGAGCGCGATAAAGGGCGTCGCGAGAAACAGCAGCGCCTGCACGCGAAGCAGGTCGGCGACCATCGGTTGCCCATAATAGGCCGCGGCGATCGGGGCGCCGAAGAACTGGATCGCGGCAAGCAAGCCGTTGAGGAGGAGGAGGAGGCCGAAGGCCTGCCTGATTCGGAACGGGTCGATCGAATCGGATTGCACCAATGCGCTCGCGAATCCCCAGCCGTTCAGGAAGGCGAGGAAGGCGAGGACCACCTGGGTCATCGCAAAAAGCCCATAATCCGACGGATCGAGCAAGCGAATCACGAGCAAAGTCGATGCCCAGGTGATGATCTGCGCGAGAATCTGGCTTCCCGAACGCCAGATAACCGCGCTCCTCACACGGCTTCCAAAGGCCTCCTTGCTCTCGCCGTCGAGGGTAGAGCCCTTGAATTCCGCGCT
>NZ_LNSA01000041.1:7500-37293 GCF_001468465.1 Sphingopyxis sp. H115
CTGGCTGAGAATGAAAACAATCATCCGCATCATTTGCGTCAGGCTTCAGGCTTGTCGTTGGTGGTGTGGACTCTCAAGTGTGAGGTAAGGGCGTTTGGTGAATGCCTTGGCATACAGAGGCGATGAAGGACGTGGCACGCTGCGATAAGCGTTGGGGAGCTGTGAGCAAGCTTTGATCCAACGATTTCCGAATGGGGAAACCCACCCTCACCATTTAATTTCGCTGCCGACTTGTCGGCATCGAAGGTTAAATGGGAAGGGTATCACCGAAGTGAATACATAGCTTTGGTGAAGCGAACCCGGGGAACTGAAACATCTCAGTACCCGGAGGAAAGGACATCAACAGAGACTCCCGTAGTAGTGGCGAGCGAACCGGGACCAGGCCAATGCCTTCAATTCAAGTAGCAGAACACTCTGGAAAGTGTGACCATAGCGGGTGACAGTCCCGTATGCGAAACTGATGTTGAAGGATTTGAGTAGGGCGGGGCACGTGAAACCCTGTCTGAACGTAGGGGGACCACCCTCTAAGCCTAAGTACTCCTGTATGACCGATAGTGAACTAGTACCGTGAGGGAAAGGTGAAAAGCACCCCGATGAGGGGAGTGAAACAGTACCTGAAACCGAACGCCTACAAGCAGTAGGAGGGCCCTTGAGGCCTGACTGCGTACCTCTTGCATAATGGGTCAGTGACTTAGTGTAACAAGCAAGCTTAAGCCGTTAGGTGTAGGCGCAGCGAAAGCGAGTCTGAATAGGGCGAATGAGTTTGTTGCATTAGACCCGAAACCCGGTGATCTAGGCATGACCAGGTTGAAGGTGCGGTAACACGCACTGGAGGACCGAACCGTTCAATGTTGAAAAATTGTCGGATGAGTTGTGTTTAGGGGTGAAAGGCCAATCAAACCGGGAAATAGCTGGTTCTCCGCGAAATCTATTGAGGTAGAGCGTCGGATGAATACCATGGGGGGTAGAGCACTGGATGGATGCGGGGGTCGCGAGATCTACCAATTCTAACCAAACTCCGAATACCCATGAGTAATATCCGGCAGACAGACGGCGGGTGCTAAGGTCCGTCGTCAAAAGGGAAACAGCCCTGACCTACAGCTAAGGTCCCCAAGTCACGTCTAAGTGGGAAAGCATGTGGGAATCCCAAAACAACCAGGAGGTTGGCTTAGAAGCAGCCATCCTTTAAAGAAAGCGTAACAGCTCACTGGTCTAAATAAGGGTTCCTGCGGCGAAAATGTAACGGGGCTCAAGACGTGCACCGAAGCTTAGGGTGTGTAGCAATACACGCGGTAGCGGAGCGTTCCGTAGGCTGATGAAGCGATCTGGTAATGGGTCGTGGAGGTATCGGAAGTGCGAATGCTGACATGAGTAGCGATAAAGAGGGTGAGATGCCCTCTCGCCGAAATCCCAAGGGTTCCTGCTTAAAGCTAATCTGAGCAGGGTAAGCCGGCCCCTAAGACGAGCCCGAAGGGGGTAGTCGATGGGAACCACGTTAATATTCGTGGGCCTGGAGGTGTGTGACGGATCTCGTAAATTGTCTGACCTTATTGGATTGGTCAGGCTTTGAAGAGGTTCCAGGAAATAGCCCCTCCATTATAGACCGTACCCTAAACCGACACAGGTGGGATGGTAGAGTATACCAAGGCGCTTGAGAGAAGTCTCCTGAAGGAACTCGGCAAATTGCCTCCGTACCTTCGGAAGAAGGAGGCCCCACATTTGGGCAACCATTTGTGGGGGGCACAGGCCAGGGGGTAGCGACTGTTTAGCAAAAACACAGGGCTCTGCTAAGTCGGCTTCAAGACGACGTATAGGGCCTGACGCCTGCCCGGTGCCTGAAGGTTAAGTGGAGGGGTGCAAGCTCCGAAATGAAGCCCAGGTAAACGGCGGCCGTAACTATAACGGTCCTAAGGTAGCGAAATTCCTTGTCGGGTAAGTTCCGACCTGCACGAATGGCGTAACGACTTCCCCACTGTCTCCAGGAGATGCTCAGCGAAATTGAATTCTCCGTGAAGATGCGGAGTACCCGCGGTTAGACGGAAAGACCCCGTGCACCTTTACTGCAGCTTCAGAGTGGCATTAGGAAAGAACTGTGTAGCATAGGTGGGAGGCTTTGAAGCACTGGCGCCAGCCGGTGTGGAGCCATAGGTGAAATACCACCCTGTTGTTTTCTGATGTCTAACCTCGATCCATGAAACTGGATCAGGGACCCTCTGTGGCGGGTAGTTTGACTGGGGCGGTCGCCTCCTAAAGAGTAACGGAGGCGCGCGATGGTAGGCTCAGGACGGTTGGAAACCGTCTGTTAGAGTGCAATGGCATAAGCCTGCCTGACTGCGAGACTGACGAGTCGAGCAGAGACGAAAGTCGGTCATAGTGATCCGGTGGTCCCGAGTGGAAGGGCCATCGCTCAACGGATAAAAGGTACGCCGGGGATAACAGGCTGATGATTCCCAAGAGCTCATATCGACGGAATCGTTTGGCACCTCGATGTCGGCTCATCACATCCTGGGGCTGGAGCAGGTCCCAAGGGTTTGGCTGTTCGCCAATTAAAGTGGTACGTGAGCTGGGTTCAGAACGTCGTGAGACAGTTTGGTCCCTATCTGCCGTGGGCGTCGAAATTTGAGAGGAGTTGACCCTAGTACGAGAGGACCGGGTTGAACATACCTCTGGTGTACCTGTCGTGGCGCCAGCCGCGCAGCAGGGTAGCTATGTATGGACGGGATAACCGCTGAAAGCATCTAAGCGGGAAGCCTCCCTCAAGATAAGATTTCTTAGAGCCGTGGAAGACCACCACGTTGATAGATCGGATGTAGAAGCGCGGTAACGCGTGGAGCTAACCGATACTAATTGCTCTATTCGCACTTAAGAGTCCCGCCATCAACGACAAGCCTGAACGGGTTTGTCCGCGAATGTCGGATGATTGATCAGGCAGTATTGCACGGACATCGATTGATACCCTTTTTGACCCTACGCCGGCTTCATTGCTTGGTGACCATGGCGTCAGTGACCCACCCGATCCCATCTCGAACTCGGCCGTGAAACCTGACAGCGCCGATGGTACTACCGCTTAAGCGTTGGAAGAGTAGGACGTCGCCAGGCATTGTGGCCGGCGTAAGGTCGAAAGAAACCCATTCACAAAGTTAGAGGCCGGCAGCGATGCCGGCCTTTTGCTGTTTTTGCGATCCCGAACGGTGATCGCAGCAGGTTGACGCGGGATGGAGCAGCCCGGTAGCTCGTCAGGCTCATAACCTGAAGGTCGTAGGTTCAAATCCTACTCCCGCAACCAACAAAAAGCCCGCTATCTCGAAGAGGTGGCGGGCTTATTTGCGTCATTGACCCGCCGGCCGGTCTGACGACGCTATTCGGCAGACGGCACACCGGGCAGCAACGCTTCGCGCCGCATCCGCCGGGCGGTTCGCTCGTGCTTGATCGCGGCTTCGCGCAGCCGCAACGCAAGGAAGGGATCCCCGCTCGCGCTGGCCTTCAATCGCGCTACGCGCGCGAGTTGCTCGTAATAGATTGCGTCGCGAATCGGCTCCATCGCGTAATAATATCATGTTCGAGCCAATCGAAATCGCCAAGTTCGTCCCGTTTCCGGACAGATTTCTCGGGCACTATCCGGCGCTCGATGGCTTCCACGCCCGATAAAAGGTGTCGACCGCGAAATCGACGTCTTCTTCTATGCGGTCGAGCTCGTGGCCTTCGGGAAGATTGAGCATCGCGAACTGATAAAGGCCCGACTGGCAGAGAGCGGTGAATTGCTGCACGGCCCGCATCGGATCGCCCATCCTGAGTTCGCCGCGTACCATCTTTTCACCAATCCATGCGGCCGCGCGTGCCTTTCCGCGGCGCGGCCCGCGTTCGTAGAAAGTCTCCGCAAGGTGCGGAAAGCGTTCGGCTTCGCCGACGACGAGGCGAAAGAGCGACAAGATCGGTGTCGCGGTCAGCTTGGTCATCAACAGGGTGCCAAAGCGCCGCAGCACGTCGGTCACGGGCTCCTCTAGTGGCAGGTCGATGGCAAGCATTTGGCCGTATTGTTCGACGATATCGTCGACCACGGCCTCGAACAGTTCCTCCTTCGAAGGGAAATAGGTCCAGAGCGTCGTCTTTGACCCGCCGACCTTCGCTGCGATCGACGACATCGTCGTCCCGGCATAGCCGTTGGCGAAGAACAGCTCGCGCGCCGCCTCGACGAACGCTTTGCGCCGCGCCGCCGCAGCGTCATCGAGTACAGGCGTACTATCTGGTATCATTTCGATTGACAACGCAGCCTCCAAAGTCCATCTGCCCATGATACCAGCTAGTATCGTTGGAAGCCATGCCCCGATCACTATTTGTAACAACCGCTGTTTTCAGCCTTTTGGCAGGCTGCGCAAGCGTACCGGACCTTGGACCCAAGCCGGTCGCGATAACGCCCGACGCACTCGAGTCGCGCATGTCGCTGGCCGGCACGCAAGCGGGCTGGCCGGCCGAAGGCTGGTGGCAAGGCTTCGGCGACGCTCAGCTGGACGCGCTGATCGCCGAGGGGCTCAGGGAGGCGCCCGACGTCGCGGTCGCCGCGGCGCGCGTTCGTGCGGCCGAAGCTCTGGCGCAGCAGGCGGGCGCTGCGCTGTTGCCGCGCGTCGGGGCCGAGGCGAGCGCGGGCGGCGTCCAGCAAAGCCGGAATATGGGCATTCCGCCGCAGTTTGTGCCCGACGGCATTCAGGAAACCGGCCATATCGCCGCGACCTTCAGCTTCGATCTCGACCTGTGGGGCAAGAATCGCGCGGCGCTCGCCGCGGCGACGTCGGAGGCCGAGGCTGCGCGCGTCGACGAGGCGCAGGCGCGGCTGATGCTGACCACGGGAATCGCGGCGGCCTATGCCGACCTCGCGGGCTATTATAACGCGCTCGACGTCGCGAACGAGGCGGTGCGTGTCCGCACCGCGAGCGCCAACCTGTCGGGCGAACGCGCGCACGCGGGAATCGAGAATCAGGCAAGCCAGCGGCAAGCGGAAAGCCGTGCCGCATCGGCCCGTGCGGATGTCGTCGCGCTTGAGGAAGCGATCGCGACGACGCGCAACCGGATCGCCGCGCTCGTCGGAGCCGGCCCCGATCGCGGCTTGGCGATCACGCGGCCGCAGTTGGCGCGCCCGTCGCTCAGCCTGCCGACTGATGCCGGGATCGACCTGATCGGGCGGCGTCCCGATATCGTCGCGGCGCGGCTGCGATCCGAAGCAGCGGCAAAGCGAATCGACGTCGCGCTTGTCGATTTTTATCCCAATATCAGCCTGTCGGCGCTCGTCGGGCTGCAATCGCTCGGCCTGTCCAACCTGTTCGAGTCGGGCTCCGAATATGGCAATGGCGGCGCCGCGATCAGCCTGCCGATCTTCGAAGGCGGGCGGCTTCAGGGCCGCTATCGCGGCGCGCGCGCAGACTATGACGCGGCGGTCGCGATATACGACCGCACGCTGGTCGGCGCCCTCCGCGATGTTGCCGACATCGTCGCCAGCCGCGCGGCGGCTGAACGGCAGCTCGCCGGGCGCCGCGAAGCGCTGGCCGCCGCCGCCGAAGCCTCCAAGCTTGCCGGATTGCGCTATCGCGCCGGCCTGTCGAACCAGATCGTCCAGCTCACCGCCGAGGACAGCATGGTCGCGCTCGATCGCGCGGTCGCCGACCTCGAAGCGCGGCAGCTTTCCCTCGACATCGCCCTGATCCGAGCGCTCGGCGGCGGATATTTGGCCGCCAACCCAACAGGAGACGAATGATGGCCGACACAACGGCTGCAGCCGAAACCGAAACTCCCGAAGTCGCCCCCGAAACCAATGGAGCCCGGCGCACGAAGCTGCTGCGCATTCTCGCGCTCGTCGTGGTGACCGTCGCGATCCTGTGGGGGCTCTGGTATTTCCTGACGCAGGCTGGACGCGTCCACACCGACAATGCCTATGTCGGCGCAGATTCGGCGCAGGTCACTGCGCTGATCGCGGGCCCGGTCAAGGAGGTGCGCGTCGCCGGCACGCAGGCGGTGAAAAAGGGCGATATCCTCGTCATCCTTGACGATGCCGACCAGCGCATCGCGGTCGCGGACGCCGAGGCCGCGCTCCGCCTCGCGCGCCAGCGCTACGGACAGGCCGACGCGAACGCCGATGCCGCGCGCGCGCGCGTTGCGGCACGCGGCGCCGACATCGCACAGGCGCGCGCGCGGCTGCGTGATGCCAATGCGAGCGTCGAACGCGCGCGCGCCGAACTGGCGCGGCGCGAGAGCATCGCAGGCACCGGCGCGGTGTCGGGCGAAGAATTGACCGCGGCGCGCGCGGCGCTCGCGTCGGCGACCGCAGCGCGCGATCTTGCCGCCGCCGGCATCGCGTCGGCCGAGGCGACGCGCGGATCGGCAAGCGGCGATCTTGGTGCCGCCGAAGCGGTGGTGCGCGGAACGACGATCGACACCGCACCCGATGTTGCGGCGGCGGAGGCGCGGCTTGAAAAGGCAAAGCTCGACCTTGCGCGGACGGTGCTTCGCGCGCCGGTCGATGGCATCGTCACCAACCGGCAGGTGCAGGTTGGCCAGCGCATCGCTGCGGGCGCGCCGATCATGGTGATCGTGCCCATCGCGACCGCCTATGTCGACGCCAACTTCAAGGAAAGCCAGTTCGAGGATATCCGCATCGGCCAGCCGGTCGAACTGACCTCGGACTATTATGGCGGCGACGTCGTGTATCGCGGTAAAGTCGTCGGCATCGCCGGCGGCACCGGCGCGGCCTTCTCGCTGATCCCGGCACAGAATGCGACCGGCAATTGGGTGAAGGTCGTCCAGCGCCTGCCGGTGCGCATCGCGCTTGACCCGAAGGAGCTTAAGGCGCATCCGCTGCGCGTCGGTCTGTCGATGGAGGCCACGATCGACACGCGCGGGAACTGACATGGCCACCGCCGCCGTTCCCGTCGCCGCGTCCCCCGCCGAACCGCAGCCGCTGACCGGCGCCCGGCTGCTGGTCGCCGCCTTTGCGCTGGCGCTCGCCAATTTTGTTGTCGTGCTCGACACAACGATCGCCAATGTGTCGGTACCGCATATCGCGGGCGGGCTCGCCGTGTCGCCGACGCAGGGGACGTGGGTGATCACCAGCTACGCGGTCGCCGATGCGATCAGCGTGCCGCTGACCGGCTGGCTCGCCTATCGCTTCGGAACGGTGCGCTGGTTCCTTTATTCGATCTTTGGTTTCGGGCTGTTTTCGGTTTTGTGCGGCATCGCGCAGACGCTCGACGCGCTTGTGCTTTTCCGCATCCTTCAGGGCCTGTCGGGCGGGCCGCTGATGCCGCTGTCGCAGATATTGCTGCTGCGCATCTTTCCAAAGGAAAAGGCCGGCATCGCGCTCGCCATCTGGGCGATGACGACGACCACGGCGCCGATCCTGGGGCCCATCCTCGGCGGGCTGATCAGCGACAATTGGAGCTGGCACTGGATCTTCTTCATCAACCTGCCGGTCGTCGCGATTTGCGCCTTTGGCGTCGCGACCCTGCTCATGCCCTTCGAGACGCAACGCGTCAAATTGCCGATCGACGTCGTCGGGCTGGTCCTGCTCGTCGTGTCGGTCGGCGCGTTCCAGATCATGCTCGACACGGGGCGCGAGCATGACTGGTTCGGATCGGCGTGGATCGTGATGCTGGCGATCGTGGCCGCGGTCAGCTTTGCCGCCTTTGTGATCTGGGAGCTGACCGACGCGAACCCCATCGTTAATCTGCGCATCTTCCGCTTCCGCGGTTTCACCTTTGGCACGATCGCGCTGTCGCTGGGCTTTGGCGCCTTTTTCGCACAGGTCGTGCTTACCCCGCTGTGGCTGCAACAGGTTGCGGGCTATACCGCGACCGAGACGGGCTATGTCGTCGCGTGGCTCGGCTGTTTCGCGGTGCTTTTCTCACCCATCGCGGCGGGAACGCTGGGCAAGCTCGATATCCGCCTGACCGTCAGCGCGGGCATCTTGTGGATGGCCGCGATGTCGATCCTGCGCGCCAGCTGGAATGCCGACGTCGATTATTGGACGTTGGCGCTGCCGCACTTGCTGCAGGGGATGGGCATGCCCTTTTTCTTCGTCGGGCTGACCGCGCTGGTGCTAAGTTCGGTGCCGGCAAAGGATCAGACCTCGGCCGCGGGACTGATGAGTTTCCTTCGTACATTGAGCGGCGCGATCGGCACCGCGGTCGCGACGACGGCTTGGGACGACGCCAGCCGAACGTCACGGTCGGAGCTGGTCTCGTCGCTCAACGATTCGGGCGGTTTCATGGCTTCGCTCGAACGCGCTGGCCTGACGCTCGACCAAGCGCGTGCGCTGCTCGACCGGTTGGTCGAGGTGCAGGCGTCGACACTGGCGGTGATTCATATCTTCCTAGCCGCTGCGGTGGTGTTCGTAATCGCCGCGGTCAGCGTGTGGATCGCGCCGCGCCCCAAACAAGTGTCGATGGGCGGCGCCCACTGACCCGGCGCCGGGGGCTTGGGTCGGCGCCCTTGCCATGCTAGGCGCGCCGCCATGTTGACTATCAATGGCCTTACCGTCCGCCTCGGCGGGCGCACCATCCTCGACCGCGCGGCCGCGAGCCTGCCCGGTAAAAGCCGTACCGGCCTGATCGGCCGCAACGGCGCGGGCAAGTCTACGCTGATGAAGGTGATGATCGGCCAGCTCGAAGCCGATGAGGGCGGCATCGAAATGCCGCGCAAGACGCGCGTCGGCTATATCGCGCAGGAAGCGCCGAGTGGTAGCGCGACCCCGTTCGAGACCGTGCTCGCAGCCGACACCGAACGCGCCGAATTGCTCGCGGCTTCGGAGGTCGAGCAGGACCCGCACAAGCTTGGCGACATCCACGAACGGCTGATCGCGATCGACGCCTATGCCGCGCCCGCGCGCGCTGCGCGTATCCTGATCGGCCTTGGCTTCGACGAAGAGATGCAGGGGCGCCCGCTCGACAGCTTCTCGGGCGGCTGGAAGATGCGTGTCGCGCTCGCAGCGCTGCTCTTCTCGAACCCCGACCTCTTGCTGCTCGACGAACCCTCAAACCACCTCGACCTCGAAGCGACGATGTGGCTCGAAAGTTTCCTCCGCGCCTATCCCGGCCAACTCGTCGTGATCAGCCACGAGCGCGACCTGCTCAACAATGTCGTCGACCATATCCTGCACCTGGAGGGCGGGAAGGTTACGCTCTACCCCGGCGGCTATAATGATTTCGAACGCCAGCGCGCCGAGCGGATCGCCCAGCTCGCGGCCGCAAAAGCGGCGCAGGATGCACAGCGCGCCAAGCTGCAGGACTATGTCGCGCGCAACAGCGCGCGCGCCTCGACCGCGAAACAGGCGCAGTCGCGCGCCAAGCAGCTCGCCAAGATGCAGCCGATCGCTGCGGTCGCCGAAGACCCCAGCCTCGTCTTCGATTTTCCGAGCCCCGACGAATTGAAGCCGCCGCTGATCACGCTCGATCTCGCGAGCGTCGGCTACACGCCGGGCGAACCGATCCTGACGCGCCTCAACCTGCGCATCGATCCCGACGACCGCATCGCGCTGCTCGGCCGCAACGGCAATGGCAAGACCACCCTCGCGCGCCTGCTCGCAGCGCAGCTGACTCCGATGGACGGCGCGATGGCGGCGTCGGGCAAGATGCGCGTCGGTTATTTCACTCAATATCAGGTCGAGGAACTCGACGGCAGCGATACGCCTTTGGGCCATATGACACGGGTGATGACGGGGAAGACGCCGGGCGCGGTGCGTGCGCAGCTCGGGCGCTTCGGCTTCGCCGGTAACAAGGCGACAACCGAGGTCGGCAAGCTGTCGGGCGGCGAGCGCGCGCGGCTCGCGCTCGCGCTGATCACGCGCGACGCGCCCCACCTGCTGATCCTCGACGAGCCGACTAACCACCTCGACGTCGATGCGCGCGAGGCGCTGGTGCAGGCGCTGAACGGCTTCGACGGCGCGGTGCTGATCGTCAGCCACGACCGCCATATGCTCGAACTCACCGCCGACCGGCTGGTGCTCGTCGATGGCGGCACCGCGCGCGAATTCGACGGCAGCATGGACGATTATGTCGCCTTCATCCTCGGCCAGGGAACAGGCAAAGGCTCGGCCGCGAACGACGATGCGAAGGGCGCGGCGAAGCCCAAGGATGCGAAAACCGCGCGGCAGGAGGCGGCCCGGGCGCGCGAAGCGCAGGCAGCGCTGCGCAAAAGCGCGAAGGAGCTGGAGGCGAAGGCCGGAAAGCTCGCGCAGCAGATCAGCGCGATCGACCGCGCAATGTTCGATCCCGCCAGCGCCGACCCCGCGCTCGCGAAGCTGACGATGGGCGCGCTTTCACAGCGCCGCGGCAAACTCGCCGCCGAGTTGGAGGTGGCCGAGGCGGAGTGGATGGAAGCGCTGGAGGCGATCGAAGAAGCGGCGGCCTGAGCCGCATCACAGCCATTGCCTTGCCCCGTCCTTACCGCAACAAAGGCCTTCGCTCACACCCGAATCGCGAGGGGTCATAATCCTGTGTCATTTGCCGCGTTGCTGATGTTTTTTGCCGAGCCGGCCGTCTTCGTGCCCCCGCTTACGCCCGCCCCGCGGCCGGTGACCTGTGCTGACGACTGTATTTCGCCGGTCGAAGCGGTCACCTATGCCTCGTATCTCGCACCCAAGGCGGCCATTGCCGGAACTTTCCGAATGGAAGTAAAGGCGGTCGGCGAGCAACGCGGTTTCTATTACCTCAATTCCGAAACGGATTATCGCGACCGCAATTGTCTCACCATCGCCATGCCAGCGCGAGTGATGGCCGAATTGACCGGCGGTGAAGGACTCGATGCCGCCGAAAAGGCGCTCAAGGGACGTGTGGTCGTGGTGCGCGGCGTCGCCGAGCGTGTGAAAATCGGATTCTTCGATGAAGACGGCAAGGCGACTGACAAATATTATTACCAGATCCAGATCCGGATCGGACGCCCCGATCAGATCGCGGTACGGACGGCGGGATAGGGCGGCGGGCGAGTTGGCGGGGCATCGAGGTGCGATGCGCCGTGTCGACCAGGCGATACCGTGGGGTAAGCCGCATTGACTCGCGCACTGCATTCTATCATACTAGTTTCAATTGAAACTATATGGGGAATGTAAAATGGCCGACCTGTTCGACAATCCGCTGGGTCTCGACGGCTTCGAATTCGTCGAATTTTCGGCCCCTGAAAAGGGTATGCTCGAACCCGTTTTCGAACGCATGGGCTTCACGCGCATCGCGCGGCACCGCTCGAAAGACGTCGAACTGTGGCGGCAGGGCGGCATCAACCTGATCGCCAATTACGAACCCAAATCGCCGGCGGCCTATTTCGCCGCCGAGCACGGCCCGTCGGCGTGCGGCATGGGGTGGCGCGTGCGCGACGCCGCCAAGGCCTACGCCGAAGCGATCGAACGCGGCGCCGAGCCGGTCGAGGTCAAGACCGGCCCGATGGAGCTGCGCCTCCCCGCGATCCGCGGCATCGGCGGCTCGATCATCTACCTGATCGACCGCTACGAAGGAAAGAATGGGGACGACGACCTCAGCATCTACGATATCGACTTCATCTATGAAGAGGGCGTCGATCGCCACCCCGTCGGCGCGGGCATGCAACTGATCGATCACCTGACGCACAATGTCTATGGCGGCCGCATGGCGCATTGGGCGGCTTTTTACGAGCGCATCGCGGGGTTCCGCGAGATTCGCTATTTCGACATCAAGGGCGAATATACCGGTCTCACCTCGAAGGCGATGACCGCGCCCGACGGCAAGATCCGTATTCCGCTCAACGAGGAAGGCGCGGGCGGCAAGGGCCAGATCGAGGAATATCTGCGCGCCTATAACGGCGAGGGCATCCAGCATATCGCTTTCAGCTGCGACGACCTCTACGCTGCGTGGGACAAATTGAACGCTCTCGGCAATCCCTTCGCGCCGTCGCCGCCGGCAACCTATTACGAGATGCTCGAAGAGCGCCTGCCGGGTCACGGCGAGTCGGTCGAGGGGCTCCAGTCGCGCGGCATCCTGCTCGATGGCTCGACCGAGCAGGGCGACCCGCGCCTGCTGCTCCAGATATTCGGCCAGACAGTCATCGGTCCCGTCTTCTTCGAGTTCATCCAGCGCAAGAAGGACGAGGGTTTCGGCGAAGGCAACTTCACCGCGCTCTTCAAATCGATGGAGATGGACCAGATTCGACGCGGCGCGCTCAACGTCGAGGAGCCCGCCGAATGACCAGCCCGATCAAATTGGGCGGTGTCCACCACGCCGCCTATCGCTGCAAGGATGCGAAGGAAACGGTCGAGTGGTACGAGCGCATGCTCGGCATGACCTATACGACCGCCTTTGCCGAGGATCATGTTCCATCGACCGGCGAGTATGACCCGTATATGCACGTATTCCTCGACGCGGGGAACGGCAACATCCTCGCCTTTTTCGAGCTGCCGAACCAGCCCGACATGGGCCGCGACGAGAATACGCCCAAGTGGGTCCAGCACCTCGCGTTCAAGGTCGGCAGCTATGACGAGCTGGTCGCGGCGAAGGAACATCTGACCGCGAACGGCATCGATGTGCTCGGGCCGACGCATCACGGCATCTTCAAGTCGATCTATTTCTTCGACCCCAACGGCCACCGCGTCGAACTCGCGTGCGACATCGGCACCGATGAGCAATATGCTGAACTGAAGCGTGTTGCGCCGCTCATGCTCGAGGAATGGAGCCAGACCAAGAAGGCGCCGCGCCACGCCGACTGGTTGCACCAGGCGGCGAACGAATAGGCGAACTCACCCCTATTTCCGTTCGTGTCGAGCGACGTCGCTCGATACGTGGGGGGTGGGGTCCGCCTCGCCGCGCTACTTCCGATCCATCGCGACGCTTTCCCAAGTCGCACGGCTGCACGCATCGGCGCTTTTCTCGCTGTCCCCGGATAACAGCCCGATCACGACAAAGCCGCCGATCAGCAACGCGACGAAGGCGGTCGTGACCATGCCCAGATAGTTCTCGATAAACGCCTTGATCGGCGCTCCGAATATGCGGAACAGCACCCCCACCGCCATGAAGATCATGCCCCGGCCGACGATGCTCGCGCCAACGAAGGTCGCAAGGTCCATTCCCGTGAATCCGGCCGTCAGCGTCATCAGCTTGAACGGGATCGGCGTGGCACCCGCGATGATGATCGCCTCGGCATCATATTGGTTGAGGTAGCAGACCGCGACCGGGAATTTGTCGGTCAGGTGCAGCGCGCCGAGCAGCCACAGCCCGATGCTTTCATAGAGGAAATATCCGATCGCGTAGCCGAACAGCCCGCCGAGCACCGACCCGAGGGTGCAGATCGCGGCATAGCGTACCGCGCGCTTCGGTTGGGCGAGGCACATCAACCCGAGCACCGGGTGTGGCGGAATCGGGAAGAAGCTCGATTCGACAAAGGCGATCGCAAACAGCCACCACTCGGCATGACGGTGCGACGCCTTGGCGATCGTCCAATTATAGAGATGGGCGAGGAGGCTGCGGGCGGTCGGGCGCGCGGTCGGATCGATATGGATGGCCATGCCGCTGCCGATCAGTGGCGGAAGTGGCGCATGCCGGTGAAGACCATGGCGAGCCCGGCCTCGTTCGCCGCCGCGATCACCTCGTCGTCGCGGATCGACCCACCCGGCTGGATGACGCAGGTCGCGCCCGCCTCGACCGCTGCAAGCAGCCCGTCGGCGAAGGGGAAGAAGGCGTCGCTCGCGACCGCGCTTCCGACGGTGCGCGGGCTTGCCCAGCCGTGGCTTTCGGCGGCTTCGCGCGCCTTCGCCGCGGCGATGCGCGCGCTGTCGCGGCGGTTCATCTGCCCCGCGCCGATGCCCGCGGTCGACCCGCCCTTGGCATAGACGATCGCATTCGACTTCACATGCTTGGCAACGGTCCAGGCGAACAGCGCGTCGGTCAGTTCTTCCTCGGTCGGCGCGCGCTCGGTGACGACCTTGAGGTCGCCCACCCCAATTCGGCCATTGTCGCGGCTCTGCGCGAGCCAGCCGCCGGCGATCGTCTTGAGCATCAGCCCGCCGCGTGCCGGATCGGGCAGCTCGCCGGTCAGCAGCAGGCGGAGGTTCTTCTTCTTCGCGAACACCGCGCGCGCGTCGGCGTCGGCGTCGGGGGCGCAGACAACTTCGGTGAAGATGCCGCTGATCAGTTCCGCGGTGGCGCCGTCGAGCGGCCGGTTGACCGCGATGATCCCGCCGAACGCCGACACATCGTCGCACTTCAGCGCCGCGTCATAGGCCTCGGCGATCGTCGCGGCGCTCGCGACGCCGCACGGGTTCGCGTGCTTGACGATGACGCAGGTCGGGCCCGCCTCGCGGAACTCGGCAACGAGTTCGAGCGCGGCATCGGCGTCGTTGATATTGTTGTAGCTCAGTTCCTTGCCCTGCACCTGCTCGGCCTGCGCGATGCCGCGCGCGGCGGGGCCGGCGGGCAGGTAGAGCGCGGCCTTCTGGTGCGGATTCTCGCCATAGCGCAGTTCGCTGCCAAGCTTGGCGGTCATCGGCAGCGTGTCGGGGAACATCTTGCCCTGGTCGGCAAAGGCGAACCAGCTCGCGATCATCCCGTCATAGGTCGCAGTGTGCGCAAAGGCGATGGCAGCGAGGCGCTTGCGAAGGGCCAGCGTGGTCGCGCCGCCGTTCGCATCCATCTCGGCAATGACGGCCGCATAATCCTCGGGCTCGGTGACGATATTGACGAAGGCATGGTTCTTCGCCGACGAGCGCACCATCGCGGGGCCGCCGATGTCGATATTCTCGATGATATCCTCGCGCGGGGCGCCCTTCGCGACGGTTGCGGCAAAGGGATAGAGATTGACGACCACCAGGTCGATCGCGCCGATCCCATGCTCCTCCATCGCGGCGACATGCGCCGCGTCGTCGCGCACCGCTAGGATGCCGCCATGCACTGTGGGGTGCAGCGTCTTGACGCGCCCGTCCATCATCTCGGGAAAGCCGGTGAGGTCCGATACGTCGAGAACCGTGTGGCCCGCCTCGCGCAGCGCCTTCGCGGTACCGCCGGTCGAGACCAGCTCGACTCCATGCCGGACGAGCGCAGCGGCGAGTTCGGCAAGCCCCGCCTTGTCGCTAACGGATAGCAAGGCGCGGCGGACGGGAATCAGGTCGGTCATGGGAAGGGCGGCCTTTGCAGGGATGGGAAAGACGCCGCCCCCCTAGGCGTGCGCCGCCCGTACCGCAACCCCGGCGACCCGTTTTTAGCGCCCCAGCGCCGCCGCGATCTGGTCCCAGCGCACCAATTTGAAATTCTGCGCCTTGGGGGCATTGTCGCCGTCCTGGGCGAGGAAGAGGCCGCCCGGAAAGGCGGGGCCGAAATTGCCTGCGACGGCTTCGATCCCGTCGGTCTCGCTCGTCGCGCCAAAGATCCCGGCAGCAACGGCGAAGCGACCAACATATTCCATCGAGGGAAGCGCGAACACCGCATAGGCATTGTCGCCCTGGCTCGACGCGATCAGATAGCGCTGGCCCTGGTGGTCGATCGTCGCAAGCCCTTCGACATCGGCGACGAGGCGCTGGTTATCGACCGGCGCGACCATGCGGGCAGTCGCCGCGGTGCCGTTCTGCTTCAACTCCCAGATACCGCCGACTTCTTCGCCGACGTAAAGCGTGTCGCCATCGAAGACGCAGCCTTCGGACTGGGTTGCGATCTTATGCTCCCACTGCATGGTGAAGCGCGGCGTGCCGTCGATTGCGAGCGTGCCGACGCGCACGGTGCCGTCCTTGACGATCAGCGCCGCGACAATCGGCTCGCCCGGTGCCGTTTTCTTGAGGCAGAGGCCATAGGCTTCGCCTGGGCCCGCGGCGGCGCGGCCGATCGGGACGATCGCGGGTTTCTCGGCGTCGAGGCGGAACACCGCCAAATGTGCGTTCACGCCATCGTTACGGTCGCTCGCGACGATGATGTCGCCCGCGACGTCGACATTGTTGACGAGGCCGGCCTGCGCGAAGGCGATGTCCTTGCCCGCAAGGTCATAGATATGCAGCCCCGCCTTCTTGTCGGTCGCGACGATCAGCGCGCGGTTCGAGTTGGCGGGGTCGATCCAGATCGCCGGATCGTCGGCGGCATCGGCGCGGCCGGTGCCGACCGGCTGCGTCTCGCCGCTCGCGGTTACCTGGACCGGCGGCAGGCCGCGGATCATCGGTTCGCTGGCGGCGCAGCCGGCAAGGCCGGTGGTGAGCGCCGCGGCGGCGAGCAGTTTCGTGGTGCGGATCATTCTGCTTCCCCTTGTCCTATTTGCCGCGCGCAACGCAGCGGCCGCCGTCAGGGCCGGTTTCCCCCGAACAGGTCCGTGCCGCGATCGTCGGCTCGGCTATTTCGTGAAGCCGGTTGCCCGCAGCCGTCCGTTCCAGGTCGAAGCCGTCATAAAGTCTGCCCGATGCCGTATAAGTGCGGAATTTCAGCCGCACAGGATCGACATCGACGATCTGATAAAGCTCGGTCGCCTCGGCGATCTTGTCGGACTGGCTGCCCGCGCGGTCGTTGAGCCGGTACATTTTCGACCCCGTTACCGATACCAGATAGACCGGCCCCTGCACGCTGCCGTCGGCGCGCGCCGTCGCGCTTGCCTCGCGGCCTGCTTCCGACGTCAGCCGGCTATAACAATGATCGTGGCCCTGCAGCACCAGGTCGACCTTGCGCTTTTCGAACACCGGTTTCCACGCCGCTTTGATTTCCTTGGTGTCGTTCGGCCGCGCACAGGTGAAGACCGGCTGGTGGAACAGCACGACGTTCCAGTTCGCTTTCGACGAAGCAAGCGTGGCGTCGAGCCAGTCGGTCTGCGCCTTCATCGTCCCGAGGTTGATCGCGGCGGTGCCGTCGAGGACGATGAAGCGCACGCCTTGGTAATCGGTGTAATAGGTCGTCGTCTTCGCTGCTTCGGCGCCGTTCGCGGGCAGCGTGAATTGTGCGGACCAATAGTGGCCTAGCTTGTAAACCTCGCTGCCGTCCGGCTGCACCACTTCGACATATTCATGATTGCCGGTGGCGGGGACCTGCGGGACGATCGCATAATTATAGCCACCCGCCGCATTCCATTCGCCCCATTCGTCATCATGGTCGAGGTCGTCGCGCTGGCTGACGAGGTCGCCGGCGTGGACGGTCAGGCGAATATCGCCGTGCGCGTGGAAGGCCTGACGGATCACGCGGCTGGCATAGGTCAATATACCGTTCTGGACGTCGCCGAGGTAGAGGAAGCGAAAGGGCTTCGCTTCGGCGGCGGCGGTGCGGAACTGATACCATTCGCTCCACCCCGCGGCGCCCTTGACGCGATAGGCATAGACGGTGTCTGGCTGGAGCCCGGTAAAGCGGACCTTATGATACAGCGACGGGCCATAGCTGCTGCCGACCGGCATCGCCTCGCCCGTGACCAGCACCGCCTTTTCCTCCAGCGTCGGCCCGTCGACCGACACCGCGAGCTGGGCCTGGGACTCGGCCTGCGCGGTGTCGGTGCGAAAGGCGACCGCCATCTCGCGCGCCGGGTCGGCCCCGGGCGTGAGCAGGATGCGGTCGGGAAGGTTCGTGGGCGCGTAGGGCAGACCGGGCGAACGCGGAAGCGGTCCGCCTTCGCCCTGTGCGGGCGCCACCGCCGCCCCCGAAAGGGCCAGCCCCGCCACCACCGGTAGCAGGGCAATCCGGTAACGCATCAGAATTTCACCCGCGCGCCGAATTTCATCGTCCATTTATACTGCTCGAACTGGAGAAGGTTCTGGCGGGCGCCGACATTGTTATAGGCATAATATTTTGCGTTGTTGATGTTCACCCACTCGTAAAAGACCTGCACCTGCTTGGTCACGTCATATTTGGCCGACAGGTCGAGCTGGAAATGATTGTCGATGATCCGGTCTTCCTCCGCCGTATCGCCCAGTTCGTCGAGATATTTCGACCGATAGGTGCCAGCGAGGCGCAGCGAAACCGGGCCTTTTTCGTAGCCCAGCGCGGCGTTGAACGTATGTTTCGAAGCGGCCGGCAGGTTGATCTTGCGCAGGTCGGTGATGTCGCCGTCGGTCGGCACGGTGCCGGTTGCGTCGGTATAGGTATAGTTCGCGTTCACGAGGAACCCGTCGAGCGGCGAAGGCAGGAAGCGCAGCGCCTGCGTATAGCTGAGCTCGACGCCCCAGATTTCGGCGCTGTCGCCATTGATCGGGATCGTCGCCTCATCGAACGCGATGCCATTATATTCGCCCGCGTCCTCAACGTTGGTATCGACGATGAAATTCTTGATGTCCTTGTAAAAGACACCCGCCGATAGAGCACCGTTGTTCGGCAGATAATATTCGACCCCCGCGTCGAAATTCCACGCTTCATAGGGTTTGAGATCGGGGTTGCCGAACTCGCCTTCGCGCTCGCCGTCTTCATTCTGTTCGATGCTGAACCGCGGTGCCAGCTTCGACAGCTTGGGACGAACCAGACTTTTCGATGTTGCCGCGCGCAGCACGAGGTCCTGCTGCGGCTCCCAGCGGATCGTCAGGCTCGGCAGCCAGTCGCCATAGCTGCGCTTGAACTGGTTGGGCACGATGCTGTCAACCGTGTCATCGTCGGCGATCGAACCATCGGACAATTCTCCATCCTCGGTCACGACCGTGACGGTATTGGCGCGGATGTCGTTCTTGGTGTGCTCATAGCGCACGCCGCCGATGACGCGCAGCGTATCGCTGTCCCAGCGGCCGAGCAGATAGCCGGCCATGACGTCTTCGCTGACCGAATAATCCTCGACGTTCGAATCGAAGATCGAGTCGAATTCGTTGAGTTCAAAGCCATCGCGGTTCGCGTTGAAGAAGGCGCGCACGCTCTTTTTGTCAGGAACCGGCGATATGTCGGTGAGGCGATAGGTCTGGGAGCCCACGAAGTCGGCGAGCGTCAGCCCGTCCATCTCCCAATATTGCGTTTCGAGATTATAGCTCTTGTCGCGCCAGCGGCCCTTGGCGCCGGCCTGGACGGTGAAGGTACCATTGCTCATCGCGAATTCGCGCGCGAGGTCGAGCTTGGCGCCCCATTCCTCGTCCTGCGCGTCCGACAGGCCCGTGACCTGGATGCTGTCGAGTTCATAACCCTCGGGGTCGGCGAAGTCGGCGATCGCGCCGGCATCGCCGCCCACCGTATAGAGCGGCCGGCGCGGGTCGGCGAAATTGAGGCCGAGGAGCAGGCCGTCGTCTTCAAAGCTCTGCTCGAAATTCGCGGGGTCGATCGACCCGTTCTCGCGCTCGGTCGACTTCGCATAGCTGACTGAATATTTCGCGTGCCAGCCGTCGCTGTCGGTCTCGCCGCCCAGCGTGAGGCTGCGGATGCGCTGCCGCTCGAAACGGTCCTTGAGCGACCGCTGGACCTGCAATTCGCCGTCGGCGTCGCTGTAGACAAGGTCGGCGCCCTCGCCGGTCACGTCGCCCGCGTCCTCGAGCTTGAGGCTCGTTTCGCGACGATATTCCTGATCGTCGAACTGGCTGTAGATGCCGCGCGCGTACAGCTTGGTCGACGAGCCGAGGCGGAAGTCGAAGTTCAGATTGGCCGAGATACGCTCGCGCTCGACGTCATAGTCCCGGTAATTGACTTCTTCGGTCGTGATCTGGCCGTCGTCCGCGTTCCAGCCGTCGGCCTCGACATTGTCGGTCTCGAACTTGCGCTGATAATAGGAGATACCGCCCGACACGCCGACATTGTCGCCCAGTCGCTGCGCGAAATCGATGCTGCCCTTGGGCGTCAGTTTTTCCGAATAATCATTGTAGCTGCCCTCGATCTTCGCGGTCAGCAGATTCTTGCGGCGCTCGAAGGCGCTGGTCGTGTGGATTTCGATCGATGCGCCGATCGTGTCGGCGTCCATATCGGGGGTCAGCGATTTCTTGACCTCGATCGATTCGATGCTGTCGCTCGAAATCACGTCGAGCGCGACCGAGCGGACGTCGCTTTCGGGGGCGGGCAGGCGGACGCCGTTCACCGAGGTGGCATTGAGTTCGGGGTCGAGCCCGCGCACTGAGACGAAACGGCCTTCGCCCTGATCGTTGAGGATGTTCACGCCGGGCAGGCGGCGCAGCGATTCGGCGACATTCTGGTCGGGGAACTGGCCGACCGCGTCGCGCGTCAGTACGCTTTCAATGCCGTCGGCCGCCCTTTGCCGCGACAAGGCGCTCGCCTGGTTCGCCGACTGGCCGAGGACGAGGATCGATCCGTCGGTGCCGAGCACGATCCGCGCGGTTGCGTTGCCCGATTCGGGAACCTCGATGGTGATCGTCCGCGTTTCGGCGCCCACATACGTCGCCTCGATTGTGTAGGTGCCGGCGGGAACATTGCTGAAACGGAAGCTGCCGTCGCGGTCGGCTTCGGCGACGCGGCCCAGTTCGACGATGCGAAGCTGCGCGCCCTGAAGCGCGCGCGTGTCGGTGGCGTCGGTCACCGTGCCGGTGACGTCGCCGGCGAATGCGGGCGCGGGAAGCGCGGCGGCGAGCGAAAGGCAGGTGCCGAGCAATATGCGCGAACGGACGGTGCGAAGCGTATGCATGGAGATCCCCCGAAGAATGAGAAGATCGCCGGCTCCTTTTGGCTCCCGGCGAGTCGAGGGCGCACTGGCAGGGCTCTATGACCGCTGCGTTACGCTATTGTCACACTATTGACACAGAAGGGAGGCGACGACGGCAAGCATCCGGGAACGCGCTGGAAATTGCGTTTCACAAAATTTCCAGCGGACGGGCGTTCAGCCGATGTGCTTGAATATCCAGCCCACGCTGACCCCGCCCGCAGGGGCGGCGCCAGTGACGACGAGCTGTTCGGTTGGGTGCGGACGGCCCTCGCCGTCGACCCACAGGCTTTCCTCAATCGCCAGCTCGCCCTCCGAGGTGCGGAATTGCCATAGCGGGCCGCCGCGGATGCGCAGTAGCGCGCCCAGTTTGTCCGCCGTCAGGCTCGCCGAGATATTGCGGCCAAGGTGAAAGCGCATAGTGAAGCGCTTGTCGCCCTTGCGCCGCGTGCGCGGGGCGGGGAGCAGCATGTCTTCGCCGCGCAGCTCGCGTCCGTTGGGCGACAGGATCAGCAAGCGGCGATGGATCAGCCCGTGGCGGCGCGCATAGCCGTCGTGGCTCATCTCCAGCCGGCTGCCCTGCGGCGTCTCGCGCCGATCGAGCTCGACCTCGGTCACGCCCCTGCCTAGCGAGCCATTGGGAAGGATCGCGGTTGAATTGCTGTCGGCAAGCGTAAGCGTCGAATGCGCGGCGGTGGTGCGGAGCCCCCGCGCTAGGTCGGCAGGGATCGTCGCGCCGGTCAGCGCGGCGCCGCCGCAATTGACGACGATGCGTTCGTCGCCGTCGCTGAGCTCGACGGCGAGGGTGGAGGCACAGCCGGCTTCAGTCACACGGGCGATCGGCGGCGGCGCCGCATCGGCGAGCAGCACGACCTTGTTCGCGACAAGCCGCTGATAACCCCAGTCGCGCGCCTGTTTCAGCGGCCGCGTGCGCACGCCGCTCGCATCGACGATCGACTGGACATAGGCGGCCGACGTCGCGCCGCTGCCCTGCCAGCTACCCATGCCGCCGTCGCTGTGGACAAGGCCGAGCAGCGCGGGCACCGCGCGTGCGAGCACTTCCTGGACGAAGGGCGGCACCTCCATGCGGCGCATGTCATAGATACGCGCGAGCATCGATAGCGCCATGATCGCGTCGAGCTGTGCCTGCGGCGAGCGCGAGATATTGCCGCCGTCGGCGTAGAAGCTTGTCTCCAGCACCTTGCGCAGGCCCGCTTCGCCGAACACCTGCCGCGGCTCGCCGCCGGGCATCAGCAGCGACGCGGCGACGATGCCGATCCACGCGACCATCTGCCCCGTGCCCGGCCGCGTCTTGTCGGCCACGCGGTCGAGGTGGCGCGCCGCGCGCGCGAGGTGGTTGAGCACCGCCGAACGGTAGATGAGGTCGCTCGATGACAGGATCAGCGGCGCGTGCGCGGCCCAGAAAAGGATGCGCCACCCGGTATTGTCGGCCCTCCACGCGGGCTCGCTCACTGTTTCGCCATGCGTGCCGAGCCAGTGGCGAACGACGGCTTCGGCGATGGGGGCGCCGTCGGCGCGCGATCCGGTCGCGGCCAAGTCGCGCAGCCAGGCAAAGCTGTGCAGATAGTCGGCAAAGGTCGGTGCGACGTCGAGCGCCGCGAAATCGAGGTCGCCCAGCGGCAGTTTCAACCCGCGGTGCAGGAAATGGCCGGCGCGGATCGCGGTGCCCGCGCGCGTATCGCCCGGCACCGGGTCGGCCGGCACGCCAAGCAGCTTCAGCGGGAAACGCCCCTTCAGGCGAAAGGCGTGGAGCGGCGTGCGCCAGGTCAGGCGCGTGATCGCGTTGGCGACCCGGTCGCCGAGCGACAGCCCCTTGTCGGCGGGTAGGCGGATCAGCCGCTTGCCGGGCTCGATCGTGTCGTCGATCGGCGCGGCGTCGTCACCGGAAGCGAACGGCTGGTCGGCGGGGGCAGAAGTCAGCGGTCTCCCCTCCATCGATCAGGCTCCGCGGAGCCGCCGGATATTGTCCGCGTAAGCGTCGGGTCCGCCCTTGAAGGTCGCGGTGCCCGCCACCAGTACATCGGCACCCGCCGATATGGCGAGCGGCGCGGTGTTCGCGTCGATTCCGCCATCGACTTCGATGCGGATATCGCGGCCCGATTTCTCGATCATCTTCTTCACCGCCTCGATCTTGCGAAGCTGGCTCGAAATGAAGCTCTGGCCGCCGAAGCCCGGATTGACGCTCATGACCAGCACCAGGTCGATGTCGTCGATCAGGTAATCGAGCATCTTCGCGGGGGTCGCGGGGTTGAGCGAAACGCCCGCCTGCTTGCCGAGCGATTTGATGTGCTGGACGGTGCGGTGGATGTGTGGTCCGGCCTCGGGGTGTACGGTGATGATGTCGGCGCCTGCCGCGGCAAAAGCGTCGAGGAAATGATCGACGGGGCTGATCATCAGATGGACGTCAAAGGGTAGCGTCGAATGCGGGCGCAGCGCCTTTACCACCATCGGGCCGATCGTCAGATTGGGGACATAATGGCCGTCCATCACGTCGATATGCACCCAGTCGGCGCCTGCGGCCTCGATCGCGCGCACTTCCTCGCCCAGCTTCGCGAAATCGGCGCTGAGGATCGAGGGGGCGATGCGGACGGAAGGCGCTTGAGGGGTTGGGGCGACGGTCATGAAGACCGGCCTTAACCATCTAGCGAGTCGGGGGCAAGCGGGGGGACGGCATGGCGCTCCAGGGAAGCGAAATATTTGTTTCAGCGGCGATCGGCGGGGTCGGCGCGGCGCCAGCTCCACGCGTAGAAAGCGGCCACCACACCGACCGTCACCACGGCGAAGGCGATGCCCGCGGGGACCGACCAGCGCGGCAGAGCAAAGGCGAGCGCGAGCAGCAAACCCTGCACCGTGGTCAGCGACGCCATCACGCCCGCAGTGATCGCCCATCCCCCGCGCGTTTGCGGCACGACCTGGATGCCGCGGCGCAGGAAAGGGCGCGGCGCGGGCGGCTCGCGTCGGCGGGAGCTCATTTCCGGCGATCCTTGGGCTTTCGTTTCTCTTCACTGCTGCCGCCCCAGTTCCAGCGCCACCCGCCCTCGGTGCGCGCACGATAGAGGGGCAGGGGGGCGATCGCAGCCAGAACTGCCATGGCGGTCAGAATCACGGGCCGATCGCGCAGCAACAGGACGACCCCGGTGATCAGCGCGATGTGGAGTCCGAGGAGCAGCCAGCCCTGCCAGGCGATAGGCAGCCCGGTGCCGTAACCGCGGCTCTTGGCGCGAAACCAGGGACGATCGTCGATGAACAGGTGCAACATCTCAGTTCTCCTCCTTCGGCGGGCGGCCCCGTTTCGGCGCGTCCGATTGTTTGACGCTCACCCCGCGGCGTCCCAGCGCCTCACGCAACAGCACTTCGATCTCGGCATTGGCGCTGCGCAGTTCGGCTGCGGCCATCCGCTCGATCGCCGCATAAAGCGCGGGATCGAGACGGAGAGCGAAGGCCTTCTTGGTCGGCGCAGCCATCGTCCGGTCTCAATACAGCGAGCCGGTGTTGACGACGGGCTGTGTGTCGCGTTCGCCGCACAGCACGACCATCAGGTTCGACACCATCGCCGCCTTGCGCTCGTCGTCGAGGTCGACGACATTCTTTTCGGACAGGTGCGTCAGCGCCATCTCGACCATCGTCACCGCGCCCTCGACCAGCTTCTTGCGTGCCGCAATGACCGCTTCGGCCTGCTGGCGGCGCAGCATCGCGCCGGCGATTTCGGGGGCATAGGCAAGGTGCGTCAGGCCGCATTCGTCGACGGTGATTCCCGCGACTTCCAGCCGCTCGATCAGCGCCTTGCGCAATTCCTTTCCGACCTCGTCATGGTTGCCGCGCAGCGTGATTTCCTGATGCTCGATATCGTCATAGGGATAACGCGAGCCGATCGAACGCACTGCAGCCTCGATCTGCGCCATGACGAATTCTTTGTAATCATCAACGTCGAACAGCGCCTGCGCGGTGTCGGTGACGCGCCACACGACCTGTGCCGCCATCTCGATCGGGTTGCCGCGCAGGTCGTTGACCTTGATCTTGTCCGAAATCACATTGTTCGCGCGCACCGCTATTTTCTTGCGCGACAGCCAGGGCAACACCCAGCGCAGCCCTTCCTCGCGATCGGTTCCCTTATATTCGCCGAACAGCTGGACTGCCGCCGCCTCGTTAGGGTTGATCATGTAAAAGCCGCAGAGGATGATCGTGCCGATCACCCCGCTCGCGACAACCACCGCCCATTTCCAATTCCAGTCGATCCCGCCCCCGCCGAAATTGCTCGTCGCCGCCCAGATGGCGACCCCGAACAGCACCAGCCAAATCAGCAGCATCAGATAGCCGCTTTGCGTATTGGCGCGCGTTTCGCGGCTGCGGTTCAGCGCCCTCGTCCCTGCCTCAACCATGCTTCCCTCCGAATCATCGATATAATAATGATATCATATTTATATCGTTTTGGGGAGCCGTCAATCGGATTCGTACTCGCGGGCGCATGCGCGTCGCGCGATCGCGGGCGACCGCTGTAGGGCGGCCGGAATGTCCTTTCTCTGAGGGGTAGTTGACCTTGGCCGTTCGGCCTGATTCAAGGCGGTCCCGAGGTGGAGCAATGGCGACGACGGCCTTCTTCGACAAAATTCGCAGCTACGCCGCGCTGTCGGACGAGGCCGAGCGCGCGTGGGCGTCGCTGCTGCGCTTGCGGCACTATGCCAGGGACGAGGTCGTCATTCGGGCGGGCGACGTGCCGACAAGCTATGCATTTGTCGTCAGCGGCCTGCTCTGCCAGCATTATGTCGGCGGCGACGGCGATCTGATCATCAAATATTTCTTTCCCGAGAACCGCATCGCCGCATCGGTCAGCGCAACCTTGCTTCGCGAACCCAGCCAGTTCACGATCACGGCCATCGAGGACAGTGCGATCCTCGAATATGATTTTGCGGCCTTCAAGGCGCTCGTTGCCGCCTATCCCGACGTGGCCGCCTTTTACATCGCTTATATCGAGCGGCACTGGATCATCGAAAAAGAGCCGATCGAAATCGCCTTTCGGCATGACGATGCGATGCAACGCTATCTCGATTTCATCCGCCGCGAGCCGGAGTTGCACAAGCGCTTGAAGCAGCACCATATCGCAGCGTGGCTTGGCATCACCCCCGAAAGCCTCAGCCGCCTGCGCCGCAAGATCGCCTTTGGCCGCCTCGGCACCGGCTGACCTGCCTTTCTTACCAAAGGTCAATTCGTCGGCCGGGCTGGCGGTCTAACTATCAGTCCGGACGATCGCCGTGACGGTCACGGGGACGCTGCCAGGTGCCGGCAAGGCGCCCGGACGATGTAAAGGACATGATCGATGACAAGAATGATTTTCGTGAACCTGCCGGTGACCGACCTTGGCCGGTCGCAGGCATTTTACGAAGCGCTGGGCTTCACCAACAACCCGCAATTCAGCGACGAGGGCAGCGCGTGCATGGTGGTGTCGGAGACGATCCACGTCATGCTGCTGACGCACGCCAAGTGGAAGGGCTTTACCGATCGCCCGATCCCGCCCGCGACCTCGAGCGAGGTCCTGCTCGCCCTGTCGTGCGACAGCCGCGAGGCGGTCGACGCGATGAATGCGGCGGCGGCGGCACACGGCGGAACGGCCGACATCAACCCGGTGCAGGATCTGGGCTTCATGTACAACCGCAACCTTGCCGACCCCGACGGTCATGTGTGGGAAGCGGTGTTCATGGACATGGAGGCCATGCCGACCGACTGAGGCCTATCGACCAAGCTGAATCAAAGAGGTGCAAATGTCTGGGTCAAACCAAAGCGGCAGTTTCGATGCCTATGCCGAAACACTCCCCGAATTTGCGAAGCCGGTCTTCGCCCACCTGCGCGCGCTGGTCCATGCGACCGGCCCGGAGGTGGGCGAGGAGATCAAATGGGCCATTCCGCACTTCGTGTACAAGGGCGAGAATCTGTGCATTTTCGCTGCCTATACGAAGCATTGTTCGTTCAGCTTCGCCAAGGATGCGTTGATGACCGACGCGCGGCTGAAATCGAACGCCGCGCTGCCCGCTGCCAAGCGTTTCATGGGGAAGCTGACGAGCCTTGCCGACCTGCCGCCCGACTGCGAACTGACGGCGTGGATCCGCGAGGCCATGGCACTCAACGAGCGCGGAATCAAACTGCCACCGCGCAAAGCCGAGCGCCCAAAGGTCGTCGAGGTTCCGCCCGCGTTCGCGAAAGCGCTGGCAGCCGACCCGGCGGCAAAGGCCATTTTCGGAGCCAAGTCGGCTTCATTCCGAAAGGAGTATAATGTCTGGATCGGCGATGCCAAAACCGATGCCACGCGAAGCAAACGCATCGAAGAAGCGCTGGCCTGGATCGCCGAAGGCAAAGGCCGGTTCTGGAAATACGCCAAATAGACGGCATCGGTCTGACTTCATCCGGGCCGATGCCGGCCGGACAAACAAAGGGGGCCATAAAGACCCCCTTTTGCCTCCCCGGTTTCGTTCGTTCTATTCGGTCGGAAACCCGCGCTTCTTGAGCAGCGCCGACACATCGGGATCGCGGCCGCGGAAGGCGCGATAGGCTTCGGCGCGATCGGTCTCGTTGCCGGTCATCAGCAAGATGGTCCGGAACTTGTCGGCGACGGCGCGATCCCACGGGCCGCCCGCTTCCATGAACGCCGCCCAGGTGTCGGCGTCCATCGTTTCGGACCAGAGATAGCTGTAATAGCCCGCCGAATAGGCGTCGGAGCTGAACAGGTGGCCGAACTGCGGCAGGCGGTGCCGCATCACAATCTCTTTCGGCATGCCCATTTCGGTCAAGGTCTCGCGTTCGAACTTGTCGACGTCGGTTACCGGGACCTTGCGGTCGTGCAGTTTCATGTCGACGATCGCGCTTGCCAGATATTCGACCGTCTCGAACCCCTGGTTGAACTTGTTCGACGCGAGGATCTTGTCGACCAGCGCCTGCGGCATCGGCGCGCCCGTCTTGTAATGCGTCGCATATTTCGACAGCACCTCGGGCGTCATTAGCCAATTCTCGTTCACCTGGCTCGGATATTCGACGAAGTCGCGCGGTACCCCGGCGAGTGCGGGATAGGTGATGTGTTGCAGCAGATAATGGATGCCGTGGCCGAATTCGTGAAACAGCGTCGTCGCATCGTCGAGGCTGATCAGAGTCGGCTGGCCCTTCGCGGCCTCGGTGAAATTATTGTTGTTCGAGGCAAGGACATTGCGCTCGCCGCCCAGCGTCTGCTGGCTGCGATAAGTCGTCATCCACGCGCCCGAGCGCTTGCCGTCGCGTGCGAAATTGTCGAGGTAGAAGACGCCGACATTCTCGTTCGTCTTGAGGTTATAGACCTCGAACGTACGGACCTTGGGGTCGAAGACAGGAATCGTTCCCGTGTTCTCGCGGAAGCCGAGGTCGTAAAGCTGCCCCGCCGACCAGAACATGCCGTCGACCAGCTTGTCGAGCTGTAGATAGGGCTTCACCTCGCTTTCATCGAGGTCATATTTCGCCTTGCGGACCTTTTCGGCGTAAAAGCGATAGTCCCACGGTTCGATGGTGATTTTCGGGCCGTTGCCGGCCTTCGCCTCGGCATCGGCGATCGCCTGCATGTCGGCGACCTCTTCCTTCACGCGCGCTACCGCGGCGGGCCACACTTTCATCATCAGACCCATGGCGTTCTCGGGGGTCTTCGCCATTGTGTCGGCCATGCGGTAATGCGCGTGCGTCGGGAAACCCAGCAGCTCGGCGCGTTGCTGGCGCAGCTTCAATATCTCGGCGATCGTCGCATTGGTGTCGTTGGCGCCGCCATTGTCTCCGCGGCTGACAAACGCCCTCCAGACTTTCTCGCGCAAGCTCCGGTTGGTTGCGCTCTGAAGCACCGGCTGCGCCGACGAGCGCGTGTTCTTGATTGCCCACTGGCCGGGCTTGCCATTGGCTTCGGCCGCGGCGGCAAGCGAAGCGATGAAGCTCGGCTCGAGCCCCGCCAGTTCAGTCTTGTCGGTGACGAAGGTGTAAAGCTTTTCGTCGCCGAGCAATTTCGATGAAAAGGCCGAGAACAGCCCTTCGAGCTTGGCGTTCATATCGACCAGCTTTGCCTTGTCGGCGGGCGACAGGTTCGCGCCGTCGCGGACCATTTCGTCATAGCTGCGCTCGACGATCCGGATCTGCTGTGCGTCGAGGCCGCTCGAATGGCGCTTGTCGTACACGGCCTTGTACCGGGCGAAGAGCTTGGGCTCGAGGAACAGCTCGGTGAAGAAGGTGGTGAGCTTGGGGCTCCACTCGGCGTCGATATCCTCGACGCGATCGTTCGACTTGTTCGACGTCTGGACGCCCCAAAGCGCATAGACGCGTTCCATCGTGTCGCCGGCAAGCTGCATCGGGACATGCGTGTTCTCGAATGTTGGTTCGGCCGGGTTGTCGATCACCGCCTGAACCTGCGCCTTCACTTCGGCCATGCCGTTCGTAAAGGCATCGGGGAACAGTTCGGGGTCCATCTTGTCCCACGGCGGCACCCCTTCATAGGGGCCCGTCCAGGGCGCAGCCATCGGGTTTTCGCCCGAGCGGGCGGTAGCGGCACTGGCTTCGGCGGAGGTCGGTTCGGCGGCAATGGCGGTCATCTGGCTATAACCCACCATCATCGCGGTGGATGCAAGCAGGATCGACAAAGGACGGACGAAAGGCTGCGCGGCGCGCGGCATAAGCATATCTCCCCGGAGGATAAGGTTTCGGACGAAACCATGTCGGGCGCCGTCTTAACCGGAGATGACAGGGGGGTGCAAGGTGCCTAGGCGCCAAATTCCCGCTGGATCAGGCCGGGGACGTCGACGCCGAAGACGAACACGCCGCCCGCGTGCGGCTGCGCCTTGCGCTCCTCGTCGGTCAGATTCTTGCCCGCGCTGGTGACGAAGGCGGTCTGGAGATCGGGGCCGCCGAACGCGATCATCGTCGGGCGCTGTACCGGCAGCTCGACCGTCCGGATCAGCTCGCCCGTGGGCGACAGGCGCACGACCCGCCAGCCATCCCATAGCGCCGACCAATAGCAGCCCTCGGCATCGACCGCGGCGCCGTCGGGGCGGCCGTTGCCTTCGGGAAACTGGTGAAACAGGCGTTTGCCGACGAGCGTGCCGGTGGCGGGGTCGACGTCATAGGCGTCGATCCGGTGGGTCGGCGTGTCGGCGTGATAGAAGATGCGCCCGTCGGGGCTGAACGCCGCGCCGTTGCTGGTCATCAACCCCTCGAATATGTGGGTCAGCGATCCGTCCGGATCGAGCCGGTAAAGCGCCGCGTCGCGGCGGGGCTTGTCGC
>NZ_LNSA01000042.1 GCF_001468465.1 Sphingopyxis sp. H115
GGCTGGTGATGGGGGCAATCGTCCTGGGTCTTGCGCTGACCCTTGCCCTTGTCGCCGCGCTCGATCCGCCCGCGCCCCGTGCGTCCGCCCCCGCGATCTCCGGGGCGGACGCACCCCCCGATTATGGCGACACGCTTCGTCGCTGCCGAACCGCCACCGAAGCCGATCCCGAATGCGAGGCGGCCTGGGAAGCGAAGCGGCGCCATTTCTTCCGGACCGAAAAGAGCAAGCCATGAACGACACCGGCGTTATCGATAATTTCCTGTCGGTCTTCTCGACCTATATCGACAGCGGGTTCGGATTGCTCGGCGGCGAGGTCGGCTTCCTGTCCTCGACGCTGATCGTGATCGACATCACGATCGCGGCGCTCTTCTGGGCATGGGGCACCGATGAGGATGTGCTGCAGCGGCTGGTGAAGAAGACGCTCTATATCGGCGTCTTCGCCTTCATCATCGGCAATTTCCAGGCGCTGGCCACGATATTGCTCGAGAGCTTCGCCGGGCTGGGCCTGAAAGCGGCAGGAAGCGCGATGGCGATCGGCGATTTCATGCGCCCCGGCATGATCGCGTCCACCGGCCTCAACGCGGCCGAGCCCTTGCTCGACGCGACCGCCGATCTTGTCGGCCCGGTGGGGCTCTTCACCAACTTTGTCCAGATCCTGATCCTGCTGATCGCCTGGGTGATCGTCGTGATCGCCTTCTTCATTCTCGCGGTGCAGGTCTTCGTCACGATCCTGGAGTTCAAATTGGTGACGCTCGCGGGCTTCGTCCTGCTGCCCTTCGCCTTTTTCGGACGCACCGCCTTCATGGCCGAGCGCGTCCTCGGCCATATCATCTCCTCGGGCATCAAGCTCCTCGTGCTCGCGGTCATCACCGGCATCGGCACGACCCTCTTTCAGCGCTTCATGGACGCGGGGCTGGGGACCGAACCCGACATCCGCGAGGTGATGGCGATCGCCCTTGGCGCCTTGACCCTGCTCGGTCTCGGCATCTTCGGTCCGAGCGTCGCCAACGGCATCGTGGCGGGCGGCCCGCAGCTCGGCGCAGGCGCCGCTGCCGGCACCACCCTCGCGGCCGGCGCGACCATCGCTGCCGGGGCGGCCGGCGCGACGCTGGCGGCGGGCGCTGCGAGCAGCGCCGTCGGTCGCACCGCGCTCGGCGCCTCGCGCGCGTCAGGCAGCGCTTCGGCATCCTATGCCCGGGGTGCGGCCGGGAAGAGCGGGATGCGGGCGTTCGGTGCGGGGCTCGCCAATGTGGCGCGTGACACGGCGCGCGGCGCGGGTTCGCCGCTCCGCGCCGCGGCTGACCGCCTGCGTCAAAGCTATGCCGCGGGGCAGGCGGGCAAGTCCGCGGCCGGCGCTGCCACCGCCAGCGACGGCGCGGCGTCGCCCCCGACCTGGGCGGCCGCCATGAAGCGGCGGCAGGCCGTCACCTCGGGCGCCACCATCGCCTCGCAGACCCTCAAGGCCGGCGACAGCCATGGCGCCGGCTCCGCTCCCGACATCAGCCAGAAGGATTGAACCCATGTTTCGACGCCCGTCCCAACATTATGGCAAGTCCCCGGTCCCGGTTACGCCCTACCAGCGCGCGGCGCAGGTCTGGGACGACCGCATCGGCTCGGCCCGCACCCAGGCGAAAAGCTGGCGTCTCGCCTTCTTCGGCTGTCTCGCGCTTTCGGGCGGTCTCGCCTCGGCGCTCGTCTGGCAGTCGATGCGCGGCACGATCACCCCTTGGGTCGTCGAGGTCGACAAGCTCGGCGAGGCCAGGTCGGTGGCGCCCGCCGATGCCGACTATTCGCCGACCGACCCGCAGATCGCCTTCCATCTCGCGCGCTTCATCGAGCATGTCCGCTCGATCCCGGCCGATCCGGTGGTGCTGCGCAAGGACTGGCTCAGCGCTTACGACTTCACCACGCCCAAGGGCGCACAGGCGCTGAGCGACCACGCCCGCGCGAACGATCCCTTTGCCGAGGTCGGCAAGATGCAGGTCGCCGTCGACGTGTCGAGCGTGATCCGCGCATCGCGCGACAGCTTCCGCCTCGCCTGGACCGAGCGCCGCTATCAGGACGGCAGCCTCGTCGAGACGTCGCGCTGGTCGGCGATCCTGACCACTTCGATCCAGCCGCCCCGCACCCCCGACGCCCTGCGCCGGAACCCGCTCGGCGTTTTTGTCTCCGCTATTTCTTGGTCGAAGGAGCTCAGCCAATGATCCGCCTTACCCTTCTTCTCGGCGCCGCCACACTCGCGCTGCCGGCGCATGCGGCGCCCGCCGATCCGCGCACGCAGGTCGGCCGCGCGAACGACGCGGCGCGCGTCCAGCCCGAGCGCGCGACCTTCCTCAACGCCATCCAGAAATATGCCTGGGCCGATGGCGCGCTGTTCCAGGTCTACACCGCCCCCGGACAGGTCACCGACATCGCATTGCAGGAAGGCGAGGAGCTTGTCGGTCCGGGGCCTGTGGCGGCAGGCGACACGGTGCGCTGGGTCATCGGCGATACGGTGAGCGGGACGGGCGCGTCGCGCCGCGTCCATATTTTGGTGAAGCCCACGCGCCCCGACATCATGACGAATCTGGTCATCAACACCAGCCGTCGGACCTATCACATCGAGCTGCGCGCGACCCCCGCCACCTATATGGCGGCGGTCTCCTGGTCCTATCCGCAGGACGAGCTGATCGCGCTTCGCGCCGCCGAGAGTGAACAGGCACGGCTCGCCCCTGTTGCAGGCGGGATTGATTTCGCGGCGCTGAGCTTTGCCTATCGCATTTCCGGCGCGAAGGTCCCCTGGCGGCCCGTGCGCGTCTTTGACGATGGGCGCCAACTCTTCGTCGAATTCGGCGCTGCGATCGCAACCGCGGACATGCCCCCGCTTTTCGCGATCGGCGAGAAGGGCGCGGCCGAGCTGCTCAACTACCGCGTCGACGGGCGTTACATGATCGTCGACCGGCTCTTCGATCGCGCCGAACTCCGGCTCGGGAGCGGGCGCGGCGCCAAGGCCGTACGGATCGAACGCGAAACGCCGCGCCCGCGAGGCCGGTCGTGACGGCGCCCGAACAGCCGGGCGCCGACGCTGTGCCCGCCGAGGCCGAGGTTGCGCCGATCGCCCCTGCGAGCCCCGATGCGTTCCGCCTCGCGGGTGAGACGCCGCGGGTCATGCGCCTGTCGCGGAAAACGCTGGCGGTTATCGGCGGGGCCGGCGGTCTCGCGATCGCGGCATCGCTCATGTGGGCACTGCGCACGCCGGCCCCGGCCGAGCGGCAGGAGCTCTATGAAGCGAGCAACAATGCGAGGCCCGACGCGGTCACCGGAGCCCCCGCCGATTATGGCGCCGTGCCGAAGCTCGGTCCGCCGCTCCCCGGCGACCTTGGCCGGCCGATCGTTGCGGCGCAGGGCAGCGGCGAAGCCATCCCCGTCCCGCCGATCGGCGCGGAAAGGGGCAATCCTCCCGACCCGCGCGTGGCGGCCGCCGAACAGGCGCGGCAGCGGGCACTGCAGGAGCGCGAGAGCGCCCAGACGAGCCGGCTCTTTCTGGGGGGCGGAACCGCAAGTTCCGCCGCAACAGATATTGTGTCCGCCGAGGCGGCCGCGCCCGAACAGGCGGCGGAGCCTCGCACGGCCAATGAGGGGCGGCGCCAGTTTCTGGCGTCGGGGTCGAAAAGGCCCCTCGAAAGTGGCGAGCGCCTGATCGCCCCGAGCTCCGCGCTTGTCGTGCAGGCCGGAACCGTCATTCCGGCAGCGCTCATCACGGGCATACGCTCGGACCTGCCGGGCCAGATCAGCGCGCAGGTGACGCAGAATATCTATGACAGTCCGACCGGGCGTATCCTGCTCATCCCGCAAGGGTCGCGGTTGATCGGCGAATATGACAGCGAGATCGCGGCGGGACAGAGCCGGGTGCTCCTCGCATGGGATCGCCTCATCTTGCCCGGCGGACGATCGATCCGCCTCGAACGGCAGCCCGGCGCCGACGCCGCAGGCATGTCGGGGCTGGAGGATCGGGTGAACAATCATTGGGGCCGGATGGTCCGCGCCGCGCTCGTCTCGACCCTGCTCGGGGTCGGGAGCGAGCTCAGCGTCGGCGGCGACGACGAACTCGCCCGGGCACTGCGCTACGGGATGCAGGACAGCACGAGCCAGGCCGGGCGCCGCATCGTCGAGCGCGAACTGGCGGTGCGTCCGACGCTCACCATCCGGCCGGGTTTCGCGCTCCGCGTGATCGTCACCCGCGACCTCATTCTCGAGCCGCAGGTGGATTGGAGATGAGTCGGCTGCGACTTGGGCCGATCGTCGATGAGAAGCCGGTCAAGGCTGCTGTCGAACTCACGGGCAAGCTTGCGCGCGATCTCGCCGACTATGCCGTGGCACATGCGAAGGAAAATGGCCTGTCGGAGCCGTTATCGATCGAACGGCTGATACCCCCGATGCTGGAAAGGTTCGTCGCGACCGATCGCGGTTTTGCGAAGGCGCGGCGTTAGGCGGTAAAGAGTATTTTGTATGCGCACACAGGGTCGATTATGATCGCCCTGTGGACGAGCATTTTGCTCCTGAGCGGCCGACCCAACCTCTGCGGCCTTGCACAACGAAGCCCGATCCCTCGGGCTTGCGGGTGCCTTTCGCTGCATGCGGCGATGGCGTGGTTCGGCACGTCGAACAGATCGTATCGCACCGCGACGGCCCCTTTACCTGCCTTGGATGCAAGGAACGACTGACCCTTCGGCTCCCGAAGAAGATGCGGAAGCATTTCGCGCACCAGTCCGACAGCCGATGCTCAGGCGAGACGGCCCTGCATCTCTACGCCAAGCTGCTGCTCTCTGCTGTCCGGCGGGTCACCCTGCCAAGCCTTGTCCTGTGCGAGGAGCGGCTGGAGGAGGTCGTTTTCGAAGGCGGGCAATTTGCGCTCGACGAGGTGAGGCTGGAGACATCTGAGGGCGATTTCCAGCCCGATGCCATGGTGTGGATCGGGCCCGATCGCCGCGCGGTGGAATTCAAGGTGTCGCACGCGGTCGATGAGGAGAAGCAGCAGAAGGTCGCGCGCGCAGGCTGCCCGATGATCGAGATCGATCTTTCCGGAGTGCGTTGGCGCCAGCTTGATGGCGCCGAACTCGACGAGCAGATTTTGCACGACGCACCGCGGCACTGGATCCATCATCCGGATCGCGAGCGTTCCGCTAAGCGCTTGTCCGAGCGGGTCACGGCGGAAGCGACGCGCAAGGGCGAGGCGCTCCGATGGCATATCCGGGACCGGCCGCAGAAGCCTCCCGTCGATACCGAATGGGTCGCGGAGATCATGGCCGATCTTCAATATGCCGAACTGGACTATTTGCTCGGGGCCAAGAGCCGGATGGGCCATTGGTTCACAGTGCGTCCTCAGTTGTGGCAGGCAGCGCTCGTGCATGCCCTGATCTACAAGCCGAGCATTAAATACTCGGCGGGATCGGACATCCATATCCGTGGCGAGTGGCCGAACGAGGCCAATCTCGAGAGCGTGCTGCCGACATGGATGCTGCGCACCGACCTCAGCAATTACAAACCGAACGCGCTGGCAGCGGCAGGCTACTCGCGGGAGAGCTTCGGGTCGCCCAGCCAAGCCGTGACCGAATATCTATTCAACCTCTTCACCGACCGGCAGGCCGTGGTCTGGGAGCGTGACGAGCAGCGCTTCTATGTCGACCCCGATCTTCATGCCCGCGTTCACAATCGCCATGACCTCGAGCGCACCGTTGCCTGCATCGCCAAGGATGCCGGCCATCCCAATCCCGATGGTTTCAGCCGGCGCTGGATGCGGCGATATAATGTCGACGGCCGAAATCCCTGGAAGGTGGCGGAGGAAGGCGGCGATGATTTTCACGCGCTGGACAAGCGGGTCCGGGCGATCTTCGACATGTCGCGCAGCTACCGCGACCTTCCCATCGTCGACGATCTTTGCGGATTGCCCTTTCAGGAGTGGCGCGACGGTATCCGACAGAAGCGCGAGGCGAAGGAAGCCGCCGAGCGCAAGCGCATCGAAGACGCGAAGGAAAGCCGGCGGCGGAACTTCGCTATTGCCGCGAAAAACGCGCTCAAGGACGAGGCCGAGACCTGGCTCGCATCGACGGTGGTCGACGGAGTGCCGATCACCGAGTGGGCGTGTGGCAGCGACGATCTCTATTGGCGAGCCTTCAGCCATATCGAGCGCGCCGAGGACTTGAGGAAGCGCCGGGTTTTGGCGGCGGAAGCGGCGGAGGAATTTCGCAAGCGGCTCACGACCGCCTCCAACAAGGCCTTCCGCGATCCCGACCGCGCGCACCTCTTCCTCAACAGCGCGCATCCCAAGCTTGCCGGTCGCCGCCCGATCGAGGCGTGCGAGACCGATGTTGATTTGAGGGTGGCGCTGGCGCTTCTTCCGAAAGCGTAGCGGAGCATGTCGGAGGGAATTCCCGCTCGCGTGTGAAATTACGATGTTCTAGACTTGTTCTATGGACCATCCCGACGATTCGGCCGATCTGCCCGAGGCCATGGGCGCTATTCTTCCTTCGGAATTCATGCGCCAGCTGAGACCCGACGAGTTTTCCGATAGCGGATCCGAACCGGCCTTCATCCTCGAAGCCTATGAGCTGGAGCAGCGGCTCGAATATGTCACGGCGCGCAACGAGACCCATGATTTCGAGATCTTCTGTCGCAAACTCTGCGAGCGGATCATCTGCCCCAATCTGAAGCTGGCCACCGGCCCGGAAGGTGGCGGCGACAGCAAGGCCGACAGCGAGACCTTCGCCGTCGCCGATGAGATCGCAACGCTGCACTATGTTGGCGAGGCAAATTCGGGCAGCGAGCGCTGGGCCTTTGCTTTCAGTGCAAAGAAGCAGTGGCAGCAAAAGGCGCGCTCGGACATCGAGGGCATCGCGGGGACGGGACGTCCCTACGCGAAGGTGTTCGTCGTCACCTCGCGTTACGGCCGCTCCAAAGACATCGCCAAGATTCAGGATGAGCTGTCCGAGAAATTTGGCTTTCGCGTCGAGATATTGGATCGAAGCTGGATCATCGATCGGATTCTGAACAAAGGGCATCAGGATCTGGCGGTCGATTACCTCGGTGTTGGAAAGCGCAACGAGAAGGCGCGGGTCGGTCCGGCAGACTATGCGCGATTGCAGCAGCTTGAAGATCTTGAGAAGGCGATTCAGGACCCCGCCGCTTATGAGGGAGTCGAGGCACAGCGCGCGACCGACGCGCTGCTCGCTGCGACGCTTTCAAAGGAATTGGAGCGGCCGCGGTTCGAGACCGACGGACGGCTTGATCGGGCCATCCGTCTCGCCGATCAGTCGGGATCGCTCAGCCAGCGTATCGAAGCACGCTATCAGCGGCTCTGGACCGGCTTCTACTGGTTCGATGATTTCGATCTTCTCGAGCGGGAATTCGATGCGTTTGCAGAGCTTGCCCTCGGTTCGCCGGCAGCGCGGCACGCGGAACGTGTCGCAAACCTCCTGCAGTGCCTGATCAGTGCCGTCGCGCAGGGCTATCGGCCGGCCGAGGTCGTGCGCCTTGATGAACGACGGGGGCCGCTTGTCGACCGGCTCGAATTCTTCGCAGGCGAGAAGGACCGGCCAAACAACGCCCTTGAGGCCCGAACGACGTTGCTGATGCTCGATGTCACAACGACCGCCTTCGACCGCAGTGAAGATCGGGCGCCCCTTTGGCAGGAAGCGGGATCAATTCTCGAAGCCGCTGCTGGCCTCGCCGAATATGACGCTGACCGGCTGTCGCAATTGGTCGACGGCGTGGGACCACTGGGCGCGAAGGACCCGGCCTATGGCGAACTCGTCGACCAACTCGCCGAATTCATGGGTAAGCGAGTGGGCGAAGGCGAAAGCGGCCGGATCCTGCTCCGGCGGGCAAGCCGCCTCGATGCGAGTGCCGATCGCCTCGAACGTATCCGCCTGCTCGGGCGGGCAACGCACCAGCTGACCAAGCGCGAATATGCCGAAGAGCTGATCGAGGCGAGCTACATGCTCGCCGTCGCCTATCAGGGGATCGGGATGCTCTGGGCTGCCCGCGCCGCTGCGCTGTTCGCGGTCGCGACGATCATCGCAGATTCGGAACATGACACCCATCCGTCGGTTACCTTGGTTCCCGCCTTCATGTTGCTGACCTGGATCGATATCGAGCTGCGGCTGCTTCCCGAAACGCTCGATGCGATCCGGATGATCAACGGCTGCCGGAAAATGCTGCCGCTCGATGACGAGTCGAAAGCGCGCGTGGACGACCGGCTCAAACAGATGGATGGGGTCCTCGCCAGCCAATTCTTGAATAGCTCGGCTGAAGACCTCGACGCGATGGCGGCATTGCCTTCGGTGCTGGAGCAGCTGGGTCTGCCCATGTGCTGCGGCGCGCTTCTCTATGTCCTTGGTTATGTCGAGCGGCTCGGCGAGCGGCAGCCGGAGGAGGAGCCGGAAGGTGGGCTGGAAGAGACGTTCGCGCGGGTAGCCAACCAGCCGGCCGGCGACCTGCGAGGGCGGCCACTGCTCACTGGCTCTCCCGAGCCGCACAGCATCGAAACCCGCGTTATCGGGATGCGGGTGGTCGTGCATGTGCCGGGCAGCGACAGTTCGATCCTCGCCGCCCAGACACTCCTTGCTGTTATCGATACGCTGTTCGCGACGACGATCGGGTTGCGGATCGGGGCCTTTGTCGAGCGCTTCGATATCGATCTGGTCGAGAGCACGGGCGCGACGGCGCCGAGCGTCGATTTTGATCAAAAGAGGATGCGGGCAACGCTGCACTGGCCATCAGGATCGACGCCCGCAGACCATCTGGGCGAAGATGGCACTCACAGCCAGTTCCTGCTTTTGTCGACGTTGATGCTCCTCGCGACCTCGACCTCCGACGGGCAGAAGATTTCGCTCGAAAGGCTCTTCCGCCAGGAATCCCTGCTGGAACGGGTCAGCTCTGCGGTGGCGAGCTCTAACAGTCGCATCCGCTCAATGAACAGCAAGGCGTCGCGTCTGGCCGAGTGGGATGCCTTGTCGCTTGAGAGCTTTCCGCCGAAGCCCGATCGGCCAGTGATCGTGCGCGTGCCCGACAGCGATCCCGAAGAGGAAAAGGTCAGCGAGCGATATGCGGCGGGCGATCATCGCAGCGTCGAAGTCCGGTCGATATTGGACATTCCGCAGTGGGAGCGCGCGGGGTGGATCGGCGTGATGCTCGGGCTTGAGTACGACCTCCCCATCATCGGCCTGCACTTCGAAGACCGCGAGGCGGGCCGCGAGATTTTCGAGCGGTGGCGCGAACGGTTCGGGGCACGCGACGCGGATGGGGCGATACATGTCGCGATCCTGCGCGAACTGCCCGGACGGCCCCCGTCCCATTATGCCGTGCTGCTGATGCCGGGCGTGGAGCCGGAGGAAGGCGCGCTGATGAGCATGCCCAGCCGGCTCAAATTGCTTGAGCCGGCCGTTGACACCAACCTGCGTTTCTTTCTCGAGAATTATCCAGCGGGCGGCTCCTATATTCTGGTGCCGAGCTTTGTGAAGGAGAGCGGCGAGCTGGAGCTCATGAAGGACCTGGCCATCCTGAAGCACGACCTTTCGATCCGCAAAGTGCCCGACATCGACAACTCCAGCCTAGAAATCATTGGCGTGCAGATTTTGGAGGCGATGGAAGCGCGCGACGGTTCGCCGCCTTGATCAGGCGGCGAACTTCATCTTTGCCGCCTTCCGCACGCCAGTCTCGAGATGTTTTGCGATCTCGTCCGAAGTGCGGCTGACCGCCAGCTTCACGGCTTCATCGATATGAACATAGTCCTGCGTCACACTTTGCGACGCGTGGCCTAGCATCGCGCGGATCGTGAGCTCGGAGAAGCCGAGTTCGCCCGCCATGCTCCCGAAGGTGTGACGCAGCGTATGCGGCGTTACACCCTCGATGCCGGCCGAGCGGCACAGGCGGGCCAGGCAGTCGCTGACGGCGGTAAACGGGCCTTCTCCATTCGACGCGGGAAAGACATAGGGACAGCCGGCAATTTCGGGCTGTGCGACGACGATCTTGATCGCCTCGGGTCCGATCGCCCGATATTGCGCGTCGCTCTTCGTGTCGGGGAACGCGACGTAACCGCCCATGGGATTGACCCACTGCCGCTGCAGTGCCTGTGCCTCTTCCCGCCGATAGCCGGTCAGAAGGAGCGTCCTGACAATTGCGAGCGCAACGGGGTTCTCCGAACCCAATTCGGCCCGGCCGATTGCGCGGCCAAGTAGCTCGATCTCGGCGATGCTGAGACGCCGGGTCTTCTTCTTGGTCGCGAGCTTCTTCGCGCCCTTCGTCGGATGCTCTGCAATCAGCCCCTTATGCTTTGCATGGCCGAGAATGGCCTGAAGGGTGCCGAGGCTCCTCCCGGCGACGCCGGCACCGCCCGTCGGGCGGCCGCCGCGCCCGCCCGAAGGAGGCTTTCGGGTCTGACCGGTGGCGATGTCATTCTGCATGGCCTCGACGTCGGCGATCGTCAGCTTCCGCACGAGGCGTTTGCCCATCAGCGGGATGATATGCGTTCGGATGCGGCTCTCGTCCATGTTGAGCGAGGTGTCCTTGATCGGACGGTTCTTCCGTCCAAGAATGCGGCCGGCTCGCGCTTCTACGAGATACCATTCGCACATCTCGGCGACATTGAGATCCTTCCGGACCCGGCGCGACTCCTCTGCGGGATCTTCACCAGAGGCGACCTTGCCCAACTGAATCTTTGCGAGCTCGCGGGCTTGCTCGACCGTCATCACGCCGAAGCGCCCGATCTTCACCCGCCGAACCCGGCCTTCCTCATTCATATATTGGATGACGAAGGTTTTCGTCCCGGTTGCGCCGACACGGACACCGAAACCCTTGATCTCGGTATCCCAAAGAAATGCCTGGCCTGTCGCTGGTGCAGCCAGCGCATCGACCGTCCGCTTATTGAGCTTTGCAAGCGCCACAAGTTCCTCCATCATATTACGCGAGGGTGGCTGATTCGAAAAGTAATAAGGACGTAATAGAAATTCACCGCTTCGCAGGGTAGCGCTAGGATACAATATCGTAGGCCTAAGTCAACAAATGCTTGGTTTTTCGTACCTTGGCGTAGAAAAAGAAGCTCTGGGGTATTTGCAGTAATTTCTTGCCAAGGTTGGGGTCGAGGGTTCGAATCCCTTCGCCCGCTCCAGTTTTCGCGGCAAACCCCGCGGCTTTCCATTCGACAGACGATTTCGCAGCGGCAAGCTATGCTTGCTCGGCCAAGCGTCGGGCCGTCGCGCGCTCGACCTTCACCGACTGGTCGACGAACGCAATATCGCGATAGGCGGTGAGGAAAGAAATATCGGCGGCGTCGCGGCCGACACAGATGCGGGCCGTTTCCGAAGCGCGCGCCATGCCGGTCGCATCGACGAGGTGCCAGTCGCCACCGAGATAGACTTCGGCGACAGCATGGAAATCCTGCGGCGAGACGCGCAGCGCATAGGCGCTCGCCATCCGTGCCGGGATATGCGCGGCGCGGGCGAGCGCGATCATCACATGCGCATAATCGCGGCACACGCCGCGCCGTTCGACAAAACTGTCGAGCGCGCCCGTCTCTGCATCGCTCGACCCCGAAACATAGGTGAAGCGGCTTTCGATCCAGTCGCGCATCCGGCCGATTTTCGCGCCGCCCTCATGGTCGCCGAAGCGGCGCTCGACAAAGGCATGGAATTTGTTCGACGGGCAGTAACGCGATTCGTTGAGATAGGGGATCGCCTCGGCGGGCAGGCGGTGGAGCGGAACCGCGGCGAGCGCCCGAAAATCGGTATCGGGGCGGTTGATTTCGACCAGCGCGCGATATTCGGCGCGCAGACTGCCCGACGCACGCAACCAGATCGGCTCGCAAAGCCCGTCCGCAGCCGGAACGCGCGCCACGACGTCGGGCTCGCCGAGGTCCAGCGACGCATCGATGACATGCTGGCCATGCCCGTCCGCTGCCTCGATCTGCAACATCAGGTCGACCGGTTCGGACAGCCGGTAATTTAGGGAGGCGGAGATTTCGAGTTTCATCTATCGGCAACGCATAGCTAGGGGATCGGTGCCGCTAATGACAGTTGGGAAAAAGAACAAGTGACCGCGCGGCGCACCATCCCCTTCATCGTCACGACGATCTTCATGGACGCGGTCGGCTTCGGCATCATCATGCCGGTGCTGCCGCAGTTCGTGATGGAGGTCGGCGAGATCGAGCTGCCGCACGCGATCGAGGTCGGCGCGTGGATCGGGCTCGTCATGGCGGTCGCGACCTTTATCGCCTCGCCGGTGCTCGGCAATCTCTCCGACCATTTCGGGCGGCGGCGCGTGCTGCTCCTCGCGCTCGGGGGGCTCGCGGCCGACTATGCGCTGCTGACGGTCGTCGAGACCCTGCCCTGGCTGTTTGTAGCGCGCGCTCTGTCGGGCATTTTCGGCGGCAGCTATGCCGCGGCGCAGGCGGCGGTCGCCGATATCACCGCGCCCGAGGAGCGCGCGCGCAATTTCGGCTTCGTCGGTGCGGCGTTCGGGATCGGTTTCGTTGCCGGGCCGGCGATCGGGGGCTTCCTCGGCGAGATCGGCCCGCGCGCGCCGTTCGTCGCCGCCGCGATCCTCGCCGCCGCGAACATGCTCTACGGCCTTTTCATCTTCCCCGAAACGCTGCCCCCCGAACGCCGCCGCGCTTTCGACTGGCGCCGCGCAAACCCGCTCGGCGCGTGGAAGACGATGCGCGCGCTGCCGGGAATGGACGGCGTCGCGGGCGTGCTCGTGCTGTGGCAGATCGCGAGCCTCGTCTATCCGATGACGTGGAGCTTTTATTGCATCGCGCAGCTCGGCTGGACGCCGGGGATGATCGGCGCGAGCCTCGCCGCGGTCGGCGTGATGATCGCATTGGGGCAGGTATTCGTCGTCGGCCCCGCGGTCGCGCGCTTCGGCGAGCGCGACGCGGCGACGCTCGGCATCCTCGTCGCGGTCGCGGTCTATATCGGCTATGCCTTCACCACCTCGACGATCGGCGCCTTCCTGCTGCTGATCCCCGTCGCGTTGCAGGCCCCGGTCCAGCCGTCGCTGATGGCGATGATGTCGCGCCGCGCCACCGCGGAGACACAGGGCGAGGTGCAGGGGATTTCGGCGATGGCGATGGGCCTCGGCCAGCTCGTCGCGCCGCTGCTGCTGACCGGGACTATGGCTTATTTCACCGCCGACAGGGCGCCGGTGCATTTCCCGGGTGCCGCATTTATTGTCGCCGCGATTTTCGGCCTGCTCGCGATCCTGATGCTCCGCCGCCTGCCGCGCGCGCAGCCCGTCGATCAGATGCCGCCGTCGGTCACGGCATAGCCAAGCGCTTCGAGCCCGGCAGTCAGCATCGCGACGCACGCCGCGACCTCGGCGGCGTCAACCGATCGGATGACGAAATTCGCGCCGACCTTCCCGTCGCGGAAGAAGGGATAGCTGCCAATCGCGACCCCCGGATGCTCCTTTTCGCCCAGGCGGAGCAGGTCGGCGATCTCGCTTTCGGGCGCCCACGCCCCGATCGTGTGTGCCACCAGCGGCGCTCCGCCCTCGAGCTCGCCGGTCAGCGCATCGAGCATCCCAGCGGTGATATGCGGCACGCCTGCCATCACGAACAAATTGCCGATGCGGATGCCCGGCGCGCCCGACATGCGGTTGGGAATGAGCTCGGCGCCGTCGGGGGTTCGCGCCATGCGCAGCCGCGCGTCGGTCAGCTCGCCGCCGCGCGCGCTATAATAGCGTTCGAGGATCGCGCGCGCGTCGGGATGGACGATCACCCCGACGCCGAGCGCCTTCGCCACCGCGTCGACGGTGATGTCGTCGTGCGTCGGCCCGATCCCGCCGGTGGTGAAGACATAGTCATAGCGCGCGCGGATCGCGTTCAGCGCATCGACGATCTCCTCCTCGACATCGGGCACGATCCGTACCTCGCGCAGCCTGATCCCCTGTACGTCGAGCCAGGTCGCGATCTGCGACACATTCTTGTCCTGCGTGCGGCCCGAGAGAATCTCGTCGCCGATCACCAGCACGGCGGCGGTCCAGATGCGTTCGTCGCTCATCGCTTTGCCTTAGCTGCGAACGGTGACAAAACAAGCCCGCTGGCAGTCTAATAATGTTCCTGATATGTTCTCAATCGAATCGAAACCCGTGGGAGAAGCGCGATGGCCGAAGAGCTGATTTTCTATACCAACCCGATGTCGCGCGGACAGATCGCGCGCTGGATGCTCGAAGAGGTCGGCGCGCCCTACGAACCGCGCATCCTCGATTATGGCACGACGATGAAAGACCCCGAATATCTGGCGGTCAACCCGATGGGCAAGGTTCCGGCGATCGTCCACAAGGGCAAGGCCGTCACCGAATGCGCCGCGATCTGCGCCTATCTCGCCGACGCCTTTCCCGAGGCCGGGCTCGCCCCCGACCCGGCCGACCGCGCCGATTATTATCGCTGGCTTTTTTTCACCGCAGGCCCCGTCGAGCAGGCGATCACCGCCAAGCTTTTCGGGATCGAACCCGATGCCGACCAGCAGCGCATGGCGGGCTTCGGCTCGCTCGCGGCGGCGCTCGACGCGCTCGAAGGGGCGGTCGCGGGCAAATCCTGTGTCGCGGGCGAGCGGTTCAGCGCCGCCGATGTCTATGTCGGCAGCCAGATCGATTGGGGGCTGCAATTCGGCACCATCCCGTCGCGCCCGGCGTTCGAGGCCTATGCCGCGGGCCTGCGCGAGCGCGCGGCGTACAAGCGCGCGAAGGAAATTGACAATGCGCTGATCGCCGAGATGCAGGCAGCGAACCCCGGTTGATACGCAGCCTGCCCCCCGCAAGGCCGACCTGCCCTTCCCATCGCCGCGGAGGGCAAGGAAAGATAATGGGAAACCGCTCGAAACCTGGGTGGGACATCGACCAAAATGCCCGACGCGCCCCGTCGCCGCTTGACTCCCGCGTCGGGCCACCCGATGTCGGCGCGACCAAAACCCCCTCAAGACAAGGATGCCGACGATGACGATCCAGACCGGAGACAAGCTGCCCGACGCGACCTTTGTGAAGGTCACCGAAAACGGGCCCGAACAGGTTACCGCCGCCGATTATTTCAAGGGCCGCAAGGTCGCGCTCTTCTCGGTCCCCGGCGCTTTCACCCCGACCTGTTCGGCCAAGCATCTGCCCGGCTTTGTCGACAAGGCCGACGAACTGAAAGCCAAGGGCGTCGACGAAATCGTCTGCACCGCGGTCAACGACGCCTTCGTCATGGGCGCATGGGGCAAGAGCGCCAGCGCGGGTGACAGCGTCACCATGCTCGCCGACGGCAATGGCGCCTTTGCCGAAGCCGTCGGCCTGACGATGGACGGCACGGCGTTCGGCATGGGCAAGCGCGGCCAGCGCTTCTCGATGATCGTCAACGACGGCGTCGTCGAACAGCTCAACGTCGAAACGCCCGGCGAATTCAAGGTGTCGAGCGCCGACCATATGCTCGAGCAGCTCTGATCAAAAGGGAAGGCGGCGCGCTGCCGCGCTGCCTTCCCTTTATCGAGAGACGTCGCAAAGGGCCGCCCCCTTTTCTTTTGTCACAATTTCGTGCAACAGCGACGCGATGACATCCAGATCATCGACCAACGAAAACACCGCCGATCCTTCCGCCCTCGTCGAAGCGATCGTTACCGAGCTGCAGGACCGCTTCCGCGCGTCGGTCACCAACCTCAAATCGGCGATCGCAGCCTATGTCCGCGATCGCACGCTGCCGCCGGCCGACGCCGCGGCAAAGGGTCTGTTCGACTATCCGGCGATCCGCCTGACGACGACGGGCGAACAGCGCGAGGGGCAAAAGGGGCATAACCTGTCCTTCGGCCGCTTCGAGCGCGCCGGCACCTTCGTCACCACGGTGACCCGCCCCGACCTGTTCGCCGACTATCTTCGCGACCAGCTGATGCTGCTCGCGCGCCATTACGACATCAGTCTCGAGGTGACGCGCACCGGGCAACAGATCCCCTTCCCCTATGTGCTCGATGCGAGCGACGGGTCGGACATGGGGGGAGTCACCCCGCTCGAACTCGCACGCCATTTCCCGACGACCGAGCTCGCCGACATTGGCGACGAGCTCGCTGACGGCCTGTTCGGCGCCGACCCGACCGAGCAGCAGCCGCTCGCGCTGTTCGACGCGCTGCGCACCGACTTCAGCCTCGCGCGCCTCCGCCATTACACCGGCACCGCGCCCGAGCATTTCCAGCGCTACATCCTGTTCACCAACTATCATCGTTACGTCGACGAATTCGTCGCCTGGGCGGGGTCGCAGGTCGGCCAAGGCAAATATACCGCGCTCGCGGGCGCGGCGGGCCTCTATGTCGACCAGCCTGGCGTCAACGCCAGCGCGCTCGTTGCCGACAGCGCGTGGCGGCGGCACCAGATGCCCGCCTATCATCTAATCGCGCCGGACGGCGGCGGCATCACGCTCGTCAACATCGGCGTCGGCCCATCGAACGCCAAGACGATCTGCGACCATCTCGCGGTGCTGCGGCCGGAAGCCTGGCTGATGATCGGCCACTGCGGCGGCCTGCGCCCCAGCCAGCGCATCGGCGACTATGTGCTCGCGCACGCCTATCTGCGCGACGACCATATCCTCGACGGCGTGCTGCCGCCCGAAATCCCGATCCCGCCGATTGCCGAAGTGCAGGTCGCGCTCGCGACCGCCGCCGAGTCCGTCTCCGGCACCAGCGGCGCCGACCTCAAGAAGCGCATGCGCACCGGCACCGTCGTCACCACCGACGACCGCAACTGGGAGTTGCGCTATACCGACAGCGCGCTGCGCTTCTCGCAATCGCGCGCGATCGGCATCGACATGGAAAGCGCGACCATCGCCGCGCAGGGCTATCGCTTCCGCGTCCCCTACGGCACCTTGCTCTGCGTCAGCGACAAGCCGCTTCACGGCGAACTCAAGCTGCCCGGACAGGCGAACCGCTTCTACGAAGAGGCGATCGCCGCACATCTCCAGATCGGCATCCGCGCGTGCGAGACGATGCGCGACGAGGGCGCCAAGCTCCACAGCCGCAAATTGCGCGCGTTCAACGAGCCGCCCTTCCGTTGACGCTGTCGCGCTCCGTCGCGGGCCGCGTCGCGATCGTCACCGGCGCCGCGAGCGGCATGGGCCGTGCCACCGCGCTGCTGCTCGCCAGCGAAGGCGCGAAGGTTGCGGTCACCGACCTCGACCTCGCCGCTTGCGAAGCCGTCGCCGCCGAGGCGGGGCCGAATGCCAAGGCCGTCGCGCTCGACGTCGCCGATGGCGAGGCGGTCAAGCGCGTCGTCGCAGAGATCGCCGCGCATTTCGGCGGCATCGACATCCTCATAAACAACGCCGGCGTCTCGAGCTTCGCCCCGCTCGACGCCGGGGACGACTATGACGCGATCTGGCACCGCGCGCTCGCGGTGATGCTGACCGCCCACCAGCGCATGGTCCGCGCCGCGCTGCCCTGGCTGCGCCAAAGCGACGCCGCGCGCATCGTCAACATCGCCTCGACCGAGGGCCTCGGCGCAACCCCCGGCGACACGCCTTATGTCGCCGCCAAGACCGGCGTCACCGGCCTGACGCGCGGCCTAGCAGTCGACCTTGGCAAGGATGGCATCACGGTCAACTGCATCTGCCCCGGCCCGATCCGCACCGGCATGACCGACAAGGTGCCCGAAGAGGACAAGGCGGTCTTCGCGCGGCGCCGCACCGCGCTCCGCCGCTACGGCGAGCCCGAAGAGGTCGCGCATGTGACGCTCGGCCTCGTCCTGCCCGCCGCGAGCTACATCACCGGCGCAGTGATCCCGGTCGACGGCGGCCTGATGGCGCGGAATGCCTAGACGGCTTTGGGGTGGGAAGCGGACAACCGCTGATTATCTGGCCACGCGAGCGTTCCTGAGAATATAGGGCTGACAAACGGTGAGGCAGATTAGCTCCGTGCCACAGGGGCTTTTCTCTAAAGTCCCGCTAATCCGCACACCACTGCCGTGGGCCGCTTCGAGGGACGGAGTGACCGCGACACAATGTTTGGGCGCGTCCCGATACTCCCGTTTGCCGAAGTAAATCCCCGTAGCCTCATGCTGCGTTGACCAGAATCCCGCTAGGGTAACGTCCTGACCGACTACCCCCTCAAGCTCCGCATATTCCGAAATGTCATTTGGCTTTGGAAGCGTCGCGCAACTTGCAAGGGATACGAATAGAAGTGCGACAGGCAACTGTTTCATCACGCAATCATAACGCAGCAGCCAATGTCCGCAATCGGTCGCTTCGAGACGTTCGGGAGGGCGGCTTTCGATCGCCACCCTCCCGTCAGTTCAAACCGCTTCCTTCACCCTGTACCGCTCCGCCACATCGCGCCGCGAAAGGTTCGGGCCCATTGCAAGCCGCGCGGCGTAATAGCTCTTCCACTGGCCTTCGTCGGCGAGCGGCGGGATCGTCACCTCCTCGCGGCGATCCAGCCCCAGCAGCGCCGCATCGACGAGGTCGCTGGCACTCATCACCATCTCGGACGGGAAGGCGTCGATATCCTTGCCCGACCGCTCCCAGATTTCGGTACGCGTCGCGCCGGGAAGTACGGCCTGGACATGGAAGCCCTTTTCGCGGCCGTTCGCGGCGAGCGCGTGGCTTAAATTCAGCAGGAACGCCTTCGATCCGCTGTACACGCCCTCGAATTGCTCGGGGGCAAGCGCGAGAACCGAGGCGATGTTGACGATCGCACCCGTGCCGCGTGCACCGAACGCCTTGCCCGCGGCGATCGCGAGCCGCGCCGCGGCGGTGATGTTGAGCGCGACGATCGTCTCGATCTCCGCCGGGCTGTTTTCCAGCGTGCCGCCTTTGAGCGACATGCCGGCATTATTGACGAAAAGGCCGATGTTCGCGTCGTCGATCAGTCGCTGCTCGATCCGCGTCACATCGTCGCCTTTGGTGAGGTCGGCGGCGATCACGTCGATCGCCACGCCATATTCGGCGCGCAGTTTCGCCGCGAGGTCGTCCATCTGCGCGCCGTTGCGCGCAACGAGGATCAGGTCGTGCCCGCGCCGCGCGAGGCGGTCGGCATAAACGGCACCAAGGCCGGTCGAGGCGCCTGTGATCAGGGCCGTTCCAGTGGGAATCGTCATCGTCATTCTCCTTTGCAGGCGGCCCTCCATCGGGTCACTTGCAAAATGATAGTGACTGTCCCATATGACTTCAATGACCTTGGATGAAATTAATTTGGGCACCTGCCCCGTCGACCGCGGATTGATGCGCGTCGGCGACCGCTGGAGCATGTTGGTGCTGCGCGATATCGAGCGCGGGCTGACGCGCTACGAGCAATTGCGCACCAGCCTCGGCATCGCGCCGAACATTTTGTCGCGGCGGCTTTCGGCGCTGGTCGAGGCCGGGTTGATCGCGAAAAACCGCTATAGCGAGCACCCGCCGCGCGACGAATATCTGCTCACCGACGCGGGGCGCGACTTCCTGCCGATCCTGATGGCGATCGGCGCATGGGGGCGTAAATATAATGGCGCGGGCGCGCTCAGCCGCCATCGCGACGCCGCGACGGGCGAAATCGTCCGCCCCGTCGTCGTCGACGCCAACACCGGCGCCCCGATCGGCTCGCGCCCGCTCCGCCTCGAATATCCCGACTGACGCGCGCTATTTGTACATGCCCTCGCGCAGGTTGATGCCGTACTCGATCCACCCCTTGAGCGCGCAAAGCATCTGCGACCAGCCCTGGCAATTGCCGTAGGAAGCACTGAGCGCACCCTGGTTCTCGCGCCAGCCTTCCTCGGCGATCTCGACCAGCGTGCGGCCGTCGTCGAGCGCCTTGAAGCTCATCGTCACGCGCGTGCGGTAATCGGCATCCTTCGGCTCGCCGCCCTCGACGTTATGCGCCTCGCCCTCGCTCGCCTGCCATTCGAGAACGATCTTCTCATCCTCCACGACCTCGATGACATAGACGGGGAAGGCGCCGGGAAAATCATGGAAGTCCCACTCCACCGTCGCGCCCGTCTCGAGCCGCCCCTTGGCACCGCCCGTCGTAAAATAGTTCGACAGCTTCGCGGGGTCGGCGACCGCCTCGAACACCTCGTGCACCGGCTTCGCGATCCGCGCCGCGACCCTGAATTTCAGTTCCATCACCATTCTCCGCTTGAGTCGGAAGGATTTTATGTTATAAATTTATAACATGTCAATCCACGAAGAATATGACAAGGTTTTCAAGGCGCTGTCGTCGCACATCCGCCGCCAGATTCTCGACGACCTCAAGGATCAGCCGCTGACGACGGGCACGCTTTGCGGCAACTTCATGCATCTCGACCGCTGCACGGTGATGCAGCATCTGAAGGTGCTGGAGGATGCCGGCCTCGTCATCGCTGAACGCCGTGGGCGCGAGCGCTGGAACCATCTCAACGCCATGCCGATCCAGGACATCCACGACCGCTGGATCGGCCCGCACGCCGCGGCGGCGGCCGCGCGGCTGGCGCGCTTCAAGCAGTCTGTCGAGGCGCAATGAGCGGGCGGCCGCCGCGCGACCAGGCCCGAGCTAATGGCCCATGTCGGCGGCCGAGGCTTTCGGGCCGCCCGGGCGCGGCGGCCGCAGCAACAGCACCAGCGGCACCGACGCCAGCGTCACCCACATCATGGCCCAAAAATCGTCGATATAGGCGACCATCGCCGCCTGCCGGTTGATCTCGGCATTGACCATCGCCATCGCGGCGTCGCCTGCGATGCCGAAACGGTCGGCGGTCGATGGGTCGAGCAGCCCGACCGAGCTGTTGGTGACATGCGCCGCCAGATCCTCGTGGCTCGTCTGGATATTGGCGCCGAGCAGCGTCGTGACGACCGAGATGCCGACCGACGCGCCGATACTGCGGAGGAGGTTGAGCAGGCTCGACCCGTCGGTGCGGTGCTGCGGCTGGATCGTCGCGAACGCCATGGTGTTCAGCGGAATGAAGATCAGCCCCATGCCGAGCCCCTGTACCAACCCGCTGACGATTACCGGCTGCATCCCCATCGCGAGCGACCAGTGGCTCATCAGCCACAGCGAGTAGGCGGCGACGAGGAGGCCGGTGCCGACGAGCCAGCGCGCATCGATCTTGCCCAACAATTGCCCCGCGACCCACATGCTCATGAGGATGCCGATCCCGCGCAACGCAAGGACGATGCCGGTGTCGATCACCGGCCAGCTGAAGAGATTCTGGAGCATCGGTGGCAGCAGCGCCATAGAGGCGAACATCACGACGCCGATCACGACCATGAACCCCATCGCGGTGACGAGGTTGCGATCGGCGAGCATCGTGCGGTCGAACAGCGGCGCGCGCGCGGTGAGCATATGGATGAGAAACATCCAGAGGCACGCGACCGAGACGCCGAGTTCGATCCAGATTTCCAGGCTGTCGAACCAGTCGAGATGCGCGCCGCGATCGAGCATCAGCTGCAATGCCGCAAGCCCCAATGCGAGCATCGAAAAGCCGAAGAGGTCGAAGCGGCGGTCGCTTCTGCGGGTGGACGGCAGCAGCGCCCACATCATCGCGAGCGTGACGAGGCCGACGGGCAGGTTGACGTAGAAGACCCAGCGCCAGTTGACGCTTTCGGTCAGCCAGCCGCCCAGCACGGGGCCGAGGATCGGCCCGATCATGATCCCCATGCCCCAGATCGACATCGCGCGCGCGTGGCGCTCGGGCGGGTTGATGTCGAGCATCACCGATTGCGACAGCGGGCCGATGAAGGCTGCGCTGATCCCCTGCAGGAAGCGGAAGGCAACCATCTGTTCGAGCGACTGCGCCGCGCCGCACGCCATCGATGCGACGATGAAGCCCGCGACGGCACCAAGAAACAGCTCGCGCCGCCCGATCCGGTCGGCAAGCCAGCCGGTGATCGGCATCGCGATCGCCGAGGCGAGGATATAGCTGGTCAGCACCCAGGTCACCGTCTCGCTCGTCGCGCCGAGCGCCGATTGCATGTGCGGGATGGCGACATTGGCGATCGTCGTGTCGAGGATCTGCATGATCGACGCGCCCATGACGGCGACGGTCAGCAGGCCGCGATAGCGGACGCGCTCGTGCAGCGGGATGCTGTCGTTCTCGGGCAGCACCGCGGCCGATGGCCGACGGGGTAGGGCGTCGCTCGCCACGCCCCTTTTACCGTGTGAAGACTTTGACGTCGGCCGACAGCCCCGCAATCATGTCGCGCGATGGCTTTTCATCGAAGGCAATGCGGACGGGCACGCGCTGCGTCACCTTGACCCAATTGCCCGTGGCGTTCTGCGCCGGGAGCACCGAAAATTCGCTGCCCGTGCCCGCGCCGATCGTCAACACATGCCCGCGGATCTTCAGCCCCGGATAGGCGTCGAAGCTGATCTCGGCGCGCTGACCGACGCGCATGTCCGCAAGGTCGGTTTCCTTGAAATTGGCCTCGACCCACGGATGCGCAGTGTCGACCAACGTCACCGCCGGCAACCCCGCGACCATCATCTGGCCGATCTGTAGCCGGTCCGACTGCGCGACGCGACCGGCGCTTGGCGCGCGGACGGTGGTGCGGCCGAGGTTCACCTCCGCCTGCGAGCGCTGGACGCGCGCCGCCTCGACCTGCGGGTTAACGCCGCTCGACGGCCCGGCGGCGAGTTTGGCGCGCGCCTCGGCGGCTGCGGCTTCGGCCTGACGGACGCTCTCACGCGCCTGGGCAAGCGCGTGACGCGATGCATCATAGGCGGCTTTGGTCGTGAAGCCCTTTTCCATCAGCGCCGCCTGGCGGTCGAAAGTGACTTGCGCGAACTTCACGTCCTCGCGCGCCGCGGCGATATCGACGCTCGAGGTGTTCGCGCTCGCCGACAAATTGCCGACCTCGACGCTGGCCGCGTCGATCGCGGCGGTCGCCTGTGCGACGTCGAGCGCATAGGGCTCGCCGTCGATTCGAAAGAGAAGCTGCCCCTTCGCGACCTGTTGCCCGTCGCGCACTGCGACCTCGGTAATTCGCCCACCGACCTCGGCGGCGACCGATACCTTGTCCATCTGGACATAGGCGTTGTCGGTCGACACGGAGCCGCCGCTCGTCAGCCACCAGCCGGCGCCGCCCGCGGCGAGCGCCAGCGGCAAGCCGAACATCAGGATGCGCGTTCGCCAGCCGCGCTTGTCCGGCGCGGTTTCGGCGACCGGCGCGGCAGGGGGAGCGGGCACCGGGTCGGCCTTGGGGGCTGCCGCGGGAGCCGCATTTTCGGCTTTGGGGCGCGATGGCGAAGGGGAGAGTCGGTCCATCAATCAGTCTCTTGTTCTTTTTGGCAGATACGGCGGGAAAGATTCGCGCGGACGCGCTCGACGAGATCGATCAGTTGCGCGGCCTCGGCGGCACTCAGGCCTTCCAGAGCCTCGGCATTCAGCGCCTCGGCGGCGGGGCGGACCCCGCCGAGCAGGTCGCCCGCGCGCGGCGTGAGATAGAGCTGCCAGGCGCGGCGGTCGCCGGGATCGGCGCGGCGCTCGACCAATCCGGATTCGACGAGCCGGTCGACCATGCGCGATAGCGTAATCGGTTCAACCTCGATCAATTCGGCGAGCGGCCCCTGCCGGATCCCCTCATGGCGCTTCAGATAGGTGATCAGGCGCCATTGCAGCGCGGTGATCCCGCTGTCCCTGGTCCGCGCGTTGAAGGACCGCCGGAACAGGCGCGCGCTGTCGTTCAGCAGGAATCCGATCGTTTCACTCATATCATATGATATAATAGCAATTGCTACTATATTCAATCACGAAGCGGGATTGCCAACAGTCTCGAATATGGTGTAAATTTTCTTTACACTGCTTGCGTGGGGCATGTTTTTGGGCAGGATGTGGGGATGACTTTGACCGCCGACCTTTTCTGGTCTTTCCGTTCGCCGTACAGCTATCTTGCGATCGGGCGCTATCGTGCGCTCGCCGCGAGCCATGACGTCACGATCAACCTCCGTCCGGTCTATCCGCTTGCGGTGCGCCAGCCGGATTTTTTCGAACGCAATCACCCCAACTGGATCAGCTATACGATGCGCGACATGATCCGCGTCGCCCAGTTTCACGGCATTCCGTTCGGCCCGCCGCGCCCTGACCCGATCGTGCAGAATATCATGACGCGCGAGATTGCGGCCGAGCAGCCCTATATCTACCGGCTGACGCGGATAGGGCAGGCTGCGGCGCGGCGCGGCAAAGGTGTCGCCTTTGCGCACGAAGTCGGGCAGCTGATCTGGGGCGGCGCGCAGGACTGGCATCTGGGCGGGCATCTGGCGGACGCCGCGAAACGCGCCGGGCTCGACCTTGCCGAACTCGACGCCGAGGCGGAGGGCGATGCAGCGGCGCTTGACACCGAGATCGCGGCCAATCAGGTCGCGCTCGAAATCGCGGGCCATTGGGGCGTGCCGACCCTGGTGTTCGAGGGTGAACCCTTTTTCGGCCAGGACCGCATCGAAATGGCTAAGTGGCGGATGGAGCAAAAAGGGCTTCGCCCGCGCTAGGAGCGCCGTCCGTCGTCGCCCGTCCCGGTCTTGCGGCGCTGATGTCTGGACGGCGGCTTCTGTGACTCGCCTCCAGACGCAAAAAAGGGGCCGCGAATCGCTTCGCGGCCCCTTATTCTTGCCTGACGGCCCCGATCAGAGATCAGAAGACGCGGGCATATTGTTCGTTGCCGACGAAGCCGAGCTTGCCGACGCCGCTGCGCTTGATCACCGCCATGACATTGTCGACGACGATATAACGCGCATAGGGGTCGGGCTGGACCTGCAATTCGGGTTCGACCGGCATCGCCTTGGTCTGTTCCAGATATTGCGCCAGCTGCGCCAGATCGACCGGCGTCCCGTTCCAGGTGATCGTGCCGGCGGCATCGATCATCACCTTGTTTTTTTCGGGATCGACGTTGCTGGGATTGTTGTTCGGCACCGGCAAATCGATCTTTACCGCGTGGGTTTGGACCGGGATGGTGATGATGAACATGATGAGGAGCACGAGCATGACGTCGATAAGCGGCGTCGTGTTCATGTCCATCATCGGTTCATTGTCGTCCCGATCTCCAACGGCCATGGACATAGGATTATTCCTTCATAACTGCGCGGACCGCCTTAGAGGCGGCCCACCGTGCCCGAGCCAGGAGCCGGTTCGGAAATGAACCCGATCTTCTGGAAGCCGGCATATTGCATCGTATAGATCACGCCGCCGATGCACTGGTACGGCGTGTTGACGTCGCCGCGAATGTGCACTTCGGGGAAGTTTTCTTCAGTGATGTTCTGAGGACCGCCGATATCTTCGAGCAGCTGCTCCAGCTTCTTTTGCCCGCGTTCGAGCAGCTGGCGCGAATCGACGGGGGTCTGGCCCCAATAGACTTCGCAAGCGCTGCTGTCGGCATTGGGCTCGCCATCGCCATCGGTGTCGGCCGAACGGATCGACAGAAGCACGTTTTCGGGCTTCGTCGTCGTCGGTTCGAAGACCACGTCGGGCAGCTTGAGGTTCACCGTTTCCAGCACCACGGGAACCGTGATGAGGAAGATGATCAGCAGCACGAGCATGATGTCCACCAGCGGCGTCGTGTTGATTTCGGACATCGGGGCATCTTCGCCCTTATTTCCTGCACTCATCGCCATAGGATTAGCATCCTGTCACAAAATTTCTGTCACGGACGTCGGATCGGCGCGCTTCGCTTGCCTTTCGCTGTCCAGCGGACCCCGCCTTTCGCCACATGGCGAAAAGCGGGGATCCAAGAGCCAAATCAGGCCTTCTTCGGAGCCGCGGCCGGAGCGGCCGGCTTGGCAACGGTGGTCGAGGCCGGCTTGACCTGCCCGTTCGACATGATCGAACCGAGAACGTCGTTCGAGAAGATCGACAGACGGCGGGCGATCGCCTTGTTGCGGCTCTGCAGCCAGTTGAACGCGAGCACCGCGGGAACCGCAACGATCAGACCGATGGCGGTCATGATGAGCGCTTCACCAACCGGACCGGCGACGGTGTCGATCGATGCCTGACCCGACGCACCGATTTTCACGAGCGCGCGGAGAATACCGATAACGGTACCGAACAGACCGATGAACGGCGCGGTCGAACCGACGGTCGCGAGGAAGGCGAGGCCGCCGTTGAGCTTCGAGTTGATGTGGTTCTGCGAACGCTCGAGCGTGCCGTGCATCCAGTCATGGGCTTCGACGGGGTCGGTCAGCTTGTTATGCTCTTCGTTGGCGCGCAGACCGTCTTCGACGACCTGACGATAGGCGCTGTTCTTTTCGAGCTTCGAAGCGCCGTCCGCGAGCGTCGCGGCGCGCCAGAAATTGGCGTCGACGGCCTTGCCCTGGTTCATCACCTTATTCTGTTCGAACAGCTTGGTGAACAGGATGTAGAGCGTGCCGACGAACATGATCAGCAGGATGAGGAAGGTCAGCTGCGAGACGATGCCGCCTTCGCACAGCGCGGGGACCAGACCGTAGGGGTTCTGGCCCTCTTCCTTCACGCACATGGCGGCGGGCATCAGGCTCAGGCCTGCGTCGTGAGCGGCGGCCGGCGCCGCAGCGGCGGCATTTGCGATCAGATTAAACATATAGGAAATTCCCTCTCAAAATATTCGATCAATTCGAAAACAGTGTGCCCGGCGCCGATCAGCGCGGGATCTGCCAACGGATGCGATTGCTGTAGGTGCCGCCCGTGGGGTTGCCCGCACGGTCCTTGCCCGGATTGAACCGGCCGCGGCGCGTGATGAGCTTGCACGTTTCGGCATCAAGGTCGGCGTGGCCGCTCGACGACGTGATATCGCAAGACGTGATTCGCCCATCGACGCCATAGGTGACGCGGAAACCGGTCGTCCCTTCACGTTCCTCGCGCATGGCGCGCGCCGGATAGTCGTCGTTCGTCGCCCAGCGACCCGGGTTGCCACGCGGCGTACCGGACGCGCTGAGATCGGGCGTCGGCGGCGGCGCCGGCGGTGCCGGCGGCGTATAGACGGGCGGGGGCGGCGTCGGCGGCGCCTTCGGCACCGACTGGACCGTATTGGTCGTGACCGGCGGCGGAATCGGCGACGGCGGCGTCACGACCGGCGGCGGCGGCGGCAATTTATTGTCCGGCGGCGGCGGCGGCGGGGGCTCCTCCGGCGGCGGCGGCTCTTCCACGTCCACCACGTCCAATTTTTCGGCAATTTTCTTGACGATACTGATATTCAAGCCGTTGACCAGGCCATAGCCCAGAACCGCTGTAAGCAGACCAACCAAGACAATCGCCACTACCCTGTTTTTAGGGTCGACATTATCACCATAAGCCATTCAGGGACGACGCTCCTTGCTAGATCATCCTGACACCAATTCCCTGCCGGCGGGTTCGGTTGCCAAATGCCCGGATGATTTCCGATGCGTTGTGCGAGACCCGACGGCGCTGCATCCGGCTTATTATGTTTTTGCCGGACACTTCGCGCCCGTCCTATCGCGGTGGCGGCACATTCGCAAACCCTTTATCAGCGGTTAATGTGCCATGTCCCATGATAGGGATTTGGGCGCCGATAACGGTGTCATCAACGACGGAAAGTGGATCGATCATGCGCCTCCCCCACCCAGCCGCCATCGCAGCCACCCTTGCCCTGAGCTTTGGAATCCCTACGGTTTCGGCGATGCAGCCCCCCCCGCCCGTGCCGGCGGCGAGCCCGTACAGCTATGCCGACATCGCCGATCTGGCGACCGCCGCGCCGATGGCGCTGCACGCGCGCATATATGAAGCCATCGCGCTGAAACCCGAACGCGCGCCCGGCGTCGCGGCGGGCTTTGCCCGATTCTATGTCGAAGCCGATGTCGTCAGCCTGATTCGCGGCGCGGGCCCGCTCGCGTCGCGAATCTCCTATCTCGTCGACCTGCCGCTCGATGCGAAAGGCAAGCCGCCGAAGCTGAAAAAGAAGCAGCCCGTCCTGCTCTTCGCCCGCCCCGTCCCGGGCGCCGCGGCGGGCAGCAACAGCACCGGCAGCGTCCGGCTGATCGCCCCCGACGCGCAATTGCCCTGGGATCCGGCGACCGAAGCGCGCGTGCGCGCGGTGCTGACCGAGGCGGTCAAGCCTGGCGCACCGGCCGAAATCACCGGCATCGCCAACGGCTTCCATGTTCCAGGAACGCTGCCCGGCGAAGGCGAGACGCAATTGTTCCTCAACACGCGGACGGGCGATCCGGTATCGATCACCGTCCTGACCGCCGCCGACGGGTCGCGGCGCTGGTCGGCCGCGTTCGGTGAGATTGTCGATGGCGCATCGGTCCCGGCGCGGGACACGCTTGCCTGGTATCGGCTCGCGTGCGGCCTGCCCCGGCAATTGCCGCTGGACAAGCTGGCGGGCACCGCGCCCGAGGATCGTCGCAAGGCGGCCGCCGACTATGCTGTCGTCCTCGGCGCGCTCGGCGAATGCGCGCGAACGCGCAAACCCCCGATCGATTGATTATTCTCCGGCGGACGTCGGAGGGGTACCGGCCTGTACGTTTTCGCGCAGAAAAAACAGAAAAGCTTCCTTGTTTCGCCGACAAAAGCCGATAGGGCGCTCGCGACGGCGGAGCGCGGCTTCGCCCCTGCCCCACGGAGTTCTGCCATGTCGCCCCATATCGCCCCGACCGCCCCCCGCCCGCCGCTGCGCGTCGCGCTCGCGGGGATCGGTGTCGTCGGCGGCGGTGTCGTCCGGCTGCTCGAAGCGAACCGCGAGCTGATCGCGCGGCGCGCCGGGCGCCCGATCAAGGTCGTGGCGCTGTCGGCGCGCGACCGGCACAAGGATCGCGGCATCGACCTTTCGCCCTATCGCTGGGAAGACGATATGGACGCGCTGGTCACCGCGGGCGACGTCGATGTCGTCGTCGAAATGATCGGCGGCGCTGACGGTCCGGCGCTGACGCTCGCCCGCCACACGCTTGCCGCGGGCAAGGCGCTCGTCACCGCGAACAAGGCGATGATCGCGCATCACGGGCTCGACCTCGCGCGGCTTGCCGAGGCGAAGGACACGCCGCTGAAATATGAGGCTGCGGTGGCGGGCGGCATTCCCGTGATCAAGGCGATCCGCGAGGGCGCGTCGGCGAACCAGATCGCGCGCGTCTACGGCATCCTCAACGGCACCTGCAACTATATCCTCACGCAAATGGAGCGCAGCGGCGCGAGCTTCGCCGAGGCGCTCGCGGGCGCGCAGGCCGAGGGCTATGCCGAAGCCGACCCGACCTTCGACGTCGACGGGATCGACGCCGCGCACAAGCTGTCGATCCTCGCCGCGCTCTGTTTCGGGACGAAGCTCGACATCGGCGCGGTCACCGCGAACGGCATCCGGAACCTGATCGCCGCCGACATTCGCGAGGCCGAGGCGCTGGGTCACCGCGTCCGCCTGATCGGCATGGCCGAACGCGACGGCGGAGCGAATGGGGGCGGCCTTTACCAGCATGTCCAGCCGTGCCTCGTCCCCGCCGACCATCCGCTCGCCTATGTTCCCGGCGCGCTCAACGCCGTGGTCGCAGAGGGCAATTTCGTCGGCCGCCTGTTCTTCGAGGGCGCGGGCGCGGGCGCAGGGCCGACCGCCTCGGCCATCGTCGCCGACATCATCGATATCGCACGCGACGAATATGGCCCCGCCTTCGCGATGCCCGTCGACGCGCTCGACGCCGCCCCCGCCGCCGATGCCGGCGCGCGCGTCGGCAAACATTATGTCCGCCTGATCGTCGAGGACCGCATCGGCGTGCTCGCCGAAATCGCGGCGGCGATGCGCGACGCGGGGGTGTCGATCGAAAGCTTCATCCAGCGCGGCGCCGACGACGAAGACGGCGTCGTCATCGCGCTCGTCACGCACGAGGGGCCGGCGCGCGCGATCTACGCTGCGCTCGCTACCCTCGCGGCGTCGGACCATGTCGTCGGCGCGCCGATGCACATGCCGATCCTCGCATTGTAACGGCCGCTTGAAATCGCGCGCGCCGCTGTTACCCCGGTGACGGGGAACGGGGGGCGAGCATGGATATCGACATCAGGCGCGGGCTGGGCGAGGCGCGAATGCTGGCTGGCGAGCATCGGCAAGCCGCGCTTTCCTATACGGTGCTCGGCGTCCTCTTCCCCTATCTGCTGCTGTCGAGCGAGCCGATCTTCAATCTGCGTACGATCATCGCGCTGATGGTCAACAGCTATGGCACCTATGTCAGCGGCTCGATCACGGGACCGCTTTACCTGCTGGGCATCGTATCGGTGATCGTCGCGGGGGCGATGCTCGCCGCGTGGAACGCGATCCTCGCCGAAATCCGCGAAGGCTATATTTCCGAAATCATGTACGGGATGGTCGCGGGCGCAGCCTATCTGATCGTCCTCATGCTGATCTATGTCGGGCTCGGCGTGCTCGTGAGCCTGCCGATCCTGCTGACGATCGGCATCGCCGAATGGAACGCGATGGCCGGCGGCGCGGTCGATATCGCCTACCGGCTGGTCCTGATGCTGCTCGGCACCTGGATCGAGGCGCGGCTTTGCCTGACCGGCGCCGCCATGGCAGCGCACGGCCGGCTCAATCCCTTCGCGGCCATCGCCGAATCCTGGCGGCTCACCGGGCCGGCGCAATGGCGCCTCGTCGGCCTCTATTTCGCGATCGGCATCGTCTTCGGCCTCGCGCTCGGCGGGCTCATCCTTCTGCACGGCGCGGTGATCTGGCAAAATGCGCAGGCGCCCGGGACCGCGCTCGAAATTGCGATGAGTTTCGCATGGGTCCTGCTCTTCGCCGCCTATTTCCTCGCAAAGATCTTCGTCCCCGCAGGGCTGTACCGCGCCTCGCGGCCCGCCGCGGCGTCGGCCGAAGTCTTCGCCTAGGGCTCTTCCTCGGGCGGCGCGGGGATGCCCGTTTCGGGGTCGGTCGCGCGCTTCATTGCCTCAAACTGCTCATTATATTCGGGGCCGGGTTTATAGCGTCCGCCGAGCGAGATCCAGTTATGGGGCAGCTTGTCCATCGTCATCGCCCGCGCCTCGGCGCGCGGAAGCTTGGGCGGCGCCTCGCGGCCCTCGTTCGCGATCGCCCGCAGCTCGGGCGACAGGCGGTGGCGTTCGGTGTCGGTGCCGCACACGGTGATCGATCCGTCGTCGGCGGGGCGACAGCGCTTGATCGGATCGACCAGTTCCTTGGCGTTGGCGGCGGCCGTTTCGGCGTCGCGCGGCGGTTTCGGCGCGGGCGGCCCCTGAACCTGCGCCCCCGCTGTCACGGCGATGACGCACGACAGGACGACAGCGGCCCCGAATCGGGCGAAGCATCCTCGACAAGCAGCGCGGCGGGTCATATGGCGCGCACCATGCCCGACCGGGGCGCCAAGGCAAGACCAAAGACGGAGAGTGCGGACATGACGAATAGCAGCAACCTCGACCGGGTGCTCGTGCTCGAGATGGTGCGCGTCACCGAAGCCGCGGCGATCGCCGCCGCAAAGCTGATCGGCCGCGGCGACGAAAAGGCCGCCGACGCCGCCGCGGTCGAGGCAATGCGCACCGCGTTCAACACGCTCTATATGGACGGCACGATCGTCATCGGCGAGGGCGAGCGCGACGAGGCGCCGATGCTCTATATCGGCGAAAAGGTCGGCAACGCGCCGGGCAAGGGCCCGAAGATCGACATCGCCGTCGACCCGCTCGAAGGCACGACGATCACCGCCAAGGCCGGCCCCAACGCGCTCGCTGTGCTCGCGATCGCGGAGGAAGGCTGCCTGCTCAACGCCCCCGACGTCTATATGGACAAGCTGGCGGTCGGCGCCGGATATTCGCCGGACGTGGTCAGCTTCGACAAGAGCGTGCGCGAGAATGTCGAGGCGGTGGCGCGCGAAAAGGGCTGCAAACCCGAACAGATCATCGTCTGCGTCCTCGACCGCCCGCGCCACGAGGCCATCATCGCCGAACTGCGTGAGCTGGGCTGCGGCGTCGCGCTGATCCCCGACGGCGACGTCGCCGGCGTGATCGCAACGACCAACCCCGAAACCAATATCGACATCTATATGGGCAGCGGCGGCGCCCCCGAGGGCGTGCTCGCCGCGGCGGCGCTGCGCTGCGTCGGCGGCCAGTTCAAGGGCCGCCTGCTGTTCCGCAACGACGACGAGCGGCTGCGCGCGAAAAAATGGGGCATCGAGGATCTCGACCGCGTCTACGACCTCGAAGACCTTGCCAAGGGCGATGTGATCTTCGCCGCCACCGGGGTCACCGACGGATCGCTGCTGCGCGGGGTCAAGCGCCGCCGCGACGGCGTGATGACGACCGAGACCGTCGTGATGCGGGCCTCGTCGGGCACGGTGCGCTGGGTCAAGGGCGAACATCGCGCCGCCTAACCGGCGCACCCTTCAAAAAGCTTGCCATCATCCTGTAACGATAGGCATATCGCGTTCGGGAGCCGACTTTGGGGAAGGCGGTTCGAGCTAGCATTTTTGGGGGGAATTATCTTGAACCGAGCCATCATGCTCGCCGTGGGTTTCGCGGCGTCGCTGTCCTGTGCCGTGTCGCCGGCCGCGCTGGCGCAAACCGCCGCGGCAAAGGACGAAGGATCGCTATACGTCCAGTGCGACGGATTTCCGAACAATATGACGACGGGCGAAGCCGCGGCCCGCTTTCTGGGTGCGGTCACCCTGCTTGCGCTGTTCGCGCCGCCGCCCGAAGCCGCCGACGCGTCGAAACGCAAATTCGGCGCCGACGGCGTGCTTGCCTGCACCAACATCCTCGAGGGCGAAAAGGGCGAGGGCAACGTCCGGCGGCGTATCCCGCTCATCCTCGCGCGCGCGCTGCACCGCATCGAGGCAAAGGATTATGACGGCGCGATCGCCGACGTCACGATCGCGCGCGCCGAAGCCAGCGAGGCGGCGCTGACCGCCGACCCCTATTTCAACCGGTCGATGGGCCTGTCCTTCGGCCAGGTCGAGGCCGCGGCGCTCGTCCGCAAGGGCGAGGTCGAGGAAGCCATGCGCGTGTCGCTCGCCGACGTACCGCAGCATCGTTTTTCGCTGATGCCGCTGCTGGGCTTCAAAACCTATGCAGACATGGCGCCACTGGGCAGCGACGCCGACCTGAGCCGTGCAGCGGCGCTGGCAAGGCTGGCGCCCGGCGCCGTCGGTGAGGCGGCGGGACGGCTCGAAGAACTCGGACGTTTCGACGAAAGCGCAAAGATGCGGGCCGACCTGGTCGCCTATCAGTCCTCCAAGAAGGATAAGGACGGCAAGACGGTCGACCCGCTCACGAAATCGGTCGCCGAACAGGCGCTGGGTCAGGCGCTGGCGGGCCAGTGGGATGCCGCCGCCGCCGCCGCCGGACAGGCGCGTGCGCTCGACTCGAAGCTGGTCGCCGAGGGCAAGCCGGAGGCGATGGATGTGCGCCTGCAGGCAAGCGAGGTGCTCGACCTCTACGACGTGCTGGCGCTCGCGCAGCAGGGCAATGTCGAGGGTGCGCGGCGCAAGTTCACCGCGCGGACCCAATGGCTGGCGCCGTCGTTCGGCGCTGTGATGGCGGCCAACCGCATCCTTTACGACAGTGCACCGGCCGCCGATCGCACGGGGCAACTCGCCAAACCGGCGAGCGAGCTGTGGACCGACCGGGCAACCGCCAAGCGCGCCGAACTGCTCGCGAAGGACAGCGACAACAAGACGCTGTTCCAGTTGATCGAGCCCTATGTTTCGGGCGGCACTTTCGAGGCGCAGTCGCGGCAGGTCTGGCGGACCGACAAGTCGAAGATTTTCCTGAAGATCGCGCCCGGGAAGGCCGATCCAGACGCCAAGATCGCTTTCCTTTATGGCGTTCCCGCCGATGTCGCGTTCGACGCGATGCTGTTGCACGCCGCGCTCGACGCGAAGGCGCAGGGCAAGAAGGGTTTCACTTTCGCGCCGATCATCGACCGCTATGCCGCCGGGGTGGTGCGCGCGGGCAACCCCGGCGAGGCGGGCATGCCGCCCTCGCTGTTCCTCGACGCCGACGAGGTGATCGCCGCGCTGTCGCCCGCGATCCCCGACCCGGCCACGCTGAAGGCGCGCCGCGCGGTCAAGGGCAAATAAGAGCGTTTGCCGGTTGACGCAGGTCCGACTTCTGTTCCTTTTATAAGCGACTAGGGCGATCGGTGCCGAGGGGTTCGGGTCGCGTCCGTGCGGCGACCCGGCACGCGGACAAGAGGGGTGCATATGGAAGAAGCAAAGCGTCCGAAGCTGTTCGTCAGCCACCATTCGAGCAAATATGATGTTGCACTTCACGTCGAAAGGGCGCTCGCCCGCCATGGTGTCGAGTGCTGGATCGCGCCGCGCGATGTCGGGCCCGGCGACGCCTTCGATACGGCGATCATGCGGGCGATCCGCGACGGTGCGGGCGTCCTGCTGCTGTTCTGCAGCCAGTCGGACAAGAGCCCGCATGTGAAACGCGAACTGATCCTCGCCGACAGCGCGCACAAGGCCATTATTCCCCTGCGGCTCGAGGAGATCGTTCCCGACGATCTCGCCTATCATCTCGCCAGCGCGCAGTGGATCGACTGGCTGGAAAAGCGCGACGATTCGATCGCGCGCATCGCGGCCAAGGCGCACCAGCTTGCGGGGAACCCCGCGCCCGCCGGAGTGGCGCCCGCAGCGGCAACCGCCGCAGCCGACAATCTACATGCGGCCATTCTGACCCAGGCGGCCGAACCGGCAACGCCGGCGTCGCGCGGCGGGTCGGCCAAGACGCTGGTGATCGGCGCGCTGCTGATCGCGGTCGGGGTGATGGCTACGATGCTGTTCCTGCGGGGCGGCGACGAAACAAAGGCCGGGATCGCAGCCACGGCCGTGCCCGCCACGTCATCGGTCGAACGACCTCCCGCTCCGATGGCTGACGCCCCTATTACGCCGGTGCCCGCTGAAGCGGCAGAGACGACGCCGGCAGCGAAAATTCCGCCGAGCTTCAACTGCAAATATGCCGCGACCCGCGCCGAGAAGCTGATCTGCGGCGATGATGAACTGGCCGCGCTCGATCGCGAGCTCAACCGCGCGTACAGGCAGCTCGATCGCACCGCCGGGCCGCTGCGCGAACAGATCGCGACCGAACAGCGCGGCTGGCGGATCGGCCAGCGCGACGCCTGCGGCGACGCCGCCTGCGTCGCCGACGCGATGCGCCAGCGCATCATCGTCCTCGATTCGCAGCGCGCATCGCTGGGCAACGAAGGCGCGCAGCCCTAGAAGGCGCCGGCCCCTGACGGGGTTCCGCGGGTTTTGACGGGACGCAGGCGTACCTGCGGCACAGGAAGATTCCCTTCCAGTCACCCCGAAACCATCGTCGGTGACGGTCAGTAAGGGCTTTTGGGCGCAGTTCCCGGGCGGGTAAACAGCTTGCCGCGCTCGGCCCACAGCACGAGCGCCAAACCGATGGTCGCACAGCCGAGGAAGGCATAGGCCAGCGGCACGGTCGATCCGTCGTAAAGCTGGCCGATCAACGCTCCCGCCGCAGCAGCGAGCAGCGTCTTGGCAAAGCTCTGGTACGAAGATGCAACGCCGGCCATATGCCCGAAATCCTCCATCGCGATCGAGCCGAAATTGCTACCGATAAAACCGATGAGGCCCACGTTGACCATCATCAGCACGGTGAACATCGCCAGCGTTTCCGCGCCGCTCAGCGCCGCGACGATCTGCGCGATCGAGGTCGCCATGAACGCAAACACCGCCGTCTGCGAAACGCGCCGCGCGCCGAACCGCTCGACGATGCGCGAGTTGGAAAAATTCGCGATCGCGATGCCGATGGCGACGCAGGCGAAGATCAGCGGGAATAGCGTCTGCGCATCGAACACTTCGGCGATGATCTGTTCGCTGCTGTTGAGATAGCCGAACAGCGCGCCCTGCATCACCCCCGACGCGATCATATAGCCCGCCGCGCGGCGATGACGCGTTACCGTGACCCAGCCCGCGACCATCGTGCGCCAGTCGAGCGGCCGCACATCGGCGGGATCGAGCG
>NZ_LNSA01000043.1 GCF_001468465.1 Sphingopyxis sp. H115
ACCCCGCTGTTCGCGGTGATGAAACGGCCATCGATGCCGCCGGGCAACGCGTCGCTCACACAGATCCTGCCGGGGCGCGGCATCGATGGCCGTTTCATCACCGCGAACAGCGGGGTGACCGGCGACCGCGCGTTCTGGCAGTTGAAGATTGGGCTCAACGTCGCCGCGATCGGGTGCCGGGGCCTTGAAGAAACCTCGCTCGTTTCGGCCTATAACAACATCATCAAGACCCATGGCAAGGTGATCAAATCGACCGAGAAGAGCGTGATTGCTCAGCTTGGAAAAGAAAATAAAAACAACGGAATCGCTCCGCGCGATCGCCTGTCGACGCAATTGTTCAACTATTTTGCGCAGCCCCCGGCGCAGCGCGACTTCTGCGTGCGCGCCAACGAGATCGCCCAGATTGTGTCCACGATGCCGACCGCGCAGCTTGTCGAGCAGGCGCCCACGCACCTTGCCCGGCTCGATCAGCCGTTTATCGATTTCTACGAAGCCTATGCAAAATATCAGGCCGACGTGGTGGCCTGGGATGCCAAATATGCGCCGCCGCCGCCGATCATGAGCGCGCCCGCCCCGATCGGTCCGGCGATCACGAACGGCGCCGCAGCGCCGGGTGCCACGGCGACCGGCCCGGCGACGCCAGAAGCGGGCGGCTGACCCGGGCTTCGTCGAGGCGATAACGGAACGGAGAATCGCGCGCGGAGTATTGGCGCCGTCCGCCTGCTTCTGTTAGCAGGGTTGCGATGACCAACGCCCCGCCACCTCCCTCTTCGGCCGCACAGTCGGCCCGCACAATCCTGACTCGGCTGCACGAGGTCATGGCCTCGCGCGTCAACGCCCAGGGCAAGTTGAACCAGGTCGTCGGTATCATCGGCGAGTGCCTCCATAGCGAGGTCTGTTCGATCTACCTCCTGCGCGAAGGCGCGCTCGAGCTATATGCGACGCGCGGGCTGAAGCAGGAGGCGGTGCACGTCACCCGCCTCGGCCTTGGCGAAGGGTTGGTCGGAACGATCGCCGACCAGATCGAAACGCTGAACCTCGACGAGGCGGCGGCACATCCCGACTTTTCCTATCGTCCAGAAACGGGCGAGGAATTGTTCCACAGCTTTGCCGGCGTCCCGATTATCCGCCGCGAACGCGCGGTCGGCGTCCTCTGCGTCCAGCATGCTGATCCGCGCCGCTATGACGATATCGAGATCGAAACGCTGCAAACCGTGGCGATGGTGCTTTCGGAACTGATCGCCAACGCCGACCTCGTCGACACCGCTGCACGCACCGACGCCGCCGCGACCGACCAGTCGGCGCAGCGGCTGAACGGGCAGAAGCTGGTCGACGGCATGGGCGCGGGGGTCGCGGTGTTCCACCAACCGCGCATCACGATCGAACATACGGTCGCCGACGATACCGAGGCCGAACGCCACCGCGTCTATGCCGCGTTCGACAAGATGCGCGAACAGATCGACCGCATGGCAAGCCAAGCCGACTTCGGCGTCGGCGGTGAACATGAAGAGGTCATCGAAACCTACAAGATGTTCGCCTATGACGAGGGTTGGTCGCGCCGGATCAACGAAGCGATTGACAGCGGGCTCACGGCCGAGGCGGCTATCGAGCGCGTGCAGCAGCGCACACGCATGCGGATGCGCCAGATCGACGACCCGTTGCTGCGCGACCGCATGCACGACCTCGAGGACCTGTCGAACCGGCTGATCCGCATCGTATCGGGGCAAATGGGCACCGCGGCGCAAATGGGCCTTCGGCAGGATTCGATCCTGATCGCGCGCAACCTCGGCCCCGCTGAACTGCTCGAATACGACCGCCGCCGCTTGAAAGGCGTCGTGCTCGAGGAAGGGTCGCTCACCGCGCACGTCATCATCGTCGCGCGCGCGATGGGCGTTCCCGTACTGGGCCGCGTCAGCGACGTGCGCGCTTCGATCCGCGAAGGCGACCTGCTGCTGCTCGACGCCGCGGCGGGCCAGTTGCACGTCCGCCCAACGCAGGCGGTCCAGGACGCGTTCGACGCCAAGCTGGAAATCTCGCAGAAACGCCGCGCCAATCTCGCGGCGCTGCGCGACCTGCCCGCCGTCACGAAGGACGGCGTTCCGATCGAACTGATGATCAACGCGGGCCTCCGCGAAGATGTCGCCGCGCTCGACCTCACCGGCGCTCGCGGAATCGGGCTGTTTCGTACCGAATTCCAGTTCCTCGTTTCGGCGACCCTGCCGGCGCGCGAAAGGCAGCAACGCCTCTATCGCGACGTGCTCGATGCGGCGGGCGACCGTCCGGTGATCTTTCGCACCGTCGACATCGGGGGCGACAAGGCGCTGCCCTATATGAATGTTGGCGATAGCGCGCAGGAGGAAAATCCGGCGATGGGCTGGCGCGCGCTGCGCCTAGCGCTCGAACGCGAAGGGTTGCTCAAGGTTCAGGCCCGCGCGCTCATGGAGGCCGCCGCCGGCCGCACGCTCAATGTGATGTTCCCGATGGTCTCCGAACCGTGGGAATATGAAGCGGCGCGCGACCTGTTCGTCGCTCAGCGCGCCTGGCTCGCGAGCCACAACAAGAAACTGCCCGTCGCGATCCGCTATGGCGCGATGCTCGAAGTGCCGGGGCTCGTCGAAACGCTCGACCTGATGCTGCCGCACCTCGATTTCCTGTCGATCGGCACCAACGACCTTACCCAGTTCCTGTTCGCCGCCGACCGCGCGCATCCGCGGCTGGCCGAACGCTATGATTGGCTGTCGCCCACCGTCATGCGCTATCTGGCGCGCGTCGTGCGCACCGTCTCGGGCAGCAAGGTCGCGCTCGGCGTGTGCGGCGAAATGGGGGGCCGCCCCCTTGAAGCCATGGCGCTGCTCGGCGTGGGAATCGAACGCTTGTCGATCACCCCGGCGGGAGTCGGCCCCGTCAAGGCGATGATCCGGTCGCTCGATCTCGCTGCGCTGCGCGCCGACATGCCGGCGATCCTCGCCCGGCCCAGTTCGGACCCGCGCGGTCAATATCGGCATTGGGCGCAAAGTCATCAGGTCGATCTCGGCGATTGACCCTTCGGGTAATTGCTCCATATGCAATGTTTATGTTATGTTCTTTTCCATTAGGATGAGGAGATGGTCATGACCGATTCAAGCCCGCGCGCCAGCGGCCAATGCCATTGTGGCGCGATCCGTTATTCGATGTCGACCGCGGTCGAGCATCATGCGCTGTGCCATTGCAGCGATTGCCGCCGCCATTCGGGTGCGCCTATGGTCGGCTGGGCACTTGTCGGACAGGATGCGATAGAGATCAGCGGGACAGCCAAGGTCTACGCATCATCGGAGCAAGGTCGCCGTCATTTCTGCGGCGATTGCGGTACGGGGCTTTTCTATACCAATGACGCCATTTTTCCAGGACAGATCGACGTTCAAACGGCGACGCTTGACGACCCGGACCTGATCCCGGCGCAAGTGCAAATCCAGACGGCGGAACGAATCGGCTGGATGGAAACGCTGGACGGTCTGCCCGCGTTCGAGCGCTATCCGCCGTTCGAATGATCAGTTGCGGTCGTCGGCGGCGACCACGGCCTTCACAAGCATCACGATATCGAGGCGGTTCTTGTCGTCATCATAGCCCTGCCGCACGATTACCAAATTGCGCGACGGGATGACGACAAGATATTGGCCGCGATTGCCAAAGGCGCCAAAGGCGTCGGTGGGAATGCCCTCCGATTTGTTGAACAGCCAGAAACCCGCGCCATAACCGAACTCGCGGTCGGGCTGCGGCCCGCGGGGCGTCGTGACGAAGCTGCGCCAATTTGCCGGAAGCAGACGCTTGCCCCTCCACATCCCGTCATTCTGATAGAGCAGCCCGAACCGCGCGAGATCGCGAGCCGTCGTCCAGACCTGGCTCGAAAGGATATAGTCGCCGTCCTTGTCGTGCTCGGCAAAGGTCCGCGTCATGCCGAGCAGGTCGAAAAATGCATTGGGGTTCAAAACCTCCCCCGACTTCGCGAGCGCCGCCTTCAACGACAATATCGCGAGCATCGTGTCGTTGTTGGCATAGCGATAGCGGCTGTTTGGCGGGTTCAGCAGCGGCCATTGGGTCGTCCACTGGCGCACCGACGCCCCGCCCATATAGATGGCGTCGGTCCGATTGCCGGCGATATCGCTCGCCAGCCCGCTCGCCATGCGCATCAGCTGTTCGGTTGTGATCGCCGCGCGCGGATCGCCGGGAGCCTGCCATTCTGCGATCATAGCCGGCTTCGTGACGTCGATCCGGCCCTTCAGCACCGCATGGCCGACGAGCGTAACCGCCATCGACTTCGCGACCGAAAAGGTCCGCTGGGCGGTGTGCAGGTCGTGGCCCGGCTGGTACCATTCGGACATGATCCGCCCACCCTTGAGGATCAGCAGCGAACTGGTGCGTCCGCCAAAGCTGTCGCGGCTTGTCGAAACGTCGGCGAATGGCGGAAACCCCTCGGGCATCCCCACCCGCGCGCTGCGGTCGCCGAGCGGCCACGCCTGATCGTCGAAATTGGGCCGGGGAGCTGTGCCGGACGGCGGTGTCCCCTGCGATCCGATCGGCAGCGTGATGCAGCCGTCGCGGCTGTCCCATTGCGCAACGCGCGGTGGCATATCGTCGCGATAGCGTACGCTCACCCGCTTCGCATCAGCGTCAACATCGGCCGTCAGCGCCCGCACATCGGCCTCGATCTCGGGATAAATTCCGGTCAGTTCATCGCGTTCGATATCGGCAAGCAATTTGCCCGCGCCGTTCCATAGCGCCGAACAGGTGAAAGCCGCACGATAGCCCGCAGCCCACGCCCGGTTGATCTCCGCATTCGCCTGCGGCGCTTGCGCATGCGCCGGAAGCGCGCAAGCCGCGAGCGCAAGGCCCAGAATCGACCGGCGCAGCATCTCAGGGCCGCTCGCCAAAGGCTTGGCGCTGGGCCTTCTTGGCTCGATCCCACCAGGCACGGCGGAGGACGTTTGCGACGCGCCCGGGGTCGTCCGACCTGAAGCGGACGAGCAATGCGTGCCAGCCTTCGTAATGCGGAGTCTGCCAGAAGGTGTCGGGATCGGTTTCAAGCAGCATCTCCTTTTCTCCGGGTGTGCACATCACCGCAAAGCTCCCCGGCTCGCGGCCCGGCGACGCCAGCGCCTTGCCGTTGAGCTTGGGACAGGGAGTGCCGTAGAATGGCAACATTTCGACGTCGGGTAGCGCGCAGGCAAAGGCGATCACATCGTCCCAACTGTCGAAGCGCGGCGTCATTTCCCGCCCCGCGCCCGGCGTTGTTCGTCCCACCATGCGATCCGCTCGGCAATCCGTTTTTCAAAGCCGCGATCGGTCGGCCGGTAATAGATTTGCGCCCCCATGCCGTCGGGCCAGTAATCGGCTCCCGAAAAGCCCTCGGGCGCGTCGTGGTCATATTCATAACCCGCACCATAGCCGAGATCCTTCATCAGCTTCGTCGGCGCGTTGAGGATGTTGGCCGGGGGCGCGAGCGAGCCGGTATCGCGCGCCGAAGCAAGAGCCTCTTTTTGCGCAGCATAGGCGGCGTTCGATTTGGGCGCCGTCGCGAGATAGAGACAGGCCTGCACGATCGCGAGTTCACCTTCGGGCGAACCGAGAAACTGATACGCATCCTTGGCCGCCAAGCATTGCACAAGCGCTTGCGGATCGGCGAGGCCGACATCCTCGCTCGCGAAGCGCACGAGGCGACGCAGCACATAGAGCGGCTCCTCCCCCGCCACGAGCATGCGCGCCATATAGTAGAGCGCGGCTTGCGGATCCGACCCGCGCAGCGCCTTGTGCAGCGCCGAAATGAGATTGTAGTGCCCGTCGCGGTCCTTGTCGTACACGGGCATGCGCCGATGAAGGAAACCCGCGAGTTCGCCCGGATCGAGCGACGTGTCGATGGCCGCGGCGAACAGCGTTTCAACCTGGTTGAGCAGGAAGCGCCCGTCGCCATCGGCACTCGCGACCAAGGCCGCCTTCGCATCGTCCGTCACCGGTAGGGCGCGTCCGACGTCCGCCTCGGCGCGAGCCACCAACGTCGCCAGCGCGTCTTCGCCCAACCGATTGAGCACCAGCACCTGCGCGCGCGACAGCAGCGCCGCGTTGAGCGCGAAGCTGGGGTTCTCGGTCGTCGCGCCGACCAGCACCACGGTGCCGCGTTCGACATAGGGCAGAAAACCGTCTTGCTGTGCACGATTGAAACGATGAATTTCGTCGACGAAAAGCAGGGTGCGCTTGCCCGCCGCAGCCATTTTCTCGGCATCGGCAAAGGCCTGCCGCAGGTCGGCGACGCCCGAAAACACAGCCGAAAGCGGCGCGAAGCGCATCCCCACTGCCTCGGCAAGCAGACGCGCGATCGTGGTTTTCCCTGTTCCCGGCGGTCCCCAAAGGATGATCGACGACAATTGCCCGGCGGCGACCATCCGGCCGATCGCGCCGTCCGCCCCCGTCAGATGCTCCTGCCCGACGACATCGGCCAGGACCTGCGGACGAAGCCGCTCGGCAAGCGGAACGGGACCCGAGGCCGCCTCGCGCTGCGCCGCGGGCACCTCTTCGCCGAACAAGTCCCCGGCCACCGGGCCTAGCCCCCGCGCCGCTGTTTCTGACGGATCAGGCGGATATAGGTGTCGGCGACCGCCTGGTTGATCGCATCCCATTGATAGGCACCGCTCTCGAGCACGGCAGCCGCGCCATGTTCGGCGCGAAGCGCGGCGTCGCGGCAATAGCGCTGGAGATGATCGGCAAAGCCGGTGATCGATCCGGGCGAGACCAGATATCCCGTCTGGCCGTGCTTGACGATGCTCGCGCTGCCCGTCGCGCGCGCGGCAACCACGGGCAGGCCGCACGCCATCGCTTCGAGCGTCACGTTGCCGAAGGTCTCGGTCACCGAGGGGTTGAAGAAGATGTCGCACGACGCCAGCGCATGCGCTAGGTCGGCGCCGCCCTGAAACCCGACGAATTTTGCATCCGGCAGACGCGATTCGAACCATTCGCCGGCCGGCCCCTCCCCGATCACCACCACCCTGTGCGCGACGCCGCGCCGCTGGAGCTGGTCGATCGCATCGGCGAAAACGTCGAGCCCCTTTTCCATCACCAGCCGGCCGAGAAAGGCGATGGCGGGCACGTCATCCTCGATACCGAGCGAGCGCCGCCACGCCATGTCGCGGCGGCCCGGGTTGAAAATCCCCTGTTCGACGCCGCGCGTCCAGATGCCAATGTCATAGTTCATTCGCTGGTCGCGCAGCACCTGTGCAAAGCTTTCGGACGGCGCGATCAGCGCGTCGCACTTGCGGTAAAGCTTGCGCAGCCAAGCGACGACGACAGGTTCGAGGAACGACAGATTATAATAGCGGAAATAGGTTTCGAAACGCGTGTGGACCGAACAGGCGACCGGAAGCCGCCGCCGCCGCGCCCAGGCGGCTGCCTGTCGCGATACGCGGTCAGGGCTTGAAATATGGACGATATTGGGCGCGAAACTGGTGATGTCCTCGCGCACGCGCGATGAAAAACTCAAAGGAATGCGATATTCGCTGCGCCCCGGGATTGCCATCGACGGCACGCTGACAAGGTCGCCGGTCGGTTCGAAATCGGGATTGGCGACGGTCGGAGAATAGACGCGCACCGCCGCGCCATGCGCCAGCAGAAAGCCGACAAGACGATTGAGCGCCTTGTTCGCACCATCGGTGGTCATGTTGTAATTGCCGCTGAACAGGGCGATGCGAAGGTCGGAAACTTCCATCCGGCCTCGCCTAATCCTTTAGCCCCGCAAAGGCAATTGGATCAGAACTCCTCGCTGCGGTCCGACGGCGCTTCGAGGTCGACGACGACCGGCGGATGAAGTCGCAGGCGATGGACGCGGCGCTCGTCGGCTTCGGTCACCTCAATGCGCCAGCCGCTCGGGTGGACGAGAATTTCGCCGACCTCGGGCACATGGCCCGCCAGCACGGCGGCAAGGCCGCCAAGCGTGTCGACATCCTCGTCGATTTCCGCGAGCCGCGGATCGATCGCTTCGCCGACATCGTCAAGTTCGGCGCGCGCATCGGCGTCCCAGCAGCCGTCCACACCGGGCGCGAACAGCGCCGTCGGCTCATCGTCATGCTCGTCCTCGATCTCGCCGACGATTTCCTCGACCAGATCCTCGATGGTGAGCAAGCCTTCGGTGCCCGAATATTCATCGATGACGATCGCCAAATGGGTGCGTTTGGCGCGCATTTCGGCGAGCAGGTCGAGCACGCCCATCGATTGCGGGACATAGAGCGGCTGGCGGATCAAGTCGATCAGTGGCGGCGGCGGCCGCCCCTCGGCCAGCACGGCGAACACGTCCTTCACGTGGATCATCCCGACGACTTCGTCCAGATTTTCGCGATAGACCGGCAAGCGGCTGTGCCCGGCCTCTGCGAACAGTGCGACCGCCTCCGCGAAACTCGCGCTTTCGGGAATGGCGATGATATCGGCGCGCGGCACCGCGACATCGTCAACCGTCTGCTCGCCGAAATGGAGCAGGTTGCGGAGCATCTTGCGCTCGATCTGCGACAGGTCACCGACGATATTGCTGCCCCGGCGCTCCTCGCCTTCCTCTTCTGCCTCGTCGATGACGTCTTCGATCTGTTCGCGCAGCGACGGTTCTTTGTCGCCCCCGAACAACAGGGTTTTCAGCCCGGACAGGAGTCCGGGTCTACTACTGTCCTCTTCCGATCGGCTCGAAGATCCCTGGTCGTCGGGCATAGAAATCGCTTTTCCCTGTTAATCCTCGTCCGCATATGGATTGGCGATGCCCAGCGATGCAAGCGCTTTCACCTCGAGGGCCTCCATCGCGGCGGCCGAGGCGTCGCCCATATGGTCGTAGCCGACAAGATGCAGAGTGCCGTGGACGATCAGGTGCGTCGCATGGTCCGCCAGCGAAATCCCCTTCTCTCCCGCCTCGCGCGCGCAGGTTTCACGCGCGAGCACGATGTCGCCAAGCAGAATCTCGCCGTCATCGCTGTTCGACAGGCTTTCGAGCAGATCGGGCTGGACCTGCGGAAAGGACAGCACGTTGGTCGGCTTGTCCTTGCCGCGGAAATCGCGGTTCAGGTCGTGCACCTCGTCGTCGCCCGTCAGGCGGATCGCAATCTCGACCAGCGGCGCCGCGTCGGCGAGGCTCGCAAAAGGCGTCAGCGCAAGCGCCGCCGCCGCCGCCTCGGCGGCTCGCGCTTCCCAGTCGAGCGCATCGGGCCAAGGCTGCGCCTCGTGCGTTTCGACGCTCAGCATGCGAAGCGGCGCCGGCAAAGAATGGCGGAAAACCACCTAACTTCATTCGCAAATTGCATATATTTGGCCGCAGCGGTCCTGAGGAAGAGAATTCTGCGACGCTATCGCGGCGTGGCAATGTAGGACAGCGAAAAGTTCGGATCGTCCTTAAGTCATTGGGGCGCCGGCGCGCATTGGCTCCTGTCTCCGGCGCGGCAGGCGGCCGCGGCGGCTTCCCATTTGGCCTGTGCTTCCCGTGCCTTGCGCTCATTTTCGGCAATCAGCGCCTCGCGATCGGCCAGCGCCTTGCGATAGGCCGCTTCCTTTGCTGCCTGTTCGTCGGCGATTCGTTTTTTCTGCGCCTCATATTCGGCAATCTCGCGCTTCGCGGTCGCCGCCTGCTGCGCGTTGAGCGAGCTCGTCGCCGCCTGCTCCTCGGCCGATGGCGCCGTCGGCACCGCGGCCGCCGCCTCGGGCTTCGCAGGCGTCGCCGCGCCGTCGCGGGTGTAGAACAGGCTCGATCCGCTTTCGGTCATGCGTCTTTTCATCGGATCGATGGTTAGCGTGCAGGCGCGTTCGCGGCGGACGACAGTACCGCTCGCCGTGCGGTCATAGGTCGCACAGGTCGCCTTGAGCTTGCAGCTGCGGTCGCCGCCCTCGCGGTAAATACCGGTAAACTTGGTCTGCCCCTTGGGCCACCAGCCCTCGGGATGGTTGAACAGCAGCGCGTTGCCGCCCGGACCGTTCTTGAACACATGGACCCCGGAGATGATGATATTCGCCCCGTCGCTGCGCCGCCACACGCGCTCGACATCCTCGCGGCCGCACGTCATCTCGGCGGGCGTCGGCGTCGTGCGCGTCCACACGCGATCGGAGACGAACATCTGCGGCCCGCCCTCGACCCTAAGCGTATTTTTCGCCGGGTCGATGACCAGCTTGCACGCGTTGGCCGACGACAGGTTCGATCCGCATTGCGCGTCGAAGGTGCAGCTGTCCCCGACCTGCCGGATCCGCGAGGCGACGACCGTGCCGTCGCCATAGGGCGCCGACGCGAAACCGCGCGTCGACCCGACGGGCGCGCTGGCGCCGCGTTCGGTCGCAAAGACGATCTGCACCTGCGCCTTTTGCCCGCCCTCGCCCTTGCGCTGCCACGCGCCGAGATAGCTGTCGGATTTGCATCGCTGCGGCGCGGCAACCGCAGCGGACTTCAATAGCATCGTCCCCTTGCTCGGCTCTCCGGTTTCTCCACAAACGTCCAAGGTTACAGAATCGACGGCGAAGCCCTTGAGTTCGGCGAGCTGTCTGGCTCGATCCCTATGTTGGACGCAGCTGACATTGGTCAGAAAGGCATAGCTTTCCCATACCACCATCCGCGTCCGTCCGTTAACCTCGTCCGCGATCTTTATAATGGTGCGACCGGCCGGCGTGTCCGCTTCATAGGTTGTCGCTGGAACTTTTCCCCCCGCAGTTACGATAGCGTCGGGTTTTCCGTCCGAGACTTTGACGAATTCGAGAAGCTTATTCTCCTGCCCCTGCGCCAACACCGCTGCGGCCGCACTTGCGAATCCCAACATCGCCACAGCACGTCTCCGCATCGTTTAGCCCCCTTATTCCCCAATACCCGTCATCACGATGTGCTCGCCGCTTTCTTAACCGACGGGCGGCTGATCCATGAAACCCTAGCGACAGCTTCCGCGCGCGCAATAACGCTAGTGCATATGCCGAAGTTTTTCGGGGTTTCGCATCACATAGATGCCGGTGACCTTGCCGTCCTCGATCTCAAGCGCGGTCGTCTGAAACTCGCCGTCGGCTTCGCGCGTGACGAAGCCCGGCAGGCCGTTGATCATGCCGGTGTGGACAAGCGTCGAGCCATATTTGCCGAACAGCACCGCCAGGCTGCGATGCAGTTTCAGCACGATATCATGGCCAAGAACGGGCCCCATGGCGGCGGGTCGTTTGCCGCCACCGTCGGCCCACATGCCGACATCGGCGGCGAGCAATGCGCCGAGCGCGCCCATGTCGCCGCTGCGCGATGCCGCAAAAAAGGCGTTGGCGATTTCGAGCCCCTTTTCCTTTTCGAGCTTGTAGCGCGGCCGCGCCTCGCGGACGTGGGTGCGGGCGCGCGCGGCGAGCTGGCGCGTCGCGGCGGGATCGCGGTCGATTGTCCTGGCGACCTCGTCGAACTCGACGCCGAATACGTCGTGGAGCAGGAAGGCGGCGCGTTCGAGCGGGGAGAGCCGTTCGAGCGCGAGCATCAGCGGCAACGTGACATCATCCTCTTCCTCCTCCTCGACCAGCGGGTCGGGAAGCCAGGGGCCGACATAGGTCTCGCGCTGCGCGCGTGCTGATTTGAGCTGGTCGAGGCAGAGCCGCGTGACGGTGCGGCGGAGGAAGGCCGCGGGCTCACGCACCGCGCCGCGGTCGGTGCCGAGCCAGCGGATGAAGGCGTCCTGCACCACATCCTCGGCATCGGCGACCGAACCGAGCATGCGATAGGCGACACGCGTGAGCAGCGGACGCAGCGGGTCGAAACTGACCGCCGCGTCCGCCGCATCGACGCCGCTGCGGATGCCTTCCGGCGTCATCAGGCGGCTTTCACGACGGCGCCGTTTTCGTACCAGAGGTCGAAACCGACCGCGATACGGTTCCAGCCATTGATGACGTTGATCATCACGGTCAGGTTCACCTGTTCCTCCGGGGTGAAATGCGCCTCGAGCGCGTCCTTCGCCGCCTTCTGTGTGTGCCCTTCGGACAGCTTGGTCAAGGCGTCGGTCCAGGCGAGCGCGGCGCGTTCGCGGGGCGTATAGACAGGCGCTTCGTGCCAGGCGGCAAGCAGGTAGATGCGCTGTTCGGTCTCGCCATGCGCGCGCGCGTCGATGCTGTGCATGTTGATGCAATTGGCGCAGCCGTTCAGGATCGACGCGCGGATCTTCACCAGCTCGACGAGCGTCTTGTCGAGGCTCTTTTCGGCGGCCATGCTGGCGGCCATCCAATGTTTCATCAGCGTCGGGGCGGCTGCGAAGGGGTCGGTTACCTTGGTCATGTCATATCTCCTTTGTCGGACTGTGCTGACTTGACGAGCGACACGCGGCGGCTGTGACATAGCGCGCAGATTTTTTCGTGGCGGGCGGCGGGAGGCGAGGAGCAATCGCTCGTTGGTATAGGGGAACGGGCCTGCGATAGGAGTTGATGTCGGCCGGCGAAGCGCTAGCATCGCCGCTACCATTCGACAGGAGGGGGATCGGTCATGAAGTTTCTCGATGGTTTCGGCGAACAGGCCTACGCGTTGCTGCGGATCGTCGCAGGCCTGTTGTTCCTCGCGCATGGCGTGCAGAAATTCTTCAATTTCCCGGTCGCCTTCCCGATGCCGCTCAATCCGATGCTGCAGGGCGCGGGCGCGATCGAGCTGATCGCGGGAGGCCTGATCGTCATCGGCCTGTTCACGCGCCCCGCGGCCTTTGTCGCCAGCGGCATGTCGGCGGTCGGCTATTGGATCGCACACGGTAGCAAGGGCCTGTATCCGATCGCCAATGGCGGCGAGACGATTGCGCTCTATTGCTTCCTCTTCCTGTTCATTGCGACACGCGGCGCCGGGATCTGGAGCATCGACGGGGCCAGAAAATAGTCCGGCGCTCGCGGCAGAATATGGGCCATGGTTGCGATTTAATCGCATACGATATATATCATGTGATATCCGATGGAGACGACCATGCCCCCTGCTGCTCCGGCACCCGCCAAATCACGGCCGCTGTCGAATTTCCTGTGCTTTGCCGTCTATTCGGCCAATCTGGCCTTCGGCCGCGCCTATAAGCCGATCCTCGACGAGCTCGGGCTCACCTATACGCAATATATCGCGCTCGTCGCGCTGGCCGAGAAGGACGAGCAGACGGTTGGCGAACTTGGCGAGCGGCTGTTCCTCGAATCGAACACGCTGACCCCGATCCTGAAGAAGCTGGAATCGCTAGGCTTCGTCGCGCGCCGCCGCGATCCTGCCGACGAGCGGGTGGTGCGGATCAGCCTGCTTCCCGCCGGACAGACGCTGCTCGACAAGGATCCAGGCGCCATCCTGTTCGAGGCGACCGGCATGGGCCAAGAGATCGTACCGATGCAGCAGACGATCGCCGAACTGCGCGACAATCTGCTGCGCCACAGCCGCGGCAAGGGCTGATCGCCGGTACATTTGGGGGGGGGGGCGGCCCTTGCGGACTGCCCCAGCCCGAGGGCTTCACATGGTGAAGGTCGTCAGAGCGTGCGCGTGTTCGTTTCGATCAGCTTCTTTGCCTCAGCGATCGCCTTCGCGGTGGTCAGCTTCTTTTGCTGAACCTCGTCGGCCATTTCGAGCAAGCGGCCACTGATCACGGTGCCGGTGTCGGCCTTTTCGTCGATCGCAATGCCCCCCTTGGCCTGCGCCACGCGATCCCATTCGGCGCGCACCGCGGCCCAATATTCCTTGGTCGCGGCCCAATAATCGTCGGCGGCCTTCACATCATATTGGTCGTATTTGATATAGGTGTTGAGGACATATTCCTGCACGATCGGTACCAGCTTGCCGTCCTTCGTCCCCATCTTGATATTGTCCTGCCAGTGAATCCAGCCGTCGGGCGAGGGCTGGTGGCGGTTGATCGAGAGATAGCGGTCGTAGACGGGGCTCCGCACCGCATCGCGTCGCGCAAGCGGGCGCCACGTCCAACTCGAGCGCCAGCGGCGGATGCCGCCCTGCGTTTCGAACTGGCCCCAGCCCGCGTAACGCGGGCTGTCGTCCACCTGATAGACCGTCTGTGACCAGCGGCCGGTGCGCATCCGTTCGGGGACGTCTTCCCACGCCCAGCTGTTGCGATCCGAATAGGCGAGGATCTTCACCGGCTCATATTCCCAATCCTGCCGCCAATGCTTGATCACGAAGCTCTTGTCGTCGTCGCCGGTGATGACGAGCATGTGCTGGAGCACGATCTTGCGGCCGGTGTCCTCGATCACGCGCACGACCTCGTTGCCGCCCGAACGCTTGGGTTCGAGTATTTCGTAATCGGGGTCCCAGCGCGTCGATTCCTGCATGTTGAAGCTGACGCGGTAATTGCCCGCCATCGCGAGGATGTCGGCGCGGTCCTGCTCGAAATTGGCGGCGGCGGCTTCGGCGGCAATCGGCGGGTGCGCCGAAGCGGCGACGGGCAGCGCGGTGGCGAGCAGCAGCAAGGCGGCCGCGATCTTGCGATAATCTTTCATCGGTGCAGTCCTTTTCATCATTAGAAGCGGAAGCTCAGCGAGGCGCTCACATTGCGGCCGGGCTGAGTGTAGGCGTCGGTGACGGTCGAGGTGGACGCGAGCCCGCGCACATCGCTCCACCACGCATATTTTTCGTCGAGGATGTTGAAGACGCCGGCGCGCAGCGTCAGCCCCTCGACAATCCGAACGAAAGCGGTCGCGTCGAGGATGGTGAAGCCATCGGGGCGGTAGCATTCGGGCGTGCACAGCCCGTCGGTCCGCGACGCCTCCTTGCGCGCGCTGTGCGTCATGATCAGCTGGCCGCCGAAACGCCCGCTCTGCGGCTCGCGATAGCCGATGCCCGCGACGAGTTTGAGCGGGTCGATCGTCGACAGCGGCGCGCGCGTGCCGTCGGGCAATATCTCGTTGCCCTTCGCATAGGATAGGGCGAGCGTCGTATACAGGCCGGACGACGCTCGCCCCTCGAACCGCGCTTCAGCGCCTTTGACCCGGGCGCGGTCGAGATTCACGAATTGATAGACGGCGGGATCCGCGGGCGTGAAGCTGCCGCTCACCACTTCCTGGCTGATGAAATCCTTGTAACGCGCCGAAAAGGCGGTGACGTCGAGGCTGACATGATCGCTGGAAAAGCGGATGCCGCCCTCGAAGCTTTCGCTGCGTTCGGGGTCGAGATCTGGGTTCGGCGCCGAGGTGTAACCGAAGGCGAGATTTTCGAAGAACTGGTTGACCTGCCCCGGCTCGGGCGCCTTGAAGCCCGTTGCATAATTGGCGAACAGCCGCACCGTGTCGGTGATCTTCCACAGCGCGCCGAACTTGGGCGACAGCCGCGAGCCGTCCTGCCCGGCACCGCTGAACGCCGGAAGCAGCGGGTCGTCGTCGGGCGACAAATCATACCAGTCGAAGCGCAGTGCCGGATAGAGGATCAGCCGGCCATCAGCGATGCTGATCTCGTCGCCCGCGAACAGGCCGCCGCGCGTGAAGTCGGTGCTCGGGAAGGCGCGGGTGGGAAACACCTCGCCCGCGGGCGGGACGGTGCCGTCGCGCAAGCCCCGCTGGCGCGTCTTGCTGATGTCGCCGCCGAAGACGAGGCGATGCGCGATCGGCCCGGTCGCAAAATCGGCGCGCGCATCGGCCGAGGCACCGATGACGCGGTTTTCGAAGGTGTTGAGACGCGTGCGGTCGGCCGAAGGCGTGCGGTCTTCCTCGGTATATTGCCGGTCTTCGCCATCCTGCCAGTAGAGCGCGACCCGCGCGAAATCGATCGCCCCCTCGCCTTCCCAGCTCCAGTCGAACGAAACGCGCTTGCGCTCGCCGCTGTCCCAGCCCTCGAGCCGGTCGACCGATGCGCCGAAGCTGCCCGGTCCGACGCCGGTCAGCCCGTTGGTGTAAAGCTCTGTGTCGAGATATTCGCCGGTCAGACGCAATTTATGGCCGTTCGCCGGGTCATAGACGATCCGCGCCAGCGCGGCGTTCGATTGGCCGTCCTGCGGATTGGGTTCGGTGCGCGCGGGGCCGGTTCCGCCGACCGTGCCCTTGTTGTCGAGCTCCTGCCAGTCGCGGCGCGTATAAGCGCCCATCACCGACCAGTCGCCGCTGCGCCCCGCAACGATCGCGGTTTCGCTGAATTCCTCGTCGGCGCTGCTATAGGCGGCGCGAAGGAGGCCGCCGACATTGCTGCCCGGCTGGATGAAATCGGCGGGATCGGCGGTGATGAAGCTGACCGCGCCCGCAAGACCGTCGCTGCCGTAGAGCGCCGACGAAGGGCCGCGCAGGATTTCGACCGACTTGATGAGACCCAAGTCGACATAGTCGCCGCGTCCCGATGCCTGAGCGCCGAAAGCAAAGCCGTCGGGAACGCGCACGCCATCGACCTGGATCAGCACGCGGTTGCCGCCGATGCCGCGGATGTTGAAGCTGTCGTTACCGGCACGGCCGGTCGAACCGAGCGCGGCGCCGAAGCGCGCGGGCTGGCGCTGGACGCTGACGCCGGGCTCGAAGCGCACGAGGTCGCGGATGTCGGTGACGAGCTCGTCGGCGATCTGCTCGTCGCTCTTCACCGTGATGGTGACCGGGATATCCTCGGCCCTGGCCGCGGTGCGCGTCGCGGTAACGACGATCTGGTTCTTGCGCGCGAGCCAGTAAGCGCCGTCGTCATCCTGTGCCATCGCGGGTTGTGCGGTCGCGGCGAGCGCGACGCCCAGCGCGCTGCCGACAGTGAGGCGGGACAGGAATGGCGAACGGTGGCTGGTCAAATTTCTTCCCCTTTTTGATTGCGATTGATTCGCAATAGCGGCGCTCTAGGCAAGCAGGGGGCAGCGGTCAAGGGTTATGCTATTGCGACTTACTTGCTATTAAAATCCGGACGCGGACGGCGAGGCCCATTGCCCTGATCGCCGCAGAGCGCCATGGTGCCGCCCGGGGGGATGAACCATGGCGGCGACGCAAGTCTTCATCAGCTATTCGTCGAAAGACGGCGCCGTGGCGAACATGGTGTGTGCGCTGCTCGAGGAGCGCGGGCATCGCTGCTGGATCGCGCCGCGCGACATCGTTCCCGGCAAGGAATGGGGCGAATCGATCATCGGCGGGATCAAGGGAGCGACCCTGTTCGTCCTCATCTTTTCGCGGCATGCGAACACCTCCCCGCAAATCCTGCGCGAGGTCGAGCGCGCGGTGAGCCACGGGCTGCCGATCATCCCCTTCCGTATCGAGGACGTCCTGCCCGCGGGCAGCATGGAATATTTCATGAGTGTGCCGCACTGGTTCGACGCGCTTTCGCCCCCGGTCGAGGACCATGTCGTGCGGCTCGCCGCGGTGATCGAACAGCTGACGTCGGGGGACGCCGATGCGCGCGCCTATCGGCCGGCGGTGCCGCGCGGGGCCGGACGGATCGACTGGAACAACGGGCTGGTGCGCGCGCTGGCGGGCGGCACCGGGCTCGCGCTGCTCCTCCTGGCTGGCTGGCTCGGCGGCCTTGCGCCGCCGGATTCGCCGATGGGCTGGCTGGCGGCCTTGCTCGCAATCGGGGTGGCGGCGCTGGTCGGCGCCGGCGGGCGCGCAGCCTGGGCTGCGGCAGGCGCGGGACGCGCCGCGATCGCAGCGCTGCTCCTGCTCGCAGCCGCCGGCTATGGCTGGACCTACAGCCATTATGTCGTCGCGGGCCTCGGGAGTGCGCCGCTGGTGCGCGGCAGCGAATGCACCGCCGATGCGAGGCTCGTCTATGAAGCCAGTTGTCCCGACCTGCCTTCGGATGCGCTCGCCGACGCCGCCTATGACCCCGCGGCACTATGGACGGCGGCGTCGATCGGTCGCATCAAGCTGACCCTTGGGGCGGCGTGGGCAATCATGGCTGCGGCGGGTGCGGCGCTGGTTGCGGGATGGCTGAGCGCGCCGCGCCGGATCAAACGGGAGAGGTGACATGCGACTGTCGGCAAGGATCATAGGGATGGCGGCGGCGGCGTTGCCGTCGGCGGCGCTGGCACAGACGCCGCCCGACGCCGCGGCGCTGAAAGCGATCGAGGCGGCCATCCCCGTGCGCGACTGGTATCCCCCTGGCTATTACGACGTGCGCATCGCCGCCGAGGCGCAGATTGCCGAAGCCCCCCGCGCGCGCAGCCAAATCCTCTTCGACTGTTTCGAGGGTGGCAGCCAATGTTATGACGTGATCGACTGTACCGCCGAGGGTGTGCCCTTCACGCCCGACGATCCGGCGCTGTCGCGCTATGGCCGCACCGCGCTCGAAATATCGCGCCTGCGCGCCGAACTCGCGCGGCTGAGCTATCCCGAAGCCGTCTATGCCCGCCCGCTCGTCGATTACGAACGCAAGCTGATCGCCATCGACGGCGGGCGCAGCGAAGCCGACGTTAAGCTTGCCGGTACGTTCACACCGCCCGACGACACCGCACCGCCGCCCGGGGATTTCGACGATCCCGCCGCCGGGCTCGACGCCGAGCTTGCCGCCGCGATCGAGGCGAACCGGCGACGGCTCGCACCGACCCTGCCCCGCGTGATCGTCGAGGGCGGCTGCGGCGCGGGCGAAGGGGGCCCGATCGTCGTCCGCACGGTGCCGGCGGGTGGCGAAGTGCTGCTGATCAACGCCTTCGCCTTCAAGGTCTGCACGCGCCGCCAACCCGACCCGTGGGACCGTTTCGCGTGCAAATGGAATGAGTGGGAAACCGGCGTCGCGCGCACCAAGCCCTATGGACGCTTCGTCTACCAGGTGAAATGGCCCGACGGCGTGGTGCGCAAGGGCACGCGCGAAATCGCGCCCAATATGGAAGAAACGTCGGTGACGGTGACGTTTCGGAAGGTGGGAAGCTAACTCCCCGGCCCTTCATAAGCTTCGACGATGCGCCCGACGATCGGATGGCGGACGACGTCGGCGCTGGTGAAACGGCTGACGTTGATCCCCTCCAGCCCTTCGAGCCGCGCGACGGCGTCGGCAAGGCCCGAGGTCGCGGGCATCGGCAGGTCGACCTGTTTGGGGTCGCCGCAGATGACCATGCGGCTGTTCATGCCGAAACGCGTCAGGAACATCTTCATCTGCGGGATCGTCGTATTCTGCGCCTCGTCGAGGATGATGAAGGCATCGGCGAGCGTGCGACCGCGCATGAAGGCGAGCGGGGCGATCTCGATCTCGCCGCTCGCGATGCGGCGCTCGACCTGCTCGGCGGGCAGGCAGTCGTGGAGCGCGTCGTACAGCGGACGGAGATAGGGATCGACCTTTTCCTTCATATCGCCGGGGAGGAAGCCGAGCTTTTCCCCTGCTTCGACTGCGGGGCGCGAGAGGATCAGGCGCTGGACGCTGCCGGTGATGAGCTGCGCGACAGCCTGCGCGACGGCGAGATAGGTCTTGCCGGTGCCCGCCGGGCCGAGCGCGAAAATCACGTCGTCGCGCGCGAGCGCCTGCATATAGGGGACCTGCGACGGCGCGCGCGGGACGATCGTCTTTTTGCGCGTGCGGATCATCACCGCGGGCGCCTCGCTCGCGTCGTGACGGATGATGCCATCGAGCGTCGGCTGCGCCGACATCGCGATCACCCCATCGACCATGCCGGCGTCGACCTCCTGCCCCTTTTCGATGCGGTCATAAAGGTCGGTGAGCACGTCGCGCGCGCGCGCCGCAGCCTCGGCCTCGCCCTCGATCTGCACGCGGTTACCGCGCGCCGAGATATAGACGCCGAGGCGGTTCTCGATCGCGACGAGGTTGCGGTCGAACTCGCCGAAAAGAATACCCAAAAGCTGCGTTCGCTCGAATTCCGCCGTCAATCGGACGCGGTCGCCGGGTTCGGCGGGGGTGGCGGCGGTCAGCGGGCGTTTGGACACGTGGGCAAGGCTCCTTCTGGCGACAAGGCGACTGTAGCCCCGCCAAGACGGGAGTCCATCTCCTGCGGGTTCGGAATGCGACGGAAGGAGACGGGGTGTGTCTTCGTGGAGACAGCTTCCGCCCTTGGCACTAGGCGACCGCTTCCATCAGCGGCTCGGCGCCGAGGCTGTTCGGACCGGCCGACGTGACGCGGACATCGATCATGTCTCCGATCTTCAATCCCGGCGCGACGACGTGTACCGACTGGAGCCAGGGTGACTTGCCGATCAGCTGACCTTCGAGCTTGCCCTTGCGCTCAAGAAGCAGGCGCGTGGTGCGGCCGACGGTCGCTTCGTTGAACGCCTGCTGCTGTTCGTTGAGCAACGCCTGCAGCCGCTGGAGCCGGTCGTTCATTTCGGCTTCGGAAACCTGCCCGTCCATCGTCGCCGCGGGCGTGCCCGGACGGCGCGAATATTTGAAGCTGTACGCCATCGCGTAATTGGTCGCGCGAACGATATCGAGCGTCGCCTGAAAATCCGCTTCGCTCTCGCCCGGGAAGCCGACGATGAAGTCGCCCGAGATCGCGATGTCGGGGCGCGCTTCGCGAACGCGCGCGATGACACGAAGATAGCTCTCGACACTGTGGCTGCGGTTCATCGCCGCGAGGATGCGGTCGCTGCCCGCCTGCACCGGCAGGTGGAGGAAAGGCATCAGCTTGTCGACCTCGCCATGTGCGGCGATCAGTCCGTCGGTCATGTCATTGGGGTGGCTTGTCGTATAGCGAATGCGCTCCAAGCCGTCCTCACGCGCGAGCTCGCGGATCAGCCCATCGAGGCCGATCGCCCTGCCCTTGTCGTCCTCGCCGTCCCACGCATTCACATTCTGCCCCAGCAGCGTGATTTCGCGGACGCCACCCGCGACGAGCGCGCGCGCTTCGGCGATTAGGTCGGCAAAGGGCCGGCTGATCTCCGCGCCGCGCGTATAGGGGACGACGCAATAGGTGCAGAATTTGTCGCAGCCCTCCTGCACCGTCAGGAAGGCGGTCGGGCGCTGGTTTTCGCTGCGTTTCGGCAGCGCGCCGAACTTGCTTTCGAGCGGCATGTCGAGGTCGACCGCCTTCTCGCCGCGCTCGGCGCGCGCGATGAGGTCGGGCAGGCGATGATACGCCTGCGGGCCCACCACGACATCGACGCTCGGCGCGCGGCGCGCGATCTCGGCGCCCTCGGCCTGCGCGACGCAGCCGGCGACGGCGATGGTCGGCGTGCTGCCGTCGGCGCGCTTCAGTCGGCCGATGTCCGAATAGACTTTCTCGGCCGCCTTTTCGCGGATGTGACAGGTGTTGAGCACGACGAGATCGGCGTCGGCGCCGTCGGCGGCCGCGACATAGCCTTCGGCGCCGAGCATCTCGGCCATGCGCTCGCCGTCATAGACGTTCATCTGGCAGCCGAAGGATTTGACGTGAAAAGTCTTCTGGGGATTTGGGGGAGAGTCGGATTTCATCGGCGCGCTATAGGCGAAGCGGGGCGCCGGCGGAAGACCGGGCAATTTCCGCGGCAATTGCGGAGCGGGCCGCTTCGGCGAGCAGTTTGCGGTCGCCTTCGACGGCGTCGGGCAGCGGGTCGAGATAGTGGATCGTCAGATGAACCGGCCGTTTGCGCGCGAGCAGCCGCTTGAAATTGTCCAGCCCGGATTCGGGGTCGAGCCACGCGATGTCGTTCGCCTCCGCGCCATAATCGAGCAGGACCGGCTGGATACGCAGCTTTGGCGGCGTCGGGATCACAGCTTGGAACAGCGACGCGCGAAAGGGCAGCAGGCCGTCGCCCGGCCCCGTCGTGCCTTCGGGGAACAAGGTCACCGGCCGACCGCGCGCGAGCGCATTGCGGAGGTCGTTTGCCTGATTGTGGATCTCACGCCGCGCCTCGCGCTGGACGTAGACCGTATGGTTCTGGTCGGCGAGCCAGCCAACGAGCGGCGTCGTCCCGACCTCGGCCTTTGAAACAAAGGCCGATCGCGCGGCCCCGCCGAGCGCGAGAATGTCGAGCCAGCTGACATGGTTCGACACGAACAGCACATCGCGCCGGAGCCGCGTGCCGGTGGTCTTTATGCGCAGGCCCGCGATCCAGCCGACGGCGTTGAGGAACGCCATGACCATCGGCGAGGGCCGACCGGCGGCACGATAGAAAAGATGCGGGACGATCAGGAAAAGAAGCGTCAGCACCATCAGGGCGAGACGGGCAACCGTCCGCCAGGTGATCGATGCGCGATCAGTCGCGCTTGCGATCGAGGGCGACACCATAAAGCTCCATGCGATGGTCGACGAGGCGGAAGCCAAGCCGCTCGGCGATCACCTTCTGCAACGCTTCGAGTTCGGGATCGACGAATTCAATCACCTTGCCGGTTTCGACGTCGATCAGATGGTCGTGATGCGCCTCGGGCGCCGCCTCGTAACGCGAGCGGCCGTCGCCGAAATCGTGCCGGTCGAGGATTCCCGCCTCTTCGAACAGGCGCACTGTGCGGTAAACGGTCGCGATCGAGATGCCGCTGTCGATCTTGGACGCACGCTCATACAACGTCTCGACGTCGGGATGATCTTCGGAATCGGAGATGACACGCGCGATGATGCGGCGCTGCTCGGTGATGCGCAGCCCCTTTTCGTGGCATAATGCTTCGAGATCGATGGTACCTGACATGCTCGCCTTTCCTGCAAGATGCAGCCGCGTCTTTGTTATGAGAAGAGTATAGGGTCGTGCCGCTGATAGGACAAGGGCGGCACCCGACGGCGCCGCCCCCAACCCTCTCTGCCACGGCGCAGTGGCGCGCGTCAGACCTTCTTGCGCTTGCGCCCGCCGCCACGGCCCTTGGTGCCGAGGCCGATTTCCTTCGCCAGCGCGCGGCGCTTTTCGGCATAATTGGGAGCGACCATCGGATAGTCGGCGGGCAGGCCCCACTTCGCGCGATAATCGTCGGGGCTCATGCCATAATGCGTCATCAGATGGCGGCGCAGCATCTTCAGCTTTTTGCCGTCTTCGAGGCAGACAATATAGTCGGGCTTAACCGACGTGCGGATCGAGACCGCAGGCACCGGCTTTTCTTCGACGACCGGAGCGTTGCCCAGGCCCGATAGCGCGGCGTGGACATTGTTGATCAGAATGGAGAGATCAGAAATGGCGACGCTGTTGTTGCTGACATGCGCCGCGACAATGTCGGCGGTCAACGTAACAAGCATCTCATTGGTATCGGCTTGATCGGACATGAGACTATTCCTTATTATATAACCCAGAAGCATCGACAGCGAATATTGGATATGTTCTTCCGCCGCGCGGATTACTGCCACTTTGGATGCAAATCCGCAATGACCGATCAGTCGGTTTTTCCACAATCACGGAGCCGGCGCATGGTAACCGCATCGCGAAGAACGCCGTCATTGCCGCGATAATAAGCGGGCCGACGCCCGCATTCCGAAAATCCGGACCGCCGATACAGATGGACGGCGTCGTTATCCGCGCGCATTTCGAGGAAATATTCGTCAGCGCCCTGACTCGCCGCCCATAGCTGCCAGTCGTCCATCAATAGTGATCCAATACCGCCCGCGCGATAGTCGGGATCGACCGCCAGCAACAATAATTCGCTCTCCGGTCCGGCGATCCGCGCCGCCGAAAAGCCGCAAGGGCGTTCGCCGTCCCACGCGACGCGGACGCGGGCCGACGGCAGCGCAAAAAGGGTCAATAGCTGCGCGCCGCTCCACGCCTCGCCATAGGCGGGATCGAAGGCAGCATCCATTACGCGCATCACCGCCGCTAGGTCGGCGACGCGCGCGGTGGCGATGTGGATATCGGCCGTCATGCCTGCGCCATCGGCTTGGCATCGGGCGCGCGGCCATAGATCGGCGTCGGCCGGTCGATCAGCGCGGAAGGTGGCAGGCGCAGAAAGGCCCGCGCGTCGGGCAGCGCCTGAAGCGCGCGCCCTGCACCGCGGTGCGTCACGAAAGTGTCGGCGCGATTGCCGACCACCAGCTCTTCGCCGAGGCAGATCGCGTCGTCCGGCAGCAGCGAGTTTACCGCGCCGCGCGGCGACAGGTCGGCGGCGAAGGATTGGACGAACCATTGCCCATGGCCGCCCTCCATGACGACCAGCGCCCCGCCGGCCGCCGCGATCTCGTCGGCCGCGCCCGCCGCGACGAGGGCGGGCGTCGAAAAACCGCGCACGGGTACCTGCCAGCCGAGCCCGAGCGCACGCGACGCAGCGACTCCTATCCGTACACCGGCAAAGCTGCCTGGCCCACATCCGGCGACAACGATATCCGCGCGGCCGCCATGCGCCAGCTCGGCGATCAGCGGAACGAGCCGTTCGGCATGACCGCGGCCGATGACATCGTGACGATAATCGACGACCGCGCCGGCCTCGATCAGCGCCACCGAACAGGCTTCACTCGCCGAATCGATGACAAGGTATCGCATAGGGCGAGGAGCGAGGCGCTCAGGCGATGCGGTTGAAGCGCGCGAAGTCCGGACGCGGGCTGCGCTCGAAGATCGTTGCGGGATCGCCATAGCCGAGGGTCGAGATGAAATTGCTCTTCACCTGCGGCTGGTCGGCGAAAAAGGCTTCGTCGACCGCGGCATTGTTAAAGCCCGACATCGGCCCGGTATCGAGTCCGAGCGCGCGCGCGGCGAGGATGAAATAGGCGCCCTGGAGGCTCGAGTTGCGGAATGCCGTGGTCGCGGCCAGCGCCTCGTTGCCCACAAACCAGCTGCGCGCATCGGTGTGCGGGAACAGCTCGGGCAGATGCTCGTAAAATTCATGGTCGGCGGCGATGATGGCGGTGACTGGCGCCGCCAAGATCTTTTCGGCGTTCGCGGGCAAGGCAAAGGCCGCGAGCTTGGCTTTCGCCTCGTCCGACACGCACCAGATGATCCGTGCCGGCAGGCTGTTCGCGCTCGTCGGGCCGAACTTCACCAAATCCCAGATCGCGTGGAGCTGCGTTTCCGATACGGGCTTGTCGAGATAGCCGTTATAGGTCCGCGCGGTACGAAACAGCTGGTCGAGAGCGCTGTCGGAAAGCGGCTCGCTCATGGGCTAACTCCTCGGAGAAAAATGGTCAGACGGCGTGAACAGCCGTTACCTCGGGAACATAATGTTTCAAGAGGGACTCGATGCCATTTTTCAAAGTTGCCGTCGACGACGGGCATCCAGCGCAGGCGCCCTGCATCTTCAGATACACATTGCCCTTGTCAAAACCGCGATAGACGATGTCGCCGCCGTCGTTGGCGACTGCGGGGCGGACGCGCGTTTCGATGAGTTCCTTGATCTGGTCGATAATATCGGCGTCGGCGGGATCGTCGGCGAAGCCCGCATCTTCGGCGGGGACCGAAAAGCCCGCGCTCGCGGCGTTGAACAACGGCACATCGGCAAGGAAATGATCCATCACGATACCCAATACGTCGGGCTTCACATCGGCCCATCCGGCGCCGGGCGCGATCGTCACCGACACGAATTCGCGGCCGAAGAAGACGCCCGTCACGTCGCCGAGCGAAAAGAGAGCGCTCGCGAGCGGCGACGCCTCGGCCTCTTCTGGGCTCGCGAAGTCGCGGGTTCCTGTCTCCATCACCGCCCGGCCGGGCAGGAATTTCAGCGTCGCGGGATTGGGCGTCGATTCGGTTTCGATCAGCATCAGGGGCATGTGGGGCGCCGCAAGCCTTTGTGCAAGGAGATAGGGATGCGCTAAGGCGCGCGCATGCGCCGCTTCACCCATTTCGCTGCCCTCGACTGGTCGGGCGCCCGCGGCGAACGCCAGCGCGGGATCGCGCTTGCCGTCGCCAGCGGCAAGGCGGCGCCGGCGCTGGTCCGGCCCGGCCATATCTGGTCGCGCGCCGAAATCCTCGGCTGGCTCGAAGCGGCCGCAGCGGCTGGCGACGATGTGCTGGTTGGGTTCGATTTTTCGGCGGCCTTCGCGTTCATGGACCGGGGCGCCTATTTCCCCGAATGGACGAACAGCCCAGCCGACATGCCGGGGCTCTGGGCGCTGGTCGAACGGCTGGCGGCGACCGATCCGCATTATGAGGCGGGAAGCTTCCTTGCCCATGCCGATGCAAGGCGGCATTTCCGCCAGAGCGGCGGCGACGTCGGCGACCTGTTTCTTCCCGGCGGCGGACGATTGCGCATCGTCGAACAGCATCAGCGCGAGACGAAGCAGGCCGCGAGCGTCAGCAATTTCAACCTTGTCGGCGCGGCACAGGTCGGCAAGGCCAGCCTGTCGGGGATGCGCCTGCTCCATCGGTTGCGCGGCCGGATGCCGCTCTGGCCGGTCGATCCGGTGCCGCGCACCGGCCCGCTGCTGGTCGAAATCTATACCAGTCTCGCCGCGCGGGCCGCCGGTCTGCCCCCCGGGCGCAGCAAGATCCGCGACGGCGAAGCGCTCGACGCGGCGCTTGCGAGGCTGGGCTCGCCTCCCGTGCACACCCGCGGACCGATCAGCGACCATGCCGCCGATGCGCTGCTTTCCGCCGCATGGCTGCGTTCGATCGCGGCCGAGCCAGCGCCCTGGTCCCCTGCCCCGCTGACCGATCGCCTGGCCCGGACCGAAGGCTGGACCTTTGGCATCGTGTGACGACCGGCCGAAATTTCGGTTGTCGGATATTTCCATCCCGCCAAAAAATGCTTAGGGGACCGACAGCGCCGGCTTAGCTCAGTTGGTAGAGCAACCGCCTTGTAAGCGGTAGGTCGTCAGTTCGAGTCTGACAGCCGGCACCAGCCCCCGCTCCGCCTTCGGGCGACGATCGGGGGGCGACGATCCCGGACTTTGCAGCGGCTATTGTGGTGGCGGGGCGACCATGGTCGCCCCGCCACACCGTCAATGCGCTAGCAAGGTAGCGAGGCGGCCCTGCGCGCCATGCACTTCGACCTCGCCGCCGCGCGACCGGCGGCGTTGCCACCATTCGGCGAGCAGCTCCGCGCAACTATGGTCGATCGAGCGCAGGCCCGACAGATTCATGCTGACGCGGCGATCGGCGGGCAACGCGTCAAGCGCCGACGACAATTTGGGCAACGAGACAAAGCTCGCCACGCCCGCGAGCCGGAGCTCGTGACCATCGTCGTCTTCGCTCTGGTCGACGTCGAGCTTGAGCCGCCGCATATTGGGGACGATCTCGACCAGCGACAGGGCAAGCCCGACTAGAACGCCGGTCAACAGGTCGGTCGCGACCACCATGACGAGCGTCGCCGCCCAGATCACCGCGGGCAGCGGGCCGTGTGATTTGAGCAGGTGACGCACGTGGCGCAGGCTGACGAGTTTCCAGCCGGTGACGACAAGGATCCCGCCGAGCGCCGCCATCGGAATCTGGCGCAGCAGCCACGGCATCGCCGCAACCAGCGCCAGGATCCAGATCCCGTGGAGCACTGCGGACATCCGCGTGACCGCACCCGCCTGAACGTTCGCCGAGCTGCGGACGATGACGCCGGTCATCGGCAGCGCGCCGGCCGCGCCGCACAGGAAATTGCCGACGCCCTGCGCGCGCAATTCCTTGTTGTAATCGGTGCGCACGCCGTCGTGCATCCGGTCGACCGCCGCCGCCGACAGCAGGGTCTCGGCGCTGGCGATGAAGGCGATCGCGATCGCCGTAATCATCAGCGTCGGGGTCAGCATCGCGCCAAGCCCCGCCATCGTCGGCGGCGCGATCGCCGCGGTGATCGATTCGGGCACGTCGACGCGCGCCACGTCCAGCCCCGCGAACGACGCGATCAGCGTTGCAAGGACGACGCCGATGAGCGCGCCAGGCAGCAAACGCAGCGCGGCTGGACGCTTCTTGTCCCAGAACAACGTGCAGCCGATCGCGACGAGGCCGATGAACAGCGCAGGTATGGCCGGTCCGTCGAGACCGAGAACGCGGCCCGGGATCGCGACCAGATTTTCAAGCCCGCTGGCGAGCGGACTGGCGTCGAACAGCACGTGGAACTGACCGACGACGATCAGCACGCCGATCCCCGCGAGCATCCCGTGGACGACCGCAGGCGAAATGGCGCGGAACCATCCACCGAGCTTCATCACCCCGGCGAGGAACTGGATCAGCCCGGCGACGACGAGGATCGGCCCGAGTGCGGCGAGGCCGTGGCGCTGGACGATTTCGAAAACGATCACCGCGAGACCCGCCGCAGGACCGCTGACCTGCAGCGGCGACCCCGCGAGCAGGCCGACGACGATACCGCCGATGATGCCGGTGATTAGGCCCTTCTCGGGCGGCACGCCCGACGCGATGGCGATGCCCATGCACAGCGGCATCGCGACGAGAAAGACGACGACCGACGCGGTGAGGTCGCGCGCCAGCCAGTTGGAGGGGGACTGCGACGTCATCGATGTCACTCGGCGGCGACCAGCGGCAGCGTGTCGGCGGCGCGACGCGGCCCGGCGGCGAGCGCCACCGGCAGCGGACGATCATCGCGCATCGGCACGAAACGGCCCGTTTCGCCGTCGAGGCCGAGCACGGCGCCGGCATGGATATCGACGAACCAGCCGTGCAGAGAGATTTCGCCTCGCGCGATCCCCAAAGCGACTGACGGATGCGTGCGCAGATGCGCGATCTGCGCGACGATATTTTCCATAGCGACGATCCGCACGCGCTGATGGTCTTCGGCTTCGGGATAGCCTTCCGCCGCAACGCGCTGGGCGGCGTGCGAGTGACGCAGCCAGGCGGCGACATTGGGCATGGTGTCGAGGCTTTCGGGGTGCACGAGCGCCTTCATCGCGCCGCAATCCGAATGACCGCACACGATGATGTCGCGCACGCCGAGCGCGAGGACGGCATATTCCACCGTTGATGACACGCCCCCGTTCGCGGTCGCAAAGGGAGGCACAATATTGCCGGCGTTGCGGCAGACGAACAGGTCGCCGGGCTGCGCCTGCATGATATGTTCGGGCACGACGCGCGAATCTGCGCAGGAAATCATCAGCGCCTTGGGGCTTTGCCCGTCGGTGGCGAGTTTGGCGTACAGGTCTAGGTTGCTGGGGAAAACCTGCTTTTCAAAATGGAAGACGCGTCCGATCAGCTCGTTCATTCCGATACTCCTTCGCTGGGGGGCGGGCGGGACAGCGGCCCGACCGTTGGAAGGAGGCAGATAGGCGGCCTCGATTGCTGCGGCGCAGCATGAATGTAAGGAATTATTGCTGCCGCGGTACCGGCTTGGCCGAACCGGGGCGCGGCAAGGCGATCTCGGCGCGCAGGCCGCCTTCGATCCGGTTGGTCAGGGTGAACTCCCCGGCTTCGCGTTCGACCATCCGCGACACGATCGCGAGGCCGAGCCCCAGCCCCTTGGTATTGCGACTGCGCGCGGCATCGAGCCGGACGAAGGGTTGCAACACGTCGGCAATGGATTCAGCGGGAATGCCGGGACCGTTATCTTCGACGCGCAGCACGATCCGCCCGGAATCGCCCGACAGGCCGACCCGGACGTCCTCGCCATAATGGATCGCATTCTCGATCAAATTGCCGACCGCCCGCTTGAATGCGTTGGGGCGCAGCGTCGCGACAAGGTGATCGGGCCCCTCATAGCATATCCGATGGCCGTGATCGGTCATGTCGTCGACCAATGTCGCGACGAGGACGGCCAGATCGACGCGCATCGGCGCCTCTGAATCCTCGTCGCCGCCAAGATAGGCGAGCACCGACGCGATCATCTCCTCCATCTCGGCGATATCGCGTTCGGAGGAGGCGCGCAGGTCGGTGTCGTTGGATCCGTCGATGCGCAGCTGGAGCCGCGCGAGCGGCGTGCGCAAATCATGGCCGACAGCGGCGAGCGCCTGCGTACGATCGGCGATCATCCGGCTGATCTGATCCTGCATCTGGTTGAAGGCGCGGATCAGTTGGCGGACCTCATTCGTCCCTTCCTCGCGCACAACAATACGCTCGCCCTGCCCCATGCTCTCGATCGCATGGCCCAATGTCCTGAGCGGGCGCAACGTCTGCCGAACCAGCAGGCCGCCCAAAATGGCAAACGCGATGGCCGGTATCAGGGCCAGCATGATCCGGTTGAATTTCAGGGCCCAGCCGGTCTCGAGCCCGTACATCTTGAAATGGACCCAGCTGCCGTCGGTCAAGCTGATCTGGCCGGCAACCTTGTCGTTACTGACCGGCGAGGCCAGCTGCAATTGCAGCCCGGCGCTTGCCAGCGTCGGCTCCCACTCGACCACCTGGTCGCGCATCTGCCGCAGCTCGGCCGAAAGTATATGGCGTTCGGGCGCCGTGCGCTGCCAATGGACCTTGTAGCGATCGGTCGAAAGATAGCGGGCGATTGCCGGGCGTTCGGCCGCGGGCCGCTCGTCGACCAGACGATGAACGATCACCAGATGCTCGGCGAGCCGGCGCGCTTCATCCTCCTTGATTGAAAACTCGCCCGCGCGCTCGTACAAGAGTGTGCTGACGACAAATTCCATCGTCACCGTCAGCAGGATGATCCCGACGATGCGACCGATCAGTCCGAGTGACGGACGCGCGATCATCAAAGCCGGTTGACGCTGGCATTCAGCATATAGCCGACACCCCGGACGGTGACGAACGGCGCCGGCCGATCATCGTCCGCCAGCTTGCGGCGCAGCCGGCTGACGAGAACGTCGATGCTGCGGTCGGACGAATCGCCGATCCGGGTCCGCGACAATTCGATCAGGCGTTCACGCGCGATCACACGCAGCGGGTGGCTCAAAAAGCTGGCGAGCAAATCGAATTCGGCGCCGGTCAGCGGGATCATCGCGCCATCGCGGGAAAAGAGCTGGCGGCGGGCGAAATCGACCGTCATCCCGTCGAATTCGGCACAATTGGACGGCGTCTCGCGGCGCTCGTCGACGACGCCGCGACGCAGCACGGCGCGAACGCGGGCCACCAGTTCGCGCGTTCCGAAGGGCTTGGCCAGATAATCGTCCGCGCCGAGTTCGAGGCCGACGACGCGGTCGGTCTCGCTAGCGCGCGCGCTGATGAAGATGATCGGAACGCTGCTGCGCTGCCGGATCATCTTGCACAAGTCGATGCCGCTGGTCCCCGGCAGCATGATGTCGAGCAGGATCAGGTCAATCGGGCCGGCATCGAAGGTTGCCCACATTTCGGCCGCCGTTGCGGCGGGGCGAACGACATAGCCATTTTCCTGGAGCGCCCGCGCCGTAAGTGTGCGGAGCGGCGGGTCGTCTTCGACAAGCAGGATGGTCGGGGCGGTCATGGCGGCGCGGGAAAGGTGGTTCGAGGCGAGCAAGGGAGAGGAGAGCATCCGCGCCCACGTAGGCGGCGCGGGATCGAGGTCAATGGTCGGCGCACGATTCGTCGCGGATCGGGAACGGCCTGTCGTCGCAGAAACAAAACGATACGATCGCCTCCCCTCGCGTCCCTGTTGCCCCTTCAGATCAGGAAGGCGTCCAGTTCCTGCAACAGGCGGTCAGGCACCTCCTCCTGCGGACTATGGCCGCAAGGCAAAGCGCGGCCATGCACGATGCGCGCCTTGGGCTGCCAGCTTTCGATGACGTCGAACAAGGTGCCGACCGTACCATATTGCCCCCATAGCAGCAGCAGCGGCGCCTCCACCCGCCGGCCGGCGTCGGCCGCATCATGTTCGAGGTCGACGCTCGCCGACGCCCGATAATCCTCGCAGATCGCGTGGCGGGTTGCCGGATCGCGGTAACAGCGGCGATATTCGGCGACGACGCGCGGATCGAGCGCGCCGTCTACCTTGATCTGCCCTGCAAGGTGGCGGTCGAGGAAATAGTCGGGATCGGCGGCGATCATCCGTTCAGGCAGGTCGAACGGCTGGATCAGGAAGAACCACCAGAAATAGCGCGTCGCAAATTCTTTGCTCGTCTGCGCGTACATCGTCGCGGTCGGCGCGATGTCGAGCAGCACGAGCCGCGCGATGTGGTCCGGATGGTCGAGCGCCATACGGTGCGCGACACGCGCGCCGCGATCGTGCGCGACGACGTCGAAGCGATCGAAGCCGAGTGCGGCCATCACCGCGACCTGATCGGCCGCCATCACGCGTTTCGAATAATTGGCGTGCGCGGGATCGCCCGGCGGTTTCTGGCTATCGCCATAGCCGCGCAGGTCAGTCGCGACGACGGTGAAGCGCTTCGCCAGCACGGGCGCGACCTTGAACCAAGTCAGGTGCGTCTGCGGATGGCCGTGGAGCAGCAGCAGCGGCGGCCCCGATCCGCCGACCGCGGCGCGGATCGTTACGCCGTCCGCATCGACGTCCTGCCAGCTGAAGCCCGGCATGAGTTCGGGATATTCGGGGCTAGGGCTCATTGCTGTCCGCACCCATAAGCCACGGCTTGCGGCCAAGATAGGCTTTCTCGAACGCGCGGATCTGTTCGGCGTGGGTCAGCGTCTCGCCGATCCGGTCGAGGCCGAGCATCAGCGCGCGCCGCGTCGCCGGGTCGATATCGAATTCGCCCGCATAGCCGCCCGCCTCGATCCGTTGCGCCTCGAGATCGACGGTCATTTCGCCGACCCGGTCGTCGAGCTCGGCCATCAGCGCCGCCACCTGTTCGGGCGGCAGCGACAGGAGGAGGAGGCCATTGTTCGCGGCATTGTCGGCAAAGATCGCACCATATGAGGAGCCGATGATGCCGCGAATGCCATATTGGAGCATTCCCCACACGGCATGTTCGCGCGACGACCCGCATCCGAAATTGGGCCCAACGAGCAGGAAGCGCGTATCCGCCATATCGTTGCGGTTCAGGATGAAATCATCGCGTGCCGCGCCATTTTCATCGAAACGCAGATCGTGGAACAGGCCGATGGCGAGCCCCGATCGATCGATGCCCTTGAGAAACGCCTTGGGCATGATGACGTCGGTATCGATATTGGCTGCCGGCATGACTGCCACGCGGCCCGACAGGCGAAGAAAACGCTCCATCAGGCGGCCCCTTCCACGGCGAGCAGACGCACATCGGTTAATCGGCCGGTCACGGCGGCTGCCGCGACCATCGCCGGGCTCATCAAATG
>NZ_LNSA01000044.1 GCF_001468465.1 Sphingopyxis sp. H115
GTGGCCACCAGCGACGCCGCATTCCGGGGTGGGGCATGCCCCACCCCGGAATACACCATCGCCTACACCGGAAATTACACCACGAGCGCGGACGCTAACGAAAGACCGCGTTCCTGGGAGAGGCGAAATAAGTATGCGCGACGCATATAATCATAGTGTGCAGCTTTGTCTATATGCGCGGCGCATATATTTTATACGCGATGCGATGCGTAGCCGTGGCCGTGGCCGTGCGCTCGGGCTGCCGAAAGGTCTGGGAACACAACGGCGAAGCCTCCAGACGGCGGTCCGACGCATATGACAGCGACAATATTCACGTGTATTCGCGAGGCTGGCTCTTAGGGTCAGGACCCATTGATTTGCGGTGATGGCTGTGATTCAGGCGGCTGCGAAGGAGCCTGAATTTGAGCGATTTATTCTGGCTGACGGACGAGCAGATGGCTCGGCTTCAGCCCTATTTTCCCAAGAGCCATGGCCGCGAGCGCGTTGATGATCGGCGCGTTTTGAGCGGGATCATCTTCGTCAACCGCAATGGGCTGAGGTGGCGCGATGCGCCGAGGGAATACGGCCCGGCGAAGACGCTCTACAATCGCTGGAAGCGGTGGAGCGACAAAGGCATCTTCATCCGCATAATGGAAGGCCTGGCGACACCTCAGGCTCCCGAGCGCAAAACGATCATGATCGACGCGACCTATCTTAAAGCGCACCGCACGGCGTCGAGCCTGCGGGTAAAAAAGGGGGTCCAGGACGCCTGATCGGCCGGACGAAAGGCGGCATGAACACCAAGCTTCATGCCGTGAGTGATGCGAATGGTCGTCCAATCAGCTTCTTCCTGACCGCCGGACCGGTCAGCGACTACACTGGCGCGGCCGCTTTGCTCGACAGTCTGCCCAACGCGCAATGGATGCTGGCCGACCGAGGCTATGATGCCGACTGGTTCCGCGACGCCCTGCAGGAGAAGGGTATCACGCCCTGCATCCCGGGCCGGAAAATACGGAACAAAACCGTCAAATATGACAAGCGCCGCTACAAACGCCGCAACCGCATCGAGATCTTGTTCGGCCGCCTGAAGGACTGGAGGCGGGTCGCGACGCGCTACAATCGGTGCCCGAAGGCCTCCTTCTCTGCCGTGGCTCTCGCCGCAACCGTCATCTTCTGGCTCTGATCAATGAGATGGGGTGGTTGCCGCCCTCCCTGACGGCATCAAGATGTGCCAGCGTAGTTTGGGTTCAAGCTACGAACGGAGAGGACGGCAACCATGAGTATCGATACGATGATTGGTGTGGATCTGGCAAAGTCTGTTTTCCAGGTTCACGGGGCGTCGATGAACGGCGAGATGCGGTTTCAACGCAAACTGTCGCGGCAGGCTTTTCCCACTTTCATGGCCCAACAGCCAGCCGCCGCGGTCGTAATGGAGGCTTGCGGTAGCGCTCATTACTGGGCGCGTGTGCTGAGCGGATTTGGTCACGAAGTCAGACTGATCGCGCCTCGCTACGTGCGCCCATTTGTGAAGCGCCAGAAGAACGACGCAGCCGATGCCGAGGCGATTGTGGTGGCGGCCCAGCGGCCCGAGATGCGCTTTGTTGAACCCAAGAGCGAGGCTCAGCAGAGCGCTGCGATCCTGTATCGATCACGCCAGCGCCTTGTGCGTCAGCGGACCGAGACGGTGAACGCCTTGCGGGCAGCTTTGTATGAGTTCGGGCACGTTATCCCTCAGGGCATCCGGCACGTCGGTCGCATCCGCGCGATCCTGGAGGCGCCCAACAGCGACCTACCGGCATTGATGCGCGAGGAGTGCCTCGCGATGCTCGAGCAGCTTGCTGTGCTCAGCGGCTGGATTGATGCGAAGACCGCAAGGATCAAGGAACTCGCAGCCGCCACGCCGGTGTCGAAGCGATTGCAGACCATGCCTGGCGTCGGCCCCTTGGTGGCAATGGCAGTGGAGACCTTCGCGCCTGACATGACGAGCTTTCGCAACGGCCGTGACTTTGCGGCGTGGCTTGGATTGGTACCGCGCCAGTTTTCATCAGGCGGCAAGGAACGGCTCGGGCGGGTCACCAAGGCCGGCCAGGCCGATATCAGGCAGATGCTGATCATTGGTGCCATGTCGCGATTGAACTGGATGGGACGCAAGGCGATCCCGGAAAGCTCATGGCTGGCGCGCATGATGGCCCGTAAGCCGCGCATGTTGGTCGCCATCGCACTAGCCAACAAGATGGCGCGCCAGATTTGGGCCATGCTGACAAAGAACGAAGACTACAAGAATCCGATGCCGGTCATGGCTGCCTGATACCAGGCTCCCCAGACAGGCTGGATGGAAGGGGTGTGAGAAGGCGACGACCCGAATGGGCAGAATGATCGAACAGATCTGGATCAGGAAAACCAGTTCAGGACTCTGAGCAAATCGAGCTCGCCAATGAGATTTGGACCTGATCCGCGGATCACCATACCGGCCAGCGGTCCCTGAAAGCGCCGCAATCTAGGCCTGACAGAAGACCGCACTCGATCACCAGTTCAAAAGGTCAGAAACCCTCTTGCATCACGGGCGGCAACCACAGAAGTCCTGACCCTAACATGTACGCCGCGATGGCGAATCTTCCCGCTTTGCTCGAAAGCTATAATTTCGCCTACGGCAAGTTCCGCAGCGAAGGCGGGTTTACCCCCGTCGAGCAGGAAATCGTGCTGCTGGCGATCAGCCGCGTCAACGAGTGCCATTATTGCGTCGCCGCACACAGCTTTGTCGCCGACGCCATGTCGAAGGTGCCGACCGAGGTGACCGACGCAATCCGCGCCGATCAGCCGATCGCCGACGCAAAGCTCGAGACGCTTCGCCGTTTTGCCGCCACGATGACCGAAAGCCGCGGCACTCCGTCGCCGGCCGAAGCCGAGGCGTTTCTCGCTGCGGGATATGAGGAAACCCACATCCTCGGCATCATCCTCGCGCTGAGCGCGAAGATCATCTCAAACTACAGCAACCACATCTTCCACACCGAAGTCGACCCCGCCTTCGCGGGCCGCGCCTGGACGCCGCCTGCCTGAGTCGGGTCGTCTGCCTTCCGGCATCGGCCCGTTCGCAAACAGCCCCCAAAGCCGTGCGAATGAGCCGTAACGCCGGCGGAACCCCATCGCCGCCGGGTCGCATTCAGCGGCGGTGGGGTTTCTTGGCGAAATGTCTCGCCGGCCAGTCCGGTGCGGGCGTTTCGGCGCATCAAAAGCCGACCCGCGTGCAAATAAACCCGACCGAAGAGAGGATATTCCATGCTAAAGAAGATCGCGCTCAGCCTGTCGGTCGCAACTTTCGGCCTTGTCGTGCCGTTGCTCGAAATCAACGCCACCCATGTCTTCAACCCCATGTGGCCCGGCCATGCGCGCCTTCATGAAGTCTGGCAGCTCGGCACCAACAGCATGATTGCCCTCGTCTGCCTGTGGCTCGCCTGGCGGCGCGCCGACATTCGCAGTGCAGCGGCGCTGGGGCTGATCGTAGTGCTGGGCTTTCTCGCCGCCTTTGTGCTTGGCCCGACCTATGGCGGTTCGATGCGACACAGCGATGGCAGTGAATTGACAATCGCGGGCGTCAATGCCGCGGTGATCGTCATGGTTGCCGCCGCCGCCGTGCTTGGGCTGTTGTGGGCGCGGCCCGCCGCGCCCCGCCGTTTGCAATAAGACCGGGCGGCGAGTGCAGCGCACCGGCGCGGCGTGCTATGCCGGCCCCGACTCCAGCCCCCATTTCTCGGCCAGTAATGAATAGCTGCGTTCCGCCGCATGGGCGCCGGACGCGATTTCGCCCTGCGCCAGTCGCGCCACGCGCGCCGCGCGCTCGGCCTTGCCCTCGGCGAGCGGGTCGATACGGACGCCCGCGCCCTCGACGATGCGGTTCATGAAATTGAACAGCGCGCAGACGCTGATCGCTGCAAACAACGCATCCTCGCTCCAGCCCGCGGCATAAACCGCTGCTGCGTCGCGAGCTCCGATCTTGGCAGGCTCGCGGGTGAGCTTGGCGACAAAGGCGAGGAGCGGCTTGAGCGCCGGATCGATCGCGGCGGCCTCGACATCGTGCAGCAGGCTTTCGAGCAATGCCGGGTCGATGCCGAAAGCTTCGGCGGCGAGCACGTGCGAGCCATGGCAATAGGTACACGCGTTGAGTCCCGACACATAGGCCGCGATCAGTTCGCGCGTCGCGACCGTCAGCGGCGAGCGGTCGCGCAAAATATCGTCATGATAGGCAAGGAGCGCCGGAACGCCCTTGGCAAATCGACGGAACACGTCGGCGAGCTGGGCGTCGTCCGGGAGCGAGGGAAATATGGACATGCTATTTTCCTAACGAAACATGCGCCAGGCGGTCACCGATCGCTGAACGACAGTGATCAGGCAAAGCGCGGCGTAAATTGCGGCGATCGGGAGAAAATGCTGGGGCATCAGGCACATCAGCACGAAGCAGGCGATCGTCTCCGCCCCCTCAGCGAGGCCGGTGCTGTAGAAAAAACTCTTACGGCCATGCGCCGCAGTCTCGACGCCGCGTTTCGCGGCGAGCGTCGCATAGGCAAGAAAGCTTGTACCGGTGAGCGCGAAGGCCGCGACCAGCAGCAAGGCAGCGAAGCTGTTGTGCGGCGTCGCCACCGCAAACCCTACCGGGACCGCGACATAGAAGACGAAATCGGCGACGATATCGAGATAGCCGCCGAAATCAGTCAACCCTGTCGCGCGCGCGACCGCGCCATCGAGCCCGTCGAGCAGGCGATTGAGGAGAATAAGCGCGAGCCCTGCCGCGTAAAGGCCGTCGGCGATGGCCGCCGCGGCCGCGAGTCCCGCGAACATGCCGGCAAGGGTCACCGCATCGGCGCCAATCCCCCAGGCGGCGAGCCGGCGTCCCGCCGCATTCAGCGGCGGATCGATCAGGGGACGAAGACGCGCATCGAACATCGCTTTACGCCCAGGTCACGAGGCCGATGACCGCCCCGGTCATCGCCGATGCCATATTGCCTGCGACCCAGCTTTTCATCCCGAGCTCGGCGACATCGCGGCGGCGGGCCGGCGCCAATGTCGCGACGGTCGATACCAGGAGGCCGACGCTCGCGAGATTGGCGACCCCGCTAAGCGCGTAGGTTGTGATCAGCAGGCTGCGCGGATCGAGCGTTCCCGCGGGCATGGCGGCAAGGCCGAGATAGGCCACATATTCGTTGAGAATCGCCTTGGTCCCCATCAGCCCGCCCGCAGCAGGCGCCTGATCCCAGGGAACGCCGATCGCCCACATTACTGGCGCAAACAGCCAGCCGAACAGGCGCTGGAGCGTCAGCGGCGCCCCATTGGCGGGCGGCAGCAGCGCGAGCAGCTGGTCGGCAAGATTGACGAGCGCGAAAACGACGATGATGATACCGATCACCGCGAGGACGAGCTGAACGCCCTCCATCGTGCCGCGGATGACCGCGTCCATGCTGCTCTCGTAGGCAAGGTCGGGCTCGGCGGCATCGGCGCCCGGCGATCCGTCGCCCGGCACCATGATCCGCGCGACCAGCACCGCGGCGGGAAGCGAAATGAGGGACGCGACGATCATGTGGCCGACCGCGTTCGGCACCGTCTTCGCCAGGGTTGTCGCATACAGGATGAGGATCGCGCCCGAGATCGTCGCCATGATCATCACCATGATCATGAACAGTTCGGCGCGGCTCATCCGGTCGAACCAGGCGCGCAGCACAAGCGGCGATTCGACGACGCCGAGGAAGATGGTGGCGCCTCCGCCAAGGCCGACGACCCCGCTGACCCCAAGCGTCTTGCGCAGCGCCCATGACAGCCCGCGAACCAGCGCGCGCAGCACGCCCCAGTGCCAGAGCAACGCCGAGATCGCCGAAAAGACGATGATCAGTGGCAGGATCTGGAAGGCGATCACGACCGGCGGCTCGGCGCCGGGCTTGAGCAGGAACGGAATCGGGGCGCCGCCGGTATAGCCGAACATATAGCTAGACCCGACGAGCGTCGCTTTCTCGATCGCCGCCACCGCGCCATTGGCAAAACCGACAAGGGTCCAGACGAAGGGGATGTGGGTCACCGCGAAGGCGATGGCGAGCTGGAGCAGCAGCGCGCCGCCGATCCAGCGCCAACCGGGCCGGGCGCGGCGATCCTCGGAGAGGAGCCAGGCCAGCAGCAGGATCGCCGTCAGGCCGACAAGTCCCTGCAGGTTTGCGAGCCACGCCATCCGCCTATTCCTCCCCTAGAATTTCCATGCCGCGCCGAACTGGAACTGGCGCGGCGGCCCGGCATTGCGCTGCACGAATGGTGCCCCGCCTCCGAACTGCACCTGATTGGACGTTGTCGCGGCATTCGCAAAGCCCGATTCATTGTTGGCGTTGAACAGGTTGAAGACATCGGCGCTGAGTTCGATCCGGCCGTCAAAGGCCGGGACCGCATAGCGAACCCCGACATCGACCGTCGCCGACCAGGGCAAGCGCGCCGAATTGCGCGCGGCGCCGGGATAGCGGTCCGAGTTGCCGACAAAATTCTCGCCGAACGAGGCGCCGTCGCCGTTGAGATCCTGCGTCCCGAAGATCCGCGCGTCGGGGACGAGGTTCACCGGCTGGCCGGACTGGAAAAGACCGGCGACGCTCAATGTCAGACCCTCAAGCGGATAAAGATAGCCAACCGCCGAAATGACGTGGCGGCGGTCGTTGGCCGACGGTCCCCATTCGGCCGAGAAGTCATTCGAATTGGAGGCCCGGAAGTTGATGTCGTCGGTATCGTTGCTGAGCTTCGACAAAGTATAAGATAAGCGGAACGCGTAGGCATCGCTGCCGCGTGCCTTGGCGAGCTGCAGGATCAGCGCCTTATATTCGGACTCGCCCGCCGTTTCCGACACGGTGATTTGGCGCGTCCCGCCAGGCACGAGCGCCACGGGACGGGTCGCGTCGGCGGTCGCCTGCGAGCGAACAAGACCGAGCGCCTCGGCGAGCGCGAACCGCGCCGCATTGTCAGCCTGCGCCCGCAGCAACGCGATATTGGCGTCGGTCAGATTGGCGAGATTGGGCGTGAAGGGCGCGGGCGCGTTGAGGTCGCGGAGCCGGGCGAGATTGTGCGTGCGGCTATAGATGACGTCGGCGCTCAGGGTCAGCGTGTCGTTCGCCTGATATTGATAGCCGCCGCTCAGCTGGAGACTCCACGGGCTGCGATAACCGGTCGGGCTGAGGATGCGCGCTTCGCCAAGGGTCGCGGTCCCGCGCAACGCCTGAACCTCCGCGGGGGTTGGGCAGGCCGAGACCGTCGCACAGGGCGGGGACACGCCAAGATTACCGTCGAAGGTCAATGCGGACAGATTGGTACCCGCCGGAATCAAGCCTTGCGCCTGCAGTGACCCCAGCTGGGTCAGGAAGCCCGCCGAGGTTGTATTGCGCTGGAGCGCGTCCGAAATCACGGCATAGGAGAGTTTGCCGGTGAAGATGCCCGCGCCGAAGCGCAATGTTGAGCGCGCATCGGGCCGGTAGTTGAGCGCAAAGCGCGGCGCGACATTGTCATAATCGCCGCCGCCGCCGCCCTTGGCGGTCAGGCTGTCATAGTCCCAGCGCACGCCAAAGGTCGCGGTGAGGCGCGGCGACAATTGCCACTCATCCTCGACATAGAAGGCGATTTGGGTCTGACCGGTGCCGAAAGACTGCGGTCTGAGCTCGACCGAATAATTGGCGACCGCGGGATCGAGCGCGAGGACATCGTCCGCCGAAAGCGCGAGCCCCTGTCCACCCGCTGTAAGCCCGGCAAGCTGGGCAGCGGTGAGATCGACGGTGTAGTTGCCGTCGGGATTGCCGCCCCCGAGCAGCGAAAAATTGGAATGGATGAGGTCCGCGCCGAAACGCAAGCGATGGTTGCCGAGCCGCCGCTGCAAGCGGTGCGTCGTCTGCCAGCTCTCCTCGACATCGTCGAAGACAAAACCCGGGTGGCCGACGACGCCGACCGTAAGCCCGCTCGGATCGCGGATGGCGACCTGCGGCCCCGCGGGCCCTTTCGGCTTGCCGTAATTCCAGCGGAAGCGGCTGAACTGGAGCGCGCCGTCATAGCTCCAGACATCGCCCGAATAGCTCGCGGTCGCCGCAACCAGGGTCGAGAAGCGGTCCTGGTCCGACCCCGCCGACGGAAAGATGACGTTGCCACCGCCGAGCGCCCCGCCGGGGCGATCGATGGTAACGCGGCCGACATTGGCGCGCAGCCCAACCGTCCAGTCGTCGGTCAGGCGGTGATCGAACCGCACCGATCCGAGGTAGAATTGGTTGTTGCCGGTCACATTGGCAACGGTGCCGAGCGCAGGAGCATCGACGATCTGGACGTTGCGATCGCGCGTATATTCGAAATTGGCGTAAAAGAAGGTGCGGTCGCGCGCGATTGGTCCGCCAAGGCTCGCACCGGCCTGATAGCGCTCGAAGCTCTCACCGACCGCGTTGCCCGAAAGGTCGCGGCGCGGAAAGGGCGAGCGGGCATCGAACGGACGCCCCGGCCGTACCAGCGCATAGACTTCGCCATGATAATCATTGGTGCCCGATGGCGTCGTATAGTTGACAATGCCGTTGGCGGTGCGGCCATAGGCCGCCGAATAGCTGTTCGCGAGCACGGTCACTTCGCGCGTGAAGCCGAGCGGCACCGGAAACTTGATCCCGCCGAGGAAATTCTCGTTATTGTCGAGCCCGTCGATCAGATAATTGGTGTCGAGGCCGTTCGAGCCGTTGATCGAGATCGACGGCGCTTCGGGGAAGAAGCCGGTTGACGGGACGACGCCCGGGAGCCGGACCAGCGCGCCGAGCACGTCGCGCCCCTCGATCGGCAGCGCGGCAAGCTCCTCTTCGCCGAGCGATGCCGACACCTCGGCGTTGACGCTGTTGAGCGCGGTGATGCCGCGCTTGCCGGTGACGACGATCGCGGTCCCGGCGGGGGCAAGCCGCAACGTCACGCTGCTCGAAAAATTGGCACGTAACGAAAGGCGCGCGGGCTCCCCTGACTCAAAGCGCTCGTTTGCCAGCGCCGACACGCGATATTCGCCGGCCGTGGTCAGTCCTTCGATCCGCGCCAGTCCCTGCGCGTCGCTTCGCACAATGCGGCGCAAGCCGATGCCCGGGTTCTCGACCAGCACGTCGATATCCGCCAATGGGCGCCCGTCGTCGGCGACCACGGCAATCTGGATGCCGGCCTGCTGTGCGGCGGCAGGCAGCGCAAAGCCGATTGCAAGAACCGATGCGGCGGCACCGGCCGTGAGACGCGGGAAAAGGGTCAAGTTTCACTCCATGGACAAGGCGCCGTTGCGCATTTTTCTGATTGTTCGCCCCTTGGTCGCCGTGCGGCGCCATTCCTTACAGTCGCTGCAATGCCGATTTGGGGCGACGTCCTGTAACCGGCGCGCGGTCCCGGGCGTATTGATGACGAAGGAGATGCGTATATGGCGCCCATCTGGCCCGCGCTTGGAATTCTGCTCGCCGCAACCCCGGGCGCCGTGAGCGCGGCTTCCGCAAGCCCCACGGCCTTCGACGCGGTCCGATTCACCGAGGCGCAACGCGAAGGACGAACCATCGTCGTCGAAACCTATGCGCCCTGGTGCCTGCCATGCCGCGTGCGCGGCCCCGTCCTGTCGGGGCTGCTGCAGCGCGAACGGTACCGCGACACCCTCTTCTTTAGCATCAGCGAAAAGACGGCCGATGCCGATTGGAAACGGATCGGCGCGAAGCGCTATGGCATGCTCCACATTTACAAAGGCTCGCTGCGCGTCGCGGCAAGCGCCGCGACGCGCGAGGACGAGATTGTGGCGATGCTCGAACGCGCCCGCTAGCCGCGCCGCGCCAGCATGCGATCGAGCGCAATCCGGTCTTCGTCGCGAAAAGCGAGCAGCACGAGGGTCGCGCCGGCGACCGCGAGGGAGGGAAAGAAAAGGACCTGGCTGCTCTCACGATCGAGGAGCCAGAGACCGAGGGGGTCGAGCAGATATTTCCATATCGACAGCGCCCCCGTCACCAGAATGACCGCTTGCGCTGTATAGGCGAAGCGGCGGAACAGCCCGAGAATTGTGAGCAATCCGACGACCAGCAGGATCGCGCCCCAGACGAGCTGGATCGTATCGCTGGCGCCAAGCCCGGCATAATATTTGACGCTGACGCCCGCGCCCTTGTCGGGGCTGGCGAGGCGGATCATGCCCCACACGACGAGCAGCAATCCGGTTCCGATCCGGAGCAAGAGCAGCGATTGGGCTTTCATCGGTCGTCCTTCTTTTCAGAATTGAGCGCGCGCCTTCGCGCGCTTGGGCGGGGGCCGGATAGCCGGCCCCCGCCCGCCTAGCGTCTTAGCAGCACGGCAAACCGCAGCACGCGGCAAGCGCGCAGCAAGCCTGGACCACGGCCGCGGGAGCCGCCGCATAGGCGGTTCCCGAAGACAGCAGCGCCGTGATGGCGAGAAGTTTTGCAGCAAATTTCATGTCAATTCTCCTGATATCGATTTGTTGAAGTCGGATATCGCGAAGCCGCGCGGCGGGGGAACGGGTGGATTTCGCGTCAAGGAGTTCAAGCGAACCCCCGCATGACGTTCGGTGAAGGCGAGTGGCGCCGGCGCGTCCGGTTGTGGGTTTGCGGGGAGAACCGCGGCCGAACAGGCGCGCTTGCACGCCATCGAGGCTTGCTCACAGCCGTCAGGCAGAGGGCAGCCGCTTTCACAGCATCGCGCGCTGGATATGGCATCAAAACCGCTCGCGGGCATCACCGTGGCGGTCACGCCTGCAAACAGGATCAGCAAAAGGAAAAACAGGCCGCGCATCCTTACAGGTTCGAAGCCTTTTGCCGCACGGTTACACCGCTGCGACAATTTCCCGTCACGCCTCATCCGCGCCGCCAGTCGTGATAGCGCCCGACCAGCTTGAGGAGGCGCTGGGGGGCATGCGCCCGCTTCCACTCGCCCGCGGCATATTTGTTCGCCTCGGCCATCGTCGGATAGGTGTGGATGGTCCCGAGAATCTTTCCGAGGCCCAGACCATGCTTCATGGCGAGCACATATTCGGCGAGCAGTTCGCCGGCATGTTCGCCAACGATCGTGACCCCGAGGATCCGGTCCTTGCCCGGCGGGGTCAGGACCTTGACGAAGCCCGTGGTCGCCGAGTCCGCGATCGCACGGTCGAGTTCGTGGAGCGGGTAGCGCGTGACCTCGACCGCAACGCCCCGTTCGATCGCCTCGGCCTCGCTGAGCCCGACGCGAGCGACTTCGGGGTCGATGAAGGTCGTCCATGGGATGACGCGATAATCGGCCTTGAAGCGCCGGAACTGGCCGAACAGTGCGTTGACGCTGGCGTACCAGGCCTGGTGCGCCGCGCTGTGCGTGAACTGATAGGGCCCGGCGACATCGCCCGCGGCATAGATATTGGGATAAACGGTCGCGAGATATTCATCGGTCACGACGGTGCGCTGCGTTTCGATGCCGAGATCCTCGAGCCCATAGCCCGACAATCGTGCCTTGCGCCCGACCGCGACGATCAGCGCGTCGAATGCGATCGCGCGTTCGCCGCCGGCATGGCGAACGATCAGGTGCCGATCGCTCTCGGTCCCTTCGACGCGCAAGGCTTCATGCCCGGTCAGGACCTCGACGCCGGCGCCTTCGAGCGCATCGCGCGCCAGCTCGGACACCTCCTCGTCCTCGCGCGGCAGCAGGCGAGCGCCGCGTTCGACTTGCGAGACGTCGGCACCGAGCCGCGCGAAAGCCTGCGAGAGCTCCGAGCCGATCGGCCCGCCGCCCAGGATGATGATCCGCTGCGGCATGGTGTCGCGCGCCGCAAATTCCTCCCACAGCGTATCGCTGGTCAGATATCCTGAATCGGCGAGCCCAGGCAGATCGGGGACGACCGGCTCCGCCCCCGCTGCGATGACGATCGCCCGCGTCGTGAGCCGCTGGATTTCGCCGTCATTGCGCGCGATTTCAACCGTCCAGGGATCGACGATCCGGGCATAGCCTTGCACCACGTCGACCCCAAGCTCGGTATAGCGCTCCACGCTGTCGTGCGGCTCGATCGCTGCGATGATGTCGTGGATGCGCTGCATCACCGAGCGGAAACGGATCTGCGGCGACGCCGACACAAGTCCGTAACGGTCCGCATGCCGCATCTGCTCGGCAATGCGCGCCGACTTGATTAGCGCCTTCGACGGCACGCAGCCATAGTTGAGGCAATCGCCGCCCATTTTTGACGCCTCGACGAGCGTCACCTTCGCCTTCACCGTCGCCGCGATATAGGAGGAGACCAGTCCCGCCGCGCCGGCGCCGATCACGACGAGATTGCGATCGAAGCGGCGCGGGCGTTTGAAGCGCGCATATATGCGGCGACGCTTGATCGTCGCCATGATCCACTTGCCGATCCAGGGCAGCAGGCCGAGCGCGGCGAAAGAAGCGAGCAGGCCCGGCGAGGCGATGTCGGACAGCGCATCGATGCGCGCGAGCTGGGTGCCTGCATTCACATAGATGATGGTCCCGAGGAACATGCCGAGCTGGCTGACCCAGAAATAGGTGACGGTGCGGATCGGCGTCAGCCCCATCAGCAGATTGACCGCGAAGAAAGGAAAGACCGGCACGAGCCGCAGCGAGAACAGATAGAAGGCGCCGTCGCGGGCGATGCCCTCATTGACGCGCCGTAGCCGATCGCCGAAGCGGGCTTGGACGGCGTCGCGGAACAGATAGCGCGAGGCGAGAAACGCGAACGTCGCGCCGATCGTCGAGGCAAAGGAGACGATCAGCGTCCCCCAATAGAGACCGAAGATCGCCCCTGCGGCGAGCGTCAATATCGCCGCGCCGGGGACCGAAAGCGCGGTCAGCACGACATAGACAAGAAAGAATAGCCCCGCCACGAGCAGCGGGTTGGCGCTAAAATAGCCGTCGATCGCCGCCTGCTGCGATTTCAGGGCTTCGAGCGTCAGCCAGTCGCCGAGGTCGAAATGCACCCATGCGGCAAGCGCCAGCACGAGCAGCAGCAGCAGGACGAAACGCTTGTTCATGATCTTCCTTCCGGCGGGAGGCCTTTGGCGAGATTGGTCGCACGAGACGGGCAATGCTTACACACCATGATCATCCTCTTGCGCCGCGAGGCGTTTCGCGGCCTCGCCAAGGAGCGGGAGCTGCCGTTCGAAATTGGCGCAGTGGCGGCACATGCCCGCGTGCAGCCGCAGCTTCATGCGCTCCGAAAAGCTGAGATCGCGCTCGCGGCGCTGCGACATCAGGAATGTCGTATCGTGGCAATTGAGCATCATCGCACTTCCTCCGCAAACCAGTGATGCTGCAGACAGGCGCGCAGCGCGAGCCGCGCGCGGTGCAGGATGACATGGATATTCCCGCTGGTGAGCCCGAGCTCGTCGCAAATTTCGTCGGTGGCAAGTTCGACCACCTCGCGCATCATGAAAACCTGCCCCTGCTGGGCCGGCAGGCGATTGAGGCAGGCGTCGAAGATGGCGAGGAACTGGTCGCTGTGCAGCCCCGCCTCGGGATCTTCCCATGCTGCGGGCCGCGCCGCCTCGCGCCACATGCCGCGCTCGTCGAACAGCGCCGGCAGCGCGCCGCCATCCGCTTCGGCTGCCATCTCGCTTGCCCCGAGCGGCCGGCGTCGGCGCTGGCGCAAGAGGTCCGCGATCTTGTTCTTCAGGATCGCGATTACCCAGGTCTTGAGCGCCGCCTCGCCGCGAAATTGATCACCGTTGCGCAGCGCCGCGGCGAGTGCTTCCTGTACGGCATCCTCGGCCTCGTCGTCGCTGCCGAGCTGGAGACGCGCGAAGCGAAGCAGGTCGCCGCGCACGCGCGCAACAAACGCCGGATCGATCGGCGTTGACGATGGACGCGGTTGCGGCGGGCGCCTCATTCAGCCCTCCATCGCCTGGCAAATGCGCGCCGCACTGTAACTGGCGACGAGGAACGGCACCGCATAGTTGAGCGCAAGACGCGGCCAATCGATGCCGACGCCAGTCCAGATCGCAGAGCCCTGGTTGATGGCATTGAGGATGGTGCCGACGACGGCGGACACGCGCAGGGCATTGGCGATCACGGGGCGCGTGATCATATGTTGAAGCAAAGCCGCCACCCCCTTCATGAGCGAAACTGCCCGAACCCGGCGTAGCGTTCGACGAAGCGGCGGTCGATCCAGTCCTTGAGCCGCCAGACCAGATGTCCGCCGGCGGTCAGTTTTCCCCATGACAGGATGGCGCGCCTGTCGCCGGTTGCCAGCAGGTAAAGCGTTCGACGCCGGGGGATATAGTCGTGCATCGGCGTACCGGCAAGCGCCGCTTTCAAATTGGCGGCGATCACCGGGCCGGCCTTCACCGCATGGACCCCCGAGCGCTCGACGCGGCGGTCACTTCGCGAAACAATGTCGCCCGCCGCGAAGATGTCGGGGTGCGACACGCTACGCAGGTCCGAACCGACCGCGACAAATCCGCCCTCGCGCACCGCGAGCCCGGTATCGGTGATCCAGTCGGAGGGGCGGCTTCCGGTCGCCGCAATGACCGCGTCGCAAGCCAACATCGTCCCGTCGGGCAGCATCAGGCCGTCGGGCGCGCCTGCCGCATGCCCCTCATGGAGAGCAATATCGCGAGCGCGAAGGACGTCGCCTGCCCGGCGGCGGACCGCCTCGCTGTGGCCGGCAAGCAAAGCGTCGCGCGGCGCAACCAATATCACTTTGGTCGTTCCGCCGATCTGGCGGCGCAGCGACCGTTCGGCGGCGAGCGCAAGTTCGACCCCCGCGGCGCCGCCGCCAACCACCGCGACGCGCGTCAGCGTGCGCCCTTGTCGTCCCGCCACAAAGGCTTCCCAACGGGCCATGAAAGGCAGGACGGGACGGACCGGCAGCAGGCGATCACCAAGCGCCGCCAGATGCGAAACATCGCTTTCGCCGCCGGTGGCAAGCGACAGCAGATCGAAGCCGAGGCGCACTCCGGTCGAAAGATCGAGGAGATGCTGTTCGGGATCGAGACCGACGACGTCGGCGATCACCAGCCGCGCACCGGCCAGCCGCGCGAGCGGTTCAAGATCGATCGTCAGCGCCTCTGCTGGGTAATCCCCGGCGATCCAGCCGGGGAGCATGCCCGAATAAGCCGTCTGGCGATGCGACGTCACGAGCCAGCGCTCGGTGCCCTCGGGCGGCGCACCGATCCAGTCGGCGAGCACCGCAAGATGGGCATGACCACCACCTGCGAGGACTATCCTTATTGTCATTCCGATTGCCGCCCCTTGCCTTCATTTCCTCGTCACATGCCTTGGTCGCGGCGCACAGCGATATCTTACACGGGAGGCCAAAGATTCTTGCCCGCACCCCAAGCGCGGGTCGCGCGGCTTGGATGCTGGCAGTCATATCCCGGACGGTGGACGGGAGACGTCGCGGGGCGCGGCGACCGGCAGGGGGGATGGGACCGGCTACGCTGCAAATGTCTGCCAGCATCCGCGGCGACCCAGGGCTCCCCTGGGGGTGACGGCTGCCGGATGCGAGGGCTTCGAATGACCCATTTGGAACGTACGGGCGGCAGTCAGTTTGGCCGTTCGCACGCAGGCTGCTCCCGGCAGTTGCTGATATCCTATTCGCCCCCGGGACGGCGCCGGTTACAATCACCCGTCATTTAATTGGCGTCGAGGCGCCAGGGCTGGCATGGAAATCGGCGTTTGACGGCGCGAGGCCGCAATTCGGGGAGGAATGGACCGTGGCGAGATCGAAATGGGCGAATCGGATCGGCCGGTTTTCGCTGGCGCTTGCCGCCGCATCGCTGCTCATCGCCGCGACCGGTCTGACGCTGGCGCGCTACGATCTGATTGCGAAAATGCCCGGCTTTCTCTCGCTGCTCGCCGGCGCCGCGCTCGCGCTCGCGGCCGCCGTTGCGGCGCTTGCCGCGTTGCTGTTGGCATGGCGACAGCCGTCAGCAAGTCGCCGCGCCGCCTCTGCGGCCCTGCTGGTTGCACTGCCCTTCGTTCTGTTTATCGCCTCGCGGCCCCTCGTCGCACGCGATATGCCGCCGATCCACGATGTGACGACCGATCTCGCGGAGCCGCCGCAGTTCCGGAGCTTGCCGCTGCGTCCCGACAATCTCGCCGGGACAGGCAGCCTCGCCGCATGGCGTCGCATCCACGCCGCCGGCTATCCCGACATCCAGCCGGTCACGATCCCGCGTCCCGCCGGTGATGTCTTGTCTGATGCCCGCAAGCTCGCGGCCGCACGCGGCTGGGACATCGCGCGCTATGATGTCACTGCCGGCGCGCTCGAAGCGACCGCCAGCACTTCATATATCCGATTCAAGGACGATGTGGTCGTGCGCGTCCGGCCAAGCGCCGACGGCACGCAAAGCATTGTGGACATGCGATCGGTGAGCCGGGTCGGGATCAGCGACTTCGGCGTCAATGCGAAGCGCATTCGCGAATTTCTGGGCGATCTCGCCGCCCGCTAGCCGGAACTCTCCGTCGCGGCTGCGGCGAGAAGCTGGATTGCGATTGCCTTTGCTTCGCGGGCGGGGCGCCGGTCGTGGACCATTGTCGCCAATGCGACCGCCCCCTCCTTGAGCAAGGCGAGTTGCCGTCCGATCGCGTCGGGGTCGCGCAAGCCTGCGCGCGCCGCAATCGCCGAAAAATGATCGGAAAGGCGCACGACATGATCGCTTGCCTCGCGATTGATCGGGTGTTTGGCGTCCTGATATTCCGAACTCGCTTTGGCGAACATGCAGCCCTGGAAACCGGGTTCGTGGAACCATTCGTCCAACGCGTCGAAGATCGCGACCAGTTGATCGCGTGGATCGGAAGCCAGCTCCTCGATCCGCCGGAATAGCCAGCCGCGAATATGGGCGTCGCGCAACTGTAGCGTCGCGACAATCAGATCCTCCTTGGTCCGGAAATGCTTGTAGATCGACGTCTTCGAGACGCCGGTTTCGGCGACGAGGCGGTCCATTCCGGTCGCCTGGAAGCCGTGGCGGTAGAAGGCATCTGTCGCTTTTTCGACCAGTTCGTCGCGTTTCGTCGGTCGCATTCCATTCGCTCCGTTCACAGGCCGCACCGGGCGCCGTACTTTTTTGGTCGCCCAAACAAGGCGTTGCCTCTTCGCAACCAAGCCATCCCCAAGCCATCGCTTGACAGGGTTTACCGATCGGTACAGGTAGCATGTACCGATCGGTAAACCTTGTACCCGTTCGCTGGTGCAATGCCAAGCTTTGAAAGGATTTTTCCAAATGATCTCTCGCATTCCGCGACGACTCGGACGCGCATTTCTGATTGGGGCCGCGGCGCTGACCGCCGCGCTTCCTGCGACTGCACCTGCCCACGCCGACGGCCTGCCCGATCCGGGATTCACCATTGTCGCCGGCGCGACGGCGCTGGTCGTCACCGACCCCCAGAACGATTTTCTAAGTCCCGCGGGTGTGGCTTGGGGCGTCGTCGGCAAAAATGTCGAAGCGAACGGAACGATCGGTCATATCGACCGCTTGTTCGCCGCGGCCAAAGCCAGCGGCGTGCCGGTGTTCGTCTCCCCGCATTATTATTATCCGCACGACCATGGCTGGCGCTTCGAGGGCGCGCTTGAGGCCTTGATGCATAAGATCGGCATGTTCGACCGCAAGGGGCCGCTAACCACCGCGGCTTTCGAGGGATCGGGCGCCGATTGGCTGGCTCAGTACAAGCCCTACATCGAAGACGGGCATACGGTGGTCACCAGTCCGCACAAGGTTTTCGGGCCTGAGACCAACGATCTTGTCCTCCAGCTTCGCAAGCGCGGCGTTAGCAAGGTCATTCTCGCTGGCATGTCAGCCAATCTGTGCACCGAATCGCACATGCGTGAGCTTGTCGAGCAGGGCTTCGAGGTCATGGTGGTGTCCGACGCCACTGCAGCGGCGCAGCTTCCGGGTCTCGACGGCTACGCCGCCGCGCTCGCCAATTTCCGCATGATCGCCAGCCATGTCGCGGACACCGATACGACGGTCGCCGCAATCCGGGCTGCCGCCGTCCACTGAGCCACCCTCGGGCGGGCGGTTTCCCGATAGGGTCCGCCGCCCGCCCAGCCAGGAAAATGGTCATGACCGAGACGACTGCCTTCCAATTCACGCGCGAGAGCGCAATCGCGAAAGTTCGGGCGGCCGAGGACGCGTGGAACGGTCAGAACCCCGAACAGATCGCACTGGCCTATTCGCCGGACAGCATCTGGCGCAACCGCTCGGAGTTCCTCCGCGGACGCGAGGCGATCATCGCCTTTCTGCGCCGCAAATGGGCGCGCGAGCTGGACTATCGCTTGATCAAGGAGATTTGGGCGTTCGAAGCGGGCCGCATTGCGGTCCGCTTCGCCTATGAATGGCACGACGCGTCGGGCGCCTGGTTCCGTTCCTATGGCAATGAGAATTGGGAATTCGGCGCCGACGGGCTGATGCGGCGCCGCATCGCCAGCATCAATGATTTGCCGATCCGCGAATCCGACCGGCTTTTCCACTGGCCGTCGGGTGCTCGTCCGATCGGTAACCCAAGCCTTTCCCAGCTCGAACTCTAGTCGACCAGCAACAAAAGGACGGCAACAATGCAGCAGGCGGTACAGTATGAGCTTGGAGATTCCATCGCGGTAATCACGCTTGACGATGGCACGCGCAACGCGATGGGGCCTGCGGTGCTGCGGTCGCTTGCCGCCGCGGTCGCGCTCGCCGAGGCCGACGCTGCGGCCATGATCATCAGGGGCCGCGACGGCATTTTCTCGGCGGGCTTCGACCTGCAGGTTTTCGCTCGCAGCGATCCTGACGAGATCCACGAAATGGTGCATCTGGGTGCCGAATTGGCGCTGTCGCTGTTCACCTCCCCGATCCCGCTCGTGACGGCCTGCACAGGTCACGCCTATCCTATGGGCGCATTCCTGTTGTTGGCCTCGGATCTGGTGGTCGCGGCCGACGGCCCCTACCAGATCGGACTCAACGAAGTCGCGATCGGCCTGACCCTGCCCGGCTTTGCCGTCGAATTGGCGCGCGCCACGCTGTCGCCGCCCTATTTCCAACGTGTCATTACCGGTGAGATGCTCGCGCCGAGCGAAGCAAGCCGTGCCGGCTATATCGACCATGTCGTCGCTGCGGGCGAACTCGAAGGTGCCGTTCGCGCCGCCGCGGACGCGCTCAGCCGTGTCGATGTCGCGGCCTATCGCGCCACCAAGACCAAGGTGCGCGGCGAGGCGGCGGCGCGCATCCGCGCGGCGATCGACGAGGAAATTACGGTCGAAAAATACCGCATGCGGGCACGGCGCTGACTGCGCGGTGCCCGCGCCGTTTGCGGCGCCTCTCCCATTGACCAAAAGGATCGTTCAATGCCCCGCAAGCTTTCTCTCATCATCGGCGGCTCTTCAGGGATCGGTCTCGCAACTGCAAAGCTGCTCGCCGCCCAACATCGCACGCTCGCCATTGTCGGACGCGACGACGACAAACTCGTCGACGTCGCCTGCGCCTTGTCCGCAGCCGGCGCCGAGCGCATCGAGACCCACCGCGTCGACCTTCTCGACGAAGCGTCGGTTTCCGATTTCCAACTTCAGCTGGAGAAGGAACCCCGTCATATTGATCAGCTCGTCAACGCCGCCGGAACATTTTTCCCCAAGCCGTTTCTCGATCACGACCATGACGACTACGACCGTTATCACCGCCTGAACCGCGCGACCTTTTTCCTGACCCAGGCGGTTGCGCGCAACATGGCGCGTCATGGCGGCGGCGCGATCGTGAATATCGGTTCGATGTGGGCGCATCAGGCCGTGAGGGCTACGCCGTCCTCGGCCTATTCGATGGCGAAGGCTGGCCTCCACGCGCTGACAAGGCAGCTCGCCGTCGAGCTTGCCGAACATCGTATCCGCGTCAATGCCGTGGCTCCAGCCGTGGTGGTGACGCCGATCTACGGCGCTTTTATCGCTCCCCACCAGATCGAGGAGACACTGGCTACAGGATTCGATGCGTTCCACCCTATCGGCCGTGTCGGCCGTGCGACCGACGTCGCGCACCATATTGAGTTCCTGCTCTCCGACCGCGCAGGCTGGACGACCGGGGCCGTCCATGATGTCGATGGCGGCGTGATGGCCGGGCGGAGCTGATCCCGATGGACCTCCTTCGCATCAACGCCGATTTCGATGAGCGCATCGTCCTTGCCGCCGACGAGCCAGGCTGGGTTCAATCCCCCATGCCCGGAGTCGAACGGCGTATGCTCGACCGCGTCGGCGACGAAGCGGCGCACGCGACGAGCGTGGTACGCTATGCTGCGGGCAGTCGGTTCTCCGCCCACGAGCATGATGGCGGCGAAGAATTTCTCGTTCTCGACGGCGTCTTTTCGGACGAACATGGCGATTATCCCGCCGGCACCTATGTCCGCAATCCGCCCGGGTCGCACCATGCGCCGTTCAGCGAACAGGGGTGCACTATTTTTGTGAAGCTACGCCAGTTCGCGCCAGGCGATGACGAACACAAGGTGCTGCGCCCCACCGACCTGTTGTTCAGACCCGGGCTTCTCGATGGGCTCGAGGTCGTACCCTTGCACCAGTTCGGAGGCGAGCAAGCGGCGTTGGTACGCTGGCGTCCGGGAACGGCATTTCGCACGCATCGTCACTGGGGCGGCGAGGAAATCCTGGTCCTTGAGGGTGTTTTCGAGGACGAGAATGGAATCTATCCGGCGGGCAGCTGGATCCGCAGCCCGCACGGATCGGAGCATAATCCGTTCAGCCGCGCCGGATGTCTGCTCTATGTGAAAACGGGGCACCTGCCGCCCAAGGGCGGTTGAAGGTCCATGCCGCGATCCGGATCTTAGGCTTCAGGTCGCGGGCTCGGCGGTGCCCAGCAAGTCATCGGCAAGGTCCGTGATCAGCCGGCGAAACGGCGCCGCCGTCCCGAGGCCGCGGGCAAGAACGAGACTTCCCTGGATCAACGCCACCACCCGTTCGGCCCTCGCTCGGGCCTCATGCTTCTCAGCGCCTGCTTCTATGGCCACTTTGGCCAATGCGTCGATAAATGCCTCGAACAGCACGCGGATCGCGCTGCCGAACGTCCCGCTCGTGCCGATGGGTGCCGAGAGCATGTTGAGGAGACAGGATTTTCGGCCGCCATCATAAAATTGGTCGAGTTCTCGCGTCATGGACTGAAGGCGCTCGCGCGGAGACCCAGGTCCGGCCAGGGGGACGATGACATGTTCGCTAAGCCAGCGCCCGGCTTCGGCAAGCACCTCGGCGCCCATCTCTTCCTTGCCTCCCGGAAAGCGATGATAGAGGCTCGCCTTCTTCAAGCCGGTCGATTCCGACAGGAGCGCAAGCGACGCTCCTTCATATCCGACGTCTCGAAAGGTCGTGCCCAGCCGCGCCAACAATTCATTATCTTCGACCAGTGCTCTACGTGCCATCGCTCACATCTTTCATATTTACCGAATGATCGGTTTAATATCTTGACGAGCTCCTGTCGAGTCTCTAGCAGCGGTTTTACCGATCGTTCGGTAATAAATATATCTCGACAGGAGTTTTACATGACCAAGACCGCTATCATCATCTATGTCGACCCTAAAACGGGCACCGACGAGGCGCTCGGCCGCCTCTTCAATGCGCTCTTCCTCGCATATGAGCTCAAGGAAAAGCAGCAAGAGGTTGCGATCATTTTCCAGGGCGCGGGGACGCGCTGGCCCGCCGAACTGGTCAAGCCCGACCATCCGGCGCACGCACTTTATGGTTCGGTGAGCGACCTGATCGCCGGCGTTTGCGGCGGCTGCGCCGACGTGTTCGGTGCCACCGAGGATGCACGAAAGACCGGGCTCAAACTGGATTATGAAAAAGCCATCCCCGGCACACCGGGAATACTCGATGTGTCGACCTATCTCGACCAGGGCTATGGCCTCGTGACTTTCTGACAAATTGCCCGGTGCCCGCCCATGCATATCCTGCGACGGGCGCCGGGCCACTTACAGGAGCGAAACCTTATGGATACCGCACGCCCGACCAGCGACATCGCCTTCACGGCGAAAGTGAAGGAATTTCAGGCCAAGAACGGTTCGCGCGAAGCCTATGCAAAAATGGAGGCGCGTGGCGGCTGGAACGACCGGATAACGCCGCAGCTTGCCGAGTTCATCGCGCAGCGCAACAGCTTCTACATCGCAACCGTGAACGCGGACGGCCACCCATACATTCAGCACCGCGGCGGTCCGCGCGGATTCTTGAAGCCTCTCGACGACCGGATCCTTGCAATGGCTGATTTCCGGGGCAATCGCCAGTTCATCTCTCAGGGCAACCTTGCCGAGAACAGTAAGGCCTTCATATTCCTGATGGACTATGCCAACCGCCGCCGGATCAAGATTTGGGGCGACGCGTGGATGGTGGAAGGCGACGCCGCACTGACCGAAGCGGTCATGCCTGCCGATTACGCCGCCGTTCCGGAACGTGTCCTGCTGTTCAAGATCGCGGCATGGGATCCCAATTGTCCGCAGCATATCCCTCGCAAGCTCGACGCCGACGAAGTCGATGCCCTGCTAGCCGAGCGCGACAGAAGAATTGTCGATCTTGAAACAAGATTGGCAATGCTCGGGGGGAACTGAGCTGCGACGCGAAAAGCGGACCTGACGCTCAAAGAGCGCGGACGCGCACCACCGAGATGATGCGAACTGGACGTCCTCGGGTTTTGGAGATTTTGGCCGATTTCGGCCAGGCCGCTTTCGGGCGCGGGTCACAGAAACCGGCCGTTCGCGGCAAAATACCTGCAGATGACTAGCAGCGACCGAAAGTTGCTGTTCTGCATCGCGGTGCGATTTCGAAGCTTCAGGATTATGCGGGACTGGGCGATCAACGTTCGTGGGTGAGAACGCGTCTGCCGCGTTTAAAGGATTGACCCTGGCCCGCTCCCCTTCCCGTCTCGCATCCCACTAAGCCCGGACCACCATCTCGCGCAGCCTGCGCGGCAGGCTTGGGCACCGCATAGCCTCTTCCGGCCCGATCAAATCGACGACCCATTGTTCGAAACGCGGGGGCACGCGCATCTTCCCGATGCGAAGCGCGCCAATAATGGCCTGACGCAAGCTCTCGTTGCCGATTGTCTCGGTGACCGAAGGCTGGAGAATGAGATCGAGCGTGCTTGCCAGCTGCAGGGCCGGAAAGCGCCGCGCGCAGAGCGCGGTCGCCTTGCGCTCGTCGATGACCGGTATCGCGCTTTGCGCGATCGACTGGGCGATCGTGGCCGCCTCGCCATCATCAAGCGTTTCTGCGGTCGCTCCGACGACCAGCGTCTCGAAATGGACTTCGGCCTCGTCGCTCAGGGCGACGACGTCGATCAGGCCGATGCGCAGCAGCTCCTCGATCGCGTCGAAGTCATGGCGTCCCATCCGCCGCCCTGCATCGAGCTCGCGCATGAGGATGTCGGTTACCGCGATCGGCGACGGCAGTGCCTCAATGATACGCGCCGCCTGCCCGGTGGCGTTGAGATTGATAGCGGCGCTGGTGTCCAGAATGATGGACCGATGTTGCTCAATCCGGAAGGATGGGGATGCCATCAGCATCGCTCCCTTCGAGTTCGAGATCGGCGAACATCGCGCGCAGCTCGGAGCGGTCGAGGCGGAGCAATTTCGAAAGCTGGCCCTCGCTCATCAGTTCCTGGCGATAAGCCTCGGCCGCGAGAAGCGCGAGCCTGAGGGTCGTCGGCCGCGATGCCTCGGCCTTTGCCGCATCGGGCGAAACCAGATCGCCGAGCACCTGTCGCTCCTGCTCGTCGCTGATGCCGCCCTGATCGACGAACCAGTCCCAGCGCCCCGGCTTGACGAGCTTCAGATCTTCAAGCCGGCGGACGAGCGCTTCGCGGGAGATGTTGAAATAGTGCGCCAGCACGATGACATGCCGGCGCGACAGCACCGGCGAGCCGGCAACAACCTCCTGAAATTTTTGGAGAACCGCACGCGCGGGCGCAAGGAGGGCCGGGCCGAATGCGTTGGCATAGCGTTCCTCGCGTGAATTCTCGACCTCACCGAGATGCAGCACCTCGGGCTGTCGGCGGGTCGAGACGAGATGACCGCATTCATGCGCCGCGGTCTGGGTACGGCGATCCTTGGGATGATTGGCGTTGAGCAGGATGCAGGCGCCGAGCGTCTCGTCATAAGCGAAAAGCCCCGATATCTTGCCTTTAAGACGGCGAACATAAACGCGCACACCCATGTCGAACTCGAGGAGCGTGACGATGTCGGCGATGGGGGCGAGACCGAGCCCCAGCCGCTGGCGGAGCTCGTTTGCATCATTCTCGGCCTGTTCACGAACGTCGCCACGCGCGATCGGCCGCTCGGGCGGGTAATTGCGCACGCGCTCGATCCCGAGCAGATTCTCGAGCTCGACCTCGGCTCTGGCGAGGTCTGACAGGAGCTGCACCGCCTCGGCGGTGTCGGCGTCTTCGGAATCATGGAGTTTGCGAAAGCGCGGGGCGAGGTCGACATGGACGGCTTCGGTCCGCACCAGCGCGTTGACGCTCGTCCCGTAAAGCAGCGCAAGCTTCTGCAATTCGGACAGACGAACGCGGCGCTGTCCCTTTTCGATCGCAGACAGCGTCGGACGAACGACACCGATCGCCTCCGCAGCGTCGGCCTGCGTGATTCCGGCTGCGTCCCGGGCCCGCCGCAATCTTTCTCCGACCTCTGCAAAATCGAGCTCGCCGAGCGGCGAGGTCACGCCGTCCACTCCCACAAGAAGGATTTGGGACCCAGTGCATCGAGATAGTCACGCCATTCGGCTTCGTGACGGGCTAGGAGGCCGTCGACCTTGGACCGGGCTTCTTCATGGGACAACTGACATGCGCGCGCGAGGCGGAAGATATGCAAACCGAGCTCCGTCTGGGTGGTGGTGGCTTTTCGAAAGCCCGCCAGATGGTCGAGATGGAGCGTGCCTGCAATGGCATATTCGCGCATTTTGCCGGTTATTTTCGCGCGGTCGAAGTCGGGCGATGCGCCGTCCTCGAAGGTCGCCGACGAGAGATCCTCCCACACGTAGGTGTCGCCGGGTTCGGTGAGACCTGCAGCATGGATGCTCATGCGCCGGAGGAGACAGGCGGCGCAGATTCCGCACTGGCGGCGCTTCTTGTTCACGCCGGCGTGACGGCTTTGCTGCCAGCATGACAGGGTGCGCTGCCACGACGCCTTGTCGCCCGTGCAACCGTCGACATGCGCCGCCAGCGTCTCGCCTTTGGTGTTCCAGATGCGCGGGAGATCGAAGTCGATGTTGGTTTCGAGGAGCGCCGCGAGGAAGCGCTCGAGCTTGCGAAGATAGGTCGGATGGGTGCGATAGTCCGCATAGACCTGGCCAAGCGCGGCAAGCGCCGGACCGAGGGCGCCCTGCCCGCTTTCGGGCATGATCACGCGATTAGTTTCCGCAAGATAGGCGGCGAGGCCGCTGACGACCCCGAACTTGAACCCGCGCGAGCGCATGCTCGATTCCTTGTGGTCGCCTTTGACGGTGTAAGGGATCTTCGCGAACGCCTCGCTGCGGCGCTCCTTGCGCCGCATGTCGCCGTCGTGGGTTCCCAGCCGGATTCGGACGAGCGCGTGACCGAGCTTGCGGCCCTCGAGCTCGGCAACCGAACAGGAATCGAGGCCGTTGCTGAACGGAATCACCGCCCTGGCCGGATGCTCGAGAGCGAACAACTGCTGGCCCACGGGAATGGCGGCCCCGCGCCGCTCGATAAAGTCGAGCGTCCAACTATCGCCGGTCAAATAGTCGAGCGCGTCCTTGAGCGCCGCCGCGACGTCGCCGCGTTGCCACCGATCAAGGTCGTGTACCGGCACGGTGAGCGCGATATCGCGCGCCCAGGTCCGCGTCGGCCGCGCGAGCGACATATCGCAAAATTCGACTGCGCCGGCAACGAGGAGCGCGTCTTCGAGGAGCGGGCTCCAGCCTTTGAAGAAATAGGTCGCGAGCCGTTCGACCTTGAATTCGATATTGGTGCCGATTTCACATGCGGTGAAGCCATCAGGCACCGAGGCGCCGGGCTCGGTTACCGCCACGCGGATCGCCTTCGACGGCGCCGCGAGGGAGAGATGCGCGAAGTTCATAGCGGAGGTCCTTCCCCGAGGCCGTCCTGCTTACGCGGCGCGCGCTGCCCCGCAGGCGCATCCTTGCCGAGAAGCTGGCGAGCGAGACCGTCGTAGCGCGTCGCGGCAAAACCGCCCTCGATGCGCGCGCGAACATTGCCGGCACGCGTCGCGTCCCATTCGCGCTGATAATGTTCTTCGATTGGCCGCGTATGGCGCGATGCCCAGATCGCCAGTGCGTCGGCGGCTGCGCCCTCGACGACGGCGTCGCCGCTTGCTCCAGCGTCGACGTGCTGCATCGCGCAATGCACGAGAATCTGGCGAAAGCCGTTGCCGGCCGTTGCCTGCGCAAGCGCTTCGAGACGGTCGAGCTGCTCGAAAAGGCCGGGCTGCGTTTGGTCGGCTATGTCTGCAATGGCAGCAGCGATCTGCGCCAGTTCGCCCTGACGCCAGTCCCTAGCGAGCGCCGGGACAACAGCCTCGCAGATTTGCTGCTCGGAGAACGCATCGTTCTCGGCATATTTTGCTACCTTCTTCCAGTGCGAAGGAAGGTTCAGGGATCGATAGGGACCATCGCTCATGTCAGGCGTTATCTAAAAAACTACTGACAATGTCAAATTCGTGGATGGCGCATCATTGGCCAACGATCAAAGCGCAAGTCAAATCCTTTCAAACCCTCGTGAATTTTCGGGATGATGACGTTCGTGGATGATCGGGCATGACATAGACCGAACGCTTGGTCGTCGCGAATTGTACCGCATCAATCGCTTCCACCCCGATGCTTCCGAGGTCGAGTCGCAGGCTGTCATGCCGCGGATCGATGGGTGCGACGGCCGGCTCCCAGCCGTCATCTTCGGGAGGATTTTTCGACTTCCCGCCAGAATCGTCGCGATCAAGCCCATATCATCCTTCGCCGCGCCACCCGGTATCCGCTCTATTCGCTCCCGGGCCTTGCACTGCCCTTATTGGCGAGAACCTCGATGAATCGCTCGGCGATATCGAGATCATAGTCATTGAGTTTGTCGAGATGCTGGTTGAGGCGCTGCGCTGCCGTCGAGGTCCCGACATCTTCGGTGCGGCCGACCAGATAATCGGTGGTGACGCTCAGCGCATCGGCGAGTCGGCACAGATTGTCGAAGGACGGCCGGCGCGATTTGCCCTCGAAATGCGAAATCGAGCTTGCTGGCAAGCCGGTTTTCACAGCCAGGTCCTGCTGACTCATATCCCTGAGATTGCGGGCATTTTGCAGGCGAAGGGCGAATATCTCGCGGGTGTCGTCGTTCTCAGACATGTCGATTTCGCGATGTGTATATTGACATAAACGACATCACTCCTATTTTGTCGATACCGGCATCAGATACATGTCGGTTTCGTCAACTCCAAGGCATTTTTGCCGCGGTTTAGGGAGATTTGTTATGACCAACCCCGCAGAACGCCGCGCGCGCTTTGCCATTCGCATCAACGAGGCCTCGTTCGACACGGAAGATCCGCTGCCCAATGGCCGCGACCTTCTCGAGCTGGCGGGTTTTCGTCCCGCCGACGAGCATCTGCTCTTCCAGCAGCTCGAGGGCGGCATGCTCGAAGACATCAATCTTGCCGAGCCGGTCCCGCTCGACCGCCCGGGGATCGAACGCTTCTTCGCCTTGAAGGGCGATCGCATCTTCTTCCTCGTCGTCGACGGTCGCCGCTTCCCCTGGGGGAAGGCAGCGATCAGCGAGGAGGAACTGCGGGGCCTCGCCCAAGTCGACGCGGACAAGGAGATCTGGTTCGATCCCAAGTTCGGCAAGGACGATCTCGTCGAGCCGGGGTCGGAGGTGAGCCTCAAGGGGGACGGCGTGGAACATTTCTTCACCGCCGACCGCCCGAACGAGCCGCGCCTCGTCACCATCAAGCTCAACGGCGACCCGGTGAAGATCCCCGGCGGGGATTACACGACCGAGACGCTGAAGAAGAAGCTTGAGGTGCCGGCCGACTGGGATCTCGATATCATGGCGAGCGACGGCACCATGCGGCCGCTCCAGCCCGGCGAAGTGATCAAGGTCGTGAAAGGCCTGAAGTTCGTCAGCCACGTCCGCCAGGGCGGTTCGTCCTGATGGACGCCGCCGAGGAGTTCGAACGCGTCCGGGTGCTTTACCCGGACGCGGGCCTGCTCGAGGAGGGCGGGCAGGCTTACGTCCACCTCCCTGCGCTGCCGATCGCGACGCCACAGGGCGCGGTGACCCGCGAGGCGATTCTCAGCCCGCATGCACATTCGGGCTATATGACGCGGCTTTTTCTTTCCGAATCCGTGCCGTCGAACGTGAACAACTGGACGACGCACATTCTTTTCACGCGGCCCTGGTTCACTTGGTCCTGGCAGAATGTCGAAGCGACGCAGCCCTGGACCACGATCCTGGCCAACCATCTGGCGGCTCTGCGATGACCATCCATTTCAAGATCGGCAACGACCTTGTCGAAGCGGTGCGGACCGATCTCCATCGCGCCCATCCCTTCGCCTATGAACGCGTCGGCTTCCTGTTCGCCGGCGTCGCCGCGCCGGGCGGCGATCTCATCGTCACCGCAAGCGATTATCGCCCGGTCGCCGACGAAGACTATCTCGACGACAGCAACGTGGGCGCGATGATGGGCCCCGATGCGATCCGCAAGGCGCTCCAGCACAGCTATCAGACGCGCACTGCGGCGATCCACGTGCATCTGCACGTGCACCGCGGACGCCCGAACTTCAGCGGCGTCGACAACCGCGAGAACGCCAAGTTCGTCCCGAACTTTTTCAATGTTTCGCCGCAGCGGCCGCACGGCGCGATCGTGCTCAGCGAAGACGCGATGCGCGGACATATCTGGCTGCACCGCGACGCGCGCCCCGTCCCGATCGGCCGGTTCAGCGTCGTCGGCGCGCCCCTCTGGTTCGATGGAGAAGCCGCATGACCCGTAGCACTCGCCAGAATTTCCTCGGCGCCGACAGCGATGAAAAGCTCCGCTCAGTCACCGTAGGCCTCGTCGGGCTCGGCGGCGGCAACTCGCATGTCGTCCAGCAGCTCAGCCATGTAGGCATCGGCCGGCTGGTATGTGTCGATGACGATATCGTCGAGGACAGCAACCTCAATCGCCTGATCGGCGGCCGAAGCGCCGATCTTGATCCGGCCCTGCACAAGACCTCTATCGCGGAGCGGATGGTGCGCGGCCTCGTCGAGGGGGCCGAGGCCGTCTTCCTGCCGTGCCGGTGGGAAGCGGCGCGCGAAGAGCTAGCCCGCTGCGACATCATCGTGGGCGGTCTCGATTCCTATCGGGCGCGGAGCGAGCTGGAGGGCTTCTGCCGGCGGCTGATGATCCCCTATATCGACATGGGAATGGACGTGCACGACGTGGGGGACGGCTTCGCGATCGGGGGACAAACCATCCTGTCTATGCCCGGTGGACCCTGCCTGTGGTGTATGGGGATGCTGTCCGAGCCGCGCCTCGCCGAGGAAGCGCAGCGTTACGGCGCCGCGGGCGGCAAGCCGCAGGTGGTCTGGCCGAACGGCGTGCTCGCGTCGCTGGCGGTCGGCCTCGTCGTGCAGCTTGTCACGCCCTGGACCAAGGCGCCGCTGGCTTCGGCCTATCTCGAATATGACGGCAACCGGCAGCAGGTCGCGACGAGCAATCGCCTGAAGGCGATCGCCGGACAGCCCTGCACCCATTATCCCGCCAATGACGTCGGCGATCCGCTGTTCGATGTTCGGCTCATGATCGCGCGCACCGAGCCTCCGGCCGCCGCAGTGCCGGCGGACAGGCCGGCCGATGGATTCTGGACCTGGCTTCGCGCCTGGTTCAGCCGCCGGCCGGCTTAGCCTCGGCGATCCCGCAGCGGTCGAAGTCGTGCCATCCGCGCACTTTCGGCCGGAACGTCTGGGCGTCGTTAGTCGCGCGCCAGGAGAGGCCGCGCGAAGCGACGGGGTCGGCGGGATCGAAGGTCCAGAAAAGACCGAGTCCCGGGATCTGTGCGACGAGATTGCTCTCGCCGAAAAATTTGCTGCCGGTCGCGTCGAGGACGATGTGCCCGCGCACCTTCCGCCCGCAGGGATCATAGCCCTTGAGGTCGTCGGCAAGCGAGAATTCGGTCACCCAGACATAGCGTGGAAAATGCTTGCCGAGCAGTTCGGCCTTGAACGGGTCGGGCAGCTGGTTACGCAGCGCGCGCTTCTTGTACTTCCAGCCGAAGGTCAGATAGGTGCGCGAGACGAGCTGGTCGGGATCGACGCCGTAGAAACTCGGATCTACGGCGAGGATGGCGCCGAGCGTCGGGCTCCCTTCGGGCGCCGACTTCTGCGCCCGTTCGCGATAGCGGTCTGCATTGTGGACGAAGCCCTCGACAAGGTCGCGGCTCAGTTCCTCGGCGATATCCCCGGTCATGAAGACTTTCGACGGCAGGGGCACCATGACCCAGAGCGCGTCCTCTTCCAGCGTCCAGGGATAGGTATCGCTGCGGTCGGCGGCCGCGACCGGCAGTCGCTGATGCGTTCCGCGCTGGTCGTCGTTGACGAGAAGATGCGACACGATATCGGCCGTCGAAGGACGTGCGCCGTTTGCCGCGGGCATATTCTCGCGCACGACCCGGCCCACCGCGACCACCGCATGGCCAACAGCACCGTCGCGGCCGCGAAGGCCGATCAGCACCGGGATGCCGGAATCGAGATAGCGTGCGACGACATTCTGCGGCGGCTTGGCCCAGACGAGCTTCTTGCTATCGGGATCGGGACGCGCGAATTGCACGACGGGATGGCGATCGAGCGCCCGCAGGGCCCGCACGATATTGTCGGGCGTCAGAAATTCCGAGCCGGCCGGGAGCGAGCGGGTCGTCAGCATGTCGGTCGGGTTGAGTGCCGCCTCGTTGATCGCGGGCATCGAGAACCAGGGCCCGCCATGGCTGGCATGGAAATGCCGGCCGGCCATCCAGATCGCCGCCTGGGCGCAGGCGCCGACACGGGTATCCTGCTGCGTGAGCGGGAAACCCTCGACGGTGAGATCCGCACCGAGCACATGCACGGGATAAGGCGCGATCGTATCAATGATGATCGAGGGGTCGCTGGCGAGCCGGTCGGCGGCGACGACGGCGGCGCCGATCGGGGCGTGGGCGACCGGGCGGATGACGACAAATCCCAGATAATGGCTCGCCTCGGTCTCGAGGGCCCGGCTCACATCCTCGGCGGTCGCATGCTTCGATATGGCCGAGATGTCATTGTCGAAAAAATGGAGGCGGCTGCAATATTTGGTTAGCGATGCGAGCACCCCACCTCGACGCTGTCGATCTGATCGCCAAGATGGCGGCTGGTGATTTGGCTTGGGGATTGATGTGGCTTTGGACGAAGAG
>NZ_LNSA01000045.1 GCF_001468465.1 Sphingopyxis sp. H115
GTCGCCCCGCGACGAGGCGGCCCAATGCGCGCCCGGCGTCGGGCAGCGCGCGCAGCGCCGCGCGCAGTTCGCCGCGCCACAAGGCATCGCGCGCGAGCGCGTCGACGAGGTCGAGCCGGTCGAGGATCGCGCTCCTGTCGGTCAGCGGGCTCGCGATATCCTCGGCCAGCAAGCGTGCGCCCGCCGCAGTGACGGTGCGGTCGATCGTGCCGAGCAGGCTGCCTTCACGCGTCCCCGCCATCGTACGAACAAGCTCAAGACTCTCGCGCGTCGCGGCGTCGATCGCCATCCGCGCTGAGGCGATGTGCCGAACCGGTGGTTGGAGAAAGGTGGGCCCGCCCGTGCCGACATGGTCGAGATAGGAAACGAGCGCGCCCATCGCGGCGACCTCGCCGCGCGAAAACTGGCCGAAGCCGTCGAGGGTCCGGACGCCGAAGAATTCTTCGAGGCGTTTCTGCGCGCTGGTGCTCGCAAAGTCCGGCGAAGGCCGGCGCACGACCTGCCGGGCGGCGCTGATCGGCAACTCGTCGGCGCTTTCGTTCAGCAGCAGTTCCGACGGCGCGAGCCGCGCGAGCTCGGCATCGACGGCCGCCGCTGGCACGGCCACGACCTCGAAGCGCCCGGTCGAAATATCGGCTGCGGCGATCGCGACCTCGCCTTCGCTACCGACCTGTGCCACCGCCGCGAGCCGGTTGGCGCTGCGCCCTTCGAGCAGGCTTTCCTCGGTCAGCGTCCCTGCCGTCACGAAGCGTACGATGTCGCGCGCAACGAGCGCCTTCGACCCGCCGCGCGCCTTTGCCTCCGCAGGCGTTTCGACCTGTTCGGCGATCGCGACGCGGTGCCCCGCGCGAATCAACCGCGCGAGATAGGATTCGGCGGCGTGGACGGGCACGCCGCACATCGGCACGGGTTGCCCATCATGTTCGCCGCGTGCGGTCAGCGCGATATCGAGCGTCGACGCCGCCGCCTTTGCATCGTCGAAGAACAGCTCGAAGAAGTCGCCCATGCGATAGAAGAGCAAACAGTCGCCAGCCTTGTCCTTGAGCGCCCAATATTGCGCCATCATCGGTGTCGCGGGGGCGGCGGCGTTGTTGCTGTTCGCGGGTCGGGGAGCGGTGGCGGCCATCGCCCCCCTGCTTAGTGATTGGGGGCGGCATGGCAAGGTCGGAGGGGAGATGGCGGCATTGGGCGCAGGAAATTAGGCGACGACGATGCCTTCGCCGACAAAGCTGCCTTCCCAAAGATAAAACTTACCGGCTTCTCGGACGGCAGACGCACCAGCTTCATCACCCTCGCCATCCGCACGCAACATTGCCGGTTACATTTTCGCGAGGCGGCGCTAGGGGAAAGGCTCGGGCGCGCATCTTGTGACTTTATCGAGAGGATGACGAATGGACAGCGGCAGCAAGGTGCAGTTTTCGGATCGCGAAGCCCTGCTCTATCACGAATATGGGCGGCCCGGAAAAATCGAGATCGTCGCGTCGAAGCCGATGGCGACGCAGCGCGACCTGAGCCTGGCCTATTCGCCCGGCGTCGCGGTGCCGGTGAAGGCGATCGCCGAAGACCCCGCCGCCGCTTATGATTATACGGTGAAGGGCAATCTGGTCGCCGTCATTTCGAACGGAACCGCAATCCTTGGCCTCGGCAACCTCGGCGCGCTGGCATCGAAGCCGGTGATGGAAGGCAAGGCGGTCCTGTTCAAGCGCTTCGCCGACGTCGATTCGATCGACCTCGAAGTCGATACCGAGGATCCGCAGCGCTTCATCGAAGCGGTCGAACTGCTCGCGCCGAGCTTTGGCGGTATCAACCTCGAAGACATCGCCGCGCCCAACTGCTTCATCATCGAAGCCGCGCTGAAAGAGCGGATGAACATCCCGGTGTTCCATGACGACCAGCATGGCACCGCGATCATCACCGCCGCCGGGCTGATCAACGCCTGTTACTTGACCGGGCGCGACTTGGCGACGGTAAAGGTCGTCGTCAACGGCGCGGGCGCGGCGGCAATCGCGTGCACCGCGCTGATCAAGGCGATGGGCGTCAGACATGAAAATGTGATCATGTGCGACCGCAAGGGCACGATTTATCAGGGCCGCACCGAAGGCATGGACCAGTGGAAGTCGGCGCATGCGGTGCCGACCGAGGCCCGCGACCTGACCGAAGCGCTCGTCGGCGCCGACGTGTTCCTCGGCCTGTCGGCGGCGGGCGCGCTCAAGCCCGAGATGGTCAAGGACATGGCGCCGGCGCCGATCATCTTTGCGATGGCGAACCCCGATCCCGAAATCTCGCCCCCCGATGCCCGTGCGGCGCGGCCCGACGCGATCATCGCCACGGGGCGATCGGACTACCCGAACCAGGTCAACAACGTCCTCTGCTTCCCCTTCATCTTCCGCGGCGCGCTCGACGTCCATGCAACCGCGATCAACGAGGAGATGAAGATCGCCGCGGCCTATGCGATCGCCGACCTTGCGCGTCAGCAGGTGCCCGAGGAGGTCGCCGCGGCCTATGGCGGGCGCGCATCGAGCTTTGGTCCCGAATATATCATCCCTTCCCCCTTCGATCCGCGGCTGATGGAAATCGTGCCCGCCGCGGTCGCCAAGGCGGCGATGGAGACGGGCGTCGCGCAAAAGCCGATCGCCGACCTCGACGAATATCGCACGCGGCTGCGCGCGCGGCTCAACCCGACGACCTCGGTGCTGACGCTCGCCTATGAAGCCGCGCGCAACAATCCCAAGCGCGTTGTTTTCGCCGAGGGCGAAGAGGAAGTGGTGCTGCGCGCCGCGATCCAGTTCCGCGACGGCGGATACGGGATCCCGGTGCTCGTCGGCCGCGAAGGGCTGCACGACAAGCTACGCGCGATGGGCGTCGCCGACGCCGAAAGCTTCGAGGTCCACAACAGCGTCAATTCACCGCATGTGCCGCAGATGGTTGACATGCTGTACGAGCGGTTGCAGCGGCGCGGATATCTTCGCCGCGACGTCGAGCGGATGGTCAATCGCGATCGCAACATCTTTGGCTCGCTATTGCTCAAGATGGGGCTCGGCGATGCGATGATCACCGGGACGACGCGCACCTATTCGCAATCGATGCGCGAAATCCGACGCGTGATCGACCATGCCGAGGGCAAGACGCCGTTCGGCATCCATATCCTTGTCGACCAGCATCACACGATCTTCATGGCCGACACGACGGTCAACGAACGGCCGACCGCGCAGCAGCTGGCCGACATCGCCGAACGCACCGCACAGGTCGCGCGGCGCATGGGGCACGAACCGCGCGTCGCGTTCCTGTCCTATTCGACCTTCGGCAATCCCGAGGGCAGCTGGCTCGAAAGCATTCGCGAAGCGGTGTCGATCCTCGACCGGCGCCAGCCCGCGTTCGAATATGAAGGCGAAATGGCGCCCGACGTCGCGCTGAACGAAAAGGTGATGAAGAATTATCCCTTCTGCCGCCTGTCGGGTCCGGCCAATGTCCTGATCATGCCGGGGCTGCAATCGGCAAACCTGTCGGCGAAGCTGCTGCGCGAACTGGGCGGCGGCGCGGTGATCGGGCCGATGCTGGTCGGCATGGAAAATCCGGTCCAGGTCGCGACGATGGCGTCGACCGCGTCGGACCTCGTCACCCTGGCCGTGCTCGCGGCCGGCGGGATCGCGCAATAATCGATATCCGGCCCGCTCCTCTTTCCACCTCCCCCATGATAGGAAATCCGGGCGGCCGGGAGGAGGAGCGGGCCGGTTCCGCTAGGCTTCGGCCCTGCTCAAGCCAAAATTACTGGGTGGGACCGGCGGTACCCGGCGCGCCGACCGCGCCGATATTGCCGAAAATATCTTCGAAGAAGCTGCGATGGCGACCGAGCGTCGGCGTCTTGTCGCCTTCGGGGCTGATCCTGCTGACCAGTTCGAGCCCGGTGCGATCGACCGCGGCGACATTGCCCGCCGGGTCGAAACGAACGCGCAGCACCTGCTGGTCGATCGGACGCGGCCGGGCGAAGGCGAGCTGGCGCGTTTCGCGCGACACATAATAATATTCATTGTCGCTGAACTGGCCGACGAAGGTCGGGCGACCCAGCGTCTTTTCCACCGATTCCCGGTTGTCGACACCGGGGGTGATCGCTTCGGTCAACATCGGGTCGACAACATAGCCCTGCCGCCCCTTGAGCTGCGCGCAGCCGCTGGCGGTCAGCGCAAGCGCCAGCCCGGCAACGATCAGGCGCACGGGCCGGGCGGGAAGCTTCGGTTTGGGGGTCGGCATCAATATATCTCCGTTGCGCACCTGATATCGGGCGCTGGCAATCGCGCCTCTTAACCGCAAGCGGTCGGCACGCACAAGCGGCTTATGCCGCGGCAAAGCTTGCGCCAAGCTGACTCACAGCCCTTTTCGGACGCCGTGATTCGGCCTAAGCGTCGGCCATGTTTTCTTCACTCCGCAAATTATTCGCATCCGAGCCCGATCCGCGCGAAGCGCGCCGCCCGCTGTGGGACGCCGTCGTCGCCACCGCGCGCGCGCCGCACTGGTATGCCGAGGGCCAGGTTCCCGACACGCTCGACGGCCGCTTCGACATGATCAGTCTCGTGATGGCGCTCGTGCTGCACCGGATCGACGCGGACCCCGGACAGGGGATTGCGGGTGTCCAACTCACCGAATTGTTCGTGAACGACATGGATGGCCAGATGCGCCAGATCGGCTTTGGCGACATGGTCGTCGGCAAGCAGGTCGGCCGGATGATGAGCGCACTGGGCGGACGGCTAGGCGCCTATCGCGCCGCCGACGGTTCGGACGAATTGCGTGCGGCGTTGATCCGCAACCTGTGGCGCGGAAACGCCCCCGACGAAGCCGGGTTGGCGCATGTAATGGCCGAGGTTGCGGCGCTGCGCGCGGCGCTGGCGGCGATGCCGGTGTCCGATCTCGTCACCGCCGGCCGGCTTCCCGGAGCAGCAACTTGAGCGCAGCGCACGAATTTTCGTTGGTCGTGACGATCGCCGACGCGGCGCACGGCCGCGCGATTGCGGTCGAAGCCGACGCCGATGCGCGCGCACGGATCGCCGCGCGACTGGGGCTCGCGAGCCTCGACCGTTTCGCGCTGACCGCCGAAGTTCGGACGATCGCGGGCGGCATTGCGGCGAAGGGCGCGGTAGTGGCCGACCTAATCCAGAATTGCGCCGCCACCGACCTGCCCGTCCCCGCGACGGTCAACGAACCCTTCGACCTGCGCTTCCTGCGCGACGTCGATGCACCCGCGAGCGAGGATGAGGAAATCGAGCTCGGCAGCGACGAGCTCGACCTGCTCCCGCTCGAAGGCGACCGGATCGACCTTGGCGAAGCGGCGGTGCAGACGCTCTCGCTCGCGCTCGATCCCTTCCCGCGCCATCCCGACGCCGACCGCATCCTCGCCGAGAAGGGCGTCCTCAGCGAAGAGGCTGCGGGACCGTTCGCAGCGCTGGCGAAGCTGCGCGGAAAGCCGGGCGCTTAACGCCGTGGTTCGGGTTCTTCAGCGACGAGGTCGGCGACCGCGGCATCGAGCCCCGGCTCATCCTTTTCGGGCGGCGTTTCGGTAACCGTTTTTTTCGCCGCCTCCGCTGCCGCCTTTTCATCACGCGTCGGGGGCAGGGCGCCGCCAAGCGCCTTGGCAAGGCCGGCGAGTTGTTCGCCGATCACAGCGTCGACCGCGGGCGCGATGTCCGCGACCTTGAAGCGCATATAACCGCCGACGACATAATCGAACCGCAGCGCGCTGCCCGTCGGCGTTTCCTTGATCTGGATCGTCAGCGTGCCAGCAAGCGCCTCGCCCTGCAGCGGGCCAAAGGCTCCCGACAAGCGCAGCATCTCGTCCGGTTTTGCAAAGACGATGCGCGCGTGCTGGACGCTGCCGAGGCCCGATCCGCTGTCGGGCAATTTTTCGCAGAAACATCCGCCCGCCTGTGAATCGAGCCAGAAATTCGCAGCGTCGCCCGACCAGCTATGGTCTTTCGACCACCAGTTTTGCGGCATGCGAAGCATTTTCCACACGTCGGCGGGCGTCGCGGCGACCTGCGCCGTATGCGCGACGGTAAAGCCACCCTCGCCCTGATCGATCACCTTGGCGTGCCCGGAGGGCGCAAACAGGAATGCGCCCGCGATCGCAGCAGCGGTAAAATATCCGGAAAATCCCATCTGCCCTTCCCCCTTTGCACCACAATAACCGGCGCCGGGAAGACTGGCTAGCCTCAGCCCGCGAGGATCGTTTCGATAGCGTCGTTGACTTGGTCGATCGGCGACATGCCGTCGACATGCGTCACAATGCCGCGCGCGTCGTAGATCGGCAGGATCGGCGCCGTCTTGGCGCGATATTCGGCCATGCGCGTGCGCACCGTTTCCTCGTTGTCGTCGGGACGGCGCTTGAATTCCGAGCTGCCGCACACGTCGCAGACATTCTCGACCTTGGGCAGCTTGTAGCGGTCGTGATAGCCCGCACCGCATTTGGCGCAGCTGAAGCGGCCGGTGATGCGGTCGACGAGCGCGTCTTCCTGGACCTGCAATTCGATCACATGGTCGAGCTTGCGGCCGCGGTCCGCGAGGATCGTGTCGAGTGCGTCGGCCTGTGCCGCGGTGCGCGGATAGCCGTCGAAGATTACCGAGACATCGGGGCCGAGTTCGTCGAGCCGCTCACCGATCAAGCCCGAGACGATTTCGTCCGAAACGAGTTCGCCAGCTTCCATCACCGCCTTCGCCTGCAGGCCCGTCGGCGTTCCCGCCTTGACCGCGGCGCGCAGCATGTCGCCCGTCGAGAGCTGGACCATGCCATGCTCCTGTTCGAGGCGCGAAGCCTGCGTACCCTTGCCCGCCCCCGGCGGACCCAGCAAAATGATGTTCAGCGTCATGGAAGCCCCTGTTGCCTCTGCCCGTTGCCCAACCTTTGGCGCAAATTGCCGTAGCGGGCACCTTAGCGCCGCGCAACGCCGCCTTTCAATTTGGCCTTTTTGATAAGGTCGCCATATTGATGCGCGAGCATGTGGCTCTGGATCTGGCTAATCGTGTCGATCGTCACGTTCACGATGATCAGCAGGCTGGTTCCGCCGAGCTGGAACGGGAGACCCGATCCCGCGATGAAATATTCGGGAACGAGACAGATGACCGCAAGATATGCCGCGCCGATCACCGTGATACGCGTCAGCACATGGTCGAGATAGGCGGCGGTATTCTTGCCCGGGCGGATGCCGGGGATGAAGCCGTTCTGGCGCTTCAGATTGTCGGCAGTCTCTTCGGGGTTGAAGACGACGGCGACGTAGAAGAAGCAGAAGAAGATGATCCCCGCGGCGTAAAGCGCCATGTAGAGCGGCTGGCCGTGCGCAAGATACTGGTTGAGCGTGATCAGGAAATCGCCGGTCGCGGTGTCGCCCTGGACATTCTGGCCCATCATCTGGGTGATCGTCAGCGGCATCAGCAGCAGCGACGAGGCAAAGATCGGCGGGATCACGCCCGCGGTGTTAACCTTCAATGGCAGGTGGCTGCGGTCGGCCTGCATCACGCCCCGCTGCGTCGCGCGCTTCGGATATTGGACGAGGACGCGGCGTTGCGCGCGTTCCATGAAGCTGATGAAAGCAATGATCACGATAGCGCCGCCGAGCACCGCGATGATCGTGCCACCGCCCATCGAGCCTTCGCGGACCTGCGTGAACATTTGCGCAAAGCTGCGCGGGAGCTGGGCAAGGATGCCCGCCATGATGATCAGCGAGACGCCGTTGCCGATGCCGCGGCTGGTGATCTGTTCGCCAAGCCACATCAGGAACAGGGTACCGCCAACGATCGAGATGACCGCGCCGATGCGGAACATCATGCCGGGGTCGACGACCGCAGCGATGCCCTGGCTCGCGCCGAGCGATTCGAGCCCGACGGCGATGAAATAGCCCTGGATCGCGGTCAGCGCGACGGTGCCGTAGCGCGTGTACTGGTTGAGCTTCTTGCGCCCGCTTTCGCCCTCTTTTTTGAGCGCGGCGAGGCTCGGCGACAGCGCGGCCGCCAGCTGTACGACGATCGACGCGGTGATATAGGGCATGACGCCGAGCGCGATGATGCTCATGCGCTCGAGGCTGCCGCCCGAGAAGGTATTGAAGATATCGAGGACGCCGCCCGACGCGGCCTGGCTGTAGAGCGACGCGAGCGCAACGGGATCGACCCCCGGCAGCGGCACGAACGACAGGAAGCGGAAGACGATCAGCGCGCCGATCGTGAACCAGATGCGGTTCTTGAGCTCGGTCGCCTGACCGAACTTCGAAAAATTGAGGTTGGAAGCAAGCTGGTCGGCGCGAGAGGCCATGGGTAGTTTCCTCGAGGATATTCCGGACCGCGCCCCCCGCGACCCGGCGCCTATGTGCGTTCGGCGATCGCGAAGCGCAAGGGGAAAGGCCTATTTTGCAACGCAGCTCGTCGATACCGGCTGCGCCATCCGTTCGCATCGAACGGGAAATGACAGATCGTCAAACGACGAAGGGGCGGCCCGTATCCGAGCCGCCCCTTTGCCAGATTATTCCGCCTTGGCTTCGGCCGGAGCTGCGGGCAGCTCGACCTTGCCGCCGGCCTTTTCGACCGCCTCGATCGCGCCCTTCGACGCGCCGGCAACCAAGAAATTGAGCTTCGCGGTCAGTTCGCCCTTGGCGAGGAGGCGGACGCCATCCTTGCCGCCGCGGGCAACGCCAGCCGCCTTGAGCGCGGCATGATCGATGGTCGCCTTGGCGTCGAGCTTCTTCTCGTCGACCAGCTTCTGGATCTGGCCGAGGTTCACGATCGCGAAATCCTTCGCGAAGATGTTGTTGAAGCCGCGCTTCGGGATCCGCATGTGGAGCGGCATCTGACCGCCCTCGAAGCCGTTGATCGCGACGCCGCTGCGGGCCTTCTGACCCTTCTGGCCGCGACCGGCGGTCTTGCCCTTGCCCGAGCCGATGCCGCGTCCGACGCGCATACGACCCTTGCGGGCGCCATTGTTGTCACGAAGTTCGTTAAGCTTGATAGTCATGGTTGCACTCGCTTTCGCTGTGTTCGCGCTATGGACCGAGAAATTTCAGTCCGGTTCGATTTCACTCGACGGCTGAAAGCCGGGATAGGGCCCGGCTTTCTCCATCACGATGGCCTGGGCGACATAGCCGCGGCCATCGACGCTGGTAATCGAGGGGCTCCCGTGAAGCTGCCATCCCCGGTTGAGCAATCCCTCGACCCGCGCGCAAAAGGCGCTGTCGTCGGGACCGGTCAACAGGCGATAGAGCTTCACGCGATTTTAGCCCTCGACGACTTCCACCATGTGCGGAAGCTTGCGGATCATCCCGCGCACTTCCGGGGTGTCGACCAGTTCGACCTCGCGGTGCATCTTGCCCAGGCCGAGGCCCGTCAAGATGGCGCGCTGGCTCTTGGGACGACGGATCGGCGAACCGATCTGGCGAATCTTGATCTTCTTGTCGGCCATGGTCTTACTCCGTCACCGCCGCGGCTTCAGCCTCGGCTGCGCGGTCGGACGCACCGCCACGCTTGATCAGGTCCGAAACCTTCTTGCCGCGACGCTGCGCGACCGACTTCGGGCTGGTCTGTTCGCCAAGCGCTTCGAAGGTCGCGCGGATCATGTTGTAGGGGTTCGACGTGCCGACCGACTTGGTCACCACATCGGCAACGCCCAGCGATTCGAACACGGCGCGCATCGGGCCACCGGCGATGATGCCGGTACCGGCAGGCGCCGAGCGCAGCGTCACATTGCCCGCGCCGAAATGGCCGCGGCCATCATGGTGCAGCGTGCGGCCGTCGCGCAGCGGAACGCGAATCATTGCCTTCTTCGCGGCCGCGGTCGCCTTCGAAATGGCTTCGGGCACTTCACGCGCCTTGCCATGGCCGAAACCGGCACGGCCCTTGCCGTCGCCGACGACGACGAGCGCGGCGAAACCGAAGCGCTTGCCGCCCTTCACGGTCTTCGAGACGCGGTTGATGTGGACGAGCTTTTCGATCAGCTCTTCGCCGCCATCCTCGTCGCGCGGGCGACGGTCGTCGCGGCGGCCACGGCCACCGTCACGACCACCACGACCGCCATCGCGGCCGCCGCCGCGGCCGCGGCGCGGAGCCTGGCCTTCGGTCGGAGCTGCTTCGGGAGCGCCTTCGGCGTTCTGAATTTCGTCTGCCATGATTAGAACTCCAATCCGCCTTCGCGCGCCGCGTCGGCCAGCGCCTTGATGCGCCCGTGGAACAGGAAGCCGCCGCGGTCGAACACGACCTGCGTCACGCCCGCCTTCTTGGCGGCAGCGGCAAGGCGCTTGCCGACGTCGGCAGCTGCCGCGGTGGTCGCGCCGGTCTTGCCGCGGCCATCCTTGTCGAGCGTCGAGGCCGCAGCCAGCGTTGTGCCGGCGGCGTCATCGATGAGCTGCGCATAGATGTGGCGGCCCGAACGGTGCACCGACAGGCGCGGACGCCCGGCGGCACGCTGGCGGAGGGCGGTACGGACGCGCTGGCGCCGTTTTTCGAAAGGGGTAAGATGTGCCATGGCTTACTTCTTCTTGCCTTCTTTGCGGAAGATGTACTCGCCGCGATATTTGATGCCTTTGCCCTTATAGGGTTCGGGCTTACGCCAACGGCGGATTTCCGCCGCGACCTGGCCGACCTTCTGCTTGTCGATTCCGCTGATCTCGATCGTCGTATTGTCCGGCGTCTTGATCTCGATGCCTTCGGGCACCGCAAAATCGACATCGTGGCTGTAGCCGAGCTGCAGCTTCAAGGTCTTGCCCTGCGAATTGGCACGATAGCCGACGCCGGTGATTTCAAGCACCTTGGTGAAGCCTTCGGTCACACCGGTGATCAGGTTCTGGACCAGCGTGCGCTGCATGCCCCAGAAAGCGCGAGCTTCGCGGGTATCGTTCGCGGGCTGCACCGAAATGGCGCCTTCGCCGACTTCATATTTGATGTTGTCGGACAGCGGCATCGCGAGCGTGCCCTTCGGACCCTTGACCGACAGCTGCCCGCCGTCGATCGCGGCGGTGACACCGCTGGGGATCTCCACGGCCTTTTTACCAATGCGCGACATCAGAACACCTCCGCCAGCACTTCGCCGCCGACATTATGCTCGCGGGCTTCGGCGTCCGAAAGAACGCCGCGCGGAGTCGACACGATGGTGATGCCAAGGCCGTTGCGCACGATCGGCAGTTCTTTCGAACCCGAATAGATGCGGCGGCCCGGCTTCGAGACGCGGGCCACGTGGCGGATCGCCGGCTGGCCCTCGAAATATTTGAGCTCGATGCGGATGCCCTTGTGCTGACCCTTGGCGCCCAGCGCTTCTTCGCTGTAGCCGCGGATATAGCCTTCGCGCTGGAGAACATCGAGAACGCGGACGCGCAGGGTCGAGGCGGGAGTCAGGACGCTGTCCTTCTTCGCCTGCTGGCCGTTGCGGATGCGGGTGAGCATATCACCCAGGGGATCGGTCATTGCCATCTTGTCAGTCCCTTACCAGCTCGACTTCACAACACCGGGGATCAGGCCCTTGTTGGCCAGATCGCGGAGCTGGATACGGCACAGCCGGAATTTGCGATAATAAGCGCGCGGGCGGCCCGTCAGCTCGCACCGGTTACGGATGCGGGTCGGGTTACCATTACGCGGGATTTCCGCCATCTTGAGGCGCGCGATCAGACGCTCGCCATCGTCGAGCGACGTGTCCGCCGCAATCGCCTTCAGCTTCGCGTAACGGCCGGCATATTTCTTCACCAGCTGCTTGCGACGCTCGTTCTTGTTTACCGAACTCAGTTTCGCCATGACTTAAGTTCTCTTTCCTTCTTGAAAGAGCCTGCCTGGTCCCGAAGGATCAGGCGGCTTCCTTTTCCTGCGCTTCGATCGGGAAGGGGAAGCCGAACAGCTTGAGCAGTTCGCGGGCTTCTTCGTCCGTACGGGCGGTGGTGGTGACGATCACGTCCATGCCGCGCACCTGATCGATGCGGTCATAGTTGATCTCGGGGAAGATGATCTGCTCTTTCAGGCCCATGGCATAGTTGCCGCGGCCGTCGAAGCTGGTCGCCGACACGCCGCGGAAGTCGCGGATGCGCGGCATGGCGATCGTGATCAGGCGATCGAGGAATTCATACATGCGTTCGCGGCGCAGGGTGACCTTGCAACCGATCGGCATGCCTTCACGCAGCTTGAACTGGGCGATCGACTTCTTCGCGCGGGTCACGACGGGCTTCTGGCCGGCGATGAGTTCCATCTCGGCAGCGGCCGCTTCGACCTTCTTCTTGTCCTGCGTGGCTTCGCCGACGCCCATGTTGAGCGTGATCTTGTCGATCTTCGGCACTTCCATCGCATTCTTGTAACCGAATTTCTCGGTCATCGCCTTGACGATCTTGTCGTCATAAAGCTTCCGCATGCGCGGGGTATAGGTGTCAGCCATTGATCGTCTCCCCGGACTTCACGGCCACGCGGACCTTCTTGCCGTCCTTGGTTTCAAAACGAACGCGCGTCGGCTTGCCGGTCTTGGGATCGGCGAGCGCAACCTTGCTTGCGAACAGCGGCGCTTCCTTGCGCTCAAGACCGCCCTGCGGGTTGGTCTGGCTCGGCTTGCGGTGGCGCGTGATGATGTTGACGCCCGCGACGACGACCTTGCCGTCCTTCGGCAGGCTCTGCGTCACTTCGCCGGTTTTGCCCTTGTCCTTGCCGGACAGGATGACGACCGTATCGCCCTTCTTGATCTTGTTCGCCATGGTCAGAGTACCTCCGGCGCCAGGCTGATGATCTTCATATAGCCGCGGCCGCGCAGTTCGCGGACGACGGGGCCGAAGATACGGGTGCCGATCGGCTCCTCGTTCTTGTTGACGAGCACGGCGGCGTTGCTGTCGAAACGGATCACCGAGCCATCGGCGCGGCGCACGTCCTTTGCGGTGCGGACGATGACGGCGCGATGCACGTCGCCCTTCTTCACCTTGCCGCGCGGCTGGGCTTCCTTGATCGACACGACGATCACGTCGCCGACGCCGGCCGTGCGACGCTTCGAGCCGCCGAGCACCTTGATGCACTGGACGCGCTTGGCACCGCTGTTGTCAGCGACTTCCAATTGTGACTGCATCTGGATCATCGATGCATTTCCTTCTTTTTTGGCCTACCGGGCAATCCCGGCGGTTCCGTGAAAATCAGCTCAGGCGTCAGCAGCCGTTTTGGGCTTGCTGTGGGTGTCGACCTTGTCGAGCACCTTCCACGTCTTCAGCTTCGAAATCGGCTTCGTTTCCTCAATGCGGACGGTTTCGCCAGCCTTGATGGCATTGTCCTCATCGTGGGCGTGATACTTCTTCGAGCGGCGGATGATCTTGCCGTACAGAGGGTGCTTCACCTTCCGTTCGACCTTCACCACGACGGTCTTGTCGCCCTTGTCGGACACCACCGTACCGGTCAGAATGCGCTTCGGCATCGATAGTCTCCTTACTTCGCAGCCGAGCGCGCGCGCTCGGTCTGCTGCGTCTTGATGCGGGCGATCGTGCGCCGCACTTCCTTGACGCGCGACGCTTTTTCAAGCTGGCCGGTGGCCGCCTGGAAGCGGAGGTTGAACGCCTCGCGCTTCAATTCGCCAAGCTGTTCGGCGAGCTGGTCGTCGGTCTTGGCCTTGAAATCTTCGGTCTTGGCCATGTCCTTAACCCTCCAGGTGCGAGGTGTCGCCGAGGCGGGCAACGACCTTCGTCTTGATCGGCAGCTTCATCGCCGCACGTTCGAACGCGAGCGCGGCCACGGGGCCCGGAACGCCGTCGAGTTCGAACAGGATGCGGCCCGGCTTCACGCGCGCGGCCCAGAATTCCGGCGAACCCTTGCCCTTACCCATGCGGACTTCGGCAGGCTTCGACGAAACGGGGACGTCGGGGAACACGCGGATCCACAAACGGCCCTGACGCTTGATCGCGCGGCTGATCGCGCGGCGAGCCGCTTCGATCTGGCGTGCGGTGATCCGCTCGGGCTCCATCGCTTTCAGCCCGTAGGAGCCGAAATTCAGCGCGGTACCGCCCTTGGCATTGCCATGGATGCGGCCCTTGAAGGCCTTGCGGAACTTGGTTTTTTTCGGTTGCAGCATGTCAGCAGTCCTTAGCGGCGATCTTCACGGGCCGGACGGACACCGGTCGTCTGCGCATCGAGCATCAGACGGTCGGTTGCCATCGGGTCGTGACCAAGGATCTCGCCCTTGAAAATCCAGACCTTGATGCCGCAAACGCCATACGCGGTGTGCGCTTCGGCTTCGGCATAGTCGACATTGGCGCGCAGCGTGTGCAACGGCACCCGGCCTTCGCGGTACCATTCGGTGCGCGCGATTTCCGCGCCGCCGAGACGGCCGGCGCAGTTGATGCGGATGCCCTCCGCGCCCAGACGCATCGCCGACTGAACGGCGCGCTTCATGGCACGGCGGAACGCGACGCGGCGTTCGAGCTGGTCGGCGATGCCCTGGCCGACGAGCTTGGCGTCGACTTCGGGCTTGCGGATTTCGACGATGTTCAGCGACACGTCGCTGCCCGTCATCGCGCCGAGCTGCTTGCGCAGCTTTTCGATGTCCGCGCCCTTCTTGCCGATGATGACGCCCGGACGGGCGGCATAGATCGACACGCGGCACAGCTTCGCCGGACGCTCGATCACGACCTTCGAGATCGCGGCCTGCGGCAGGTGCTTGAACACGAACTTGCGGATCTTCAGATCCTCGACAAGCATGCGGCCATAGTCCTGGCCTTCGGCGAACCAGCGGCTGTCCCAGGTGCGGTTGACCTGCAGGCGCAGGCCGATCGGATTGCTCTTCTGGCCCATCTTACGCCTCTTCTTCCTGTTCGCGCACGACAATGCGGATGCGGCTGAACGGCTTGACGATCCGGGTCGACTTGCCGCGGCCACGCGCATGCCAGCGCTTCATCGAGATCGACTTGCCCACGCTCGCTTCCTTGACGACGAGCGCGTCAACGTCGAGGTTATGGTTGTTTTCCGCGTTGGCGACGGCGCTGGCGAGAACCTTGCGCACGTCGACGGCCATCGCCTTCTTCGAGAAAGCGAGGACGTTCATCGCGTCTTCGACCTTGCGGCCGCGGATCAGCGCGGCAACGAGGTTCAGCTTCTGCGCCGAACCGCGAATCTGCGTGCCGACCGAGAGCGCCTCATTGTCCGCAACGCGGCGGGGGGACTTTTCCTTGCCCATTAGCGTTTGCCCTTCTTGTCAGCCGCGTGGCCGGGGAAGAAGCGCGTCGGCGCAAATTCACCCAGCTTCATGCCGACCATGTCTTCATTGACCGACACCGGCACGAACTTGCGGCCGTTGTAGACGTTGAAGGTCAGCCCGACGAACTGCGGCAGGATGGTGGACCGGCGCGACCAGGTCTTGATCGGGGCAGAGCTGCCGCCGTCCTGGGCCGTTTCGGCTTTCTTGAGGAGATGAAGGTCCACAAACGGACCCTTCCAGACCGAGCGAGCCATGGCTTACCTCTTCTTCTTCGCGTGACGCGACCGGATGATCATCTTGTCGGTCGACTTGTTGTGACGGGTACGAGCACCCTTGGTCGGCTTGCCCCACGGGGTCACCGGATGACGGCCGCCCGAGGTGCGGCCTTCACCACCGCCGTGCGGGTGGTCGACCGGGTTCTTCGCGACGCCGCGGGTCAGCGGACGCTTGCCAAGCCAGCGGTTGCGGCCGGCCTTGCCCAGGTTGGTGTTCTGGTTGTCGGGGTTCGACACCGCACCGACCGTGCCCATGCACTCGCCACGGATATAACGCTGTTCGCCCGAACCGAGACGCACGATGACGAGGCCGCGGTCACGACCGACGACCTGCGCATAAGTGCCGGCCGAACGGGCGATCTGGCCGCCCTTGCCCGGCTTCATCTCGATATTGTGGACGATCGTGCCGACCGGCATCTGCGACAATTCCATCGCATTGCCCGGCTTCACGTCGGTCTTCTTGCCCGCGACGACGGTGTCGCCGACACCCAAGCGCTGCGGCGCGAGGATATAGGCGAGTTCGCCGTCTTCATATTTCACGAGCGCGATGAACGCCGTGCGGTTGGGGTCATATTCCAGACGCTCGACGGTGGCCGGCATGTCCCACTTGCGACGTTTGAAGTCGATGAAGCGGTACTTCTGCTTATGGCCGCCGGCGATACCGCGCGAGGTCACATGACCCTTGTTGTTGCGCCCGCCGGTCTTGCGCTTGCCTTCGGTCAGCGCCTTGACGGGCTTGCCCTTCCACAGCGACGACTTGTCGACGAGGATCAGGCCGCGCTGCGCGGGACTGGTCGGATTATAGGATTTAAGTGCCATTTTCTCTCGCCTCTTCCTACAATCAGACGCCCGTGGTGACGTCGATCGACTGGCCTTCGGCCAGGCGAACGATCGCCTTCTTCACGTCGCTGCGGGTGTAGGGCTTGCCCTTCCAGCGCTTGGTCTTGCCCTTGGTGACGAGCGTATTTACGCTGACAACCTTGACATCGAACAGCGCCTCGACGGCGGCCTTGATCGCGGGCTTGGTCGCGTCGTCCGCAACCTTGAACACGACGGCGTTGTTTTCGCTGAGCAGCGTCGACTTTTCAGTGATCACCGGAGCGAGGATGACGTCGTAATGACGCGCATCAACAGTTTTTGCCTTAGCCATTGAAACGTGCCTCCAGCTTTTCGACCGCCGCGCGGGTCAGAACCAGCGTGTCGGCGCGAATGATGTCGTAGACATTGGCACCCGCGGCCGGCATCGAGTCGACGCCGATCAGGTTGGCCGACGCCATGGCGAAGCTTTCGTGCACCGCATCGCCGTCGATGAAGAGCGCGCGATTTCCGAGGTCCATCTTGCCGAGCTTGCCGGCGAGCGCCTTGGTCTTCGCGTCCTTGAGCTCGAGCGTGTCGAGAACGACGATCTTGCCGCCTTTCGCCTTGTCGCTGAGCGCCATCTTCAGGCCGAGGGCGCGGATCTTCTTGTTCAGCGAGTGGCCGAAGGTGCGGGCCCGGGGACCGTGCGCCTTGCCGCCGCCGATGAAGATCGGCGCCTTGCGGTCACCGTGACGAGCCGTACCGCCGCCCTTCTGGCGACCGAACTTCTTGCCGGTGCGAGCAACGTCGCTGCGTTCGCGGGCGGCGCGAGCCGGACCACGACGCTTTTCGAGCTGCCATGCGACGACGCGGTGCAGGATATCGGCACGCGCGTCGACGCCGAAGACGTCGTCGTTAAGATCGATGTCGGCGCCAGCCTTGCCATCGAGGGTCTGTACCTTGACCTTCATGATCAGGACTCCTGTGCGCCGTCGGTGGCCGCGGTGTCGACGACGGTTTCTTCGACCGGCGTTTCGACCGGCGCGTCAGCCGGGGCTTCGTTGCTGTTGGCCGCGCTCTTGATGCCCGCCGGATAGGGGGCTTCGGGGTGACGCGGCAGCTTCACCGCATCGCGAACGAGCAGCCAGCCGCCCTTCGAGCCAGGGACCGAGCCCTTGACGAAGAGGAGGCCGCGCTCGACGTCGGTGCGGACGATTTCGAGATTCTGCTGGGTACGGTTGCGCGCGCCCATGTGCCCCGCCATCTTCTTGTTCTTGAAGACGCGGCCCGGATCCTGGCGGTTACCGGTCGAACCATGCGCACGGTGGCTGATCGAAACACCGTGGGTCGCGCGCATACCGCCGAAACCCCAGCGCTTCATCGCACCGGCAAAGCCCTTACCCTGGGTCACGCCCTGGATGTCGACGATCTGGCCGGCGACGAAATGATCGGCCGACAGCTCGGCGCCGACGTCGAGCGTCGCGTCATCGGCGACGCGGAATTCGACGAGCTTCGCCTTGGGCTCGACTTCGGCCTTGCCATAGGCGCCGCGCTGCGGCTTGGCGACATTCTTCGCCTTGGCCGAACCGGCACCCAATTGAACGGCCACATAGCCGTCGCGTTCTTTATCGCGCACGGAGACGACCTGGCAGCCTTCGAGGCTCAGGACGGTGACGGGCACGTGGCGGCCGTCGTCCTGAAACAGGCGGGTCATCCCCATTTTCTTCGCGATCACGCCAGTACGCATGATCCATACTCCTAAACAGAGGCCGGGCGGACCATTCCGCACGGCTTGCGGGACCCACCAAGGCGAACCTTGGCGGAACCCTCCCAGCCCGAAATTTCGATGCATCGCCCCGTCCGGGCTGAGGTGCCGCTATCCTGAAGGAGAAGCGGCGAGACGGGGGACGCAGCCCGGACCATATTGCCTCCAAAGAGACTGTCCGGCGGTATCCACCCTATCGCGGTGCAGGCCGCCTTGGCGTCCTGCCGATAGAGACCCCCGCTTTTGCGGGGGCTGCGCTGGCTTAAGCCAGCTTGATTTCCACGTTCACGCCCGCGGCGAGGTCGAGCTTCATCAGCGCGTCGACCGTCTGCGGGGTGGGCTGCACGATGTCGAGCAGCCGCTTGTGGGTACGCACCTCGAACTGCTCGCGCGACTTTTTGTCGACATGCGGGCCGCGGTTCACGGTGAATTTTTCAATACGCGTCGGAAGCGGGATCGGACCGCGAATGAGTGCGCCCGTGCGACGTGCCGTGTCGGCAATGTCGGTGGTGGCCTGATCGAGCACGCGGTGATCAAAGGCCTTCAGGCGAATGCGAATATTCTGCGTTTCCATGACTGTTCCAGTCGAATCCCGTCTAACGATGCGAAAGAGCCGAAATGGCCTGTACCGGCCCCCATCAGGAAGCCGGTCCGGCCATCAAAAACCTTTAAGCTACGAGCCGCGCGAATCAGTCCGAATCGCGCGGCTCGCGGCCCTATATTACTTTGTGATGGTCGCGACAACCCCTGCGCCGACCGTGCGGCCACCTTCGCGAATCGCGAAGCGCAGACCCGGGTCCATGGCGATCGGGGCGATCAGCTTGACCGACAGCTGGACGTTGTCGCCCGGCATGACCATCTCGGTGCCCTCGGGGAGGATGACCTCGCCGGTGACGTCGGTGGTGCGGAAGTAGAACTGCGGACGATAGTTCGCGAAGAACGGCGTGTGACGGCCGCCTTCGTCCTTCGACAGGACGTACACTTCCGAGGTGAACTCGGTGTGCGGCGTGATCGAACCCGGCTTCGCCAGAACCTGGCCACGCTCGACTTCTTCACGGCCGACGCCGCGGATCAGCGCACCGATGTTGTCGCCGGCCTGACCCTGGTCGAGCAGCTTGCGGAACATTTCGACGCCGGTGACGACGGTCTTCTTGGTGTCCTTGATGCCGACGATTTCGACTTCTTCACCCACCTTGACGATGCCGGTTTCGACGCGGCCGGTGACAACCGTACCACGGCCCGAGATCGAGAACACGTCTTCGATCGGCATCAGGAAGGGCTTGTCGAGCGGACGTTCCGGCTGCGGGATCCAGGCGTCGACGGCTTCCATCAGCTTCAGGATCGCTTCCTTGCCGATGTTGTCGTCGCGGCTTTCGAGCGCGGCAAGCGCCGAACCCGGGATGATCGGAATATTGTCGCCGTCGAAGTCGCGCTTCGAAAGTTCTTCGCGGATTTCGAGTTCGACGAGTTCGAGCAGTTCGGGATCGTCGAGCTGGTCGACCTTGTTGAGGAAGACGACCATGGTCGGAACGCCGACCTGCTTCGCGAGCAGGATGTGTTCCTTCGTCTGCGGCATCGGGCCGTCAGCGGCCGACACGACGAGGATCGCGCCGTCCATCTGGGCGGCACCGGTGATCATGTTCTTCACATAGTCGGCGTGACCCGGGCAGTCGACGTGCGCATAGTGGCGGTCCTTGGTTTCATATTCGACGTGCGCCGTCGAAATGGTGATGCCGCGCTCGCGCTCTTCGGGAGCCTTGTCGATGTTTTCGAAGTCGACCTTCTGCGACAGACCTTCTTCGGCGAGCACCTTGGTGATCGCGGCGGTCAGCGAGGTCTTGCCATGGTCGACGTGACCGATGGTGCCGATGTTGCAGTGCGGCTTCGTCCGCTCAAATTTAGCCTTGGCCATGATATTGAACCTTCTTGTTCGATGTTTGCGTTGATCAGTCCTGGACGAGCCTGCTGAATCAGGCGCCGCCCTTAGAGGGTCTTGCCGCGCGGTGCAAGCCCGCGCGGCTTCGACCCTATCAGGCCATCTTGGCCTTCACTTCTTCTGCCACGTTGTTCGGCACTTCTTCATAGTGCGAGAACTGCATGGAGTATTGCGCGCGGCCCTGGGTGAAGGAACGCAGCTGGTTGACGTAGCCGAACATATTGGCAAGCGGGACCATGGCTTCAACCACCTGGGCGTTGCCCCGGCTGTCGGTGCCCTGGATCTGGCCACGGCGGCTGTTGAGGTCGCCGATGACGTCGCCCATGAATTCCTCGGGGGTAACGACTTCGACCTTCATCACGGGTTCGAGCAGCTTGATGCCGGCTTTCGCCGCCACTTCGCGCATCGCCGCACGGCCCGCGATTTCGAATGCCAGCGCCGACGAGTCGACGTCGTGGTAGGCACCGTCGGTCAGACGGATTTCGAAGTCGATGATCGGGAAGCCGATCATGTGACCGTTTTCGGCCGATTCGCGCATGCCCTTTTCGACCGACGGGATATATTCGCGCGGGATGTTGCCGCCCTTGATCTCGTCGACGAAGGTGATGCCCGAACCGCGTTCGCCCGGAGCAACGCTGACCTTGACGCGGCCGAACTGGCCCGAGCCGCCCGACTGCTTCTTGTGGGTGTAATCGACATCGACCGGCTTCGCGAGCGATTCGCGGTACGCCACCTGCGGCGCGCCGACATTCGCTTCGACCTTGAACTCGCGCTTCATGCGATCGACAAGGATGTCGAGGTGAAGCTCGCCCATGCCCTTGATGATCGTCTGGCCCGATTCATGATCGGTCGACACGCGGAACGAGGGATCCTCGGCGGCGAGGCGGCTGAGGGCGATGCCCATCTTTTCCTGGTCGGCCTTGGTCTTCGGTTCGACCGACAGCTCGATCACCGGCTCGGGGAATTCCATCCGTTCGAGGATGATCGGCGCGTTGTTCGCGCAGAGCGTGTCCCCGGTGGTGGTTTCCTTGAGCCCTGCGAGCGCGACGATATCGCCGGCGAACGCTTCCTCGATGTCCTCACGCGAGTTCGCGTGCATCAGCAGCATACGACCGATCTTTTCCTTCTTGTCCTTGACCGAGTTCAGGTAGCTGCCCTTGGTCAGGGTGCCCGAATAGATGCGGGCGAAGGTGAGCGAACCGACGAACGGGTCGTTCATGATCTTGAACGCGAGCATCGAGAGCGGCGCCGAATCCGATGTCGCACGCGAATCGGGTTCGTCGGTGTCCGGGTTGATGCCCTGGACGTCTTCGATGTCGAGCGGCGACGGCAGATAGTCGACGACCGCGTCGAGCAGCGTCTGGACGCCCTTGTTCTTGAACGCCGAACCGCAAAGGACGGGAACGAACGCCTGACCGAGCGTGCCCTTGCGGATCAGCTTCTTCAGCGTCGCGACGTCAGGCAAATTACCTTCGAGATAAGCTTCCATCGCCTCGTCGTCCTGTTCGACGGCGAGTTCGACGAGCTTTTCGCGATATTCGGCAGCCTTGTCGGCGAGATCGGCGGGAATATCTTCATAGAAGAATTCGGCGCCGAGGCTTTCGTCCTTCCAGATGATCGCGCGTTCGTTGACGAGGTCGACGAGGCCCTTGAAGTCCGACTCCGCCCCGATGGGGAGGTAGAGGACAGCCGGAACCGCACCCAGGCGATCAATAATCGTCTGGACGCAATAGTAGAAATTGGCGCCGGTGCGGTCGAGCTTGTTGATGAAGCACATCCGCGGAACCTTGTACTTGTCCGCCTGACGCCACACGGTTTCCGACTGCGGCTCGACGCCGGCAACGCCGTCGAACGCGGCGACCGCGCCGTCGAGGACGCGCAAGCTGCGTTCGACTTCAATCGTGAAGTCGACGTGTCCGGGGGTGTCGATGATGTTCAGGCGATGTTCGGGACCCTTGCCCTCATCGGCCTTCCACAAACAGGTGGTGGCGGCCGACGTGATCGTGATCCCGCGTTCCTGTTCCTGTTCCATCCAGTCCATCGTGGCGGCGCCGTCGTGGACTTCGCCGATCTTGTATGACTTGCCGGTGTAATAGAGGATGCGCTCGGTCGTCGTGGTCTTGCCGGCGTCGATATGCGCCATGATCCCAAAGTTGCGATAATTTTCGAGCGGATGGCTGCGTGCCATGGTCTTTTCCTTGGATTTGGGGGGAGGCCTTTGGAGCCGCCCCCGATATAGGAAGTTTTGTTGCGATTGCGAGACGGGCCAAAGACCCGGCAGCGCTTACCAGCGGTAGTGCGAGAAGGCGCGGTTCGCTTCCGCCATGCGGTGCGTGTCTTCGCGCTTCTTGACCGCGTTGCCGCGGTTGTTCGACGCGTCGAGCAGTTCACCCGAGAGGCGCGCGGCCATCGTGGTTTCGCTGCGGTTGCGCGCAGCCGTGATCAGCCAGCGGATCGCGAGCGCCTGCGCGCGGTCCGGACGGACTTCGACGGGAACCTGGTAGGTCGCACCGCCGACACGGCGGCTGCGGACTTCGATGTTCGGGCGGATGTTTGCCAGCGCCTCGTGGAACACGCCGAGCGGTTCCTTCTTGGCGCGGGCTTCGACCGATTCGAGCGCACCATAAACGATGCTTTCGGCGACGGACTTTTTCCCGTCCAGCATGACGCTGTTCATGAATTTCGACAGCACGACATCCCCGAAACGGGGATCGGGCAGAATTTCGCGGCGTTCAGGACGACGACGACGAGCCATGGGTAATTCCTTTTACAACAGCATCCGGGCGCACAGGCGCTCACGGATGATCAAATAGCCGAAAAAGCAGTCCTTACTTCGGACGCTTCGCGCCGTACTTCGAACGACTCTGCTTGCGGTCCTTCACACCCTGCGTATCGAGCACGCCGCGCAGGACGTGGTAACGCACACCGGGAAGGTCGCGCACACGGCCGCCGCGGATCAGCACGACGCTGTGCTCCTGGAGGTTGTGGCCTTCGCCGGGAATGTAGGTGATGACTTCGCGGCTGTTGGTCAGGCGGACCTTCGCAACCTTGCGGAGCGCCGAGTTCGGCTTTTTCGGGGTCGTCGTGTAGACACGGGTGCAAACGCCGCGCTTTTGCGGGTTCGCGTCCATCGCCGGGACCTTGGACTTCACCTTCTGGGGAGTCCGGCCCTTGCGGACCAGCTGGTTGATCGTGGGCATGAATGCTTCACCTTTAAATGTCCGCCCATCAAAGCGAACGGTTACTGTACCGCGGTGGATGAAGCTCCGGCCGATAACTCGCCAAAAAATGGCGGAAAACGGCCGACCTGATAACAGCAAAAGACCCCGGCAGATCGATATGATCTTCCGGAGGCTCCATCCGCGCCAGCAATGTTCAAGCGCTGTTGCAACTGAAAGAGGCAGCAAACCGCCCTTTTCGGTCGAGCGCGCCCCTAGACCCGATTCCCTCCCCGGTCAAGGGGCAGGCAATATTGTTGCGCCGCGCGGGACGCGTTATCGCCGCGCCATGCCCGCCGTCCGCCACACGAGCTTTGCTCCGCACGTCGCGCCCGATACGCGGTTGCTGATATTGGGAAGCCTTCCCGGCGCGCGGTCGCTCGCCGAAAGGCGATATTATGCCCATCCGACGAACCAGTTCTGGCGCCTGCTGGGCGCGGTGGTGGGCAGGCCAATTGCGGACCTGCCTTATGACGAGAGGTTGGCGGCGCTTGGCGACGCGAGAGTCGGGCTGTGGGACGTGATCCGCAGCGCCGAACGATCCACAAGCAGCGATTCGCTGATCCGTGAAGCCGAACCACATGATCTTGCCGCGCTGATCGCCGACCTGCCCGATTTGCGCATGATCGCGTTCAACGGCGGCAAAGCCTCAGCGATCGGGCGGAAGCAGCTGCCGCAGCTCGACAGCATCGCGGTCATCGACCTGCCGTCGAGCAGCGCCGCGCATACGATCGGCTTCGACACGAAACTCGACCATTGGCTGGTGCTGCGAGACGCGCTCTGATCAGTCGACGACTTCGCCCCGCGCCATCACGAAATCGATGGTCTTGAGCACGCGTACATCGGCGACCGGATCGCTCGCGACCGCGATAATGTCGGCGCTCTTGCCCGGCGCGATGCTGCCGATCTTGTCGGCAAGGCCGAGCAGGTCGGCGGCATTGACTGTCGCGGCCTTCAACGCCTCGACGGGAGTCATGCCATGTTCGACCATCAATTCGAACTCGTCAGCGTTGCGGCCATGTTTCGACACACCGGCGTCGGTACCGAAGGCGATGCGCACACCGCGCGGCACGAGCTTTTCGAGACTCTGCCCGGTTATACCGATGCGCCACTGGATCTTCGCCAGCACATCGGGTTCATAGGCGGCCGCGTTGGCGGCAAGGCGTTCCTTATATCCGTTCACGGTCGACAGTGTCGGGACATAATAGGTTTTCGATTTCGCCCAGGCGGCGATCGTCGCGTCGTCGAGGATCGTCCCATGTTCGACCGAATCGGCGCCAGCCTCGATCGCGAGACGGATGCCGTCGGCGCCGTGCGCGTGGACCGCGACCTTCTTGCCGAACAGATGCGCGGTCTCGACGATCGCCCGCGCCTCGTCGTCGAACATCTGCTTGCCGAGCCCCGCCCCGATTCGGCTGTTCACGCCGCCGGTCGAGGCGAATTTAATCACGTCGGCGCCGCGCCCGATCTGGAGCCGCACAGCGCGGCGGCAGTCGTCGGCGCCGTTGCAAGTGTTGCCCGCGCCCGCGAAAAAGGGGCGCAGCTCGTCGCGATAACCGAGGGAGCCGTCCATATGCCCCGCGCTGCCCGAAATGCTGGCGCCCGCATCGACGATGCGCGGCCCCTGCACCTTGCCTGCGGCGATCGCATCGCGCAGCGCCAGAGTCGCCCCGTCGCCGTCGCCGAGGTTGCGGACGGTGGTGAAGCCCGCACGCAGCGTTTTCATGCCGTTGACTTCGGCGTTGAACGCCTGCGCTGCGGGGCTGAGCGTCATTTCTTCGAGCTGGCCCGCGATGCCGCCCGCGTCGCTGGTCAGATGGACGTGGCTGTCGATCAGTCCCGGGAGGACATATTTGTCCCTGAGGTCGATCAACGTCGCGCCAGGCGCGACGGGTTGGAAACCATCGGCGATGCTCAAGATCTTGCCGCCCTCGACGATAATCGTCGAGGCGCCGCGCGCGGACTTACCGGGTTCGGCGAGCAATTGCCCGGCATGTATGACGGTGCGCGCGGGCGCCTGCGCGGCGAGCGGCGCGGCGAACGCAGCGCCGAACAGCGCAAACGGAAAGACGTAAAGCGGCTTCATTTCTGCATCCCCTGTTTCGAATTGGGGAGCGTTAAAGCCGATCAGAAGCCCCTCGTAAAGCGGAGCGCCGCGCCCTTGTCGTCGGGCATCGCGGCGATGTGGCCGGGGTCGCGCCGCCACCATGTGTTGGCGACGAGATCGCCGCCGAACAGCGGCAGCGCATAGCTCGTCTCGACGACCAGCTCGCGGCCGGTCGGCGCCAGATTATAAGTCCGGCGGCCGAAGTCGGCGGTCCCCGTTTCATAGTCATAAGCGACAGGAAGGGTCAGATCGATGCCGCCGCGCGCGACACGCAGCGGCTGCGCGAAACGGAACGCGACATGGTCGCCGCGATGGAAGAGGTTCGTTTTTGCAACGTCGAAGGAGAAGGCATTCGACCAAAGCGATCCGCCGGCGACAAGACCGCCCGCGTCGGACCGCGTCCACATCTGACGCCACGCGCCCGTCAGGCTCCAGCCGCGTCCCACCTCGACGCCGAAGCTCGCATCGCCGACGAAGCTGGTCGCACCGCCGGCGCCGAATACGGGGCCGAGGCGGGCGCCGAGGAGGCTGTCCGATTCGCGGAGCCAGCTGGCGCCGAGCGCGCCGCGGACACGGCCGAAGCGCCCGTCCCACGCGGCGCCGAGGCGCTGGTAGCGGCTGTCGCGGCCCGATCGGTAGCGGCGGAGCGGATCGTCCTGCCAGCGCGACCCCGACACCCAGCCCTGCTCCGCATATATATTAACATATTGTTTTTGATCTATATTATAGCGGAAAAGTGCACCCGCGCCCGGACTGGCGGCGAAGCCGAGCCCTTCGTGCGCAGCGTCGCCGATCAGCATCGCATGGCCGCTTTCGCCGCGCTCGCCCGCAAGCAGGCCGCCGGTACCGCGGCCCGCCGCGAAGCCGAGGCGCGTCCGCGCGTCGATGCGCGTCATCACCGAGGCGGCGAGAGTGCGCGCGCGCTGCGCGTCGTGGAACGAGAGCCCCGCGAGCGCGTCGGTCCCGCCCGCACCGGGTGCGGTAACGAGCGAGAGCGCGAGCGACGGACCGGCGGCGCTTTGCTGGCGGAGGAGACCGCCGATGGCGCCCGACAATTTGAAGTCGGGGCGGCGCGGGCCGAGCGATCCGCCGAAATCGACGGTGAAGGCGCGGCCAAAACCGTCGGTGACGAGCCCCATCGTCCCCGCCCCGCCGGCATCGCCCATCGGGCCGCCGAGCAGGCCGAGCGGCGCGCCGAGCGGCACCGCGGTCGAGGTGCCGGCGAGCGCTGTCGCGCCCATCGGCTGAAACGCGCGTGCAATGTCGAGGATGCCCTGCCCATAGACGCCGTCGTCACCCGCCGCGCCCGCATCGCGCGCCGACTGGTAGAGGAGCGAGACGATCTGCTGGCTCGACAGATTCGGGAAGGCCTCTGCGATCAGCGCGACCGCGCCCGCGACTTGCGGCGCGGCAAAGCTGGTGCCGTTCAGCACAAAGACAAAATTCCCCTCGGTCTTGAGCGCGCCATTTTCATAGGCGCAGCACACGCCTTCGCCCAGCGCCGAGAGATAGGAGCCGGCATAGCCGCCCGCGCGGTTGCTGAACCCAGAGATCGCGCCACTGCCGTCGACCGACCCGGCGATGATAACGAGTCCTCCGCCGGCATCGCGGAGCCCCTGCGCGAAGCGGTCGGGATTGTTCGGATCATTGCCATTCGCACTCGTATCACCCTCGTTCCCCGCCGAGACGATGACGATGATTCCCGCCGCGGTCGCGCGCGATACCGCGGTGCGCAGTGTCGCGCCGGGCGGATCCTCGCCGCCGAGCGAAATGTTGACGACGCGCGCGCCCGCGCTGACCGCGCGGTCGAGCCCCGCGGCGATCGCTGTTTCGGGATAACGGCAGCCGCTTTCGTCGTTCGACGGATCCTCGGTCGCGCAACTTCCCGGCCGGTCGGCGCGCAGGACGAGCAGGCTGGCGTCGAAGGCGATGCCGAAAGTGCCCGCATCATTCTTTCCGCCAAGCAGGATCTGCGCAACATTGGTGCCGTGCGTCCCTTCGCCGTCGATGCCGCGCGAGCCCGCAAGATCGGCCGACTGCGGCGAGATACGTCCGGCGAATTCGGGGCTGTCGACGTCGATGCCGTCGTCGATGACCGCCGCCAATATGCCCTGCCCCGTAGCCCCGGCCTGATAGGCGGTGATCGCGCCGTGGAAATTGATTCCGTCGGACCGTCGCGTTTCGGCGGTGTTGAAATTGCCCGTCGGCGGCGGAGTGGGGGTGGGCGTCGGCGTTGGCGTGGGGGTAGGTAC
>NZ_LNSA01000046.1 GCF_001468465.1 Sphingopyxis sp. H115
ACCCCCACGCCGACCGGCGTGACCCCCGCCGCGAACTGCCCGACCATCGCCGGCGCGGACCAGTTGACCGACCTCGGCACGATCACCGGTAACGAAGGTACCTGGCGCAACTGCGGCTTCCCCGCGCGCTTCACTTCGACGACGGCGATCCCGAAGGTCGCGGGTGTCATCTATTCGCTGCCCGGCCGCGTCGACGTCGGCACCGACCAGGGCGCCGCGAGCACCAACACTGCCGCCACGCTGACGATCGATCCGGGCGTTACCATCTTCGGTTCGACGGGCGTTTCGTACCTCGTGGTCAACCGCGGCAACCGGATCGACGCCGTCGGCACCCCGACGCAGCCGATCGTTTTCACCGGCCGCGGCAACGTCGTGGGTTCGGCGGGCGACAACACCTCGCAGCTCTGGGGCGGCGTCGTGCTGCTCGGCCGTGCACCGGTCACCGACTGCCTCGCACCGGGCGCCGCCGAAGGCACCGTCGATTGCGAGCGCGATACCGAGGGTACCTCGAACGCACTCTATGGCGGTGCGCAGCCGGCCGACAATTCGGGCCGCATGTCGTACGTCCAGATCCGCTATTCGGGCTTCATCCTCAGCGCCGACAAGGAACTGCAGGGCCTGACCCCGTCGGGCGTCGGTTCGGGCACCCAGATCGACCATATCCAGATCCACAACAGCTCGGACGACGGCATGGAAGTTTTCGGCGGCCGCCCGAACTTCAAGCATATGATCGTCACCGGCGCCGAAGATGACGCCTTCGACACCGACGTGGGTTACAAGGGCAACATCCAATATGCGATCGCGATCGGCCGGGCCGGCGGGACGGTCGGCGACTCGATGATGGAGATCGACTCGGACGGCAATGAGCAGGCGGTGCCGCGTCAGAATGTGACGATCTCGAACTTCACCTTCATTCATCGCAACGCCAACAACAGCAACGCGGCTGCCATCCGTATCCGCGGCGGCGCCGATTACACCTTCGCAAACGGCCTGCTGACGACCGATACGTCGTGCTTCCGCATCGACAGCACCTCGACGACGCAGACGACGGGTGCCGACGAACAGGGGCCGCCGCGCTTCTTCTCGGTCTCGGCGAAGTGCAGCGCCGCGCGGCCGTTCCGCGGTGGCGGCAGCCCGGCGGTGACCGACGCCGAAGTCCAGGCGATCTTCAACGCCGGGACGAACAATCGCTTCGATTACACGCCCAGCCTGACCAGCCTGTTCGTCAATGGCGCGACCGAAACGGGTTTCGCCGCGTTCGACGCCAAGACGATCGCGTCCTTCTTTGACACCACGGCCTATGTCGGCGCGGTCCGCGACGCGAACGACACCTGGTATCAGGGCTGGACCTGCAACTCGGCGACGGCGGACTTCGGTACGTCGAGCGGCAGCTGCAGCGCCATCCCGACGACCTGATCGCTCGCGATCCAAACGGGGAGCGGGCACGCCTGACGGGCTGGCCCGCTCCCTTCCTGCATATACCTTGGGGATTTTCACCATGACCAAGCGGCCGATCTTCGCCAGCCTGCTTCTCCTTAGTTCCGCGCTCGTCGCGCCGGCCGCGCTCGCGCAGGACGCCAGCGCCGAACCCGCTGCCGATGCGCCGCCCGCCGCCGATGAAGCGGCCGCCGACGACACGACGGCGCCCGAAGAAGAAGCGGATGTTTCGATTCCCGGCGGCGCCGATCAGGAAATCGTCGTCACCGGCCGCTACACCCCCAATATCGTCCGTGCGACGCCCGAAGTCGTGTCGTCGCTTTCGTCGGCCGACATCGCGCGCACCGGTGAAGGGGATATTTCGGGCTCGCTCCAGCGCGTGACCGGCCTCTCGGTCGTTGGCGGCGGCTTCGTCTATGTCCGCGGTCTCGGCGACCGCTATTCGCTCGCGCTGCTCAACGGCTCGCCGCTGCCGAGCCCCGAACCGCTGAAGCGCGTCGTTCCGCTCGACATCTTCCCCACCAACGTCATCGATTCGACGCTCGTGCAAAAGAGCTTCTCGGTGAACTTCCCCGGCGAATTCGGCGGCGGCGTGATCAACCTCACGACCAAGGCGACCCCGCGCGAGACCTTCCTCACTTTCTCGGGCGGGATCGGCTGGGACAGCGAGACGACCAATGAACTCGGCTATACCTATTATGGCAGCGACACCGACTGGACGGGCTTCGACGACGGCACGCGCGACGTTCCGCCGCTGCTGAGCGCCGCGCTGAAAAGCGGCAAGCCGATCCTCGAAGGTGCCGACTTCAGCCAGGACGACCTCGAAGCGATCGAGATGGAACTGGTGAACGCCGAAACCTCGCTGCTGCAGCAGAATGACCACATCCCGGTGAACTGGTCGGCGGGCATCACCGGCGGCACGACGATCCAGCTTCCCGATGGCGAACTCGGGATCATCGCGACCGCGGGGATCAGCAACAAGTGGCGGACGCGCGATACGCTGCAGCAGACCTCGGTCAACGACGATCTCTCGGGCGATCCGCAGACGAGCTATAACCGCGTCATCACCGACAATCGCGTCGTGGTGAACGGGCTGCTCGGCTTCGGGCTCGAACTCGGCGATCATAAGATCCGCTGGACCAACCTCTACATCCGCGACACGTTGAAGCAGGCCCGCCTTGCGCTCGGTACCGACGCCAACCAGTCGGACCGCGACATCATGAAGCAGGACACGGCCTGGTACGAGCGCCAGCTGATCAATACGCAGCTCGTCGGCGAATTCAAATTCGACCGGCTGAAGCTCGACCTGCGCGGCGCCTATGCCAATTCGCAGCGCGAGGCGCCCTATGAGCGTGGCTTCACCTATGTTCGCACCAACCAGCCGGGCGACCCGGTGGGCGACAAGTTCGTCAACGACCTCGGCGGCAACCGCGGCGACGCGACGATCGCCTTTTCGGACCTCAACGAGGATCTGTGGTCGGGCGGCGTCGATCTGTCGTACGAACTGGCGCCGCGGATCAGCGCGACGGTCGGATATGCCTATACCGACACGCACCGTATTTCGGAACGCCGCACCTTCCAGTTCCGCGCGTCGAACCTGCCGATCGAGGTGCAGCAGCTGCGCCCCGACTATCTGCTCTCCGACGCGACGATTCAGCTGTACGACATCTCGCTGCTCGAAACCTCGGCGCAGGACGGCACCGCAGCGTTCGATGCGAACCTGACCACCCATGCAGGTTATGCGCAGGTGCAGGCCGAGCTGGTGTCGGGCGTCAACGTCAACGCCGGCGTGCGGTACGAAGAGGCGAAACAGACGGTTGTGCCGATCGACCTGTTCGGCACCGGGTCGTCGGCGATCGTCGAAACAAACCTCAACAATGATTACTGGCTCCCCGCCGTCACGCTGACCTGGGAAGTCGCGCCCGACATGCAGCTGCGCGTCAACGGGTCGAAAACGATCGCCCGTCCGCAGTTCCGCGAACTGGTGGCACAGGTCTATCAGGATCCCGAATCGAACCGTCTGTTCCGTGGCAACCCGTCGCTGACCGACAGCGAGTTGTGGAATGCCGAAGCGCGTTACGAATGGTATTTCGATCGCGACCAGCGCCTGACGGTCGCCGGCTTCTACAAGTCGATCGACAATCCGATCGAGACCTACACCTCGATTTCGGACTCGTCCGTGAACAGCAGCTACGCGAACGCGCCGAAGGCGACCCTTTATGGCGCCGAGCTTGAAGTGCAGAAATATCTTCCGCTCGACACGCTATCGGAATCGCCCTTCTGGCAAAGCCGCCGTCTGGTGCTGATCGGCAACTACACCTACACCAAATCGGAGATCAAGGTCGGCGACGGCGACACGACCGTCATCAACGGCGTGGTGCAGAATGCCGCGAACTTCTTCTTCGACGGGGCGCCGCTCACCGGCCAATCGGACCATCTCGTCAACTTCCAGATCGGGCTGGAAGATCAGGATAAGCTGTCGCAGCAAACCCTGCTCTTCACTTACGCCAGCCCGCGCGTGACCAGCCGCGGTCCGTCGGGCCAGCCAGACCTCAAGGAAAAGCCCGGCATCCAGCTCGATTTCGTCGCGCGACAGGGAATCAACCTGCTCAACAAAGAAATCGAACTGAAGTTCGAGGCGCGCAACCTGACCGGCCGCACCTACAAGGAAGTGCAGGAAGCGGGCGACAACCGAATCTTCTTCAACCGCTACAAGCTGGGACGCACCTTCTCGCTCAGCGCGTCGCTGAAATTCTGATAAGGGGGAAGGCCTCTCTCCGCATGGGGAGAGGCCATTTCCGGCGCACCGGACTCGCCCGGCTGACAAAAAACTGTAATCTTGCCGTCAACTGATTGTCATCAATCGCCCCTAGGCGATTCGCGAACACAGCCTTTCAGTTGGGGGACAAGGAAGACTTCATGGCAACGCTGATGTCCGGATCGGCCGTTCGGTTGCCGCGCGCACTGCCTTTCTGGTTGCGCCCGGCAAAGCGGAACCCGCACCAGGTCTGGCCGGCTTTGCTCGCTGGCCTGCTCGGTGCGATCTTGATCTGGCAATGCGTCCGCCTGCTCTGGACGCTGCTCACCCCCTTGTCGCCGCTGGGCGCCTGGCAGCCGCAGGCCGCCGTCATCGTATCGCCCGCCGAACGGCGCGCGCTGTTCACCAGCCTCGACCCCTTTTTCCGGACCAATGTGCAGGGACCGGCTTCGGCAACGGTCACCGCGCTCGGCCTTACCCTGTTCGGCATCAACATCAATGAAGCCACCGGCAGTGGATCGGCGATCATCGCCGGCGAGGACGGGGTGCAGAACAGCTATGCGGTGGGCGACGAGATCGCACCCGGCGTTACGCTGGCCGGTGTCGCCTTCGACCATGTGCTGCTCGACCGCGGCGGCGCGCGCGAAAGCCTGTTCCTCGACCAGAGCGGCGACGCGCCCGTTGCCGGTGCCGCAGGCGCGCTTCCCGCACCCACGCCGGAGATCGGCGCGACGCCCGCTGCCGGCAGCGGCGAAATGACCCCCGCGGCGATCAAGGCCGGTGTCGCCTTCGTCCCGCGCATCGAAGAAGGCCGCGTGACCGGTATCGTCGTCCAGCCGCAGGGCGACGGCGCCGCTTTCCGCGCCGCGGGGTTACGTCCCGGCGACGTGATCCGCTCGATCGGTGGTCGGCCGATCAGCTCGGCCAGCGACGCCGCCGCGCTTGCCAACCAGCTCGCGCCGGGAGCTCGCATCGCGCTCGAGGTCGAACGCGGCGCCAGCGTCGTTCCCGTCGCCATCTTTCTTTCGAAATAGGTATTATGCGCCTCAAACTTTCCCTGATGCTCGCCGCCGCGCTCGTTTCGGCCACCCCGATCGCGGCGCAGGCGCAATATACGCTCAACGTGCGCGATGCCGATATCCGCGCCTTCATCCAGGATGCAGCGCGGATCACCGGGCGTACTTTCGTCATCGACGGGCGCGTCAACGGCAAGGTGTCGGTGGTCACCGACCGGCCATTGTCGCGCAGCGAATATTTCGAAATCTTCCTCGCGACCCTCCGCTCGAACGGCCTCGTCGCGGTGCCGGGGCCCAACGGCAGCTATCGCGTCCAGCCGATCGACGGCGCCGCGGCGCAGCCCGGCCGGATCGGCAGCGGCGGCGCGGCGCAGAACCAGTTCGTCACCGAAATCATCCGTCTCAGGCATATCGACGCCGTCGCGGCGGTGGAAACGCTGCGTCCGCTGGTAAGCCCGCAAGGCTCGCTTACCGCGAACCGCAATGCGAACAGCCTTGTCGTCGCCGACTTTGCCGACAATATCCGGCGCATCCGGTCGCTCGCGTCGAGCATCGACCGCGACAGCTCGACCAGCCAGATCGTCACGCTGAAAAATGCCGGCGCACGCGAAATCGCCGCCGCGCTTGCCGCGCTGGTTCCGGCGGCGGGCGAGGGTGCGCGCGCGCCGCTCGCGATCGTACCGATCGACAGCAGCAATGCGATTGCGCTCAGGGGCGACCAGGCGCTTGTCGCGCGCTTCGTGTCGATGGCGAACGATCTTGATGCCAAGGCTGCGGGCGGCACCGAATTGCGCGTCTACTGGCTCGAACATGCCAACGCCGAAACCCTGCTCCCGACGCTTCAGCAATTGATCGGGGGCGGCAGCGATCCGGCGCAGAAGGCGGGCCTGCCGCCGGCGTCGTCCTCGACCTCGTCTTCGGGTGGCAGCAGCACGCCGGCGCCCGCCGCCGCGGCCGCGCCCGCCTCGACCTCTACCGGCGCCGGGGGCAGCGGCAGCATCGCGACGCGCGGCCCCGCCATCGTCACGCGCTACGAAGGCGCCAATGCAATCATCGTCGCGGCGAACAGCGAGGTGCAGCGCATGCTCGGTGAGCTGATTCGCCAGCTCGACAGCCGGCGGCAACAGGTGCTGGTCGAGGCGATCGTCGTCGAAATTGGCGACGATGCGGCGAAGCGGCTCGGCGTGCAGTTCCTGCTCGGCGGCAAGAATATCCCGTTCGTCGCGACGAGTTACAGCAATGCCTCGCCCAATATCCTGACGCTCGGCGGCGCCTACGCTGCGAACCAGCTGTCGCAAGAGACGACGACGGTAAACGGTACCACCACCGTGACCCAAACGAACAGCTCGCTCGGCAGCAGCTTGCAGGAAGCGGCGGCGGCATCGCTGCTCACCGCGACGGGCGGTTTTGCGGGTTTTGCGGGCGACATCGGCAAGAATACGGTTTTCGGCGCGATCATCAACGCGGTGAAGTCGGATACCACGTCGAACCTGCTTGCGACCCCGCATATCGTCACGCTCGACAATCAGGCCGCCAAGTTCCTTGTCGGACAGGAAGTGCCGATCACGACGGGCGAGGCGCTCAGCGACAATTTCGACAATGCCTTCCGGACCGTCCAGCGCGAGGAGGTCGGCATCAAGCTCGACGTCACGCCGCAGGTCAACGGCGCGGGCGAGGTGAAGCTGTTCCTGCGGCAGGAGGTGTCGAGCGTCGCGGGCCCCGTTTCGTCGCGCAACAGCGACCTCATCCTCAACAAAAGGTCGTTCGAAACCGTGCTCACTGTGGACGACGGCGAAATCCTCGCGATCGGCGGCCTGCTCAACGACGACGAGCGCCGGACGATCGAGCGAATCCCGCTTTTGAGCGATATCCCGCTGCTCGGCGAGCTGTTCAAATCGCGCAGCCGGACGCGCTCGAAGACCAACCTCATGGTCTTCATCCGCCCGACGATCCTCAAGAGCCGCGAGGATAATGCCGCGCTCACTGCACGCCGCTACGGCTATGTCCGCGACTTCCAGTTGCAGCGGAACCCCGGCGAGGAGCCGGCGATCGACACGCTGGTCCGGGACTATCTGGGCACCGTGCCGCCCGTCCCGAGCGAGCCGACGGCGGCCGATGTGATCGTCGGCCCCGCCGTCGCATCGGGAACGCCGGGCACACCGGGCGCGGGTGGAAGCATCACGCCCGTCGACGTCCCGCCGTCAATCTCGCAGGCGCCCGCGCCGCCCACCGGAGAATATCCGTGACCGACAGCGAAAGCGCGGCGCCGCCCCCGGCGCCGGTCGATATCCCCTATGGGTTTGCCCGGACGCACGGTGTCGTCATCGCGCCCGGCGAAAATGGCGTCTGGCTCGCGACGCTCCGCGAAGGCAGCGACCCGGCGGTGCTGATCGAGGTGAAGCGCTACCTGGCGCAGCCGCTGCGCGTGGCGACCGCGAACGCTGCCGATTTCGACCGGCTGCTGTCGGATCATTATGCCGTCGATGCTTCGGCCGCCGCGATGGCGGGATCGCTCGACGGCAGCGACCTCGATCTCGGTATTCCAAGTGCCGAGGATTTGCTCGACAGCGCCGACGATGCCCCCGCGATCCGCCTGATCAACGCGATTATCGCCGAAGCGGTACGGCAGGGGGTTAGCGATATCCATATCGAGCCCTATGAAAGCGGGCTCGTCGTGCGCATGCGCGCCGACGGCGTGCTGCGTGAACATCTGCGCATGCCGCCGCATGTCGCGCCCGTCGTCGTCAGCCGCATCAAGGTCATGGCGCGCCTCGACATCGCCGAACGCCGCGTACCGCAGGACGGCCGCATCGGGCTGACGCTCGCAGGCAAGGCGGTCGATGTCCGCGTCTCGACCCTGCCCAGCCGCGCGGGCGAACGCGTCGTCATGCGTATCCTCGACAAGGATGCGGCGGGGATCGATTTCGACGTCCTCGGCCTTTCGGGCGAGGCCGACCGGATCCTGCGCGAAGCGCTCGCCGAACCCAATGGCATCATCCTCGTCACCGGCCCGACGGGGTCGGGCAAGACGACGACGCTCTATGCCGCGCTCAAACAGCTCAACGACGGCCAGCGCAATATCCTGACCGTCGAGGACCCCGTCGAATATGCCGTCGACGGCGTCGGCCAGACGCAGGTGAACAGCAAGGTCGGGCTCGATTTCGCCGCGGGTCTCCGCGCGATCCTGCGCCAGGATCCCGATGTCGTGATGGTCGGGGAAATCCGCGACCGCGAGACCGCCGATATCGCGGTGCAGGCCTCGCTGACGGGGCACCTCGTTCTCTCGACCGTCCATACCAATGATGCGGTTGGTGCGATTACGCGTCTCAAGGATCTGAAAGTCGAGCCTTTCCTGCTCGCCTCGACGCTGCGCGCGGTGCTGGCCCAGCGGCTGGTGCGCAAACTTTGCGAAAATTGCCGCGAGCCGGTGCAGGCCGACAATAGCGTCGCCGCCATCCTCGGGCTCGACATCGGAACGGTGATCTGGCGCCCGAAGGGCTGCGACCAGTGCGGCGGCACCGGGTTCAAGGGACGGATCGGCGTGTTCGAGGCGATCAAGGTCGATGAAACCGTCCGCCGCTATATCTATGCCGGCGGCGACGAGGCAATGATCGCGAAGCATGCTTTCCTCAAATCGCCGACGCTTGCCTCGGCGGCGCGGTCGATGGTCGCGAAGGGGCTGACCACTGCCGAGGAGGCGATCCGCATCGCGCGGCGCGAGGATGTCGATGCCTGATTATCGCTATGTGGCGATCGATCCCCAAGGCCGCGAACGCAAGGGGCGGCTGACCGCCGCGAACGACGATGCCGCGCGCGCCGACCTGATCCGCCGCCGATTCCATATCGTTGCCGTCGAGGCGGCGGGCGCGAAGCCCGCACGGCGCGCGTTGCTCGCCTTTCGCAAGAACAGCCTGAGCAGCAAGGAACTCGCGCTCTTCACCCGCCAACTCGCCACGCTCGCCGAAGTCGCGCCGCTCGAAGAGGCGCTGCGCACGCTGACGCGGCAAAGCGAAGCCGAAAGCGCGCGCGCCGTCATCGGCGAAGTCCATGCGGGCCTGCTCGAAGGCCGCCGCCTTGCCGACGCGATGGCGCGCCAGCCGCCCAGCTTTCCCTCGCTGTATCGCGCGATGGTCGCGGCGGGCGAGACGACCGGCAGCCTCACAACGATCCTCGCGCGCCTCGCCGACCTGCTCGAACGACAGGCCGAGGTGCGCGGGAAACTGATCGCCGCGCTCGCCTATCCGATCGTGCTCGCGATCGTCGCGATCGGCGTCGTCGCCGCGCTGATGATCTTCGTCGTCCCGCGCGTCGTAGAACAATTCACCGATGTCGGCCAGCAACTGCCCTTCCTGACCCGCGCGGTGATCGCGATTTCGGGCTTCGCCGCGAACTGGTGGTGGCTAATCGCGCTGCTGATCGCGGCCGCAGTTTTCGGCTGGGTATCGGCGATGCGCCGCCCGGCGTTCAAGGCGGCGGTCGATGCGCGCCTCCTGCGCCTGCCGCTGTTCGGCCGCCTGCTTCGTGACCTTTACGCCGCGCGTTTTGCGCGGACGCTGTCGACGATGGTGTCGAGCCGGTTGCCGCTCGTCGAAGGGCTCAAACTGACCGTGCCGACGATCCGCAATGCCGCGCTGGCTGGCGCGACGGCGAATATCGTCGACCAGGTGCGCGCCGGCGGCGGGCTCTCTGCGGCGCTCCGCGATGCCGGCGTTTTCCCGCCCCTGCTCGTCTATATGACCGCCAGCGGCGAAAGCGCGGGCCGGCTCGAGGTCATGCTCGAACGCGCCGCCGATTATCTCGAACGCGAATTCGACCGGTTTACGGCCGCGTCGATGGCGCTTCTCGAACCTGTCATAATTGTCGTTATGGGGTCATGTGTCGCCCTCATCATCCTCGCCATCCTGCTGCCGATCCTCCAGTTGCAGAACCTTGCCGGACTATGAAAATGTCGCTGATGAAGCTAATCTTCCGCCTGATGCTCGATACCTCCACCCCCGATCGCGGTCGCCCGGCGGCCCGGCGCCGCAAAGCCGACGAGCGCGGCTTCACGCTGACCGAGCTGATGGTCGTCATCTTCATCATCGGCCTGCTCGCCACGGTCGTGATGATCAACGTCCTGCCCAGCCAGGATCGCGCGATGGTGACGAAGGCGAAAGCGGATATTTCGACGCTGGAAAATGCGCTCGAACAATATCGCCTCGACAATCTGGCCTATCCGCCGTCGACCGACGGGCTCAACGCGCTCGTTACCGCGCCCCCTGCGCTGGCCCAACCCGAGCGCTATCGTCGGGGCGGCTATATCAAGAAACTGCCCGCCGACCCGTGGGGGCGCCCCTATAATTATCAGGCGCCGGGGCCGAACGGCAAGGCGTTCGATGTCTGGTCGCTCGGCGCCGACGGCGCTCCTGGCGGGACCGACGATAATGCGGATATTCGCAGCGACAGCTAAGGCGCAGTCGCGTCCCCGACCGAACGGCTTCACGCTTGTCGAACTGATGGTCGTGCTCGCGATCATGGCGCTCGCCGCAACCGCGGTCGTGCTTACCATTCCGGGCGAGGAACGCACCGTGCGCAGCGAGGCCGACCGCCTTGCCGCGCGCCTTGCCGCCGCGCGCGATATCGCGGTGATCGAGGGGCGCAGCGTGGCGGTCAATTTCGCGCCCTCGGGCTATGGCTTCGAACGGCGGATTTCGGGCGCATGGCAACCGCTTCCCGGTCGCGCCTTCGAACGGCGCAACTGGCCAGGCGACGTGCATTTTTCTGCGGGTAACGGGCAGGGCGCGGCACGCATCCTGTTCGATCGCGTCGGCATCAGCCCGACACCGCAAGCCATCGTGCTCGTCGGCGGCGACGCGCGTGAAGTCGTGCGCGTATCGGCGACGGGGGAGGTCAGCCGTGATTGATGGCGCCGATCCCGATTTGCCGCCGGGAGAGCGCGGCTTCACCTTGCTCGAAATGCTTGTCGCGCTCAGCATCATCAGCATCGCGGCGCTGACGCTTGTGCGGCTCGATGCCTATGCCGTGCGCTCGGCCGGCGATCTCGACGAAACGACGACGGCGGGTATCGTCGCCCAGAACCGCGCGGTCGAACTCTGGACCGACCCCGCGCCCCCGACGATCGGCAACAGCGCAAGCCTCGTCGCCAACGCCGGCCGCAACTGGCGCGTCGAACAGCGCGTCGCAAAGACCGCCGACGACGCCCTGTTGCGCATCGACCTGCTAGTCCGTCCCGAAAGCGGCAACGGGCAGGCCGCACTCACGATCATCCGGCCGAGCCGATGAGGGATCAGCGCGGGTTCACACTCGTCGAGATGCTCGTCGCACTCTCGATCTTCGCTGCGATCGCGGCGATGGGCGTCACGCTGCTGCGCAGCAGCGTCGATACGCAGGACGCAGTGCAGGAACGCCTGAAGGTGATGGGCGGGATAAACCGCCTGCGCGCCGTCATGGCGAACGATCTGGCGCAGGCGGTCCAGCGCCCGACGCGTGGCCCGGCTGGGGAGGCCATTCCGGCGTTCGCCGGTTCCTCGAACGGCTTTGCCTTTGTCCATGGCGGCGCCGCGTCGCTCGACGGCGGCCCGCGTCCGAATGTCGAACGTGTCGGTTATGCACTGGTCGGCGGCGAATGGCGCCGCGCGACGCAGCCGATGCTCGACGGCACCGCACTTGGCGATGGCGACCGGCTGGTGGGCGAGGTCGCCGGCGTGGCGGTACGCTATCGCGACGAAAGCGGAAATTGGAGCGATAGCTGGACGTCCGATCCCGGTGATCGGTTGCCCCGAGCGGTCGAGGTGCGGCTGACGCGCACCGGCCGCGAGGCGCTCACCATGTTGTTCCTGACCGCGCCGACGCTGCCGCCGCCCCCTGCCGCCGGGGTCCCGGCATCATGAGGGGCGCGAATACGCAGGAACGCGGCGCGGCGTTGCTGACCGTGCTGCTGCTCGTCGCGGTGATGGCGGTGATCGCCGCGACCGCGCTTGACCGGCTGACGCTCGCGACGCGGATCGCAGGCAGCGCCGCGACGGTCGATCAGGGCCGCGCCTTTGCCTTTGCCGCCGAACAGATTGCGCTGCGCCGCGTCGCCGACCTGGTCGGGCGCGACCCTGCGAAGCTGACGCTCGCGGGCAATTGGCTGGGACGCGATTTCACCTTGCCGCTTCCGGGGGGCGAAGGGCGGGCCAAGCTCACCGACGCGAATAATTGCTTCAATCTCAACAGCCTTGTTGCCGAAACCATACCCGGACGCGCCAGCCAGCGGTCGGGGTCGATCCGCCAGTTCGGCGAGCTGATGAAATTGCTGGGGATCGACCCGGGACAGGCACAGGCGATCGCCGGCGCCGCCGCCGACTGGATCGACAGCGATAGCAACGAAGGGCCGCTGGGCGCGGAGGACAATGCCTATCGTTCGGCGCAGGGCGCTTATCTCCCCGCCAACCGCAAGATGGCCGATGTCAGCGAATTGCGCGCGGTGCGCGGCGTCACGCCGAAAATCTATGCGCGGCTCAAACCCTGGATCTGCGTGTTGCCGGTGACCGATCCGGTGCGGCTCAACGTCAATACGCTGGGCCCCGAACAGGCGCCGCTGGTCGCGATGCTGCTGCCCGGCGAAATCACCGTCGCCGATGCGCGGGCAGCGCTGGCGGCGCGGCCCGCGGGCGGCTATGGCAGCAGCGTACGATTCTGGGAGGCGGGCCCCTTTGCGGGGCGCAAGCCGCCGACCGACGTGGCCGAACAGGCCGGGGTGACGAGCCGCTGGCTCACGCTGACGACGAATGTGACGATGGGGGACGGTTTCTTGACCGCAGTTTCGCTGATCGATGCCAATGGTGGCGCGCCGTCTGCCGGCGCCGCCGCTCCGACGATCGTGCGCCGCGACTGGGGCGAGGCCGACTGAGATGACGCGCACGCTGGTGATCTGGCTGCCGCCGCTGGCGGCGCTCGACGAAGGAACGGCTGCCGATACTGCCTGGCTGCGCGTTGACGACGGCGTCATCGTCGACAGCGGGCAGGATAACGGCTGGGTCGAAGCATGGGAAAAACCCCGCGACGACAACGCCGACGAGCGCCTCGTCGCGCTTGCACCGGCCGCGGATGTACCGCTGCGCTGGCTCCACTATCCCGATGCCGCACCCGCACAAGCTGCGGCCGCCGCGCGTATCGACGCGCTGAAGGCCAGCCTGGGCGATGCGTCGGCGCTGCATGTCGTCGCGGGCGAGCCCGCTGGCGTAGGGCAGGCGGTTCCGGTCGCCGTGACGACGCACGCCGCGATGACGGCCTGGTCCGGCTGGTTGAAAGCGCGCGAGCTGACGCCCGCTGCCGTCATTCCGGCGGCCGCGGCCGTGCCGCCGCCCGAGCCGGAGGCGCTGTGGACCGCCGAAATCGGCGATGAGCAGATCATACGCTCCACCGACCGGGCGTGGGTGTCTGATCCCGAGCTCGATCCGCTGATCGCGGGCCATCATGACATCGCGCCGCTCGATGCCGACCGGATGCGCGACGCGCTGCTCTTAACGCTCGCGGCGCCGCCACTCGATTTGCTCAGCGGGGGGTGGAAGCCCAAGCGCAGCTGGTCGGTCGATCCCGCGATGCTGCGGCGCGCGAAGTGGCTGGCAATCGCGCTGGTCGTCGTCAGCTTGCTCATCCCCATCGTCTATGCGCTACGGATTGCCTCGGATACGGGGCGCGCCGACGACGCGGTCGTCGCGATGGCAAAAAAGGCTGGGGTGAACGCCCCTGACGCGGCGGCGGCCGAAACCGAACTCGACCGTCGTCTTGCCGCCGCCGGTGGCGGGCCGCTCGCTTTCTCGGTGCCTGCATCGGCGCTGTACGACGCGATGGGCGACGCCCCGGGCGTGACGCTGAAGACGCTGTCACACCGGACCGACGGTACGCTGACGACGACGCTTGCGGCGCCGCGGGTCGAGGATATCAACAAGGTTCTCCTCGCGCTGCAAGCGCGCGGCTACCGCATCACCGCGCAGCCGATGGCCGGCAGCGATGGCCAGCAGATGGCCAATATCACGATCCGGGCGGTACCATGACCGAGCGACTGAAAAATTGGTGGGCTAGCCTGTCGCAGCGCGAACGCTGGCTCGTCGGTATTGCCGGCGTACTCGCGGCGGGTGTGCTGCTCTGGGGGCTTGGGCGCCCTGCGGTCGCGGCGTTCGGCGACCTCGAAAGCCAGCATCGCGCGGCCATCGAGCGCGAAGGCCGGGTGGGCGCAAAGGTGCAGTTGCTTGCACAGCGCCCTGCCAGATCGGTTGCCGCGGCAGTCGATGCGGTCGCGATCGACCAGTATCTCGCGCAATCGGCGGGCGAGATCGGTTTGACGCTCGATCGCAACGAGGCGCGTGGCGGCGGACAGGCGACAATCGCCATAGCTACCGCAAAGGCGCCGGTTCTGACTGACTGGCTCGCGTCGCTCGAAGGGCAGGGCTTCATCGTCGACCAGCTGACGATCACGCCGGCTGCCGACGGCACCGTAGGTTTGACCGCCGAGCTGCGAAAGGCCGGTCAATGAGTGCGCGTCGGCGTTGGACGGTTGCGGCTGCGCTGTTCGCGCTGCTGCTTCTTGTCGCCACCTTCCCGATGCGGCTCGCGCTCGCTTGGTCGGGCGCAACCGACGCGGGCATCACCGCGCGCGACGTGCGCGGCTCGGTCTGGTCGGGCGAACTGGTCGACGCGCGGCTGGGCGCCTTGCCGCTTGGCACGGTGCGCGCCGCCCTGTCACCGCTCGCGCTGCTTGGCGGCGATATCCAACTGGCTTTCTCGCGCACCGACGACCGTCTGGGGGCACTCGCCGGTCGCCTCCATGGCAGCAACCCGCGCGGCGTTTCAGAGGTGAACGGCACGACATCGATGTCGGGCGGCCTCGGCATGATTCCCGTCGATACGCTCCGCTTCGAAGGGACCTCGGTCCAGTTCGACGCTGCGGGCAAATGCGCGCGGGCGGCAGGACGCATCCAGCTTGCGGTGACGGCGCCCATCGCCGGTCTCGACCTGTCGCGCGGGCTGTCGGGCCCGCTGCGCTGCGCCAACGGACGCGCGCAGGCGGCGCTTGCCAGCCAGTCGGGTATGGAACGGCTGACTCTCTCGTTCGATGGCAAAGGGGCATATCGCGCGCAGTTCGCGATCAATGTCGATCGCGACCCCGCGATGGCGGCGGCTCTCGCGGCGCTGGGATTCAGGGCGGGTTCGGGCGGGTTTGTGCTGACGACTTCGGGCCGCTTCTGACGTGCCCCTCCTCGACGCCTTGCCCTTTGGCATGGGCGTCGCCTTTGCCGCGCTCGTCGGGCTCGTGCTGGGCAGTTTCATCGCGACATTGGTCCTGCGCTGGCCAGCGGGGCGCTCGGTACTCGGGCGGTCGCACTGCGACGGGTGCGGGCGGACGCTGGGTGGACTCGACTTGATGCCGCTGTTTTCGGCGATGATCTTTCGAGGAAGATGTCAAACGTGTGGCGCGGCGATCGACCCCTTTCACGCGCGGGTCGAATTCGGCTCAGCATTGATCGGTGCCATGGCTCTGTCGATCCTGCCCGGAACGGCCGGGTGGCTCTGGGCACTTTTCGGCTGGCTGTTGTTGCCGCTCGCGCTTCTCGACGCGCGCCATTTCTGGCTGCCCGACCGGCTGAACGCGCTGCTTGCCGTCGCCGGGCTCCTGCTCGCGGGGCCGATGCTGGAGACTTCCTTGGCCGACCGCTGGATCGGTGCGGTGGTGGGGGGCGGCCTGCTCGCGCTGGTCGCCTGGGCCTATCGGCGCTCGCGCGGGATCGAGGGCATGGGCGGGGGCGATCCGAAACTTGTCGCCGCGATCGGGGCCTGGCTCGGCTGGCAGGCGCTCCCGCTGATGTTACTGTTCGCGAGCCTTGGCGGGATCCTGTGGGCGCTCGTCGCGCAAGCAAAAGGGGACCGGCCGCTCGGCGAGCGACAGGTCCCCTTCGGCGTTTTCGCCTGCACCGCCGCTTTCGTGGCGGTGCCGATATGGCCGCTGTTCCTTCAGTTTCAGCTGGGCTGAAACCGCGGCGACGCCGGCCCTCCGACGTCAGTCGGAGAAATTACCTTCCGATGACGACGGTCACCGCGCGGCGGTTCTTGGCATAGGCTTCTTCGGTCGAACCGAGCTCGGCTGGGCGTTCCTTGCCATAGCTGATGACGCTGATGCGCGACGGGTCGATGCCGAGCGACGCGAGATAATTTTTCGCAGCATTGGCACGGCGTTCGCCGAGCGCGATATTATAGTCGCGCGTACCGCGTTCGTCGGCATGGCCTTCGAGCGTGACGCGAACGGCGGGGTTGCGTTGCAGCCACCGGGCCTGGTTCTGCAGCGTCGCCTGGTCCTGCGCATCGACATTATATTGGTCGAAATCGAAGAAGACGCGGTCGCCTTCGAGGCCGACGCTGGCGAGGAAATCTTCCTGCGACCCCGGGACGATGCCGGTGCCGGTGTCGGTGCCCGTGTCCGTCCCGGTGCCTTCGGGGACCGGCGGGAGCGTTTCGGGCGCCTTTTTGGCGCAGGCACCCACAGCAAGCATGGTGATCGCCGCAATCATGGCGGTGCTTTTGCGTATCGTCATGTCTTCTGTCCTCTTGTTGTTGTTGGAAATTCTGTTCTCGCGGGCAAAAAAAGCCGGTTCAGGACGCGCTATTGGAACCCCAGGACCCTACTTTGGTTCCGCCAGCGTCAGGGCAGCACCGGGCCCCAGCTGGGGTCGGACCCGTCCTGCGGCGTGGGCAGGCGGCGCAAGTTTACGCCCGTCAGGTCGACCTGCCACAGGCTCGACTTGCCCTCGCGCCCTCGCGTCGTGCGGAAAAACTGGATGACACGGCCGTTGGGCGACCAGGTCGGCGCCTCGTCCTGCCAGCTGTTCGTCAGCATGCGAACGCCGCCGCCCGACGGGGTCATCACGCCGATGCGGAATTCGCCGCCGCCCATGCGGGTGAAGGCGATCAAGTCGCCGCGCGGCGACCATTCGGGCGTCGCGGCGCGGCCGCCGCCAAAGCTGATCCGTTGCTGGTTCGAACCGTCGATGTTCATCGTATAGATTTGCTGGCCGCCGGACCGGTCGCTTTCGAACACGATCTTCTTGCCGTCGGGCGAGAAACTGCCCCCGACGTCGATGCCCGGCGTATTGGTGAGCCGCACCGGGGTGCCCCCATTCGCCGAGATGCGATAGATGTCGGTGTTGCCGTTCACCGCCATCGAATAGAGGATCTGGGTGCCGTCGGGCGACCAGCGCGGCGCGAAGGTCGCGTTCGAACTTTCGGTCACGAGCTTTTGCGACCCCGATGCCACGTCATAGATGAACACGCGGACGCGGTTGTTCAGATAGGAAACATAGACGATCTTCTTATAGTCGGGCGAAAAGCGCGGGCTGATCGCGAGCGCTTGGCCGTTGGTGATGAAACGGTGGTTGCCACCGTCCGAGTCCATGATCGCCAGTCGTTTGATGCGGTTCCCCTTGGGCCCGCTCTCGGCGATATAGGCGACGCGGCTGTCGAAGAAGGGCGCCTCGCCCGACAGGCGCGAATAGATGGCGTCGGCGCATTTGTGCGCGGCGCGGCGCCAGTCAGCGGGCTGGATTTCGAACCCCTTGCGGACGAGTTCGCTGCCGAGTGCGGTGTCGTAGAGATAGCAGCCGACGATCAGGCTGCCGTTCGATCCGGCATCGACAAAGCCGTGGACGACATTTTCGGCACCGCGCGACTGCCATTCCGAAAAGCGCGGCGCCTGCACCTCGGCACGCGTGATCGCGCGAACGCCGCTGGGACCGATCGGTTCGTAGAGGCCGCTGCGTTCGAGGTCGGCGGCGATGACTTCGGCGATCTGGCGGCCAAGACTATCGGTGCGTAGCCCCGCGACGGTCTGGATCGACGACGTCGCGAGCGGCGGGATGCCGATGACGGTGCGTTCCTGCGACAGCGTTCCTTCGATGGTTTCGCGCGGTTCGGTCGTCGTGGTCACCGCAGGCGGCGTCGGGGCGGTCTGCGCGAACAGCGGCGTGGGGGTCAGCAGCAGTGCGAGCGAAAGGCCGGTCGAACGGAGCAACATGTCTCTTACCTCTTGATGAAATCGAGCGTGTAATTCTGCCAGAAGCTGTAATTTTCCTCGGGCAGGTCGAAGGGTGCGGCGAGTTCGACCGCGCGTTTGGCGCATTCCTGATGGCGCTGGACCTGGAATTTGTTGCTGTCGTTTTCGCCGCTGGTCGTGACGCTGGTAAAGCCGGCAAGCGCTCCCGCCTGGGTCAGGCGGAATTTGACGACCGTTTTGAGTTGATCGACGTCGACGCCGCTGACGCGGCAGCCGTTCCAGCGCGGTGCGACCGCCGATTTGATGCTGACGTCGATCGACCGGCGGACTTCGGCCGCGGTTTTCGACGCCGGGGCGCCCTTGTTCGGCGGCGCCTTGGTCTGTTCGCGGCCGAGCCCGTCGGTGATTCCGTCGAGCCGGCCGGTCGGGCGCGTCTGCGATTTCTTCGCCGGTGCCGATTTGGGAGAGGCCTTGGGCGGGGCCTTCTTCACCGCTGGCGGCTGTTTCTTGGGCGGCGCGGGAACCGGTCGCGCGACCTGCTTGGGGGTCGGCGCGGGGGTCGGGCGGACGACCGGTTCGGGGATCGGCGGTGCCGGCACCGGTTCGGGCGCAGCAATATCGACCGCATCTTCCTCGCCCAGCCGGGCCGACGGCGGCGCCTGGGTAATGATCGGCGCGCTCGATTCAGCGGCGGTCTCTGCCACCAGGTCGACTTCCATCGGTGGATTGTCGAAGCGGCGGTCGCCTGCGGTCCACTGGACCGACAGCAGGCCGATGATCAGGACATGCGCCGCCACCGCGATGGCGAAGCCGCGTCCTTCCCGTCCCCTCGCTGCCCGTATCTCGGCCATTTCGCGACCCTATTGCCCGGTTTCTGAACTGTCGGTGACCGCCCCTGCGGTCGCCGGTGTTTCGGTGGCGCCCGTCGTCACCAGCGCGATGCGCGTCAGGCCGGCGCGATTGAGTTCGCCCATGATCCGCATCACCCGGCCATAATCGAGCCCCTTGTCGGCGCGCAGCATGATCTGGCGCGGCCTGTCCTGGCCTTCATTCTCGCGCGCGATCGCATCGAGCCGCGCGGGCAGTTCGGCCTCGGGCACGACCTCTTCGCCGATATAGATGGTGTCGTCGGCGCCCACCGACAGCTGCACCGGCTCCTGCTCCTCGGTCTCGACCGGCTTAGCGCGGCTTTCGGGCAGGTCGATCGGCACCGCCGAGGCAAGGAGGGGCGCGGTGATCATGAAGATGATGAGCAGCACGAGCATCACGTCGACGAGCGGGGTGACGTTGATCTCGGCCATCGGCGCGCGGCGGTTGCCGCGGCCGCGGCGGCCGCCGACGCCGCCCGAAGGTCCCGACATCGCCATCAGGCTTCGACCTCGAGTTCGCGGCTGAACGTCGCGTGCAGCCCGTCGGCAAAGCGGCCGAGGCGCGATTCGAGCCGGTTCAGCCGCTGCGAAAAGGCGTTATAGGCGATGACCGCGGGGATGGCGGCGAACAGGCCGATCGCCGTTGCGAACAAAGCTTCGGCGATGCCGGGCGCGACGACGGCGAGGCTGCTGTTATTTTCCGCTGCGATCGCGGTGAAGCTACGCATGATGCCCCACACCGTCCCGAACAGCCCGACGAAGGGCGCGACCGAACCGATCGTCGCCAGCGTGCCGATCTTTTCGGCAAGCCGGTCGACTTCGCCGGCAACCGCCGAGTTCATCGCGATGCCAAGGCGTTCGCGCGTCCCGTCGCGATCGATCGTCTTGCCCTTGGTCGACCGGCGCCACTCGCTGATCCCCGCCGACAGCACTTTCGCGCTCGGCAGTTCCTCGCCGCTGTTCTTGTCGTAAAATTTGTCGATATTGTCGGCGCGCCAGAAATCGCGCTCGAACTGGTCCGACGCGCGCATCAGCTTGCCGACCCCGCGCCCGTGGGTGAAGATCACCGCCCAGACATAGATCGACGCGAGCAAGAGGCCGATCATCACCGCCTTGACGATAATGTCGGCCTGCAGGAATAGCGCGACCGGGGACAGGGTCGCCGCGTCGGCGGCCAGCGAGATATTGTCTAGCAAGGGAAAGTCTCTCCATTCATGATGGCGGTAAATCGGTCGGCCCATCCGGCAGGCTGGCGACGCGGCCGGCCTCCGGGCGAGAGGAAGGCGGCGGTGACTTGCCCGTCGGTCAATATCATCGGCGTCCCTGTCTCGCCGCTTAACGTGTCACTTCCGCGAAGGATGCGCTGCGCAATAATCACGCTGGCGCCGCGTACCGCCTTGACCGTGCTGACGACCAGCAAATCGTCGTCGAGCTTTGCGGGGCTACGGTATTTGATCGCGAGGTCGGTGACTGCCCAAGCGCCTTCGCCGTCCTCCATCGCGGCGCGCTGGTCGATGCCCGCGAGGCGCAGCATGTCCGCCCGCGCGCGCTCCATATAGCGCAGGTAATTGGCGTGATAGACGATGCCCGAAAGGTCGGTATCCTCGAAATAGACGCGCAGCCGGTAGTGATGTTCTGCCCCGACGAAGGCACCGGGAAGGAAGGGAGGTGGGGCGTTTACCATCGTTTCGACCGATAGCCTCGCAACGACTCGTCGCAAAGCCCTCTTGAACGGCTCGTCGCAGGATCGCGCCATTTGATGGAAGGAAGCAGGCCGAATCCCGCCAATCTTGTTGCCCCGGCCTTTGCGGGGAGCGCCGCCTATTTGTCGAAGAGGCCGTCCTGCGATCCGGCGGGCGGATTGAGTCCCAGATGCTTCCACGCGCTGGCGTTGAGCATGCGTCCGCGCGCGGTGCGCGCGATCAACCCGGCCTGGAGCAGATAGGGTTCGATGACGTCCTCGATCGTGTCGCGCGGTTCGCTGAGACCTGCCGCGAGCGTCTCGACCCCGACCGGCCCGCCGCGGTAAATATCGGCGATCATGGTAAGATACCGGCGATCCATTGAATCGAGCCCGAGCGCATCGACTTCGAGACGGTTGAGTGCTGCATCGGCCGCCTTCGCATCGACGATCGCATGCCCTGCGACGGTCGCGAAATCGCGCACGCGGCGGAGCAACCGCCCAGCGATACGCGGCGTCCCACGTGAGCGTTTGGCAATTTCGAGCGCACCGTCGGATGCGATCGGCAGCGCAAGCAGCCGCGCCGCGCGCGAGATAACCTGTTCGAGTTCGCCATGCGTGTAGAAATTGAGCCGCACCGGAATGCCGAAGCGGTCGCGCAGCGGCGTCGTGAGCAATCCCTGCCGCGTCGTCGCGCCGACGAGGGTGAACTTGGGCAGGTCGATGCGTACGCTGCGCGCCGATGGCCCTTCGCCGATCATGATGTCGAGCGCGCGGTCCTCCATCGCCGGGTAAAGGATTTCCTCGACCGCGGGCGACAGGCGGTGGATCTCGTCGATGAAAAGGACGTCGCCGTCCTCGAGATTGGTGAGCAGCGCTGCCAGGTCGCCCGCCTTCGCGATCACCGGGCCCGATGTCGAGCGGAACCCGACGCCGAGTTCCTTGGCGACGATCTGTGCAAGGGTCGTCTTGCCGAGCCCCGGCGGACCATAGAAAAGCACATGATCGAGCGCGTCCGACCGCGCCTTCGCCGCCTCGATGAAAATCCGCAGATTCTCGCGCGCCGCCGCCTGTCCGACGAATTCGGCGAGCGACTTCGGTCGCAGCGCGGCGTCGGCATCCTCGGGCGTGCGCGTGGGGGTAGTGAGGGCCGGCTCAGTCATAATGCTCTATTGCCTCGCCGCTGATCGAAACCCAACGTTCCTTGCGCTCCTCATAGACCGAATAGTCGGGGACGAAGCCGTGGCCGGATTCGAAATTGCCGAGCGGGATCGCATAGGCGTCATGATAGGGCCGCGCGTGGTACCAGACGCCCGAACCGCAAATGCCGCAAAAGAAGAAATCGGCGGTGTTGCCGCTGTCGCCGGTATGTTGCCACATCTTCGCTTCGGCTTCGCCCTCGATGCGGACCTGTTCGGCAGGAAAGCGCACCTGTGCGGCAAAGGCGCTGCCGCTCCGCGCCTTGCATTCGCGGCAATGGCACACCGACACCCGGATCGGCTCGCCGGTGCAGGCGATTCGGATTTGGCCACAGCGGCAGGCGGCGCGACGGACGGGATCGGTCATGTCTTCATGTCTGCAAGCCGCTTTTCGACCGCCTGCCAAAGCGTCGCGACCGCCGCGACGGGCGCGCTCTTGCGGCCGGCGATTGCCCCTATCGGCGCGCGCGCTTCGGTCATCCGTTCGTACAGGCTCGCCATCGGTATTACCGGCCAGTCGGGGGCAGCCGCGAGCGCGGCGCAATGCAAGGCGCGGCGGCGGTCGACCATCGAAAAGACGGGGAGGAGCGGCACGCGGAGAGCCTTCCTGCCGCCCATATGATCGATGATCGCATCGAGCGCGCGCTGGGCGAGCGGCGACGGGATGACGGGCACGATGACGAGATCGGCGGCGCGCAGGATCTGGTCGGATGTGTCATTGAGCCCCGGCGGGCAATCGATCAGTATCCGGTCATATTCGCGCGTAAGGCCACCGGCGATCTTCGCGAGCCGCTTTTTCTTGTCGAGTTCATGAAATTCGACGTCGAGGCCGTGGAGAGAGGCATCGGCAGGGAGCAGGCTGAGCCGGTCGGTCGCGGTGGGTACGACGAGCTTTTCGGGCGCAAGATCGCGGCGGATCGCGGCCTGCGCCTTCCGGCCCGCCGTGTCGTGGCCGACGATGAAGCTTGCGGCCGCCTGCCCATCAAGGTCCCAGAGCAATGTACGGCGGCTCGACAGCGTCGCGGCCGCCCAGGCGAGATTGACCGCCAGCGTCGTCTTTCCGACACCGCCCTTGAGGTTGTAGACCGCGATCGTCTTGCCGGTCATTTCGCTGCCTTTTTGAGGGCGATACGGACCAGCGCGTCGAGACTGGCGCCTGCGCCCAGTTCCTCGTTCGCGGCCGCGACCGCGGCGCTGGCTTCGGCGGGTTTGAAACCAAGGCCGGTGAGAGCCGCGATGGCGTCGCCAAGCGGGCCGGAGGTCGCCGAGAGGCCGGGGCCGCTCCCCGCGATGCCGCCGAGGGCGCCCGCCTTGTCCTTAAGTTCATGCGTGATCCGCTGCGCAAGCTTCGGCCCGACGCCGTTGGCCCGCGCGATCATCGCGCTGTCGCCGTTTGCAAGCGCGCGTTGCAACTCGCCGATCTCGAGCGCCGACAGGATCGCGAGCGCGACCTTGGCGCCGACGCCCTGGACGCTGGTGAGCAGGCGGAACCAGTCGCGTTCCTCGGCCTTGGCAAAGCCGAGCAGGCGCAGGAAATCCTCGCCGACGAGCATTTCGGTGTGGACGGTGACATCGCCCCCGACCGGGCCGAGCGCGTCCAAGGTGCGCGCCGACGCTTCGACCAGATAGCCGATGCCGCCGACGTCGATCACCGCATGGCCTGCGCCGCTGCTATCGAGCCGTCCGGTGAGTTTCGCGATCATGGAATCTGCGTAGCGCGAGGAGAACGAAAAGGGAATCGGTTTCCCGCTGTGTCAAAGGCGTTCTGATTTCGTCAGACCGTATTTGATCCAGGATGACCAATGTCCGCAAGCGACCGATTGCGGACATAAGAATTTCGTCTAGTTTGCGAGGATGTTGAAGCCTCACATTCTTCCAACGATCCTCTTGGCGTTGGGTTTGCTCAGCTGCG
>NZ_LNSA01000047.1 GCF_001468465.1 Sphingopyxis sp. H115
CGGCGGAGGCGGCTCAGGTGGCACGCTTCACCTCGTTACCAACGGCGGCACCCTCAGTTCGAATGGCGAAGCGGTCGCGATCAGCGTCGGCGGCGTATCAGGCACGGGCGGATCGGGGGGTATCGGCAATGGCGGCGGCAGCGACGGCACCGGCGGCGGCTCGTTGGCCACGACCGGCGGGCGCGTCGTGATCGAGGCATTGAACGGCCCGGCCGGCGCGGGCACGATCACGCTCGGCAATACCCAAATCGACGCCAATGGCGATGTCGCGGGGCGCATCGAACTGCGAGCAGAAGGCAATATCGACTTCCTTGGCCTTGATGCAGAGGCTGCGGGTTTTGCCGATCCGACCAACAACGATACCGATGTTGCGCCAGCGGGCATTTTCCTTGCGATGAACGGCGGCACGATCAGCAGCCAGGGCGACGTGACGTTCACGACGGACAGCTCGTTCGGCGCCTATGCGCAGTCGAACGGCATTGTCGACGTCGATGGCATCCTGACCATCGATGCGGCCGATCAGATCGATATCCGCCACGATTTTCGCGAGGGCATTGCCCCGACGATCCGCGCGGGCGGTAACCTGACCGCAACCGCCGGCGGCATCAGCGGCGCCCCGGGCAGCTTGCTGGCATCGGGCGGCACCCTGTCGCTCACCTCGACGCTCGGCGCGATCGGCGTCGACCAGCTCGACGCCGTCAATATCGTCATCGGCGCAACGGGCGCGGCGGCGGTCGAACATGCCGAAGCGGCCAATGATTTCACCGCGACCGGCACCAGTTTCCGAACCGGGCCCAATTCGATCATCACCGGCGGCGATATCATCGTCACCACGCCCGGCACGGTCGATCTCGGCAATTCGACAGCGGGCGGCTTCGTCTCGGTTAGCGGGCTGTCGATCGTCTTCAACATGATCGACGCGGGCAACTCGGTCTTTCTCAACGCCAACGACGACGTGCCGGGCGCGCTGGGCATCAGTGGCGGGTCGATCAATTCGGGCGGCAATGTCGATCTCAACGCCGCAGGCATCGCGATCACCGGCACGGTCAGCGGAACCGGCGCTCTGTTTGCGAACGGCTATGCTGGGGATGTCGCGATCGGCCTCGCGAATTTTGACGGCCCCATTTCGATTTCGGCGACGGGCGATATCGGAGGCACCTATAATTCGGGGGGCGACATCCGCCTCAATTCGGGCGCCGACATCAATGCCGCCGCCAACGCCATCGGCTCGCAAAGTTCGAGCAGCGGCCCGCCGATCGCGGCGAGCGTGTTCGCCGAAGCGGCGGGCGATATCATCCTCGCGAACAGCAGCGCGTCGGGCATGTTCGGCGCCAACGCCGGCGGATCGGTTTCGCTGGCTTCGGTGACCGCGGGCGAAGACCTGCTGGTACGGAGCGGCAGCCTTGCGACGCTGGCCGACGTCGGCGCGGGCGACGACCTGACCGTCCTGTCCGGCAGCGATATTGTGGCATCGGGGCTGCTGACGACCGGCGCCGGCCCCGATGGGCAGACGCTTTTCTACAACGACGATCCGGTCTCGTTCGTCGGTTTCGGCGTGACGAGCTCGGCGCCCGACGGAGCGAATATCACCTTGGCCGCGGCAAGCGGCAGCATCGCCGCCAACAGCGGCAACGCATCGGGCAACCTCACAGTCACGGCGGGCGGTGCGGTGACCTCGACCGGCCTGCTGCAATCGGGGCAGGCGACGACAGTCACCGGCGGCAATCTCGCCCTCGCCGCGATAACCGCCGGGACTGATATCGCGACCACCGCCAACGCCGGTGATTTCACGGCAACCGGGACGCTGACTGCGGGCCACGACATCGGGATCGCGGCGGTCGACGCCGTCGATGTCGCCGGACTCGACGCCGGCGACGATATTCGCGTCAGCAATGGCGGCGACGCCGCCATCGGCAACGCGTTCAGCCGCGGCACCGGGCTCGACAATGAAGGCGACGGCAGCAATATCGTCCTGTCGGCGGGAATAACCCGCGTCGACCATGCCGAGGCCGACAGCGACTTCGTGGCCGATGTCGCCGGTTTCAGCACCGGACTCAATTCCATCATCACCGGCGGCGATATCGTAATCGCCTCGGCGACGGGCGTCGACCTTGGCAATTCCACCGCAGGCGGCCTCGTGTCGGTGGGCGGCGAAACGATCGCCTTTAACAGCATCACGGCCGGGACGACGGTCTCGCTCAACGCGACCGGGCTGGCTGGCTCCGTGCCCGAGATCAACGGAGGCAGCATCGCGGCCGGCGGCGACATCAACCTGTCGGCGAACCGGATCGCGGTCGATGGCCCGGTGACAAGCGATGCCGGATTGTTCGCCTTTGGCGGCGACACCGTCGCGATCGGCCAGGCCGATATCGCGGGCGATATCGTGATATCGGCTGGCGGCGACCTGACCGGCGCCTATGTTTCGGGCGGCAATATCCTGTTGACTTCGGGCGCCGATATCACGGCCTCCGCGGTCGCCAGCGGCGGCTATGTCGGTCCGAACGGGATCAGCGAAGGCTATGTGCTGGCCGACGCCGACGGCAATGCCACGCTGTCGAACAGCGGCGCGGCAACCATGTTGGGCGTGCGCGCCGGACAGGCCGCATCGATCAGCAATGCGGCCGCGGGCGAAGATGTGTTCGTGACCGCGGGCACCAACGCCACGCTGGGCAATATCACGGCCGGCGACGACATTAGCGCGGCCGCGGCGGGCAGCATTTCGGCGAACGGTCTGACGACAACTGGCACCGGCCCCGACGGGCGGAGCGTGATTTACGGCCCGATAACGGCGGGCATCGATGCGCTGCAGATCACCACGACGGCCGCCGACCAGTCGAATATCGCGCTGACCGCCTCGACGGGGAACATCAGCGGCAGCGCGATGGACGCTTTCGACAATCTGTCGCTGACCGCCGCGGGCGCCATCGCGGCCACTGGCACGCTCCGGTCGGGCCAGACGACGAGCATCGTCGGCCGCGATGTCGTGTTCGATGCAATCGATGCCGGAACGACGGTCGGCATATCGGCGTCGGGGACCGCCGCCGGCGCCGAAGGCATCCGCGGCGTCGATATCGGCGCTGGCGACAATATCACCCTCGACGGCAACAGCATCGCGATTACCGGCACGGTTGAGGGCGACGCCTCGCTCTTTGCCACGGCCAGCGGCGCCACCGCCGCGATCGACCAGGCTGATCTTGCCGGCAATATCGCGATATCGGCGGCGGGGAACCTGACCGGCACTTATGTGGCCGGTGGCGACGTCAGCCTGACTGCGAGCGGCAATGTCAATGCATCGGCGACCGCCAACGGGACCGCGGCGGACGGCAATCTGTTCGTCGATGCGGGCGGCAATGTCGTGCTGGCGAACAGCGCCGCCGCGCGCATGTTCGGCATCAATGCGGGCGGGTCCGCGGCGATCGCAGGCGGTACGGCGGGCGAGGACCTGCTCGTCCGCGCTGGCACCACGGCCGCACTGACCAATGTTACCGCGGGCGACGACGTCGATATTCGCGCCGGCGGCAATGTGACCGCGAACAATGTCATCGCGACGGGCAACGGCGCCGACACGCATCTGCTGGACTATCTGCCCGGCAGCGGCTTCACGATCATGCAGGGTGAAGGCGTGTCGTCGATCAACGGCTCGGATATCGCCGTGACATCGACCGGCGGCTCGATCGACGCGGCGGGCCTCTCGGCAGGCGACGATATCACGTTGCTCGCCACCGGCGGCAATGCGGCGCTGAGCAACGGGACGACGCTAGGCCTCGGCGCGACGGGCGGCAGCAGCGATATCAGCGTCCAGGCAGCCGGCGCAACGCTCGCCGGCCTCGATTCGGCCGACGATGTGCTCGTGACAACCTCGGGCACAACGACCGTCGACGGCACGATCGTGGCGGATCGCAATATCGTGATCAATGCCGACGCCGTGAGCCTGGCCGCACTGTCGACGCCCGGGGGCAACGCGATCGATACGCTGGCGGCCGATGGCAATATCACCATCGCCTCGGCGAACGACATTGCCGGCGGGCGCATGAATGCGCTCGGCGACATCTCGCTGATCGCGGGGGGGGCGGTTGATGTCGGGGGCATCTATGGCAACGATGTGGCGATCGATGGCGCGACCGGCATCGCGGCGGACGAGCTGTTCGCCCTTGGCACGACGACGCTCAACAGCGACAATGGCGCGATCGCGCTGAACACGCTGGTATCGTCAGGCAATATCGATGCGAGCGCCGATTCGATCACCATCGACGGCGGCAGCATGATTTTCTCGACTATAACCACCGATGTCGGCGATGCGATCGTGCGCGGCGGCGACCTGTTCGTGATCGACGGCAACATCGCCGGACGCGCCGAATTTTCGAGCAGCGGCGAACGGCTTGGCATCACCACGCTGACCGCGCAAAGCGCCGCGCTCGAGGCGAGCGGCGGCTTCATGACGCTCGAAACCGTGAACGTCGCGGGCACCCTGTCGGCGACCGCACGGACGTCGCTCGGCATCACCGGCACCGTCACCGGCCAGTCGATCGCGCTCGCCTCGGCCAATATCGACATCGCATCGACCGGCCGCGTCGGCACTGCGGGGACCACGGGCGCGGTATCGATCGCGAACAACAATCCCGACAACCAGACCTTCGTCGGCGGCACCGGAACGCCGAACGGCTATCACATCGACGCCGACGAGCTGACCCGCGTCTTTGGCAGCGATGTCGAGATTTTTGCGCCGGAGGTGGAGGCGGCCAGCGGCGGATCGGTCGGATCGGCCACGCCCCCCGACGTCATCGTCGACAGTTTCACCATGACCGGCGGCGCGGCGGGTTCGAACCTCGGCGCGAATGGCCAGCTGACCATCCGTACGCCGGGCAAGATGCGCGTGGTCGGCAATGTCGAGCTGACCGGGCTCACCGACACCAACGCGCTCAACCTGTTCGCCGGCGAGGCGCTGGAAGTCATTCTCGGCCAGGGCAGCGTTCGCCTGCTCAATGGCAATGCCCCCGCCGGCCAGCTCAACCTGGCGTCGGAAGACATCATCGTCGCGACCGCCGAAGCGATCGCCGATGTCGGCGCTGCGGCAACCACCGATGCGATCGAGGCGCGCCTCGCCCAGAATGACGGCGTCCTCCTCGACGAAGGCGCGCTCTTCGCGCGCGGAATCCGCGCCGAGGTCGTGGGCGGCTTCTACGTCCAGAACAGCGGCGCCGGCACCGATTTCGCCCAGCGGCGCGGACTGACCTTTGGCGCCGGCGGGCTCGACGTGCTTACCGAAGGCCCGTCGCGGATCGTCATCAACGGCGTCCACCTCGGGCCAAACGGACAGGTCACGGGGCTCGACACGATCCCGCTGCTGACGATCGCGGGCGAGGCCCCGGTACCAGGAAGCTTCGATCCGCGGTCAACGTTCAACGGTTGCCTGATCGCAGCCACCGGAAGTTGCAACCTGCCGACCCAAGTGGACAATTTCCCGGTCCAGGATGTGATCGAGGAAGAGGTCAAGACTGATGACGACGGAAAGGGCGACGGCAACAACCTGCCCCAATCGCTGATCACGATGCGCGATCTCGATCCGCTGAGCGGCGAGCCGCTGCTCGACGATCCGGTGACCGGCGCGGGCAACGACGATTTGTGGACGCCCGAATTCGACAGCTGCGATCCGGGAAGCGCGTCGGGCGGCACCTGCCCCGCGGCGCAGTGAGCCGGCGCGCGCGTTTCGGTTGACGCTGACACGCTGGACGGGGCATGGGCGCGAGGATGACCGACGCCCCTCACCCTCCGCTCAAGCTGTTCAACAGCCTGACGCGCAGCCTCGAAATCTTCGAGCCCGTCCACCCCGGCGAAGCGCGCGTCTACAGCTGCGGGCCGACGGTCTATAACTTCCAGCACATCGGCAATATGCGTGCCTATGTCTTCGCCGACACGCTCGGCCGGGCGCTGACATTCAAAGGCTATGTGCTCCGCCATATCATCAACATCACCGACGTCGGGCATCTGACATCTGATTCCGACGCCGGCGACGACAAGATGGAAAAAGCGGCCGCGTCGCAGGGAAAGACGGCATGGGACATCGCGGCATTTTACACCGCGGAATTCAAACGCGACCTGTCGTGGCTCAACGTACGCGACCCCGCCAAATGGACGGTCGCGACCGACTATGTGCCGCAGATGATCGACTTCGCAAAAAGCATCGCCGACCGCCATTGCTATGAGCTCGATAGCGGCCTCTATTTCGACGTGTCGACCGTGGCCGACTATGGCCGGCTTGCGCGCGCCGTCACCGACGACGGCGAAGGCCGTATCGAAGAAGTCGAAGGCAAGCGCCACGCGGCGGACTTTGCGATCTGGCGCAAGACGCCTGTGGGTGAGACGCGCCAGATGGAATGGGATTCGCCCTGGGGCCGAGGCGCACCCGGCTGGCACCTCGAATGCTCGGTGATGGGCGAAGCCGAACTCGGCATGCCCTTCGACATCCACACCGGCGGTATCGATCACCGCGAAATTCACCATCCGAACGAGATCGCCCAGAATCAGGCATATCGGGGCTGCGGTAGCCTCGATTGCGCCGACCATTCGGGCGCGCGGATATGGATGCACAATAATTTCCTGATCGACCGCGGCGGCAAGATGTCGAAATCGACCGGCGAATTTTTGCGCCTGCAACTGCTCGTCGATCGCGGCTATCACCCGCTCGCCTATCGGCTGATGTGCCTGCAGGCGCACTATCGCAGCGAGTTGGAATTTTCGTGGGAGGGGCTCGGGGCGGCGCTGACGCGATTGAAGCGGTTGTTGATGGCGGCGGCGGCGGTCCGCGATGTCGATGCCGCCGAACCGGCCGACCGCCGCCTCACCGATTTGCTTGCGAAATTCAACGCCGCGATTTCGGAAGATCTCAACACTGCGGTTGCCCTGACCCTGCTCGAAGAGGCGGCAGGGATGAAAAAGATCGACCAAGAACAGAAGCGCGCGACGCTCGCCGCGATGGATGCGGTGCTCGGTCTCGACCTGCTGACGACCCAGCGGGCCGACCTCCGCGTCCGGCCCAAGGCCGCCACCATCGCCGAGGGCGAAATCGACGCCATCCTGACGCGCCGGAAGGAAGCGCGCGCCGCGAAGGACTTCGCCGCCTCCGACGCGCTCCGCGAGGAACTCGCCGCCGCAGGGGTCGAGGTGATGGACGGCGACCCGCTCGGCTGGGACTGGCGGCTGGATAACTAACCGGCGCGTCTTCCCGTTCGCATCGAGCGAAGTCGAGACACCCGGAGGGAGCGCGCTATCGATGGGCATCTCGACTTCGCTCGATGCGAACGGAAGTGGGAGAGCAAAGCAATGACCAAAACCGTCACCGTCCTGTCGGGCCTGATCCGTCCGCTCGTCGAAAACCGCCTGCCGGACTGGGTCGAACCCCGCTTCTTCCAGTCGAAGGACGAGGCACTGGACTTCGCGCCGCAGGCCGAGATCGGCTGGTTCGACATGTACGACAAGAAGGACATGGCCGCCGTCATCGCCGCGGCGACGAACCTCAAATGGCTGAATTCGATCTACGCCGGGGTCGACGGCATGCCGCTCGACCTACTGGGGCAGCGCGGAACGGTGGTTACCAACGGCGCAGGGATCAACGCGATCACCATTGCCGAATATGTCGTGATGGGGATGCTGACCGTCGCCAAGGGGTATCGCGAAGTCGTGCGGGCGCAGGAACGCCGCGAATGGTTGATGGACTCGCCCGGCAAGGTCGAACTCTTCGGTTCGAAGGCGCTCCTCCTCGGCTATGGCGCGATCGGCAAGCTGATCGAGGAGCGGCTGAAGGGCTTTGCGGTCGATGTGACGATCGTTCGCCGTTCACCCGGCCCCAACACGCTGACCCCCGACCAGTGGCGCTCTAAGCTCGGCGATTTCGACTGGGTGATCCTCGCGGTCCCCGCGACAGCCGAAACCGACGGCATGATCGGCGCCGCCGAACTTGCCGCGATGAAACCCACCGCGACGCTGATCAACATCGCGCGCGGCAGCGTCGTCAATCAGGATGCCCTCGTCGCCGCGCTCGATACGCGGCAAATCGCCTCGGCCTTCCTCGATGTCACCACGCCCGAACCGCTGCCGTCCGACGATCCGCTGTGGAGCCTCGACAATGCGCATATCACGATGCACCTGTCGGGCCGCGCGCAGGACAAGATGTTCGTCCGTTCGGCCCAGCGTTTCCTCGAAAATCTCGAACGCTGGCACAAGGGCGAGCCGGTGGAACCACGCGTCGATCTGACGCTGGGTTATTGAGCAGGCGGGTCAGGTCAGCCCCGTCGCGGCCTTGATCTTCGCGCTGTTCATGCGAACCGCCAAGATGCCCAACTCCCAGAAGACGCGCGCCAGGACCGGATCGATCTTGTAGGTCGTCTTGCCCAACGTCCCGGTGCGGTAGAAATTTTCGGACAGGCAATCGCCGCCAAGGTCCTTGAGCGCCTCGATGCTGGCTTCCACCGTTGGCATCTGGCTGTCGGGCGGGAATTTGCGGCGCTTGGCCTTATACTTCACATCGCCCCGATAACAGCTGACATTGTGCGCCGCATAATAGGCGAGATATTTCAGGCCGCGCAGATGGACGGCATCGGCCTCGTCGAATCCCGCGGTGCTGTAAAAATCGAGAAGGACTGGGGTCTCGGCCCCGACCGCTGCGAACATTGGCTTGTAAAGCCGCTCGAAAGTCGAGTCCTGGACAGCGAAAAATCCGTTGATCGCGATCGATTTCACATAGCTGCTGCTCTTTTTCGCCGGGACGATTGTCTTTTCGTCCAGCGTCGGATTGGTGTTAATGATGATCAGCCCGCGACTGGAATAGCGGGTGTCGGCGCGCGCCGCCGCCATGACCTCGAACGCGGTCTTGTAACCGATATTGTCGTAGAGCCCGCCATCGGCGAGGCGAAGCCACGACCGGGCGCGCCCTTTCTGGTTCGGATGACAGAAGGACGCCGGCCGCGCCGATCCGGCAGCGTCGCACAAGCGGGTTTGAGCATAGGCATGATAGAAGCCCGGTACCGATCCGCTGGTCGAGGCTGCGAACGCCAGGGGCATGTCGCCGATGGCGCGGATCGGCACATTGGGCTCGTCGCTGCAGGCGCCGACCGATTCCACCTGATAATGGTCGACAAAATCCTGGGTGAACACGAACGGCGATTGCGCCGGCAGCATCGACGCGTTGAAAAAGACGCGCGGCAGGGGGTGGCGGCGGCCCGCCGGATAAATCTCGCGCAACGTCACGGCGCCGAAGGGCGCACGGCGCATCGCCCGATACCAGCAGGGGACCGTGTCCTTGCTCAAGTCCACCAGCTCGGCGCGAATTCGCGGCCCCTCGGCGTGGAGGTCGAACGGCGCGTCGGCGCGGGCGCTCTGGGCAAGCCACGCCGCGACGCCCCAGCTGCCGCCCGAGTTGGACGAGATGAAATCGACCCGGGCGAGCGCATCGGTCCCGCTTGCCTGCCCGACTTCCTGCAAGCCTTCGAGCACGCCCAGCGTAAAACTCGTCGCCCGCGCTCCCCCGCCCGACACGACGAGTCCAACCAGGCGTCCGTCGTCAGCCATCGGCTTGGGGTGAAGATCGGGGCCGGGCTCGGTACCTACCGCCGGCGCTCCGCGCAGAAATTCGACCGCTTCACGGTCGTAAAGTCCGGTGCTTGTCGGCCATGGCACCGATTTCAGCCCCAGACTGGCGCAACCCCCGAGCAGCATCGCCAAGGCTGCCGATGCAAGGACAGTCGACTTTTTCATGGTTCCCCCTCCCCAATCCCGGCGGCGTCCCCAAAAAGGCGGCGATCTCCCCATCGCCCCGCCGGGCGGCCGCTAACCCGGTCGCTCGGCCTTCAACTCCCGTACCAACGGCTGCAGCCGCTCGTCATATTTGGCGAGCATCGTATGCGCGCCGGCATGGTCGTAAAAGCTCACCAGTTCGCGCCCGTTCCAGCGGTGGAGCGCATAGGCGGGGTCTTCGGCGACGATCATCGGGCGGTCGTCGGGCTTGTCCTCGTCGATCGGGCGAAGGTCGAGCGAGACCTGCGGCGCGGTCGACGAGCAGATCGCGATCGTGCGCCCCTCCCACGCGACGGTCACCGAGCGGTGGAGGTGGCCGCAAATCAGGCCGCGCACTTGCGGATGGCGGCGCACGACCTCGGTAAAGGTCGCGACCCACGGCTCGTCGGGATCGGTATTCATCCACTCGATCCCGCTTTCGACCGGCGGGTGGTGCATGACGATATAGGTCGGCTTGGCCGGATCCTTCGCCAGCTCGGCGTCGAGCCAGGCGGCGCGCGCCGCGCAAAAAGCGCCGCCATGGCGCCCCTCCTCCAGCGTATCGACCGTCACCAGCCGCAGTTCGGGAAGTTCGATCGCATATTGGACAAAACCATTGCCGTCGTCGAACCCGGGGAAGCGTGCATGGAAAGCGTCGCGCAGGTCGTGGTTGCCGACGCTCGGCCAAACCGGAAAGGGGCAACGCGAAAAGGCGGTGGCGAGGCGGCGATAGCTGTCCTCGTCGCCGCGATCGGTGATGTCGCCCGTTGCGAGCAACAGGTCGGGCCGGTTCGGCCCCTCGATCAGCACGTCGAGCACCTCGTCGAGGCGCTTGCGGTTATATTCGGCCGGATTGTCCGGATCGAACCCGATATGGATATCGGTGATCTGCGCGATCAGCATATCCGCCCCCTGCTTTCGCCGGTCTGGTCCGACGACCCAAAACCCTACCCGCCCCGCCTTGCCGCGTGCAAGGCAGGTGTGCGCCATGTCACTTCGTAGAGGCCCCGCCCCCCGGTTCCTGTGATCATGCTCACACCATAGCTACCGGCAAGGGGTTTATTTGTGATTGCGGCGGTATTTTTTCTCCGCTGGCGCGGCGGCATCCACGGTTTGCCACCGTCCGAATGATATTCGTGACACATTGCACACGGCGATTCGGTCGCGGTTTCGACCTTGACCAGCCGCGCCCCGCCCTCGCCGACATGGCAGTCGCGGCACTGGCGCAGGCCCGGGACGAGCAGGTCGCTCGACGCTTTCGACGCGGGCGCGGCGGTGTGGCAGTCGGCGCAGGCGGTTTCCCTGTGCGCGTCATGGTCGAACCAGCCCTTTTGCAGGTAGCGCGGCGTCTGGTCGACCGCCGCGACGCGCCAGCCGCTGCCCGCCTGCGGCGTGAAGATAGTGTGGCAGTCGTAGCAGGCGCCGCCTTTTGAAAAGACCGCGCGCACCGCATCCTGCGCGCGGCTCGGCCGTGTTGCGACCTCGTTGAAATAGATGTTATAGACCTGACCCTCGGCATAGGCGCCGGGGCGTCGCCGCTGCATCCCGCCAAGCTGGAGCGGCCGCGACGGCGGAGTCGAACGATAATAGGCGGTGAGGTCGGCGACGACCTGATCGGGCTCGCCGTGGCGCAGCGTCCGCGTCACCCCCCCGACGGTTTCGAACGCCAAGCTGTGGCACATCGCGCAGTCGCGTTCCATCTCGACCGGCTTGACGCGCACCCCGTCGGCTTCAACGCGGTGGCAATTCTCGCACTCGAGTTGCTTGCCGAAGTCATAGCGGCCGCGGAAACTCGCCGCCATGCGCGCAACCCCGCCCGTCGCCTGCAAATGCAGGTCATGCGGGAATTTCAGGCCGTTGTAATCGACCGTTCCCTTTCCGGGCGCGGCTCTCGCCGGCTTCGCTCCCGGCGCGGCGCGGACGAGCGGGCGAAACTCGGGGTGCCCGGTGCCGAAATCGGCCGCGTCGGCCAGCATCGTCGGATGCCCCGCGGCCTTCAGCCGGCCCTGCATTCCGTCATGGCAATCGGCGCAGAATTTCTGCGGCGTCGCGGCCATCGGTCCCGCGCCCTCATGTTCGGTATGGCAATCGACGCAGCGACCCTGCGGCTTGTTGAAGGTCTTGGCAAAGCCCGCAAGAATCTTCTCGCCCACCCCCGGCGGGTGCCGCGCAGCGAGCAGCATCGCGGTCGGCGCCCCTGCATGCGCCATGCTCATCGCCTTGTGCTCGCCGGTGTGGCAATTGACGCACGCCTTGTCGGTCACCGCGACGAAGGGCTCGACATGGCACGACTGGCAATCATTCTTCAGGTTGGCGTGCGCACTCGACAGCGGCCCCGACAGCCACGCGCTGTCGGCATGATAACCGCCCGGCCGCTCATCGACATTTTTATAGCTGTACCAGGCCCAGATCGGCCCAATCAGGAACGCTGCCAGCATCAGCGCGGCAAAAACCCACGCTCCCATCCGCTTGCTCAACATAACGCCCTGCAGCGAAAAGGCTTTTACCTCGTCGACGTCCTTCGACGATTGTGACAGCTCGTCGATGCGCTCGACGAGCAGGATGATCTTGTCCTCCTCGCGCGCGATCGTCAGCCGGTGGCCGCCGAACCGCAGCTCGGCGCCCGCGGCGCTGTCGATGTCGGCGACGGTTTCGGTGCGGCCGTTTAGGTCGAACCCCAGCCCTTCCTGCGCGGTTACGCGAACGGTCCGGCCGTCGGTGCTACTGATCGTCGCATGATGCGGGTTCACCGCCAGGTCGGCGACATGGATGGTGTTCGCGCTGTCGCGGCCCAGCGTGATCGTGTCGCCGGGCAGCGGCTGGTCGCGAACGATCTGCTTGCCCGTCTTGGTCGTCGCGATGCGGCGGAGGATGAAGCTCATCGTCTGCGCCTCACCAATAGAAAAAGACGCTGATGATATGCGCCGACAGCGCCGCGATCAGCGCAAAGGTCAGCGGCACATGCACGTAAAGCCAGATTTCGAGAAGCGCGCGCAGCCGAAGATGTTCGCGCAGCCGCGCCAGCGCCGCCTCCTTTTGCAACAACAGCTGGGCGACCTTGGCGCGCGCGTCGGCGTTGCTGCTCTGCGATGCCGCCAGCGCAACCCGGGCCGCAGCGGTCGCGCAGTTCGGATAGCGTCCGCGCAGCCGCGCCCACGCGCCGCCCGCAAACGGATCCTGGTCGAGCGAGGCGAGCACCGCGGCGCTGTCCGTGGCGGTCAGCGGCTGCGCGGCGTTGTGAAGTTGGCGATCGAACGCACGGATCGCCTCCAGCATCTGCATCTGCGTCATCTGCTCGCGATTGTTCGACAGCGCGGCGGGCAAGGTCGCATAGACGATGACGCCATAGAGCCCCGACAGGATCACCAGCATCATCAGCGCCCACGCGAGCGTGTGGACATTCCACCCGAGCTGGAACCCGGTGTGCCAGGTGCCGATGACGATCAGGCTGAGCCCCAGATAGACATGCGCCGAGGTCCAGGCTTTGAGCGACCAATAATCGTTCGTCATCCGGCGCTTGCGATAGCCGAGCGCGGTCAGCCACAGGATCAGCAGCGCGCCGATCGTCCCCAGCGTATAGCCGTACCAGCTGCCGCCATTGTGCCGCGGCGTCACGTCGACCAGCGCGTAGCTGATGATGATCAGCAGGCACAGCCCGCCCGAAATCTTCGCCCAGCGAAAGCCCGCATAGCGCAGGAAGCCCTCATGCTGGCGCTCGCGCACCCGCTCGACCTGCGTTGCCTTGCTACGGCGGCGCTGAAACAGACTCGCCATCAGTCGGTCGCCTCATCCAGCCGCGCGATCGACAGGAATTCCTCGGGCGAGACGCGGATCGCGGCGCCGGTCGGGCAGGCGCGGACGCACGCCGGTCCGCCTGCGATGCCCTTGCACATGTCGCACTTGACCGCGATCTTCTTGGGCTTTTCGTCGCCGAGTTGCTTCTTCGTCCATTTGGGTGAGGGCTCGCCCGGTCCCGGCCCCTTGCCGAGCAACAGCCAGCTCAAAAGCCCCGGCTTGGGCGGCGGCGCCGCCTCCATGCGGATCACGCCATAGGGGCAGTTGCGCATGCAATTGCCGCAGCCGATGCAGCCCGGTTCCATGAACACTTCGCCGTCGGGACCGCGGTGGATGACGTTCGGCGGACAGTCGGCCATGCAATGCGGATGCTCGCAGTGGCGGCAGCTGGTCGGGACATGCAAATGCGCAAAGGTCTTGCCCGCCTCGCGGTCGAGCCGCGACAGCCCTTCGTGGCTGTCAGCGCACGCCTTTTCGCAATTGTCGCAGCCGACGCACAGATTTTCGTCGATCAGCAGCGCGTCGGTCGCCTCGCCCAGCCCCTCCTTCATGATGAAGCTGGCGGTGTCCGAATAAAGGTCGACCGCGCTTGAGTAGCTCGCCTTGCGCGATTCGATAAAGCCGTTCATCGCCGCTCGCTCGGCCACCGCGGCCTCGGTCGCCTCGCGCACCTGCGGCCGCGCGGCGAGCATCTTGCGGAAACTGTCGCCGGTCAGCCTGATGACCTCGCTGCCGACCGCGGCCTTGACCGTGGCATTGCGCGGCTGTCCGCTCAGCACCCCCATTTCGCCGAAGAAGCTGCCCGCGGGCAGGTAGCGGAGGAAGATCGATTTGCCGCCGATGTCCTTTTCGACGACCATCGAGCCCGATCGGATGACGTAGACGTCGTCGCCCTGCTCGCCCTCGGTCAGCACGACCTTGCCCGCCGACACGCGCTCGACCTCGGCGGTCTCGACGACCGGCGCCAGATCCTCGACCGTCAGCCCGCCCTTGAAGATTTGCAGCAACTGCCGTTCGAGCGAGATGCGGTTGATCGCGCGCTTCGCCCCCGGCACCGCCGCCATCAGCTTTAGCGCCGCCGTGCGCGACACTTCGACAAAGATGCTGTCGGCGCCCGCTCGGATCGTCGCGCCGCGCTTGCGCCCCGAGATCAGCCCGACCTCGCCGAAAATCGAACCCTGCTCGATCGGCACGGTGACGCCGGGGGCGACCTCGACCTCCGCAAAACCATCCGCGATGGCGAACAGCGACGACCCCGGCTCGCCCTTTTCGAACACCACCTCGCCCTTGCGGTAATAAGCGACTTTCGAATCGAGCATGAACTCGCGCATCTGGAGCGGCGAGACATCGGCAAAGATGCTCACCCGCTCGCGCAGATAGTCGAGCCAGTCGCTCACCGACTTCTGCTGCGGCAGCCCCGCAAAGATCGCCGCCAGATCCTTTTCGTCGGCGGGGGTCAGCGCCGTATTGCCATTAATGAACTCGACGACGTCATAACCCTGGTTCATGCAATGCTTGATCAGCGGATAGCCCGCGAGCGCGCCGATCACGAAAATGCCGGGCACCGTCGATTCAAAGGTAGGCGAAAGCTTGGGAAAAGCCTCACGATCAGGCCCGGTAAACTCGATCCCCATTGATTCGACGAAAGCACGCGGCGCGACCGACCCCAGCCGCGCGACGATGACGTCGCACGGGATGCGTTCCTCGCCGTCGGGGGTGTCGAGCGTCAGCCAGCCGGGTTCGACCTTTTTTGGCTGCGTTTCGGTGCGGATCGACATCAGCCCATTCTCGCCCGCCTCCATCATGTCGGAGACATTCTTGGCCTTGGCGCGCGCAAAATCCTTCGACCGGTTCAGGATGGTGACGGTGTTTTCCAGCGCCTCCTCGGCTACCCCCAGCGCATTTTCGATCCCCGCGTCGCCCGATCCAACGACGGTGATATGCTTGTCCTTGAAATCCTCGGGATCGTCGACCTGGTAGATGATGTGCGGCAGGTCGGCGCCTTCGCAGCGCATCCGGTTCGGATTGCCCTGCGTCCCGATCGCCAGCACAATATTTTCGGCGTGAAAGACGTCGCCCTTCGCGGTCTTAATTGCGAAGGCGCCCTTTTCGCCCGTCACCTCGGCGACATCGGCGTGATACGCCACATTCACCTTATTGTTCGCGGCATCCTCGTCCCAATTGCCGAGGATATATTCGCGCGCGCCTTCTGCAAAGCGGCAGTCCGACCGCAGATCGAGCCGCTCGGGCGTCGCGAGAACGCGCTTGCCCTTCTGATATTTGAAAATGGTGTCGGAGAGATGGTCGGTCTTTTCGAGCAGGACATGGCTGAGCCCGAGTTGCCCCGCGCGCGACGCCGCGCTGAGCCCCGCCGGCCCCGACCCGATGATCGCGACCTTTACGCGGTCGGGGGGGACCGGCTCGCTCATGCGGTCACGCCTCCGCAGACATAGCGAAAGCGCGCAATCAAGATACTGGCGAACGCATGCACGGGCATCCCATTCCCCCTTATCGCTTACCCCTAAGCGACATAACCATGGATGCGACCCGGACTATCCTGTCCTTCATCGAGCTATGCCCTTGATAGCGGGAAAAGGTCAACCGGGGAGGCAAAACTGCGAGACGTTCGCAACTTGTCGCGGGGAGGGCATAATGGAATGGCCGGTTGCGACCGATTGCGGACATTGACTAAATGTCGCTGAGGTGGTGACCATCACCTATGGGCATCACATGGGCCATCGAATTGAAGAAGATGCGGTCTCCAGTTTTCGGTTTGGGTATCGTATCGGCCCTTCTCGCATGCTCCCAAGATTCGGGAGAACATAACGCGGGTGATGCGGATTTTTCAACGAACCCGATCATCCTTCAGCTTTTGGATAATAGCCGCGCGACGGTGCAAAAGGAGCGAGACCTGCGGCGCGAGCAACTGACCAAATCTCACTACCCGAAATATGTGATGACGAATAATTCGGTCTGCATCGTGTGGTTTCCAAGGCCGTTCGATGCCGGTGCAATCGTTCTTGACGATCGAATGACCTACGTCACTTGCCTCGGCACCAAGGACAAGCTGACTGATCCCATGGAATATAACGAATTTAGAGAATGAGGACTCCCCACCCCTCAATCAATACCGGTCACGCCATTTCGAACATCTCGGAAATGCGTTGTGGCGCGCCGGGCTCGAAACGTGTCCATCCATCGGGGCCGAGCTTTTCGAGCGGGCGGAAGCGCGCCTTGTAAGCCATGCGCGCCGACCCCTCGATCCAGTAACCGAGATAAACATAGGCCAGCCCGGCGCGCGCCGCGCGCTGGACATGGTCGGCGATGATATAGGTGCCCAGCCCCTCGCGCATCGGATGCGCCGCGTCGAAAAAGCTGTAGATCATCGAAAGCCCGTCGCCCTGCCGGTCGGTCAGGCAACAGCCGACAAGGCGGCCCTTGCTGCCGTCCGCGGTCGGTTCGCGATATTCGACCATATAGCTGTCGACCGGCGTCTGCTCGACCATGTCGGCAAAATCCTGCTCGTCCATGTCGGCCATGCCGCCGTCGGGATGGCGCGAGGCGAGATAGGCGCGCAGCAGCGCATATTGCTCTTGGGTCGCCCACGGCTTGCACGCGGTCGCGACCAGGTCGCCGTTGCGGCGCAGGTTTCGTTTCTGCGAACTGCTCGGCGCAAATTCGGCGGCGCAGACGCGCACCGACACGCATGCCGAACAATCGGCGCAGCTCGGGCGATAGGCGACCGACTGGCTGCGGCGAAAGCCGATGCGGCCCAGCGCATCGTTGAGTTCGTTCGCCGTGGTGCCGCCAAGCTCGGTGAAAACCTTTCGCTCGGTCTTGCCCGCCAGATAGGGACAAGGTGCGGGACTCGTCACAAAAAAGCGCGGAAAACGGAATGGTGCGGACACGCGGAAAAAACCTCCGGACTAGCGATGCGGAGCCCCCCGACGCGGGTCCGACGTGCTATTTGCACCAACTATGCCGCGCGGCGTCAATGGTGCAAAGTGCATTTACCATTTTAGTCCGTCCCGTTCTGAATCAGCGGGAAAATTTTGTGAATCGGCCGGTAACTTTTGTGCCGATTTGAATCGATCTTCATCCTGCCTGCGGCGAAGCCGTGGGGAGGGGGACCATCCGAAGGATGGTGGAGGGGCGGCGACGTCGCGCAATCGCCCCTCCGTCAGCGCTTCTCGCTGCCACCTCCACATGCCTACGGCACAGGGAGGAGTATTGGTCAGCTGTACCCGCGCAGTTCGTCGCCGGTCAGCGTCGCGACGTGAAGCACATTGGTCGATCCCGGCGTGCCGAACGGAACGCCTGCCATCATGACCAGCTTGGCGCCCGCCTTGCAGATGCCGTGGCGCAGCGCCATGCGCTTGCCCTTGGCGATCATCTCTTCGAAGCTGCCGATGTCCTTGGTCGGCACCGCATGCGCGCCCCAGAGCAGCCCCATGCGCCGCGCCGCCTCGCGCTTCGGCGTCAGCACGAGCAAGGGCGCGCCCGGCCGCTCGCGCGCGACGCGCCGCGCGGTCGAACCCGACGCGGTGAAACAGATGATCGCATCGGCGGCGATCGTCTGGATGATCGTGCCCGCCGCCTCTGCCAGCGCGTCGGCCGTCGTCGCGTCGGGCTGCGTCTCGGTGAAGTGCAGGCGGCGGTAGTAGTCGGGGTCGCTCTCGACCGATCGCGCGATCGAATCCATCATCGTGACAGCTTCCACCGGCCAGGCGCCCGCCGCGGTCTCGGCCGACAGCATGATCGCATCGGCTCCGTCATAGACCGCGGTCGCAACGTCGGACACTTCGGCGCGCGTCGGCGACGGCGAGACGATCATCGATTCGAGCATCTGCGTCGCAACGACGACCGGCTTGCCCATGCGGCGTGCAGTCGCAACGATCTTTTTCTGCAGCGGCGGAACCGCCTCGGGGGGCAGTTCGACGCCCAGGTCGCCGCGCGCCACCATCGCTGCGTCGGCAAGCTCGAGGATTTCCTCGATCCGCTGCACCCCCGACGGCTTTTCGAATTTCACGAGCAGCGCCGCCTTGCCGCCGATCAGCCGCCGCGCCTCGGCGACGTCCTCGGGCCGCTGAACGAACGAGAGCGCGATCCAGTCGACCCCCTGCTCGAGCGCGAAGGTCAGGTCCTTGCGATCCTTTTCGGTAAGCGCGGCGAGCGGAACGACGACGTCGGGGACGTTGACGCCCTTGCGGTCCGAAATCTTGCCGCCGACCTCAACCACGGTCTCGAGCCGGTCCGGCGACACGCTCTTGACGCGCAGCACCAGCTTGCCGTCGTCGATCAAAAGGCGGGTATCGGGTTCGGCCGCCGCGAACAATTCAGGGTGCGGCAGGTGGACACGCGTCGCGTCACCCGGCGTTTTGTCGGTGTCGAGGACGAAGGGCTTGCCCTTCACCAGTTCTGCCGGGCCATCCTTGAAGGTCCCGACGCGCAGCTTCGGCCCCTGCAAGTCGACGAGGATCGTCGTCGGGCGGCCGGTGTCTTTCTCTAGCGCGCGGATGGCGGCGATCACCTTGGCATGGCCGGCGTGATCGCCATGGCTCATGTTCACGCGAAAGGCATCGGCGCCCGCGCGGTGCAGTTCGGCGATCATCTCGGCATTGGCGCTCGCCGGGCCAAGCGTAGCAAGGATGCGCACCTTGCGCTGGCGGGGGGTAAAGCTCTGAACCACAAATGCTCCGACGATTGGGGGACGTAAGGGCAATGCCGCCTTGATGCGGTCAAGGCAACAACCGTATAGCTATTCAATCATCAAAGGAGCCAGCATGTCCTGCAGCGACGATCAGACGACCGGGAACGACGCCCTCGACCAACTTGACGACGCGGCCGCCGCCGCAGCTTTCCGCCGTCTCGTCCGCCTGCTCCAGCATCGCAACGATGCCGCAAACATCGACCTGATGGGCCTCGCGGGCTTTTGCCGCAACTGCCTTGGCGACTGGATCGCCGAGGCCGCCGACATGGACAGGGAGACGGGCCGCGCGGTCGTCCACGGAATGCCGACGGCGGAATGGAAAGCGCGCTATCACACCGCCGCTACCCCCGAACAGCTCGCGCGGATGGAAGAAAGCATGGCGAAGAATCCCTGACCTCGCTAGGGACGCGCCGAGGCGATTCTCGCCACCTGACCTTTCATCCCAGCGGAGTATAAAATGAGCGAAGCCACCGTGTCCGACGAACAGCTGCGTCTTTTCATCGAGCGCATCGAGCGTCTGGAAGAAGAGAAAAAGGGCATCGCCGACGATATCCGCGACACCTATAACGAAGCGAAATCGCAGGGTTACGATCCCAAGATCATGCGTCAGATCGTGCGCCTGCGCAAATTGCCGGTTCATGACCGCAAGGAAATGGAAGCGATCCTCGACGTCTATAAATCGGCGCTCGGGATCGACTGACGCCAACCCTCTACACAGCCAGGAGAGTGACGATGTTCAGTACCACGACCAACACTGTCGAAGGCCATCCGGTCCGCGAATATCTGGGCATCGTCACCGGCGAGGTGATCGTTGGCGCCAACCTGTTCCGCGACCTGTTCGCGTCGATCACCGACATCGTCGGCGGCCGCTCAGGCAAATATGAAGATGTCCTCGCCCGCGCGCGCAAGGAAGCGATCGCCGAGATGGAAGCCGAAGCCGCGCGCCTCGGCGGCAACGCGGTGGTCGGCGTAGACCTCGACTATGAAGTGCTCGGCCAGAACGGGTCGATGCTGATGGTGTCGGCGAGCGGGACGGCAGTTACGCTGGGGTGAGCACCGATATCCGCCCGGCAACTCTGACCGATGCCGCGCCATGCGCCGAGATTTACGCACCCTACGTCACGGACACCTGGGTCAGTTTCGAGCGCGATCCGCCTGACGCGGCGGAAATGGCACGCCGGATAGCGGATTTTGGGACCAGCCACGGCTGGCTAGTGGCGGAGGTTAAAGGCAAAATTGCGGGATATGCCTATGGCTCCCCGCACCGCACGCGCGAAGCCTACGCGACCTCGGCCGATGTCACGGTTTACGTCGATGCGGCTTTCGCTCGCGCGGGTATTGGACGGCAGCTTTACGAGGCGCTGTTCCCGATCCTCAAGAATCGCGATGTCCACGCGATCTTTGCGGGAATTGCCCTGCCGAATGACGCAAGCATCGGCTTGCATGAAGCAATGGGCTTCACCCCGATCGGTATCTACCGCGAGGTCGGCTGGAAAATGAGGGGCTGGCGTGATGTCGGGTGGTGGCAGCGGTTGCTTTGACGCTCGGTCATGATGTAAGCGCGCCTCCAGTTCCTCCCAGCCAAAAAGAAGAGAGCCATGGCCGGCCATAGTAAATTCAAGAACATCATGCACCGCAAGGGTGCGCAGGACAAAAAGCGCAGCAGCCTCTTTTCGAAGCTTAGCCGCGAAATCACCGTTGCGGCGAAGATGGGCCTGCCCGACCCCGACGCGAACGCGCGCCTGCGCGCCGCAGTCAACGCCGCCAAGGCGCAGTCGATGCCGAAGGACAATATCCAGCGCGCGATCGACAAGGCCGCAGGCAATGACGGCGATAATTACGAAGAAATCCGCTACGAAGGCTATGGCCCCGGCGGCGTGTCGCTGATCGTCGAGGCGCTGACCGACAACCGCAACCGCACCGCGACCAACGTCCGCACCGCGTTCAGCAAGAATGGCGGAAACCTCGGCACGTCGGGCAGCGTCAGCCACGGCTTCGACCGCCTTGGCATGATCAGCTACGGCGCGGGCGCCGGCGACGCCGACACGGTGTTCGAAGCCGCGCTCGACGCGGGCGCCGACGATGTCGAATCGTCCGACGATGGCCACGACATCTGGACCAGCGTCGACAGCCTGCACGAAGTCGCCAAGGCGCTGGAGGCAAAGCTCGGCGAGGCCGAAGGCGTCAAGCTGGCGTGGCGCCCGACCCTGAAGAGCGAAGTCGCCGACGAAGCGACCGCGCAGACCCTGTTCAAGCTGATCGACACGCTCGACGACGACGACGATGTGCAGACCGTATGGGGCAATTACGAAATCCCCGACGCGGTGATGGAGAAGCTCGGCTGATCATCCTCGGTCTCGACCCGTCGCTCAGTTGCACTGGCTGGGGCGTTATCCGCGTCGAGGGCAGCCGGATCGGCCACATCGCCAACGGGCAGGTGAAGACCGACGCGAAGGCGTCCCTGCCCGACCGGCTCTCGCACCTCGACACCGCGCTCGCGGCGGTGATCGCCGATCATGCGCCGATATGCGCTGCGGTCGAGGAAGTGTTCGTCAACGACAATCCGCAATCGACGCTGAAGCTCGCCCACGCGCGCGGCGTCGTCCTGCTCGGCTGTGCGCGCGGCGGGCTGGCCGTCACCGAATATGCCCCGCGCCTCGTCAAAAAGGCGATCGTCGGGACCGGCGGCGCGGCGAAGGAGCAAGTGCAGGCGATGCTGCGCGTCCTGCTCCCCGGCGCGAAGGTCGCGGGGCCGGATGCCGCCGACGCGCTGGCGGTCGCGATTTGCCACGCGAACCATCGGCGGCGCTGAGGCACCACCACTGGTGAGCGGTCGGCACTGCCCCCGCGCAATTCATCCAAAGGTCAGTGAAGGTCAGCCTTGTGCAGCCGCCGGTTTGCCGCGCCGGGCGGATAGGCTGCCCGCGCTTGCTGCCCGCATCCCCAGGGCGGGGCGCGAGCGCTTTTGTCCACATATTGAAAGAGCCGGGATGGAGGCTGGCACAGCCGGGTCATGTAGGACAGCGTTTTTTTTGTCCGGTATGGGGTGGGAAGCGGACACTAACTCGCGGGATTGATTTCCGGCCCGAGCTCCCAGTCCGCCACGTTCCATTCGAAGACTCGATCTGTACCCTCTTCCAC
>NZ_LNSA01000048.1 GCF_001468465.1 Sphingopyxis sp. H115
GATCGAGCGTTTCGGGCAACCGCCGCAGCCAGAGCAGCATCACCACGCCCATCACCGCGAGGACGAGGAAGATCCAGCGCCACCCCGCGACCGCCGCGACGCCCGCCCCGATCGTCGGCGCGATGATCGGCACGATCATGAAGACGAGGAAGATCAGCGACAGCCGCTTCGCCATCGCATCGCCCGCGAACAGGTCGCGGATAACGGCAACGACGATCACGCCCAGCGCGGCGCTGACCATCCCGTGCCCGAACCGCAGCGCCAGCAGCATCGGAAAGCTGGTCGCGAGACCGCAGCCGATCGCGAAACAGACATAGGCAACCAGCGCCGGAACAAGGACGCCCTTGCGCCCGAAGCGGTCGGCGAGCGGGCCGTAGAGCAGCGCTCCGAGCGCGGTCCCGAGCAGATAGGTCGAGATGACATATTGCCGGTCGTTCGGGGTCCCGACGCCGAGCGCATGGCCGATCGCGGGCAGCGCGGGCAGCATCGCGTCGATGGCAAGCGCGTTGAGCGCCATGACCATCGCCATCATGAACACCATTTCGCGGTCGCCCGGCAGGCTCCGCTGAGGGGACTGGGCCGGTTTGTGCATTGCAGCGGCGCTATGCGCCCATGCCGCCGCTTTGGCCAGCCCTCAAAAGGCCTTGAGCATTGCTATGCAAAGCAAAAGGGCCGCCTATAGAGGCGGCCCTTCGCATTTTTCTGATCGCAGGTTCAGCCCTGGCGCGTGCCGGTCATCGCCATCGAACCGAACGCGCCGGCCTTGATCGTGCCGGTCAGCGCGTCGCCGTCGATCGTCGCTTCGCATTCGAGCGTCATCGGCATCGGCACCTTCATGTTCATGGTCCAGGTCAGCTTGTTGCCGTCGACCTTGCCATTTTCGACATCGAGCGAACCCATGGCGCCGGCATTCTGCCCGGTGAAGCTGTCGCCATTGCTGGCGACGGTGAAAACCGACTTCTGATCGCCCATCGGCGACTTGGTGACGCAATCATAGCTGCCATCGACTTGGGACATTGGGGCTCTCCTTACTGAAACTGATGTTAGTTAGCGGGAGACACCGTTTCCACCGGCAAACCCAATCCGTCAAGCTGCGGTTTCACCACCGCGGCATCGCCGACGACGACATAGACGAGATCGTCGGCGCGCAGCATCTTGCGGGCAGCAGCATCGATCTCGGCGGGGGTCATCGCTTCATAGGTCGCCGGCAGCGTCTCGTAATAAGTGTCGGGCCGGCCGAATTTGACGATGTTCCGCACGCCGCCGAGGACATCGCCCGAAGTTTCGAAGCTGCCCGGCAATTCGCGAATGCTGCCATTGGTGCTCCATTCGCGTTCCTGCGCGGTGACGCCCTTCGGGCCGAGGAAGGCCGTCAGTTCGCCCTGCAACTCCTTGATCGAATCGCCGGTGCGGTCGGCCTGGACGGGCGCAGCGACGACCCAGGCGATGCGATCCTTTTCGCTCGAAAGGCGCGTGCGCACGCCATAGGACCAGCCCTTGGTCTCGCGCAGGTTCATGTTGAAACGCGACAGGAAATTGCCCCCGAAAATATCGTTCGCGGTGCGCAGCGCCTCAAGATTATCGCCGCCCTTCGCGTCGAGGACGCGTCCGGCGAGGATCACCGACTGGGGCGATTTCGGCCGGTCGACGAGCAGGATGCGCGGGCTCGGCGTGGGGATCGCAATCTCGAAATGCTTGACCGGTTTCGCGGTCTTCGGCGCTTTCCACTGGCCGAGCGTCGCGTCGAGCTGCTTCTTCACTTCGGCCAGGGTGGTGTCGCCGACGACGAAGATCCGCGCATTGTCAGGGCGGATCCACGTCGCGTGGAATGCCGCGAGTTCGTCGCGCGTCGCGGCTTTGACCGCCGCTGCATTGCCAAGGCCCGACGGCGGGATGCCATAGGGGTGGTCGGCGCCGTAGAGCACGGGGACCAACACGCGCGATGCCAGCGCATTGGGATTGTTGAATTCGGCCTTCAACCGGTTGAGCTGCTGCGCACGAACGCGTTCCAGTTCCTTGCCGTCGAACGCCGGGTTACGGATATAGTCGGCGAGCAGGCCGAGCGAAGCGCCAAGATTGGGCTTGAGCGCAAACAGGCTGAACACCGTTTCGTCGGCATTGGCGCTCGCATCGATCTGGGCACCCAGCCGTTCCTTCGCTTCGGCGAAGGCGATCGAATCGAGGTTCTGCGTGCCCTCGTCCATCAGGCTGAGCATCAGCGACTGCGTCCCCAGCGCGCTGTGTGGATCGGCGGCATAACCCGCATCGAAGCTGACCGCGACGTTGACTGTCGGCACCGCCGAGCGGCGCGCAAAGACGACCTCGATCCCATTCTTCAGCTTCGTCCGTTCGATTGCGGGGAAATCGAGCGCGGTCAGGTCGGCGACGGCCGGCAGCGTAGAGCGGTCGGCAAAAGAGGTCGCGCCGCTCATCGCCGGACCGGTGTCGCCCAGGTCGGGATTCCAGTAACGATCGGGCGTGATCGCTGCGACGACCTTGCCACCCTTCACCGCGCCGCCGCGATTCTCGCCGCCCTCGGTGCGCTCGCCGGGCGTATAGGTCAGCGAGAAAGCGGGACGCGACAGCCATTTCTGTGCGACCGCCTTCACCTGTTCGGGGGTGGCCTTCGCCATCCGGTCGAGCTCGACCTTGTAATAGGCGGGATCGTTCGAATAGAGCGCGCCCTCGGCCAGCGTCACCGCCTTGCCGCCGAACCCGCCGACCGATTCGAGCCCCGAAATCGTGCCCGCCAGATAGCTTGCGGCGGTCCGCTGCAATTCATCGGCGGTCGGGCCGCTCGCGAGGAAGCTCGCGATTTCTTCATCGAGCCGCTTGCTGACGTGCGCGGGATCGACTCCGTCCTTGACGTCGGCCTGGACCAGCAGAATCCCCGCATCCTCGAACGGTTGGGCAAAGGCCGAAACGCTGACGGCGACCGGGTCGCGGCGTACCAGCGCATTGTCGAGGCGCGACGACGACAGGCCGCCGAGCACGCCCATCGCCATCTGGAGCGGCACCGCCTCGGGATCGTTCAGCCCCGGGATCGCCCACATGCGATAGATGCGCGTGGTCGGGATCAGGTCCTTGACCTCCTTTGCCAGCGGCGCGGGAAGCGTGGGCACCGACGTTGCGGGCATCGCGACCGCGGGGCCGCGGGGGATATCGCCGAACCATTCCTGCACCTTCGCCTTGGCCGTGGCGACATCGACGTCGCCGGCCAGCACGAGCACGGCATTGTTCGGGCCATAATTGTCGGTGAACCACTTCTTCACATCGTCGAGGCTCGCGGCGTCGAGGTCGGCCATCGATCCGATCGTGCTGTGGTGATAGGGGTGGCCGGTCGGGAAGAGATTTTCGAAAATCTCGTACCGCAGCAGGCCATAGGGATTGTTGTCGCCCTGACGCTTCTCGTTCTGGACGACGCCGCGCTGGTTATCGAGCTTTTCCTGCGTGACCGCGCCGAGCAAATGTCCCATGCGATCGCTTTCGAGGAACAGCGCGCGGTCGAGCGCGCCGGTCGGCACCGTTTCGAAATAATTGGTGCGATCGACGTTGGTCGTCCCGTTGCTGTCGGTCGCGCCGACCTGTTGCAGCGGTTCGAAGAAATCGCCGGGCGCATTTTCCGACCCGTTGAACATCAAATGTTCGAACAGATGCGCAAAGCCCGTCTTGCCCTTGGGCTCATGCTTCGATCCGACGCGGTACCACACCGATACCGCGACGACCGGCGCCTTGCGATCCTCATGCACGATCACGCGCAAGCCATTGTCGAGCGTGAAGCTCTGATAGGGGATGTCGACCGCTTTCACGAGTTCGGAGATCGGCGCGGGATCGGCGGCTTTCGCCTTGGCGAGCGCGGGTCCCGCGGCGACGAGCGAGGTCGACAGGGCAAGGACGACGGCGAAACGACGGAAACGGATCATGAAATCCCCCAGATCAAGGCAGGCAGGCGCGCGCCTGCGAAAAACGGGTGCCGGACGGCACTGTATCAATGGTTTAGGACAGCAAATCGCGGCTTTCAAGGCCGATAGAATCGCGCCCCGCTGGCCTTCAGCGCCGCCGGGTCGAACAGAACAGGTTTCAGCTTGTGCGCCACGAACAGCGGCGCCTGGTCGTTATAATGCGGGCTGTCAGGGCGCGTCGTCGCCGCACCGAACGGCTGGATCGATTCGGAGCGCACGCGTCCGTCCCGGTCCCACGTCACGAACATGATGAAGCTGTCGCCGTGGCGGACCTTCAGCCGCCCGTCGGGCTCCTCGTCCCACAGGGTAGAGGCACGCACCGTATCATTGCCGCCGTCGAGCGGCAGGTCGACGCGGTTTGCGCCCTCGCCGTGCCGCAACCGAAGCACGGTCCCGAGCTTGGGATCGAGCCCGCCGAAATATTCCTGCAGATGCGCGACCGTCTCTTTCAGCACGACGCGCGGATCGGGGGCGGCGCGACGCTGGTAATGGCGGCCGTTCGCCGGCCGCAGCACCATCAGCGCCAGCGCGTCGCCCTTGCCCCGGCCGTCGAGGTCCCAATCCCATTGGCGCAGCAACGCCTGCGCGCGCGCCAGCGCCGGATCGTCGCTGGTATCGAGCGCGAGCAGCCGGTCCATCCACTGCTTGGCATAGCCGGTCTTCGCATAGGCCGTGTCATATTTGATTGCCTTCAGCCGCGCCTCGTCGATCTGCCCCGACGCTTCGAACAATTCGATCAGCCGCGTCGCGCGGTTGGTCATATCGTCCTCGATCCCGAGCAGCGGCGAGAAGGCGGCGGCATCGAGTTCGTCGCCAGGGCCCGCCGCGATCCACGGCGTGTTGTTGGCGTTCATCACATAGCCCGAACGCGGATTGACCAGGGCCGGCACGCGGTCGAACGGCAGCGTTTTCGTCCACAAATCGGCCGACGTGTCGCCCGGCAGCACGCCGCGCCAGTTGAACCCCGCCGGCCGGTCGGGGAACATTGCATTATAGAAAAGCCCGATATTGCCCTTCGCATCGGCGTAGATGAAATTGGTCGCGGGCACGCCCTGCCCCGCCATCGCGGCGCGCCATTCGCCGAAATCCCTTGCCTTGTTCAGCCGGTAATATTGGGTGACCATGTTCGCCTGGTCGATCCCCGCATAGCGGATCGCAAAGGCGCCCTTGTCATTCTTCACCACCGGGCCGTGGATCGAACGATAGATCGTGCGCGGGATCGGCAGCACGAACGGGCCGACCTTGACCTTCAGCCAGATGCGCTTTGTCTCGAGCGGGCGCCACGCACCGTCGAAGCGGTAATTCTTGCCGCTGTCGTCAAGGGTTAGCTTGTACACATCGATCAGGTCGGGCCGGTTCACCGTGTTGGTCCAGCCGAGATATTTATTGTGGCCGAGGAAGGGATAGGGCGAGCCCGGGAAGTTCGCGCCCGCGAAATCCCAGCCCTCTTCCGAATGGACGACAAGTTCGTACCAGGCGACCCCGCCGGTCCACGGCTGATGCGAATTGGACACGAGCCGGGTCGCTCCGTCGGTCGCGCGCGCCGGCGCGACCGCCATCGCGTTCGAGCCATTGTCGGCCGGGTCGCGGCCGACCGGCGTCAACTCGCGCGGTACGAGCTTGCCTGTCGCGTCGAGCGCGGGACCGCCCTCGCGCCCGATCGGCTTGTCCTCGACCAGCGAGCCCAGAACCGAATCGAGCCCAAAGAAAAAGGGCGACCGCAATACGAAGCCCGCAACGACATCCTCGCCCGTGACGGGAAACAGCCCCGACAGTCGCACTTCGTCGGGATGCTTGTCGGCATAATGATTAAGCCCCGCGGCATATGCCGTGAACAGCTGCTTCACATCGTCGGGCAGCCGCGGCCAATCGCGCTTTGTCGTCGCCCGGACATCGAGCAGCGCCGCGGCATAGTCGATCTTCGCGCCATCCTGCCCCAGCATGGCCCCGGCGCGCCCGCGCGTCATCGCCAGCACTTCCTGCAGCGTCGAAAAATCATCCTCGGCGTGGGCGTAGGCGACGCCATAAGCGACATCGGCGTCGGTTTTGCCAAAGATATGCGGCACGCCGAACTTGTCGCGCGCGATACGAACATCCGCCGGCTTGAAATTCGGCGCGGCCGGCGCCTCGGCGGTCATCGGTTCCCAGAGCGCGAGCGAGGCTGCGGTGAGCACCAGCAGGAACAGAAACCCCAGCAAAATCCGTCGCAGCATCTTTGGTCCTCTTGTGCCCGTTCGCAGGGCTTGTGGCGGCCATGTCGTCCGATGGCAAGCGACTGTCGTTCGTCGAGCCGGATTTGCGGGTGAGCGGCCCGGCGCTATGCAAGGCGCAGGTCATTGAACAACGGGGAATATCGAACCATGCGCATGAACAGCCTGCTCCTTTCCGCCTGCCTGTCGCTCGCCCTCGCCCCCGCGGCGATGGCGCAGGCCGTGACGGGATCGGGCGTCGTCCCGGCAAGCATCGCAAACAGCGCCGAGCGGGCGATCGGCTTCGCCGCCAACGCCCCCGCCGGCGCGGCGCTCGTCGTCGTCATGGCCGATGCCACGCTGCCGCCGCTCGACGGCGTCGCGCTGAACGTCGCCGAACGCCAGGCGGTGACTGCGGCGATTGCGGCGGCGGGCTTCGACGGCAAGGCGGGATCGACGCTGTCGCTGCGCGGCATCGGCGCGCATCCGCGCATCCTGCTCGTCGGCACGGGCGCGACACCCTCTTCGCTCGCGCTGGCAGAAGCCGGCGGCGCGGCCGCGCAGGAGCTTCAAAGCGAGGCGCAACCGGTGACGATCGCGGGCGCCTTTGGCGACCGCGCGGCCGCCGACGTCGCTTATGGTTTCGCGCTCGGCCAATATCGCTTCGACCGTTATAAGACCGTCGACAAAAAGGCACCCCCCACCGGCGCGGTGACGCTCGTCGGCGCCGATCCGTCGGCCGCGGCGGCCGCCTTCGCAAACCGCTGGAAGCCGCTGGCCGACGGGGTGCGCCTGTCGCGCGACCTCGCGAACGAACCCGCGAATGTGATCTATCCCGAAAGCTTCGTCGCGCGCGTCCGCGAAGCCTTTGCCGGAACCCCCGGGATCAGCATCGAGGTTCTCGACGAAGCCGCGATGCGCAAGCTCGGCATGGGCACGCTCGTCGGCGTCGGACAGGGTAGCCCGCGCGGCTCGCGTCTGCTCGCGGTGCGCTATCGCGGCGCGGATGCGCCCGATGCGCCGATCGCCTTCATCGGCAAGGGCATCACCTTCGATTCGGGCGGCATCTCGCTGAAACCCGGCGCGGGCATGTGGGACATGAAGGGCGATATGTCGGGCGCGGCCTCGGTTGTCGGCGCCGCGCTGTCGCTCGCCAGATCGCGCGCGCCCGTCCATGTCGTCGCGGTCGCCGCGCTCGCCGAAAATATGCCCGATGGCAACGCCCAGCGCCCTGGCGACATCACGCGCACCATGTCGGGCAAGACGATTGAAATGCTCAATTCCGACGCCGAGGGCCGCCTCGTCCTCGCCGACGCCAATGAATATATTGCCGCGACCTACAAGCCGCGCGCGATCGTCAACATCGCGACGCTCACCGGGTCGATCGTCGGGGCGCTCGACGACCAATATGCCGGCCTGTTCGCCCGCGACGAAAAGCTCGCCGCCGCGTTGCTCGCGGCGGGGGCGGCCAGCGGCGAAGAGCTGTGGCGCATGCCGCTCCACGAAAATTACGCCGCAAAGCTGAAATCGGACCTCGCCGATATCCGCAACATCGCCCCCGGCCAGGGTCCGGGCGCCAGCTTGGGCGCGCATGTCATCGGCTTCTTCGTCGACGAGGCGACCCCCTGGGCGCATCTCGACATCGCGGGCGTCAACCAGGCCGACAAGGCGACCTCGCTTGTTCCCAAGGGGATGAGCGGCTTTGGTGTACGCCTGCTCGACCAGCTCGCGCGGAACGGGGAATAGACACTCTACACCCGCTCGTGTCGAGCGAAGTCGAGACCGCCCGAAGGTATGCACGACGGGTGGGCATCTCGACTTCGCTCGATGTGAACGGGAATAGGCAGGAAGCCCTTGTGTTGCACAATGGCAACACTATCTTGCCGGGTGAGAAAGGGGCTTATCCAGCATGAACCTCGAAAAATTTACCGACCGCGCCAAGGGCTTTTTGCAGGCGGCGCAGACAATCGCGATCCGCATGAACCACCAGCGGATCGGTCCCGAGCATATCGCCAAGGCGCTGCTCGAAGACAATGAAGGCATGGCCGCCGGGCTGATCGCGAAGAGCGGCGGCGACGCCGCGCGCGCGGTGCAGGGCATCGACGCCTTGCTCGCCAAGGTTCCCGCCGTGTCGGGATCGGGCGCGCAGGCGACGCCGGGGCTCGACAATGATGCCGTGCGTCTGCTCGATCAGGCCGAACAGGTCGCGACCAAGGCGGGCGATGGCTATGTCACCGTCGAACGGCTGCTGCTCGCGATGGTCCTTTCGACCGGCACGCCCGTCGGCAAGGCCCTTTCCGATGCCGGGGTGAAGGCCGATGCGCTGAACGCCGCGATCAACGCGCTGCGCGGCGGCCGCACCGCCGACACCGCCTCGGCCGAGGACCGCTACGAAGCGCTCAAGAAATTCGCCCGCGACCTCACCGAAGTCGCGCGCGAGGGCAAGCTCGACCCCGTGATCGGCCGCGATGAGGAAATCCGCCGCACCGTCCAGATCCTCGCGCGCCGGACCAAGAACAACCCGGTTCTGATCGGCGAACCCGGCGTCGGCAAGACCGCGATCGCCGAAGGGCTCGCGCTGCGCATCGTCAACGGCGACGTGCCCGACAGTTTGAAGGATCGCCGTCTCCTCGCGCTCGACATGGGCGCGCTGATCGCAGGCGCCAAATATCGCGGCGAGTTCGAGGAACGCCTCAAGGGCGTGCTCGACGATGTGAAGGCCGCCGAAGGCGAAATCATCCTCTTCATCGACGAGATGCACACGCTGGTAGGCGCGGGCAAATCCGAAGGCGCGATGGACGCCTCGAACCTTTTGAAGCCCGCCCTCGCACGCGGCGAACTCCATTGCATCGGCGCGACGACGCTCGACGAATATCGCAAGCATGTCGAAAAGGACCCCGCGCTCCAGCGGCGTTTCCAGCCGGTGTTCGTCGGCGAGCCGACGGTCGAGGATTCGATCTCGATCCTGCGCGGGATCAAGGAGAAATACGAACTCCATCACGGCGTGCGGATCACCGACGGCGCGATCGTCGCCGCGGCGACGCTGTCGAACCGCTATATCTCCGACCGCTTCCTGCCCGACAAGGCGATCGACCTGATGGACGAGGCCGCGAGCCGCATCCGCATGGAGGTCGAATCGAAGCCCGAAGAAATCGAAAGCCTCGACCGTCGCATCATCCAGATGAAGATCGAGGAAGCCGCGCTGTCGAAGGAAAGCGACGAGGCGTCGAAGGACCGGCTCGCAAGCCTGCAAGCCGAGCTCGCGAACCTCGAGCAGCAGTCGGCCGAACTCACCCAGAAGTGGCAGGCCGAGAAGGACAAGATCCACGCCGAGGCGAAGATCAAGGAGGAGCTCGACGCCGCGCGTTCGGCGCTCGAACAGGCACAGCGCGCCGGCGACCTCGCGAAGGCGGGCGAGCTAAGCTACGGCACCATTCCCGGCCTCGAAAAAAGGCTTGAGGAAGCGCAGGCGGCCGCGGGCAACGCGATGCTGCGCGAGGAGGTCACCGCGGACGATATCGCCGCGGTGGTCAGCAAATGGACCGGCATCCCCGTCGACCGGATGATGGAAGGCGAGCGCGAAAAACTGCTTTCGATGGAAAGCACGCTGGAAAAACGCGTGATCGGTCAGGACGAAGCGGTTCGCGCCGTTTCGACCGCGGTGCGCCGCGCGCGCGCGGGCCTTCAGGACCCCAATCGCCCGCTCGGCAGCTTCCTCTTTCTCGGCCCCACGGGCGTCGGCAAGACCGAGCTCACCAAGGCGCTCGCGCGTTTCCTGTTCGACGACGACAATGCGATGGTCCGCATCGACATGTCCGAATTCATGGAGAAGCACAGCGTCGCGCGGCTCGTCGGCGCGCCTCCGGGCTATGTCGGTTATGAGGAGGGCGGCACGCTCACCGAAGCGGTGCGGCGCCGGCCCTATCAGGTCGTGCTGTTCGACGAGGTCGAGAAAGCCCACGCCGACGTGTTCAACATCCTGCTCCAAGTGCTCGACGACGGGCGCCTCACCGACGGGCAGGGGCGCACGGTCGATTTCACCAACACGCTGATCATCCTGACGTCGAACCTCGGCAGCCAGGCGATCGCCGCGCTGCCCGACGGCGCCCCGGTCGAACAGGCCGAACCCGCGGTGATGGAAGTGGTGCGCGCGCATTTCCGGCCCGAGTTCCTGAATCGGCTCGACGAGATCGTGCTCTTCAACCGCCTTGCGCAGCAGCATATGGCCGCAATCGTCGATATCCAGGTGGCGCGTGTCCAGAAACTCCTTGCCGACCGCAAGGTGACGCTCGACCTGACCGACGCCGCGCGCGCCTGGCTCGGGCGCGTCGGTTACGATCCAGTCTATGGCGCCAGGCCGCTGAAGCGTGCGGTGCAGAAATATCTGCAGGACCCGCTCGCCGACCTGATCCTGAGGGGCGATGTGAAGGATGGATCGACGATCCGGGTCGACGAAGGCGACGGCGCGTTGACGCTCAGCGTTTGAGCTGGCACATTGGCATCATCCCTTCATTCAAGGACTTGTTGATGAAAGCTCTGTTTTTTGGCGTTGCGGCGCTCGCCCTCGTTTCGGCCCCGGCCATGGCAAAATCCGACCCCGACAGCGCCGACAGCGCGCAGACCAGCGGCGACAAGGCTGCAGACGGCAACGAACGGATTTGCAAGCGCGAGAAGATCATCGGTTCGCGTCTCGGCAGCAAGAAAGTCTGTGCGACCGCCGCCGAATGGGCCCAAATGCGCGCCGACCAGCGGCAGGCGACCGAGCGCGCCCAGAACAATCGCCCGCGCGCCGGAAACTAAGCTCCCGCTCTCATCGCGGCGCGCCGGAGCGCGCGCCGCGACCGACGGGCATGTTTGCGCAGCCCGCTAGTCGGCCTCATATCCCATGCGTTCCGCCCACGGGCGGAGAATTGGCAGCACCGGGGCAAGATGCTCCGCATAGCGGCGCCAGCGATCGGCCGCGCGCGTGTAAAGCTGCTCGCCGATCTGCGAATAGCTCGCGGTGCGGACCCGGCCCCGACTGCGGGCGATCTGCTGATGATCGAGCAACGCATCGTCCCATTGCAGCCCGAGCCACGCGACAAGCGGCGCCAGTTCGGCGCGCGGGTCGGCGACAAGCCGCTCGTAGCGCACGGCATGCACATCGGCGGGAAACAGCTGCATCGCCCGCTCCCAGGCCGTAAAGGCCGCGTGATAGGTACGCGCCGCCTCGTCGAGCGAGGCAAAGCTGCGCATCGCGAAATTCATCTGGAAATTGGCCATGAAACAGCTGAGCACCGCGTCATAGGGGTGCCGTTCGGCGAAGATGAAACGTGCGTTGGGAAAGAGCCGGTGCAAGAAGGGGAGCCGCGTCATGTTGAGCGGATGCTTGTCGACCAGCCAGCGCGTCTCGTCCCATCCCCACTCGCGCGCCGAAGCGAAATACGCGTCGCGCAGTTCCGTCACCCGCTCGGGCGTCAGCGCCAGCAGGTCGGCATCGACGAGCGCCAGCGTGCGCGCGGCCATCGGCCGTTCCTCGATCACCGACAGTTCGGGAAGCCCCATCAGCATCGTGTCGAGCAAAGTCGTGCCCGAGCGCGGAAAGCCGACGAGGAAGATCGGATCGCGATGTTGCGGATCGCTTTCGATCGCGGGCCACCCGCTCGCCCAATCGTCGGTCCAATGCGCGACATCGGCTTCCACACGCCCGCGAAAGCTTGGCCCCTTGAGCGGGGGCGCGGTGGCGAGCGCGGCGCTGTTCATGCCTTCAAAGGCCTTGAACGCCGCATCGGCGTCGCCGCTCCGGTCGGCAATGCCGCCGATCAGATGAAGCCTGCGCAAGGGGTGGATCGTTTCAGGAATCGCCGCCGCGAGCAAGGCCGCCTCTTCAAAGCGGCCGTCGCGCCGCGCTTGCCACGCCAGCAGGAAGGAAAATTCCGGCGGTGCATTGTCGCGATCGACGCGACCGATCAGCGCCGCCAGTTCGTCCACCCGGTTGAGGCTTTCGTAAATCATGCCGAGTTCGATATGCGCCGCGCCGAAACCGGGCGAGAGCGCGATGGCGCGCTCGAAACTCGCGACGGCCGCGTCGAGATCGTCGCGGGTCGCATGGGCGAGGCCCAATTCGGTCAGCAGCTGCGGGTCGTCGGGCGCCACCTTTTCCGCGTCGAGCAGGGTCTTCAGGCGCGCCCCGTGCCGATCGGCCTGCCGCAGCAATTCGGCGAGGTTGAGATAAATGGGCACCTCCGCTGGCGCGAGCGTGATCGCGCGCTCGAACGCCTTGATCGCACCTTCGATATCGCCCGTTGCGGCGAGGACATTGCCCAGATTGTTCCAGCTCGAAAGATCATCGGCGTTGGCGTCGGTCACGCGCCGGTAAATCGCCGCCGCGCTGTCCAGCCGCCCCTCTTCCTGATGGATGAAGGCCTCGATACGCGCGAGCGAGGGGTCGTCCGCGCCCTCGACCAGCGTCATCGCGCGATCCTTGCGGCCCGTCCGCAGCCACGCATTGGCCAGGTTGGCGCGCGTCGCCCGGTCGCCGGGACGCAAGGCCAGCAATTCTTCGAGCAGCGCGATCGCGCGGTCGGTCTGCCCGAGATGGAGCGCGGCATGCCCCCCCAGCGCGAGATAGGGGACGCGGTCCTCCGCGCCGGGCAGGGCCGCCTCGACGATGTCGAGCGCGGACCGCATGTTGCCCGCCCGCATCGTCTGCATCGCCTGGAGGAGAGCGGGCGGAGGCGTCAGGGGCGAAGTCGGGCGGGTTGCCATGGCATGTCTAACCTTTGGGTGGGCGGGCGATGTCGAACGCGACGGTCAGGCGTTCGCCGCTGCGGAACGGGCGCGTACCATGCCACATCGTCGATGGAAACAGAACAAGCCGGCCGGGCTTCGGCTCGACAAGGCGAAGCGGTGCCAGCCCGGGAACGAGATCGCGCGACTCGCCCAGGCTGAGCCAGCCCTCCTTCCGTGCCTTTGCCTCGGCCGGCTGGTCGGGCACGGCGACATAGAAGGCCGAGCTGATCCATCCTTGGCTGTGGACATGATCGGTGTGAAACCCTTCGCCCTGCAGCCGCACCGACCAGGATCCGGCAAAGCGGACGGGGTCGCGATCCTCGATCAGCGTCGGATGGCCGGCTTCGGGGGGCGGCAGCTGGGCGATATAGAATGACACCGCCTTTTCGATGGCGGTGCGAAGCCGGGCGACGACCGGCTCGTCGCGCAGCAGGAGATGGCCGTCGGTCTGCGTTCCGCCGCGGACCGACTGATCGAGCGGCGCCGCGCGCGCGCTGTGCAGCGCGCGAAGATGGTCCGCGAGATCCCCGATATCGCCCAACTCCGGGCCAAGGTCATGGCACCCGATCATCGCGTCGTTTTCAAGCCATTCGTAGCGGCTGTCGCCCGTCATCCGCCATGCCAACGCCCGATAAGGCCACAATATCCGATCCGTATCGCCGTCGATCCATTCGTCGATGAGCTGCGCCGCGCGGTCAGGCCGGTTCGTACGCACAAGATGGCGAGCGAGCTGCGCCGCAAGGTCGATACGCGCCGGCTTGCCGAGCGCTGCGAAGCGCCGGTCCGCGTCGTCGTGGCGCCCGCGCTCGGATGCGACATGCGCGGCAAGCGCGGTAAGCCACGCAGCCTCGCCCAACGCCGTTTCCGCGGCGGCGACCGCCGCCGCGGCACCGTCCACGTCGCGCGCCTCCAGAAGGATGGCGATAAGATGATGATGAAGCTCCGCTTGCCGCGGCAATTGGCGCAACGTCGCCGCGATCGTCGCGGCGGGGTCCAGCCCCTCCTGCCCGCGCAGGCGCGCGAGCGTCCGGTGGCCGTCGTACCAGAGCGGATTTTTCGCGAGCAGCGCTTCCAGCCCGGCGATCGCCCCCGCCGCGTTGCCGTCCGCGACCTGCGCCGCCGCGCGGCCCAACAGCACGGCGCCGTCGGCTGGCGCAAGGCGCGCCGCATGATCGAACAGCGCCGCCGCGGGCTTGCCCGCCTCCAGCGCGGCGCGGGCGTGGCTGTGCGCGATCAGCGGATCGGTCGGCGCCAGCCGGGCGGCCTGGCGAAAGGCGTCGAGCGCGGTGCGGCTGTCGCCGGTTGCGCGCGCCGCCAGCCCCAGCAATTGCTGCATGCGTGCATTTTTGGGATGGTGCGCCGCCGCCAGACGGGCGGGAGCAAGAAGTTGCTCGGGCCGGTCGCCGCGCAACAGCGCGATGCCGGCGGCAAAAAATGCGTCAGGGTCGCGGGGCGATGCGGCGCCGATCCGTTTTTCGGCCTCCAGGCGTTTCACTCCAGCGCTGCCTTCCGTCTCGATATGCGTGCCATTCGGCTGAAACGAAAATGGCGGACCCGCAGGCCCGCCATTCCCGATTCCAATTCCTGGACGATTAGAAGTCCAGGGTCACACCGGCGTAAACATAACGGCCAAGCGCGTCATAGGTCTGCGCAAAGACGTTGCCGTTACACGGACCCGCGGGGCAAGCCTGCGAACCGGTCGTCGGCGGTTCCTTGTCGAACAGATTGTTCGCGCCAAGGCGGAAGTTGTAGTGGTCGCCGACCTTCATCGTCAGGGCAAGGTCGAAATAATTGACCGCCTTGAACTTCGCGAGACCCGGACGGGCCACGCCGCCCGGAGCCGGACCGGCGTTCGACGTGTCGCGAAGGTTCGGATTGTCCTCGACCGCGTCGAGCGAAACCGAACCGATGTGGCGCCAGCGCAGCGACGCGCCGAAACCGCTCGGCATGTCGAAGCTCACGCGAGCCTGGTGACGCCATTTGGGGTTCACCGTGCCCGAGTTCGAGGTCGCGCTACACACGTTGCCGTACAGACCCGCGCAGTCATAGCTGCCGGCCTGCTCGATCCCCGTGTCGGTGACCAGCTTGTCGAGATAGGTCCCGACGAAGCTCAGGCCCAGACGACCCGCGCTGCCGATTTCGCGGCTGTAGTTCGCGTTGATGTCGATACCCGCGGTGCTGACACCGCCGACGTTGCGCGAGAGATCCTCGACAAAGCCGGCCGAGCTGCGCCACAGCGAACCCGACGCGTCACGATTGACGAGGTCGCAGAACTGCGGATCGGCGAACTCGGTGCAAAGGCTGAGGATCGTGTCCTGGCCAAAGCCCTGGATCGCGCCGGTCAGGTCGATCTTGAAATAATCGACGCTGGCCGAGAAGCCCGGCAGGAAGGTCGGCGTGAGCACCACACCGACGGTGTAGGTGTCGGCGACTTCCGGAAGCAGGTCCGCGTTGCCGCCGATCAGGCCGTTATACTGCGCGGCGGGGTTCGGGGCGACGATCTGGCCGACCGACAGGCCCTGGGCCAGACAGCCGACGTCGGCTGCCGTGATCGCGAAGCCGGCGCAGGGATCGCTCGAACCGTTGAGCGCAACGCGAACGGGTGCGAACAGATCCTGAACCGTCGGCGCACGCACCGCGCGGTTATAGCCGCCGCGGAAACGGATGTCCGCGGTCGGAGCCAGTTCGGCTTCGATCTTGTACGTGTCCGTGGTCGCGCCGGTGCTATAGTCCGAATAACGATAGCCGCCCGTGATCGTGAAATCATAGACCCAGCTGTCGCGAGCGATCGGCAGGCTGACTTCGGTGAAGAACTCGGTCACGTCGAACGAGCCGCTGACGGGCAGCGTGGCCGCGCCCTGACCGGCGAGATCGCCCGTCGAGAAGGCGAGATCCGACAGGAATTCGAGCCGTTCCTTGCGATATTCGGCGCCAAGGACGATGCCCACGCCTTCGTTGGCCCAGGGCGACTGGATGCCATATTCGCCCAGCGCGCCGGCGACATAGCCCGAAAGGACCTGTTCGCTGACGATACCGCGCTGGAAGCCCGGGGTCGACAGATAGGCGGTGGCGTCGCTCGACGGCGGGTTCGTGCCGGGCGAGAAGATATCCCACGGCACGCAGTTCGGATCCGAACCGTCGAGCACCGAACGGCAAACCGGATCGAGTTCCGGCGTGTTCGGATTGTCGACGACGTCGAGCGCGCGATTGATGCGGGTCACCGAGAAGTCGTTGGTATAGGTCTCGGCAAAGTTGGTCCGGCCATATTGATAATAGGCGTCATAGGACCAGGCCGGGCTCAGATCGCCACGCATACCGAGGATCGCGCGATAGCTGGTGTGCTGCAGGTCGTCGCGGCGCGGGCCGCCTTCGACGTTGCGGCGCAGGATCTGCGCGAAGCCGCGGTTGTAGGCGGCGCCGGTGACGGGGTCGAAGAACTGCGCCGGAGCCGAACCCGGATTGTTGCCGACGACTTCGAAGGCATCGCGCGGGTCGGCGCTGATCAGCAGGTTTTCGGTGTCGCAGATGACGGCGCGCTGTTCGGCCGACAGCAGCGGGTTGTCGCAGTTGATCGACAGCGAGTTACCGAAGTTGCCCGACGGAGCGATCTGGGCGACCGTGCGGTCGTCCATGAACATGAACTCCATATAGGGGTGCAGCGCTTCGGAGATTTCATAGTCGGCGAACACGCCGGCCGTGTAACGTTCGTCGGGACGCTGGAAATAGTTCAGCGGCGCAAAGTTGTACGGCGTGAAACCACCGAGCAGCGAGCGGTTCGGACCGAACTGGTAGATGGTCGAGGTGAACGAATCGGCAATGCCGTCGCCGTCCGCATCGGTCGCATCGCCGAACGAGTCATAGGCGAAGACCGTGCCCTGCGGCGAGGTCGCCGAGCCGCCGCAATTGTAGAGGCGGCCACCACCTTCGACCGACGCGGCCGTTGCGGCCGAAAGCGCGCAAGCCGAATAGTCGCGGGTCGCCTGGTTGACCGGGTTGATCTTGCGATAGCCGACATAGGCGGTCACATGGCCGCGGCCGTCGTCGAAGCCCGCACCGAAGGCGAGAGTCGCGTCGAAGGTGCCGCCATTGGTCGACATGCCGCGCGGATAGGCGTTGTTGCTCGCGTCGAGCGGATCGGTGAACCGGCTCTTCCCGCGGTTGTCGTGGTTGTAGAATGAATATTGCGTGTCGAGCTTGAAGCCTTCGAAATCGGTATCCATCACGAAGTTGACGACGCCCGAAACGGCGTCGGCGCCGTACACCGACGACGCACCGCCGGTCAGCACGTCGACGCGCTCGATCAGCGCGGCCGGAATGACGTTAATGTCGGCAGCCGACGTGGTCGGGTCACCGGGGACGAGACGGCGACCGTTGACGAGGACCAGCGTGCGCTCGGCGCCCAGGCCGCGCAGGTTCAGCGTCGCGGTACCCGACGAACCGTTCGAAACGTTCGAACCCTGCGCCGCGAAGACCTGCGGCAGCGAGTTGACAAGATCTTCGACGCGGGTCGTGCCGGTCTGCTTGAACTCGGCGTTGCTGATGACGGTGACCGGGCTCGCCGATTCAAGGTTCGGCTGCTTGATGCGCGAACCGGTAACGACGATCGGCGCGTCGTCGGCGGCCACGTCGTCGGCGGGCGCGTCCTGCGCCATGGCGGGCGTCGCAATCGCCAGAAGGCCGACGCCGAGCACAAATGGCGCAGCGCCAAGCTTCAGCTTGGAAAATTGAGTTTTCTTCACAGTGCAGTCCCTTGCTACTGATGGATGAACTACCCGGACCCCCGACGCGCGAAAAACGCGCGCGCAAATGCCCCGATAGCGTGCGGGATGGCTCCTCGTTCATCTGGAGTAAAGGAAATTCCCGCCGCTTTCCGTCGTTTCAAAAGCCATTGTGACGTATTTGCAACAAGTACGGGACGCGGCGAAACACAAGGGGCGGGAAGCGCGGCTGACGCGACATTTTGTTTCAACGGTTACGAATTCACGCGAAAATCCGTACGCGTCAGCGGGCAATAGGCCCGGCAAGTTTAGCGGGGTCGAGCCGCGCATCGCGCCACTTCAAACCCCAGTGCATATGCGGCCCGGTCGCGCGTCCGGTGCGCCCCACGGTGCCCAATTTCTGCCCCTGGACGACGCGGTCGCCGACCCGCACGTCGAGCCGCTGGCAATGGAGGAACGCGCTCGACAGTCCCATGCCGTGATCAACGATCAAGAGATTGCCTTCGAGCGTGAAAGGCGCGCTTGCCGCCAGCGTTACCACCCCGTCGGCCGGCGCAACGAACGGCGTCCCCGCGGGAACCGCGACGTCGGTGCCGCTGTGATAACTGCCAGGCTTGCCCTGATAGACGCGCTGCGATCCGAAAAAGCCCGACAGCCGCCCGGCGACCGGCCAGCGGAACGCCTGCCGCCAGCCATCGGATTCGACCGGCACGGCCCGCGCGGCGGCGATCTCGGCGAGTTCGGCGGGGCGGCGGCGCTGAAATTCCGCGTCGCTCGACGCGCTGCCGCGATAGGGCGCGTCGATATGTTCGATCCGCCAGCGACCGGGCGCAACGGCGATCGTCCGAACGACCTCGCGCCCGTCGGCGAGCGTCGCGACGAGCCGCGCGGCGGCGGGCGCATCGCGGTCGAATGCGATCAGAAAGCCGCCGTCGGCGGCGACCGGGATCGGCAAGCCATCGAGCGCCAGCGCGCGCGTCTCGCTCGGCACCCGTCCGACCATGACCGCGCCCTGTTCGGCGATTCCCGCAAGCGTGAAATCGGGGCGCAGCGGGGCGTGCGGCGGCGTTGGCGCGGGCGCTTCGGCCTTCGCGGGGACGGGATCGATCGACGGGGCGGGCGCGGGCGTCGCCCCGGTCCCTGCCGCCGGCACGCAACCGGCGGCGGCGATCAGCAGCGCGAGCGCCGCTCCGTGCCGCGGCCAATCCTTCACAAAGCTCATGCCTTGCGCGCGGCGTCCAGCTCGGCCTTCACCGATATCTCGGCAGTCGCATAGGGCTCTTGCCGCGCGACCGACCAGTAACGCAGCTCGTCGAGCCCGATCGGCGCGCCGCTCACCGCGCACAGCACATGGTCGCCCGGCGCAAGGACGCGAAACCCGTTCGGCCCATATTGCAGGCGGGCAAGGCGGTTGCGGCTGGCAATCAACATGATTTTCTGTCCATTCGGGGATACATCGTGCCGGCGACTATAGCAGCATCGCGCCGCGCGGCCACCCCCGGCGCGCTCAGAAGAGCTCGCCCTGCCCCCGGCCGGGCGCGGCCGGCGGCGCCCTGGGGGCCCGCCTGGGCGTCACGGGCGACGGCGCACCTTCGCCGCCCACCACCACCGGCACCTCGCCATCGGCGAACTGCAATTGCAAATGCCCGGCGTCGCGGGCCTTTGCGGCGGTCGTGACGATCGCGCCTTCGACATCGCGCACCATCGCATAGCCGCGCGACAGCAGCGCGCGCGGATCGAGCGAGGTCAGCAGCCGCCCCAGCCCTTCGAGCTGCGCGCGGTCGCGGTCCCAGCGCCGGGCGAGCAGCGTCGGTCGCAGCGCCGCGCCGCGCGTCGCCAGCCGCTCCGAAACCACCGCCAGCCGGTGGCGCTGGCTGCGGTCGAGCCGCTCGCCCGCATCGTCGAGCCGCTGGCGCTGCGGCGCATAAAGCGCCTCGCGCTTGGGCAGGTGCCGTGCGAGCGCGGTCAGCCGCTCGCCCGCCAGCGCCTGATGCCGGCTCGCCGCACCGATGATCCGCCCGTTCCACGTCGCCAGCTGCGACATCAGCTCGGCGCGCACCGGCACCGCCATCTCCGCCGCGGCCGTTGGCGTCGGCGCGCGCACGTCCGCGGCATAATCGGCGAGCGTCACGTCGGTCTCGTGCCCCACCGCGCTGATCGTCGGGATGCGGCAGTCGGCGATCGCGCGCACCACCACCTCCTCGTTGAAAGCCCACAGATCCTCGATCGACCCGCCGCCGCGCGCGACGATAACCAGGTCGGGGCGCGGCACCGGCCCGCCCGGTGCAATCGCATCGAAGCCGCGGATCGCATTCGCGACCTGCGCCGCGGCGCCGTCGCCCTGCACCAGCACCGGCCAGACGATGACATGCGTCGGGCAGCGGTCGGCGAGCCGGTGGAGAATATCGCGGATCACCGCCCCGGTCGGCGAGGTCACGACGCCGATCGTGCGCGGCAGATAGGGCAGCCGGTCATATTTGCGTGTCCGGTCGAACAGCCCTTCGGCGCCGAGCCGCGCCTTCAATTTTTCGAAGAGCAGCATCAAGGCGCCCTCGCCCGCGACCTCGAGCGTGTCGACGACAAGCTGGTATTTGGAGCGCCCCGGATAGGTGGTGAGCTTGCCGGTCGCGATCACCTCGATCCCGTCCTCGGGCCGGAAGGCGAGGCGCGCCGCCTGTCCCTTCCACATCACCATGTCGATCAGCGCATTATCGTCCTTCAGCGCCGCATAGAAATGCCCCGACGCCGCGCGCTTCGTCCCCGACAATTCACCTCGCACGCGCACGCGCGCGAAGCCGTCCTCGACCGTGCGCTTGATCGCCGCCGACAATTGGCTGACCGACAGCGCCGGCGCATTGTCCCCAGGCGCCGCCTCGGCTAACAGCCGCGCTTCGGTGCCATCGTGGGACGCCGTATCGGGAAAAGGGACTGACATGAATATCCTGCTGGTCGGATCGGGGGGCCGCGAACATGCGCTCAGCTGGCAGTTGGCACAATCGCCAAGCTGCGCCAAGCTCTATGCCGCACCGGGCAACCCGGGGATCGAACTCTACGCCGAATGCGTGCCGATTTCGGTCGATGACATCGAGGGCCTGATCGCCTTCGTCAAGGCGCATGCGATCGACTTCGTCGTCGTCGGCCCCGAAGCCCCGCTCGTCGCGGGCCTCGCCGACCGCCTCGGCGAGATCGGCATTCCCGCCTTCGGGCCGTCGGCCGCCGCCGCGCGCCTCGAAGGATCGAAGGGCTTCACCAAGGATCTGTGCGCGCGCGCCGCGATCCCGACCGCCGCCTATGTCCGCTGCACCAGCGCCGAGGAAGCGCGCGCCGTGCTCGAAGGCTTTGCCATCCCCGTCGTGATCAAGGCCGACGGTCTTGCCGCGGGCAAGGGCGTGATCATCGCCGAAAGCCGCGAAGACGCCGAGGCGGCGATCGACGAAATGTTCGATGGCGCCTTCGGCAGCGCGGGTGCCGAGGTCGTAATCGAGGAATTTATGACCGGCGAGGAAGCGAGCTTCTTCGCGCTTTCCGACGGCGCCGACGTCATCGCCTTCGGCAGCGCGCAGGACCATAAGCGCGTCGGCGACGGCGATGTCGGCCCGAACACGGGTGGCATGGGCGCCTACAGTCCCGCGCCGGTGCTCACCGCCGATCTCGAAGCGCAGGTGATGGACCGCATCATCCGCCCGACCGTCAGAGCGCTCGCCGCCGAGGGCACGCCTTATGTTGGCGTCCTCTTCGCGGGCCTGATGCTGACGGCTGAAGGTCCCAAGCTGATCGAATATAATTGCCGCTTCGGCGACCCCGAATGCCAGGTGCTGATGATGCGCTTCAAGGGCGATTTCGCCGCGCTGCTCCACGCCGCCGCGACCGGGACGCTCGCCGCAGCCGAACCCCCGGCCTTCTCGCACGACTATGCCCTCACCGTCGTGATGGCGGCGAACGGCTATCCGGGCACTCCCGAAAAGGGCGGCGCGATCCGCGGCATCGCCGATGCCGAAGCGGGGGGCGTGCGCGTTTTCCACGCCGGAACGGCCCGCGACGACCGCACGCTCGTCGCCGCCGGCGGCCGCGTGCTCAATGTTACCGCTACGGGCAAGCGCGTGACCGAAGCGCAGGCGCGCGCCTACGCCGCGGTCGACAAGCTCGACTTCCCGAGCGGTTTCTGCCGCCGCGACATCGGTTGGCGCGAAGTCGCGCGCGAAGCGGAATAGGTGCCGCCCCCTTCCCCGCGATCGGGCGTCGCCAAGCGGAAATGGCAACGAAAATCATGATGATCCGTTCGTTGGGCTGGACCCCGCCGGTACGGCGGCATAGGCTGGTCCAAAATCAGGAGTGGAGATGAACATGGCCTGGCTTCAGGAAAATTACATCGTCGCGGTCGTCGGCCTCGTCGTTGCGGTCGTTTTGCTCTGGTGGCTGTTCGGCCGGTCGAAACCTGAAGAGATTGCGCCGCCGACGGCCGAGCCCAAGAA
>NZ_LNSA01000049.1 GCF_001468465.1 Sphingopyxis sp. H115
GCCCGCCGCGGCATTGGCATCGAAGACGCTGTTCGCGCCGTTGCCGCCGCCCCCGCCGATCCCCGAATTGTCGAATTGCACGGCGCTGCCGTCGATCAGCCCGAGCGTGACCGTCCCGCCGTCATTTGCGGCGATTTCGATCGTGCCGCCGCGTCCGTTGCCGCCGTTGCCGCCCGAGGGGGCGGTCAGTTCGAACGAGCCGAAACCAAGCTGAGCGTTACCGCCATTGCCGCCGATGCCGCTGGTGATGAAATTGGTTTCGACCGCGGTTGCGCTGGCGTCGCCTTCGGCCGCAAAGCGCGATACGCCGCCGTTGCCGTTGCCGCCATCGCCACCGGCCCCGTCGTTCGCGCCGCCACCATTGCCGCCGAGACCCGACGAATCGAGCGTAATCGCCAACTCGCCTGCTTCGAAATCGGTGACGATCGCTTGGGCAAGCCCGCCGAAGCCGTCGCCGCCGTCGCCGCCGTCATTGTGATTGCCCCCGACACCGCCGACGCCCTGCGCAAGGCTGCTCGCGGTCCCGACGCCCCCGATCGCCGTTTCGAGCCCGATCGTCGCGGTCCCCCCGCGGCCGGTGCCGCCGGTGCCGCCAACGCCGACGCTGGTCGCGCCACCGCTGCTGCTCGAGAAAAAGCTGTTGCCGCCGTCGCCGCCGATGCCCGATGCGTCGGCGATCACGCTGCTCGCGGTCGTCGTTCCGCCGGTGACGTTGACCGCGGCGTTGCCGCCGATCCCCTCGGCGCCGTTGCCGGGCGTGCCGGGGACGCCGCTAAAGCTCGAAAAGTTGAAAAAGCCGCCGCCCACGCCGCCGTTGCCGAGCGCCCTGGCCTGAATGACGCTGGCGTCGACCACCGCGGTTCCCGAGATGTTGATCGTCGCGGAGCCACCGCGACCTTGGCCCCCGTCGCCGCCGGGGACGATGTTCAACGGATCGTCGTCGCTGCCCGAAAGCCCATCGCCTCCGAAGCCATCGGCGGTCGCGAAGATATCGGCGCCGGTCAGCGTGCCGCCGCTGAGGTCGATCGTCGCAGTGCCGCCGATGCCGATCCCTGACGTGCCGTCGGCAGATCCGCCGAAGCCATCGGCACTGATACGCATGTCGCTGACAGAGACTGTGCCGCCCGTCTGGGTGAAGCTGGCGGTGCCGCCCGTGCCTGTCGCGCTGCCCGCGCCGCTGCCGCCGCCGCGGCCCGCCGCCGACAGTTCGAGCACGCTCCCGGTAAAGGTGCCCCCCGCAACCTCGATCCGCATCGTACCGCCCTGGCCGTTGCCCGCCGTGTCGAAGGGCAGGCCGGGAAAGGATTCGACGTCGGCTTGCGCCTGCCCGTTGGCCGATGCGAACAGGTCGCCCACATCGATGCGGCTTGCGTTCGCCGTGTCCGCCTCGGTGCGAAGCACAACCGTGCCGCCGGTGCCGGTCGGATTGTTCGTGCCGGGCGTCGCCGCCCCGCCCGTCGTCCCGTCCGCCGAAACGAACGCGCCGCCGCTGCCGAGATCGATCGTCCCGGCGTTCGCGATCATCTGGATCGTGCCGCCGGTTGCCGCAGTGCCTGCCGCGCTGACCCCCGACCGGGCGTTGGCGTTGAAGAGATTGGCGGAGTCGAGCGTCGAGGCGATCTGGCCGCCGGCGCGCGCGAAGAGGTCGATCGTGCCGCCTTGCGCGCTGCCGCCGACGCCTGCGACGTTGACCGTCGAACTGCTGGCGTCGATGTCGAATATTTCGGCCTCGATCGTGCCGCCGTTGGCGGTAAGGTCGACGTCGCCGCCGATGCCGTTGCCGGCGCTTTGTCCGATCACACCGAGCGTGTTGCCGCCCATCGCTTGGATGAAGAGCGTGTTCGCAGCGTCGATCGTGGCGCCGTTCGTGGCGTTGACCGCGACCGTGCCGCCGGTGCCGGTACCGAAATTCTCGCCCGACACGCCCATGCCGACGGCAAAGAGGTTGATGCCGCTGCTGCTTGCGATCGCCGAGCCGTTGGTCGCCGCCAGAAGCACGTCGCCTGCGGCGGCATTCCCCGTCTGACCGGTCATGCCGCTGGTGCTGAGCGCGCCACCGCCCAGCGCCGAGGCGTTGAGCGCGATCGAGGTGGCCTGCGCGTTGACGCCGCCATCGACCGTCAGCGTGGCGTTGCCGCCTGTGGCGTTGCCGCCGGCGGTATTTTCGCCGCCGCTCGCGCTGCCGCCGCGCGCGAGCGCCGACACGAGGACCGCGCCGAGCGAAATGGTCGATGCCGCGTCGGTGACGATGGCCATTTCGGCGGTGCCGCCAGTGCCGGCGCCCGCGTTCAGCGACTGGAAGCCGCCAAGGCTGCCGCCACCGTCGCCGCCGGCCTGCACAAAGCTCTGCGTTGTCGACAGGAAGGTGTCGGTGCCGGTCACCGATATGCGCGCAGTGCCGCCGACGCCGTCGCCCGACTGGGTGAGGCCGATGCCGCCGATGCCGGTCGCGTTGAGCGACAACAGCGTGACGGGACCGACGCTGCCGCCGTCGGCGACTGTCAGCGTCGCATTGCCGCCAATGCCGTCGCCGTTGATCGCGGGCGGGCCGCTGACGAACGTCGAATCGCCGCTGCCGATCGCGTTGATAAAGACATTGCCTGCCGTGAGGTTGCTGCCCGTATTGCGGACCGTGATGCTGGCGGTGCCGCCGCGTCCCGTGCCCGTCGCGCCGCTCGACCCCAGATCGGCGATTCCGTTCGCCTCTACCGTGACGCCCGACGCGGTGACGCTGCCCCCTGTGATGGTCAGGCTGGCGGTGCCGCCCTGCGCATCGCCGGTCACGGCATCGGGCGTCCCCGACGCCGTGATCGCGAGCGACCCTGCCGCGAGGGTGCCACCGTCGACGTTGATCGCGGCGTTGGCGCCGGACTGGATGGTGAAGCTGCCCGTCGCGCCCGCCTGCTGTCCCGCTCCAAGATTGAGCGAAGCGCCGGCATCGCCCGTGAAGCTGCCATTGCCCTCGACGAAGAACTGGCCCTCGGCCGACAGCGGCGTCGGCGAAGACGGCAGCGTCTGCGTCGGGGCGGCGGCAAAGGTGCCGCTGGCGCGCGCCACGACGTCGCTGCGGAACAGCGTGTCGCTGGCCGCGATGTTCGCCGCCGTCGCGTTCACGGGTGCGGCGTCGAGTTCGCCGCCCGTGATATTATAGCCCGCCGACAAGCGGACCGCGCCGTCGGGATCAACCTGCGCCGAGAGCGCGTCGTCATAGCCGATCGCGCCGCTGACCAGCATCGTTACCGCGTCATTCTTGGGAATCGCGACCATATAGATGCGGCTCTGGTCGGTGTCGTCCTGCTGGTGTGCGGGGCCGGTGGTGCTGCCCGTGTGCGTGATGACGTTGCCGCCTTCGGCGCCGACGAGGACGTTGATGTCGAACAGCCCGCTGTTGATACGGATATCGGCCTGTTCGGCGGCAACATAGGCCGCGGAGCCATCGACCCTGACGGCTCCTCCCTGGACGACGCGCGGCGCGACCAGCGCGACATAGCTACTGCCCGGATCGCCCACATTATTCGCATTGATCGCGCCGAGGACGTCGATCGACGCCTGGCTGCCCGATGTGCCGCGAAAGCGGATCGTGTTGCCGGCGCCGAGCAGCCCGCCGGTCGTGTCGATATCGTTGGACGTCAGCACGAGGCTGCCGACGTTGATGACGCCGCTGCTGCCGATCAGTATGCCGCCGGCATTCTGGAACCAGATATTGCCGCCGCGCGGGCCGGTGGTCGAGCCGACATAGCTGTTCACGGTGCCGTTGAGCGCGATCTGGTCGGTGATCGATGCACCCGATCCCGACGTGAAGCGGTTGAGGACGATATAGCCCGACGTGTCGCCGACGAAGTTCAGCGTGTTGCCCGACGGCAGGAAGTCGATCACGCCGTCGACCGGCGCGTTCGACGGAGTCCAGGTGACAATATTCTGGGGTCCGGTGACGTCGACCGTCGACGGGTTCGCGCCGGTGCCGCCCGTGGTGCCCCCGGGCAGGTTGGTAATCGTACCCGATCCCGCCACCTGCGCCAGCGCTGGCCCGCCATAGGCCAGCGCCATCAGCCCGGCGGCGATCGCGCAACTTTCGAACAGGCGCCGTTTTCCGTTGCGGCTCGGCGAGGGGGTGGCGGTGGCACGCATGGCGGTCGTCCTCGATGCAGAGTCATGGGCAAGGGTCATGATCAGCGCGCCCGCACGCCGAATTGGGTCGTCAGCGACACGAGCAGCCGCGGATCGGGACGCTCGGTCAGGAAGCCGCCGCGGTTGAGCGGGACCGCCAGCGTCACGTCGAGCCGGCCAAGATCGCCATAGGCGACGCGCACGCCGCCGCCCGCGGAATAGAGTTTCTGCGGGTTCAGCCCGTTGAAGGCATTATCCTTGTTCCACACCCAGGCGGCATCGAAAAAGGCGAAGGGCTGGACGGCGAAGCTTTTGGTGTTGGCGGGGACGAACGAGCCGTAGCGCGCTTCGAGCGCGACGGCGACGCCTTTGTCGCCGATCACCGTGCCGGGATCGAACCCGCGCCCGACGGTGAAATTGCCGCCTGAAAATTCCTCATAGGCGAGTAGCGGATCGCTTGCCCATTGTGCGCGCGGGGCCGCCGACAGGGTAAAGAGTTTTGCCGGTCGCCATTCGGCCTGCGCGCTGGCGCGGACGAGGAAGGCGTCGGGCTTGCCCTCGATGCGCGTCAGCGGGACCGCGCCGGGCAGGAAACAAGCGGCGCCGGTCGGGCCGCAATCGTCGCTGGCGCCAAGAAAATCGACGCCCTGCCGCAATTCCAAGGAGGTCGAATAGGACCAGCGCGGCTCGGACGGGCTGAACCCGCCGCGCCCCGATATCGATGCGGGATCGATCCAGCTGCCGTCGGCGCGCAGGTTGAACACGCGCAGCCGGTCGCGGTTGAGCGGAACACCGCCCAGAGCGATGTCCTGGTCGATGAGGTCGAGTCCGCCACCGATCGTGATCCGTTCCGCTTGCGTCAGCGTGACGGGATAGGATGCGAACAGGCTGACGACCTGCGTTTTCGATTTGATCGGGAAGGCCGCGATGTCGGGGCGCGTCCACGCGTGGGTGTAGCTGGCGCCGAACCGCAGCCCTTCGCCGCCGACGCGGAACTCGTGCGCAAGCTGCACGACATTCTGCTCGTCGAAATCGGGGGTCGAATAGAAGCTGGCGGTGGTGAGGTCGCCCATGCCGGTCAGCCCCGCAAAGCGGACGCGCGCGGTGCCGCCCCAGCGGCCGACGTCGCGCGATCCGAAATTCTGGGCGTTGAAGTCGAACACGATGGGCGTGCGTGCGACGGTCACTTCGCCGACGACTTCGCCCGGCGCACCGCCGGGGCGCAAGGTCAGCCGCGCGTCCATGCCGGGAATATCGCGCGCCAGCAGCAAATAGCGTTCGGCCTGGGCGACGTTGAACACGGGCTGGTCGTCGAGCCGCGACAGATAGCGTTGCAACAGCCGTTCGTTCGCCCCGGCGTCGCCGCGCACTTCGATCCGCGTCATGCGGGCGGAGAGGATATCGAGGCGGACGATCCCGTCATCGATCGTCTGGGCCGGCACGCGCACCGCCGCAAGATAACCGCGCGATCGCAACAGGGTGGCGGCGCGGTCGCGAATGTCGCACACGGCGGCGATCGGCAGTTCCTGTCCTACCCGATCGGACCAACTGGGCGCGAGCAGGGCGGTGTCGATGCCCTCGACATTCGAAAACTCGACGCCGCGCAGCGTGAAACGGATGTTGGCGAATTCGGGGTTGGCAAGCGGACAGGGCGCGCGTTCGATGCTGTCGTCGGCGGAAACCACCTGTTCGTTCGGCTGGGTCACCGGCGCCAGCACCGGTTGCTGGATTTCCTCGCGAGTCGGGACTTGCGGGGTCGCTTGCGCCAGCGCTGCGGCAGGCAGCGTGGCAGCGACCAGCGCCGCCGAACAGATTGCAGCCCGGCGAATGGCTGCCCTGCCGGGCCGCGCCACCCAAATATGTCCCACTTCCCCCGTGATCATCACCACCCCTTGCGTACGTCGGCGCCGCAAGGCTGCGGCGCCCATTCAAACAGCCCTGCCGGAAACCGGCAGCGCGAATTTCGACCCAAGGAAAGGTTCCGCCTATTGGATGGCGGTTTTCTTCTGATTGGTATCAGATGGCCCCGGCGGGTTCAATGCCGCCCGCGCCGTTCAACCTTGCCCTGCCTCCGCTTCCGACATCGTATCGACCAGCCGATCGAGCTGCGGCGAACAGCCCTTGGCCATCAGCATGTCGATCGAACCTTCGACCGTGTCGGGTATCGTATCCATCGCCGCGAAGCGGACCGTTACCGGCTGCGCGAGCCCGCCGCCCGACAGGCGATAGTCGGTGCCATATTGCACCGGTAGGACGTCGACCGGCCATTTGCGGAAATTGGCGCCGTCGACGATCGCGACCATGGTCTTTTTCCCCGCGCTTTCGATCTCCAGCGCGGTGTCGCCCACCATATTGGGGCGCCACAGCATCAGGGTCGCGGGATCGGCGACGCAGAAGGTGCCGCCTTCGCGATAGTCGAGCAGCCAGAGATTGGGCGCCCGCATATCGGCGGGCTGAGGCGCCGCCGGATCGCCGCGGGTAAACCCGCCGCGCGACCGCATCGTCGGCCCCTTGGCCAGCATGCGCGCCACATTGCCGCCAAGCGACTGGCTGGCCTGCACCGTGCCGGTGGCGCCGAACGTCCCGGGCCCCGAAAGCGTGCGCGTCTTGCCCGCCTGCATCAGCACGACCTTGTCGCCAGCGACCAGGTTCAGCTTGTCGGTCGATTTCAGCTTGGCGCCGGTCGGATATTTGCCGGCGGACGGCCCGGTCGAACGAACGACCATCGACTGCGCGGCGGCGGTGCCGACCATCGCCACCGCCATCACGGCGGCAGCGGCGGTCAGGCCCAGGCGGCGCATCGGCAAGTCAGGAAAGAACATAGCTTTCTCCTCTTTCGGTCTCGTTCAGGCGTTCGATCAGGAACATGATGGATGCATCCTGAGCAAATTCCGCAGCCAGCGCTGTGGCGCCGGTCACATAGGCATTTTTATCGCCCGCGGCGTGCGCCGCGACAAGCGCCGCGATGCGCGCGCGCCGTTCCGGGACAAGATCGGGGCGCGGCGTGAAAAGGTCGACCGGCTGCGCGCGGCCGCGAAGCGTCACGCGGCCCATCGGCACCAGGTCGTCGCGGCCCGATCGCGCCGCCGCCTCGGCCGAAACCAGTACGCCGGTCTTCAGCTCCTTGTTCGCCGCCTCGAGCCGCGACGCGGTGTTCATGCTGTCGCCGAGCGCGGTATATTGGATGCGCCCTTCGCCACCGAAATTGCCGACGATCGCGTCGCCGACGTGCAGCCCGACGCGCGTCATGCCGATCGGGGGAATATCCTCGGCGGCAAGGTCGACGCGGAATTTCTCGCCGGCCTCATACATGTCGAGTGCCGCCGCTGCCGCCTGCGGGCCGTCGTCGGGACGGCTGAGGGGCGCGCCCCAGAAGGCGACGACCGCGTCGCCGACGAATTTGTCGATCGTGCCGCCGTGCGCGAGCACGATGTCCGACAGACGGTCGAGATATTCGTTGAGCAGGCGGGCGACGGTTTCCGGCGTCACTGCATGGCTCAATTTGGTGAAGCCTTCGAGATCGGTGAAGACGCAGAAGATGTTGCGCCGCTCGCCATGCAGCGAGAGCTGGTCGGGATCGCGCATGATCTGCGCCGCGACGTCGACGGGCAGATATTTGCCGAGCGCCGACTGCGCGAAGGCGCGCTGGCGCGACCCGACGGTACGCGCGGCGGTGCCGACGGCGGCATAGCCGAACAGCCAGCCGATCGCCCAGCCAAAGGTGGGCAGGGTGGTCGTGTCGACTCCGCGGCCCTGCAACCAGAAGGGGAAGGCGATGAAAAAGGCCATTTGCCCGAGGAAAGCGAGTGCGACCCAGCGGGCCCGCAGGTCGATCAGGCTGGTCAGCCCGCCCGCGAGGACGATGAGGATCGCGAGCGCCCACAGCGCCGGTCCGGCGATCGGGCGGGTCCAGGCGCCGTCGAGCTGCTGCGCGAGCATATGCGCATGGACCTCGAGCCCGATCATCGTTTCATGCTGCCCCGTGATCGCGTCGGGAAAGCGGCTGAGCGGCGTGTTGAACTGGTCGTTGTCGATGATGTCGCCGCCGATCAGGACATAACGGCCCTTGACCAGCTCGGCGAAGCCCGCGCGCATGTCGGCATCCATCGGCAGCGCGAACGTGTCGATCGGGATGTTGGCGAAAACGGGCTCCTCCTGTCCGGCAGCGGCGCGCGCGGGCACGAGGAACCGGATATTGCCCTGGAAATTCGCGTGCGCCGGATCGACCGGGGCCAGCGCGTTCGACATCAAAGGCGGCAGATTCTTCGGCCGGTCGGGCCAGGTGCGGATCACGTCGTCGTCGTCGACGTGGAACAGCACGCTCGTCGGCTTTGTCTTGTCGGTCGTGACGTCGGCGATGAAGGCTTCGAGGAACTTCTGCTGTTCGTAAAAAATGGTGTTCGGATTGCTCGCCTGCTCGGCATAGGCGAGCCACGTCGGCGTCTTCATCGCGCGCAGCTGCGCCTTCAGGAGATCGTCGTCGGGGCGCGGCGAATCGAACGCGATATCGATGCCGATCGCCTTCGCCCCCATCTGGTCGAGATTGCCGAGTGCGTTCGCGAGCAAGGTGCGGTCGAGCGGCGACCGGATGCCGGTGTTGAACAGCGTCTCGTCATTATACGTGATCATGACGATGCGCTTGTCCTGTTCGACATGCGGCGCCATCAGCGTCGCGCGCGCGTCATAGAGCGCGCGTTCGGCGGCATCGATCAGCGGCATCTGCCAGCTGAAACGCGCGATCAGCACGGCGACGAGCAGGAAAACGATGGTCGCCGCCATCCGCGACGGCCCGAGCTGCATGACGAGCCGGCGCACCCGCTTGCGCAGCGGCACGGCCGCTGGCCGGCTGTCCGACGCGACATCGCGCGCTTCGGGTTGGATCGTTTCGGCTATCGTCATCGGATCAGCGGGCGGCGCGGCCGGCGGCCTCCCCGTTTGCTGCGGCGGTGGTACCGCCGTGGAGCAGCGCCTGCCCGCCGTCGCCGATGATTGCGAAACCGGCCCAATAATAGGGGTGCGAGGTCTGCTTGTCGTCCATCAGCCGCGTCTGCGTCGCCCAAAGCGCGTCGGCCACGCTCGTTCCCTCACGAGCGGCAAACAGGCCGCCGATCAGCCGTTCGGTCGCGTCGAAATCGTCGGGCGCGGGCCAATGGCTTGCGATCACCGATCGCCCGCCGGCGCCAATAAAGCTGCGCACCAGCCCGTCGAGCGCGTTGCCGCCGCCCGACAGCCCCGCTTCGCGCGTGGCGGCGACCGACGCGGCCCCCGCCGTGTCGCACGCCGACAGGATGACGAGGTCGGCATTGATCTTGAGGTCGAATATCTCCTGAAAGGTCAGGAGCCCGTCGGAATCACTCCCACCAAACGAGGTCACGAGCGCGGGGCGTGCCGGGCAGGCGGGCTTGGGCGCGGTAACGAGACCGTGGGTCGCGAAATGGATGATGCGATAGTCGCCAAGGTCGGCGCGAGTCTTGACCGCCGTGTCGGTAAAGGCGCCGCCGGTCAGCAATGTCGCGGCCTCGCGGCCCATGGCATTGCGCGCCGTAACCAGCTCGTCCGCCGAAATCGGGCGCGCCCACAGCGATGCGTCCCACATGCAATCGCTGTCGACGCTGCCGCCGGCCGCGCCGCGGGTACCGAGCGACGGCAGGACGCCGCTGACCGGTTGGTTCTGGCCCAGCCCGAAATATTGTTGCGTCGCGGTCGACGGCGCCGCCTGCCGGGCGTTGCGGAAGGCGAGGGTGGAGACGGCGGTGCTCGGCCGCGTCGTCCGGCCGAGCCAGGCGATCTGGCGCATGTCGAACGGGTCGGCGTCGGGATCGAGCAGCCGCTGTTCATAGGCCGCAAGGCCGGTATCGGCGGTGATCAGCAGGTTGACCGGCAGCCGCAGCATACCGCCGTCGGGTTCGAAGATCAGGTGCGGCACCGCCGGCAGGCGCGCCGCGACGGGGCCGAACAGCTGGCCGTACAGCTTGTATGCGGTGGCGGCGTCGAAAGGATAGGTGACGCGGCGGCCATTCTCGACGATCGAGATGGTCGAGCGGATTGTGTCGACCGCGGTATCGAGCCCCGACGCGCTGATGTCCGATTTCCAGAGCTGCGCACCGCCCTGTTCGATCAGCATCGCATAAACGGCGTCGCCGACAACGAGCATCTTGAGGTAGGCTTCGTCCGCGCGAAGCACCTGCTGCAATTCGGGCAGGTCGAGCTTGCCGGGGGCGACGACGCGATATTGCGGAAAGGCGGACAGCGCGACGATCGTTTCGGCCTGCTGGAAAGCGAGATTGTCGAGTTGCGTCTGGAGGTCGGCGCGTAGCGCATTGACCTCGGGCGACACCGGAAGCTGGGCGAGGCGCGCATCCTCGATCCGCGCGCGTTCGATATCGCGGTTCAGCGTCGTCGCCTGGCGGAACAGTCGCGCGCCTTCGTCGCTGCCGCTCGACAATTCGCGGGCCAGCACGGCTTGCGTATCGGCGACGCCGGGGCGGACCTGCAACTGGCTGGCCACGAAGAAATCGCCGATCGCGCTAGGGTCGGTCGCTGCGCGGCTGGCGAGCAGACGATAATAGGGCGCCATCATGTTCGCCATGCCGGTCGTCGAGCGCTGCGATCCGGCGAGCGCGGTCACGACTTCGCGATAGATGGCGATCGCCTTGTCGTCCTGTCCGCGGCGGGTCAGGAAGGCGGCGTAGCGCGCGCGCGCCGATGCGAGCGCGTTGGTTTCGGGATATTCGATCGCCAGCGCGTGGATCGATTCGAGGAATCGCGCATCGGCGGCGGCATTGTCGCCCAGCGCCTCTTCGGCGAGCGCGAGTTCGCCGAGCATTTGCGACCGCAGCCGGATGATGGAGGTGACGCGCCCTTCGCGGACCGCCAGCGCCTCCGACAGGCCCCGGAGCTGCGCCGCTTTCGCCGCCTGCGCGTCGCCGCGCAGCCGTTCGACGGTGCCGAGCAGGTGGACCGCCTGCGCGTCGATGATCTGCGCGCGTTCGAGCGGGCTCAGCCGTTCGCGGTCGGAGGTCTGCCGGATCGCGCGCGCGCTGTTGCCGCTGTTCACGCCGGCGACGATTTCGGGGGTCAGGGTGATCGCGTTGCCGGACAAGCCGACCGCGCCGGTCATCGGCGGGATCGGCCGCCGCAGCAGCTCGGCGGCGCCGTCGTAATCGCGCTGGTTCAGCGCATGGATCGCGCGGAAATTGCGGCGGAGGCGGAGCTGGACCGGATCGCTTGTCGGCACCGCCTCGGCCTCGGCGAACAGGCGGTCGGCTTCGGAAAATTCGCCGAGGTTCGATTCCTGCAACGCGCGATTGAGCGTGAATTCGGTGGGATCGAGGCCCGCCGACGCCTGCTCTTCGGCGGTGCGGCGCGACAGCGCTTCGAAAAATTCGGCCGCCTCGGCATAATCGCCGCTGTGGTTGCGTCGATATCCTTCCGCCAGCGCCTTGTCGACGTCGATCGTTCCCGCCAGCGTCCGCGCGAAGCCGTCATTGTCGCCGACCGACGTCGTCGCGACCTTGATGACGCCGGGGACGACCTTGCGCTGGCGGATCGATTCGAGCGCCAGGTTGAGCGCATCGCCATAGGCCTCGAAACCCTCGACGGCATAGGTCGTCTCGCCTGCGGCTTCGACGCGCGTCGTCCAGGCGACATTGCTGTCGTGCACGGTGCAACGGCCGTCCTTGACGCAGACGATCTTGCCCGTCCGGCCCACATCGCCGACGATGCGGGCGTGCGCCTCCTCGGGCGTCGCGCGCAGCATGCGGACAGTGCCCACCGGCTGGCTCGCGTCGCGGCAGACGATCGTCCAGGCGCGGTCGAACATGCCCTTGACCACGGTGTCGCGGACGGTGGCCTGTACCTCGCAGAGCGATCCGCCCTGGGCGCCGATCGAAAAGCTGTCGCGAAGCGTGGGGTCGCCGCCCTGCGCGAGCGCGCTGCCGGGCGCGGCCAAGGCCAGCAACGCCAGAAGCGGCGCAAAATGCGGATGTCGAGCGGTCATCACCAATCCCCCAAGCACAAGCATAGAAACGCCGTGCCGACGCTATTGCCGGCAAGGCGCAGTCCTCTATTGCTGCGGTACGACCCATTCCCTGACTGCGGACCCTAAACCCTTCGTAAGCGAAAGGGAAGTGATCTGCGGCACAGGCGGCTTGCGCCGCCGCGGCACGCGACCTATCTGCGGAGGAACATTTCATTCCGGTGAGGACAAGATGAGCGGATTCGACGATCGTGAACGGGCTTTCGAGGCGCAATTCGCGCGGGACCAGGAGGTGCAATTCCGCATCACCGCGCGGCGCAACCGCCTGCTCGGCCAATGGGCCGCCGAACGCATGGGGCTGACCCCCGAAGAAACCGACGCCTATGCCAAGGCGGTCGTTCAGGCCGATTTCGAAGAAGCGGGCGATGAGGATGTCATCCGCAAGCTCGCGGGCGACCTGACCGCTGCCGCCGTCGAAATCAGCGATGCCGAAATCCGCGCGGTGCTGAACGACAAGACCGCCGAGGCGCGCCGCCAGTTCATCGACAGCCAGAACTGAGGCGATAGCGATGGGCATGCGCGAGGACGACCTGCGGGCGATGATCGTCGCGGCGTTTCCCGACGCCGAGGTCGCGATCACCGACCTTGCCGGCGACAATGACCATTATGCGGCGCATGTCGTCAGCGCCGCCTTTCGCGGGATGACCCGCGTTGCTCAGCACAAGGCGGTCTATGCGGCGCTCGGCGGCCGGATGGGCGGCGAACTTCATGCCTTGCAATTGACGACCGCAGTTCCTTCATAGGGACCAGAAGCGAAACTTTTTAGGCGCAGCGCGCCGCCGGAGACATGAAATGAGCGATCCCGCCACCCACGACCGAATTGCCAAGCTGGTCGCCGACAACCCCGTGCTGCTGTTCATGAAGGGCACGCCGCTGTTCCCGCAGTGCGGCTTTTCGTCGCGCGCGATCGCGATGCTCGACCGCCTCGGCATCGAATATGAGACGGTCGATGTGCTGCAGGACATGGAAGTCCGCCAGGGCATCAAGGAATTTTCGGACTGGCCGACGATCCCCCAGCTCTATGTGAAGGGCGAGTTCATCGGCGGCAGCGACATCATGATGGAAATGTGGGAAGCGGGCGAGCTCCACACGCTGATGACGGGTATTCCGGCGCGCGCCGAATAAACAGGCTGTTCGCTAGGTACAGAGCCCGCCGGAGCCTGGGCCCCGGCGGGCTTTCGTTTGTCTGCTTAGGGGGGAAGCGGACGTCATACGATCGGGCCGGGAGTCTCTCCGCCTAGTTTGATATCTTATCAAACCGGCTCACTTTGGTCATTTCCACTTGGCATCCATACGCATTCAAATGACCAAAGCCGTTGTTCGACGTGGCCACCCTGCCAATGCCCTCAATCCAATATGTCCCTTCTTCGGCGATAAAGTTCTGTTTGGTTATCGCGTCCATATCCTTGTTGGCGTTGTCATCGAACTCCAGCCAGCATCGTTGTCTATTGTGAAGGCATGCTGGCGCTTCCGGGGTCGCGGATGATGAACAAAGCTCAACCGAACTTTCCTCAAATGCAAATCGGAAAGGCGCGGCAATTCGCCGTGGATTGCCGTAACCGGAGGCCATTGAAGGCGAACCACTCTGTTCGTTGGCGATCGCCTTCGAGGCGGCCCCTTTCTCTACGTCGCTGCATCCCGAAAACGAGACAATCAAAAGAAGTAGAAAAATTCGGCCCGGTGTCATCCGGTCAAATTGCACCATCGTCGAACCGTCCGCAATCGGTCGTTAGATGACGCTAGCGGACGACCTCATTTGCGGCTTCACTGGCCCGCCCTCCAATAATCCAAAGTGCAAACGCGATGCTGATCGCCGCAATCGGGACACCCCAGATCCACAAGAAATTCTCGAAGGCCGTATTGCACAGACCACGCTGATCGCAGCCCATTTCCAGCAGAAAATTTGAAGTGGGCACCCATAGGATCGAGGCCGCAATCGTGAGCAGAAGCGCAACTTTGCTAAAAAGACTTGCGACCTTGAGGGCCAGCCAATTTAGTCTAGCAATCACGCTATCCTCGACTCCGTCCAAATTGCCATGACGCAGAGCGGAACATAATCGAGTGGCTTAATGTCCACAATCGGTCGTTAGCGGACATCGAAATTCATTCACGGGACCTCAGGTATCTGACCGTTTCAACGCAGCGGTTGGTCAGAGTGCGCGAGAAAAAATCTTCTCCGAACTTCGAGATCCATTCTGACTTGCTATCGGGAAGGGCATTCAGGAGCTTGCGAATCTTCCCGAAAAAATTCCGGTCGACCTCGCCCTCGATGATCTCCGATCCAGTGATGGTCCATGGAAAGTTCGCCGTCGGCATGAAGGTCACAAGGCTGCCAAATTTGAACCGCTTTGATGGTGGACGCAGACGCTCAAGATCTTCCTCGAAAACCACTATCAGGTCGCCCACGACCCTCCGTCTCTGCGTGCTTCCTCCGAGTATTCTGCTCGACCGGGAAGAAAACATCTTCAACGTCGGGCCGCGCTTGAAGACGAGACCGTCAAAATGCTCAAACGAGATTACCTCTAGTCCGCTCTGAATTGCGAGCTGGGCGGCAAGCTTTCGCTGCATTACTCTTCCTCAATGCTGCCGGGTCAGCCTTATGGGGCGCAGAGCGAACATCCGCAATCGGTTGAAGCCGGGCTGGCGGCGGAGCGAGTCGCGAGCTCTCGGCGATACGCGGGGCTTTGGTTTGCAAGACAGCCGTAGCAGGGGGGCAGAGGCGCGCGGCCGAAGGTCAGCGGTGCGTCCAGCCGGTGTCGCGCGCCGCCTTTTCACTGATGGCGTCGAGCGGCTCGCCCTCCATCATCGCCGCCGCAGCCGCAACGAGCTCGCCCGACGAGGCCTGCCGATAATCGGCGCCGTTCTGTCCCGCCATGGTGCGTTCAAGACGCCAGCCATCGCCGTCGCGGCAACCGATGCCGTTCAGCGACCGGCTTTCGAAGCTCCGGCAATAACGGCCGGCGCTGTCCTTGAAGCTGAGGCCGATCCGCACTGCTGCGTTCGACGGCTGCGTCGAGGCGAGCTGCGTGTCGAGCGCCCGGGCGAGCGGCCCCTCGGCGACGATCGTCCCGTTCGCTTCGCCGACGCTGGCGGCGGGTATCCACGGCCGCATCCCCAATGTGAGCCCCAACAGGAGCGCCGCCGCGATGGCCCCCCAATGCACGGGGCCGAAGCGCGCGCGTTTCACCTCGCGGCGCGCCGCGAGGCTGGTATCGACCGCCGCGCCGGGGACCAGCAGCGCGCGCAACCGTTCGGGCACCGGTGCTTCGATAACGGGCGCATAGTGCGCCGCGAGCTCGGCCCGCAGCGCATGGTGCCGGGCGATCTCGGCGGCCAGCGCGGGGTCGCTGGCGGCCTCGCGCTCGATGCGGCGCGCGGTCAGGTCATCGAGTTCGCCGTCGACAAAGGCGGCGACGGTGGCGGGATCGAAACTCATGCGGCTTCCCCCAGCAGATGCATCAGCGCCTCGCGCCCGCGCGCAAGGCGCGAGGTCACCGTGCCGATCGGTACGTCGAGTATGTCGGCGGCTTCGCGATAGGCATAGCCTTCGACGAGGATGAGCAGCACGACCTCGCGTTGTTCGTCGGGAAGGCGCGCCATCGCCCCGCCGACGTCGCCGCGCAGCGCGCCGGCCTCGACCTCGGCGGCGCCATCGCCCGCGATCTGTGTGACCGTTTCGTCGATCGGCGCGTGGACGCCGCGCCGGCCCGTGGCGCGGCGCTCGTCGATCCAGAGGTTGCGGGTGATGCGGTACATCCAGCTGTCCAGTCTTGTTCCGGCTTGCCACTGATCCTGCGATTTCAGCGCGCGCTCAATCGCGGCCTGGCACAAATCGTCGGCGTCGCTAGCATGACGTGCCAGCCCGCGCGCAAAACGGCGCAGGCGGGGCAGCAACGCGACCAGTTCCTCTTCGAAGCGCATTGTGGCCTTTCGCTCAATCGAGGAAGAAACGAGCGGCTTCTATCGTTTCTTCCGCGCCATGCTAAATTTTTTCGGGAACCGGCGCTGCCGCCGGCCCTTGTGAGACTTGCAATGCGATTTTGGGCGATATTATCGGCGATAGCCTGCCTCCTGCTCGGCGGGGCGGGGCATGTTGCAGCGCAGGTCCTCCTGCCGCCGGCGCAATTGCCCGATATCGGGCGCGGCCTGCCGCCACTGTCCGACATCGATCCGGGCAGGCTGGAACCGATCACCGACCGGTTGACGCAGGTTCGGCTCGACCGGATTACGACGCTGCTGCGCCGAAATCGCGACACGGTCGAACTCGACGAGCGCGGCGCGCCGGCGGTGCGCGGTGTGCTCATCGCGAGCGGGGTCGACGCGGCGATGATTGCGCGCGCTGGCAAGGCGGGCTTCGCGTTGATCGACCATGAGCGCATCGAGGGGCTCGATCTCGACATCGCGCGCTTTCAAGTGCCCGGTGGACGAAGCCTCGGGCGTGCGCGCAAGCAGCTTGCAAAATTACTTCCGGGCGCGGCGGTCGATGTCGACCATATCTATTTCGCGAGCGGACCCGGCGGCGCTCTGCCGCACGCCGCGCTTGCGTCTGCGGCGGCGGGCAGGCCGCGCGCCCCGCTTGGCCTGATCGACGGCGGCGTCGCGGCGCATCCCTCGGTCTCGGGGCGCGTCGAACAGCGCGGCTTTGCCAAGGGGGCGCCGTCGGCGAGCCGCCACGGCACCGCGGTCGCATCGCTGCTTGTCGGCAGCGGGACGGTGGCGGGCGCCGCCCCCGGGCAGCAGCTTCTCGCCGCCGATGTTTACGGGCGCGATCCGGCGGGCGGCAACGCCAGCGCGATCGCGCGCGCGCTCGGCTGGCTGGCGCAGCGCGGGGTTGCGGTCACCACGATCAGCCTTGTCGGTCCCGACAATAAACTGCTCGCCGCGGCGGTTGGCCGTGCGCAGCAGCGCGGCATGCTGATCGTCGCGGCGGTGGGCAACGGCGGGCCCGCTGCGCCGCCTGCCTTTCCGGCATCCTATAGAGGCGTGTTCGCGGTGACCGGGGTCGATGCGAAGGACCGCGCGCTGCCCGAGGCGGGACGCGCGTTGCATGTCGACTTC
>NZ_LNSA01000050.1 GCF_001468465.1 Sphingopyxis sp. H115
CCGCCGAGCCGTGGATCGCCGGTCCATTCGGGCCGGCGCCCGCCCTGCACGAGTTTCGTCGCCGGACGGAGGCTGTCGTCGTCGTTCTTGCTCATCCCGTCCCTGTTAGCGGCACAGCAGGCAAAATCCAGTGGCAGGCATTCTCCTGCCCTCGCAGCGGCGATTCAAAAATCTCACACGAAGGCACAAAGAGGGCAGTGCGCGTCCGTAGGCGCGAGTGCTGCCCTCTTTGTGCCTTCGTGCGAAACGCCTATAGCGCTCCGCGCGGCGGATAGACCACCCGCGCGCGCCAAGGCCGATCAGGCGGCGCCGGTCGCCTTCGGGGTCGCCGGGTCGGCGCCCCATTCCGTCCAGCTGCCGTCGTACACCGCGACATCGTCCTTGCCGAGCAGGTGCGCGCCGAACGCCACGACGGTCGCGGTCATGCCGCTGCCGCAGGTCGTTACCAGCGGCTTGTCGAGATCGACGCCCGCGGCATCGAAAGCCGCCTTCAGATCGTCGCCGCGCTTCCAGGTACCGTCGGCGTTGAACAGCTCGCCATAGGGCAGGCTGCGCGAATTCGGGATGTGCCCGGGCGCAAGACCGGGACGCGGGTCGCGTTCTTCGCCGGTGAAGCGCACCGCGCCGCGCGCATCGACGACCTGTTCGGCGCCGCTCGTAACGTTCGCGAGCATCTGGTCCTTGGTCCGCACCGCCTTGGCATCGCGCCAGACAGTGAAGTGGCGGTGGCGCAGCGTCTGCTTGCCCATTTCGAGCGCGCGGCCCTCGGCTTTCCATTTGGCGAGGCCGCCATCGAGCAGCGCAACATCGTGCGCGCCAAACAATTTGAGCAGCCACCAGGCGCGCGCCGCGCTCTTCAGCGGGCTGTCGTCGTAAAGGACGATCCGGCTGCCGTCGCCTAGGCCGAGCGACTGCATGCGGCTGGCGAATTTCTCGGCGGGCGGCGCCATATTTTCGATGTCGGAGGACGCATCGGTCAATTCGGCCAGGTCCATGAAGACCGCGCCCGGGATATGCCCCGCCTCATATTCGGCACGCGCATCGCGTCCTTCGTCGGCCAGAAATTTCGTCGCATCAACGACCCGCAGGTCCGATGCCCCCAGTTCGCGTTCCAGCCAGTCGGTTGAGACCAAGGCGTCCATGTCATGCTCCTGTTACGACCGTCCGGGAACCTGTTTGCCTGTCCCTCGCCCGGCCATCCTGCTGTGGCTCTTCATCTTTCCGGGGAATAGTCAGCCTATGCCCCCACCTGCGCTTTTTCAAGCGCGGTCCGTCCTGCCCCAGCCGATGCTGCACCGCAACAAAAAAGCGTCCCCTTTTCGGGTCGCTTACTGCGCGCGCTTGAGCGCCGTCGCGCGCGCACCGGGATGGTCGACCCGGTAGGATGCGCGGTCGAGCGGGAGCGCCGCGAGCCTTTCACTGCCGCTGCCCCCCTGCTCGCGCCCGAGCACGAAACTACCGGCATTCTGCCCGAAGGCTTCGCCTTCGCCGTCCCAATGATAGGTCACGTCGAACGCAATGACGGGAACGAGCATGGGTTTGCCGCCGATCATCAGCGGTTCGATCGGCGCACGCGGCAGCATCACCTCGGTCGACAGGTCTTCGCCCGCGCCCACCGCCAGCGCGATGTCGTCGCGCAGCACGCTGCCGCCCGCGCCGTCGAAGAATCGGGCGAGCACGGCTTCGGGCATCGCCGAGCCCTGCCCCAGGGCGACGCGGACCATGAGCCCCGTCGCCGGCAAATTGCCCTGGTTCCGCAGGTGGAGCGTAAAACCGACCGCGACATGATCGGACAGGATTTGGATGCTGTGCACGGTCAGCGTCATACCGACGTTGGCGCGCTGTTCTCCCGAAGCCCGCGTGACGAGCGGCGATACCGCGCGCGGCGCGGCGGGGGGGACAGCCCTCGGCACGGGCGCGCGGCCGACGGACTCCGGCACGGGGCGCGGGGCGCCGCGCGCTGCCGGGGTGACGGCGCGCGGCGCCGGCGATTGTGGCTGCGGCTGCGGCGGCTCGCCTGCGCCTTCGTCGGGGGTGACGGCCACCGCGACCGGGCGGCGGCGCCAATACCAGAGCCCTGTGGCCAGCGCGGCCAGCGCCGCGAGCAACCACGCCCAGAGCGGCGTACCCGTGCCGTCCCCCGCAGGCACGGAGGGCTCGGGCGGGCTCGCGGCGGCGGGCGCGTCATCGACGACGGGCGTTGCCATATCGGGGGGCGAAGCGGTCCCGGCCGCATCCTCTTCCATCGGCGCCGATGCCGCGCCATCCGAGATCGCTGGTTGCCCAGCGGGATCGTCGGCGCCGGGGGCCGGGCGCCGGGCCGCCGGCGATGCCGCATCGCGCCGCGTCGGCGCGGCGGGTTCGGCGGACCTCGTCGTGACGGGCTGGGTCGCGGCGGGCTGGGTCGGTGCGACGCGCGGCGTCACCGGCGCCGGGGTGGGCGCCGGGGTCGGCTGCGCGCCGGGGCGCTCGCCAGGCGCGATCGGCGGCAGGCCATTGTCGGCCGGCCCCTGCACGCCGGGCGTGCGGCCGTCGTCGGCGGGCGGCAGGCGGAAGTCGATCGGGCGCGACGACGACGGCGCGGGCGACGGGTTCCCGTTTTCCTGCGCCCCGGCCAGTGGCGACGCGGCGGCGCTTGCCAGCGCGAACGCCGCCAGCGGCCATCGCGCCGTCCCATGTCCCTGCCCCATCTTGCTGTTCGTCATTCTGCTTTAGCGATCCCGAATCATGCCTGCTGGGCCGGGGCCGCTGAATCGACCCTGAACCCGGCCGAGTCCGATTGTCGGCGGTGACATCGGCCGCGCTGCGCACTAGAGGCTTTCCATGACCGATTCCAGCCCTACCCCACTCGCACCCAAACATCTCGGCCAATCGAGCGAACTGCCTGTCGCGCCCGAGGCCGCAGTGCTCGACTATGTTCCCAACCCGCGCGCCGGCGAATTGTACCTCGTCCGCTTTGCCGCGCCCGAATTCACCTCGCTCTGCCCAGTTACGGGCCAGCCCGATTTTGCGCATCTCGTCATCGATTATGCGCCGGGCGACACGATCGTCGAATCGAAGAGCCTGAAACTGTTTCTCGGCTCCTTCCGCAATCATGCAGGGTTTCACGAGGATTGCACCGTCGGCATCGGCCGCCGCCTGTTTGATGAAATGCAGCCCAGATGGCTGCGCATCGGCGGCTATTGGTATCCGCGCGGTGGAATCCCCATTGACGTTTTCTGGCAAACGGGCGCGCCGCCCGCGGGCCTCTGGCTGCCCGACCAAGGCGTTGCCCCTTATCGCGGGCGGGGCTGATCGATAAGCGGCACCGGTCCGGTGCCGCTTTGACTTGATCGATAATTCATCTTTCCGTCACATAATATTGACATTAGTGTCAGCGTTATGACCGCAACCTCGCTTCCACACGACCATGCCATCGCCGTTGGCGCCGACCAGATCGATTTCATGGGGCATGTGAACAACGCCCATTATCTGAGCTGGGTGCAGGAAGCGGTGCTGTCGCACTGGCGCCACATCGCGCCTCCCGATGCGGTCGCGGCGCATCTGTGGGTCGCGCTGAAGCACGAAATCACGTATCGGCGCCCCGCCTTCCTCGACGACCAAGTCATCGCGACCGTGATTCTCGAAAAGGTGCAGGGCGCGCGCGCCTTTTATGAAACGATCATCAAGCGTGGCGAGGAAGTGCTGGCCGAGGTCAAGTCGAGCTGGTGCTGCATCGACGCCGAAACCCTACGCCCCGCCAGGCTCGCGAGCGAGGTCGTCGCGCGCTTCTTTCCGGGCGAGAGGCCTTAAGCCCCTGCCCGTTCAGCGAGGTTAGGGGCTGACCGGCTCGTCGTCGTTATCGTCGACGACCAGCCAGATGCCGCCGGCGACGATCGCCAGCCCGAGAACAATCGCAATCCAGCTTGCGCCTTCGAGTTCGCTTGCGCGATCGGTCGCGCTCACGGCGCTTGCATCGATGACGGGGGCAGCGGAGGCGACCAGTGGGGTCAGGATCATCGAGGTCGCCGCGAGCGAAATCGCGGCTTTTTTGAGGAGAGACATGGCAGGTTCCTTTTACAGTCGGATCGGAAACGCGTACGGCTGTCGCTATGTTCCATCGGTCCGCCTGCCAGGGGGGTCGGCCTATCGCGCCTCGAACCGGATCGGCAGGCGCTTGAGCCCGCCGACGAACACCGATTCGACCCGCGCCGGTTCGCCCGCCATTTCGAGGCGCGCCAGCCGGGGGAGCAATTCTTCCATCAGGATTCGCATTTCCATGCGCGCGAGATGCTGGCCAAGACAGACATGCGCGCCGAAGCCGAAGGCGATCTGCTGATTCTTCTCGCGGTCGGGGTCGAAGACAAAGGGATCACCGAACACATCCTCGTCGCGGTTGCCCGAAACATAATTCAGCATCAGCCAGTCGCCCGCGCGGATCGTCTGGCCGCCCACTTCTACATCTTCCTTTGCGCTGCGCATGAAATGCTGGACCGGGGTGGTCCAGCGGATCGCCTCCTCGATCAACCCGGCCTTGTCGCTTCCCGCATCGCGGAAGCGCTCGAAGAGCGCCGGGTTCTTCGCCAATTCCATGATGGCGCCCGCGGTCGACGCGCTCGTCGTGTCGTGCCCCGCGGTTGCGATGATCATATAATAGCCGGCGAGTTCGCGGTCGGGTATCTGTTCGCCGCCGATCATCGCGTTCGCGATCACCGTCGCGATATCCTCGCGCGGGCTGGCGCGCCGGTCGGCGGTAAGCGCGCCGAAATAATTTTCGAAATCGGCGATGACGAAATTCAGCATCGCGATCGCCTGCTCGGCCGAGGTGATCGCCTCCCGGCTCCGGTTCAATTCGGGGTCGGTCGGGCCGAACAATTGCTGCGTCAGCATCAGCATCCGCGGCTCGTCCTCGCGCGGCACGCCCAATATATCCATAATGACCCGCAGCGGATAATGCGCCGCGACGTCGCGCGCAAAATCGGTCTCGCTGCTCGCCGCCAGCATATGATCGACGGTCTCGCGCGCGATCTGGCGGATGCGGTCTTCGACGATCCTCAGATTCTTGGGCATGAACCAGCTCTGCGTGAGCAGGCGGTATTTCATATGGTCGGGAGCATCCATCTGGACGAGCGACCGGATCAGATGCCCGTCGTTGTTCGGCGTCGCCGCGCGCGCGAGCGCCTCGCCGTCGCGGTTGGTGAGAACCGTGGGCCGAATGCCGTTCGCGAATCGTTGCGGGTCGCGGCTGATCGCCATGATGTCGGCGTGGCGCGTCACCAGCCAGAAGGGGTCGTGATCGGGATTTTCGGCAATCGCCAGCGGTGCGTTCGCGCGCGCCCAGGCGAGCTGGTCGTGCAGCGGGTCCCATTGGCCGTATGCGACAGGGTCGACGACGGCGGCGGCTACCTCTCCGGGCAATATAGGTTTTGTCATGAAACGCATGCTGCCGCGATTCGCGAGACTTGTCGAGGAGCGATGCGCCGCGAGCGGCCGGGCAGCCAGGCGTTGCGGCGCCGGGCGCAATATAGTGATCGCGAATAGTCGGAAAGGTCCGGTTTTGGGGTGGAAAACTGCCCGTTGTTAACCCCGACGAAAGCCGGGGCCCAGCGCGGCAAAACGCAAGGTTAGTCTACGAATTCTGGGCCCGGCTCTCACCGCGCAATCGCTCGAGAGCAGAACTTTGGCTCGACGGCGAAAGCCGGGGCGGGCGCACTGCTGGATGAGGAAAGAAGCGTCTATTTGAACAGGCTGCCTAGGATGCCGCGCATCAGCTGGCCGCCGAACTTGCCCGCGACCTGCCGGCCAAGACTCGTCGCGGCCGAGCGCGCGGCCGATTGCATCATCTTTTCGGCCATCGAAGGTTTTGCCGCCTCGCGCGCCGCCGCCTTTTCGAGACGGATGCGCTCGCGCTCCTCGGCGGCCTTGCGCTTCGCCTCTTCCTTCGCCGCGATCGCCGCCTGCTTGTCGGCTTCGGCTTGGGCCTGGGCCTCGACCGCGGCCGCCTGTGCCTGCTCGGCCTTGGCGGCGAGCAACTCCTCGGCGCTCTCGCGGTCGACCGCAGTGTCATATTTGTCCGCGACCGGCGAGATCGACTGGATGATCGCGCGCTCCTTGGCGTCGAGCGGTCCTGCGCGTGAGCAGGGGGGCTTGATCAAGGTGCGCTCGACCGGCGACGGCGCGCCGTCAGCCATCAGCAGCGAAACGAGCGCCTCGCCGACCTTTAGCTCGGTGATCTCGCGCGCCACGTCGATCTTGGGGTTGGGGCGGAAGGTTTCGGCCGCCGCCTTCACCGCTTTCTGGTCGCGCGGCGTGAAGGCGCGCAGCGCGTGCTGGACGCGGTTACCAAGCTGGCCCGCGACTTCCTCCGGCACGTCGATCGGGTTCTGCGTGACGAAATAGACGCCGACACCCTTCGAACGGATCAGGCGCACCACCTGTTCAATCTTTTCGGTCAGCGCTGGCGGCGCATCGTCGAACAGCAGATGCGCCTCGTCGAAGAAAAAGACGAGCTTCGGCTTGTCGGGATCGCCGATTTCGGGAAGCGTCTCGAACATTTCAGAGAGCAGCCACAGGAGGAAGGTCGCATAGAGCTTGGGGCTCGCCATCAGCTTGTCGGCGGCGAGGATGTTAACATAGCCGCGGCCGTTTTCGTCGGTGCGGATCATGTCGTGGATGTCGAGCGCCGGTTCGCCGAAGAAATGATCGCCGCCCTGCGTTTCGAGCGTCAGCAATTGCCGCTGGATCGTGCCGACGGTCGCCTTCGACACATTGCCGTATCGCGTCGTCAGTTCGTCGGCATTTTCGGCGCACCAGACGAGCATCGCCTGCAAGTCGCCGAGATCGAGCAGCAGCATATTCTGTTCGTCGGCGACGCGGAACGCAATCGCGAGGACGCCTTCCTGCACCTCGTTGAGCCCCATCAACCGCGCGAGCAGCAGCGGCCCCATTTCGGAAATGGTGGTCCGGATCGGATGCCCCTGCTCGCCGAACAGGTCCCAGAAGATCACCGGATTGTCGCGATAGGCCCAGGTCGTATCGCCGATTTCCGCGGCACGTTTGGAAAAGGGTTCGTGCACCTTGGCGGTCGGGCTTCCCGCCATCGCCATGCCAGCAAGGTCGCCCTTTACATCGGCGACAAACACCGGAACGCCGACCGCCGAAAAGCCTTCGGCCAGTCCTTGCAGCGTCACCGTCTTGCCGGTGCCGGTCGCCCCCGCGATCAGCCCGTGACGATTCGCACGCTTGAGCACGAGCGATTGCCGCGGACCGTCCGCCGCACCGCCACCGCCAAGGCCGATATAGATTTCGCTAATCGTGCTGCCGTCGCTCACCCAATGTCCTCCACCTATGGTTTGGGTGAGGTCTAGAGTGGCGGGGCGGGACAGGCAATTGGCAATGGGATGGGATTGTCGAAGCAATGGCGGCTGGCGAGCGGTTGCGGACATTAATCCTCCCCGTGCCGCAGGCATGGGAGGTGGCAGCGCGAAGCGCTGACTGAGGGGCAAATGGCGCGATGACGACGCCCCTCCACCACGCCCTGCGGGCGCGGTCCCCCTCCCCATCGCTTCGCGACAGGGAGGACCTTAACGTCCGCTAACCACCCCAAAAACGCCGCGCGTCATCCCATGATGAAGGCGTTGAGTTTGTTGCCATCGGGATCGCGGAAATAGCCGGCGTAAAAGCCCTCGCCGCGCGGTCCGGGCGGGCCTTCGCAGGTGCCGCCATGGGCGAGCGCGATGTCGTACAGGCGGTGGACCTGGTCCTTGTCCTTCGCCTCCAGCGCGACCATCACGCCATTGCCGACCGTCGCCTCATTGCCATCGAACGGCTTGGTCAGGCCGATCCCCGCACCGCCGCCGGGCTTGCCCCACGCGATGAAGCCGTCGAATTCCATCATGCGCGGCGTATCCAGCTCGGCCGCAATCGCATCGTAAAATACCGCCGCCTTCGCAAGGTCGCGGGTTCCCAAGGTCACATAACCGATCATCATCGCATCTCCCGACTCGATACCCGAGAACATAATATGAACATCTCGCACCACGCGCAACAAAAAGGGCGCCGGACCCAAAGGTCGCGGCGCCCCTTTTCGTCGGGCTGGCTGGACGGCGAACCTATTTGATGCGGATCGCGATAAAGGCCGAGGGGCCGCCGCGACGCAGGATTTCAAGCAGCACCGCATCGCGGCCCGCCTTCTTCGCCTCGGCGACCACCTTTGCCAGCGCCTCGCTCGACGTCACCGGCGTGCGATTCGCGGTCAGGATCGCGTCGCCGCGGCGCAGGCCTTTGCGGCCGGCATCGCTGCTCCCCGAAACGGCGCCGATCACTAGCCCCTTGCTGCTCGCATCGATCCCGACGGCGCGCGCGATGTCGGGCGTCAGCGGCTGCACCGCCATGCCAAGGCTGTTCTGGATCGCCTCGTCGTGCGCGCCCGACGGATCTTCGGGCATCGTCTGTTCTTCTTCGGGGTCGAAATCCGTCCCCGACAGTTCGCTTTCCGGCGGGCGCGTGCCGACGACGGCGTTGAGCGTCATCGTCTTGCCGTCGCGCACGACCTCGAGCGGGATGCGCGTCCCCGGTTTGGTGTTGGCGACGATGTACGACAGCGTCTGCTGCGGCGTCACATCCTTGCCATTGACCTTGAGTACGACGTCGCCGCGCTTCAGTCCGGCCTTTTCACCAGCCTCGCCCGGTTCGACGCGCTGGACGAATTCGCCACGATCCTTGGGCAAGCCGAGCGCCGAGGCAAAGTCCTCGGTCACCGGCGCGATGCCGATGCCGAGATAGCCGCGCTGCGGCGCTTCGCCGGCGCGCAGCGCCTCGATCACCGGGATCGCGGCGTCGGCGGGAATCGCGAAGTTGACGCCGATGTTGGCACCGACGGGCGAAATCAGCATGTTGTTGATGCCGACGACATTGCCCTGCAGGTCGAACAGCGGGCCACCCGAATTGCCGCGGTTAATCGCGGTGTCGGTCTGGATATAACGGTCATAGGCGCCGCCCTGGCCGATATTCCGCTGGACCGCCGAGATGATGCCCGCGGTCACCGTCGAGCCGAGCCCGAGCGGGTTGCCGATCGCGACCACCCAGTCGCCGACGCGTGCCGGGCTGCCGTCAGCGAATTTGACGAAGGGCATGCCGGTCGCATCGATCTTGAGCAGCGCGAGGTCCGACGCGACATCGCGGCCGACGATCTTCGCCTTATATTCGCGCTGGTTGGTGAGCGTGACAGTGACTTCGTTCACCGCTTCGCCGCGCGGACCGCCGGAAATGACGTGATTGTTGGTGACGATGTAGCCGTCGGCCGAAATGAGGAAACCCGAGCCGCCGCCCTGCTGTTCCTGCGTGATCGGCTCGCGCGTCCCGGCAAAGGGATTGAGCCGCACGCCGAGCGTCACTTCCTGCTTGGTCGAGATGTTGACCACGGCGGGCTGGAGCTGTTCGACAAGGTCAGCGAAGCTTTCGGGGGCACCGGCGCGCGGCACGGCGCGTGCCATTTCACTCTTCTCGTTCTGCGCGACCTGCGCGCCGACGGGAGACTGGGTGACCAGCGCCAGCGCGGTGCCACCCGCCAGCAAGGCCGAAGTGATGCCATATACATAACGCACGATCGGTAATCCTCTTCGTTCTTCCAAAAACTCGATAGCCCCGGCTGCGGCGGTCTGCGGCGGGCTGGCTGAACGGCGATTGAACATGAACGCGCCTTGAAGCTTCCGTTCATCGGTCCCCCGCTTGCCCCGAACGCGTCAACCGCCGCTGAAACGTTTTAGATATTCATTATCGGGCGACATGATGATCGACGTTCCACCCTGATTGTTTTCACCCAGAAAGGTCTGCCGATAGCTCTGCATCGCGCGATAGAAATCATAGAATTCGGGGTCCTTGCCAAAGCTGGCGGCATAGATGCGCGCGGCTTCGCCGTCGGCGCCGCCGCGAATGATCTGCGCCTCCTTCTGCCCTTCGGCGCGGATCGCGGTCGCTTCCTGCAACCGCGCCGATCGCATCCGGTTATAGGCCGCAACCAGCGTCGCGCCTTCGGGCAGGTCGGCGCGCTTGATCCGCACGTCGATGATCTCGGCGCCATATTTCCGTGCCTCGCGATTGAGTGCTACCTGGATATTGTCCATCACCGCGCCGCGTTCGGGCGACAGCAGGGTTGCAAAGGTGCGCTTGCCAAGCTCGTTGCGCAGCGACGAGCCGAGGATGGTGGCCAACTGCTGCTGCAGCCGCTCTTCGGTACGGATCGCGGTGTACATGCGCACGGGATTGGTGATGCGGAAGCGCGCGAAGGCGTCGACCTGCAGCCTTTGTTGGTCGGTCGAGAGCACCTGCTGGCGCTCCATGTTGATGCCCAGAATGCGCTTGTCGATATATTGAATGCCGTCAGTGAACGGCACCCGCAGGACGAGGCCCGCGCCCGAGCGGCCGAAATCCTCGTTCGGCTTGTACCGGTTCACGGTCCGCTCGATTTCGCCGAAGCGCAGGATCAGCGCCTGCTTGTCTTCGGGCACGATCGCGAGCGATTGCGACAGGATGACGAGGATGGCGACGACCGCGACGAGCAGGCGCACCGGATTGTGGAAGAGCGAACCGAACATCATTCGCCTCCCTTCTGGACGGCTTCGGGGGCCTTGACCCGTTTCTGCACCTCGTTCAGCGGCAAATAGGGGGTCACCCCGCGCGCCTCGACAATCGTCTTGTCGACGTTCGACAACACCGTCTCCATCGTCTCGTAATAAAGGCGCTGGCGGGTCACGCCCGGCGCCAGCTTATACTGCTCGTAAATCTTGTCGAACGCTGCCGTGTCGCCACGCGCGCGTTCAAGCACCTGCTGTTGATAGGCGCGCGCAAGGTTGATCGCCGATTCGCGTTCCTGTCGCGCCGCAGTGACTTCCTTGAACGCCTCGTCGACTTGGCTCGGCGGATCGGCCTGACGGATCGCGATGCCCTGGATCGTCACGCCCGCGCGATATTCGTCGAGCAGCGCCTGCATGCGCTGCTGCACCTGCGCCTCGATCTCGACGCGCCCCGGACCGATCGCCTGGACGAGGTCGAAATTCGCGACCGTGGCGCGCATCGCGCTTTCGGCGACCTCGCGGATCGTGTCTTCGGGGTTGGCGAGCTGAAAAAAGAAGAGTTCGGGGCTGCGCACCGACCAACGGACCTCATAGGCTAGGTCGACGATGCTCTGGTCACGCGTCAGCACGAAATTCTCGTCGGTCGCATTGGGCGAACCGACCGCCATGGTGCGGATCGCGCGGACGTCCTCCATGCGGACGCGTTCGATCGGCGCGGGCCAGGTGAGTTTCACCCCCGGCCCGACGGTGCGCGAATAGCTGCCGAGCCGCGTCACCACGCCCTCTTTTTCGGGCGGGACGATATGGAAGGAGGAGAAAAGGACCCAGACGACGACGATCGCGAGAATCGCCCATTTCCAGAACTTCGCCGAATCGCCGAGATTGAACTGACCACCGCCGCCCGATCCGCCGCCGCCGAAGCCGCCGCGGCCCTTGCGCAGCAATTCGTCGAGCGCCGAGGGGCCACGCGGTTTTTGTCCGCGCCGCTGATCGACCGGATCGGGGGTCACCCACGGGTTGCGCGGGCCGGGGCGCTTGCCATCGCCCTTGCCGTCGTCGTCGCCCTTGCCGGGTCCGCTGCCCCACGGACTGTTCGCCATCTGGCTGATCTGATATAAAAATCGCCGCAATCCCCCCGGACCGCGGCCGGCCATGCTGCCTTCATTGTCGTTGCTCATCCTGCTTTTATAGGGGGCGCGGGCGCGATTAACAGGGGGGACGCACGAAAATGGCTGGCAATCGCCTTCGGCATGCCTATCTGGCCCGGACATGACCGATACCGCTCCCCTCGCCAGCATCGCGGGCGATCTCACCGAAGGCCGCTCGTCGGGCCTGCGCTTTCTCGACGACAAGGGAACGCTTGCGATCGTGCTCGACGTCACGGGCCTCGCGATCGATGCTCGCAAACCGCTCGAGGACAAGCTGCGCGCCGGCCTGCTCGAACAAGCGGGCGTGACCGAGGTCCGCATCGCGATGACCGCCGAAAAAAAGGCGATGACGATTATCGCGGTCGGCAGCGGCAAGGGCGGGGTAGGCAAATCGACGCTCGCCGCCAACCTCGCGGTCGCGCTGCGCCGGCTGGGGGTCAAGGTCGGCTTGGTCGATGCCGACATCTATGGCCCGTCGCAGCCGCGCCTGATGGATAGCGAAAATGTGAAGCCCGAGGCGCGAGGGTCGAAGCTGGCCCCCGTCCAGAGCGCCTATGACGTGCCGATGCTGTCGACCGGGCAGATCGCCCAGCCCGGGCAGGCGATCGCGTGGCGCGGTCCGATGGCGGGGCGCGCGCTCGAACAGCTGGTCGATGCGAGCTGGGGCGATATCGACACGCTGGTTGTCGACCTGCCCCCCGGAACCGGCGACGTCCAGCTGACGATGATCCAGAAGCACAAGCCCGCGGGCGCGGTGATCGTGTCAACGCCGCAAGACCTTGCGCTGATGGACGCGACGCGCGCGATCAGCCTGTTCGAGCAGGCCGAGGTGCCGATCATCGGGCTCGTCGAGAATATGGCGGGCTATGCCTGCCCGCATTGCGGCGAGGTCAGCGATCCGTTCGGCAGCGGCGGCGCCGAGGCGGCGGCGGGGAAGATGGGGCTCGACTTCCTCGGCCGCGTGCCGCTGTCGATGGGGATCCGCCTCGCGAGCGACGGCGGGGTCCCGCCCGCGGCAGGAACCGATCCGGCGGGCGAACCATTCCACGCGATAGCGGCGAAGGTCGCCGAATGGCTGGATGCTCGAAAGGACAAATGATGGCGATCAACGACGAAGGCGAGATCCGTGAACTCTTGGGCCAGCCGCGCCGCATCGCGGTGGTCGGCGCCTCGCCCAACCCCGCGCGCCCGTCGAACGGCGTGCTCGCCTTCCTCGTCGCGCAGGGTCACAATGTGATCGCGGTCAACCCCGGCCATGCAGGCAAGACGATCCACGGCGCGCCCGTCGTCGCAACGCTGGCCGATGTCGAGCCGCCCGCCGAGATCGTCGACATTTTCCGCAAAAGCGCGGACGCGGGCGCCGCGGTGGACGAAGCGATCGTCCATGGCGCCAAGGCGGTGTGGATGCAGATGGGCGTCATCGACGAAGCCGCCGCGAAGCGCGCCGAGGCCGCCGGGCTGGCGGTCGTGATGGATCGCTGCCCTAAGGTCGAAATCCCCCGCCTCGGTTTGCTGCGATAACGCGCCGCGCGCGGCGCTATCGAAAGCCTTTGCCTCGCCGACTCGCGCCGACTATCAGCAGCGGGCATGGTGGGCATTCGCGACACGGTAGGGAAAAAGACATCGCGCGTGCCGCAGATCAGCCGCCGCCAGATGCTCGTCGGCGCGACTGCGGCGGGCGGGCTCGCGATCGCGTGGAGCCTGTGGCCGCGCGACTATCAGCCGAACCTGACCGCCACGCCCGACGAACATGTTTTCAACGCGTTCCTGAAGATCGGCGACGACGGGCATATCGGCGCAATCGTCCCGCAGTGCGAGATGGGACAGGGCGTCACGACGCTGTTGCCCCAGATCATGGCCGACGAACTCGGCGCCGACTGGCGGACGATCGCGGTCGAGACCGCGCCGATCAACCCGCTCTATACCAACACGCTGCTGGTCGATGAGGATAGCGCCGTCTTTACACCGCGATCGGGCGTTCCCGATTTCGTGTCCGACGTGCGCAGCTGGGCGCGGCGCGAATGGGCGGTGCGCCATGCAGTGATGCTGACCGCCAACAGCTCGTCAGTCCGCATGTTCGAGGGCCCCTGCCGCGCCGCGGCGGCGCAGGCGCGTGCACTGTTGATGATGGCGGCGGCCCGACGTTGGGACACCGACTGGGACCAATGCGACACGCAGGACGGCTTTGTCATCTTCGGTCAGAAAAAGCTGCGTTTCGGGGAGGTCGCGGCGGTTGCCGCCACGCTCGAACCGCCCGCCGAGCCGGTCTATCGCGCGAACAGCGCCGATCCGCTTTATGGCAAGGACCTGACGCGGCTCGACCTGCCTGCAAAGATCGACGGGTCGGCCAATTATGCCGGCGACATCCGCCTGCCCGACATGGTGTTCGCCGCGATCCGCCAGGGCCCCATCGGCGCGACGCGGCTGAAAGCCATCGACCGCAAAACGGGCATGGCGTCTCCCGGCTTGCTCCATGTCGTTACCCACGAGCGCTGGGTCGCAACCGTCGCGCGCAACTGGTGGGCGGCGAACCGCGCGCTCGACGGCTTTGCGCCAGTTTTCGAAACCCAGGGCACGCCGGTTTCGACCGAGGGGATCGACAAGGCGCTGAAAGCCGCGCTGAAGGGCGATGGATACCGGATATCGGCCATCGGCGACGTCGCCGAGGCGATGACCGGGCGGACGAAAATCGCCGCCGAATATGCGGTCGCCCCAGCGCTGCATGCGCCCATCGAAACGCGCACCGCGACCGCGGCGCCCGACGGCGCGCGGCTGCGCATCTGGGTCGCGACGCAAGCGCCGGCGCAGTGCCGCGACGCGGTCGCCGCCGCCACCGGCCTGACGCTGGCTAACGTCGTCCTGTTCCCGATGATGGCGGGGGGGTCGTTCGATGCGTGCCTCGACCATAGCGTCGCAGTGCAGGCGGCGATCGTCGCGCTCCAGATCAAGCGCCCCGTCCAGCTCGCCTGGTCGCGCGCCGAGGAGATCATGCGCCTGCCCC
>NZ_LNSA01000051.1 GCF_001468465.1 Sphingopyxis sp. H115
TCCATATCTTTGCAGGATCGCAAGCGCTCGACGCGGCTGCCATCGCCGAAACACAGGCGCAGACCGTCGCACTGGCGGCGCGGTTAGCGGGCGGGATCGGCGTGGCCCCGCCGCTCGTCAATCTGGGCGGGGGAATGGGTGTTCCCTATTTTCCGGGCGACAAACCGGTCGATACGGTGGCAGTCGGCGAAGCGCTTGCGGCGACGTTGGCGGCGCGCGATCCGATCCTTGCGGACAGCCGCTTCGCGATGGAACTCGGGCGCTGGCTGGTTGCGGAAGCGGGGGTCTATTTGACCCGCATCGTCGACCGAAAGACCAGCCACGGCGAGACCTTTCTCGTTACCGACGGCGGGCTTCATCACCAGCTTGCCGCCAGCGGCAATTTCGGGACCGTCATTCGCCGCAACTATCCGATCGCGGTGGCCGGACGGTTCGGCGCCGAACCAAGCGAAATCGTGTCGGTGGTCGGCTGTCTCTGCACGCCGCTCGACCGGCTCGGCGACCAGCTATCGTTGCCGCGCGCCCAGGTTGGCGACCTGATCGCGATCTTTCAGGCGGGTGCCTATGGTGCCAGCGCGAGCCCCGCCGCTTTCCTCGGCCAGGGACCGGCAGGCGAAATGCTCGTCTGACGCCGCGAAAGCTGTTCCTTATCGGGACATTTTCATGATGCCGCGGTTCAAACTTATGTCAATACTAACATTATGTTCACCCTTTTCGAGCAATGGCTGATGCTGACGTAACAGCTGTCGTCGCGGGATCCGGACCGCGGCAACCCCCGACGGCTCGAAAGGTTGATTGATTATGGCTTCCTTCTCCTCGCTCCGCGTTGCTCGCGCCGCGCTCGTTTCGGGCATTGCCGCGACCGCGCTGACCGGTTGCGCCGGCGCCGGCGGTCCTGCGCCGCAGCTGCCCAGCGCGACCTTCGTCCAGAACCAGGAGGGGCCGGGCGAGGAATATATCATCGGCCCGCTCGACGAATTGCAGATCTTTGTGTGGCGCAATCCCGAACTCGGCGGCAAGGTGCAGGTGCGCCCCGACGGCCGGATCACGACGCCGCTGATCACCGACATGCCCGCGGTGGGCAAGACGCCGACGATGCTGCAACAGGATATCAAGTTGCAGCTCAGCCAATATATCACCGATCCGATCGTCAGCGTCATCGTCACCAGTTTCAATAGCACCTTTTCGCAGCAGGTGCGGATCGTCGGCGCGACCGAAAAACCGGCCTCGATTCCGTTCCGCGCCAACATGACCGTGCTCGATGCGATGATTGCAGTCGGCGGCCTCGGCGAATATGCGGCGGGAAACAAGGCGCGACTCGTCCGTTTCGACAAGGGCAGCGGCAAGCAGCAGGAATTCGGTCTGCGGCTCAACGACCTGATCAAGCGCGGCGATATCAAGGCGAATGTGCGGTTGCAGCCCGGCGATGTGATCATCATCCCCGAAAGCATGTTCTGACCTTTCGGCCGGCCAACCCTTTCCCAAGGACTGAAGCGAAGCGATGAACAGCCTCTACGACGAATTCCGGGTGGCACTGCACAGCGTCTGGACGCGCCGGTGGCTGGTGCTCGCGGTGGCCTGGGGCATCTGCATCCTCGGCTGGCTGGCGATCGCGTCGATCCCGAACCGCTATGATTCGCGGGCCCGCCTGCTCGTCGATATCAACGAAATCCTGCCCGATGACGTGCAGGGCGGAGGGATGGGCGGACGCCAGCAGATCGACCAGATTCGCGAAACGCTGACCAGTGCGCGCAACCTCGAAAAGGTGGCGGCGACCACCGGGTTGCTTCCCGCGGGCGCGGGCGAGCGCGAAAAAGCGGGCGCGGTCGCGATGCTGCAAAAGAACATCAAGGTCGTTCCGCAACAGGATAACATCTTCGAAATCACCTCAAGCATCGCAGTCGGCAGCCTGTCGGACGCCGACAATGCCAAGCTCGCATCGGGCGTGCTCGACAGCCTGATCACCGTGTTCCGCGACGATCAGTTGCGCGGTGGACGGATGAACGCGCGCGAGGGGCTGAAATTTCTCGATGCGCAAATTGCCGACCGCGAAAAGGCCCTGCGCGAAGTCGAAGCGCGCCGCAGCGCGTTCGAGGCGCAGAACATCGGCTTGATCCCCGGCGGATCGGGCTCGCCGGCGCAGCGCGTCGAAGCCGCGCGTGCCGAGCTCAGCCAGATCGATTCGCAGCTGGTATCGGCGCAGGCGCAGCTTGCGGCCGCCAACGGTCAGCTCGCTTCGACTCCGCAGACGATCCCCGGAGTGGGCGGCGTCGGCGGCGGTGTCGCGCGCCAGCAGCTTGCCGGCGCGCAGAACGAACTTTCGTCGATGCGTTCGCGCGGCCTGACCGACGCGCACCCCGACGTTATCGCATTGAAGAGCCAAATCGCGTCGCTCAAGGCGATGGCCGACCGCGAGGGAAGCGGTGGCGGCGGCGGGATGCAGAATCCGGCCTATGCCTCGCTCGCCGCGATGCGGGCCGAGCGCCAGGCGACCGTCAGCGCGCTGTCGTCGCGCAAGAGCCAGCTGATGGGCGACATCGCCAAGATCACCGCGCAGCAGATCCAGAACCCCGGCATCGCCGCCGAATATGACCGGATCAATGGCGAATATACCGCGTTCAAGGCGCAATATGACAAACTGCTCGCCCAGCGCGAACAGGTTCGCCTGCGCGGCGAGGTGCAGACCGAAACCGACGCGATCAAGGTCGAGCTGCTGGATCCGCCGTCGAAACCGACCAGCCCCGCGGCGCCGAACCGGCCGCTGTTCCTGACGCTCGTCCTGCTTGCGGGTATCGGCGGGGGTGTCGGCGTTGCCTTCGGCCTCGGCCAGGTGCGCACCAGCTATGCCACGGCGGCCAAGCTCGAACGCGCCAGCGGCCTGCCAGTGATCGGATCGATCACCGAAGTCGTGACGCCCGAACGCCATCTCGACCGGCGCAAGAAACTCGTCTGGCTGGCCGGGGGAGGGGCGGCGCTCGTCGGCCTCTATGCCCTGCTGCTGGTCGCCGAATTCATCCAGCGCGGCATGGTTGCGTGACGGGGGACGATGACATGAACGACCAACGCAAAGTCAAGCGCCCGCCCTCGCTCCTCGAACGCGCGGCCGACATGTTCGGCATCGATCCCGTCGCCAATGCGCCGACGATCGATGTGTCCAACCTGCCGCCCGAACCGGAAAAAAAGACGAAGGCGGTTAAGGTCGAGCCTGCCGCCGAAACGCCGCGGCCCGAGATACTCGATCCGGTCGTCGAAGCTGCACCCGCGATCGAGCCGGCCCCGGCGCCCAAACCGTCGCCGCGCAAGGACGTGGCCAGGGCGGCACCCGCCGTGGTTCCGACGCGGCAGGGCACGATCGACCGCGAACGCCTCGCCGCGCGCGGGATGATCGTTCCCGGCACGCCCGTCACCGGCATTGCCGAAGAATATCGCATCGTGAAGCGCGAGCTGATCCGGAATTTCGGCGGCAGCGGCAACCGTCCGGTCCTGCCGCGCGGGCATCGGGTGCTGATCGCGTCGGCCAATCCGGGCGAGGGCAAGACCTTCTCGGCGGTCAATCTTGCGCTCAGCCTCGCGGTCGAGGCCGATCATGACGTGCTGCTGATCGACGCCGACATCGCCAAGCCGAGCGTGCTCGAAGCGCTGGGGCTGGAGGATGGCCCCGGGCTGATGGATGCACTCGCCGACCCGCATCTGGCCGTGGGCGACTGCCTGATCCAGACCGACATCCCGGGGCTCAAGGTCATGCCGGCCGGCACGGGTCATATGCACGATACCGAACTCCTCGCCTCGGCGCGGACCGAAACGCTTCTGGCGCAGCTCGAAGCCGGTGCGCCGGGCCGCATCCTCATTCTCGATTCGCCGCCGGTGCTGGCGGCATCGCCCGCCGCCGTGCTGGCGGGCCATGTCGGCCAGCTCATCATGGTCGTGCGCGCCGATGAAACGCTCGAATCCTCGCTGCGCGACGCGATCGGCCTGATGGGGGCGTGTCCGCATATCCAGTTGCTCCTCAACGGAGTGAAATATTCGCCGGGCGGTCGCCGCTTCGGGACCTATTACGGACAAGGAGGCGCGTGATGCGCACCACCATCACCATGCGTCACGTGGGGACGCTGGCTGCCCTGCTGCTCGCCGGGACGGCGACCGGCGCGCACGCACAATTTTCGGGCGACCCCGGCACGGGCGGTGGCGATGCGCCGTCGGCGGGTGCGCCTGCGGCATCCGAACCCGGTCGTTCGGAGCGCCGCCGCGAAGCGCGGCGCAGCGAGCGCCGGGTCGATGTCAGCCCCTATCTCGAAGTCGGGCAGGTCCTGACCGCCGACCTCAAGAACGGCGGCGACGTGCTGACCTATACGACGGTTGCGGCCGGCGTCGATGCGGCGATCGTCACCCGCCGTGCCGAACTGGCGGCGACGCTGCGTTACGAACATCAGTTCGGCTGGGGCCGCGAGGGCGACACCGACGTCATCAGCGGCCTCGCGCGTGGCCGCTATGAACTTACGCGCGGGCTCAACCTCGAAGGCGGCGCGCTCGCCACCCGCACGCGCGCCGACGGGCAGGGGGCCGACAGCGGCCTGTTTATCGGCGACGCCAGCAACGTCGCGAACCTCTATTCCTTCTATGCGGGGCCAACCTTCGCACGGCGTATCGGCGGCCTCGACGTCGGCGCGGGCTATCGTTTCGGCTATACCAAGGTCGATGTCGATGAGCCGGCGATCCTCGGTCCCGGCAGTCAGCCGCAGGATATTTTCGACAGCTCGACCAACCATATCGCCTGGGCGAGCGTCGGCGCGCGGCCCGGCGACCTGCCGTTCGGCTGGCAGCTGTCGGGCGGCTACGAGCGCGAGGATGCAAGCCAGCTCGATCAGAGGTTCGAGGGTAAATATGCGCGCGCCGACATCACGATGCCGGTCGGGCCGACAATCGCGCTGCTTGGCGGTGTCGGTTACGAGGACATCGAAATCGGCCAGCGCGATCCCGTGCTCGACGCCAACGGCTCGCCGGTTCGCGATGCGAACGGTCGTTTCGTCACCGACACCTCGCAACCGCGCCGGCTGTCGTTCGATACCGACGGGCTGATCTGGGACGCTGGCGTGATGTGGCAGCCGAGCCGCCGCACCTCGCTGACCGCCAAGGTCGGCCGCCGCTATGGCGATACCATCTATACCGGCAGCTTTTCCTATCGCGCTGATCATGCGACGTCGATCCAAGTCGGCGTTTATGATGGCTTGTCGAGTTTGGGCCGCGGCCTGTCGGGCGGTCTCGCCGCGCTGCCAACGCAGTTCGACCCGACGCGCAACCCGATCGGCGGCACGATCAATCCGTGCGTCTTCGGACAGGAAGGCGGCGGGTGCCTGAACAACCAGCTCGGCAACGCCAATTCGGCGCAATATCGCAGCCGCGGCGTGCAGGCGACATTGTCGTCGCGCTTCGGCGGCTGGGCCTATGGCGTTGGCGTGGGCTACGACCAGCGCAAGCTGCTCGTCCCGCAATTGTCGCCGATCGCAAGCCTCAACGGCATCAAGGACGAGAGCTATTATCTCTTCCTGTCGGCCGGGCGCCGGCTCGACGTCGATTCGGACCTCAGCCTGTCGGGTTACCTCAATTATTTCGATAATGGCGCCCCGAACGCGAGCGATGTCCAGTCGGCCGGGCTTTCGGCTGCTTACTCGCGACGCTTCTGGCGCGGCCTGACCGGGACGGCGGCCGCCAGCCTGAACGCCTATGATCAGGAAGGCTTCGACAGCCAGCTGATCGGTTCGGCTTTGGTGGGACTGCGTTACAACTTCTGATGGGTTTGACCCTTTGGGCAACGGGAATATTGCGATGTACGATCAGTTCTATGGTTTCACCGGACGTCCGTTCCAGCTGACGCCAGACCCGCATTTCTATTTCGAAAGCGGCACGCACCGAAAGGCGATGTCCTATCTCGGCTACGGGCTTGCGCAGGGCGAGGGATTTATCGTCATCACCGGCGATGTCGGTGCGGGCAAGACGACGCTCGTCGGCCATCTGATGAACACGATTGACCCCAATCGGCTGACCGCGGTCAAGCTGGTATCGACGCAGGTCGAGGGCGACGACCTCCTCCGCCTTGTTGCCGAACAGTTCGGCATCGAGTGGGAAGGGCAGAGCAAGGCTGAACTGCTGCGCGCGATGGAACAATATCTGCGCGAACAGGCGCGCGCCGGCAAGCGGACGCTGCTGATCGTCGACGAAGGGCAGAATCTTGCGATCTCGGCGCTCGAAGAGCTGCGCATGCTTTCGAACTTCCAGCTTGGCGGGCATTCGCTGCTGCAGATTTTCCTGCTCGGCCAGCCCGAATTCCGCCAGACGCTTTTTCATTCGCCAACGCTCGAGCAGCTTCGCCAGCGTGTGATTGCGACGCATCATCTCGACCCGATGGAGCCTGAAGAAGTCGAACCCTATATCCTCCACCGCCTTGGCAAGGTCGGCTGGACGGGCAATCCGAGCTTCAGCCCCGACGCATTCGAGGAAATCTTCGACTACAGTGAAGGCGTGCCGCGCAAACTCAACGTGCTGGTCAGCCGCTTGCTGCTTTATGGCGCGGTCGAACAGATGAACCGTATCACCGCGCAGAATGTGCGTTCGGTCGTCGCCGAGATCGAGGCCGATCGCGGCATCGATGCGTCGACGCTCGCACCGCTGCCGGTCGATGAAGTCGTCGCGGCCGCCGCCGCCGCGGTCGCACCGACGCCGGCCCCTTTCGCCTCGCCCTCGGCGTCGGCCGACGCCGCGCCCGAATGGCCGCAGCGCGCGGCGCTGCCTGCCGCCGAGACGCCGGCGCCCTTCGCGGCGCCCAAGCCTTCGGCGCAGCTTGTTTCGCTGACGCCGCCCGAACCTGCGGACGATGTTTCGGAACGCGCGGCGGATGCGGTCGCGGACGCGCCGGCACCCGCCGGCCCTGCCGTCGATCCCGCGCAGCTTGCGGCGCTCGAAGCGCATATCGCGTCGCTCGAGGAGCGCCTCGTCGAGCAGGATGCGGCGCTCCGCCGCGTGCTCGACCTGCTGATCGAATGGGTTGAGCGCGATCCCGAAAATGCACCCAATCCGGCAAATTCGCGGACCTGGGCGGCCTGACAACCCGGCCAAGATCGGCTATCCAGCTGATGAAGGTGATGAAAAATGCAGAACGGCCTGTCGGTCGATGTCGAGGACTGGTTTCAGGTCGGCGCCTTTGAGCGCACGATCGACCGTGACGACTGGAACGGGCTCGAATGCCGCGTCGAGGCGAACTGCGACGCCGTGCTGCAGATTTTCGCCGATGCGGGGGCAAAGGGTACTTTCTTCACCTTGGGCTGGGTCGCCGAACGCTACCCCGCGCTGATTAAGCGCATCGTCGCGGCGGGTCACGAACTCGCGAGCCACGGCTATGACCACAAACGCGTCTTCAACATGACGGCGGCCGAATTCGCTGCCGACATCAAAAAGACGCAGACGATTCTCGAAGACATCGGCGGCACCCCGATCCGCGGCTATCGGGCGCCCAGTTTTTCGGTCGATACACGCACGCCCTGGGCGCATGTCGTGCTCGCCGAACAGGGCTATGCCTATTCGTCCAGCGTCGCGCCTGTTGTTCACGACCATTATGGCTGGCCGCAGAGCCCACGTCACGCTTGGTGCCCGCTTCCCGACAGCGATCTTGTCGAATGGCCCGTGACGACCGCGCGCGTAGCGGGGCGCACGCTGGCGGCGGGCGGCGGCGGTTTCATGCGCCTGCTTCCCTATGGCTTCACGCGCTGGGCGATCGCGCGAATGAATGCTGAGGGGCACCCGGCGATCCTCTATTTCCATCCGTGGGAAATCGACCCCGGCCAGCCGCGCGTCGCCAATGCGCCGATCAAGTCGAAAATCCGTCATTACAGCGGCTTGTCCGCCATGGCTGGCAAGCTGAAAAGGCTGCTCGCCGACTTCGAATGGACGCGCGCCGACGCGCTGCTTCCTGCGCAGCAGCAACGCGCGCAGCCGTGGCGCGCGGCGGCGTGAACGCGCCGGCGCTCCCCATGGAGGACGGATTTTCGGGTACGCCGCTGTCCGATGCGGTCGAATGGGACGCCTATGTCGCGGCGCATGCCGGCGCGACGCCGTTCCACAGCCGCGCGTGGTGCGAGGCCATCACCAAGGCGACGGGGCATCGCTGCCATCTCGTCACCGCGCGCGATGCAAGCGGGGCGCTCACCGGTATCCTGCCGCTCCACCATATCCGTTCGCCGCTGTTCGGGCAGGCGCTGGTGGGCAGCGGCTTTGCCGTCGACGGCGGCATTCTTGCCGACGATCCGGAGGTCGCGGCCGCGCTCGCGGAAGGCGCGGTGGCGATGGCGGCGTCGCTCGGTGTGCCGTCGGTCGAATTGCGCGGCGGCCCTTTACCCGGCGGCGAAGGCTGGCGGGTCGAGGAGGGTGTCTACGCCGGTTTTGCTCGCGATCTTGCCACCGATGACGATGCCGAACTTCTCGCCATCCCGCGCAAGCAGCGCGCCGAGGTTCGCAAGGTTCTGGAAAGCGCGCTCACCGTGACGACGGGTCGCGACGCTGCCGAACGGCGCGATCACTATCGCGTCTATGCGACCAGCGTCCGCAATCTCGGAACGCCGGTTTTCCCCAAGGCATTGTTCGATGCGGTGCTCGACGCCTTTGGCGACGCCGCCGACATCCTCACCGTTCGTGAGGATGGCCGGCCGGTTGCGAGCGTGCTCAGCCTGTACTGGCGCGGAACGGTGATGCCCTATTGGGGCGGCGGCCTCGCCGATGCGCGCCGGCTGCGCGCCAATGAACTCCTGTATTTCGCGCTGATGCGCCATGCGCGCGAACGCGGTTGCACGCGCTTTGACTTCGGCCGGTCGAAGGTCGGCACCGGACCCTTCGCGTACAAGAAGAACTGGGGTTTCGAGCCGCAGCCGCTGGTCTACGCGCGCTGGCTCGCGCCGGGTGAAGCCGCGCGCGATACCAACCCGAACAGCGCCAAATATCGTCTCCGGGTCGATCTTTGGAAAAAGCTGCCCCTGTGGGCGGCTAACCGGATCGGGCCGCTGATCGCGCGCGGCCTAGGCTAATGCCCGAAATCCTGTTTCTCGTCCACCGCGCGCCCTGGCCTCCCGACCGCGGCGACCGGATCCGCAGCTGGCATATGTTCGAAGCGCTGGCGAAGCTCGCACCCGTCCATGTCGCGGCGCTCGCCGACAATGCAGTCGAAGCGGAGGTTGCCCGTGCAAAGATGGCGTCGCTTTGCAGGAGCCTGGCAATCGAAGTGCGCGGTGTGTCGCGCCCGCTGGCGTTGATTCAGGCGGTCGCACGCGGCGAGCCGGTGTCGAACCGCCTGTTCCGCAATGCGGCGCTGGCACGGCATGTCCAAGCGCTTGTCGAGCGGAGTGCGATCAGCCATGTCGTCGCCTTCTCGGGCCAGATGGCGCAATATATCCCGGCCGGTTTCACTGGCCCGGTGCTGATGGATTTTGTCGATGTCGATTCGGCGAAATTCGCAACCTATGCGGAGCAGGACAGGCGACAGCCGCTGAACTGGGTACACAAGCGCGAAGCGCGCGTGCTGGGCGCTTATGAAGCCGGCGTTGCGCGTCGAGTCGATGCCAGCCTGTTCGTCAGCGAGGCCGAAGCGGACCTCTTCCGCAGCCAAAGCGGCCTGGGTGCCGATCGGGTGCGCGCGGTTGAAAATGGCATAGACACCGACCGGTTCGATCCGTCGATCCCGCTGGATACCGTCGGGGCGGGCGAGGGGCCGCTCGCGGTCTTTACCGGCCAGATGGATTATCGCCCCAACATCGATGCGGTGCGCTGGTTCGCAGCCGACATATTGCCGACGATCCGGGTGCACCATCCGCACGCCCGTTTCGCCATCGTTGGCCGTGCCCCGACCGAGGAGGTGCGCGCGCTCGAAAAACTATCCGGCGTGATCGTGACGGGCGAGGTGCCCGACGTGCGCCCGTGGCTCGCCGCCGCCGATGCGGTGGTCGCACCGCTGCTGCTCGCGCGCGGTGTGCAGAACAAACTGCTCGAAGCAATGGCGATGGCGCGGCCGGTGGTCGCCAGTGCCGCCGCGGCGACGGGCATCGACGCGGTGGAAGGCGAGCATCTGCTCGTCGCAGAAAAGGCCGACGCGATGGCCGATGCCGTCTGCACGCTGTTCGGCGATCGCGCGGGTGCGGCGGCAATGGGGCGGGCGGCGCGCGCGCGGATGATCGCGCGCTACGGCTGGGATGCGCGCATGGCACCACTAGGCGAATTGCTGGGACTGCCCGCATGACGGCCTGGCGCCGCCATCTTTCCACGCTTGCGCTTCTGTCCGCGACGATCCTCGCCGTCTTCTGGCGCGATGCCGCCGACATGGTCGGCATCTGGTGGCACAGCTCGACGTTTACCCACTGTCTGCTGATGGTCCCGATGATCGGTTGGCTTGTATCGCAGCGCGTCGCGCTCCTCCGTTCGCTCACCCCGGCCTTCTGGTGGCCTGCGCTCGTCTGGATGGCGGGGGGCGGGCTGGTGTGGCTCGTCGGCGAAGCCGCCGGCGTCGGCTTGTTTCGGCAACTCGGCGTCGTGCTGATGTTGCAAGGCGCGGTCGGCGCGGCGCTCGGCGAAAAGCTGGTGCGCGGATTGTTGTTCCCGCTCGGCTATGCGTTGTTGCTCGTGCCGTTCGGCGAGGAACTGGTGCCGCTGCTCCAGACCTTCACCGCGCATATCAGCGTCGTCCTGCTCCACCTGTCGGGCATTGCGGCCGAGATGCAGGGCGTGTTCATCACGACCGACGCCGGATTCTTCGAGGTTGCCGAGGAATGTTCGGGGGTCAATTTCCTGATTGCGATGCTCGCTTATTCGGTGTTCGCGGCGCATCTCTGTTTCAGGAGCTGGACGCGGCGGATCGTCTTTGTTGTCGCCGCGCTCGCGACGACGATCCTGGCCAATGCGCTGCGCGCCTATGGGACGATGGTGGCCGCCGAAATCTGGGGGATCGAGGCGGCGGGCGGGATCGACCATATCTTCTATGGCTGGATATTCTTCGGGCTTGTTATCCTGCTCGTGATGCTCGTCGCGCTGCGCTGGTTCGACCGTCCGGCGAACGATGTCGCGGTCGACGTCGGCGGGCTTGGCGGTTCGCTGCGCTTTACCGGCACTGCCCGGGGCGTGGTGCCCGCCGCGCTGGCGATGCCCTTGCTGTTCGCCGGCTGGGGTCTGCTGATCGGCGGACGCAGCGCCGCGCTGCCGGACAGCGTGACGGTCGCGGCGCCTGCGGGATGGAGCGATGTCCGCGTGACCGGGACGGCCTGGGTGCCGCGCTTCGACGGTGCCGACCAGCGGTTGCAGCGCCAGTTCGCCGACGGCAAGGGACAGATCGTCACCGTCGCGATCGGCGGATATGAACGGCAGGCCGAGGGGCGCGAGGTTGTCGCATTCGGGCAGGGCGCGATCGATCACGACAGCAAATGGGCGTGGAGCGCGGCGCTGCCGGCGGTCGAGGGCGCGAAGACCGAGCGGCTGCTGCACCCCGGTCCAGTCCTGCGCGACGCGGCGACATGGTATGTCGTGGGCGGCGAGGTGACCGGCAATCCGCGTCGCGCCAAGCTCGCGGGGTTGCAAGCGCGGCTGTTCGGCGGCGATCCGCGCGCGTTGACACTGATCGTGTCGAGCGAGGAGCGGCATGGGGGCCGCCGCGCGATAGAGGATTTCGTTTCCGCGTCGGGTGGAGTCAACGCCATGGCTGACCTCGCGCTGAAAACCCGCTAGACGATCTATATATGTGCGGCATCGCGGGCATTTATCACGTTGAAACGGCAAAGCCTGTCGACCCTGCGCGACTGCGGGCGATGCTGCATCCGATGGCGCATCGCGGCCCGGACGGTTCGGGCGAATGGACCGCCCCCGGCGTTGGGCTCGCGCATCTGCGCCTCTCGATCATCGACATCGCGGGCAGCCCGCAGCCGATGACGAGCGACGACGAGATCGTCACCATCACCTACAACGGCGAAATCTACAATTTCCGCGAGCTGCGCGCCGAGCTCGAGGATCGCGGCCACCGGTTCCGGACCAGTGGCGATACCGAAGTCATCATCGCTGCCTGGCGCCAATGGGGGCCCGACTGCCTGTCCAGGCTCAATGGCATGTTCGCTTTTGCGATCCACGATCATCAGCGCGGATGCCTGTTCCTCGCGCGTGACCGGCTGGGGGTAAAGCCGCTTCACCATGTTCGCTTGTCGGATGGATCGGTTGCCTTCGCCTCCGAGCTAAAGGGGCTGCTCCGCAACCCGTTGCTCCGACAGGAAGCCAATCTGACCGCGATCGAGGACTTCCTCGCCTTCGGCTATGTTCCCGACGACAATTGCATCGTCGCGGGGGTCGAGAAGCTGGCCGCCGGTCATTATCTGATGCTCGAACGCGGCAAGCCGGTAACCGCGCCGGTGCGTTGGTGGGCGCCCGATTTTTCCAAACGCGTCCGCGCATCCGAGGGCGAGGCGGCCGAGCATCTCATCCCTCTGATGCGCGCCGCGGTCACCGACCGCATGGTGTCCGACGTGCCGCTCGGCGCCTTCCTGTCGGGCGGCGTCGACAGCAGCGCGGTGGTCGCGCTGATGGCTGAGGCGAGCGCGAAAGCGGTCAAGACCTGCACCATCGGTTTCGACCAGGCGGCGCTCGACGAAACGGCTTATGCGCAGGCGATTGCCGAACGTTTCGCGACCGATCACCGCACGCGCACCGTGGCGGCGAGCGATTTCGCGCTCGTCGACCGCATTGCCGACCAGTTCGACGAACCCTTTGCCGACGCAAGTGCGCTGCCGACCTACCGCGTGTGCGAACTCGCACGCGAAGAGGTGACGGTGGCGCTCTCGGGCGACGGCGCTGACGAGGCCTTTGCCGGATACCGCCGGCTGGTCTTCCAGCATCAGGAAGAGCGGCTGCGCGGGCTGATTCCGGGCTTCATGCGCCGCGGGCTGCTCGGCCCGCTGGCGCGCGTCTGGCCGCAGATGGACTGGGCGCCGCGCCCGTTGCGCGCGCGCGCAACGCTCGCCAGCCTGTCGAAAAGCGGAGCGGAGGGCTATGCCGAAGCGGTCGGCGTGACGGGGCAGGCGCAACGCGCGAAACTGTTCAACGACGCGGCGGTCCACGCGCTCGGCGAGCATGTCGCCGAGGCGCGCTATTGGAGGGCAATGGCGGAGGCGCCCGCGCGCCAGGCGCTCGACCGCGCGCAATATGCCGACCTGATGATCTGGCTGCCCGGCGACATCCTGACCAAGACCGACCGGATGAGCATGGCGGTCAGCCTCGAAGCGCGCGAGCCGCTGCTCGATTACCGGCTGATCGAATTCGCCGCGAGCCTGCCCGCGTCGATGCGCGTGAAGGGCAGCACGGGCAAGGCGATCATGAAGCAGGCGATGGAACGCTACCTGCCGCACGACATCCTCTACCGCCCCAAGATGGGGTTCGTGACGCCGGTGTCGCACTGGTTTCGCGGCCCGCTCGCCCAGCAGGCGAAGGCACTGGCGACCTCGTCGACGCTGGCGCGTTCGGGCTGGTTCGACATGGCCGAAATCGAACGCATCGTCGCCGCGCACCAGTCGGGAAGACGCGACCATGGCCGGTTGATCTGGCAATTCTTCATGCTCGAAAAATCGCTGGCAAAACTGTTCGGCATTTGAACTTCCGCGGCGGCATAGGGGTGGTTCGCTGCACCCCCTGTGACCTGTCCAAAGTTCAGTAAAGGTCAGCCTTGTGCGCTGCCCGATTTGACGCCGCAGGGGTGCGGGACGCACCCAACCGCGATCGCGTGCGCAAACCGGCCAAAACCGCTTTTATTTACCGGATGAAAGAGCCGGGATGAAGGCTGGCATAGCCGGATATTGTAGGAAAGACCTTTTTGCAGGCGTCGACTTTGGGGTGGGAAGCGGACACTAACTCGCGGGATTGATTTCCGGCCCGAGCTCCCAGTCCGCCACGTTCCATTCGAAGACTCGATCTGTACCCTCTTCCAC
>NZ_LNSA01000052.1 GCF_001468465.1 Sphingopyxis sp. H115
GTTTGATCTTTGCGGTGCCGGATGTTCAAGTTTATACGTGCGGAACGTCGATTTGGGGGCAAGCGATGAAGTGCGTAAGCGTCGGAGAGAGTGTTTCGATCGAAGACGGCGTTGCGCAAATCGCTTTTGATCTTGGCTGTTCGCCCGCTGTCTACCTCATCATCTCAAGACCGTGCGATCCGGACGCAGCCGGCGAGTTTTTCGGTCACGATCACTATCTTGAGATCAAGGACCAGCGTTACGGGAGCTATGGGCCGATTAGCGCGCTTGAGATCAGCGGCGCGTCCGGCTTTCGCATTCGCTTCAAGCACGATGTTCCGGATTTGAAAGATGAACTCTTTATCGTCACGAGCACTCCGATGTCGGATGCAATCATAGACCAACTGCGAGCTTTGGAACGTTCTGAATGAAGCGGGCGGCATATAGTTCCGTCGTCACCCCGGACTTGATCCGGGGTCCATGACTGCGCCGTCGCCGTGGATCCCGGATCAAGTCCGGGATGACGAAAGAGTGGAATAGGCAGGCCCCGGATCAAGTCCGGGGTGACGAGGCTGAGTGCAAGGCATGGTCCGGGCACGAAGGATAGGAGATCATCATGAACTGGTTTGGCCGCAAGGCCGTGCAGGTGCCTGCGCGGCCCGCTTTGTCGCGTGTCTATGGGACGTGGAGTGCGCCTGCTCCGATGAGCTGGGAGGTGCAGGTGCGCGAGGGGTATTTGTCCAATGCGATCGTGCAGCGCGCGGTGCGGCTTGTTGCCGAGGCGGCGGGGTCGGCGCCTCTGGTGGCGAGCGATCCGGCGCTGGCGGCGCTGGTCGGCGCGGCGTCGGGCGGGCAGGGGCTGGTCGAGACTTTGGCGTCGCAGCTGCTGCTCCACGGCAATGGCTATGTGCAAATCTTGACCGATGGCGCGGGGGCGCCCGCCGAGCTGTTCGCGCTGCGCCCCGAGCGGGTGACGGTCGAGGCGGACGCGCGCGGCTGGCCCGTGGCCTATCGGTACAAGGCGGGCGGGTCGGCGGCGGTGCTGCCCGCCGAGGATGGCGCAGGGCGCGTGGCGGTGGTGCATGTGAAGGCTCTGCATCCGCTCGACGATCATTATGGCGCGGGGTGCCTCGGCGCCGCGGCGGGCGCGATCGCGGCGCATAATGCGGCGGCGAAGTGGAATGCGGCGTTGCTGGAGAATGCGGCGCGGCCTTCGGGCGCGCTGGTGCATGATCCGGGCGACAAGGGCATGCCGTTGTCGGCCGAGCAGGTCGACCGGCTGCGCGAGGAACTGGCCGAGAGCTTTGCGGGCGGAGCGAATGCGGGGCGGCCTTTGCTGCTGGAGGGCGGGCTCAAATGGCAGGCGCTGTCGCTGTCGCCCGCCGAGATGGATTTCCTGGCGCTGAAGGATTCGAGCGCGCGCGAGATTGCCATGGCGTTCGGGGTACCACCGATGCTGCTCGGGCTGCCCGGCGACGCGACCTATGCCAATTATCGCGAGGCCAATCGGGCGCTGTGGCGGCTGACGGTGCTGCCGCTTTGCGCGAAGATTTTGGGAGCGATTTCGCAGGGATTGTCGGGATGGTTCGACGGCGCCGAGCTGCGTGTCGACCTCGACCGGGTGCCGGCGTTGGTCGAGGACCGGATGGCGCTGTGGCGCGAGGTGTCGGGCGCCGACTGGCTGACGGCGAACGAGAAGAAGGCGCTGTTGGGGGTGGCCTAGCCTGCATCGTCACGCCGAACTCGATCCGGAGTCCAAGACTTCGGCGCAGCTGTGGATCCCGAATCAAGTCCGGGATGACGAAGGAGTTACACAAATGGACGAAGATGAGGCGCTGGCGCGGTTGATCGCGCTGGCGGGGACGGGTGCGCCCGATGCGGCGTTGCTGCGCGCGGTGGTCGAGGAAGCGAGCGAGCTGGGCGCGCGGCGCGCGCTGGCGCGGCTGGGGCTCGCCGACGAAGCGGCGCGCGACGATGTGAGCGATTTGCGCCAGCTGCTCGGCGCCTGGCGCGATGCGAAAACGAGCGCGTGGAAGGCCGTGGTCGACTGGGCGGTGCGGTGCGGGTTGGCGCTTGTCGTGGTTGGGCTGGCGATGAAACTGGGGCTGCCGGGGCTGCTGAAGTGAGCATGGCGGCGGAGCGGGCTATTCCGCATTGCGAGACGCGTGCCTCGCCACACCCCCTCCCGCAAGCCGAAGGGGGGACCCGGTTTGCCGGTTACGCCTCGGTGTTCGACCGGGTCGATCGGGGCGGCGATATCGTGCGCGCGGGGGCATTTGCGGCGACGCTGAAGGCGGGGCGGGTGGTGCCCTTGCTGTGGCAGCATCGGCCGGGGGCGGTGGTCGGCGCGATCGAGACATTGGCGGAGGATGCGCGGGGTTTACGCGTCGTGGCGCGGGTGACGCATCCCGTCGCGGCGAAGCTGGTCGCGCAGGGCGCGCTGACCGGGTTGAGCTTTGGGTATCGGGTGCGCGGGGCGCGGGGCGCAAACCCGCGCGAACTGACCGCGCTCGACCTTGCCGAGGTGAGCCTGGTTGCGGCGCCGATGCAGCCGCTGGCGCGGGTGATTGCTGTCGAAAACTCTCACGTCGCCCCCGCGAGGGCGCGGGCCGGTTGAATGGGGTGAGGCGACAACGGCCCCCGCCTTCGCGGGTGCGACGGTATTCGAAGAAGGAGTGAAAAGCATGGACGATATGGAAGTGAAGGCGGACGCGCTCGACGGGGCGTTCGACGCGGTGCTGGCGGCGGAGGCGGTCGACGAGCTGAAAGCGTCGGTGGCGGCGCTCAAGGCGCAGGTCGAGCGCCAAGCGGTGGCGGCGGTGCGGCTGCCTCTCGATGGGGCGAAGGCGGCGGTCGATCCGGCGCTGAGCGCATTCGTCGAGCGCTATTTGCGGCGCGGGATCGATGCCGGTGTCGAGATGAAGAGCCTGTCGGGGGCGTCGGGCGGCGAGGGCGGTTTTGCGGTGCCGCGCGAGATCGACGGCAGCATCGCGGAGACGCTGAAGACGCTGTCGCCGATCCGCAGCATCTCGACGGTCGTGCAAACGGGGACAAGCGGATATCGCAAGCTGGTCGCGACCGGATCGATGGGCGCGGGCTGGGTCGGCGAGAGTGCGGCGAGGCCCGAGACGGGGACGCGCAGCTTTGCCGAGATCGCGCCGCCGTCGGGTGAGCTTTACGCTAATCCGGCGGCGAGCCAAGCGATGCTCGATGATGCGATGTTCGACGTCGAGGCCTGGCTGGCCGAGCAGCTGGGGCGCGAATTCGCGGTCGCCGAAGGCAGCGCCTTTGTGAACGGCAACGGGACGAACCGGCCCAAGGGCTTTTTGACCTATGCCACCACCAATGAGGCCGACAGCGTGCGCGCGTTCGGGACGCTCCAGCATCTTGCGACCGGGACGGCGGGCGCCTTTCCTGCGTCGAACCCGCAGGACAAGCTCGTCGAGCTGGTCCATTCGCTGAAGGCGCCGTACCGGCAGGGGGCCTGCTGGGCGATGAATAGCGACACGCTCGCCCGCATCCGCAAGTTCAAGACGAGCGACGGCGCCTTTATCTGGCAGCCGGGGCTGGTCGAGGGGCAGGCGGCGACCCTGCTGGGTTACCCGGTGGTCGAGGCCGAGGACATGCCCGATGTGGCGGCGAACAGCCTGTCGATCGCTTTCGGCAATTTCCGTGCCGGCTATCTAGTGGCCGACCGTGGCGAGACGCGGATCCTGCGCGATCCGTTCAGCAACAAGCCCTTCGTGCATTTCTATGCAACCAAAAGGGTCGGCGGTGCGATCATCGATTCACAGGCCATCAAGCTGATGAAGTTCGCTGCCAGCTAAGCGGCTGGCGCGCGAGGGGCGCCCGGCCTTGCTCCCCCCCTTTCGGGCGGGCCGGGCGCCGATTTTTCCTTATCAGGACCAGGAAAGGATGGCCTTGCCATGTCGACCCCCTTTTTCGCCGATCTGGTGCGCGAATTGTGCCAGGAGGGCGGGACCGGACCGTTGACGCCGAACGGCGCGGTCCCCGGACATCGCCGCTTTGCCGGCGCCGTGCCGCCCGGCACGCTGTTTCATTATGCAGTGGCGGGCATCGCCCATCCCGACGAATGGGAGGTCGGGACGGGGCAGATCGACGGCGGCGGGCGACTGGTGCGTCAGAGCGTGTCGGCGTCGTCGAACGGCGGTTCGCCGGTCGATTTCACCGTCGGGCTCAAGACCCTTGCGCTGACCGTTGGTGCCGGGTGGTTCGCGAGCCGCGACACCGCCGCGGCGACTGCGAGCGCGAGCCTTGAGGAGCTTGGCCTAGCGGTCGCGGCCAAACAGCCGCTGTCGACCGGGCACGACTCCGCGACGACGGGGGCGGCGGGCGACACGCTGACGGTGCGGCGCGGCGCCGGCTGGGTGAATATTCCGCTGACCGCGCTGGCCTATCGCGATGCGGGCGGGATGGTGGTCGCGGGCGCCGCGCTAGGCGGGGCACCGGGAAGCGCTGCCGCCCCGTCGCTGAGCTTTGCGGCCAATCCGAACACCGGGCTGTTCAATCCCGAGGCTGATGCAATCGGGTTTGCGGCGGGGGGCACCGAACGCGCGCGGCTGACCGCAACGGGACTGGGGATCGGCGGTGCCGCGTCGCACGCATTGCATCTGCGCGGCGCGGCGCCGACAACCTGCATCGAGGCGACGACGACCACCGGCACCGTGATCGGGACGAAGGGCCCGCGGCTGCTGTTACAGAGCAACAGCAATACCATCGGCAATGGCGGTGAGATCGTCTTTGCCGCGACCGGGGACACCGACGTCGAGCGCTGGGCCGCAATTTCGGGCCATATCCTCACCAACACCGCGAGCGGCGCCTTCGGCGACCTGATCGTCGCGACGAAGGCGGCGGCGACCGATACGGCGCTGTCGCCGCGGCTGGCAATCCAGGCGTCGGGGGTTGTCCGGCCGGGGGCCGACAATGTGCAAAACCTGGCGGCCGCCTCCTATCGCTGGAACAACAGCTATTTCGGCGCCAGCCCGACGGTGACGTCCGACGCGCGCGAAAAAAGCTGGCAGGGGGCGGCGGACGCACGCGAATTGCGCGCCGCTGGTCGCATCGCGGCGGAACTGGGTTTCTATCAATGGAACGATGCGATCACCGAAAAGGGCGCAGGCGCGGCGCGGCGGCACTTCGGCGTGCGCGCGCAGGCGGTGTGGGCGATCATGGCCGACGAGGGGCTGATCGACCCGATCGGCGCCGATGGGCGGCCGGGCGCCACGCCCTATGCCTTTTTGTGCTGGGACGAATGGGCCGACACGGCAAGCGGCGAGGGCGGCGACCGGTTCGGGATCCGGCCCGACCAGCTCGCGCTGTTCCTGATCGCTGCGCAGGAGCAGCGGCTGGCGGCGCTGGAGACGGCCGCATGATTGCGGGGGCGGCGCTTGGGTCGCGGGCGATCGGCGACGCCGCGCGCCGCGACCTGGCGAGCGAATGGGGCGGCCCGGAACCGGGTGGCGACCGCAGCCCGCCGCAGCGCGTGCAGGTCGTCCGCGAGGCGGACCGGCGCGTGACCGTGCGCAAACCCTGAAAAACAGAGCGAGAAAGGAGCGGCGATGGCGATCATGGTGAAAGACCCCGGCGCGCGGATCGATTTCGAATTCGACTGGCAGACCGCCTATCCCGGCGGCCAGGCCGTAGTGGCGAGCGACTGGACGGTTATCCCCGACGAAGCCGGCGGCATCGCCGTGCCCGCGTCAGCGCATGATCTGTTGCAGGCGACCGCGACGCTGGCCGGCGGGATCGCGGGCCATGTCTACCGGATCACCAACCGGGTGACGATGAGCGATGGGCAGGTCGACGAACGATCGGTGACGATGCGGGTGGAGGAACGATGATGGCGACGAGCCCGATCCCCGGCGATGTGCCGGTGAGCCTGAACGAAGCGCGCGGCTGGCTGCGGCTGGGGCCGAGCATCGACGACGCCGTCGTCGCGCAGCTGCTGCGCGCCGCGACGGGCATCTGCGAGGCCTATATCGGTCAATGGCTGATCGTGCGGACGGCGGAGGAGACGCTGCCGCTGCGTAGCGGCGCGGCGCGTCCGACCGCGCGGCCGGTGATCGCGGTCGAGACCGCGACCTTGCTGACGCGCGAGGAGGGTGAGACCATTCTTGGCGCCGCGGATTACCGGTTGATGCGCGAGCCGGGGGGTGCGGTGCAGCTGGTCGTCGCGGCGCCAGGCGATGCCGACCGCGTGCGTATCGTCTATCGCGCCGGGCTGGCGGACGGGGTCAACGCCGTTCCCGAAGCGATCCGGCAGGGGATCGTCCGCATGACGCAGCACCTGTACGACGCACGCGACGGCACGGGGGCGACGCCGCCCGCAGTGATCGCGGCACTGTGGCAGCCGTGGCGCATGCTGAGCCTGGGCGGCGCGCGATGAGCGGCGCCGAACGGGCGGTGCGCGCGAAGGCGCTCGCGCTGCTGACGGACGACGCCGAGCTGGCGGGGCTGGTGCATGGCATATTCGACGGCGTGCCCGCGAGGGCGAGCGCGCCGTATGTCAGCGTCGGGCCCGCCGAGGGCCGCGACTGGGGCACCAAGGATCGGGCGGGGCGCGAAATAGGTCTGACGCTGGCGCTGGTCGGCGCGGGAAGCGGCGTCGACGACCGCGCGGCGTCGCGGATCGAGGCGGTCGCCATGGGTTTGCGCGGCGCCGCGGACGAGTGGACGGTGGTCGGCGCCCGGACGATCCGGACGCGTTTCGGCTTTGCCCGCGACGGTGGGTGGCGGCACGAGATCGTCGTGCGGTGCCGCTGTCTGGCCGGCATGTAGGTTCGGGCGTCCCTAACGGCGGGGCGTCATTCGCCGGGAAGCGAGTTGTTCGCTTTATAATCCTTGAACTTGTCGGTGAAATTGGCGTGATAATCGTCGACCTGCATGTCGGCATCCTCGGTCGCGACCTTTTCGGAATCGCCGCCCGAGCGGCCGAGCGCGATCACCGCCTTGCGAAAGGCATCGCGTTCGGCGGTGCAGGTCGCCTTGAGCGCCAGTTCATATTCCGCTTCTTCCATCTTGGCTTCGAGCGACGCCTTCATGTGGTCGCGCAGGCATTTGGTGAATGCCGCGCGTGTCGTGTCGACCGCGGCGGCCGGCGCCGGCGCCATGGCGGCCAGAAGCAATGTGGTGATCAGCATCCTGCGACTCCCCGTTACGCATGATTTTTCTGTCCGAGGAGATTAGACGATGGCAATTGAAAATGGGAGCGCTTTTCTGCTCAAGGTCGGCGACGGCGGCGCCCCGCCGACCTATCAGACGGTGGCAGGATTGCGCACGACGCAATTGTCGGTGAACGGCGAGGCGGTCAATGTCACGACCAAGGATTCTGCCGGGTGGCGCGAGCTGTTGCCGGGGGCCGGCGTGCGGTCGGTTTCGGTGAGCGCGGCGGGCATTTTTACCGGCTCCGACGCCGAGGTGCGGCTGCGCGGCCATGCGCTGGCCGGGACGATCGACGATTATGAGCTGAGCTTCGAAAGCGGCGAGCGGATGCGCGGGCGCTTCCTGGTCACGCGGCTGGACTATGCCGGCGATTATAACGGCGAGCGCAATTACACGCTGAACCTGGAATCGAGCGGCGCGGTGGCAAGCCTGTGAGCGCCGCCGCAAAGACGGGCGCCAACGCGCTGCGCGGCGAGGCTGAGCTGCGCGTCGGTGGATCGGTGCACGTCCTGCGCCCGAGTTTTGCCGCGCTGGTCGCGGCCGAAGCCGAGCTGGGGCCGCTGTTCGCGCTGGTCGAACGCGCGGCCGACGGGCGGCTGGCGCTGGGCGAGCTGGCCGCGCTGTTCTGGCATTGCATTCGCGACCGGCCCGAGGCGCTGACGCGCGACGTGCTGGGCGAGGCGATCGTGCAGCAGGGACTGGCGGCAGCGACCCCCGCGCTTCGCCTGTTGCTGGGGCAGATATTGCAGGGACACTGAGGTGGAAGGCGATCGGCTGGGTCCGGCGGCTATCAGGCTGGCGGGCATGATGGCGCGCGTCGCCGGCTGGCGGCCGGACGAATTCTGGACGGCGACGCCGGCCGATGTGCGCGCGGTGCTGGGCGGTTGGGTCGAGGCAGACGACGCAGCGGGTTTCGACGACGCCGCGCTGGCGGCGATGATGGAGAGGTTTCCCGATGGGTGACGAGGTCGATGACATGCTGGTTTTGGTGCGCGCCGATACCGGAGCGTTCCGGCGCGAGGTCGCCGCGCTGCGCAGCGAGCTGGAAGGATCGCTGGGAGCCGCCGCCGATGCCGGCGGCCGTGCGATCGAACGTGCGCTGACGCGGGCGATCGTCAGCGGGAAGATGGGGTTCGAGGATCTGAAGCGGCTCGCGCTGTCGGTGATGTCCGACATCGCGCGCGCGGCGATTTCGACTGGCATCGGCACGGCGATGGGCGGAGGCGGCGCGAGCGGTGGCGGGGGTGGATTGCTGTCGTTCGGCGCCTCGATCGCGCAGGCGTTGTTCGGCGCCCCGGGCCGCGCGACCGGCGGGCCGGTGAGCGCGGGCCGCGCCTATCGCGTCGGCGAGCGCGGACCCGAGCTGTTCGTGCCGACCGCGAGCGGGCGGATCGAGACGGGGGGTGGCCAGCTGCGCAACATCGCGATCACGGTGAACGTGCATGGGCAGACGGGAAGCGATCCGCAACGGCTGGCGCAGACGGGCCGGCAGCTGGCGCGCGCGGTGCGGCGCGCGGTGGCGAACGGAGACGATTGATGGGCTGGGCGTTGCTTGCGGCGGCCGAACCGCATCATCGCAAGGGCTGGCTCAAACGCTTCGACCCGCGGTTCTGGGCGATCGATTTTGCGCGGCCGATGATGGCGAGTGTGACCGCGGGCGCGCCGGGTTCGCTGCGCGTCGAGGCGGTCTTTTACCGCAAAGAGGATCTGGCGGGGCTGATCTGGGAGAGCGAGGACCGCTGGGATCATCCCTTGCTCGCTTATGAAACGCGCCGCGATTTCCGGCACACGCGGCTGCGCTTTCGTTGGCGGTCGGGCGGGGTGAAGCCGCTCGACGCGCTGCACGGGCCGACGCTGACGATCGAGGGGCGCGACGCTGCGGGGGACCCGCGCGCCTGGTATGTGCGGCTGTGGAACTATGCCGAGGGGACCGCCGAGGATGCGGTCGTCAACCTCGACTTCGACGCGCTCGAAGGCGGCTTTATGCTGCCCGGCGAAGCCGACCCGGTATGGGCGGGCGACATCGACCGGATGTTCGTCTCGCTAGTGCCGCCGGCCTATGACGGGGGCGCGGGAGCGCTGGCGGCGCCGGTCGAGGGCTGGGCCGAGATGAGCGATATCGCCGCGTCGGGGTCGGGATCGGTGCTGGCGATCGGCGATGTCGTGATGCCCGAGCAGGGCCTGGGAATCGCGAGCGGTTATGACGACAGCTATCACCTGACCCCAGCGCGGCTGGTGCGGCAGATGATCCAGCTCGGTTACCGCGGCGACGTCGTCCACTATGTCGGGATGAGCCATTATATGCGGCTTTCCGCGGTGGACGGCGATTTGCTCGCGGATGTTGCGGGCGGTGCGATCAATGCGCCCTGTGCGGCGTGGCATGCGAGCTTCGCGGCGGCGTGCGAAGCGGCGGGGCTGGGGCTGATCTGGTCGCTCTCCTACGAATTGTTCGATGCCTATTGCCCCGGCGCGTGGAAGCAGCGCACGAGCGACGGGTCGCCGGGGCTGACCGGGTGGGAGCCGCCGTCGGCGCTGCTGTCGCCGGCGAATGCGGAGGCGATGGGATATCTGCAGCTGGTCGCGCGAGCGTTCGTCGCGATCGGTCTGGCGGCGCGATTGGCACCGAAGTTCCAGGTGGGTGAACCCTGGTGGTGGATCGCACCCGGAGGCCGCATCTGCGCCTATGACGCGGCCACGACGGCGGCGCTGGGGGCGGCGAGCGTGGCGATCGCCGATGTGCGCGGCGACCTCGATGCGCCGCAGCTCGCGATGCTCGACGCGCTGGGGGCGATGCTCGCGGCATCGACCGAGGCGCTTGTCGCCGCGGCGCGGGACGAAGCCGGCGAGGCGGGACTGGCAAGCCATTTGCTCGTCTATCTACCGACAGTGCTCGACCCGGCGGCGCCCGAAGTGCGCCGCGCCAATGTGCCGACGGGATGGGTGGCGCCCGCCTTCGATGTGCTGCAGCTGGAAGATTATGATTGGGTGACCGGCGGGCGCGGTGCCGAGACGGCGGGTGCGCGCGCCGCGATGATGGCACGGCTCGGCTATCCGATTGACGATCAGCATTATTTTTCGGGGTTCGTATTGGCGGCGGAGGATCGGGCGCAGTGGGCGGAGATTGCCGAGGCCGCCGATGCGGCGCGGCGCGCAGGGGTGTCGCAGACCTTCGTCTGGGCGCTGCCGCAGGTGGCGCGCGACGGCTTTGTGACATTCGACGGGGAGAATGATGTGCAGGCGTATGATGCAGTGGATTTCCCGATCGCGATCGGGCGCGAGGCGGTGGTCGTGACCGAATTTTCGACGCAGGTCGTGAGCTCGCCGTCGGGGCACGAGCAGCGCGCGAGCGAATGGGCCGAGGCGCGGATGCGCTACGATGCGGGGCCGGGGGTCCGGTCCGAAGCAGATGTGCGGACGCTGACCGATTTCTTTCGCGCGCGGCGCGGCGCGGCGCGCGGATTCCGGTTTCGCGACCCGTTCGACAGCAGCTCGGCCATCGATAACGGACCGCCGATGGCGACCGATCAGATACTCGGCACCGGCGACGGGATGCGGCGGCAATTCGCGTTGGTCAAATATTACGGCAGCGGCGACACGGCGCAGCTGCGCAGCATCCGCTTACCGGTGGCGGCGAGCGTGCGCGTGTCAGTCGATGGGATCGAGACGGCGGCGTTCCTCGTGACCGACGACGGCGAGATATTGCTCGACGACGCGCCCGCACCGGGGGTGGCGGTGCGCGCGGGGTTCCTGTTCGACGTGCCGGTGCGCTTTGCCGAGGACCGACTGGAAGCGAGCCGTGCGACCTTCCTCGCGGGCGAGGTGACGAGCGTCCCGCTGGTCGAGGTGCGCGCACCATGGTGATGGAACGCGCGCCCGACTGGCTGCGCCAAGAGCTGGTCACGCTGGCCTGGTGCTGGCGGCTGGCGCGGCGCGACGGGGTGACGATCGGGCTGACCTCGCACGACCGCGACCTGGCTGTCGGCGGCCTGCTGTATCGCGCGGCGCCGGGGATGAAGCCGTCGGCTCTGGAAACGAGCGACAGCCTCGATGCGTCCACGATGGATATCGAGGGCGCAGTGACGAGCGATGCGATCGCGGCGCGCGACCTCGACGCTGGACGCTGGGATGGCGCCGAACTTGAGCTGTTCGTGACCGACTGGAGCGCGCCCGATGGCGCGCCGGTAACGGTCGCGCGGGGATCGCTGGGCACGATCGAGCGGCGCGGGGCGGCTTTCGCGGTGGAGTTGCAGGGGGTGACACGGCTGCTCGACCGGCCGGTATGCCCGGCGACATCGCCGTCGTGCCGCGCGACGCTGGGCGATCGGGCATGCCGTGTCGACCTGGCGCCGCGCACGCATATGCGGCGCGTTACGACGGTCGATGGAAGGATGGTGACGCTCGACGCGCCGGCCCCGGAGATCGCGTTCGGCGAGCTGATGTGGATGGAGGGCGGCAATTGCGGGCTCGCAAGCCCGGTGATCGCTGCGGAGGGGACGGTGCTCCATCTGGCGGAGGTCCCGCCCTTTGCGTCGTCGGGGCCGGTGCGTGTGCGGCTGACCGAGGGATGCGACAAGCAGCTGGCGACGTGCCGCGACCGTTTTGCCAACGCGGTCAATTTTCGCGGCGAGGCGCACCTGCCGGGAAACGACCTGTTGACGCGTTATCCAGGTGGATGAAGCGCGCGACGATCTTTTGGCGGCACGCGCCTTTGCGGCGGCGCGGGGGATGGTGGGCGCGCGGTTTCGTGCGCAGGGATATGCGCCCGCAACGGGGCTCGATTGCGTGGGACTGGTGTGGGCCGCCTATGCGGCGGCGGGGCGCGAACTGGTCCGCCCGACGGGCTATCCGCTGCGCGGCTGGTCGCGCGCGCGTATCGAGGCCGCGCTTGCGGCGGCGGGTTTCGCGGCAGCCGCAGCCGAGCGCCCGCGAAGCGGCGACCTCGCGCTGATCGCCTATCCGGCGCGGCAATATCATCTCGGCCTGCTGGGGCCGGAGACGTTGGTTCACGCGCACGCCGGGCTGCGGCGGGTGGTCGAAACGCCCGTGGATGCACAGCTGCTTGCCGCGGCGCACTGGCGGCTTTCTTGAAGGGAACGACAATGGCGACCTTGGTGCTGACGGTGGTTGGCGGAATAGTCGGCGGACCGGTCGGTGCCGCGGTGGGGGCGGCGATCGGCCAGCAGGTCGATGCTGCGGTCTTCAAGCCAAAGGGACGCGAGGGGCCGCGGCTGGCCGACCTGAAAGTTCAGGCGTCGACCTATGGCCAGCAGATACCCCAATTGTTTGGGACGATGCGCGTCGCGGGAAGCGTCATCTGGGCGACCGACTTGATCGAGCGCCGCGACAAGCGCGGCGGCGGCAAAGGGCGGCCATCGGTGACCGAATATAGCTATGCCGTCTCGCTGGCGATCGCGCTGTCGTCGCGGCCCATTCGCGCAATCCGGCGGATCTGGGCCGACGGCAATCTGCTGCGAGGATCGAGCGGAACATTCCACGAGCGATGCACATTCCGATGGTACGCCGGAAGCGAAGACCAGCCGGCCGACCCGCTGATCGCGTCGGCGACCGGCATCGGATCGGCAAATGCGTTCCGCGGGCTGGCTTATGCCGTGTTTGAGGAAATGGAACTCGGCGCATTCGGCAACCGGATTCCGTCGCTGACCTTCGAGGTTGAGGCTGATGCCGGCGACATCGATGCGGGGACGATCAGCGACCGGCTGCTCGGCGAAACGGGGCGATGCGGCGGGGCGTGGCGCATTGCCGGCTATGCGGCGTCGGGCGACCGCGCCCGCGACGCGCTGGCGCCGCTATTCGATGCCGACCGGACCGGGCTGGTGTCGGGCCCCGATGCGTGGCGCCTCGCGCCCGTCGCGCTGGCCGGCGCCCCGCTGGCGCTCGGCGATTTCAGCGAGGCGCGGCGCGTCGAGGCGGCGGCCGACCGGGCCGAACAGAGGCGCCTGCCGCTGGCGGCGTTTCCGGGAACGATCCGGCTGCGTCACTACGAGCCCGGTCGCGATTACCAACTGGGGCAGCAGTCGAGCGCGGTCGCGGGAGGCGGGCTGCGCGAAGACCGGATCGACCTGCCGGCGGTGTTGCCCGCGGGATCGGCTCGCGCGCTTGCGCTTGCGCTCGCGCGCGCAGCCGCCGACGGGCGTGAGACGCTGATCTGGCGCGCCGACCTAGCGGCGCTGGCGCTCGCGGTCGGGCAGGTCGTGACGCTGGCGGACGGCAGCGGCTGGCGGCTCGCCGGACCGTCCGTCCGG
>NZ_LNSA01000053.1 GCF_001468465.1 Sphingopyxis sp. H115
GCTCCTACCAGCCGCCCCAGTCGTCATCGTCGCCCCAGATGATGATCGGCGCCGCACCCCACGGGCTGTCGCGGCGACGCCGCCGTTTCTTGCCGCGACCGCGGCTCGCGAACCAGGGGATGATGAAGAAGATGAGAATGATGAAGCCGAGGAAGAAAAGCCCGCCGAAATTGCCGTCGTCGGCGCGTTCGCGTTCGGCTGCTGCTGCTGCTTGGGCCCGCGCGGCGGCTTCCTCGGGCGGCAGCTCGATCTGCTCGGCGATGGCGTTCACCCCGGCCTGGATGCCGCCGGGATAGTCGCCATCCTTGAAGCGCGGGGTGACGGTATCGCGGATAATCCGGCCCGACAGCGCATCGGTGAGTATGGGTTCGAGCCCCAGCCCGACCGCAATGTGCATCCGCCGCTCGTTCGGCGCGACCAGGAAGACGACACCATCGTCGCGCTCGGCATCGCCGATCCCCCATTCGCGGCCAAGACGATAGCCATAATCGGCGACATCGCGGCCCTCGAGATCGCTGACCGTCGCGACGACAAGCTGGTGCCCGGTGCGTTTTTCGAGGTCGAGAAGCTGCGTGTTGAGCGCCGCTTCCTCTGCCGCGGGGATGATGTCCGCCTGATCGACGACGGGATTGCCCGCGAGCTTGGGGAAGGTCTGCGCGGCCGCGGGCGCGGCAAGCAGCAGCAGCCCTGAAAGGGCCGCTGCCGCTAGCGAACGGATCAGGGCAGGGACGCCCACCTTATGACCCGAAATCGACCTTCGGTGCCTGGTTGGCGTTCGGCGTCACCGCACGATACGGCGTCATCGGTTCGGCGCCATGGACGATCTTGGCGCCGATAATGTCGGGGAAGGTGCGGATCGTCGTGTTATAATCCTGCACCGCGGCGTTATAATCCTGCACCGACACGTTGATGCGGTTTTCGGTGCCCTCAAGCTGGGTCATCAGGTCGGCGAAGCGCGCCTGACTCTTGAGGTCGGGATAGGCTTCGACCGTCACGAGCAGGCGGCCGAGCGCGCTCGACACATTGCCCTGTGCCTGCTGGAACGCCTGAACCTTGGCGGGATCTTCAAGGTCGTCGGTGCTGAGCTTGACCTGCGTCGCCGATGCGCGCGCCTGGATCACGCCTTCCAGCGTCGATTGCTCGATCTGCGACGCGCCCTTGGCGGTCTCGACGAGGTTGGGAATCAGGTCGGCGCGCCGCTGATAGGCGGCCTCGACATTCGCCCATTTGGCCTTGGCGGCCTCTTCCTTGGTCGGCACGCTGTTGATGCCGCACGCGGACAGGCTCATCGCGGCGACAGGCAGGATCAACCAGCGGGCGTTGCGATAGGTCATGGTCATCAGGCTCCCTCCGGCGGCGTTTTGCCGCAACAATACACATAATAGGATCGCGCTTGCCTTTGTGCAATCGTCGCGCCACCTTTGCGGCAACGGCTCAACAATCCGGGGTAAGACAAGATGCTGAACGAGTTCAGGGAATTTATCGCGCGCGGCAATGTCATCGACCTCGCGGTCGGTGTCATCATCGGCGGCGCCTTTGCGACGATCACCAAGTCGCTGACCGAAGATATCATCATGCCGGTCGTAGGCGCGATCTTCGGCGGGGTCGACTTCTCGAACATGTTCATCCTCCTGGGCGATGTTCCCGCGGGGGTTTCGCCGACCGACTATGCGAAACTCAAGGAAGCCGGGGTTGCCATGTTCGGTTATGGCGCCTTCATCACCGCTACCATCAACTTCCTGATCCTGGCGTGGATCATCTTCCTGCTGGTGCGGGCGGTAAACAAGATGGTTCGCAAGGAGGCGCCGGCCGAAGCGCCCGCGGGCCCGACCGAGGTCGAACTGCTCGCTGAAATCCGCGACGAACTGCGCAGGAAATAATTTGCACCGTTTCTCGACCACTCGCCCGCCCGCGCCCTTTCCAAACGCGGGCGGGCTTCCTATATACGCAGGTGCCGGCTTCGGCCGACTATGAGGATAAATGGTGTCGTGGAATAGACACAGCGGACCCGGGGGCAGTACCCGGCGGCTCCACCACAAACCCGTGCTTTCCTTGGGGCGCGCGGGCTTCTGACGGGGCCGAACCAGGATCGACGTGTGTTCAAAGACGATATTTTCTTCCGGGCTGAGTAACCCGTTCAAGGCTCAAAACCAATAGGTGCTAACGATAACGAAGCACTCGCTCTTGCTGCCTAACCGATAAGCCTCACGGCCTAAGGTTAGACAAATAGAACGCGGTTCGGACCGAACCGGGCAACAGAATCGGATACCAGCGGCTGGGGACGAGCCGGGCAACAGAATCGTCCCACCTTTCCCTAATCAGTGCGCGCTTTCGCAGTGGCGATGATCGCCCAGCGCCTCGATCACGCGGCAATCGGCGGCGGCGCCGCCGCGGCAACGCCCGACAATGCGCTTGAGTTCGTCGCGCAACCGCGCGAGTTGCGCAATTTTCGCTTCGACCTGTTCCAGATGCGCGGTCGCGATCCGGTCGGCCTCGCCGCAGTCGCGTGCGGGATCATCCGACAGGTCGAGCAGCGAGCGGATTTCCTCGATCGTGAAACCCAACTCGCGCGAATGGCGCACGAAGCTGAGGCGCGACCGGTGCGCGTTGCCATAGCTGCGGTAATTGGCCGCGGTGCGACCGGGTGCCGGAAGCAGTCCGATCCGCTCGTAATAGCGGATGGTTTCGATGTTGGTGCCGGTGGCACGCGACAGTTCGCCGATTTTCATCGCTTGACCCTGTAGTTGCTACAGAGTGCATATAGGGTGCCGAATCGAAGAATGAAGGAGGCTTCGGCGATGGCCGATCAATGCTGTTCCGGCAAAAGCGGCAAGACCGCGCTGAGCGACCCAAAGTGGCGGCGCGTCCTCTGGTTCGCGCTGATCGTCAATGCCGCGATGTTCGGCGTCGAGATCGTCGCCGGCGTCGCGGCGGATTCGCGCGCGCTGCAGGCCGATGCGCTCGATTTCCTCGGCGACAGCGCCAATTATGCGATCAGCCTGGGCGTCGCGGGCATGGCGCTTGCCTGGCGCGCCCGCGCGGCCTTGTTGAAAGCGGCGACGATGCTGGCTTTCGGGCTCTGGGTCTTCGGATCGGCGGCCTGGGGTTTCGTTACCGGATCGGCCCCGCACGCCGAAACCATGGGGCTAATCGGCGCACTCGCGCTCGTCGCCAACGTCGTCGTCGCGCTGATGCTTTATCGCTATCGCACGGGCGATGCGAACATGCGCTCGGTGTGGATCTGTTCGCGCAACGACGCGATCGGCAATATTGCCGTGATGGGCGCTGCGCTGGGCGTGTTCGGCACGGGGCGAAGCTGGCCCGACCTTGCGGTCGCCGCGATCATGGCGGTGCTGGCGATCTGGGGCAGCGCGGAGGTGTTCCGGCAGGCGCGCGGCGAACTCGCAATTGCACCTGTTTAGGGTGCGGCGCCGGGCGTTCAGCTGAGCAACGGTTCAAGCGCGTCCCATTCGCGCTCGACAGCGCGCCGGCCGGCATCGATCGCGGTGCGGATCTTCGCGGGATCGAATTCGAGCGTTTCGGAATATTCCTCCTCGGGCTCGATGATCCGGATCGGTGCGAAGCGATAGCGCGAGATTTGGACGTCGAGCGGCCGCAGGATGCGCGCGGCTTGCGCGCCGCCGATTCCCTCGTTCTGAAGCGCGCGCAGCTGCGCCTCGCGCGCCGCGATCAGATCGTTGATCAGAGCGGCGCCGGACAGGTCGTTTGCCGACACTTCAGATTGCAATATATCGACCGCGCGCAGCCCGATCTTGATGAGGTTCGGGTAGGTGCGCGGGGCCCCGGGCTGCGGAGCGGGCGAGGCGCGTACCGCAATGACGCCGCGCGGGTTCATTTCGAGCGCGGCGCTCAGCGGCGTCACGTCGCGCACGCCGCCATCGACCCATTGTTCGGTCGTCCCGTCGCGGTCGCGCGTCTTCAGCGGATCGAAGAACAATGGCATGGCGCAGCTCGCATAGACCCAATTGTGGATGCCCGACACGCTCTCGTCGATGCTGCGATAGGTGCCGGTGCCGAGGTTGACGACCCCGAGCAGCAATCTGCGCCCGCTCGCCGCCAGTTTCGTCTCGTCGGCGAACCCCTTGAGCAGTTTTTTGAGCGGCGCGGCGTCGTAGATCGCATCTTCGCCCAGGATGCCGCCGACGACGCCGAGCGGGCGCTCCTTGTAGATCGAGCCGTTCCCCCGGATGCCGAGCCAGGCGTCGAGCAGTCCGGGTACGTCATCCTGCGCAACACCGAGAGCCTGGATCGCCCCGGTCGAAACGCCGGCGACGATGTCGATCCGGACCCCGCGGTTGACGACAAGCTCATGGACGACGCCGACTTGGAACGCGCCCTTGGCGCCGCCGCCGCTCAATACGATAGCCAGACCGCCCGCCATCCGCCTTCTCCTTCGCCGAGCGCAATCTACCGGAAATTCATGTTGTTCCCAAGGGGCGCGCGGCGGAGCGAGGAGATCAGGCGCTCACCGCCACGACGGCGTCTATTTCGATCAGGGCGCCGAAATGCAGCGGACCGCACGGTACGATCGATCGCGCCGGGCGGTGGGCGCCGAAAAAGGCCGCATAGGCGCGGTTCGCTTCGTCCCAATGCGCGATATCGGCGACGTAGACGGTGCAGCGGACGATATCGTCGACCCCAGCGCCGACGACGCGGCCAATGGCTGCGATATTGCCGAGGGCAAAGGCCATTTGATCGGCGATCGGGACAGTGTCGGCGTCGGGAGTGTCCTTGGTCACGCCGAGCTGGCCCGAGATATACAGGGTGTCGCCGTGCAGGACCGCCTGCGCATAATGGCCGCCGGGCGGGGGCGCTTCGGCGCAGCGTATCTCGGTTATCTTGCGATCGGTCATGTCACTCTCCTGTCGTCACCATCCGCTGACGCGCGGCCATTGCCCGGCTAGCTTGCCTTCGCGCAGCACATCATAGGATGAATAGGCGGCGCAGGTCAGGCAGGCGTGGTTGGGCAGGATGCGCACAAGGCTGCCGACCGGCAGGCGAGCGAACCAGCTTTCGTCGGGGACCGGCACATTGCCATGTTCCTGATGCACCGTCGTGACGGCGAGGGGGCCCAGTGGCGCCAGTGTCGCAGCATCGCAGACGATCCCGTATCCCGCCTCGGGCATGAAGCGGTTGGCGCCGACGTCCTTGGACAGCGCGAGCGCCCCCGCGTCGAGGATGAGTGCGGGGCCGCGGTGCTGGTGACCGACCACTGAGGCAAGCACCGACACTGCAAGATCGACGTCGGCGCAGATCCCGCGCGACAATTGCGACAGGTCCCAGAAGAGATAGATTCCCGCGCGCACCTCGGTAACGCCCGGCAGCCGTTCGGCGAACAACGCCGTCGGGGTCGAACCAACGCTGACGATGGGGCAGGGATATCCATTTGCGCGCAGCAGTTCGGCGGATTCGACCGCTGCGCGCCGCTCGGTTTCGGCGAGCGCGCGGATCGGTTCGGGCGCGTCGAAGGCATAAGAATGCCCGGCATGCGTCATTACCCCCATCAGTTCGAGATTAGGAGCGTGACTCCGGATCTTGTCCGCGATGGCGACTAGCTCGGCCGACGCCGGCTCGGCGCCGCTGCGATGCTCGCCGCAATCGACCTCGATCAACAGGCCGAAGCGCGCATCGAGCGATTCCGCCTCGCGCCCGATCGCGGCGGCCGTCGCTTCATCGTCCAGCACGAAGAGCAGGCGCGCGCCGTGCTCGCGCTGGATCCGGTCCGCGCGGGCAAGCTTCGCGGCGGTCATGGCCGTCGAATAGAGGATGTCGCGCCATCCTGCGGCAGCGAAATATTCGGCTTCGGCGAGCGTTGAGACCGTGATCGGCCCTTGAACGCCGCCCGCCGCGACGCGCGCAACATCGACCGATTTCGCGGTCTTGAGATGCGGGCGAAGCGTTACGCCGAGTTCCTCGCAGCGGCTGCGCATCCTGGAGGCATTGCGTTCGAGCCGGTCGGCGTCGAGAATTAGGCGCGGCGTGTTCATTCGGTCGAACATAGGATGCGTTTCTTTCAGACGAGAGTCGCGAGCGGGTCCAGGGTGTCGGCGATCAGAAGCGGCCGCGCATCGTCGGCGACGAACGGCAGGCCGGCGCGATTGTGCCAGAACACGGGCATGCCAACCCCGGCGGCGCCCGGGATATCGGCCGGCGATCCCGCGACGAACAGCGTCCGCGTGGCATCGGTGCCCAGCCGGTCGAGCGCGGCGCGATAGGATTCGGGGCGCGGCTTGTAAAAGCCCGTTTCTTCGGAGGTGACGATCACCGAAAAGCGAACGCCGACCTGCCCGGCGGCTCGCCGCCCCAGTGCAATCGAGCAATTGGTAACGACGCCGAGCGGAATGCCGCGCTGGTTCAGGCCAGAAAGCACGGTCGGGACCTCCGGCCACGGACATAGACTGTCCCAACGCGCCGCCAGCCGGTCGGCCGCCGCCGGGTCCACGCCCGCCGTGGCCGACGCCTCGCGGACCAGATCCTCATAGGGCCGGTACGCGCCGCATCCATAGGTCAGCCGTAGGTAAGCGCGGCGCCATCGCAGCCCGTCGGCCGCTGATCCGGCGGCTTGGTTCCAGACTGACCAGGAATCGAGCAGCGCCGTCAGGAGATCGAACAGGATGGCGTCGATGGAAGCGATATGTTTCATGCGGTCAATCCGGCTGCTGCGGGGTCGGGGGCAATTACCAAGCAGCCCGGCGCCGTCGCCAATGCCTGTTGCTGATGGTTTCATGCCGTCCCGTAAGCGTGGCGTCGCGATGGTCCTTCGATCGACGCAGGCCGGAAGGCCGCCGCCGCTATACGGTCGCCAGTTTCCAGAAAGCCTCGGCCGATGGCGATTGCCGGCCCCGGGGGCGATAGAGGCGGATATCCACGGGAATGTCCCAGGCCGTGTCGCCAGCGCGGACGAGGGTGCCTTTGTCCAGATCGTCGGCGACGATGCTGCGCGGCAACCAGGCGAGCCCTTTGCCGTCTTTCGCCATGCGCGCGAGGACGAGGGTGTGCGATGTGAACACCGGCGTGAAGCTGGCGGGCATCGCGCTGGCGCCGAACATCGCCGACACGATGCGCCCCATGCCCGATTCCGCCCCATAGGCAAGCAGATGGACGGGAGCGCCGTCGCCCGCCGCGAGGGAGTGGAGCGGCGTTCCGCCGGTTTTGTGCGGCGCGCTGACCGGGACAAGCGCGTCGGCACCGAGCGATATCGAGAGGAAGCCCGCGCCGTCGAGCACCGACGCGGCGCCGGCATAATAGTGGCAGAGGCAGAAATGCGCTTTTCCGTTCAGCATGATCTGTTCGGACGCGCCCATATTGTCGGCGGTCAGCTGGATGGGAATTTCGGTGTCGGCCATCGCCTGCAACTCGGCGAGCCATTGTGGAAAGAAGCCGAGCGCCAGCGCGTGGGTTACCAGGATCTTGACCGTCGATGCCGACGTCCCGGCGATTTCCTGAACCTCGCGCCGGCCATGTTCGATGTCGCGAAGGACGGTTTCGGCAATTGCGGCGAAGCGCTTGCCGGCCGGCGTAAGCGTCATCTGGTGCGTGCCGCGGTCGACCAGCTCGACGCCAAGCCACTCCTCGAGCGCCCGGATGCGGCGGCTGAACGCCGGCTGCGTCACGCACCGCGCCGACGCCGCGCGCGAGAAATTGCCCGCGCGTATCAGGGCGCCGAAATCCTCAAGCCACGCCATTTCCATCCGTCACGCCCCTCCGGCTGTCGCAGCTTTTACCATATCGAGCGCCCTCGCTCAGCCATTCTGCTGTGCATGGATTGATCCATATTCGGCATTGGCGCGGCAATGGCTCGATTGGCAATCCCTGTCGGCCGGGGGAATATTCCCGGTGGGCTATCGAGGGGTGTGCCATGCGTTTCGGTGTCTTGGGCTTTCGGCGCGGCGCGAACCCGGCGGCCCTGTTGGCGGCAGGGGTCGTCGGCGCGTTGCTTGAGCCGGTTGCGCCTGCGGTGTCGGCAAAGCCCCTTGCCGAGCAGCAGGCGCTCGTCCCGCGCGACCTATTGTTCAGCGCGCCGACCTATTCGGAACTTCAGATCAGCCCCGACGGCAAGCGGCTGGCCTTTTTCCACCCGCTAAACGGCGTGCTCAACATCTGGGTGGCGCCGGTCGACGATCCGGCGTCCGCAGCGCCCGTCACCCGGTTCGACGCGCGGCCGCCCGACAGCTTCCAGTGGAGCGCCGACGGGCAGCGCATCCTGATCCTGAAAGATATCGGCGGCGAAGAGCATAGCCAGCTCTGGATCGCCAACCCCGAAAAGCGGACCGTCATTGACGCTACCGCCGATCCTGCGGTGCAGACGAAGATCGTCAAGGTATCGAAACGCCATCCGGGCGAAATCCTCGTCGGCATGAATATCCGCGACAAGCGGTATCGCGACATTTACCGCATCGACCTTGCGACCGGGCAGCGCACCGAAATATTCCGCAACGACAAAAATTATATCGATGTCGTCGCCGATCCCGATCTTCGCGTCCGGCTCGCCGTGCGCGGCAATGCCGACGGCTCCTCGACCTATTTTCGGCTCGACCCTGCCGGGCCGGTCGAACTGATGACGATACCGCTCGTCTCGCTCCGCAATTCGCGCATCCTCGGTCTCGACGGCGAGGGGCGGCTCGCGATGTTCGACAGCCGCGACGGCGACAAGGCCGATCTTGTGTCGGTCGACATCGCCAGCGGGAAAAAGACGCTGCGCGCCGCCGCCGTGCGCGCCGACATCGTCGACGCGCTGCTCGACGAGGCAAGCGGAACGCTGCTCGCGACGCGCGAAGATCCGCTGACAAGCGAATGGACGGTGCGTTCGGACGATGTACGCGCCGAGTTCGCGGCGCTCGAGGCGGCGGTCGCGGGGCCGTTCAAGATCGTCGACCAGACGGCGGACAATGCGCGCTGGCTGCTGCTCGAAACCGTCCCGAACCGCCCCGATCGCTATAGCTGGTGGAACCGCAAGGAACGGTTGCTGACGCCGTTGCTGTCGACCCGGCCGGCGCTGGCCGAGCGCGCGCTCGCGCGCCGAATGCCCGTGACTATCGCCTCGCGCGACGGGCTCACGCTTCCAAGCTATCTCACGCTACCGGCGGGCGCGAAGCCCGGCGCGGACGGCAGGCCCGCGGCACCCGCACCGCTCGTCTTGCTTGTCCATGGCGGGCCCTGGCTACGCGACGATCTGGCGTTCGATCCGCAGCACGCCTGGCTGGCGGATCGCGGCTATGCGGTGCTGTCCGTGAATTTCCGCGGCTCGGGCGGCTTCGGCAGCGATTTCATGGCAAAGGGCGACCGCAAATGGTCGGAAACAATGCACGACGACCTGCTCGACGCGGTGCAATGGGCGATCGACAAGGGCGTGACCGCTAAGGATCGCGTGGCGGTCATGGGGCTGTCCTATGGCGGCTATTCGACCCTCGTGTCGTTGAGCTTCACGCCCGACACCTTTCAGTGCGGCGTCGATCTGGCCGGTCCCAGTAACCTGACCCGGCTGATTTCCGCAATGCCCGATTGGTGGACCTGGCAGCGTCCGCAATTCGTCAACCGCGTCGGTGATCCCACCACCGAAGAAGGGGCGGCCGATCTGATGCGGCGCTCGCCCATCGCGCGGGTCGATGCGATCACGAAGCCGTTGCTCGTCACCAACGGGGCCAACGACCCGCGCATCTTTCCTGACCAGTCTCAAGAGATCGTCGATGCGCTGATTGCGCGGCGCAAACCCGTCACTTATGCTTTTTATCCGGACGAGGGGCATGTCTATGCCAAGGACGGCACGAACATCTCCTTCGCCGCGATTGCCGAGCATTTCCTGTCGCAATGTCTGGGTGGACCGGCCGAACCCTATGGCGACGATCTTGTCGGATCGCGTGTCGAGCTGAAGGCCGGCGCGGCTTTCATTCCGGGGCTCAAGCAAACGCTCGCTTCAGGAAAGGCCGTGTCGGCGGGCAATTAGAGCCTGTCCGGTCAGGGTTCGCCGAGATATTTGGCGAGCCGCGCGTCTGGCGGCGGACGCCGCCCGGCGGTTTCGGCAATGTCCATGCGCAGAAAGGCATTCTGGACATAGCGGATGCCCGCCCAGCGGAACGGCTCGACTTCCCAGTTCGGTGCCTGCCAGCGGATATAGGGCGCATCGGGCGCGCCGGTGCCGCCCGCGACCAGCCGGGCGAGCGCGCGCGCGCAGATCGCGCTGGTGACGACCCCGTGCCCCGTATAGCCATAGCTGTGACCGACGCGCCGCGCGGCGTCGAAATGGACGCTCGGCATCCAGTCGCGCGGGATGCCGAGATAGCCCGCCCAGCGGTGAGTGAATTCGACCCCTTCCAACGCGGGCCACCATTCGACGAGCCGGTCGCGGATCCATCCGAAATTCGCCTTTTCGCGCAGCGCGCCATCGTCCATGTCGGAGGCATAGCGATAGGGCGCGCCGCGGCTGCCGAACAGGATGCGCCCGTCGGCGGTGCGCGTGAGATAGTTGGTCGTGTTGACGTAGGAACTGAGGCATTCGCCGCCCGCCCAGCCGACGCTGTCCCATTGCGCGGCGGTGAGCGGCGCGGTGAGCATGATCGTCGAGGCCATCGGGATCAGACTGCGGCGATGGGCGGGGTGCGCCGTCATGAAGGCTTCGCCGGCGAGCAGGACCGCGCGCCGCGCCCGGAGAGTCGCGCCCTCGGTCACGAGCGCGGGATGGATGCCCGAGGTGGTTTGCACGACCTCGGTCCCTTCATAAATCCGCACGCCGCGCCGTTCGAGCGCCCGCGCCAGCCCGCGCACAAGACGGCCCGGATGGATCGTCGCCCCGGCGCGAAGGCGCAGGCCGCCATGGACATCGGTCGCATGGACCAGGTCCCGCGCCTGCCGCGCGTCCAGCAATTCGCATCCGTCGGTCATGCCGAGCCGGGCATAGGCATCGAAGGATTGTCGCAGCGACGGCAACTGGCCGGCGCTGCGCGCCAGCGTCAGCACCCCTGCGGGGTCAAAATGGGCGTCGATCGCTTCGCTTTCGCAAATCCGGCCAACCGTATCGACCATCGCCTGCTGCGCCAGCAGCATCGCCCGGGCAATCTCCGCGCCGAAACGGCGCGTCAGAGCGGCGGGATTGACCGGAAAGCGCGGCGAACACCAGCCGCCGTTGCGGCCCGATGCGCCGAAACCGCAAAATTGCCGCTCGACGATCGCGATCGAAAGATCGGGGGCCGCTTGCAGCAGGAACCAGGCGGTCCATAATCCCGTAAAACCGCCGCCCATGATGGCGACATCGACGATCTCGTCGCGGGCGAGGGCGGGGCGCCGCGTCAGATCATCGTCGCAGCTGGCGAGCCAATAGCTGCCGATGTCGGCGGGCGAGATGGCCGAAGCGGTCATCGCGCCCGCTAGCGCGCCGACGGACGATATTCGAGCGTCAGGCTGGACTTGGCGTTCTTGCCGATCCTTTCGGGCGAAAGGTCGATCTTCTTGAGCTCGTTGGTTTCGTGCATCATCGTCTGGTCGGCGAGATGCGGATTGCCCTTGCCGTCGGGGCCGATGAACAGATTCTGGCCGCCCGCATCGACGACCGAATAGAGCGCGCGCCGGTCGGCGCCGATTTCCATCAGCCCGACCCAGCTTTCGCCGCCATTGTGGGGCGCCATCGTCGGTCCGAGCCGCATCACGGCCGACAGGCGGTGTTCGGGCGCGTCTTCGGCCATTTGCGGGCGGTCGGGCGTTTCGAGCGACGCATCGAAATATTTCCAGAAGATCGGCTGTTTCCACTCGGCCATATCCTTACCGGGGAATCGCGCCCTGACCTCGGCGACCGCGCTCTTGATCGTGTCGATCATCACGGCGGTGCGGTCACGCCCGTTGAAATAGTCGACCGCCAGCGGCGCGCCTGCCGCGTCGCCCTGAAAGGCGCGCAGCAACAGGCTGGACTGATAGGTCAGATATCGATCCGTATCGATCGTGCTCCACCAGTCGCCCATATCGTCGCCGAACAGCATGCGCGGCGCGACCTCCAGCCATGTGCGATAAAGCGTCAGTCCCGGGTCGTCATATCGCTGATCGCCGTCGCGATCCTGATACAGCCCGTTGAAACCCAGCATATATTCGCCGGCGCGCCGGACCTCGGGATCGGCGCTCACGTCGATGGCCGCCCGGATATAGGGCGCGAAAAAATCGGGCGCGGCCTGGTTGCGGTCGACCGCGCCGAGCGCGTTGAACAGCTTGCCGTTGATATCGCGCATGTCGAGCAGGGTCAGCGCCTCGCCCTTTTTGGCGAGTCGGTCGCCGAGCCATGTGCGGAAGGTCGCGCCGATGCGGGCATTGTCGCCCTCCTGCGACCAGCCCGTCGCCTTGCTGTTCCACGACAGGAAATAATGCTGCTTCGGATCGATCATGTGCGGCTTTTCGTCGCGCGTCAGAAATCCGGTCCATTCATATTCGCCGGTGCCCGGTGTCGGCAGCCGCGGGTCGACTCCGGCGGCCTTTTTGGGCAGCGCGCCGCCCTCGAAATAGGCGATCGTGCCATCCTCGCCGCCGTAACAGGCGCCAAGGTTCCAGCCGAGCCGGTCGACTCCCTTTTCGCGAAATTCGGCGAGGCTTTTTGCGCGGCCCATTTCGGCGAAGGCGACCCAAGTGTCGAGTTCGCGCCCGTGGACGCCCATCTGTTGCGAATAGGCCGTGCCGTTTTCGACGTCCCACGCGATCACGGGGCCGTGGATCGTCCACGCGACCTCGTGCGTCACCGGCGCGCCGTCCTTGACCCGGAACGTCTCGGTGCGATGGTCCATTTTTTTCCACGCGCCCTTGTACCAATATTCGTAGCGGTTCTTCGGGTTGAGCTTTTCGGCGAAGGTCGTTCCCGCCTCGCTGCTGCCCGACACGAGCAACCAGCCATGCTGCGCGCCGCGTCCCATCGTCGGGATGCCCCAGCCGGTCGAGCCGAAGCCGGCGTTGTCGAAGCCGCCGCCATGCAGGTGGATTTCGGGGCCGTCGGCGGTCGCCTCCAGCATCAGTACTTTGCCGCTCGCCGACTTTTCGGGACCGATTACCAGGCAGCGGCTGGCGCCCTTTACCGGCTCGGTCGGCGCGGTTTGCGCCGCCGCCGATGCCGCACCCTTGCCGCCCGGCAACTGGATTGGGGCAAGTA
>NZ_LNSA01000054.1 GCF_001468465.1 Sphingopyxis sp. H115
AGGTGGGGGCGGGGGCGGCGCCATGGCATAGGCCCGCCGGTCCATCCGGCTCGCGGTCACGACGACATCCTCGGCGGCGCCCAGCGCGAACTCCTCCTCGAATGCGATGATCGGCGGCAGTTCCCACAAGGGATGCGTGCTGGTGATATCCATCGGCCAGCATTTGAGGACCAGCGGTCCCGGCGTGCTGCGCGGCAGCGGCGGGCTGTACATCTTGTTCAGCCGCCCGGCGATGACGTTGAGCTGCGCGCGGGGGAAGCTCGTCACTCCGCCGTTCGCGACGGTGATCCAGCCGGTCACGCCCAGCGTCTTTCCGTCGGCACCGCGATCGGCGACATAATTGGCGGCCCAGTCGAACCCCTCGGCCAGATAGAGGAGCTGGATTTTCACTGTCCGCGCGGCCTTGCTTTCGACGAGCACCGACAGCGTCGGCTTCGCCGACAGGTCCTTCGGCACGCGGGCGTAGAGCATGCGTTCGGGAAGCCCCGAACAGGCGAGCGCCTCGACGCCGGTGGCGGTCTGGAGAATCACGCCGCCGTTCGGGCCCGACTGGATCACCGCCTCCTGCTCGACGGTTTTTCCGGTCGCGATGTTCGTGCGGCGCAAACTAACGCTGCGCTTGAGATAGGCATCGACCAGCCCCGCCGGCGACAACAGGCGCGCATCGCGATTCTTTTCGATCACGCCATCGGGAAGGCCGCTGACCACCGCGGTTTCGGGAAGCAGCCCTTCGGCGACGCCTTCGAATCGCAGCACCGACGTGCCCGCGGGCAGCGTGACGGTGCGCGTTTCGGTGATGAAGGCGAAACCCTGCGGCCAGTTCGGATTGATCGGCCCGGCGCCGCGAGCCGGCGCGCGATAGACAGTGACGGCGGCGTCATCGATTTTTGCCGAGACGGCGATCGGCGTTTCGCCTTGCGCCGCCAGGGGCACGGGCGCGGACAGCGACACGAGCGCCAATAGCGGAGCCAGCAGGAAGCGGGCGCGCATCGCGCGGGCGCTCAGTAACGCGTGTCGAACGTGGCGGTCAGTTCGACCTTGCCATTGGCGGGCACCGGCACCTGCCATTCGACGCGGTCTGCCGACACGCGCTCGCCCTTCAGGCTTTCGTCGGTGATGCGCACATCGCCATAAAGCCCGTCCTGCGCCACCAGCACCGTCACCGGGCCCGGCCGCGCGTTGCTGACCAGATATTTCATCTTGGTCACCCAGCGCGAATCGCCCTTGCGCGTGCGCGAGACGACGGTCGTCTGGACTTTCACGTCGAACGCATCGCCGGTGCGCAGCGACATCGCCGATCCCATCGGCGTGTGGTCGATGCGGTTTTCACCGATGAACTGCGGGTCGCCGCGGGCGTCGCGCATATAAACGCGAATCGTACCGGCGGGGAGTTGATCGCCCAGCCCGCCCTGCCGCGAGGTCGAGAAGCGCAGCACGCTGGCCGTGCTCACCGGATCGGTGCTGCTGCCCATCCAGCGATTGACATATTCATACGTCGACTGCGCCGGCGCGCCCTTCACGTCGAGGAAGCTGACCTGCTTCTGCTGCGCGTTGGCGATCGTCGTACGCGCGGCGAGCGGATAGAGATAATAGTCGCCGAGCCGTTCGCGATCGTTCGATTCGGTCCCCGCTGCATCCATCGAGCCCGTCATCTGGCGGAAACCGCCGCCGCCGCCCGGGCTGCCCGCCACCAGCAGCGTACGCGCGTTATTGAAGGTCGTCCCGGTGCTGTTGGTCAGCGTCACCCACCCCTGGATATCCATCGCGCCCTTCGCGGCGTCGAACAGCGCGACATAGTCGGCGGTCCAGCCGAGATTGGGGGTGAGATAGGACAAACGCGCCGGGACAGTGCCAGCATTGGCCGCATCGACGGTCACCGACAAAGTCGGACGCGCGCGCAGGTTCGGCGGCAGGCGGTCGAACACCGCGCGCACCGGCAGACCGTCGTCGCGCAGTACTTCGATCCGATCGCCGATCTGGAGTACGATACCGCCATTCGCCGCGAGCACCTTCGCGCGCTCGGTCCGTTCGGCGCCGGTCGCGGGGTTGGTGCGGACGAGCGTGATCGACTGGCCGACCGCCTTGTCCATCAGCTTGTCGGGAGTGAGCAGGTCGAAATCGAAATTCTGTTCGACGATGCCGATGCCGGGGCCCGACAGCGTCACCGTTTCGGGGCGGATACGCGCCGACACATCGGGAAACTCGATGCGGTTGCGTCCCGCGGCGACGCTAAGCTGGCGGTCATCCTGCACGAGCGACTGGCCATTATTATAGATGGTGACCGCAACATCGCCCTGCGCATTGCCGCCCGTTACGCCCGGCGCGGCATCCTGCGCAAACACAGCGGTCGACGCGACGCCGACGAGCAGCGGCAAACAGGCCAGAGCCAAGATGCGCATAAAAAACCTCCCCGCAGGATATGTCCCGCGGAGAGGCTATGTCATACGAATCGGAAAAACCAGCGTGAAATCGTTGGCTTATTCGGCCGCCTCGACATCGGTGCCCCGCGTCGCGAGCGTGCGGCGGGTGCGGCGCGGCTTGGCGGCCGGCGCTTCTGCTTCGGCCTCGCTTTCGGCGCTGCGCTCGGGGCGGCCGATCGCGGGCGGCAGGACCGCCGTGTCGATGCCGGCATCGCCGTCGTCGGAGCCGGCTTCCTTACGCGGGCGTCGCGCCGGGCGGCGCGCGGCGCGCGGCGCGCGGGCTTCTTCGGCAACCTCTTCGCGCGCGGCGGCTTCGTTGCCGCTATCGCCGTCGGTGCGGTCCTCGCCTTCGTCGCGATTGCGAGAGGCCCGGCTGCGCGACTGCTGGCGGTTGCCGCGATTGTCGTCGTCGCGGTCGGCGCGCGCTTCGCGGTTGTTGCCGCGCTGGCCGCGATCACTACGGTCGCTGCGATCATCGCTGTCGTCGCGGCCCATGTCGGTATCGATATCGGCGTCGGTATCGTCATGACCGTCGAAATCCTCGACCCCGCGAATCTCGCGGCTGCGGTCGTGGCTGCGTTCCTGTCCGTTCGCGGCGGCCTTTTCTTCCTGCCGGGCGCGAAAATCGCTCACGACGCGGAAATAATGGTCGGCGAACTGGAGATAATATTCAGTCTGGACGCGGTCGCCGGCAAGCTGGGCGTCGCGCGCGAGATTACGATATTTCTCGATCATCTGGGCGCCGTTGCCGCGCGCCCGGCTGTCGATGCGGTTGGCCTGGTCGACGCCACCGCGCCCACCGGACTGCGACCGGTTGTTATTGTTGTTGCTGTTGTTGTTGCGGCCGCGACGGCGACCGCTCTGCCGGTTGTTCATGTTCAACTGAGACATCCTGATAAGCTAATAAGCTACGCCAACCCCATTTTGGCCGACCGCGATATGCGCGTCGCGCCCGCGCTTCCTGCGCGGTTCCCTTTACCGCTTGCGCCGGACCCCACGGTCCGCACCAGCATCGTAAGTGGGAAGCAGACCGGCCGGACCATCGAGGGACCCCGGTCGGGTCTGTGAGCCGCCCCTACCGCGCTTTCGGGCGTAAACCAAGCAAATTCTTGCGGGGCCGGTCAGGCGCGGGTCAGCAAAAGCGCCCTGTCGCGGCGGCCAAGGTCCTGTTTGCAGGCTACGGCGAATCCCGCCGCTTCGGCCAGCTTCGATACCGATATGCGTTGCCGGTGGCCGATTTCAAGGATTGCGAGCCCGTCTGGCGCCAAGATCCTCGGCAAATCGGGGATGATCCGGCGATAATCGTCGAGCCCGTCGGCACCGCCAAACAGCGCGCCCACCGGTTCGTAATCGGCAACGTCGGGCATCAATTCCTCGCTGTCGGCGATATAGGGCGGATTGCAGAGGATGAGGTCGAACTGGCCGTCGAGGCCGGCCGCCCAGTCCCCGACGCGAAAACGCGCCCGGTCGCCCATCCCGAGATCGCCGGCGTTCCTTTCTGCCCAATCGGCCGCCTGCCGGGATTCGTCGATGCCGAGGCCCTGCGCCGTCGGCCATTCGGCCAACGCCGCAAGGAGCAATGTCCCGGGGCCCGAGCCGAGATCGAGCACGCGCCGGGGCCCGCAGGCGCCGAAATGATCGACCGCCGCTTCGATCAGTGTCTCGCTGTCGGGGCGCGGGATCAGCATCCCGGGACCGACCTTCAGCCGGATCGTCCAGAAGTCGCGGTAACCGACGATATAGGCAACAGGCTCATGCCGCATGCGGCGGGCGACCAGCTTGCCGAAATCCTGCGGCACGGCAAAGCGCGACGGGTCGAGAAGCAAGGCCGGCCGCTCGACGCCCAGCGCATACGCCATCAGCAATTCCGCGTCGAGGCGCGGAGATTCCGACACCGCCGCGAGCCGCTGCGCCGTCGCACGCAGCGCGGCGGCGACCTCAGTCACCAAGCCCCGCCAGCCGCTGCGCCTGATCCTCGGCGATCAGCGCGTCGATCAGCTCGTCCATCTGCCCCTCGATGATCTCGGGCAGGCGGTGGAGCGTCAGGTTGATGCGATGATCGGTCACGCGCCCCTGCGGGAAATTATAGGTGCGGATGCGTTCGGAGCGGTCGCCCGATCCGACCATCGACTTGCGCGCCGACGCCTCGGCGCTGTGGATCTTCTCGCGTTCCAGATCATAGAGTCGCGCGCGCAGCACCTGCATCGCCTTGGCGCGGTTCTTGTGCTGGCTGCGCTGGTCCTGCTGGATCACGACGAGCCCGGTCGGGATATGCGTGATGCGGATCGCCGAATCGGTCGTGTTGACGTGCTGGCCGCCGGCGCCCGACGCCCGGTAGATGTCGATCTTGAGGTCGCCGTCGTTGATCGCGACGTCGACCTCCTCCGCCTCGGGCAGCACCGCCACGGTCGCGGCACTCGTGTGGATGCGCCCCTGGCTCTCGGTCGCGGGGACCCGTTGGACGCGGTGGACGCCGCTTTCGAACTTGAGCTTGGCAAAGACGCCCTGCCCCGTCACCGACGCGACGACTTCCTTATAGCCGCCAACCTCGGCCTCGTTCGCCGAAATGACTTCGACCTTCCACCCCTGTCCGTCCGCGTAGCGGCTGTACATGCGTAGCAGGTCGCCCGCGAACAGCGCCGCCTCGTCGCCGCCGGTCCCGGCGCGGATTTCGAGCATCGCAGCGCGCTCGTCGGCGACATCCTTGGGCAAGAGCTTGATCGCGAGATCATGCTCGGCGGCGGGCAACGCGGTTTCAATCTCCGCGATCTCCTCGGCGGCCATCGCCTTCATCTCGGGGTCGGCGAGCATTTCGGTCAGCGAGACCAGTTCGCCGCGCAGCCGCACGACTTCGCTTGCCGCTTTCGCGACGGGTTCGAGCTCGGCGAACTCCTTCGACGCCGAGACGAAATCGGCGGGCGCCATATCGCCCGTCGCCATCCGCGCCTGCAAGGCGGCGTGACGCTCGATGATGGCGTCGATCTGTTTTTCGGAAACGCTGGTCATCAGAGCACGCGAATAATAGCGTCGATCTTTGTCGTAAGCTCGCTGTCGCCGCGAATGTTCGCGTAAGTCTCGCCATTGCGCGTCCCGATCGCAATCAGGGCATGCGCCGGAATCTTCCCGGCCTTGTCGAAGCGCTTGCGCGGCGAACCCGTCGCCACGATTTCGGTTGCAAGTCCGTTGCCCCGCATCGCTGCGATCACCTTCAACGCGAACGCAAGCTGGCTGTCGTCCTCAACCGCAATCACCGCGTCGAGCCGATTATCGATCACATCGTCGGCCAGCAACATTGCCAGCCGCTCGATCCCCGCCGCCCAGCCGACCGCTGGCGTCGGGGGGCCGCCGAGCGCTTCGATCAGCCCGTCATAGCGGCCGCCGGCGAGTACCGTGCCCTGCGCGCCCAAACGGTCGGTGACGAATTCGAACGCAGTGTGGCGATAATAGTCAAGCCCGCGCACCAGCCGCGCGTTGCGTTCCCACGCAACGCCGGCGGCGTCGAGACCCGCAGTAACGGCATCGAAGAAATCCCGGGCCTCGCTCGTCAGAAACGCGTCGATATCGGGCGCACTGTCGGCGATCGGGCGGTCCTTCGCATCCTTGCTGTCGAGGATGCGCAGCGGATTCTTGTCGAGCCGCGTGAGGCTGTCCTCAGACAAATCTCCGCGATGCGCCTCGAAATGCTCGACCAGCGCCGCACGCCACGCATCGCGACTGGCCGCATCGCCCAGCGTGTTGAGCGTCAGCGTCACGCCCTCGGCGATCCCCAGCTCTTTCAGCAGCTGGTCGGCGAACACTAGAAGCTCGGCGTCGGCCAGCGCGCTGTCGCTCCCCAGCACTTCGGCATCCAATTGGTGAAACTGGCGATAACGGCCCTTCTGCGGCCGCTCGTAACGGAACAGCGGGCCGTGCGTCGCGACCTTGAGTGGCGCGAACTGCTGCCAGCCATTGGTGATATAGGCGCGCGCGATGCCAGCGGTGAATTCGGGGCGCAGCGTGATCGATTCGCCGCCGCGATCCTCGAACGAATACATTTCCTTGGACACGACGTCGGTGGTCTCGCCCAGGCTGCGCGCGAACACCGCGGTGGGCTCGATCACCGGCACCTCGATCCGCTTGTAGCCATAGAGGCGGCGGACTCGCTCGAACGTCTCCACGACATGCGCGAAGCGGTCGGCGAAATCGCCGAGCATGTCCTGCGTGCCGCGCACGGGTTGCGGGGTCGGGATTTTCGCGCTTTTGTCCTTGCTCATGGCGGCGGCGTCTAATGGTTTTTGGTCGAAAGGCAAAGAGCCGTTGCAGCGCCGACGCTGGACCTCGCGGCGATTCGGGGGCAGAGGAACGGCCATGAAAAAAGCACTGTTCGTCGCACCCGCCCTTCTCGCCCTGTCGGCAACCACCGCCACCGCCCAGGACGGCAACAGCCGGCCGCAACCGGTCGTTCAACCGCTGACCATCCCGCTGCCCGCCGATAAACCCTATCCCGGCACGATGACGCTAAAAGTCGACGCGACCGACGTCGCGCGCGGAATCTTTCATGTCCGCCAGACGATCCCGGTGGCGAAGGCGGGCAAGCTGACCTTGCTCTATCCCGAATGGCTGCCCGGCAAGCATGCGCCGCGCGGGGCGATCGCCGAAGTGGCGGGGTTCAAGGCCAGCGCCGCTGGAAGGCCGCTTACCTGGACGCGCCAGCCAACCGACGTCTATGCTTTCGACATCGACGTGCCGACGGGTACCAAGAGCATCGACATCGCGTTCGATTTCCTGTCGCCGACCCGCGCAAGCGAGGGCCGCGTCGTCGTCACTCCGGCGATGATGAATCTGCAATGGGAACAGGTCAGCATGTATCCCGCCGGCTGGTTCACGCGCCAGATTCCGGTGCAGCTCGACGTCACCCTCCCCGAAGGCTGGCTGGGCGCGGCCGCGCTCGACGGGCTCAAAGTGTCGGGCAACCGCTACAGCTTCGGCGTCACCAGCTATGAAAATCTGGTCGACAGCCCGATGTTCGCGGGCAAATATTTCCGCCAATGGGCGCTCGGCAACGGCGTGACGCTGAACGTCGTCGCCGACGAGCCCAAATATCTCGAGGCGAGCCCCGACCATATCGCGCGCCACGCCGCGCTCGTTTCCGAAGCGGTCGCGCTATTCGGCGTCCGCCATTTCGACCGCTATGACTTTCTGCTCGCACTGACCGACGAACTCGGCGGCATCGGCCTCGAGCATCATCGTAGCAGCGAAAACAGTCGCAACCCCGACTATTTCACCAAATGGAACGACAATGACGCCGAGCGCGGGCTGCTTCCGCACGAGCTGGTCCACAGCTGGAACGGCAAATATCGACGCCCCGACAAATTATGGACCCCCGATTACCGTACGCCGATGCAGGACAATCTGCTTTGGGTTTACGAAGGACAGACGAGCTTCTGGGACCTTGTTCTCGCGGGGCGCTCGGGAATGCAGTCGAAAGAGATGATCCTCGCCGAATGGGCGACCAACGCCGCAAACTACAGCGCGCAGCCGGGCCGCGAATGGCGGTCGGTGGAGGACACGACGCTCGACCCGGTCATCGCGGCGCGCAAGCCCAAGCCCTTTGCGAGCTGGTCGCGGAGCGAGGATTATTACAACGAAGGCTCGCTCGTCTGGCTGGAGGCCGACATGCTGATTCGCGGCGCGACGAACAATGGGAAAAGCCTCGACGATTTCGCCCGCACCTTTTTCGGCGGGCGCGAGGGGGACTGGGGGCAGGATACCTATGATTTCGACGATGTTCTCTCCGCGTTGAACGCGGTCCATCCCTATGACTGGGCGACTTTCCTGCGCACGCGGTTGCAGACCCCCGGACAGCCGGCGCCGGTCGGCGGGATCGAGCGCGCGGGTTACAAGCTCGTCTGGCGCGACACCCCCAACGTCTTCGATCGCGACCGGATGGCGCAGGCGAAGAACGCCAACCTGACCCATTCGCTTGGGCTGACGATCGACAAGGATGGCATTGCGGGCGGTATCCTGTGGGACGGTCCGGCGTTCCGCGCCGATATCGTCAACGGCACCAAAATCGTCGCAGTCGACGGGTTGAGTTACAGCCGCGAGCGCATCGAGGCGGCGATTCGCGCTGCGACCGACGGCAAGACGCCGGTGCGCCTGATCGTCGAACGCGGCGGACGCTATCGCAACATCGATATCGCCTATCATGACGGGCTGCGCTGGCCGCACCTCGAAAAAACGGGGAGTGGCCCCGACTGGTTCGATCAGCTATTGGCGCCGCGCCGCCGGCTTTAAAAGATTCGGCGGAGAACAGAACAAAGGACTGAATTCTCCCATGCGCATCGACCTGATCCCCGCCGGCGACAGCCCGCCCGACAGCCTGAACGTCCTGATCGAAGTCCCGATCGGCGGCGAGCCGGTGAAATATGAATTCGACAAGGCATCGGGCGCCTTGTTCGTCGATCGCTTCCTGCACACACCGATGCGCTATCCAGCCAATTACGGCTTCGTGCCGCATACGCTGGGCGAGGACGGCGACCCGCTCGACGCCCTGGTCGTCGCGCGGTCGCCGATCGTCGCGGGCGCGGTGGTCAAATGCCGCCCGGTCGGCGTGCTGAAGATGGTCGACGATGCCGGCGGCGACGAAAAACTGCTGTGCGTCCCCGTTAACAAGACATTCCCCTATTATGACAAGGTCGCGACCTACAAGGACATGCCCGAAATCGTGCTGCAGCAGATCGAGCATTTCTTTACCCACTATAAGGATCTCGAACCCGGCAAATGGGCAAAGCTCAACGGCTGGGGTGACGTCGACGAGGCGAAGCGCATCATCGTCGAGTGCATCGAACGTGCGAAGGAAATCGGTTTCTGACCCACTGGGCGCCCCGGCGAAGGTCGGGGCCGCCTTTTGCTCAGCCTTTGGGCTTTGCGACCTTTACCGGCCTGGCATCGGGCATGTCGCGAACATGCACGTCGCGCTGCGGGAATGGGATTTCGATCCCCGCGTCCTGGAACTTGTCCCAAATTCGCAGGAACACATCGCCCTTGATATTGCCGAGCCCGCCTTCGGGATCAGTGATCCAGAACCGCACTTCGTGATCGACGCTGCTGTCGCCGAAGCCGGTGATCCAGCATACGGGTTCCGGTTCGGCGAGTACGCGTTTCGATTCCTTCGCCGCCTCGATCATCAACGCCTGCGCGAATCGCAAATCAGTATCATAGGAAACGCCGACCGCGATCTTCACGCGCACCGTCCGGCTCGAATAACTCCAGTTCTCGACCTCCTGCGTCATCAGATTCTCGTTGGGAATCAGATGCTCCTTGCCTTCGCGCGTGATGACCGAGACCGCACGCACGCCGATCTTGTTCACCCAGCCAAAGCTGTCGCCGACGACGATCACATCGCCGGGCTTAATCGACCGGTCCATCAGCAGGATGATCCCCGCGATCAGATTTCCTACGGTTTTCTGCAACCCGAATCCGATCGCAAGGCCGAGCGCTCCGGAGAAAACCGCAAAGGCCGTGAGGTCGATACCGAGTAAATCGATGCCGATGAAAAAGGCGGCGACGACGATCACCACCGCCGAAATCTTCTCGATCAGCAGCCGCTGCGTCGGATCGAATTTTTCGCTGCCGCGGATCACGCGCTTCAGCACCCGGTTGGCTAGCCGGACGAGGGTGAAAAGAACGATCACCGTCAGCAAAATGTTGATCGCGGTCAGCAGCGAAAAATAGCGCGCGCCGATCGAAAAGCCGAGGGCATCGAGACGATCCTGGAGCGATTCGAGCCCGCCGACCGCGCGCGACAACATGACGACCAGTGCGACGAACGCGCCGGCTAGCGCCGCGGCGTCGCCAAGTCCCACCCCGATCAGAATATTGCGCACCAGCGCCGCGACGCTCACCGCCAGCACGGCGTCAAGCAGCAGCAGAGCATAGGGGTCCCACGGCCATACCGCGCCAGCAACACCGATAACCAGCAGGACCGAAAGCCAGCCGAGCATCGGGCCCACACGCTGCGTCAGCGGTCCCCTCGCGCCGAAATCCTGCCCATGCAGCCAGTCCGAAAGGCGCGGCCCCAGACGTTGCTTGACCAGCCAGCCGGCGCCGAGGCCTAGCAGCGCCAGACCTCCGGCCATGCCGAGTTCGACCAGCCGCGCGTCGGCGAACGCGGGAAAACCGAGCTTCGCGAGGAGGTCATCGAGACCGTTCATTGCCGCATCGCCGCAAGGCCGCGGTCCAGATCGGCGATCAGGTCGGCGGCATCCTCGAGCCCGATCGACAGGCGGACGAGCGGATCGGGATCGGACCATGTCGTCGCGGTCCGGATCTCCGCCGGGTTGCTCGGGACCACGAGGCTTTCATAGCCGCCCCAGCTGAACCCGATCCCGAACAGCGACAGCGCCTCGATAAAGCGCGCCCGGCGGGCGTCGTCGGCGCCTTTGAGCGTGAAGCCGAACAATCCGCTGGCACCGCGAAAGTCGCGACTCCACAGCCTATGCCCCGGATCGCCCGGCAGTGCGGGATGCAGCACGCGGCCGACCTCCGGCCGGGCGGCAAGCCAGCGCGCGACCGCGAGCGCGCTTTCGCCATGCCGCGCGAGCCGGACGTCGAGCGTGCGCAGCCCGCGCAGCATCAGCGCGCAGTCGTCGGGCGAAACCGACAGGCCCAGCTGATAGGTCGCGCTCCGCAGCCGCGGCCAGATTGCCTTCGGCGCGGTCAGCGACCCCATCATCGCGTCGCCGTGCCCGCCGACATATTTGGTGAGGCTCATAGCCGTCACGTCGACGCCCGTGGCGAGCGCGGGAAAGAGCAGCGGCGTCGCCCAGGTGTTGTCGAGCATCGTCAACACGCCGCAGTCGCGCGCGACCGCGATGATCGCCGGTATATCCTGTACCTCGAAAGTCAGGCTGCCCGGCGATTCGAGGAAGATGAGCCGCGTTTCGGGCCGGATCAACGCGGTGATTCCCGCACCGACCAGCGGGTCGTAATAGGTCGTCGCCACCCCCATGCGCGCAAGCATGCCGTTGCAGAAGCTGCGTGTCGGTTCATAGGCGTTGTCGACCATCAGCAAATGATCACCAGGCGACAGCAGCGCGAGCAGCCCCGCCGAGATCGCGGCGACCCCCGAGGGATAGAGCAATGTCCCCTCCGCCCCGGGCTCGAGGTCGGTCAGCGCGTCGGCAAGTGCCCATACCGTCGGCGTGCCGCGACGGCCGTAATAGAGCTTGTCGTGCGTCGCATGGCCACGCGCTTTCAGGTCGGCGATATTGTCGTAGAGGATCGTCGAGGCGCGCCAGACCGGCGGGTTGACGAT
>NZ_LNSA01000055.1 GCF_001468465.1 Sphingopyxis sp. H115
GGGTTGGCGTCGGGGTGGGGGTAGGCAGCGTGACGGTAGGGTCGCCGCTGGTGTCGTCGCACGCGGCCAGCGCCATCGCCGGCAGAACCGACAGACCGAAAAGGCCGCCGCGGAGCAGCGAGCGGCGCGAGGGGTTTTCCGCAACAATGGCTTCCAGGCTGTCGGGCCCGGGAACAACGTCGGTTTCGCCGCGATAAGGCGCGCGGGCTTCGTCGGTAAGATGTGACATGCAGTTCCCCTGTTTTTCGGTTGGACCCCGAACGCCTGTCCGGGAGAGGTGGGGCACCGATTGCAGAGGCAGGTGTCAGCGCGATGGCTTCACCAAGTCAGGAGAATAGGACTCTTGTGACGCTCTTGTTGCAGCGATCGTCCGGTCAGTCGTGCACTGCCTTGACCAGCGGACCCAGCGGCGAGTTCCCGAGCCACGCCAGCTGGACCTCGGCGGCGACCTTGTTGATCGCTTCCTGCGGTTTGGCGCCGGGATGGACCGCGCGGCGCAGCGGACGCTTGCCTGCGGGCATCGCCATGATCTCCGCGATCGCGCGCGGCACGTCCGCGGGATCGGCGCTGCGGCCGCTGCCATCCTCGGTACCCATGCCGCGGGTGAAGGGCTCATAAGCGGCGAGCAGCGCCGCGTCGCTGCGGTCCTTGAGCGCGCCGGTATAGATGTTGCGGTTGACCCATACCTTCGTCGGATAACCGCCAGGCTGGATGATCGTAACGTCGATGCCGTGCGGCACCAGTTCGTAGGCAAGCTGTTCCGACAAGGCTTCGACCGCAAATTTGGTTGCGGAATAATGGCCGCCGCCGGGCACAATCACCCGGCCGAGCTGCGACGAAATGTTGAAGATCTGTCCGGTCTTGGCGGCGCGCATCTGGGGCAGCAGTGCGCGGAGCATGCGCTGGATACCGAGAACATTGGTCTCGAAGATCAGCTTTGTCGCTTCCACGTCCTGGACCTCGACCGGGCCTGTGATGCCGATGCCTGCGTTATTGACCAGCGTGTCGATGCGTCCGGCCGCGAGGTCGAGCGCCTTTGCAGTGCCCGCTGCCACCGAAGCATCGTCGGTGACATCGATCTCGACGATATGGAGGTCGAGCTTGTCCCGTGCTGCTTCGGCGGCGAGGCTGACCGCTTCGTCGCGGGGAAGGTTGCGCATCGTCGCGATCACCTTTGCGCCAGCCCGGGCGTAAAGAAGCGCGCCAACCCGGCCAAAGCCGCTCGATGCGCCGGTGATGAGGATCGTACGCCCCTTGAGCGATGGCGTCGCAGCCGGAATTGCAGCATGCAGCAGGGCGGGGGCGGCGGCGGTCATGGCGGCGGCGCCCACGATAAGATCGCGGCGGCTGGGGTGACGGCGGTCGGGCATGGAGAAGGCTCCTTTCGGCACCATCATGCCTTACTTCGGTCGAGCAGCCAAATCGGCGGGATTCCCGCTACGGTGGGGCGCGGACATTGCCCACTTCGATTGCCCGGCGACGTCCACGATTCGGTTGGCGCAGGCGCCATGGGATCATCGCAAAGTTCAGGAAGGTTCAGCTTCTGATCGGTAACGGCCTGCGGAGCCTTGTCAGCCCTGCAGCCGCAGCGCGAGATCGCTCTGGAAGCGCACATCGTCGCCATCAGCCAGCCATTTCGCTTCGGCGGCGATCGCGCCGAGCAGGTCGATCAGCGGTTCCATCTCGCTCTTGTGATAATTGCCGAGAACATGGCCGGTGACGCGGTCCTTGTGCCCCGGATGGCCGATGCCGATACGCACGCGGCGGAAATCTTCGCCGATATGCTGGATCATCGATCGGATGCCATTGTGGCCCGCCGCGCCGCCGCCGCGTTTCACCTTGATCTGCATCGGGACAAGGTCGAGCTCGTCATAAAAGACGGTGACGTCCTGCGGCGTCAACTTGTAGAAATCGAGCGCAGCGCGAACGCTGCGGCCGCTCTCGTTCATGAAGGTAGCGGGTTTGAGCAGCAGGATGCGCTGCGATCCGATGCGACCTTCCTGGATCCAGCCCTGGAATTTCTTGGCTGGCGCGGGAAAGTCGTAAAAGTCGGCGATGACGTCGGCGGCCATGAAGCCCACATTGTGACGGTGCATCGCATATTTGGGCCCGGGATTGCCCAGGCCGACCCAGAGCTGCATGACAGTGCCTTTCCCGGGTCTGCTGGAAACGCCCCTCCCGCGGCGGGAAGGGGCGTTCCAAAATGTTTAGGCTTCTTCGCCTTCGCCGGCTTCTTCGCCGTCATCCTTCGTCGTGTCGCCATCGCTCGACTTGAGCGCCGACGGAGCGACGATCGTTGCGATGGTGAAGTCACGATCGGTGATCGCGCTTTCGACGCCGTTGGGCAGGGTGACGTTGCTGATGTGGATCGAATCGCCGACGTCGAAGCCGGTGACGTCGATCGCGATCTCGTCGGGGATCTTGTCCGCGTCGCAGACGAGTTCCAGCTCGTGACGGACGATGTTCAGCACGCCGCCGCGCTTCAGGCCCGGCGAAGCTTCTTCGTTCGCGAACGACACCGGCACAGCGACGGTGACCTTGGCATCCTTGGCGATGCGCAGGAAGTCGGCGTGAATCGGACGATCCTTGACCGGATGGAACGCGACGTCCTTCGGCAGGGTGCGGATGGTCTTTCCGCCGACTTCGATCATGACGACCGAGTTCATGAAGTGACCCGTCATCAGCTGCTTCATCAGCAGCTTTTCTTCGACGTGGATCATCAGGGGTTCTTCCTTGCCGCCATAGACAACGGCGGGGACACGACCTTCACGACGCAGTTCACGTGAGGCTCCCTTGCCTCCGCGTTCGCGCGTCTCGGCCGTCAGCGTCAGCTGATCGCTCATGTTCATTCTCCGAGAAACAGTTACACAGTTCCGTCACGCCTCCAGGGATGACCATGACGGAAGCGGCGGCGCTTAGCCGGGAACCGCCGGAATTGCAAGCGCCGGTGGACGGCAAAAGGCAGGGGCCGGTTTCGTGCAAAAATACTATCTGTGCAGACAGAATTGGCTCCGGGTCATAAATCCGATGACATTTCCACCTTGATCTTCGCATTTGTTCGCACTGAAGATTGCAACGGCGCCACCCACGAGGAGTAGGAGCACGCTTCCGATGATCAGAAACACGGATCGATAGCGTCTCACGGATCCAAGCGTATCAACGGCTGCGCTGCTTGCGTCAATGTCCGCTTTCCAATCCAAAGCCGACATTGGGGGCAATTCACTTCAGCGGTCCAGTGCGCGCGCGAGTTCGATCCATTCGGCGACGCTGACCGTCTCGGCGCGCCGCGTTGGATCGATCCCGATCGCTTCGGCCGCATCGACCGCGCCTTCAATGCCTTTCAGGCTCTGGCGCAGCATCTTGCGCCGTTGGCCGAACCCTTTTTCGGTGAGCTTCGACAGGCGCTTCGGCTCGACGCCCGCGGGTTCATCGGCGGGCGTCACATGGACGATCGCGGACATGACCTTCGGCGGCGGTGTAAAGGCGGATCGATGCACCTTCATCGCGATTCTGGCGTTCGAACGCCACTGCGCCAGCACCGCGAGCCGTCCATAAGCGTTCGTCCCGACAGGCGCGACGATGCGTTCGGCGACCTCGAGCTGGAACATGAGGGTCAACGATCGCCAGCGCGGCGGCCAGGCTGCGGGTTCCAGCCACCGCGTGAACAGCGCCGTCCCGACATTATAGGGAAGGTTGGCGACGATATGATAGGGCGCGCCGCCCGTCAGCGCGCCGATATCGACCGCCATCGCATCGTCCGCGATCACCGTCAGCTGGCCGGGAAAGGCTTGGCCCAGCTCGGCGAGCAGCGGCAGGCAGCGATCGTCGCGTTCGACCGCGATCACCTTGGCGCCCGCGCGCAGCAAAGCGCGCGTCAGCCCGCCGGGGCCGGGGCCGACCTCGAACACCGTCGCGCCGTCGAGGTTTCCGGGAAGCGCGGCAATCCGGTCGAGCAATTGCTCGTCAAACAGGAAGTTCTGGCCCAGCGCCTTGCTCGCCGACAGCCCGTGTACGCGCACCGTCTCGCGAAGCGGCGGCAGCGGCGTGAGCGGCTGGACGGTCACTTCGCGGGCGCGAAGTTGCGTTCGCGCGCGAGCGCCATCCGCCCGGCCATGGCGATCGCCGCGATCGTCGGTCCGGGGTCGGCCTGGCCCGTACCCGCGATATTGAACGCGGTGCCATGGTCGGGCGAAGTGCGGATGATCGGCAGACCGAGTGTCAGGTTGACCCCGTCGTGGAAATGCAGCGCCTTGAACGGCGCCAGCGCCTGATCATGATAGGCGCAAAGCAGGGCATCGTATCGCACGCGAACCGAGGGGGCGAACAGGCTGTCGGCCGCCACTGGGCCGTCGACGACGATGCCCTCTTCGGCAAGCTGCGCCACGGCCGGAACGATCACTCGTTCCTCCTCACCGCCGAGCTGGCCGCTCTCGCCCGCATGGGGGTTGAGCCCCGCGATCGCGATGCGCGGCGTATCGATGCCGAAATCGCGCCTCAATCCACGAACGACGATCCGCGCCTTGGCGACGATCAACTCACTGGTCAGTCGTTCGGGCACGTCGGCGAGCGGGATGTGGACGGTCAGCGGCACGACGCGCAAGCTGGGCCCGGCGAGCATCATCACCGCATTGGTCGCGGTGACGCCGCAGCGTTCGGCGATGAATTCGGTCTGTCCCGGATGGGTATATCCGATGCCGTGCAGCGCGTATTTCGATACCGATCCGGTGACGAGCGCCGCACTCGCCTGATTGCGCGTCAGCCCGATCCCGGTTTCGAGAGCATGGAGCGCGCAGGTCGCGCCGGCCGGCGTCGGAACGCCGGGGGTCAGCGGACCGCTGTCCTCCAGATGCCAGACGGGCAGGGCGTCCGCGAATATCCGTATTGCGTCGCCCATTTCGCCAACGCGCGACACGGGGCCGTCCCAAACGGCAGCGATGGCGGCCGCGTCGCCGATAGCGACGAAGGGAGGAAGGGCATTCTCGCGGCGCGCCGCCCAGGCGCGGGCCGTGACTTCGGGTCCGACGCCGGCCGGGTCACCCATGGTGACCGCGATCGGCCGCGGATTGTGTGGGCCAGGCATCAGCTATATTCGATCACGGCATCCCGGCGCAGGTCGCGCAGATAGCGCTGGGCCCGCTTGTTGACCTTTTCTTCGAGCAGCCGCTGTTCGATCTGCTCGCTGTCCGCTGTCGTGGCGGATTGGGGCAGGTCGCGGCCACAGAGGACGAGGACGCTGATCCCTTCGTTCGCGGCGCCGAACGGCTGCGTCGTCTGGCCGACCTGAAGGTTGACCAAAGTCGCCTGCAAGGGCGCGGGCAATTGGCGCATTTCGATATTGTCGCGCGAGACGACGCTGGCGCCCAGCGATTTTGCAACATCGTCGGCGGCGCCGCAACCCGCGATGCCGCGCGTCGCTTCAGCAAACTGGCCTGCCAGTTCGGACGCCCTGGCCTGCGTCGTGCCCACCGGAAAATCGAGCGAGATTTGCTTCAGGCTCAGAATCGCATCGCGCGGATCGGCCGTCAGCACTTGGCGCCGGTCTATCATTAGCATGATCGACATGCCGCCGGGGACCTCGATCGGGCCGACCAACTGGCCTGGCTGCATCTGCATCGCCGCGTCGGCCATCGATTGCGGCAGCAGCGCGGGTCGGACCCAGCCCAGGTCGCCGCCGACGCTGGCCGTCGACGCTTCCGAAAACTGGCGCGCATAGGCGGCAAAGCTGCCGCCCGACTGTAACGCCTGGATGATCTTCTGCGCATTTTCCATCACCGCTGCGGCATTTTCCGGCGTCGCCGACAGGTAGATTTCGCCCAGATGGAATTCATCCTGGCCTTTTGCCTCGTTCAGCCGCTTTTCGACCGCCTGCACTTCGTCAGTGGATACATTGGTGGTCGACTGGATATTGCGCGACAACAAGCGATCCCAGGCAAATTCGCCGCGAATCTGCTGCTTCACCGCGGCCGCCGACGATCCTTTGGAATCCAGATAGGCCGAAAATTGTTCGGGCGTCTGCTTGAAGCGCGCGGCTAGCCGGGCATATTGCTCGTTCACGACATTCTCGTCGATCGCGATGTCGGCGGCCCTGGCTTCCTGGATCTGCAATTTTTCGTCGATCAAATTACTGAAGACCTGGCTGCGCAGCCGTTGCAATTCCTCGGGCGGCAGCACCGCGTCGCTGTTCGCGATGCGGATCAGGGCCATGCGCTGTTCGATATCGGTGGCAGTGATGATCTCCCCGTTCACCGTCGCGGAGGGGCGATAGACATTGCCCTTGGCATCGCCGTAAATCTGGACGTTACCCGGAATGTTGAGGCTGGTCGTCGGGACGTCGCTGTCGGCGACAGTCTGGGCCAGCACGGGCGTGATGCCCGCCGCCACCGCGATCAGGCCAATCATGGTCGAAAATCTGGTCATTGCTACCCTATTCGAGAATTACCGGCACGCTCCGTATCAGCGGACACGCCCGATGGTCCAGCGCAATCCGCCGTTGGAGCCATTTGATGCCGGCTTCTACCTCCGCGACGCTGAACCTAGGCTGAGCAAAATTCGCCGGCCTGGGCACGCTCTATGGTGCCTTCCGCGGGCTTCCCCCGCGTGCGAACACCCCGGGTGGGGTATTTCCTTGGCCGCGCCTTCCTCCCGGGCTATGAAGGCCGGATCATCGAAAAGCACGGGGTCGCCGCGGCTTTTCCCCAGCAACGGGTATCGATATCGACGCGCAAGGGTTGCCATCCGCCTCCGGACACCGAATTGGTCCCGAAACGGCGGTGCGGCGCGGTTTCGAGCGCCGTGGTCCGGTTGCTCCCCTTGGGCTGCTCCTGAACCAGCGCTTCGAGTTCGACGGGTTTTCGGATCTGATTCGCCCGACCGGCGCATAATGGCGCGCGCTCGGTGAACGGAAGAAGCTCTTGGGCGCAAGCGTCGCGACCGTCTCGGCAACCTAGTTCGGTTGACCTTGCCCGTCCGGCTGACGAAGCCGCCGCCAGCCCGGGTTCGATATAGTCATGGACATGGTTGTTGCCGAGACTGGCATAGTCGATGCCGGCCTTTGCCCGCACGGCGTCGCTATGGGCGTAAAAGACGACCGACTTGCCAGGCGCGTTGCCGAGGTCGGAAGTAGCACGATTGCGAGGTTCAGCGAGGCAAGATCGACTCCCGCGAAGTGGGGCTGCATGGGCTTGAGCAGGCGTGCCATGTTCGCGGAGCGGCTTTCGGGACGGATCAGGACTCGCCCGCTGTGCGCGGGTGCCTCGAAACCAGGCCCATCATTGTGTCGCCGCCAAAGAAAAATTCGACGCGGCCCGGCGCACGCTACGATTTAAATCGGTGGCAGGGCAAGCGCGCCGTCCGGCCGGGTTACTTCCGCAGCGTCAAGGGTGAATATGGCGTCGAAAATCCCCGGCCCCTTCACCGACATCCGATAAATATCGGCTGTTTTGACTGTCCCCGCCATGTCACTGTCGCCGGTGATCCGCGCCGGGACGCCGGTGATGCGAACATCGAATTGGGCGGCGTCGGCCTTGCCCCCCACGACCGTCAGCGATGCCTGGATGTCACCCGTCGTCGCCCTCGCCGCTACCGTCTCGCCCCCGGCGGTGAGCGCGGAACATTGTCCGCTACCGAAAGCGAGCGTGAGCGCCGCGCCCATCGATCCCGCCAGTCGTCGGATCCCCCGCATATCTGTGCGCCCTATTTCGCGAACAACTGGCCGAGGTCGGCGAACGCCTTGAATTCAAGCGCGTTGCCCGACGGATCGTGGAAGAACATCGTCGACTGTTCGCCGGGCTGCCCCCGAAAGCGCGTGTGGGGTTCGATCACGAATGCGACGCCGTGGCCTTTCAGGCGATCGGCGAGCGCGCGCCATTCTGCCGGGGGCAAGACCACGCCGAAATGCGGTACCGGCACCGCATGGCCGTCGACTGGATTATACCCGGCGACCGCATCGCCCTTGGTCCCGACGCAATGGGCGACGATCTGGTGGCCATACAGGTTGAAATCGATCCAGTCGCTGTCGCTGCGTCCTTCGGGACAGCCGAGCACGGTGCCGTAAAAGTGCCGCGCAGCGTCAAGATCGTCGACCGGAAAGGCGTAGTGAAAAGGGGCAAGGTCGGACATGGATCATTCTCCCGGCGGCTGGACGAAGCTGTTCCCTATACATGGGGGGCTGCCCGAAGCATGACGAAATGCGCCTTGCCCTGAAGGCCCGGGTTATGGCTTGTAACGGCCAGCGATGCTCCGCGTGTCAGATCGTCGCGATCAGCGCCAGAATGACCCCCGTGGCGACGAGCAGCAGGCCGGCGATCTCGTACCAACGGACGCGTTCGCGGAGGTAGAAATGTGCGAAAGCGACGGTGAAGATGACCTCGACCTGCCCGACGATCCGCACGAGCGCGGCGGGCGCGGCGGCAAAACCGACATACCAGCATGCTGACCCCAGCGCCGACAGCAGACCGACTTGGCCCGACGTGCGCCATGAGTGCAGCGCGGAAACCAGCGTCGGACGGTCGCGCGCGGCTATCCAGGCGAGGTGCAGGATGCTCTGCATCGCCATCACGATGACGAGTGTGACCAGCGCCGACGATATCAGGTCGAGCCCCGGCAACTCCGCGGTCGCGAGCTTGATCGCGATCGCGGCGCAGGCGAACATCGACCCGGCACCGAGCCCGCAAAGCGCCGCCGGCTGCGCGAGCGATCTCCATATCTGACCTACCGTGATGCCGCGTCCGGCGAGCGCGAGGATGAGCACGCCCGCGACTCCTGCAATGATGCCCGCCCATGCGAGCAGCGGCAGATGCTCGTCGAGCAGCAGCGCCGTCACCAGCGCCGCCTGCATCGCCTCGGTCTTGGAAAAGGCGGTGCCGACGACGAAGCCGCGGTGCCCGAACGCCATGATCAGCAGGATCGTCCCCGCCATCTGGGTGGTCGCGCCGGCGGCGGCAAAGCCGAGATAGGGCGAAGAGAAGGCGGGGAGTTCGGCGCCCGTCAGCGACAGCCAGATGGCGGCGAACGCCAGCGCGAAGGGCAGGCCGTATAGATAGCGCACCAATCCCGCGCCGCTCACGCTGAGTTCGGCGCGCAAGCGTTGCTGGAGCGCGGTGCGCCAGGCCTGGAACAGCCCTCCGAGCAGCGAGGCGGGAAGCCAGATCGGGTTCATGCCGGCCGCCTTGGGGCAGGGGGCGCGGGTGCCGCAATATGCCGAATCGTCTCTCTCCCCGCTTTCGCCCTTGCCGGACCGGTGTCGTCTATATAAGTTAGTATTCTAAGTAAATTGCAATCGGGGTATATGGTGCGGCAATATCGACTGGTATTTGGGAAAGGGCGTTCGCCCGGCGGGGCGATGGGCCGGGGCCGCCGTCTATGACCGATCTTTCTGAAACGCTGTCCGCCTTCATGACCCGCGTTGCCGGTCCCGGTTCTTTGTCGAACCTGGTTCGTTTGTCTGGCGGTGCGAACATGGAGAGCTGGTCGTTCGACTGGGGCCTGGGGGGCGAGGGTGCTGGTGGTGCGGTTGCGGGTTATGTTCTGCGGCGCGCGCCGTCGGCGGCTTATATGGCGGATCGACCGTTCGGCCATGGCGACGAGGCGGCG
>NZ_LNSA01000056.1 GCF_001468465.1 Sphingopyxis sp. H115
GGGGTTGGGCGCACGGGGGCCAGATCGTCGCCGGCGGGTATGGTGGTCGGGGAATCCGGGTCGGAAATCGGAACGACGTCGTTGAAAATCCTCCACGCCTGGTCGGCGCCGTAACGATCTGTCATTGCGGTCAGAAATTCGAGGTTGCGGATCTCGTAGGTATCGCGGCCAAGCGGCGCGGCGGTGATCAGCGCGAGATATTCGGTCAGGCTCCAGCGCGTGGGCTTGATGCCCCAGCGGATAAACTCTAGCGGGGTCAGGCGCGCGGGGTCGGCGTTCACTTCGTTGATGCGCTTGTTGATCCCGTCGACCATGGCCTGGATCATCGTCCGATGCTCGGGCGCGAGCGCGCGATAGCGTTTCATCAGCTCGGCATCGGACAGCTTGCGGCCGCGCATCGCCTTGTCGGTTTCGAGCGCCGAGGCGCCGACCAGCTCGGCGCGGCGGCCCTGGGTGTTGTGCCGCGCCAGCTCCATTGCCGCGAGCCGGTCCTCCGCGATCGCATAGCCGGCGCCGAACATCACCGCGCCCGAGGTGTCCGCCTGAACATGCGGCACGCCGAAATCGTCGCGGTAGATGCTGACCTGTTCCTGCGCCTGCGCCTGCGCGGGCGCCGACGCCGCAAGCAGGAGAAGGGGGGAGCCAAGAAGCAGGGCAGCGGTCGAACGGCGCATCGATAATATCTCCTGTTTTCTATGCCTTCGGCAGAAATGCTTCGGCCAGCGCGACCCACAACGCCGCGCCCGTGGGCGAGATGCTGTCGTCATAGGCATAGTGCGAATTGTGGAGCATCACCGCGCCCGGCCCTTCGTCGCCGTTGCCGAGCAGCAGGAAACAGCCCGGAACGACGTCGAGATAGCGCGCGAAATCCTCGCCCCCCATGCCCGGCGCGTCGAGGTCGACGAAGCGATCGGCGCCGACGACGCCGATCGCGATGTCGCGAACGCGCGCATAAAGATCGGGGGGATTGTGGAGGGCAGGATAGCCGCGCTCGTAATGCAGCTCGGCGGTTGCGCCGAACGATGCGGCGATGCCAGTGACGATGTCGCGCAGCCGCTGCTCGGTCGCGTCCTGGCTCGCGCGCGACAGGGTGCGGACGGTGCCGCCCATGCGCGCCTCGTCGGCGATGATGTTGAACGCGGTACCGGCCTCGACCTTGCAGATCGATACGACGGCGGCGTCCATCGGATCGGTATTGCGCGCGACGATGCTTTGCACCGCGACGATGATTTGCGCTGCGACGACGATCGGATCGACGGTCAGGTGCGGGCGCGCGGCGTGGCCGCCTTTGCCCGAAACGACAATCTCGAACTTGTCGGCGGCAGCGTAGAGCGCGCCTGCGCGTCCGGCGAGCTTGCCCGCAGCGATGCCGGGACGATTGTGAATGCCGAAAATCGCTTCCATCGGGAAATGGTCGAACAATCCGTCACGGATCATCGCGCTGGCGCCACCGTCGCGGTCGCCGCCGGGCCCCTGATAACCCAGCGATTCCTCGGCGGGCTGGAAGATCAGATGCACGGCGCCGTCGAAATTGCGCGTCGCCGCCAGATGCTTTGCGGCGCCGAGGAGCATCGTCGTATGCCCGTCATGGCCGCAGGCGTGCATCACCCCAGGCGTGCAGGACTTGTGATCGGACTCGGTCAATTCGGTCATCGGCAATGCGTCGATGTCGGCGCGGATGCCGATCGCGCGGTCCGACGCGCCGGCGCGGATCGTCGCGACGATGCCGGTGCCGCCGATGCCCGTCGCGACTTCATCAACGCCGAATTGGTCGAGCAGGCCGAGGATGAAGCGGACCGTCGCGTCCTCGTGAAAGCCGAGTTCGGGGTGCTGGTGGATGTGCCGGCGCCAGGCGGTCATGTCGGCTTCGAGCGATGTCAGGTCAACGGACATGGGGACGCTCCTCCTGGCGCAGCGGCAGGGGAAAGTTAGGCGCAGGGCTGCGCCGACCCCAATGCTTATTGGACATGCTTATATGTTCCGCGTCGATGGTCATGATGGATTGGCTCAGGGTACGGCATGCGCCGCTACCTGATAGAAGACCCCGGCGTGCGGGCCGAGCGGCAGGTCGAAGGCGACCCAGGCGACGACCATCATGATCCCAGTCGCCATGAAACACAGCGCATAGGGCAGCATGAGGGCGAGCAGCGATCCGACCCCCATCGATTTGTCCCAGCGCTGGCAAAAGACGAGGACGAGCGGAAAATAGCTCATCAGGGGGGTCATGATATTGGTATAGCTGTCGCCCATGCGATAGGCGGCGGTCGTCATTTCGGGGCTGATGCCGAGCAGCATGAACATCGGCACGACGACCGACGACAGCACGCTCCATTTCGCCGTGGACGATCCGATGAACAGGTCCATCATCGACGAGAGCAGCAGCACGCAGACGAGCAGCAGCGCGGGGGGCAGGTTCAGCGCCTGCAGCTTTTCGGCGCCGCCGATCGCGATGATCGGACCGATGCCCGACCAGTTGAACATCGCGACGAAATGCGCGGCAAAGAAAACGAAGACGAGGTAGGGCGCGATCGTCTTCACCCCCTCGCGCATCATCGCGACCACGTCGTTCGAATTTTTCACCGTACCGACGGTCCGGCCGAACACGATGCCGGTGAGCAGGAACAGGAGGAATAGCGCAGCGATAATCGAGGCATAGAGCGGCTGGAGCCGGATCGGCCCTTCGGCCCGCTGGTCGATGAACGGCGTATAGCCCGGCCACAGGCAAAGCGCCGCGAACAGGGCGGCGACCAGCAGTGCGGCGAAGCCCGCGCGGCGAAGCCCGCGTCGCTCGGCCGGGCTGAGTTCGCCCTTGTCGAGATCGGCACGGAGTTCGTCGTCGATGTCTTCGTTCCATGTGCCGAGCCGCGGTTCGACGACGCGGTCGGTGACGAACCAGACGATCGGGGTAAAGAAAACGACGATGCCGAGGATGAAATACCAGTTGCCGAGTGGGTTCATCGTCCAGCCGGGCTCAACGATGCGCGCGGCTTCCTGCGTGAAGCTGAACAGCAGCACGTCGAGCTGGCCGGGCATGATATTGCCGGCGTAGCCGCCCGATACTGCGGCGAGCGCGGCCGCGATCCCTGCGAGCGGGTGCCGCCCCACCGATGCGAACAGCACTGCCGCCATCGGGATCAACACGACATAGGCGGCATCGGCGGCGTGGTGCGATACCATGCCGACCACCGCGATGATCGGCGTCATGTAACGGCGCGGGGTATCGCGCAGCGAGCCGCGGATCAGGGCAAAGAACAACCCCGACCGTTCGGCCACGGCCGCGCCCATCATGATCGTCAGGATGATGCCAAGCGGGGTGAAGCCGGCATAGGTGCGCGGCATTTCGGTAAACAGCCGCGCGATATTCTCGGCCGAAAACAGGCTCGACGCGCGATAGGTCAGCATGCCCCCCGCCAGCTCGGCGCCCGCCGGCGCCTTCGCGCCCGAATAGGGCAGCGACGCGCTCCATCCCATCGCCGCGCCGATAGCCGACACGATCATCAGCATGGCGATCAAATAGAGGAAGATGATCGTCGGATCGGGCAGCAAGTTGCCGACGCGTTCGATCACGCCCAGAAAACCCCTTTCGCGGACGGGGCGAACGGTTGCGGTGCTCATGATCGCGCCTTCCTGGCCGGGCAAGGGGGTTTCTCCTTCGAAAACGACATGAGGCCCGCGCGCGCGAAAGTCACGCGGGCCCCACCCTGTCGGCCGGAATCAGAAGTTCACTTCGAGCCCGAGCCGGACGACGGGACCGAATTGATCGAACCCGCCCCCCGACGGGTCGATGACCTGAACCGATTCCATCACCGGCAGCTTTTCGTTGAAGAGGTTGGTGACGCCGAACGAGAATTTGGCTTCCTGCTCCCCGTTCATCGACAGCGTGTAGGATGCCGAGATGTCGTTGTAGAAACGCGATCCCGTGCGGTCGGGCGACAGAAGTTCGCGGCTGATCCCCGGCGAAATGTCGGTCAGCGCCTGGCTCGACTGGTAACGGCCCTGCCAGCCGAGCGTCAACGGACCGTTCGAATAGGTCAGCCCGACGACGCCCTTATATTTGGGATAGCCGTAAAAGCCTTCGAGGACCGTAAAAAGGTCGGGCCGCGCCTGGAAGGTATAGGTCCTGAGGCGGTGCAGATAGGTGAAGGCGAGGTTCGCCGAAATCCGTCCCGAGCCGAGCGGGCGGGCGTAAAAGACCTGCGTGTCGAGCCCCGACGTTTCCAGTTTCGACGTGTTCACATAGGTGCTGTTGCCTGTCGTGATGCCGAAGAAATTGGGGCTGGCCGGGTCTGATTCGCGGGTGATCAGAGAGCAAAGGTCGAGGTCGGGACCGCCGGCGCGATCGACGCAATTTTCGGCGATTTGCTGCGGGCTCAGGAAGCTGATTGCGTCGTCGATCTCGATGTTGAACCAGTCGGCGGAAATCTGGAGCCCGGGCAGGAATGTCGGCGTCAGCACGATACCCGCGGTCCAGCTGTCCGACACTTCGGGGTCGAGGTTCGGGTTGCCCGACACGATGAAGGGCACGCCGACGCCACCGTTGAGCGGGGTGAAGCCCGCGGGACGGCCGAGCGCGGCGCAATTGGCGGCGCGGTTCGGGTTGAGCCCCAGGTTGTTTTCGTCGCACGGGTCGTCGACGTTGGTCGTCTGCCCTTCGCTTGGGCGGAACGCCTCGAAGATGTTGGGCGCGCGGATCGCGCGGCTGATCGTCGCGCGCAGGCGCAGGCCGTCGGTCGGTTCCCAGATCGCGCCGGCTTTCCATGAGGTCGCCTGTCCGGCGTGGCTGTAATCCGCGTGGCGAACCGCGCCTTCGACCGACAGCAGTTTGAAAAAGGACATGTCGGTCAGGATTGGGATGCTGAGTTCGCCGAAAAATTCGGTGACATGATATCCGCCCTCATAGTCCTGCGTCGCCGCCTGATTGGTCAGCCCGCCCTTGACCAGCGGGTCGGTCGTGCGGCCGTTGCGTTCCTTGCGATATTCGGCGCCGAGCGCGAAGCCGACCGCGCCGCCGCCGGGCATCGTCAGGAACTTCTCGGTGTCGCCGGCGAGGGAGAAGCCCGCAGTCGTCTGCCGGATGAAGGCCTCCGACACCGTCGTTGCTTTCACGAAGTTGCGTGCTTCCTGCGAGCTCGCGATCGACCCGAAGGGGTTGAACGGCGAACAGGGAGCGCTGCCCTGGATGTTTGGGCGGACATAGCCGACCGGCTGCAGGGCCGCGACATCCATGCGGCACCGGATCTGGCCGCTGTCGGGGTCGACCACAGCGTCGAGCGCGGCGAGCAGGTTCGGGACGACGAGGCGATTATACCCGATGAATTTCGCTTTCGTCCGGCCATATGTGCCGTAGACGTCGTAGCGCAGGTCCGCGAACCCCGTCTCGAATTCGCCCTTCAGGCCGCCAACGAAAGACAGGCTGTTGCGATCGACCTGGCTGTAGCGCAGCCCGAGGTCGGTATAGAGGCGGTCGAGCCGCAGCGTGGTCGCACCCGCCGCGAGCAGGTCCTGCCGGAAATCTTCGTTGAGAAAGGCATTTTCGGCGACGCTGATCGCGACGCCCGAACGGATCACCGGCTGGCCGCGGCCATAGCTTGACGTATTGTTGTAATCGACGCCGAAATAGCCGCGCACGCTGTCGCTGAAGTCATAATGCGCGCTGAGGTTGAGGTTATAGCGTTCGATATCGGGGACGATCGAGATCGAATCGTCGAAACGGAAGCAGGCGGCGCCACAATTTTCGAACAGGCCGAACAGCCCGCCGTCGCTGAGGCTGGGTGTCGGAAAGGGGCGGGGGGTCCCGTCGTCGTTGAAAGCGAACCGCCCGAGCCCGCCGGTGTCGTTGCCGAAGCCGACGACCCCATAGCCCGAGAAGCGCAGTGCCTCGCCACCGGGCACGACGATCAGGTCGGGGATGCCGTCGTCGGGGCCGGTGTCGGCGGGATTGATCATAGCGACATTGTTATTCATGTCGGCCTGTCGCGGCGTGATCTCCTTGACCTTGGTATAGTCGCCCGCGACCGTGACATTACCGCGGCCTTCGCCGAAATTCATGCCGGCGACGAGGCTGGCGCCATAGGTCAGGCCTTCGCCGCCGCGTGTCGGCTGCGACCCGTTGAACGAGACGCGAACGCCATCGAAATCATCCTTGAGGATGATGTTGACCACACCCGATACCGCGTCCGAACCATAAATGGCCGATGCACCGCCGGTGATGACCTCGATCCGTTCGATCAAATTGGGGTTGATCGAATTGAGGTCGATCGCGGTGCTGTCGGTGGCACCGGCGACGCGGCGCTTGCCGTTGACGAGCACCAGCGTGCGGTTCGAGCCGAGGCTGCGCAGATCGACGAGGGCAAGGCCGCCGCTATTTTCGCCGCGCGAACCCGATGCGCCCGACTGCTGGCTTTGCTGCATGCTGCCCGAAAAGCCGATCGAAGGCTGCTGCGCGAGCGCGCGGCCGATGTCGAACTGGGCATTGTTGTTGTCGAGCGCGTCGGAAGTGACGACGCCGACGGGGGTCGGCAGGTCGAGGACCGGGCGACCGATGCGCGAGCCCGTCACAACGATGTCGTCGCCGCCGTCGATCGCCTGCTCCTCGGCCGACGTGGCGGTTTCTTGCGCCCGCGCTGCGCCCGCAAGGGTGACGCAAAGCGAGATTGCGAAAAGCGATGTCGAAATTCTGAGCTTGCCGTTTACGGCTGCCGTTGCCGGTCCCTGGATCATGTTTTTTCTCCGCCCTGAACCCTGCCAAAGCCGTTCGTTCGTCGGTTGGTGCTAGGGTTCAGCCTGTCTATGGACATGCGGTGATCGATCCCAATGCCGGTTCGACATAGAATCATTCGTGCGGCTTAAGCGGCGTCTGCGCAGCATTATTACGCGGCTGCGTCAGGCAGCCTCGGCCTTCAGGCGGTTCTTGAGCATGGTCCAAAAGGCTTCGACGCTCGGGCTGCGCCGCGCGATGGGTTTGTAGATCCGGATTTCGATCGGAACATGCCAGCGGGCGTCGCCGGCGGCGACGAGGCGGCCGCTTTCGAGGTCGGGGCCGGCGAGGCTGAGCGGCGCCCAGCATACCCCCCGGCCGTCGCGAGCCATCGACAGGAGCGCCGTCGCCATATGCGACCGGAAGACGGTCCGCAGCGCTGCGGAGCCCGCGGCAATGACCTGCGCGGCTTGGAGGATGCGCCCCATCCCCGATTTTTCCTCGAACTCCAGATAGGGAAGCGGCTGGTCCGCACTGCCCGGCAGCACATGCGTCGGCGCACCATCGCCGAGCGGTGCGGTCACCGGCATCAATATATCCCCACCGAGCGCCAGCGAAGTAAAGCCCGCGGGGTCGAGGCGGTGCGCGGCTGCGGTGTGGTGATGGCAGAGGAGGAAATCGGCCTTTCCCTCGAGCATGAAGCGTTCGCACGCGACCATATGGTCGGCGATCAGAGTGATCGTGCCCGCTTCCTGGCCGTCATGCAGGCTGCGGAGCCATGCGGGGAAGAAGGTCGTCGACAGCGCGTGCGTCGATGCGAAGCGGATTTCGTTGCTCAGCGTCCCGCCGATTTCGCGGACATGGTCGCGGCCCAGCGTCAGCCGGCGCAATATCTCCTCGGCGACGATGCGAAAGGCCTGGCCCGCCTCAGTCAGTGCGATACGGTGCGTGTCGCGATCGACCAGTGTCGCGCCGACCCAATCCTCGAGCGCGCGAATGCGTCGGCTGAACGCCGGTTGAGTGAGGTTGCGCGCCTCTGCCGCGCGGGAAAAATTGCCTTCATCCGCGAGCTTGATGAAGTCTTCGAGCCACATGATATCCATCTGATTCCACTCGTCGCATCAATTGATACTGTCCCGGCATTGGCTTCGTTCGAACCGCTGACGGTAATCCCTGCCTCGCGAAATCGCAGGAAGGGTAGAAGAATGTCGGCGCCAAAAACGCTCTATGACAAGATCGTCGACGAACACCGTGTCTTATCTTTTGACGAATCTGCCGGCGCCGGCGAACGATTATTGCTCTATATCGATAGAACGGTGCTCAACGAATATACAAGCCCCCAGGCATTCAGCGGGCTGCGCGAGGCCCGGCGGACGCCCTGGCGGCCTGCGGCTTCGCTCGGCGTCGTCGATCATGTCAATTCGACCCATCCCGACCGAAATGCGGGTCATCTGGACGGCGGGGCGCGGCGGCAGATCGAATATCTAAGCGAGAACGGCCGCGATTTCGGGATCGAGATTTTCGACCTGTTCGACCCCCGGCAGGGCATCGAACATGTCGTGATGCCCGAACTCGGCCTGGTGCTGCCCGGGATGGTGATCGCCGCGGGCGACAGCCATTCGACCACCTATGGCGCCTTCGGCGTCGTCGGGTTCGGCATCGGCACGTCGGACATCGAGCATCTGCTGGCGACCCAGACGCTCGTCTATCGCCGGCTGAAAACAATGCGCATTACGATCGACGGGCTGCTTGCACCGGGGGTCACGGCAAAGGACCTGATCATGGAAGTGATCCGCCGGATCGGGGCCGATGGCGCCGCCGGCCATGCGGTTGAGTTCGCGGGGGCGGCGGTCGAGGCGCTGGGGGTCGAGGCGCGCATGACGATCTGCAACATGGCGGTCGAATGCGGCGCGCGCGTCGCGCTGATGGCGCCCGATGACAAGGTGGTGGATTATATCGCGGGCTGCCCGCGCGCGCCATCGGCGGAGTTGTTGGCGCGGGCGCGCGCCGAATGGCGGGACTTGCGCAGCGACGCGGGCGCGCGTTTCGACAAGGACATCCTGTTCGACGCCGGCGAAATCCCGCCGATGGTGAGCTGGGGGACGAGCCCCGACCAGTCGCTTGCGATCACGGGAGCCGTTCCCGATCCCGATGAGCTTCCGGCGGAGCGCCGCGCCGATGCCATACGCGCGATGGCCTATATGGACCTCGCGCCGCACACCCCGCTTCAGCATATCGCGATCGACCGCGCCTTCATCGGCTCGTGTACCAATGCGCGGCTCAGCGACCTGCGCGACGCTGCGCGAATATTGAAGGGTCGCAAGGTCGCGCCTGGCGTGCGCGCGATGATCTCGCCGGGCAGCAGTGGCGTGCGCCGCGCGGCCGAGGGCGAAGGGATCGACCGCATTTTCATCGAGGCGGGGTTCGAATGGCGTCGTTCGGGCTGTTCTTTGTGCCTCGCGATGAATGACGACAGCCTCGCACCCGGCGAGCGCTGCGCGTCGAGCACCAACCGCAATTTCGAGGGGCGGCAAGGTATCGGCGGGCGGACGCATTTGATGAGCCCCGCTTAC
>NZ_LNSA01000057.1 GCF_001468465.1 Sphingopyxis sp. H115
TTCACATCATCCCCGGCGTATTTTTCCTTGGCCCCAGATAACCGAAGAGGAAAGCTGCGACTTTTCGCATTTGGATTTCCTCGGCGCCTTCGGTGATGCGGTAGCGGCGGTGGTGGCGGTAGATATGTTCGAAGGGTTTGTGGCGCGAGTATCCGATGCCGCCATGGACCTGCATCGCGCGGTCGGCGGCTTCGCAGACGAGGCGGTTCGCCCAGTAGTTGCACATGCTGACCTTGTCGGAGAGCGTGCGTTCGATCTGTTTGTGGGGGGTGTTGTCCATGTCCCACGCGGTCTTGCGGATGAGCAGGCGGAGCATCTCGGCCTGCGTCGCGAGTTCGACGAGCGGGAACTGGATCGCCTGGTTCTTCGCCAGCGCCTCGCCGAACGGCTTGCGCTGCCTTGCGTATCGGACGCTCTCCTCGATGCAGTAGACCGCGGCGCCCAAGGATGACGCCGCCTGACGGATGCGGTTCTGGTGGACGAAGCTCTGCGCGATCGCGAGAGCGCCGCCCTCGGGGCCGAGCCGCGCGCTGTCGGGCACCCAGACATTGCTGAACGTCATGCGCGGATGGTCGGTCGGCATGTTGAACGTCCACATATATTCATCGACCGTCATGCCCTCGGTCCCCGTCGGCACGAGCAGGCAGGTGATGCCCTTCGCATCCCCGTCGCCGCCGCTCGTGCGCGCGAAGGTCGCGCAGTGCGTCGCGACATGCATGCCGGTGATCCACATCTTGCGCCCGTCGATCCGCCAGCCGTCGATGCCGTCGCGGCTCTCGCGCACGGCGCGCGTCTCCATGTGGGTGGCATCCGAGCCATGGTCGGGTTCGGTCAACCCGAACGCCGTGCGGCGCTTGCCCTCGAAGGAGCCGAGGATGAACTCGGCCTTCTGTTCCTCGCTCGTCGCGAACTGCTCGAACATCTCGACGAAGGGGAAGTTGCCGACGATGCTGTGCTCGTTCTGCAGGTCGTTGTGCAGCCCCAGCCCCTTCGCCGCCAGATGCTCGCGGATCACCGCCATCCAGAGGTTACTGCCGTCCTTGCCGCCATATTTCTTCGGCGCCGAGAAGCGCCAGTGCCCCGCCGCATCGGCCAGCCTCGTGGCCGCCTTGAGCAGCTCTTCCCACTCATGGCGCGGCAGCCCCTGATTGTCCCAGTCGGTGCGCGCATGCTCGCGGCGATGGTCGAAGAAGCGGATATTGTCGTCCGCGAGCTCGAGCGGCCGGATCTCGGCTTCGATAAACGCGTCGAGCTCGCCCAGATACGCCTGCAAATCGGCGGGCATCGCAAAGTCCATGTCTCTCTCCCTGTTATCGCTATCCGCGCCAGTCGGCGCGCGCCGCCGCGAGCGGCGCATATTTGGGGCTGTCGACCGCGCATTTGTCGAGCGCCGCGCGCCGCAGCTGCGCGAGCAGCCCGGGCTCGGCGAGCGTCGTCTCGCCCGACAGCAGCGCATCGGCCAGCGCCTTGTCTTCGGCGCGCGCGCCCGCATCAAGGTCGCGCAGCACGATGCCGAGCGCGTTCATCGCCACCACCGCCTCGAACTTCGCATGGCCTTGCGATGCCGGCTTGATCGCGCCTTCGATCCAACCCCGCACCGCCTCGACCATCTCGCGGTTCGTCGGCTCGCCCGTCGGTGCGGGCGCCGCACCGGGCGACGGCGGCAAAGGCCGCGCCCGCTCGCTCTCGGGCGCGTCTTCCTCGAGCAGCACCACAAGGTCGAGTTCCTGCTCGGCGGTGCGCCGCCCGATCACGACGCGCTCGACGCTCCGGTCGGCGCCGCTCCGCCACGCCTGCCCCATCTGCAGGCACCCCAGCGCCCACCACAAGGTCCGGTAGACCAGCCAGAAGCGGAAGCGCGCCGGGTCGACCTTGACCCCGCCCGCCGCCTCATAAGCAGCAAAATAGTCCGCGAGGCTGCCGACCCCGAACGCGGGCCGCTCCAGATGTCCGAAGCGCCACACGCTCATGCAACCGAACGCCAGATCCTCATGCGCGTCGCCCCGGTGCGCGAGCTCCCAGTCGAGCACCGCCGCCAGCCCGGCTTCATCGACCATCACATTGCCCATCCGGTAATCGCCATGCACCAGCACCGGCGGCGCCGCCCCGGGCAGATGATCCTCGCACCATTTGATCGCCAGCGCGATCGCCGGCCGATCGCCGCCGTAGGTCAGAAAGCGCGAGCGAAGCTCGCCCAGCGCCGCGCGCGTGTCTATCAACGGGATCGCAGCCGGCACGCTCGCCAGCGGCACGCCATGGATGCGCGCCAGCTCGCGCCCGAGATCGCCCAGCAGCGACGGCGGCGGATCGACCAATATCTTCGCCGGCGACACCTCGCCCGTCACCCGCCGCATCACATAACCCGTCCCCAGACCATCGTCCGGCGCCAGCACCCCAACAACCTCGGGCGCCCGCACCCCCGCACCATGCGCCGCCATCACCAGCGCCGCCTCGTCGCCATGGCCGAACGGTCGATCCGCCATATAAGCCGCCGACGGCGCGCGCCGCAGAACATAACCCGCAACCGCACCACCAGCACCCGC
>NZ_LNSA01000058.1 GCF_001468465.1 Sphingopyxis sp. H115
GTAACCGTGTCCTGAAGGCCGCCTTGCGGGAAGCTGCTGCGGGATGCTGATAGCCGCTCTTTGCGAGGAGCGGTGATGAGCGAGGATATCGGAGCGTCGGGAGCGAGTGCTCTTGTGACCGGTCATATGAGTGATCGTATGAGCGGTCGGATTGCGGTCGTGGGCGGGCGTCGCCGTTGGTCGGTAGATCAGAAGCTGGCGATCCTGCGCGAAGCGTTCGGCCCCGACGGCTCGGTCTCGGCGACATGCCAGCGGCACGCGGTCGGCAGCGGGCTGCTCTATACGTGGCGCCGACAGGCCCTGGCTGGCGATCTGACGGGAGCGAAGCGCACGCCGGCACCCTCGTTCGCCGAGGTGGAGGTGTCCGTTCCGGCCCCGGCGACGGCAGGCAGCGGCCAGATCGGGATCGAGCTGCCGTCAGGCGTGCGGCTCACCGTCGACGCGGCGGTCGATGCCGATGCGCTGGCACGGGTGATGTCCGTCCTTGCCCGATGATCCCGTTACCGCCGACGACACGGATATATCTGGCCTGCGGCGCCACCGATATGCGCAAGGGGTTCGACGGCCTCGCGGTGCTAGTGCAGCAGGTGCTGGAGAAGAGTCCGCACTCGGGCGCGCTGTTCGCGTTCCGCGGCAAGCGCGGCGATCTGGTCAAGCTGCTCTGGTATGATGGCCAGGGCCTGTGCCTCTTCTCGAAGCGCATGGACCGTGGCCGGTTCGTCTGGCCGATCACCAAGGCCGGCAAGGTCAGCCTCACCGCGGCGCAGCTTTCGATGCTGCTCGAAGGCATTGACTGGCGGCGTCCCGAACGCACCGCGGCGCCCTTGCTCGCAGGGTAAAAAGTGGCGGATTAGTGAGGGTTTTACTGGCATCGCGGAGCCACTTTTGCTAGATGTTCCGCGTGTCGGAACCAGCCTCTTCCAGCATCGACAAGGACGCCCGGATCGCCGAGCTCGAAGCCGCTTTGGCGGCGCGCGATACGCTGATCGACACCCTCCGCCACCAGCTCGCGCAGCTTCGCCGCATGACCTTCGGCCAGTCCTCGGAGAAGCTCGCGCTCCAGATCGAGCAGCTCGAGCTGGCCCTCGAAGAACTCGAAGGCGAGGCTGAGGTCGCCGACAGCCGAACGAGTGAGCGGGCACCCGCCGAACGGGTATCGCCGGTGCGCGCATTGCCCGATCATCTGCCGCGCGCGGAACGGCGGATCGAGCCCGAGGCCGGCAGCTGCACCTGTCCCGATTGCGGCGGCGCGCTGCGCCCGCTTGGCGACGACAGTGATGAGCAGCTCGATATTGCCCCGGTCCAGTGGCGCGTCATCCGCACCGTGCGGCCCAAGTATAGCTGCCGCGCCTGCGACAGGATTGTCCAGGCACCGGCGCCGGTGAAGGCCATAGCGCGTGGCAAGGCCAGCTTCGCGACGCTCGCCCATGTCGTCGTGAACAAGTTCGATCATCATCTCCCCCTCTATCGCCAGGCAGAGATGATGGCGGCGCAGGGCATCGACATCGATCGTTCAACCCTCGCCGGCTGGGCGGGCCAGGCCGCGCATCTGCTCGATCCCATCGTGAGCCGCATCCGCGAGGAAGGACTGAAGGCCGCCAAGCTCCACACCGACGACACGCCGGTGCCGATGCTCGTGCCCGGCAAGGGCCGCACCGCGCAGGCGCGGCTCTGGGCCTATGTCGTCGATGACCGCGCATCGGGCGCCGCCACCCCGGCGCTCGCCTGGTATCGGTTCACGCCCGATCGCAGCGGCATCCATCCGCAGTGCGAGCTCTCGTCCTTCACCGGCCTTCTCCAGGCCGACGGTTATGCCGGATACGACAAGCTGTACGAGGGAGGCCGCATCCAGGAGGTCGCCTGCTGGGCGCACTTCCGCCGCAAGATTTTCGAGTGCCACCAGACGAGCCCAACCCCGCTCACCACCGACCTGCTCGATCGCATCGCCGGGCTCTACCGGATCGAAGAGGACGTCCGCGGCCAGCCGCCCGATGTCCGCCGCCGACATCGACAAGTGCAGGCCAGACCGCAGATCGATGCGCTTCGCGGCGCGATCGACGACGCCCTGCGCCGCCTGTCGCCCAAGTCGGCGATGGCAAAGGCACTCGCCTATGGCCGCAAGCGCTGGGACGCGCTGACCCGCTACATCGATGACGGCATCGCGGAGATCGATAACAATATCGCCGAGCGCGCGATCCGCGCCATCGCAATCGGGCGCAAGAACTGGCTGTTCGCCGGATCGAAGGCCGGCGGCGAACGCGCCGCCGCCACCTACTCCGTCATCGAGACGGCCAAGCTCAACGGGGTCGAGCCGCAGGCCTACATCGCCGACGTCATCGAGAAGATCGCCTCAGGCTGGCCCGCCTCCCGATGGGACGAGCTCATGCCGTGGAACTGGCGGTCCGAGCAGCAGCAGATCGCCCAGGCCGCGTAGCTGCGGCCTTCAGGACACGCTTAC
>NZ_LNSA01000059.1 GCF_001468465.1 Sphingopyxis sp. H115
CGACGCTCCGATATCCTCGCTCATCACCGCTCCTCGCAAAGAGCGGCTATCAGCATCCCGCAGCAGCTTCCCGCAAGGCGGCCTTCAGGACACGGTTACGCCCTTCTGTCGAGCCCAGAGCAGCGCGCGGCTGCTCTCGACGTTGCGAGAAACGTTGGCGTGAGCTCAGGAATCGCCAGAGAGCGCGCTCCGCAAGACGGGGACTATTGGCGCGGCTGCGACGATGCGCGTGCAGCCGGCACGGCTCCTATCTATCGAGGTGAGCCAGGATACCGCGAGGGTATGGACGGCGACAATAACGGGATCGCCTGCGAACCCTATCGCTGAAGTAGGTGCCAGGCTCGAATTCTACATTGCGAGCGGCCGTTCGCCTGTCCACAAGAGGCTTAGCTTTTCCGCAATAGCCTTCCAGCGGGCGATTCCCTCGATGTCGCCTTCAATCGCAAGGGCGCCAATGCGTTCAGCAATCCAGACTGCAGCTTGCTCGCCGTGCTCTTTCTCGACGGCGAGCGCGCACGCCCACAGCTCTTTCTCAACGGTCATCATTGCAGCAGTGGCCACACGGCCGAGACGATGCTGACAACGAATGTTCCCGCCACCAACGCGGTCACGAACCAGAATTCTATCTCAACAGTTCTGGCTTTCTGATCCGGCTCTCGTGGCATTCGTTTCTCCGACAATGCAGGCTCGAGAAGTGACGATTGAGCGTGGCCGAAAGAAATTCACGTCTCCATCATAATCGTGCAACGAAGATTGCAAATCTGTCTACCGTGAAATCGAAGGGTGCGACCTGTGTGGCAAGGTTGCGCAAAGTGAGGATGCGATGGGCTGGATCAGACACGATGATATCTATGTTTCACCGGAGGCGCTCATAGCGTTTGCCTGGAGCGCGCCAATGCGCGATTTGGCAAAGAAGGTGGGCATTTCTGACGTTGGGCTAAAGAAACTGCTTCACGCCAATGGAATCGTGACCCCGCCACAAGGGCATTGGAATCGTGTCCACGCTGGCAAGGCCGTAACCAGCCCCCCACAGGCCCCGTGGCGACGGCCGGGCCAAACCGGGCGGATTAACTTGGAGGCGAAATTCAAAGGTCTCTTGCCAGAGACACCGCCAATGCCTGTTGGGGGGCCATTTGTATCGCGATCGGTGCCTGAAGATCTGGAAGACTTGCGCACTGTTGAACTGAAGGCGATCGGGCGGGTGGCAGTTCCGCGCAATCTTGACCGACGCCATCCAGGCTTGGTTCAGCTCTTGAAACGCGAAGATGCAATCCGCGAGAAAGTCGCTGAAAAACGTTGGTATTGGCGTTCGCCCAGCTTCGACACGCCGCTTGGTCAACGCAAGCTGCGACTGCTCAACGGTCTGTTTTTTGCGCTTTCCAGCCGCGATCATTCCGGAACCGCTTCGAACGGCGACCGTGGTCTCGAGGCGCTTGCTCGAATTGGGGACATGCATCTTAGTCTGGAGCTGGCAATTGTCGGGAAGCATCGCACGGAGTTGATCGAGGGGCGTCATCGGCCAGCTCGCGATCTTCCTGCTTCAACGCCGCTTCAGCTCAAAATAAGCTGGCCCGCCAAACTCGGTGTCATCTCCGCTTGGGAAGATGGAGCTGAGGGCACTCTTGAAAGTCGTCTGACTACAATCGCTGCAGACATCATCGTCGCAGGGGAGGCAGCTTTCCGTCGATCACTCGTCGAAGAGATTGAACGCCAAGAAGCTGTTCGCCAGAGGGAAGCGGAAGCCCGCCAGCGTCGGTTGGAACTGCTTCAGGCACAGCGAACAGAACATCTTGAAAAAAGCAGCGAGATGCTGGCCAAAGGTTAGCGATGCGACCACCCCACGTTGACGTGCGGAGGTTTTTAAGAGTTGCCGTAGCGGGATTCGTTATTCAGCTCTTTGAGCGCCGGGATGACGAGCG
>NZ_LNSA01000060.1 GCF_001468465.1 Sphingopyxis sp. H115
GGCGGAGGCGGCGGCGGAGGCGGCGGTGCCACTTCCGGTGTCGGCTCCGGGCCACCGAAGTTGTACGTCAGCGTACCGAGCAGCGAATGCGAACGCATGCGGCCCGAATAGTCGCCATTCTGGCCGACCAGATCCAGATTGTCGGCGTTGAAGAAGCGATACTTCAGGCCGACGTCCCAGTTACGGGTCAGCGGAGCGCGGATGCCGGCGATTGCCTGCCATGCGAAGCCCGTGTCCGAATCGTCGAGGAACGGACCGGCGAAGACCGGTTCGACCGAGACGCGAGCGACGCCGACGCCGCCGCCGACAAAGCCCTGAAGGCCATCGTCATCGCCGAAATCGAGCAGACCGTTGACCATGAAGCTCAGGGCATTGGTATCGCCGTTCAGGGCGGTGCCGCCGATGAACGTGCCGGTGCCGCCAGCGTTGGTCGGGATACCCGGTGCAGCGAAGGTGCCCGACTTGATATCGGCTTCGCGATAGCCGACTTCGACTTCTGCGCGGAAACCGCCAAAGTCGTAACCGACAACGCCCTCGGCGTCATAGCCGGCGCGATGATCGAGCGTTCCCGCATTGTTGGTGGTGCCAATATCGAGATCGATGTCCTCGACAATCATCACGCCCGCACCAACTCCGACATACCAGGAGTTGTCGCGCGCCAGAACCGGCGACGCAAGGGTGGTGGAGGCCAACGCCACAGCGACGGCAAGCTTCCTCATAGTAATTCCCCTTTCAATTGAGATATACGTCTCGGCAGACGTCCTACTCGCCGCTTTGGTTCCGTGCAAGCTAACAAATCGTCAATCTGTTGCCAAAAAGTCGCACTCGCGATGCCAAACGGCGGAAAATTCAGCCTGAAATCAGAAGACCCTGCGCTTCGAGTTGCAGGATCAATGCGCCGATCACGCTACGCGCTTCGGAATCGATTGTCGAGCCGCCGGCGGGCGCCGCGATAGTCCCCGGTCCGGTCCACGAGCTGTCATCGAATCGAAGGCGCGCCCCGTCGGCAAGGCGTGTCACCCGCATGCCTGCCCGCGGCGCCGCGAACCGCCATCCGCCAGCACTCCAGCACGCGATCGCCATCGCCTGTCCCGACCAGGCACCCGTCGGGTCCGCACCGACGATCCAGCATTGCCCTTCGGCGGGATCGGCGGGCGGGTCGGCGAGCGGCCCGTCCAGCACGGCGGCGTGGACCAGCGCGTCGAGTAGGACGAGCGCCTCGTTATGTGTGACCTCCTTCTGCGCCTGTGCGACGGCAAGTAATGGTAACGCAAGGCGCGGCGTGGCCAGCATGTCGGTCATGGCTTTATCCTTCTATGGTCAGAACCTAGGCCGCGTTGACAAAAGACTTCAGCCATAGCCGCGTGGCGGCGAGGTTTAGGAAGCTCTCGAACGAGAGAAGGGTTTTGTCATATCGAGTGGCGAT
>NZ_LNSA01000061.1 GCF_001468465.1 Sphingopyxis sp. H115
GTCCGGGGCAGCGAGCTGTTGCTCGAACTGAAGCGCCATCAACCGCTGCCCGCCTTTTACCTGCCCGCCGCGCCCGGTATTCCGGTCGCGGCGCCCGACTGGCCCGATGCCGTCGGCACGGTCCGCTTGTTCGACTTGCCCAATATCGCCATGCCGGCGGCATCCGCGCCGCATATCCTGATCGCGGGCGCTGGCAGCAACGATGGCTGGCGCGGGGCCGACTGCTGGTTCGTTCCGGCGGCGGGCGCCGAGCCGATTTCGGTCGGCTCGATCCGTCCGGCGGCTGCGCTGGGGGAACTTGCCGAACCGCTGGCGGCGGCCAGCGATTGCCTGTTCGATCTGGCCAATGCGGCGGTGGTGACCCTCGTCAATCCGTCGATGACGATCGAATCGGTCGGCGACGCTGCTCTATTGGGCGGGGCGAACCGCGCGATGATCGGCGGCGAGCTGATGCAATTCGGTATCGCCGAGGCTGTATCGCCGGGCGTGTGGCGCCTGTCGCGCCTGCTTCGCGGCCGCGCCGGAACCGCAGACGAAATGACGCATGCGACCGGAGACGCCTTTGTGCTGCTCGACGATTCGGCGTTGCTGGAACTGCCCGCCGAGTTCACCCGGTGGGCCGAGGGCGGTAGCGCGACGCTGCAATGGATATCGCGCGGCGGCGGTGCGCTGACCGAGATCGCGGTCCCCGCCGCGGGGCGGGCGCTCCGGCCGCTGGCGCCTGTCCATGGCCGGATCCGGGCCAATGGCGCGGGCGGGGTGACGATCGACTGGATCCGATGCAGCCGCGCCGATGCGGGATGGCGCGACCATGTCGACCAAGCGGCGGGGGAGACGCGCGACGCCTGGCGCATCGCGCTGTCGCCGGCGGTTCAGGGGATCGGCCCGTGGGAGAGCGCATCGTCCGCATTGACCATCGATGCGGGCGACCTGGCGATGCTGCCGTCCGGGTGCACGGTCGATATCCGCCAGGCCGGAGATCTCGCCTTGTCGCCGCCCCTGATCTTGCCGCTGACCTAGGCCGTGTTGACAAAAGGGATTCCCAAATCCTCCTCCTTCTGATTCAAGACTGCTTTTTGAGGATCAGTCATGGGTCC
>NZ_LNSA01000062.1 GCF_001468465.1 Sphingopyxis sp. H115
CTAGGCCGCGTTGACAAAAGACTTCAGCCATAGCCGCGTGGCGGCGAGGTTTAGGAAGCTCTCGAACGAGAGAAGGGTTTTGTCATATCGAGTGGCGATGCGTCGTTGCTGTTTGAGCTTTCCGAACATGCGCTCGACGCGGTTGCGGTCCTTGTAACGGCGATAGTCGGGATGCTCTGGCACCTTGCGGTTCGAGCGGGGCGGGATGATCGGCAGGATGCCCCGGGTCAGCAGGCTTTCCCGGAAGCGATCACCATCATAGCCCTTGTCCGCGAGCAGCGCCTTGGGTGTGGCGACGGGGATCGCCATCAGCGGTTCGGCAGCGGTGTAATCAGAAGCCTCGCCGCCGGTCAGGATGAAGCCGACAGGCAGTCCTTGATTGTCGCAGCGGGCGTGGATTTTGCTCGTAAAGCCGCCGCGTGATCGACCAAGAGCGTTCGCACAAGCCCCCCTTTTCCGCCCGCTGCCGAAACATGGCCGCGAACGCTGGTGCTGTCGATCATATGTTGCCAGTCGTCGGTCAGACCCAGATCGACCAGCGTTTGCAGCAGGGCATCCCAGACACCCTGTTCGGCCCAGCGCCGGAAGCGGACATAGACCGAGTTCCACTTGCCGTAGCGCTCGTGCATGTCGCGCCAAGGGCAGCCGACCCGCAGCACGTGAAGCATGCCGTTGAGAAAGCGACGATTATCGCCCGACGGCCGCGCCCAGCGACCACGTTCAGGCGGCAGCAGCGGCCCAATCAGGTCCCACTCCGCATCCGACAAATCCCCGCGACCCATGACTGATCCTCAAAAAGCAGTCTTGAATCAGAAGGAGGAGGATTTGGGAATCCCTTTTGTCAACACGGCCTA
>NZ_LNSA01000063.1 GCF_001468465.1 Sphingopyxis sp. H115
CAATGGCCGTGTCGACCGCCGCTACGATCGCAATCGCAACGGCGACCTCGACCGGCGCTGGGACCGCAACAACGACAACCGCGTCGACCGCCGCTACGACCGCAATCGCAACGGCTATGTCGATCGGCGTTATCGCGACGGCCGCCACGACCGCTACGATCGCAATCACAACCGCTGGAGCCGCGACTGGCGCAGCGACCGCCGCTACGACTGGCGCAGCTATCGCGACCGGCACCGCAGCTATTACCGCATGCCGCGCTATTACAACCCGTATCGCGGCTATAACTACACGCGCTTCAGCATCGGCTTCACGCTCGGCTCGCTCTTTTACAGCCAGCGCTACTGGATCAACGATCCGGGCTATTACCGCCTGCCGCCCGCTTATGGGGGCTATCGCTGGGTCCGCTATTACGACGACGCGCTTTTGGTCGATACCTATTCGGGCGAAGTGGTCGACGTGATCTACGATTTCTTCTGGTAATATTCCTTTCGGTTACCCGAAGACAAACTGGGGGCCGGCTCGTCCGGCCCCTTTTTTCGTGTCGAAGCATCCGGTTTCGATCGTTTACTGCCATGGGCGCCGACCTGGATCGAACGACCTCCAGCGAGCGATTGCGGCCCACAGATCCTCCTGTGGCGCAGCCATGGGGAGGTGGCAGCGCGAAGCGCTGACGGAGGGGCTGATGGGCGCGACGTCGTAGCCCCTCGCCCCCCGGCGGCGGCGGTCCCCCTCCCCATCGCTTCGCGGCTGGGAGGATTTTTGACGTCCGCATACA